>NZ_CP042432.1:1440894-2881789 GCF_008033235.1 Anseongella ginsenosidimutans
AGTTCATCCAGCTGGGAACCCAGGATATCTTTCGTTCTTTTGTTCCAGATATCGACAACGATGCCGAGATTATTCGTCAGGTTTAATTCCAGGCCTAAATTCGCCGACTCGGAAGTTTCCCAGGTCATGTAAGGATTGGTGATCCCGCCGTATTGGATCCCTTTGACTTCGCGAGGCGTGTCGCCAAAGTAAAAGCCGTTAGCAGCCACGTACTGTTCCTGCCAGCGCCAGGGGGCCACCTGGTCATTGCCGACAGTTCCGTAAGAAGCTCTTAGTTTAAGTCTTTCTATAAATCCTATGTCAAAAAAATCTTCCTCCGATATGACCCAGCCGGCTGAAACCGAAGGAAAAAATCCCCATCGCTCACTCGGTTTAAAAATGATTGACCCGTCGTATCTGAACGAAGCTGAAAAGAGGTATTTTGACTTAAAGTCATAGTTTACCCGTCCAACATAAGAAAGCCTTGCCGTTTCACTTTCCGACCCGCCGGCTCTCGAATCTTCCGCGGCGCCGCTTGTCTGGTTCCACTGGTCTCTGACTAAAATCGGAAAATCATATCGCTGACCGAAGAGGCCGTTACTGAACCCTTCGCTCTGTTCGTACACCAGTAATGCATCCAATGCATGGTCTCCGAATACCCTTTTGTAATTCAGCTGGGTGTTGAATTGATAAGATCTTGCTAAATTTGCAGATTCATATATGCCCTCCCTGGACGGACCGGAACTTAACACGGTGGTACCGGTCAATTGTACCTGAGAGAAATTGTGTTCAGTATATCCGGTGATATCGTACAGTTCGTGCTTCTTCTCAAAAATCTTTAAGTTGCTCGCCGATTTGTCGTAGGCGTAGGTGACCTTTGCCGATAATCCTTTGACTTTCGGAATCTCGTAGGTTAAGCTTAGTATGGCACTTTGATCTTGTATCCTGTTTCTCCAATAGCCGGAATTGTTGATCAGCTCACCCACGTTGCCCAGCCATCCTAAGTTAGGGGCCTTGCCATCTATTGAGATAGGCTGATAAAACTGCCAGGTTTGAAGCTTTTTCCATAAATCGGGCAACGCATCATCGCCATAATCATAAGCCCAATTGAACTTTTGCCGCTCGCTGTTGTTCAAGGCCAGGTTTACATTTGCCGTCAAATTCCTGCTCAGGTTGACTTCCAGGTTCGCTCGCAGGTTCTGTTTGTCAAATTTCAGCGGGTCAAGGAAGCCGGTTTGTCCGAAAATGGCTCCTCCCATATAATATCTGACATGCTCGTTTCCCCCGGAAATGCTCACGGCGTGGCGATTGCTTGCCGGGTCTTTATATACCTCTTTCAGATAGTCGTAGCCGTAACCATTATTCACCGTTTCCAGCCAGGCGACATCTTCTTCACTCCATGAAAACCATTCGGTTTCGCTGACGACATTGGCCAGGCGGGCAATATCAACGCCTGACATCATCTCCGGCAATTTGGTAGGCTCTTCCGTGTCAAAAGTTGCGGTATAAGTGATGATTGGCTTGCCCGTATGCCCTTTTTTGGTGTTTACCAGCACTACTCCGTTCGCGGCCCTGGATCCGTATATGGCAGCCGAGGCCGCGTCCTTTAACACGCTGACCTCCTCCACTTCGTTAATGTCAAGCGCGTCAAAATCAGATTTCGATTTAACAATGCCGTCAATAACATACACGGGATCGGAATTATTCCATGTCCCCCTGCTCCTGATCGTTAAATTAGATGCAACACCGGGGGTTCCCGTAGCGCTGCTGACGCGTACGCCGGAAAGCCGTCCGGCAAGTAACGATGTCAGATTAGAAGCCGAAAGCTCTGCGATCTCCGCTGCTTTTATGTTTGTTACCGACCCGGTTAAAGTGGCTTTACTTTGCGAACCATACCCTATGACAATGACTTCATCCAGACGATCGGTATCTTCTTCCATTGTCAGGTCAATGGTTTTATCTTCGCCCACGGCTATATTAACGGTTTTCATGCCCAGGTGTGAGAACACCAATGTATCGCCTGTGCGGGCCTCCAGGATATAGGCGCCATCCAAGTCCGACTGAGTCCCCCTATTGGTTCCCTGCACTACAATATTGACCCCGGGAAGGGGATTGCCTTCTGTGTCAAGGATGGTACCCCGGATCATTTCCTGTACATTCAAAGACATGGGCGGCCCGAAGGAAGGCTTGCTGGCTGGAGGCGAAGCTGTTGCTGAAAAGCCGACGACCGCAAGGCTGAAGAATAAGAGGCATCTTATCCCTTGTTTTGAGCTAAAAGCGGAAACCGTTGTGTCCCTGGCAGCTTCCGCCCGATCGTAAATTTTTTTCATATTACTGGTTCATTAAAATTAAAGCACCTTAGCTTAGGTTTGGAATTTTAATACAAATGTAACCCCGGGGAAAGCCCATTGAGATACGTGATTTGGTCAATAAAAAGCACTATTTGATCAATATTTTATTTATATTGGAGTTATAGGCATCAAAAAGATGATATCATGGGGTCTATTCAAGTTGAGCAGTTTAATCCATCCAGGGGCATCTCGTTCGATATTACCGTTTATAATTCCCTGGTAAGCGCCGGTCCGGCCGTGTTGAAGGTCCATGAAGATTATGAATTAACGGTACTTTACAATTGTTCGGGGAAAAGGATCGTGGGCAACAGTATCCATAATTTTTACGAAGAGGATATGTTTTTATTAGGGCCCGACCTGCCTCACTCGCTGATCGTAGATAATCCTGAAAGGAGCCGTGCGGTATGCATCCATTTCAGAGAAAATTCATTTGGACAGGATTTTTTTAATACCCCGCAAAACGCCAGCATTCGAAAGCTGCTTTCCAGAGCATCCCTGGGGTGTCACTTTGATGGTCCCCATGTGAATGAGATAAAGAAGAAAATAAAGCAGATAAGGATGCTGGATCCTTTTCATCAGATGATGTGCTTTTTAGATATCCTGCATGCGCTGAGCAACGTGAAAGACTATACCATATTAAGCAGCCCGGGATACCAGCCTACGTCAAAACGAAAGGAAGTTAAAAGGATTTCCCTGGTTAACGACTATATCCTGGAGAACTTTAATAAAAAGATTACCCTTGAGGAGTTATCTGAGCTGATAAATGTATCGCCAGCTACTTTTTGCCGGCTCTTCAAAAAATCAATGAACAAGAATTTTTCTGAGTTCATTACTGAAGTTCGTATTGGTCATGCCTGCAAATTGCTGATGGATTCCGACATGTCTATCTCCGAGGTATGTTACTTATCGGGGTATAACCATTTAACTCATTTCAATCAAAAGTTCAGGCAGCTGGTAGGAATGACACCTAAGGCTTACCGGCATAGCTTTTTATAGCTTTTTCTATCTCGTATAATATAGCAAAACTGTGCCGCAAGGAAACGGGCTGGACTTCTTAAGTGTCAGCAATTGATTGTTCTCCAGGGGATTGAAGGCGCTTTTCCCGTTGCCAAGGGCCATGGGGTTCAAAAGGAGATAGAATTCGTCAATTAATCCATGTTGGACGAGCGATGATACAAATGAATCGCCGCCGTAAACAATGATGTCCTTGCCGTCCTTCTTTTTCAGGTTCGTTATTTCTTCTGTGATATCGCCCCCGGCGATGGTTGCATTTTCCCATTTGCTGGCTTTAAGCTTATTGGAGAAAACAACCTTGGGGATACGCTTAAGAGTTTCCCGAGCGTGTAAAAATCGTCTTTGGGATTCTTTGCAACGTTGTCCCAATAGGGAATAAAATCTTCCGCCGTGTTTCTTCCCAGCAATATGTTGTCCACATTCACAAGGTTGTCCAGGCTAAGATTTGTCATTTCATCGTCCCATTTGTCGCCCAATGCCATGTTCATCTGTAATTTTAACTTTCTCATGATGATCAGTTTTTAGTTTATCAATACTCCAAAGGTAGGTGCTTAAGAACAACGGAAACGGGCCTTAAAGCGACATTGTAACGGTGCGAACACGACCTGATGCATGCGGCCGGTTATAAAAATGTTTATATTTGCCCCACATGGTATTTACTAACTCTCCATATCGCCTTTCAGATAGTGTGATTGCTTAACATGCGGTACGCTCCTGAGCTTATCTGCATGCTTTCTGGTTAAGTACGAATCACAAACGCCGGGCATCCCCGGCGGCTAAAATCATTTTATATCAATATTCAATAAAGACAAAAAATGTCAACACCACTTTATATCCGCCAGGAAACGCAGGAAGATAGATCTTATGTTTTTAAACTCATTGAAGCAGCATTTAAAAACATAGAGCATACGGACCACAAGGAACAATTTCTTGTGGAACGACTACGAAAGTCACAGGCGTTTATTCCTGAATTGTCTCTGGTTGCCGAGCTTGAGAAAAAGATCGTAGGCTACATTCTGTTAAGCAAAATAAAGATCAGGAATGAAGCTGCAGAATTTGATTCCCTCGCAGTAGCGCCTGTTGCGGTGCTTCCTGAATATCAGAACCGCGGCATCGGAGGTCTTTTGTTAACAAAGTCGCATGAGAGGGCAAGAGCGCTTGAATTTAAATCGGCCGTTTTATTAGGGCATGCTGACTATTATCCAAGATTCGGCTACAAAGAAGCAGCATCTTTCGATATTAAACTACCATTCGACGTTCCTTCAGAGAACTGCATGGCGATAGAATTAGTCGAACAAGGGCTTAGCGGGGTAACAGGTACTGTTCAATATCCGCAAGAATTCTTTGGATAAACAGAGGTTTTTGGGGTATGTAAAATAGCGAAAGCATTTTTACATACCCCTTAATCATTGTTTCATCACCTGCATGGGCATATCAGGACTCACCGCATACAGCCGGTGAAGAGCCAGGAAGGCGATCCAGGGCAAACAGGTAATAGTTACCATAATTTTTTTTCATACTTTGAAATACACAGTTCGCTGCTTAACTCTGTATTTCAAAGTCCTTTTACGACTGAAGTAAATTCGGCAATATGAAGACCTCAAGAACAAAATTTGTCGTGATTTTTCTTGCTTCCGCGTTTGTCTTTCAGTTTATCTCTAATTCACTATTGGGCCCCGAAGCAGGGCTCTTTCCTGTAAATGCTGATTGGTTCCCGGGAACCGGATCACCAATAGCCTGGAAGAGTACCTTGGCTACTATTTTATACCCTGTCAAATTTGTTTTAATAGGCCCATTGTCCTTTTTAGCTAAAGATCCGGACCCGGCGCCCCCGGTTTTGGTTTTCGCGTTTGCTTGCTACTGGACAGCCATGGCATTAGTTCTTCATTATCTTCTCAATAAAATATTGGCTCGTATAAAGTCATGAACAAACTTGAAGAAATATATTATGAAGCAAAGTCTGACAAATGGTTTAAACGGTTTGCCACCTTTTGTCGCATCGCCCTGGCAGCAAGCTTTCTGCCTTCAGGCTTCGTAAAGATCATGGGCGAACGCTTCGCCAGTGGTTTGCCGTCCAATAATCCCTTAGGGCATTACTTCGATGCATTATATCTCACCGGGTATCACTACACCTTTATTGGAATTGTGCAAGTCTTAACAGCCATATTATTACTGATCCCAAGAACTTCCCTCCTTGGTATCCTGATGTATTTTCCGATCATCGTCAATATTTGTGTGCTGACTTATGCTACCCGCTTTAACGGTACCCGGCTTAATACCATGATGGTATTGGCAAGCTTGTTTTTATTAATATGGAACTATGACCGGTTAAAACAGATTTTGCCATTTCAGCCCCAAACAGATTCCCGTGTCTTAAAAAAACCATTAAATAAACGGATCCGACTCCTGTTTTTCGGAGGTTCGATCACCGTCTTAGCCTTTATCATTATTGGTACTTCCTATTTATATGAGATTGTGCCGGGCAACTCCGAAGCCGAATGCAGAAATCAATATGCTTCAAGCCAAAACCCCGCGGCTTGCGAAGTTTTCTGTGACTGCATTTATAAACAAGGTAAATCGCTGGATAGTTGTTTAGCAGCTTTTGAAAAGGCAAAGGAAAAATAGTTTTTGCGATACTTCCAAAGCGGATCACATTTGATGGTTACGGGACAATGGTGGAGGTGGACAGTTTGGGGCGCATTCGTTTTTTGGGATCGTACTATTCCCATGAAGAAAAAGAGCTGAATGGCCGGTTAAACGCTAAACAGCTGGCGCGATTAGTAAGGCAGGTCCGGAGCCTTCCATTGGACGAGCTGAAACCGAGCTACGAGGCCGGCTGGTCGTGTGCCCAAGCTTGCGACATTCATATTGAATACCAGGGCGGGGTCATTAAATCCTGCGCTTTCGGGTTTGATCGGGCACCAATCGCCTTGAGAATTCCTACTCTTATTACTAACGAAAAGTATTCGCCCATCATTAGGAAAGGCATTATGGTGCCCCGTGAAAGTCAGGGAGGTGCTGATATTTTTTGAGATTCAGGTATAGAATGTATCAATGTATAGGTTCCATTCATCATTCTTTCTTTACCGCTTGAAGAGTTCTCCTTCCATTGGATAATTGTAAAATATTGATATGCTCCGAATCCCCTTTTAGAAAATCGTAGTCTAACTGGTTAGGCATTATAAAGAACTTTGTTTGAGAAACAGGATACATTTTCTCCCACCTTTTTTCTCCTTTGCCTTTTATCTCAAGATGGTTGCCTGTTTTTCTTACGATAACGCTTGAATTGCTATCAAAAAAATATTCGCCGCAGTAAGATAATAGTACAGAGTCGGTGAGCGAAGCCAGCTTTTTTATTTTCGGCTGGTAGAAATTCGGCCAGTCGTATACCCTTGCGACACTATTCACGATCTCATCAATAAGTAAATAATTCTCCGAGTTGATCATGACCACCACGCCTTTCCCTGAATCAAAACTCGCATAGGCATCACTGCTGAAACCTTCATTGCCGCCATCGTGCCGAAAAAATTTTTCTTCTCCCTTTTTCTGAACAAAAAATCCGAGTGCCGACTTAGTTGAATCCAGGTAGGGGGTTAGCATTCTTTCAGCAAGTGCGTAATTAAGGAAGCTTTCCCCTTTGGGATGCAGTGAGCCCTGTATGGCTAACAGAAGCTTTGCCAGATCGGTCGGGGTAGTCCACAATCCATCCGGGGCTAGTTCAGGGTAGATGTGCCATCGTCCTTTAATAGCATCACCATCACCAATGTAGGCGGTGGCAGCGTCCTTTTGCAGTTCCTTTGGTAACGGTTGGGCAAAAGTGCTGTTTCTCATTTCTAACGGAGTGAAAACTACTCTGTCCATCAGTGAAACATATTCTTTACTGATGTTATCTTCCAGGATCTTTCTGATAATAACCGTTCCACCGCCAGAATATTGATATTTAGTATTTGGATATAAAACAGGTTTTACCGCTTCATTATTGGCTGGCATGCTTCCATTCAGTATCTGATTGATATCGGGGAGGTCATCGCCCGCTTTATACCCATCGAACCCGTGAACGTTGAAGCCTCCCGTATGACTTAGCAAATTTTGCAAGGTAATTTTCTTGTTAGCTGTGAAATCATTATCCGGGAACTCCCATGTTTTTAAATAGGCTCTGATATCCTGATCGAGCGATAATTTTCCTTCCTGTACAAGCCGCATTACGCCAACGGCATTAACAGATTTACTGATAGACGCGGCCTGAAAAAGAGTTTGTTCTGTGGCAGGCGTATTACTTTCGACATCAGCCAGGCCATAGGCTTTCGCCCATGCTATTTTGCCCCCATCGATAACGGCGACCGAAACAGCCGGCACATGATGATATTTCATCCTGTCATAGATCGTATATTTGAGTTCGGCGCTATCCTGCAATTGCACCCACGGTAGTAAGCTGTTTTCTACCTGGGAAATTTTCGGGTCCCCCTGGCCGCTGGCTGCGTACCCGGCTAAAATAAAGCTGGCGGCAATTAAATGGCGCTTTATAGATATATTCATTTGCATAAGCTGTCTTTAGAGCAAGAATCGGTAAATTGGCTATTCTAAAATAGAATGAAATTAGCGTAAGCGATGCACGATCTAATACCAGAATACAAGAACTTACTTGCGGGACAATACTCAGGCCAGGTCACGGATGAACTGAAAACAGAGGGGATCATAGCAGTTGCCGCCCGCTACTCCTCTGAAGAAAGCGATGCGCGCATGCACTCACATTGTAACGCCCACATTAGTTTTGTCCTGAAAGGCGGGAGCAGGGAGAAGCGAAATCAAAGCGCCTATGAAAGACACCCGGGAAGTATTGCTTTTTATCACAGCGGAGAAGTCCATCAAACCATCCCTGTTCTACCCAGTACCCATATTAATGTAGAAGTTGAAGATTGCTTTTTAAAGAAATTTGATATTCCGGAACATCTTCTTCAAAAAGCGGTCGACACGCATGTTGACTTACCTATGATCATGCTCCAGATATACAGAGAGTTGCTCTCAAAGGATGCCTTTACTCATTCTACACTGGAAATGTTATTGCTCGGTGTCCTCGGCAGCGTTCAAAAAAAAGAGAAGCAGAAAGTCCCATCGTGGATATTGATTGTAAATGAAATGATGAATGATCTTTGGGACAAGCAGCCAACGTTAAGTGATCTGTCTTCCGCAACAGGGGTACATCCCGTTACCATCTCAAAATATTTCCCTGTGTTTTATTCATCTACGTTTGGCGAATACATGCGTAAACTTAAAATAAACCGAAGCATTACGATGCTCGGACATTATTCACTTACAGAAATAGCCTATAAATGCGGATTTTCCGACCAAAGCCACTTTATAAGGAATTTTAAATTTTATTCGGGCTTTTTACCAAGTGAGCTGCAAAATAAAATAAGCAAGGATTAGGATAATGCTGCGCTGCATATCTATAACACCAAATCCGCGATTAAAGGCAAATCAGCCATGAAATGGTTCGAGATCTGCATCTTTGGGACACCCCAAAGGATGTATTCCACGTGCTAATAGTTCCTAAATTGGAGCTTACGGATTTTCTTTCTGGGTTGCGCTTATTTCAAGGCTGCCGCGGTTCGGACGGGACTCGGGAAAGTCGGTTGCTTGGGTGTTGGAGGTGGTTTTTGTTTGGGTGGGGGTGGTTTTTGGGGCGTTTTTTGATAGTCGATCTTATTCCTTATTCAACATAGCGTCAATCTGTTTCCCGAATACCGGTAGAATGTCCACCACTACCGCCCATACCGCCCAAGGTCAACGCCGATATAATCGTGGATTAACTTGTCCCTCATACCCGCGATTTTCTTCCATTCGATATCCGGGTAACGGACTTAAAATCAGGAGAGATCTTCCTTGATGCTTCGCCGATGATCTCAAAATTTCGGATCACCGCATCGGATACCATCCGGCTTTTCAGAAACTGGTCTTCGGAAAGTGCATTTGTGCATTCAAAAGTCTTCTGAATACACTCCCTGGATATGCCGCACGTAGACAAGGTCGTCCTTCATCATAAAATACGAATTAGGTCCTTATCCACATAAGGCTCGATGTGTGAAGATAGCGATCTTCGGGTAATCAGATCTACTTTTACGCCCAATATTTCAGACAATTCCTGTTCTAACCCGATCAGATCCAACAGATTCACCACCGCCTTGAAATCCACCAGAATGTCCAAGTCGCTGTCTGTTGTGTTTTCATTTCGGGCAAACGACCCAAATATGCCCACCATCGCTGGCTTGTGAGGGGCTAGCGTATGCAGGATAACATCTTTTTGGCTCGCGGTGATCATTTATCAAAATTACTCAAATATCGGTTAGATAACAATATCCGTTCCGTTTCCTTGGTTACGTTTTGGAAAGGCCATTTCATCCGTGCCTTATTATTATACAGGTCTGAAATGGCGTGCAGGCGAAAAATCGCCAGAAATACTTATAAATGATGTCCCGGCCAGGCACGTACCGGAAGTAGTTCGTCTGGTTGAAGTCTATTACGTTACTTTCTAAAAAGAAATCGATGTGAATCCACTAGTAACTCGGTTCCTATATATCGAAGAGATTTACGATGGAGTGTGCCCAGTAGTCTTCGGTAGGTTTTCGATCAATAGAACCATATTCTTGAAAATTTCTTTGCACGCTTCCAGCTCTTTATTCACAAACTCCTGTATCTTCTCAAATTTGTTGAATAACTCCTTTAACTCTTCTGCTTTATCTGAACTCTCGCGCCAAAGTCGGGAAAACGTAGCGACGTAAGTGCCGGTGATAAAAGGAGCGTCCGTCTGAAAATGAACTAATGAATGTCTGTAGGCTTGCAGCTCTTGATGTTCTTCGTATTTTCTTTTTAGAAACCACTTAAAGTGCTTTTCTTCAGTTATATGAGGAAATTTTTTCTCTAATCTTTCGATATTTTTTTCGCCAAAAAGGTTTGCAAATGATGGCGGGTGATGCTTTCCCGTTGAAGGGTTAAGAAAATTGGACAAAAGATAAGTTACTTTTTCGTAGAAAGTATATAATTCTTCAATAGCATTCTCCATAAAGTACAGGTATCGGAAGTCGTTATTGCATAATTCTATTGGATGTTGTTTTTTCCCTTCAAAGTAATATGCGCTTTCTGAATAGTGAGATTTATACCTGCCCCACATATTCAAATTGCCCACGCTAAACAAGATATTTCGATGACACTCTACGATTTCTTGAAAGAAATCGTAGCCTGTGTCTTTGGTCATAACCGCCGAGGAGTTGTCGGTAGTTTTCCATATTCTAGTAAAGAAGCTGTAGGCATCATCGCCGTCATATCGATATTGAAATAATAACTTTCCGTTGATGCTATCTAGTTCTTTTTCATATTGCCGATGGTACAGAAGAAGCGCTTTTTGTTCTTCATTTAGGAGGGTAATTCGTTGATAGTCAAAAGAACCGAAATCTGTCCAAACAGGGACTTGTATTGTGAAGGCAAGACTAACAGGCTTTGAATGAAAATCGATCCCTTGCTCATTAAATTCCTTGATATCTCCGTTCACCTTCACATCTATAATGAATTCTACATACTTATACCCATCCCGGTTTTTGTCTAAATTAACGATGTAATGATCCGACCAGTTAATCGTTTCGTTATCGGGTTCAAAATATGCACGTTCCACATTTCCTACCATTTGCGAAATGAAATGATGGTTTTTTCTTTCTTTCAGAAGCCTATTGAATAAGCCCCCACCGTTGATACTAAAGCTCTCTTTGAGGAAATTTAAACACTCGAGTTCCGTTTTCATTATTCTGTATATTAGTTCTTTGACAAAGATACCTTAATATTAAAAGCGATTTTTACCTACGAATTACTTTCAATATGTTTTCGATTTTTTTCACCCCGTCTTAACCATCTTGTCAATCAATCCCAAGCGGCCCTCCCACCTTTGTTTCGGATACCTACTATCCCGTCGCTTTGGCCTGTCCCGTGACAGGGGCCGCGGAACTTGCCCCTGTTGGAAGGTGGAAAAAGGTTATTTAGGATGCCCCGAAAAAGCTCACGAATCCCCATCAGCTGCTCAACCGGCCCGTTGTAATCGGTAAATAGAAGTGCAGAGTTTTTGGCAATTTAGAATACACAGTTTCGGCAACAATGCATGCAGAGAAATGGCAACAATGGTGCAGAACCGTGTGCAAATGTATATTAGTCGTCTGAGTTATCAAAGAAGGATTTCCTATTTTTCATTCGGTAACTATCACCTGATAGCTTGACGATCTCGCACCGGTACAGCATCCTGTCGAGCAAAGCGGTTGCAATAACTTCGTCATCAAGCATTTTGGCCCATTCCGCGGGCGCTTTGTTGGTGGTGATGATGATGGAAGCGGATTCATAAACCTGGTTGATGAAGTTGAAGAAAGCGACAGCGGTTTCCTTGTTCAGCGGGAATAGCATGATATCATCGATGACGATCAGGTTGGCCTTCATGAGCCTTCGGTATTCGGTATTTTGGGAAGGTACGGCGTCCTTTGTCTGCAGGGTATGGACGATGTCCTGCATGGTCCTGAAATAGGCGCTGTACCCGGCTCGGACCGCATCCAGGCATAGTCCGGAAGCAATCCGTGTTTTCCCTACTCCGGATGGCCCCATTAGCACGATATTGAAGAGCTGGTCGACCCAGTTCAGCTCACGGAGCTGGCCCATTCTTTTGGGGGGAAACCCGATATCCACGGAGGTGTCGAAGTGGTCAAGGTCAACCCCTTTTGGCAGCCCGGCAGTTTTCAGGCGTTTGAGTTCATCGCGCTGGGTGCGGTGTGCCGCTTCGGCCTTTAGCAGCTGCAGGGTGAAGGTGGCGTAGCCCATGTTGTTTTTTTCTGCCGCCTGCACGGCCTGGTCCAATGCGGGATATAGGGCCCCGAGCCTGAACTGTTCGCATAACTGTTTGATTTCCTGTTTTACTGATTCCATTTTTGTGTTTTTGTGTTATTGATAATTGACATCCTGTTGGTTTGCCGGCCGGGGTCCCTTGCCCCAGCCGGAGGGGCTTTTCAGAATTTTTCCAGCAGGTCATCGTAGTCGGCGATATCGCTCCTGTCGGGCTGGATATCGGCCCCGGCGATCCTGCCACCGCCCAGGGGGTTCATCCGTATCACCTTGGTTTCACGCTTCTTCGATTGACCCTGCAGTTTTGCCGACACGGCCTTGAAGTCGGCAGCGCCATTGATTCCGTGTGCCACGCAGTATTCCAGGGTAGCGGCAGTGACCTGCAGCTCTAGTGTACTTACCGTTTCTACCAAAGACTGGACCTGATCGCGGATGTACCGGGGTTTGCTGTCTTTGACTATTTTAATCCATGCCAGGGCCGCATCGTGGTCGGGCATCATGGCGGCAAAGCTTTCCATCATTTCTGCGATGGCCGTGCTTTTGTCGCGCTTGTGGTCGGTAAGGATGATTTTCTGTCCTTTCAGCGGGGAGATCCTATGCACACACAAGAGATTGCCCTGTACTCCCAGCACGGTGATCCCTTCAGCGGAGGGCTTTATGGTTACGGTAGTTCCGGGCCCCTTGTAGGTGCCCAGCGGGACACTGTACAGGTTGCTCTTCCAGCTGATGGTATTGTCGCGCCGTACGGCATGCACGGGATATTCCGGCGGTGGTATGGCCACCGGGTACCAGGGGGAGAGGAAGGCTTGTTCGGTATCCAGTTCTTCACGCGGTACTTTGCCCGTGGTGCCGTGTGGCAGGTTGTTGGCCGTGCGGTGCAGCCAGGCCACCGTCTGGTCATTCAATGTCTCCAGATCCCGATAATAGCGGTTATACAGGAAGTTACGTTTGACATACTTAACCACGTTCTCCACCTTACCCTTGCTCTCGGGATCGGCCTTGCGGCAGGACCAGGTATTGATGCCCCGCTGGCGTACATAGGACCTGAACGCTCCGGTAAGAATGATATCCCCCAGGTTTTCTGAGACCATCATCAGCCGGTCCTGATCGTAGACCACTTCCCGCGGAACACCGCCGGTGAACTTAAAAGCCCGCTCGTGGGCATACACCAGCAGTTCGCAGGTGAAAGGGGAGTCTGAGAATATTACATATTTGTGGCGCGAACGGGACAATACGAACGTGAAGAACTGGACTTTCTTTATTTTACCCGTGGTGGTCCGCATGTTGTAGAACCCGAAGTCGGCCTGCCCCTGCTGTCCGTAGGGAAGCTCCTCCACGGCCATGTACTCCCGCACCGGGTCGGTACGCGGGATGTTGTGTTTGTCCCGCACGTACTGGACAAAATTAAAAACGGTTTTCTGGCTTACCCGCGGAAATCCGGCATGGTACTCCTTCGGCCAGTCGTGCAGCTGCGCGGCCGGTGTTTCCGGATGAAGTGACAGCTTTTCCCTGACGAAACCCTCGTAGGCATCAAGCACCTTCTCCCGCGTGCGGCCTCTCTCAAGCTCTTGGGTAAAGGCCCGCTCATCCATGGACAGCATCCGCTTGACCGTACGCCAGTTCAGCCCCAGCTCCATTGAAATCCGGCTGATCGAATGGCCCTCACGGGACATCTTGTGAATGTGATGGTACAGCATAATTTTGCTCAGATAATAATTCATTGTTCGCTTTGCTTTTTTGAGAAGCAAAGTTGCTTTATTCAAACCGCGGCATCCTCCGGTTTGAATACTTATCCTTGAAATTATTCTGCACTCATTGTTACCGAACTTCTGTATTTATTGTTGCCGATTACTCTGCACTCTTATTTTCCATTTTCTCTGCACTTCTGCTTACCGATTACACCCGTCGGTATCCGGGCAGATAAGGCCACCTTCAAGCATCTGGAAAAGCTCGCGCGAGAAAGTGATTATCAGTCCATCGGGGAGGTGGCCCGGAAAATACTGACCGGCAAACGGATCAACCTCTTTCACCGCGACATCACTATGCCGTCCCCATGGAAGAGCTCGCCCATTCGGCTTCCTTACTCCTTCAACGAAAGCCCGGTTCGCTGATAGGCGTGAATTTTGCAGGTTATGGGCGACTGAATTCCCGTTGTCGATCGTCACATATCGTAGTAAACTAGCCTGAAACCCCAAACAATGGAGGGGACCAGGAACAACGGTATCACGTGAATCTTCTCTTAACTAGGGAAGTTTTTGTTTTGCTGATTTTAGCAACCCTACGATAATAATTGATCATCCCAATCGCTTGCGGCGTCTCTTTATCTTCCAGAGCATCAATTTTTTCCATATACTTTCTGGAAAGACACAGGCCATTAGGCTTTAAAATAACGCCTGTAACGTTAGGGTTCCTGGTTTGGTAAAAAGTTTTATTATGGCTGATTCTAAAACCGTGTGAGGCGATGATCGAGAGAACGGTGGGGAGATGCTCTTTAAAATCCGTTTTTCCCGACAACGTAATATCGTCCACAAAGGTAGTGAAGGTTAGACCGAATTCATTGGCAAATGCTTCGATTTCCAGCCCGGCGTCGACGAAAGCAAGATTTGCCAAATAAGGAGAGGTGGGGGTTCCTTGCGGAAGCTGGCCTTTGTAAGTGGTCAACTTTGTTAATATACTGGCGGTTGCCGGAGCGAACCCATTTTTTAGGAACATTTCAAATATCTGTTTATGGCCGACAGATGGATAGAAATTTCTAAGATCAGTATTGAAAAAATATTTGTTCCCCTGATGCATTTTCGCATTTAAGACGTTGTCACGAAATTCTATGCCACCAAAGGCGTAATTGGGTAGCTTGATCCTCTTCAGGATGATTTTGTGAATTCGGCTTTGGATCACCTTCAAGAGTTTCACGCTGGGATAGAGGTTCCTCGTCCTTGCCCTGCCGTGCTTATCGTACAGCTGATTTCCAAATTTGTCCAGTTTGGGATTGCTTTTTAGGTAATAAAATCGGTCGATGTTGTTTACCAAAAAGTCCAGGTCCCTCTGTTTAATATATAGGGCCCGGCAAAGTTTAGGAACGTCAAGCATACTAAAAGAAGTTTTCAACCATGCCTTTTATGGACGATTCTATCATCTGGTAGGCCTCTTTTTTCTTCGGATCGACGTCTTCCGCTGTCATGGATACAAAAAACAGGATTGGCAAAGGAAGTTGTAGGGCCCCGGCAATGGTTTTTAAAACAGCTAATGTCGGCTCTTTCTGATTGTTTTCAATTTTGGAAAGATATGCCTGGGTTAAGCCGCATTTCTCAGCAAATTCATTTTGCTTATAGCCCTTCCTGACCCTATAATCCTTTATTGTCTTGCCTAAGTCCATAAGATAAAAGATAAAATAGGGATGTCAATCGAATAAGTTCTTCAGGTGCCCGGCCGCTATAAAAATCTTGAGCAAAATCTCTACCACTTGTATTCCAACACCCATGCTCAACGGGCTCTTCTCATTCAGCTTGATAAATTCCAGCTTCCTGATACATGTTTCCAAAAGAACTTGCTCTTCAATTGAGAACGAGCAACGGTGCTTTGAAAGGATGCCACTTATACCTTGTATAAGCTCATCGATGCTTTTAAAACTTTTTAAATGCATAATACAAAATTTAATTCGGCAAAATCGCCTTCCTAACCCGATTATGCTGTAATTAAATTCATACTCGTTGCTCGTTGCGCATCCCTATTAATTCCTGCCTTCCTAAACAAAAGAAGCAGGGGGATTGATCATTTTTCATTCATCTCCGGTTCATCATCACTAGCCTGACAGACACACACAGACGTTGTGGCACAGCTTGGATCACCCAAAAACCTAAAAGGTTGTGTATTGCTACACTTAACGATTTGAACTCATTACATTAGCTTTAAAAGCTTTTCAAAGAACTATACAGCAAATATAAGTAAATATTCCTGATAGGACAAATATTGACATAAAAAATGTTCCGTAGGTTATTTTATGTATGATAACTTATTGGTCGTCAGTAGAATATTTTTTCGCTTATAAGGCCCGAATAGAGAAAACGGAAGGGTACACAAACTACTATAGAAAAGTCAAGTTGTGAGTAGTTTCTGCGAGTCCTAGCTCACTTTCCTGTTAAATTTCCCTTTATTCGTTGTATCAATCAGCCCTTATGTATGGATATCTAAACCATACCGACGACCAATTAACGGTCTTACTCCGGGAGGAAGACCGGACGGCGTTTGCCGAAATTTACAAGCGATACTGAGTTGTGCTGCTCCGGTATGCTCTTTCCATACTGGGCGATGAAGAACCGGCGAAAGACGAACTGGCCCGAAAGATCGAAGCCGGGATCCGGGAGCTTCCCCCGAAAATGTGAAAGATGTTTGAGCTCAGCCGGATTGGGGAGTTTTCCTAACGGGAGATTGCTGAAAAGCGCTTTTCAGAACTTCCACACCAATCAGTACCACGATCCTTCCTATTCGCTCAAAAAGCCTATTCTACTCTTTTTGCCAGCCAAAAGCGTTATCTTAGCGAGAATGGAGAAGAATTTAAAAGGAATCTGATTTTTCGGAGAAGTATGCAAAGGATCGTATTTTACTCATGGCAGTCTGACCTTCCCAATGCCACAAACAGAGGCTTCATTCAAAAAGCCCTGGAGGGTGCGGCAGCAAAAATAGCAAAGGATCAAACCGTCGAAGTTACACCCGTTATTGATCGAGACACAAATGGAGTCTCGGGTTCTCCGGACATTGCAACAACAATCCTCGCTAAAATCGCCGCTGCAGATATCTTTGTGGCTGATATTTCAATTATAAACCGTGGATCTTCAGGACGCGAAACTCCTAATCCCAATGTCTTAATTGAACTTGGATATGCACTTCGAGTTTTAAATTTTGAAAGAATAGTATTGACCTTTAACCTTGCCTATGGTAAGATTGGGAGTTTGCCATTTGATCTTCGAGGCAGGCGGGTTATGACATACACATTAACTGAGAACTCCAACGAAAGGTCTGAAGAGCGCAAAAGACTGGAGAAACATTTGGGAGGTGCCTTAAGAGCCGCAATAGAGCATATACCGGTACACGAGGAAGCTCCACTTGCCTTGCCTTCGATAAACGCCATCGAGCTGGATAAACCGAATAAGATCGTTCTATTGCGCCGGGATTTGAATAATTTGATTGATCGAATTCATTCTCTTGCTCCAAAGAAATTTAGTGCTGGCGGTGATATAAATGACTTACTGGACGCAATTCATAATACGCAGGAACCGATCGCTGATTTTAGTAAAATCGTTGAAATGGTCGTAGTGATGGAAGATCGGCAGTGTCTTGATGAAGTTCATCGATGGTTCGGAAAAATTCTCGAAAAGTATCAATCTCCCGAGGGCTACCAGGGGTCTTACAGGGATGGGGATTATGATTACTATCGATTTCTTGGTCATGAAATGGTTGTTACTCTGTTTGCTTTTTTAGTTAAAGAGGGACAATGGAAGGTTATTTGGACTTTGCTTAAAAAGACAATTCCGCTTAGCTACTTGAGAAGTGAAAATGGACCCGCTGATGTAACCTATGTGTTTGCTTCTTCGCATCTAAGTGGCTTAGAAGAAGAAGAAAAAAATCGAAATAAGATAACATTGCACGGCTTTATATTAAACGAAAGACATAAAGACGGCGGACTTTCGGCGGTTATGCCCATTAATGATTTTGCCGCCGCTGATTTCTTTTTGTTCCTGTATAGCGAGATTTCAGAAAGAAAATCTCACCCCTACGCATACTGGACTGCTTGGAGTTTTATTTATCTTAGGACATCTCCCTTATATTTGAAACGAGCTGAGAAGAAAGATTTTGCGAAAACGCTCTGTGATATATTCGGACTGACGAGTTGGGAAGAACTTAGAAATGAAATCCAAGATAGCATAACAAAGATAAGTGGGCGATTTCAAGGTGGTTCCTTTTGGGCATTTGACTTCAGGCCGGGAGATATAGCCCGAATCGGAACTGTGGATTAAAGTCAGCGCATTCTGCATTATCAGCCCATTCCTGCCCCAGCGTTAGGATTATTATCGACGTTAAATTAAATCGACCTTTACGCCGAGCGAACCAGCAATTCTGGAGAGGACGTCCAAGCCGACTGCATATCGTCCTTGTTCTATTCGACTGAGATTAGCCGCATCAATGTCTGCCAATTTGGCTAATGCCTTTGCTTCGATGCCTTTTTTTTCGCGTAGCTGACGAATTCTTGTGCCGATTCGCTCGCGTTCTTCACTGCGGTCACTTCCTCCCCATGCAAATGAAAAACCTGTCTTGGCCATCATTTTCATTAAAACCCAATATCCCATGCTTGTTTTATCTTCGGAAAAGTTCTCATCAAAGTAGAACGCTAATAAGTCGGCTGTATCCTGTTGATTATCTTTTGGAACGGGCAGATGTGGTTTCAGGGTGAATATTTCTCCATCAAGAGCAACTACTTTGATTGTGTTGCAGTCCAAAAAAGTAACTTTGGTCATAGTTGTTTTTGCCGCATTTATGGTGTAGCCGCCACCTCTAAGTTGTTATTTATACTCATTATGCATTTAACGGCTATAACTGTCGGTCGCCAATCGTTAATGGCATCTATTTCCATCCGTACCGTTCTTTATTAGCCTCAATGAAAGCTTGTTTTAGTTTGCTAAATAGTGGCTTTTGGTTCTCAAACAGCATATCTTCGGATATGATGGTCTTGACAATGTGGATGTTGCCCTGGCGTTCACCGAAGCAGTAGCCTTCCGAAGATGCTGCTACAAAGCTGACTTTGTCGTCATCCTCAAAGCAATGGTAGACAGATTCAAAATCCTCGTTTACAACAGCACCCATAAAGCCCCAATCGTTTTTGAAGTAACATCTGATAAGATCGGTCGTTGAAATGGTTTCATCTTTTACGATGCGTTCTCGGTACCTCTTGAAGAAATGCGGAGGATAGATGGAGATCATATTCTGGTCTATGGTCAGAGGGGCGGCATAACTCCCTTCGGGGCGGGCATAAATGCCATATACGTCCAAAATAGGGCTTTCCCAATCGCTCCTTTTCATAGCTGTAAAAGTTGCTACGAATAGATTCTTCTTCCCCTTTGTCTTGCAGTCATAAGACCTTGTGAAAGGATAACGGCTGGCTTTCAAAACCTGTTTTCTGAACTCTTTATGGTAGTAATCAAGCTTATTACGAAGATTCTTTACATCCTCAAAAAGTTCTTTGTGGATCTCTTGTACGGTCATTGATGGTACGATCATCGCCGGTATGCTATGAGGTGTCTGACTTGAGCAAAATACGAATAAGATTTAAAATTGGCAAATTTGCCAATTTTAATTGCTGGCCTATGGTCACCTGGGTGGGAATGGAGATCATATCTTTTTGTATATGAATTTGTATATTTGTTATCAATACTAGGTCGAATCGGTATGGACTATTCCTGTAAGCTTGTAAACCCAACCCTAGCAATTATTGAGATTATTCCCGAAACACCGGAAGAAGATACTTATTTAAAGACGCTTGATATAAATAACCCCGAGCATGAAATGACCTTTCATCATTACTTTGAAAAGGGTTTGCAAACTTGTAATGCGTCTGCTGTGTTGTTGGATATCGAAATGATCGATCCGCCAAAAAAGGCAAGAGTTTCTTTTGAGGTAGTGAGAGGGCTTGGACAGTAAGTATTCTTACGATTGCCAGCTGCTGGGCGATTTATCCCAATTATCCTACCAATATTCTACAGCATAACTGCTCATTATATCGTGCCGAAAATGGTTCTCAGGAGCCTTCCTCCCACTCTTGCTCTGACTCTTGCCTAAAAAACAAAAATAAGATGTTGGTATGAATGTAAGTCACTGATAAACATAGCATCAATATTTATGACTCTTATCCTATATTAGAATCTATTTTCAATAAAGGGTAATATACTCGTAGCCTGAAGGTGTAATTCGATATTTCTGCAGCCGACTATTCGGCTTAGCAGGTATAGTATATGCAATCAGGCCTAACTCCAAAGTTTTGATAGGGACCGTCTAAAGCCTCCGTTAGTTGCCTTAGTTCCCAAATGTCTGGCTATCTCCCGTACATTCAACGTTTTATTTTCACATAGCTGAAGATCTTGACCTCAACCGAGCTAAAATCAAGCTCGCCTAATTTGTAAATGTGAGATGCTGGATGGCAGGCACTAGCTTAGCCAGGATAAGACCAATACTGAAACTGCTGACAAGCTACAAGAGCTTCACGCCTTACCTCCGAAAACAAGCAGCTTCTTGTTCGTCGGGATTTTGCCAAAAGTATTTACTGTGGGTTGGCGTAGAATAAAGTCCGTATGCGGCAATTCAACACCTGCCTTTTTCAAGCAACACTTTTTGTACTTTAGCTTTGAGCCGCAGGGACATTTATCATTTCTTCCCGCTGTATACAGTGCATGGTTTTCTAGTATTTTCGATTCGCGAGTATCCCATTCATTAAAAGGATGATCAATAATAGAGAGCAAGTAATCAATTAAGGGATAACAGTATGGGTCGTTATCTTTGCCGGTGACATTGGCAACTGAGTACTTATTAAAAGGCTTTTCAACGATAGCAATAGCCAATATTTCCGCGTTGGTGATTAAGTGTGAGCAATGTTCACCTTTGTAAAATTCCCCCTTCCGATGACCACATCGATTGCGTAAGGAGATAATGTTGTTACAGATGCTACATCGTACTTCCTTCTTAACGAATTCTGAACTGGCAAATAGTTTGTAGGGAAACAGTCTCTGAAGCTTAGTGACGTATTCCTGAATAAAGAGGATTTTATATTCGTCGTCTATAAAGGTATAGTGCCGAAGAATTGTTTTAATTGCGATTTCGATCCTCTCAAGAACACACCAGGCAACATAATAATCCTTGTCAGCCAACAGCTTGAATACTCTCAAATAATTATTCTGTGCTGTATAAATCATTTCCAGTAATGCCCAACGCTTCGCACCAGTTTCATTGTCGCTTTCGGCACAATTTAACTTGTTCGCGGTCATGAATATTTTGACCGGATCATTGTCGTCATTTACTGGAACTCTCGTTTGTGGACTTCGTAGTATCTGTTCTATGTTCACGGCTGTTTCCATTATAAGCAATCTCTTTAATCTTTGTTGCAACCTGATTAAAGCCGATTATAGGTCCCTGGTACTTTACAGATGTTGATTTACCCGGATTATGTTGAATGATCACTTCGATTTCGACTTCATCATCAAGGTCCTGTTTTAGCAGTTCTGAAATTAGATTAGAAACCACTCCAACGAATATCGGAATTGCGATTGCATGAACGATTGTCTTGCCGTAACGGTGCATTCTGCTATTCAGAGATACCTCGCGATAGTCTTCCTCATTAATAGCTGCCTCAACCTTCAGGTGCGCTTTTAAGATATCGTAAAAAACCATTAAGTTGCTCGGAAAAAGCGGAATCTCGTAATCCCTAAAATTTTCTTGGGGAACGATCATCGCATCAACTCCGGTAAGAAGTTTTCTTGTCTCTTCATTCAGATACGGTTTCGCAAGCCATGATGCCATGGTTTCACTAGTATCGGTAATAATCAATTCCATTCGCTTTTTTGGTATTGTATTTCCCCAAACTTACTAAAAATATTAGTTATTTTTTTAAATTCGTTTTCAGGCGAAAAAAGCCCCCAACCTAGCTGAAAAAGTCCTTGTGCTGATCCATCGCGGCAAAGGGAACTACGTCCCCAGCCAGCAGCAGGACATCGCCTTCCGGTTTTAAGGGATTGGTTTTTAAAAGTTCCCGGTTTTGCTGGAATTCGAGATGAAGGTCGGATGCGTATTGGATTGTCATTTATCAAGAAGGTTAATATTTATTGCGCTAAATAGCCGTCTTGTTTCCTTAAGATGCAATTATGAAGCAATCGTGATGCAATTGATGCAATTATGAAGCAATTATCGAATTGACCGCAGCGTATAAAAAGAGCCTGCACCTTTATCCCCTGAGCTGCTAAGAAAATTCTTTTCAACTAGATTGGATAAATCACGTGTTGCAGTAATGCGCGAGATGCCGAATAGTTTCTGGTATTCCTTGTTCGTGATCTTGCCTGTCTTCTTTGTATACAGAATGGCATTCACCTGCCGCTCATTTAGATCGAGCATTCGTAAATACTCTTCGGTATAAATATCTTTCAAAAACGTTACCCTGATCCCGCCCTGGTCTTCCTCGATCAGCGGTTCGGGCAGTCCGGCTTCCAGGGTGGCTTCAATGATCTTGTTGGTGCCCCGGCCCCAATTTTCAATGTAACCGGCCAGGAAGAAGACGCTGGCGATATGTTCGTTGCGAGGATGGGAGGAATGATCGGTTTTCAGTTGCTCAATCGTTAGTTCCTCCGGCAACGGGCCGGGATTCCAAAGGGTTAAACGGTCATCTCGCACACGGAGGTAGATCCAGGTGCCAGCGGAGTATTCTTTGTGGATGATCGCGTTCAAGATGGCTTCCCTGAGCGCTGGTTCGGGATATTCAAGGGGTTCCATTCGTTCCAGGCCCTTGTAGGAGATTGGTCGGATAAGGTATTTGCCTTTCAGGGTTTCCATGACCTTGTCCGGCATCTCGAAGAGATTGGTTTCTACGATATCCTGAAACAGAAGGTCGTGGCTTGCTTTTCCGAATCTTCCTATTCTGAAGGTCGCCGTGAGGGAAACCTCTCTCGGTGATTTTCCGAACAATAAAACGGCGGCATGGGTAAGATATCCCTCCGGGGTGACGAGGCCCAATCGCTTCAACAAACTTTTGGGAGGCTCCTTTGCTGCGCTAGCTGGTATGCGATCTTTTTCTATGGCTTTGCGGACAAACGAGCGGATCGTATTCTTATTGAGGTCATCCATCGTGATGTCTGTCAACGGTAAATTCTCCCAGTGTTTGCCGATCTTTTTAAGCAGCAGACGCTGCAGCGCCGCACCCTTCAACTCCTGTTTGGTGCTGCCGCTGCGATAATAGTATTTGCCGTCAAAAGAGGAGACCACTTCACTGGCTGGCACATCTATTTCCAGGTAATGATTTCCGTCTTTCTTGTGTAGGTTCACGTCAACGACCAGCCCTAAGTGATTGACGACTTTATTAGGAATGTCGTCCATTAGCTTCTTGTAATCCTTCACCACCGCCACATTCCCCTTGTCATCAATGCCGATGAAGATTTTTCCACCTTTGGCGTTGGCGAACCCGCATACCCATTTCAGGTACTCGTCTCGCCAGGAGGTTTTGTATTCTATGTTTTGAGATTCAGGCATAGGTTGTGTCAAATATAGGAACAAAAGTTGCGTTCGATCGGATTTTCGGGAGAAACGTTAAAACGAAAACGTCTACCTGCTGAAAATACATGCCCGGGAGGCCGCCCGCCGCGCAGGCGAAAAGATAATCAGACATTAGTTTCATATCGGTTTTACCTCCGCTCCGGAGCTGTGCCTGGCCATTTCTGTTGAATGGCAACTGCTACTCTCTTTCACCGCCAGTGCCCATTGCCGTAGTATCTTCCGGCAGGCAACCTCGCGCTGCTCCCCGTCCCTGATCGGCACGACCGTTTCGGCGAGCTTATCCAGGTAATGATCGTGGACGTCGGCGGGTTGCCCTTTTTCCGACAGCAGCTGATCGGCGTAGTCCATGAAGAAGCTGGTTGCACATTCATACCCATTCCCCTCGCCAGCACGGTGCCGGGGCAGGGATACCTGGTTCACGAATTCCTGCAACACGTCTTGCGCGTTACAGTCATAGATCTCGCAATGCAGGCGAAAATCTTCCGGAATTTCCAAAATGGCGGTAATCTTCATAACAGTTTTACAGGGTTAAAGAAGGCGGGCACCCGGAAGATCCCCGGAGGGAAACCCAGGCTGCCGCCCACTTTAGGTTTATTGATTAGTGTCATTGATTGGGATTGCCTGGCCCCGTTCCCTCGCGACCGCCTTGGCTAATTGGATCATCGCCGCTACCTCCCTCGGGGCAATAGCGATCATTTCCGAGGCGCGCGCAAGGGCTTCCCGGAAATCTTCTTCGGAGATTACGTACTGATCGCGGTAACGCGCGTTCACATAAGCATCGTTTAACAGCTGAAGCAGCGCATCGTCTGCTTCCGACTGGAGCGGAAATGCGGCGCACATCCTGGGCAGCATTGGCTTACACGGAACGAAATGCGTCCGCAACAGGTGGCAACGTTCTTCGCCTGCACGCAGGGCAAGCTCCGCCCCCTGAAAAGAAGCTCTATCGATTGCTGGAGCATGAAAGCGGCCATGGGCAGGTCCTCCCGATGCTCATAAAAACGTGCCCCGTCCAGAAAAGCGGCAACGCGCATCATGCAGGCGGATAAATCAATTTCCGCTTTCAGAAGCACCTGCCGCAACCGGTCGGATGAGGACAAAATAAGTTTCTCGTGCCCTTTTGCATATACAAGGTGCTTCCGCTGGCAGACCAGTGAATAGAATAGCTGCCCAGCGTTAAGCGCCGTGGCAAGCGTGTTCCATTTCTGAAAACAAAACAGGTAGCCGTATCCTTCCAGGCCCGCTTCTTCCGCACGCGCCTGCAACTGGCATAACGGCTCTTGCCGTTCATCCTCGATGACCACTAGCAGGGTCCGGTAGGATTTGTATCCGCATCCCTGGAAGGAAGGATGGGGGAATGCATAGATCCGTTTGGGATTAAATTCTTCGGTGACGTACGGCAGCATCAGGTCACTTAAAATGTCAGCCATTAGTCCGGTATTTTAATTAATTACTTTGTTCACTATCCCCTGGGTTGTTTCTTTGCTAGATTTCAGCTTTGTTATTCATGTGGATGACGAAGGCAGCCTCTATAAGCTCTTTCAGATGTTCATGAAAGAGGAGCATTTCTTCAATATCATCGGTGATCCCAGCCTCCGCTTCCTTGAATACCCAGCTTTTAAACAGCTCCCAGAGGCGACTACGTGCCTCATGCGGCTGGTGGTTACAGAAAAAGTTACCGAAGCAATCTTCCGGGTGCTCAATATCTTTTATCAGCAGCGCGCAGGGCTGATAGTTCAGCTGTTCGTATCGTTTGTCCATGGCCGTATGGTTAGTTAATCCGCTTATGATATCGCCACTTCCCGTTTGAATTCCGATAGCAGCAAAGCTTTCTACTTAACAGGAAATGACTGATTTCCCATTTCAAGGCTACCGGGCGCATTTTAAAGGCCAGCACCCCTTGAATGGTGGTAAAGATTTCTAACGCGGATCTTGACGATAAAAAGTAATTCCCTTCAAGCAGCTCGGTCACTATATCGAAAGCTGCACCATGATCCCTGACCGGGACGTTTTCATATTCTTCCCATATGGTCTCTTCCGCTTTTATCTCCAGCTTCCCGGTTTCATCTGTTTCAAGCGCTGCCTGATAAAACAGGGTGCTGTCCTTTTCTTTTTTTGTTCCCGAAACCTCCCAGTCCAGCAGATCGTCCCCCTGCGGCGGGAAAAGTATGGACAGATCCTCTCCGAGTAGCTCCGAGAGTGCCTGGATGTCCTCGCCATCCGGCCGGATTCCACCGGACATTTCCTCGTAGTCCTCGATGAATAGCTTATTTCTTCCGATAAGGAACGATACCTCTTCCGCAGAAAAGCCGCGAGCAATTCGTTTATGAATGAATTCTCCCCGCCTTAAAAACTCGGACTTTGTTACAAAGCCGGAAAAGCGTTGGGGATCATGTTTTTGGCCTTTCGGCCGATAGTATAGCAATAAGTTACTCATCTTCCTGCTCCTCCCTGAGCAGCTGAACCTCGTTAATAATAAAAGCCGCCTCCACTAAACGGTCCATGTCTGCATACAGCGCCGCCATTTCCACTTTATCCATCGCAGCGTAATTCCAGGGATCGGTCATGGCAGTGTCTCTCCAGTGAAGAAGCATGTGGTTGATCTCCTTCAACGGGTTCCTGTCAAATATTTCCCGCGTAACCAAAAATGGATTGTTCTCTTCCTCGCGGCTTAGCTCAAGCGTATAAAAATCGACTTCGTCGTAGCACTTGAACCTGATATTTCTGAATACCTGCGAAGAAAATTTGATTTCAGAGGCCTTCCCGTTGTCCCGAATAATAATATCCTCTCCCGTATAGTTGATCCCTGCTTTGTATAATACCCATAAGGCACTGATGAGCTCCATCAGAAACTCCATCTTATAGATCAGATCCACGGTGTGTTCGTGCTTCCACTGGTGCTGATCTTCAATCCCGGCCAGGAGCCACTGATGCAGGAGTTTTTTCATTAGGGGTAAGTCGATTAGGGAAAAGAATTCCCGGATTTGTGAGTAGGCGGCTATGATTCTTCGAGAAGCTTTCCTGGATGACCCATTGTTTCTACCTTGCCCTGCAGGATTGCCAGAAGCGGGTTTCGTACTCATGATCCAATGTTTTGGTGAAAACCCAAAACAATACTATCTTTATAATCTATCCTATTCCGTTGGGGGATGTTTTATCGGGATTCAGGAATAAGTTATTCCGGCGCGATATCTTCCATTACATTTTATATTTGCGTTATGACAACAGATATGCCGAAAAAAATTCATCAGGGAAGAAACGTGAAGCGTTTCAGGGAAATGCTGGGCATTAAGCAAGAAGCATTAGCAACTGAGCTTGGGGAAGACTGGTCACAGAAGAAAATATCGCTTTTGGAACAAAAGGAGACCATTGAACCGAGCCTATTAGAACAAGTGGCGAAAATTTTGAAGGTTCCTGCCGAAGCTATTAGAAATTTTGATGAAGAAGCAGCAATTCATAATATCCAGAACAATTATGACAACGCTGTTATTAACGCCGGACCAAGCATAAACTATCGTTGTACTTTTAACCCGATTGATAAGATCGTTCAGCTATACGATGAGAAAGTTGCCTTGATTGAGCGTTTGCTAGAAAGCGAGCGGGAGAAGGTGGAGATGCTGAAAGGGAAAGAAGGAAAACAAATGTGATTTCACAGAAAAAATACAGGAGACTCCAAAAAATCCGCAGAGATATCCTTTATCCAATGTTAAATGCCTATGCGTAAAAAATTACCTCATTTGTTTTTACGAAATCCGCAGGGTTTTTCTCGCAAATTTGACACATCGCGTAACGTGAATAGCGAAAGCGTAGAGGAGAAGTCGCCTGAAATTTATCGTGCACAGAAAGATAGGCTAGATAATTCTTATCAAATTTTTGATGCCAAACGGCGTGAACGTATCAACCGCCGGACACTTGATGTTCCCGCGAAAATCGATTATATTGAAATTCGTTTCTATATTATATTCAGTGATACTCAATTTAATATCAAAAGCAGATTCGAAAATCAGTTTGGCTTATCGCCGGTAAGGTACAGCAACTTCAATAAAACTGTATTACTCGCTGTATCAGATACGAGGAAGTTTAAGGACTTCGTGAATTTACTCTATATGTTTGTGCGTAGTTCTGATGATATCCCCCAAAAGGACAGAAGTATGCGATAATTACCACTATACATGATTTTGAATTTCTTAGCAGGGAGAAGGTTTTAGGCTATTCACGAAACCACCTGGTTCTAGATCTGGTTAATGTCCAGCAAAAGATATCAAGTGGTCTTGATCAGATAAAAGCACGTCTTTTTCCCTATCTCCAACGTCTAACGGAAGAGAGAAGAATCATAAGTTTCCAATCTGATGAAGATACGTGCATCGAAATTCATGGTATTGGCGATGAAGAATTATTTACAATAGCTGACAACTTTGATATCCTTTGTGCGGCACATAGCTTGCGTACACCCCGAATTAGACCTGATGCCTTTAACATTGAGAATCTCACTTGGGCAATCACTATCCATCGTAATCCCAGCGGCCACCTTATCGGAGTGTTAGATAACGGTGTCCGTCCCATTACTCCTCTAAGCGATATCGTTGCACCACATGGCATAGATATAATTACTGGGATACCTTCTAATGCCATGCAACCAAGCCATCCTCATGGTACAATTGTAGCATCCTTGGCTGCCATAGGACTTCAATTCTTTAAAACAGAACTGAACGAGTTTGTTGCTGATGCTAACATTTTGCCGATCAGGATTTTGGAAAGCTTTGATGGCATGTTTCAGGTGTTCGGTCTCATTAACGCTATTAAAACAGCAGTTCGAGAGCATGGCGTCAGAATATTCAACCTTTCTGTTTGCGCGCAATCTAAAATGTACAATGAACCTCCATCGGTATTAGCTTATCAGTTAGATCGTTTGGCCTATGACCTGGATATTCTTATTTTTATTGCCACGGGTAATCTGGACGAAGCCGATATACAGATTATGCATTCCCCAGAGTGGTCAAATAATGAATTTCATCGATATCCCTTCCATTTCTACGATCCGGAAGCAAGTACAGACTGTCATGTATGTGAAGCTACAAACATTTGTGTTCCTGCTGAAAGTCTAAACAATGTAACAGTTGGTGCTACAGCGGATAATTTAAGAGACAATACTACGGATCTTACCCTATCTAGAGAACTCCCAGCTTATTATACCCGTAAGAACCATTACGATTACAGTAGATCTGTGAATGGTACCTCTATCCGTCAAGGTCAGATTAACCGAAATATTTCGAAACCTGACATCGTGATGCCTGGAGGTGACCGTATGGCCCCTTCCGCAGGTATGCAGGTATTCGGATTTGGTGATCAAGGGAACGATTTTTACACATTTGATTCAGGTACAAGTTTAGCTACACCTTTAGCATCAAACCTTGCCGCTAAAATTTTGAACCGGTATCCAGACCTGAACATGCAAACTGTCAAAGCATTAATCATCAATTCGGCTGAAAGACAACTAGATGCTTCATTTTTAGACAAAGTAGAAAAGAAAATAAAGGACAAGGTTAGTCGAGCAAAATTTGGCGTCGATTTCAGCAGCTTATCTAAAGGGCAGAAAGCCCAAATTAGTAAAGGATTCAACAAGCAAAATTTATATCGTAATCTTGTAGGATATGGACAACCGGATGATGACAACGTCTTGTATTCAACTGATAAATCCGTCACGTTAGTATTAGAAGATTCGATAGCCAATCGCACTCACCGTGTTATCCCTATTACGATTCCTCCATATCTTTTAGAACGAGAACAGTCCAAACGGCTGTACATCAAAGCCACCCTTTGCTTCAAGACTTATCCCAACTGGGGTAATCATTTAGATTATAATTCATTGCACATCTCGTTCAATTTTGCAAGGCAAGTAGATGGTGCTTTAAATCACGCTGCTAATGTCATTGCTGATCGTACTGACAGCTTCTTTGACCAATTTTATCAAACAGAGGCGATACTTACAGAAACTGACCACGACAAAGTTCAAGCGCTGAAAGCTGCAGAGCGCAAAAAGGCAATGGGTATAAAAGGAGAACTTAAAGGTTGGTCAGAAGATTATTTTCCACTGGTAAACAAGCCATGCTCCAACACACAACAATTGGATATCCATATTCAAAAAGATGAGATAGCTAAGGTGTCTGGTCGGATTGTATTGGTGTTACGTTGCGCGCTAAAGGACAACCTTTCTCCAGCGCTGGACGCCTGGGCACAAGCTCAAGCAAGCCATCCCTTTTCCATTGTACTTTCGATAAATGACGAGACCAAATTGTTCGATGATTTTAGTTTATATGATGAGTTAGTGGCAATTAATAATCTTGCACCAATTGCTTATTTGGAAGGGGAGGCAGGGGCAGCCGAAGTCGAAGTAGAAACCCAAGTTTAAGCTAAAGTGGTTTGCAATGCCTCTTTTTCTTCTTGCACCAGTTGCCGCCAGATGGTGGTATTGATCTTGGGTTTAAGGTTGCGACTATTGCCCTCTTGGGTAAAAAGGCTACGCTTGATGGTGTTGAGCAAGGTTTTCTGGATGCTGTAGTAAGAGAGCCCCTCTGCCAGTTTGATGATACCGGATACAGCAGCTTTATTGTCAAAAGTAAAATCTCCATTCCGGAGGGTCAATGTAATCAATTCCTTAATTTTTTCCATGCTGGGGAGGGGGAAACCAATGCTCATATCAAAACGCCGCATTATCGCCTCATCCAGCATATCTTTTTGGTTTGTAGCGGCGATGGCAATGCTGCTTTGAGGGAGGTAGTCAAATAACTGTAGGATCGTGTTTACCACACGTTTCATTTCCCCATGATCTTGGTTATAGTCACGTACCTTGCCCAGTGAATCAAACTCATCAAGGAAGATGATACAATCTTCAGTAGCTGCCCGACGAAAGAGTTTAGCCAAGTTCTTGCTTGTCTCTCCCAGTTTAGCAGATACAATGGCTCCAAGGTTGACCACGATCATCATTTTTTTTAGCTCACCGGCTATGACATATGAAGCAAGTGTTTTCCCACAACCCGATGGGCCATGTAACAGCAGTTTATTGGATATAGGGAGTTGGTACCTATTCAATAATTCTATTGATTGGTGTTCCTGCAGGAAGTGTAGTAGCTTACCACGCACCATATCACTACATACAAGGTTTTCTAGACTATAGTCTGAAGTGAGTTTCTCCAGTATCAATTCATCCGTCTCTCTATCCTGCAATTGCTGATAGTGTGAGGGTGAGCCTACTTTGGTCATACCACTCACCTCTTGCCGACGCAACGATTCCTTGATAATAGATTGTAGTTGCAGAGCAAAATTTACCTTTTTGGTACTTTTGGAATGCTCAATCAACTCATTCAGACTATCTAATAACTTCTCCCGGTCGTTTTCTAGCCCGAAGCGTGCAATATCCTTAATATAGTCCGCCTGACTCATCGTTAGCAATTTCTGGCAAATATACCTTTTGAAATATTAGTTAGCATCAAAAATGTGGCCAATAGCAATTCTTTACTCCGCTTGTCTTTACACCCCTATTTATATCATACCTTGCTATGATGAAAAGTAAAAGAAAAAAAGAACAAAACAAAGGTTTAAATAGACTTTTTAATATAGCCCCCGCAACTCCTTTTGTCTTAGGTCAATACAGAAGATCGTGCCTTCGTACCGATTGATAAGCAGAAACTAGTATTAACAGGGATTTGAAGGACCGAGGCTAATTAATTGTCCTTTAAACTTTTTAGTTTCTCCCGAGCTTCCGTAGCCTCTTCCTTTTTCCGCCTCGCCTCCGCTTCCGCCTGCAAAATAGCCAGCTCCTCCTTTTCCAGCTCACGTGTCGCCCGCCGAGCAGCCTTCGGATCCTTCCGATAGATATCCTCCGCCCACTGGCTCGCCTTCGGATGTTCGAACCGGATCATCCGGTATTTCAGGTCGTTTTCTTTCAGGCTTCTGTTAGTCCACCACAAATGCGCTCCTAAGCCGATGGCCATCGCGCTACTCATAATCAGGATCAGCGCGGTGATCACGAACCCTCTGGAGCGGGTTTCAACATGGTGATGGTGCCGCATCGGGATTTCCCGGGGGATGGCGTCGATCTTCCGAATCAGGTTTTCGATCAATCGGCTCACGGTTTCCGCGGAATTGTGCCGCTCAAGGACTTTTAGCCGCTGGTGGATTTGCTGCAGGTAGGCGCTATAGTCCGGTACCTTGATCTCGGGGAATTTGATCGCCCGGCCGGCCAGTTCTTCGAATTTGCGGATCAGCAATTGCAGCGTTTCTTCGATGCTGTCGAGTTGTTCTTCGGTCTTGTTCATAAGTGTATTCCTCTATGTTGATTTTTACGTTTTTTCTTGCGTTTGCGTTCTATTTCGGCCGGGTCAGGCTCCGGGCCGGCCGGTTCGGGTTTTAACAGGATGCCTAGCAGGCTTTCAGTTCGCCGGCTGCCGGGAAGCGTGAAGGTTGGTTTAGCTGTTTTCTGTATTCGTTCCGGTTTAAGGGCGGAAGCCAGGTACGGGTGCTGCGACCGCTCTAATACTGCCCGCAGCAGGTTGCTTTTCAAGAGCTCGCCGAGCTTCCCGTAGCTGAATCCCCGGTCAACGGCGGAACCTTTGAACGTCATGCCGTCTTTACTGAAGGAGATCCCTTGAACCTCGCTGGTCCCGCTGCGATATTTATATTGGATGCCGACGCCTTCCTGCCGGAGGGTTTTCTCCAGTTCCTTCCAGTTGATGGCCGTCCCGACGGCCCGGCGGATCGCGTCATGAAGCTCATACCGGATCTTGTCCGCTCCTTTCAGCCGCCAGCGGTTCACGTGCTGCTTTCCTTCCGCCAGGTGATAGCCGTATTTTTGGGTCATCGCTCGGCATACCCGGACGTTTAGCTGCCGCTGAAAACGGTCGGACAGGGTTTTGCCTTCGTTGTTCACCCGGTTATAGAGTATATGGATATGCGGATGCTCCCGGTCGGTATGCTGCACAACGAGGTACTGCGTATTCCGGATGCGCATTTTCTCCAGGTATTCCCGGGCGCATTCGGTCATGATTGCCTGGCTCAGCTTGGGCCGGTCCTCCTTGCTCCAGCTCAATATCAGGTGCCCCGCAGCTTTGCCCAACCCCGGGTTCATTTTTCGCTGCAGGTTGAAATCGATGGTGGCGGCGCGGGCGCTGTCCATCCGAACCCCTTCCGCGTCGAGGACGGTGGCTTCCGGCCGGTTCATCAGGTACCGCATGCAGCCACCGAAACTTTTACCGGTGATCACTTTCCCGATCATCGTTCAGATTGGTTAATTGTTCATCGATCTTTCGCAGGATCTCCCGGCATCTTTTCTGGACGGTCAGCAGGCCGTCGGTATGCGTCAGGCGGACAAGCTGGTTAAGGTTATTTGCCAGTCCGGCCAGCATCCGCAGTTGCCGCTGATCTTCCGGGGAGATCCGGGCCATGACGCTGGCCCGCTTGGCCGCCCCGCGGAACCATTCACTGGGCCGCATACCGGCCCGGCGGGCTTTGTCCCCGATCAGAAAACGTTCGGTGTCGGTCAGCCGGACGGTCATTACGTATTGCCGCTTCACTTTCTTCGGCGGGCGGCCGCCCTTGCCACGTCTCGAACGCTGGTTTCTTTTATGATCGGTGTTCGTCATTGCTCGTTAAAACCTATCTGCCGTCAGGCAGCCCCTGATGCGACCACCGGGAGCATCAGGCAAGTTTGCTTCCGGCCCCGCCGGAAGAGTTTTTGTATGACAAAAACACAAACTTGCTCCTTCTAAAAATGAGTGGGTGGTCCCGGCGGCGAAGTCCCTGCTTTTATCCGGTTAAGTCGCTTCCCGGGCTGTGCTTACTTCAAGGCTAATGCCTGTTCCCCGGCCTTCTCCTTCGTTACTGCTTCGCGGACCGCCTCCATAGTATAAAGCACCCGTCGCCCGATCCGCTCCGGTTTGAGAATACCCGCCTTCTCCCAAAGGTGAAGCGTAGCCAGCGAGACGCCCAGCAACTCAGCTGTCTCTTTCCGCGTAAGAAAAGGCTTTTCAGGATGATTGGCAGGCTGCGTAACCATCAGCGGCTTCACCGCCGTCCGCACCTGTTCTGTAATGAGCTCCCGAAGCTCCCGCTCCGTGAGCGATGTAAAGATCTGTGTCATCGTTATTGTATTTGATGACACAAAACAAAGGTAGATTTAATGAGGGATCGCTCCCTTTTTTGATCCCTTTGGGTATGTTTAGTTGGAAGTGATGGCGTTTTCTTGAACTTGGGCTAAAGCTAAGGCAGCTGTCACTTGCTTGAAGGGCAGCTCGTGGCGGGCAAGATCGCGATGGCTCACCTGTCATCGCCTAATTTGTATTACGTGTTAAGCGGCTTGGATTTTACCTTGGATATCAATAATCCGGAAGCGCCGAAGATCTTTTGCATAGGGAATAATCCCATGAAATTGCAGACCTACGGTGAGGTGATTTCGCTGTATGTCAACCGCCTGCTGAAGGTCATCAACCAGAAAGAAAAGGAGCCTTGCGGAGTGATCTGTGACGAATTTCCCAGCTTGGTCGCAGACGTCATTCCTACAATCACTCAGGGCAGAAGCCAGAAAATTTTTGTGTGCCTGGGCATCCAGGATCTGAGTCAGTTGCCGAAAGAATACGGGCAAAGATGCGGCGGATGTGATCATCAATACGACCGGCAATATTATTTCCGGGCAGGTACTGGGCGATTCAGCAAAGTTGATGTCGGACCGGATCGGGCGCATTATGCAGGATCGTCAGAGCCTTTCGATTAACAGCACCGATACCTCCGTCAGTAAAAGCAAACAGCTGGAAGCGGCCCTGCCATCCGCCCGTATTGCGGATTGAGCAGCGGAGAATTCGTGGGATCGGTGGCCGATACACCCGATCAGCCTATCGAGCGAAAGGTGTTCCATTCCCGGTTTGAGCTGGATCAGGTCGCCTTGAATGCGGAGGAAGATAGCTATCAGCCCTTACCTGTTATCCGAAAGGTCGATCCGGCGATGGTGCAGCGGAATTATGAGGAGGTGAAAAAAGATGTTCAGAATATCGTCTACACCGAACTCCAGCGCATGATGAACGACCCGCAGCTGGAAGGCCTAGTAGTCAGGAAGGAAGGACAGTCTTTTTGTCGACCGTTAATTCCAATACGAACGATAGAAAACCGGTGTTTTAGATTGGAATTTCACCGGACTTTGTTATTTTTGATTATAGCTAATCACAAAATTATGGGAAAATTTACTACTAAAACCGCCCAAAATGGGCAATTTTACTTCAATCTTAAAGCTGGTAATGGAGAGATCATTCTCACCAGTGAAATGTATACTACTCGATCCGCTCGGGATAACGGCATTGAATCGTTAGAGAGAATGCACCGAAGGATGAACGCTATGAGAAAAAATGGCTTCTAGCGGCAAATACCACTTCGTCCTTAAAGCTGCTAATCACCAAGTGATCGGAAAAAGCGAAATGTATCAGAGCAGTTCCGGCCGCGACAACGGTATTGATCTGTGAAGAAAAATGCGCCGAAAGCGGAGGTTGTAGCGGGATAGTTTTACGCTCCCAGTATATTGGGGACCTAATCTTGCTCAAGTCATGAGGCACTTCCTAAAGATCATATCTTCTTCACCTGGCTTGGGGCAAATGTAGTGTCTTCAAATGTGATCCAAATCTGCTTGGGTGATCACGGGGATTAATAGTCTCCAAATTGGAGACTATATAATAGCATACGATTTTATCCATTGCATCCTTTCATTATAAAGTATAGATCATGCCCAACGTTAAGGAAGAACGAATGGTCAAAGAGACAACAACTTTGACACACTATGATTATATAGATTCTGAACTTGGAATAAAGCAGAGATCCAAGACTATCTATAAGAAGAAGGATTTAGTGATACATTATCCAAGAGGATTTGAAGGTGGACAGAAATACAAGACCATAAAGAAATTCTCGTTTTTGGGTTTCAAAAATAGGCTTCCCGTTGGGGTTAATAAATCAGTAAAAAATGGCTATGGGTTTACAAAACGGCTTAATCCATTCTCAAAATACCTTGATGCATCCTTCGATTTTAAAGAAGTATTCATTGAAAAGGATGGAGAAATCAAAATGGATATTTTAGCCAAGGTATTATACCTAAATCAAGAGAGCCTTAAAAAGTTAAATGATAGTTTGGATAGTGTTTTTAAGAAGAACAAGGATGAAGTTAATACCGTTTTGATAAATGTGTTATCTAGCTTGTTCCCATTGGATATAGAAAAGCCAGAGGCTAGTTATATTCCCAATACAATAGCGACATCACTTCTGAGCTGGGGGAAGTCTTTAGATGAGTTCTCAAGTAGAGACAAAGATGCCATAATTGAACTTTTTAAGACCTTATCTTTAAAAACGGATTTTCTGACAGTGGAGTCCCTAGCAAAAACAAAGGAACTAGTCGACAATAAATATATCCAAGGAACTTTAAAAGAATATAAAGAGCTAATGAAGCTTTCTACTGATGGAAGTTCATTAGAAAAAAAGTGGCAAAATTTTCTCAAACTACATAATTGGATATTTTCATCAATTTTCGCACAGCCAGTAATTTTATATAGAGATGAAGCATATGTCGGGGGCAAAACTTTAGACAATAAGAATGGAAAACATAATGACTTCTTAATTAAAAATAGTTTAAGTGATAACGTGTCTTTTTTGGAGATTAAGACCCATAGAACCAAACTCCTTGAAAAATCCGCCTACCGTGGGGACGATGTTTTTAGTGCGACAAAGGATGTAACAGGCAGCATAAATCAGGTCTTAAACCAGCGAGATAGTTTTCAGAAGGAGTTTTATTCGATCAAAGTCAAAACGAAACAGGAATTTGAAACTTTCAATTCTAAGTGTGTTGTCCTTATTGGTTGTATACAAGAACTGTCAGAAAAACAACGGTATTCGTTTGAGTTATATAGAAGCAATAGCCGTGATGTGGAGATAATTACTTTCGACGAATTGCAGACGAAAATCGAAAGTTTACAGGCTTTGATGAAAAAGTAAAATGGAGCATTGCGTGATTATAAGTATGCCCGCTTCAAATAAAATAGTCTAACTTATCAAGTGGAATACATTAAATAATGAATAGCAGCAATCAAGAAGTAAATGCAGGGGTTCATGCCAACATAGGGATGGACTTTCAGAAAAACTGCGCTATTTATTTGTTTCTGGAGAGTTACAACGATTTAAAAGACCAACGCTATTTTATTATTATAGAACATTTAGAGGATATCATATTCGGATTTTTGAATAACGAAGCCGAACTATCCAGAATCCAAACCTACCAAGCTAAGAAGTCCTCGTCAAAATGGGCAACAAACGCCCTTCTTAAGATTATTCATAAAATCACGGAAACTGGTCAATCTATATTAGACGATCCTCATCCTAAAGCAGGTGATTTTTTTCAGGATAATCATTTTGCGACCAACAATTCAATCGAGTTTAAATGCAGGGTTAACAGCCAAAGTTTTACTTGTACGGTTAATGAATCTTCGGTAACACAAAGATATGTTGATCTTGATCAAAACATTAAGGACAAGCTATTAAGAGGCAACAGAGAGGTAACCTTTACCCAACAAAGTATAGCTAATTTAGACACTATAGTCTTTAAGTTTATTGATTTAGGGAGAACGCCGAAGGCGCAGAGGGAGCAATTAGAAGGAATGTTTCGTACGGTGTTTGGTAATCGTATTGAAGATCACAAAGCTGCATATGAGACACTATATTATGCCCTTGCAGAAATTGAACGAAAATTCAACCAAGGAGGTGTAGCGAAGCTAGCTGATAACAGAAAAAGAATAGAATCAACTACAATCGAGCCCATAATCGGTATTCTTACAAAGAAAAAGCTTGCATTTAATTTTTGGAGGGAAAAAGGACAGGGAATACGTGAAGAATTAAATGTCAGTCTATATGATAGTCCAGCATTTGATCTTCATTATCAAAATAGCTTTGACAAATTTAAAGATATTAACGAGAGTGAGCATAAAAAAATCTTTGCCTTTGTTGCGGAAAATAAGGACCTTCTAAGAGAACACACTACTGATAGGGCTTGTATAATAGGTTTTCTGCGAAAATTTAATGATGAGAAATCATCTACCCTTTCTGACTTACAATTAAAGGCAGCGATCGCAGCAGCTTTCGTAGAAGTTAAAAATACAGAATATGAAGACGACACTTTATATCAATAGCGTATTAGTATATAGCGAACGAAACAACAAATTCTTTTATACAAAATTTAAAGACAGGCTAAATGTGATTTATGGCAAAAACACGTCAGGAAAGAGTACTTTAATTCAGCTATTGCTTTTTGCGTTTGGTATTAATGATAATAAAATAAAGCTGGCAGAGATTCTCTCTGAAGAGATCTTTGTAAGATTAGATTGTACCGTCACCAGAGAACGAGGTTGTGAACCCTATGTGTTTCTTAGGCAAGATGAAACTTTATTTATCAGGGAAAAGGGCAGAAAAGTTTTAAGATTTAATGGGATTAGCGGCGACAGCTCAGCAGAGCATATAAAGTTAAAGAAGTATTTCAGTAAACTTTTCAACTTCGGCCTGCAACTAGAATCAAATAGTGGAGTGTCTGAAGCACCCATAGAAACTATATTTCTACCATATTATATCTCCCAGGAAGTTGGGTGGGTTTATCTTAGGAAGTCATTTACTAATCTCAATTTTTACAAAAATTTCAAAGAAGATTTCCTTGACTACTATTTGGGAATTGAAAGCGCATTGGATAGAGAAGAAAAAAGGAAGATTGAAAGAAATATTAGTAGGTTAAACAGCCAGATAAAATTCTTTACTGAAGTAGAAAGAGATAGCCCCGATTTTAAACTAGCGAATGCTGTTACCAAAGCGCTCAATGGCAAGGCAAACCAACTACTTGTAGAAATAACAGGAAATAAAGAAAAATTAATGGATCTGGAAAATGATTACGTAGACAATTCAAATAAGCTTACTTTCTACAGTAAAAGGCTCGCTGTGGTTTCTAAGGTTAAAAGAAACCATCAAAACCAAGAACCTGGAAAAGATAATTGCCCCACTTGTAATCAGATTTTGCCTTCAGGTATTGAGAATGCCTATGCCTTTTTTCAAGAGGGAAACGATACTATTGCGTTAAAGAAAGATTTAAAAGAAAAGATCAAGCAAACGCAATCGACGCTTAACGCGCTTTCAAAAAAGATTGAAATCAAGCGAAGTGATATGAGTGCTTCTTTTAAAATTTTTAATAGATATTCCGAGGAAGACGTAACGCTGGAAAAGTATATTGATCACCGAGTAAATATACAGCTTCTTGAAAATCTAAATAAGCAGATAGGACAGCTGACACTGGAATTGGAAACTGAAAGGGAACGACTAAAGGACTACAAAACTGAAGATGAAATTTTGTTCGAGAGAGAGAAGAAAAACAAGGTTTTTAAAGACATATATTCTAGGTACATTAGTGATTTAGGTTTGCCTAACGTCTCGGAAGATAGATTTAGCAAACTTTATGATATTTCGTCCTTTCCATTTCAGGGGGTACACCTACACCTCGCCGTTATGAGTTATCATTTTGCTTTTAATTATCTAATAACTGATACAGTCACTATTCATAGGTTACCCTTTATTCTCGATAGCATATTTAAAGAGGATGTCGAGGGCGGCAATAGAATTAAAATCCTGAATTTCATAAATGCAAATTTTCCCCGAGATACCCAAACTATATTATCTATAGCCGATGATAGTAATATAGATTCTCGTATTGGCCAGTATAAAGCGGATATATTTAAAGATAACGCGCATATGATATGTATTGGAAATGGAACAGAGGAACGTGCGTTGTTAAAAAGCAACGACGATTCTCAAAAAGCACTGATAGAAGATAGTTTTGAAATACTTGAAGCTATTTGAAGCAGATGTGAAGGGATTAGCTAAAGATTTTATTTAATAATAGTCCTGATTTATGTTTTTAGTCTTGATTGATACTTCGGCTCTTCTATATCTTCCGTTTTAAAGTTAAAGAGTGGTAATCTTATTCTCATATCGTCATTATTGATCCATAAGGCACTTTCTTAGGTGTTGTTAAGCAATTTTTTTTTCAATTTAATTTCTCCTGTTGTTTCCCGGTCTGTCCAATACTGCCCTTCCATTTCATTGACTTTAAATCCTTCAAATGTCAATAAGGTTGAACCATAATGAATTTCGCTTCTTTCTCTAACACTTGGCTTTGGTGTGTTTATGTAAGAGTATATCAATTGTTCTAATCCCCGTTCCTTATCAATGTCGAAGGACGCTCCGATACTGTGACTTCTACTTTCTTTGGTTTTTATTTTCACTTGAACATTGAAAAAAGTCTGTGATATTTTTATTTCAGTTGGGATTGGGTCCAGCGATTTTTCCTTCCAATTAGATTTTAGTTCCCCTTCCCATTCGCCTGATAGATTTGGGAAAGGTACGAGCCAAGGATAAAATAGCTTCCATTTCCAACCCCACCTTATAAATAAAGTCCAAAGAACCACATTAATTGAAATTGTCGTAGAAATATGGGTCAAAGCCTTATTAAAATCAATGCTCACCAAGTTTTGGGTTGAAAGAAAAATTATTATGTAGGTCAAAAATGCCAACCCTAAAATAGTAAACCCAAAAACTCTAATATTGTATGTTACCATATCTAAAATTCTAAATGATTCCAAAGAAGCAACATGTAGGAATTCACATCTTGATATGTCCACTTGCGACTGCTATGAAACAAGTAAAATAATTCTGAAACTTCACCCCACTCTTTACAGTTCTCGTGTTCCTTAGTTTCATTGTATATAAAGATGATCGATTGTTTTAACCTTTCAGTCCAACTGTAGTAATTATTTATTTTGTCATTTGGGACATTCCAAACAAGGCATTCAAGAAGGAATGAGGTAATATTATCACTGACATTCTCACCATCGTCAATCATTTTGTACCTTAATTTTCTGTGAAGTCGAGTTAGTCTTTTAAATCTCCTAGCGGTGTTATTGTTTTTCCTGATACCATTATCAATGTGTTGTTTCGGGAAGTTCTCTATCCAAATTCCTTTATCAGCCATAAATTTTGCGCCAAGTACGAAATTGCCATCCGCTGAATACCTTCGATAATTCCAAGTTGGAACCACATCAGTTTCAATTCTATAACTATTCTCTTTGATTGTTATGCACTTATCATTTCTTATTACATCAGTTCTACCGAATTTATTTACAAGAGCATTTTCCACATCATCTTTAAATTCTGCGAAAGTATATGAGGTTGGCGTAATGCCGAAATCTTCTTTCGTCTTTTCTTTTGGAAGGTCATAGTAAAATCCACCTGTATATCTAACATTGATGTCAATATCACTATTAAGTCTTACATTTGTATTATTCGCATATGAGCCTTGTCCGAACGTTTCAGTTGATTTCTTTTTTAGCTTTTCGTCAGAATTTATAGCGTCTCGCACCATGCGCTCAGAGTTTTCAAGTTTTGTCTGCTCAGAATCACTTGGTGGTTTTGTCCAATTGGTCAATTGGTCTTCAGTATATTTTGCCATATTATCAAACTATTATTTCAGTGCAATTTTTGTTTGGTTTCTTTTTTGCGTTTTGCAATGCTTGATTAACTCTTTCTAATACGTCGGTTTTTAATTCACCTTTATTAAATTCAGTTACTCCGCAGCAAACTGTTAGTTTGAAGCTTTCTCCGTCAATATTAAATGCAGTGTCTGCAATCAATTTTCGTTTTCTTTCTGCAGCAATTTGAGCATTGGATATTGAGGTCTGTCTGGCTATGATTAGAAATTCATCACCACGCATAAAGTATCTATACGTTTCGTCAGTTATTCTACTGTCTTTAAATAACATCTTGCCCAATTTTGTAAGAAGTCTGTCAGCTACTTCATAGTTGTGGTCTTCATTGAATTTTTTAAAATTATCTATATCAAATAAAATTATAGAAATTGGTTCATCTCTTGAAACCCAACTATTATTCAAGTCATCCAAATCTAATTCTAGTGCTTTGTAATTTTTTAATCCCGTTAATTCATCAATCCTATTTTGAGATTGTAGTTTCTGAAACCTACTGTTAAATAGAAAGAAAGAGATTGAGAAGCTAATTCCAATTAAAAACAGAGAACAAAGCATTGTTACCCAAATAGAAATTGAAAAATCTAACTCAAGCTTTTCCTTAGCAATTGGGATGAATTTTAAGATAAGTACCAAAATGAATGAAATAAATAAATATTTCATTAAGTCATAAAAGACGTTCGAAAGGACATCTTTTTTAAATTTTGAAAACGAATCTTTTATATATTTCATTGACTCTTTAAATGTTGCCTATTTGCGTATCATAGCTAATATGCTTATTTATCCTTTTCAATTCCGGGATAATAACACTCTTTGTCCCCTTTAAACAGTCTCTATTGCATTTATTGCTCTTCATGAAAATTATTGGGAATATAATATATGGGAACAGGTATAAATCCGTGAGCAAATAGCGATTGCATTTGGCAATGCCAGAAAAGGCATAGCATTGACTCTTACTTTGTAAAGGGGTCTTGATCTCCGAAATACTGGTAAAGTAATACTATTCCTCTACTACCTCCGCATTTGGGGCATTCTCTCTTAGGGATTCAATACCATTATCCCGGGCAGACCGGGTGGTATACATTTCGCTGGATAGGATGATCTCCCCATTTCCTGCTTTGAGGTTGAAATAAAAAATGCCCGTTTTGAGCCGTTTTCGTAACGAATTTTCCCATGGTTTTTATGGTTAGTTCCCTCAAAAATAACAAAAGCCATTAAAAACTCCTATATTTCGTAAGAGATTGTTTTACAGGCAGCTCCGGGGCAATTATGGGGTAATGAAGAAAAAAGGAGTCGATAGATAGCGCGCTAGTAAGACGCGCTAATTTTTCCAACCCTTCTAGAAATCGCTTCGATTTGTACCATGGGGGATCGAGGTAATCAAAAAAATCCTTTAGCCTTTAAAGAAATAGACATCTACTTTAACGCCTGAACAAAATCAATTGTGATCATCCCTCGTTTTTTTAAGGTAGTTTTTTATTTGTAATATTCTTCATGGCTGCCTACCAGGATGGTGTAATCGACATCGGCCGTTGCCCTAATCGAAATTCCGGCTTTTCCATACCAAATCTGCCTTGCCATGACGCCAATGAGGTAATAATCGATACTCAGGGTGGCAAATGTGTTCTCGATTGTGTCGAGTACGGGTTTTAGGTCTGTTGGTTTCATTGATGTGTTAAATACTGTAAATGCTCATTTTTTATGGTAGCGGCAACCTCGATACACCTTGAGTCACCTGTTATCAGCAGATCCGCGTATGTGAGCAAGGGAGGGGTCATTTGAACTTCAGGCTCCGTATCTGCCCAGAATCTCTGGTATATCTTTATATTGCCACCAGCATCCGGCATCAGTCTCAGGGTTTTCATTAACTCATTTTTTGGCAGCTGTGTATAAACCGTAAGTATTTCGGGGTTCAAATTTCTGGTTAAAAGGTTTGCTGCTGGCTCACCGCCCCAAATAACCCCATCGGGTAATCGAAGCTCCTTCCAGTCGGCGATGTTATTTATCATGCGGAAATTCCCCAAATGCAGGGCTGGTTTCAGCGTTTCCCGGTATCCGGCTATCCATCTTTCAAGCAATTCTTCTTCGTTTTGCAATGCAACGTTTTTTTTATCCAATTGAAGGAGGAATCCACCGTCTCTTAAACCTGCAAATACCAAATTTATATTCCCCAAAGCAACGCCGGCACCATCCGCAATATCTCGATAGGTCATGTTAAGCCGTTCAGGATCATTGAGGAAAAAAAACAAGACTTTGAGGCCCGCCTTGGTAAAAGCCCTGTTTGGCGGTTTCTTCTGCCCGGCAGGCGGCTTATTGCCTTCAATCCATGCCAGTTGTCCCTTATGGTTCACGTATAAGTTGCCGGCTCCATCAAGGTAGGCTATGCCATGTTCACGTAGCTGTCTTTTGATATCCGGGAAAATCCGGTTCGCTATAAGCATGAACGGCTCATTTTTACCCGCGAGGGCAATTAGCTTTTCTAGCTGGTAATGACGCACCTCGTGTTTGATTTCAGCGTTAAAATGTATCTTTACGTTTTGGAAATCAAGCAAAAGCCTTCCATCTATCTCCGCATCCTTTTGTCGGATCGCGGGTTCCCAGTTGGCGTTGACACCGTTTATGAGCTGTAATTTATCCAAAGCCTGCCTGAGAACATCTTCTTCTTTTGCATCCATTGTTCACTTTTTTAATATGTTCACGTAACGTGAACACTCAAAAATAATGAACATATTTGATATGATCAAACATGTTTGTTCACTTTTCACAACGAATTGATCTTCGAAAGGAATTCGTTTTTTCGGTTCGGTTTAAAATAGATATTAATAAGGAAATCATTCACCTTTGCCGGGGCAAGTTTAATGTCCTCCAGAAGATTTTCAGGTGTTTCTTTTTCAAGTAACTGCTTGATTCGGGTTTTCATTTCCGAGGAAATTTTTTCGAGATCCATTTCCTCCAGCGCCTGGATCAACAAACTGCTGATTTGCCCTGTCATCGCAAATTTTTTTGGTGTTGTGGGCTTGAACCTAATGCTGCCTTTTCCGATTTTAATTTGCCGGGGTTGTCCATCGGTAATGTAAACCAATTGTGTAGGAACCTGTGTAGACAGGCCTAACTTATTGGCCGCATATGCGCCGGCTGGACGTATGCGTACCCGTTCACGTTCAGCAATTGCATAGGCGACCTCTTCAAGCGAGGGCAATAATTTGCCTACTACCGGATGGCTTTTAGGTAAATAGTAAATACCATGGGCTAATCGTTCTAACTGACCTTCTTTCGCCATTCGATACAGAGCCGTCTTAATAGCATCTTCAGTACCGATACCCCTGAAATCCGTAGGGAATACGATAGCGCCTGCTTTAAGCGTGCCTACCCGGTCAAAAATCTCTTTGTGCACCGATTTCATGTTACAAGTATGCATAAAAGGGTAACATAATTATTTTGCTTACCTAGAAATCAACGTTTGGCAAATCGGCTTAACTTTTGCCAAAAGTTGAAAAGTATTTTAACGTTAAAGGTACTGATACAAAGAAGGATAAATGCTTTATCACTTTCTTCGATAACACTCCTTCAAAAACTCCTCCACTCGAGGACCGTATTTTTCTTCGATCTTCTGTCCGTCATAGTCCTGGTTCACCAGTCCTTTGAGATACCGCTTTATGGTTGACATTTTTGCCGGTGCCTGGGGGCTGCCGAGTATTGCAGCTAATACATTGCTGATCTGTTCCTGGGTAGCGTTTTCGGGCCACCGGTTTTTGTCGAGGAAGCCTAAACGGTGCAGCAGGACCATTCGATAGACCAGGTTGTGGCCGGAGCCGTCTTCGCTCGCCTGATCTTCTTGCGCTGACTCGTCGTTAGGTGAGCCAGGCTGTTGCTTCTTTAGCGCCTCAATCTCGTTTTTCAGCCGTTCGACTTCCTTTTCCAGGTGCTCAGGCTTATGTTTCAATTCGGGATCAGGCCGTGGTGGCGCCAATGCGTTTAGCGTTTCCAACAGGTCTGTATAAACAGCCAGCAAATGATCCTTATAAAATCGATTATCAGCCGAAATGATCACAAGCGAATTGTCCGAGTTCCGCTCATTCCAGGGCGCATTATAGATAATATCCTTATCAAATAGCGTATCAAGTTTGTCCTGATACTGCTTCACGAAAGCCGGAGTAACGGGCAATCGTTCCCACTTCATTTTTTGCTGTGGGGTATCACTCGGCGGAGGTGGAATATCAAAAGCAGTAACCGCTTCAATCAGGCCGGAAACCTCCTTCAAAAGCATCGTTTTATCGTACGCTTCGAGGCGGAAGTCGCCTAAATGCTTGCAACACTCTTCGAACCGACCATGGATCAGTCCCCAATAATAATCGAACCAGGGTGCGATACGAAGCCCGGAGAGCCCTTTTGCCCCGTCCCAGGCGGTACCTCCCTTCGACGCAAGAAAAGCTTTGCCGAACCAAAGCGCCTCCTTCCTGACTGATTCAAATGCTTTTCGTTCTTTAAGATCCATGTATGGTACTCCTTTCTGCTTTGGCCGCTTCTTTCTTCATCACGGCCTCTAGGATCATCCGGGCGTTTTCTTCCGGGGTGATGCGGATGTATTTGAAGAAGACGGCTTCGCTTTTATGGCCGGTTACTTTCATAATGGTGGAAGGGCGCAGCCCATAAGTCCGGTACATATTGGTGGCGAAAGACCGGCGGGCGGTGTGCGTGGTGATGAGCTGGTAAAAGGGAACGGTAACCGTTTTCCGCTCCCCGGCTACAGGTTTGGTGATCTCGACGGGCTGGTCGAAGCCGGCCATTTTCCCGGCTTCCTTAATATAAGCGTTCAGCTTCTGGTTCGAAATGGGATGGGGCAGGGAGCTTTCGGTCTGGCCCTGGTACCGGCTGATGATCTCCTTCAGCGCAGGCAATACAGGAATAGCCACCGTCGCGCCGGTTTTCTGAGTTTTGATATGAATGAAGTCGCTGCCGACTACGTCCTGCTTGCTGAGCTGGGACAGGTCGGAGAATCGCAGGCCGGTCCAGCAACCGATCAGGAACAGGTCGCGGGCGTTCTCAAGCGCTGCGGATCGGGAGAGGTCCAGTCGGAGCAAGGCATCGAGCTGGTCCGTATTCAGGTATATGGCGTCGGTTTCCTCCTGGGGCTTTACGAATCGGCTGGATTTATAAGCTTCGTTTTTGTGATAACCGAGCTCCTGCGCTTCTCGCATAAACGCCTTAATGCTTTTGACGATTTTGCCGAAATAGTTCAGGGAATATCCCATATCGCCGTACATGTATTCCTGCAGCTTGCGGTAGAAATTCAGGGTGATGTCGTCAAAGGTGAGGTCGGTCTTTTTCTCCGCGGCACAGAATCGCTGCAGCAGGTTCAGTACGACGGTATAATCCCGGATGGTATCGGGAGCGAACCGGGTGCCCCTGCGCGATCCGGATATTTTGATGCGGGTTCCGGATTTAGCGGCCAGGATTTGTCCGGAAATAAAATTAAGCAGGGAAGGGTCATTGGTCTTTTCGGCCTCTCCGGGCCTTGGTTCGCCGCGCAGCTCCCGCATGACAGTTTCCTTAAATACAGGTTTGGCAGGATAGATATGATGCTTTAATACGTATTCCCGGAAACGTGTTTGAATAGTAAGCTTAATGCGCGAAAGAGTAGTGTTGATTGCATAGGCGTCCCCGGCTTGCAAATTGCGCAACCCGGATTTTGCTTCCTGCTTCCGGTCGGACCAGTCGGCAGGTTTAACTTTTACGCCGGTAGGTATCTTAACGACTGGCTTAGCGTCGTATTCGACGATGCAAATAATTGGAGTGGATTTGGCGGCGTTAGGTTCCCGCAGACGAAAGCGAATGCCGCAATCGAGTTTGATTGCTCTTTTCATGATCGGTTCAGTTGATTGGTTGGTTTCCCTAAGGTAGAGAAAAAGCACCCCCGATCCAAATTTTTAGGGGTTCTTTTTTGCAAATCTCCTTAAATCGCCCCAAACCCCTCTAAACCAAAAATCGCCCTCAGGAATTGAGTAGGAGGCGAAATTGTTAGATTTCGCCGTCCTCTCACACCACCGGACGTACGGTTCCGTATCCGGCGGTTCCAGTGCCTACTGTTTTCTTGTAAATCAAATATCTGTCCAGCAGGCTTTCTAAGCCAAGGTGTCGGAAATACTTCTTAGGAAAGGCTTGATTCATGTGGCTGGCCCCGGAATTCCACCATGGGCCGCGGTCGTTGAACGAAGACTGAACAGCTCGCTCCTCCGACAGCCCTGCGGCCATCAGACGCAGGCGTCTTGTCCACCTTCGTTTCCATTGCCGCCACTTGATCAGTCGTAACCGCCTGCGGATCCATTCATCCAGCTCCTCCGCAATCCCTTTCATGTCCGCTATACGGTAATAATTCAGCCAGCCCCTGAGATGAGGGTTGAGCTGTTCAGTGATAAACCTTCCTATGTTTCTCCCTCTACCTTGCCTGAATAGCCTCTTGAGTTCCTGCCGGAGACGTCTCAGGCTCTCGGGGGATACCCGGATCCCCACCCCGCCTTTCTTCCAGTAGAAGCTGAAGCCCAGGAATTTTCGTTTTCCCAGACGATCTGCCTTGCTCTTTTCCTTGTTCACTTTCAGCCGCATCTTCCCTTCCAAAAAGCGTGTTAATGAGGCATATACCCGTTCCCCGGATTGCCTGGTTTTCACGTACACGTTGCAGTCATCAGCATATCGGACAAACTTATGGCCCCGCTTCTCCAACTCTTTGTCCAGTTCGTCTAATACGATATTGGACAACAGCGGCGATAGCGGTGACCCTTGAGGAGTGCCTTTACTGCGTGGTTCCAGCACCCCGCCCTCCATTATACCTGCTTTCAGGCAACGGTCTATCAGGCGGTGCAGCTGCCATTCTCCCCGGGTCTTTTCCATAATCCGGCTCATCAGTCTTCGGTGGTTGACCTCGTCAAAAAAGTTTGACAAGTCCATATCCACTACGTATTTGTAGCCCTGCTCCTGATAAGTCTTTGCTTGTTCAACTGCGGATGATGCCCTGCGCCCTGCACGGAAACCGTAGCTCTGATCTGAGAACGTGGGTTCCCAGATCGGACTCAATACTTGCTGGATAGCTTGTTGGATCAGCCGGTCGGTGACCGTGGGGATACCCAGCATTCGCTGGCCTCCTCCCGGCTTCGGTATGGTTACCTTCTTTACCGGCTGGGGGCAGTAGATGCCCCCTTCCAACTCTTCTTTGATTCGTTGCCAGTGTGTTTGGAGATACGGCCGCAGCTGGCTGACTTCCATCCCGTCTATCCCCGCCGAGCCTTTGTTGCCCACTACCTTTCGGTAGGCAAGCTCCATGTTCTCCTTACTAACAATTTCCTCTATCAGATACTTCTTTACTGGGGTCGGATTTTCTACCGCGGGTATAGAAGTATCCGCACCAGGTGCTTTCCCGACCACTTCCGGTAGTCGTCCTTCACCCCTGGCCAAATGGCTTCCACCATTCGCTTCTGCTTCTTGCTTCTGTAACATGATAGCTCCTTCCCGTAATCATTGGTTCGGCCCTTCGTTCCGGATAGTAGAACTACTATGGCCTCTGCTGACTCCTGATCGCTCAGCCGGATGTCTTCATCCGGGTTGTTCCTTACAGGGATACCGCACGTCCCCTCCGCTAACTTTCCGATCAGGTCTCCCCGGGTAATGCACAGCTCCTTCACGCTTATACCTGCCGCATCTACATCCATGCCTTCCGGATAAGTACAGGACTTTAGAGATGATGGCCTCCTTGTCCGGCATGTATGCCTTATATGCGATTCCTGTTCGTCAGGCCAACGCTTTGCCTTCGGCTTCCTTCAGATTCCACCTCGCGATGGACACCCTTGCCGCTCGGCTAACAGTTCCCCTTACCGGGCCTGTAGAGGACTTTCACCTCCGAGAGGCTGTGCCCTGCCGGGCACACCACAAAAAAAGCAGGTTTTTCAACCTGCTTCAATCAATCTAATCTCTGAAAAGCGGTCCGGACGGGACTCGAACCCGCGACCCCATGCGTGACAGGCATGTATTCTAACCAGCTGAACTACCGAACCGTTTTGCCTTTTCGGGGGGACGATGTGGGCGCTTGCGGGATTTGTTCCGCTGCTTCCCGGCAACCCCCTGCCGAATTGGGATTGCAAATATACACTTCGGATTTGAATTGTCAATGAAGAAATTGTTTTTGCATGGATATTTTTAATCTTTTTCTATCTTGGCAGAGATTTCCTGCTTAAACGTTTTAGTTTGAAAGCGTTGTTTGGCGAAGGAGAAAAATTAATTATCTTGAGGAGCTTTAAATGTCGCCGGTTCCGGTGGGCATGGCGGGCTGAATACTAAACTTAACCTGAATATGGCACAACTTCAGATCAAAAAAAATCCAAAGGTTTTTGATGTGTGTATCGTTGGTTCGGGAGCCGGGGGCGGCATGGCGGCAAAGGTGCTGTCAGAGTCGGGGCTCGAAGTGCTTGTACTGGAGGCGGGTCCGGATTTCGACTCGGCGAAGGGCGATATGTTCAAATGGCCTTATGATTCTCCACGCAGGGGGCGGGTACGTACCGGCCTTTCGGGGAGTTTGATGCAGCTTATGGTGGATGGGAAATTGACGGGGAGCCTTATACAAAGGCGCACGGGACGCAGTTTGACTGGTTCCGGTCGCGGATGCTGGGCGGGCGTACCAATCACTGGGGGCGGATTTCGCTTCGTTTCGGGCCCAGGGACTTTAAACATAAAAGTTATGACGGGCTGGGTGATGACTGGCCTATTTCTTACGAGGAGGTGGCGCCTTATTATGACCGGGTGGACAAGCTGATTGGCGTATTTGGGACCCGTGAAGGGATAGAGAACGAGCCGGACGGGTTGTTTCTTCCGCCGCCGAAGCCGCGGGCGCATGAGCTGCTCATCAAGCAAGCCTGCGATAAGATCAATGTTCCGGTTATTCCTTCGCGCCTGTCTATTCTTACGCGGCCGCTGAATGACCGGGCGCCTTGCCATTATTGTTCGCAGTGTAACAGGGGATGCTCTACTTATTCCAATTTTTCATCGGGGCCGGTGCTGATCAAGCCGGCGATGGGAAGCGGGCGGCTCACGGTGCTTACGGGCGCCATGGCCAGGGAGGTGCTGACCGATGATAGCGGAAAGGCTACGGGCGTTTCTTATGTGGATGTAAATAATTTCCAGGAATACCAGGTATCGGCAAAGGTGGTGGTGCTGGCGGCGAGTGCCTGCGAGTCGGCGCGTTTGCTGCTGAACTCAAAATCTTCGCGGCATCCGAACGGGATGGCTAATTCCAGCGGCATTGTCGGTAAATACCTGCACGATTCAACCGGGGCTTCCAGGGGCGGCCTGCTTCCGGAACTAATGGAGCGGAAACGCTATAATGAAGACGGGGTGGGCGGTATGCATGTGTACATGCCCTGGTGGCTGGATAACAAGAAACTGAATTTCCCCCGCGGCTACCATATTGAAGTGGGCGGCGGAATGGGAATGCCCGGTTACGGTTTTGGCTGGGGTATTGAAAACTACAACGGACGCGCTTTCGGTCCCAACGGCAAGGAAAAGCCTAAGGGCGGGGGCGGCTACGGTGCGGAGCTGAAGAATGATTACCGCCGTTTTTACGGAGCCTTTATCGGTTTTGCGGGGCGGGGCGAATGTATTGCCCGCGAAGATAATTACTGCGAGATTGACCCTAACGTGGTGGATAAGTTCGGCATACCGGTACTGAAGTTCAATTATACCTGGTCGGATCACGAGATCAACCAGGCCAAACACATGCAGGATACTTTTGAAGAGATCCTGGATACAATGGGCGCGGAACTGACCGGGTCGAAACCGGGTCCGGAGACGAATTATGGACTGGAAGCCCCCGGAAGGATCATTCACGAAGTGGGTACCGTTCGCATGGGCGACGATCCGAAGAGATCGGCGCTGAACAAGTATTGCCAGGCGCATGATGTGAAAAACCTGTTCGTCGTGGACGGCGGGTCTTTTGTTTCCCAGGCAGACAAGAATCCTACCTGGACCATCCTGGCGCTTTCTATGCGTACTTCGGAATACATAGTGGATCAGTTGAAAAAGCAGAATATCTAAATCGAAAGAAATGGACAGACGACAATCACTCAAAGTACTTACCCTCGGCTCAATAGCGGCCGGGACCGTGCTGACCGGCTGCGAACTGAAAAAGGACGAAGAGAAGGGTGCGCATGGCGCGCACGATCATAAAGCGGTAGAAGGCGATCAGCAGCGCCCGGCGCATGAAGTGGAGCGCGACGCCCGGCTGATGAAGGAAAAATTCTTCACGGATCATGAGATGGCCACGATTACGGTGCTGGCCAACCTGATCATTCCGGCGGATGACCGTTCCGGGAACGCGGAAGAAGCGGGCGTGCCGGCATTCATTGAATTTACGGTGAAGGATCAGCCGCATCACCAGACGCCTGTTCGCGGCGGGCTCCGCTGGCTGGATATCGAGTGCCTGAACCGTTACGGGAAATCATTTAAGGATTGCGCCCAGAACGAGCAGACAGCGATGCTGGATGAAATTGCCTGGCCGGAAACAGCCAAGCCGGAGATGCAGCGCGGCGTTGGTTTCTTCAACCGCTTTCGCGGGCTGGTGGCCAGTGGCTTCTGGAGCAGCAAGATCGGTATCGAAGATATCGGTTACCAGGGGAATACGGCCTACGTATGGGATGGCGCCCCTAAGGATGTACTGGATGAGCTGGGCGTGGCTTACGACCCGAATATCCGGTATGTGACTGCGGAGGACCGCCAAACCCCTATGCAGTTCGATAAGGCATAGAAGTAATCGCCGGATTCGGGCTTATCGCCCTGAATTAAGGACAAAAAAAAGCCGGGAAGATAATTCTTTCCGGCTTTTTAGTTTTAAACCCCAGGATCCGCGGGCCATCCATAGTAGGCGTTATTATTTTGCTCCGTCCACCTGGCGGAAGTATTCGTAAATAGCTTCTGCCTCTTCCTGGGTTAATCCCAGGTCGGTCATCGGGGTTTTGTATTCGTCAAGCAGCGCTTTTGCAACAGGGTCTGACTTTTGCATTTCCATCGGGTTCAGGGCCATGTTCATGATCCATTCCGGTGTGCGCCTTTCGGTTACGCCCTGCAGGGGCGGCCCGATCAGCTTGGTGTCCAGCCGGTGGCAAACCGCGCATTTGCTGGTGAAAAGCATTTCTCCCTTGGCGGCGAGATCCGCGTTAAATGGTTTTACTTCGTAATCTTTAACCGGGCCCACACCTTTGGAATCCGAAGGCTTGCTGATGTCTACCGCATCTCCCGTAGCTCCGATCTCGTTTACCTCATTTGTTGCCGTAGTGTCTTCTGTTTCAGAAGTTGATTCCTTGGTTCCGCCTCCGCCGCAGGAATACAGGAACATAGCTGATCCCAGGCAGCAGGCGATTAAAAAACATTTTTTCATAATTATTATAAATTCAATGGTTTGGTGCCGGGCGCTAACCTGGCAGCATCGCAAAATCCCAAATATTTTTTTAAAATGCAAGGGTTATGCCAAAGGAAATTGTAAAAATTACACTATGTTTTTAAACGGTAGTGCCTTCCTTCAGCTTTTCCGCGTTTTCGGCGAACTGGAGCGCATCGATCATTTCCTGGATTCCGCCGTTGAGTACTCCCGGAAGATTATACAGGGTAAGGCCAATCCGGTGATCGGTAACCCTTCCCTGGGGATAATTATAAGTGCGGATCTTGGCCGAACGGTCGCCGCTGGATACCATGGTCTTGCGTTTGGCCGCGATGGAATTCATATGTTCCTGCAGCTTGGCTTCATATAACCTGGAGCGAAGCACCTTCAGCGCCTTTTCATAATTCTTGATCTGGGACTTCTCATCCTGGCACTGCACCGTCACACCCGTAGGAATATGCACCAGCCGCACGGCGGAATAGGTCGTATTTACCGACTGCCCTCCCGGCCCTGAAGAACAAAAAGTATCTTTCCTGATCTCGTTTTCCTTTATTTCAATATCAATCTCTTCGGCTTCGGGCAGCACCGCCACGGAAGCGGCGGAAGTATGCACCCTTCCCTGGGTTTCGGTATCCGGCACGCGCTGGACGCGGTGAACCCCCGATTCAAACTTCAGCGTACCATACACATCTTCGCCCGATACATTGAAAATGACCTCTTTGTAGCCGCCGGCTGTTCCTTCAGTAAAGTCAACCAGTTCCGTTTTCCACCCCTTTTCTTCACAATAGCGCATATACATCCGGTACAGGTCGCCGGCAAAAAGCGAAGCTTCATCACCTCCGGCCCCGCCCCGGATCTCCACAATGGCATCTTTCGCATCCTCCGGATCTTTGGGAATAAGCATCAGCCGGATCTCTTCTTCCTTATTTTCCCGCTCTTCAATCAGCTGGTCCAGTTCTTCCCGCGCCATCACCCGGAATTCCTCGTCCTTTTCCGTAGCTAATATTTCCTTATTGGTGTCGATATTACTCAGTATGTTCCGGTATAGCTCGTACTGCTCTACGATCTTCCTAAGGTCCTTATACTCGCGGTTCAGCTGGGCAAACCGTTTCATATCGGCCATTGCCTCGGGGCTGGCCAGGTCCTGCTCCACTTTCTCCCATCGTTCCTTTATCGCAGCTAATTTTTCGATCATCGTCTTAAATATTTCCTTCTAAACTAAAATGCATAAAAGGCCAAAAAGTTTACAAATGTACGGGTTTTCGGTGGGAATTGTATGTCCTTCGCCGCTGTAAGAGTGTTTGTTGCGGTTAAATTACAGCGTCTCCGAGAAGGCTGCGTCATTTTACCAATACTCGTATTATATCGTCAGCCACGCAAACCATTCTTCTTGCATCCTGTCCGAGTACGAATGAAGAAATTTCGTCTATGGTAGGATAATCACCTTCACCAATAAACAGGCGGGCATCGTCAATTAGTATTATATGATCGTGCTTTTGATTCAGGATCGCGCTAAGCTCTTCTTCTATGGGGGTGTTTTTATCTCCTTTCGCAGTAATTCCGGCTGAATAATGGCCGTCGAGCCAAAATAGTGCAGGTTCATTTATCTCCTTCAACAGGTCTTTCAGGATCACTCCGCTATCGCCCTGAATGATTTTTATATGGGGAAATTCAGCAAATCGTTCAACAGCCTGATGGTAAAGGTCTTTACTAAGTTCAACGGAATATATTTTATTAAAACAGGTCCGCTGGGCTTCCACCATGTCTCCCATGAACGTACCGGTCTCCACAAATGTAGTAAGCCCGTATTCCTTTTGAAGCTTGCGTATATTATTCTGTTTTACAATATGAAGGGCCGGGAGATGGGTCCCGAGCTTCAAATATTCAACAAACTGCGAAAAAACAGGCTTTTGTTCCAGGAATTCCTGAAACAGCTGTTCTTCTTCATTCTTTTTGCTGTATCCTTTGATAAGTCTTTTTAGCATATATCATTTTATTTGTGGTCGTTGTGGGGACGGCGCCGCTTAAACGCTTGCCGGACAATTTTTCTGATCCTTTTGAATGTGGCATAAGCGGGATGGAACAAAGGCTTTTTAAAAAACAAAGTTAGGGCTTTCGGCGCGTTTGTTTGCCTGATCAGCTCGTACCATTTTGTGAACAGCAGGCGGTTCAGGGTTTTCTCCGGGAAAAAGCCCAGGCGGTCGTTGGCTGTTTTCAGCTCTTTGAACAGCCTGAAATAATCCATGATGGGAAAAAGGCCGGGGGAAGGATGGATAAAAGAGAGGTGGACCTTTATCAGCTGTTCGTCGCAGGGGATGCCCATTCTTTGGTGCAGGTCCCGGAGGATACGTTCTTCGCTTTTCCGCATCTCCCGGAATTGCCGCGAGGAGGTGCTGCTGCCGTGGGCCCGGTATTTTACCAATACTTCATCAAGATTATCCAGCTGATGGCGTTCTTTCAAACGTAAGGCAAGGTCGTAATCCTCGCAAAGCCCGGTATCCCGGTACCCTCCGGCTGCTTCCGCTGCATCCTTACGGAACATAACGGTAGAATTGACCAGCGTATTCCTGAACAGCAGTTCCGCGCCGGCTTCGGCCATGTCTACCGGCATCCGGTAGTATTCGCCTGTCGGTTTTCCATGCTGGTCGATCACTTCTGCATGTCCACCGCATATTGCCAGGTCAGGATGTGCCCTGAGGTGCTTGTATTGCCGTTCGATCCGCCCCGGCATGGCGATGTCGTCACTGTCAAGGATGGCAATGAATTTGCCCCTGGCCTCGCGGATGCCCCGGTTACGGGTATATACGATTCCCTTGTTTTGCTCATTAAGCAAAAGCCGGATGCGCCGGTCACCGCAGCGCTCAATGATGGCCCTGCTGCCATCGGTGGAACCGTCGTCAATGATCAGGAGTTCGAGATCCGCGAAAGACTGGGTAAGAATGCTGTCGATCGCTTCCTTTAGCCAGGCGGCGCCGTTGTACACGGCCATGAAAACAGTAACTGCGGGATGACTGCTCATATACGTGTCCAGTTGGGGGGCAGAAGCCCGCTGCTATCGGTTCCCGGTAAATTGACCCATTTGCCGGGGGCAATCACTTTTTTCGCTTCATCCTTGTTCAGCCAGGCCCCCCACCAGCTGAAACTGCTGTTGGCAATGATGTGATGCCGGCAGCAACTCATGAGCTGCATATCCAGGTGACTGTTTTTCCCGGTATTCCAACTGACATAGATGGCGTTCGTCAATGGCAGGGACTTTTCGCACCAGGGGATGTCATCGGAGAAAACGATAAAGACGGGGTCCTGCAGCTCCTGCTCCATGCGGGCAATGGCTTCCCGGTAGTAATCCGGTTCGCAAATAGCTCCCAGCAGGGGATGACCCAGGTAATCACCCTTCTTACGTGGAGGGAAACTGTTTCAAGCCCGCTTACCTCGTTTAACAACTTGCTGTTTTCGCCTTTTAGCCTTTCCCTGAATTGAAAGTTTTTCCTTAGCTGCGGCTCAATATCTTTTATATAATCATAGTGCTGCCAGTATCCCCAGTAATAACGGGGGTGTTTATCGACGGCAATCAGGGGGTCATAGGTGAATTCTTTTTCTTCCGGATACCAGGCGTTTTTTGTTCCGTATAGCCGTCGGAGTTTCCGTGTAGCCCAATCGCGCCTTTCCGGCGTATAGAGGCGAATCGCGAAAGGGCCGGCCTGCTGCAGCCGGATGCCGAATACATCTTCCAGCTCAAAACCGTTGTGCAGGGAGTAACCGGCAAAACCTGTGATATCGGCCTTTACCTGTTTGAAATGCTGTTTTAAGAATAAGTAAAAGGCATATTGGAACATTTGATTGCCCAGGCCTCCTAAGAATTTAACGATCTTCATTTACTCCATAGTAAAATAAAGCGGCTACTTGGTAAAGTAAAAGCAGCCGCAGCCGTAAACCTGTTTGCTGAGCAGGGTTTCGCCGGGGTCTGTTACCAGCCCTCCGTCCTCTTCGTCTTCAGGAATGAGCGCGAACTCCTTCAGCGTTAAGCCGGGAAACAAACCCAATGCCTGTTGTTTGGTATAGATCCGGTGGGCGTTAAAGAAGATCCGGCTTTCATGCCCGACGGGGACCACCATGAGCAGGTGCCCTCCGGGGGCCAGTACACGCTCCAGTTCGGCGGCTGCCTTGATGTCCCCGTCGTAATCCATTTGGTCGCCGTAACGGCCCAGGCCGATATGTTCCAGGGTATGCATGCAGGAAAGCGATCTGACGGAATTGCTTTCGAAGGGCAGCGCCAGCAGGTCTGCCGGCAGGGAACGGAGATCGTCTAACTCCAGGCGGGCCGGGCGGTAATCGTAAAAATCAACCGGGATAAAGGCCGATAATAAGGAGCAGAAATGAAGCGTGGAAGAGATATCAATATGCTTTTCAGGATTGACCCGGCGCAGAATGCGTGCCGCCCATGCGGGATGGTAAATATAATGCCGGTCGAAGCCGGTATAACTGGTGTTATCATCAAGACATGGATAAAAATCTGCTTCATCAAGTGTGAAACGCTTGCCGGCAGCGCCTTCCAGTTCCTTCAACCTGCTGAATTCCTCCAGGAACGCAGCGGGCAGCTGTTGCTTTTTTGCTTTGTTCCCCTTGAGCAGCCTTTTAAATTTTCTGAACATGACATAAATAATTAAATAGCGCTTAACACAGCGCTAACCCTCTCCAAGCAGTAGTTTTCGGTAGGCTGCCGAGAAGTTCCCCGAGCCGAAACGCTCGCGTGCAAACTGCCTGGCATTGCCGCTGAATTCCGCCAGTATTTTTCTATTCTCCGAAAGATAAGTTATCTGCCGGACAAAATCCTTCACGATCTGTTCCGCATTTTCATGGTTTTCTACCAGGAATCCGTTCCGGTATTTGTCAGCCGATAGGTAAGCCGGCGTTTCGCCTACGGCTGTGGTGACAGGCACTACTCCATGGCTCATTCCTTCCATGATCACCAGCGGCATGCCTTCCCGCCAGGAAGTGAGGAGGATCAGGTGCGCTTTCTCATAAAAGGCGAAGAGGGTGTCCCGTCTGGAGATCTCTCCCGCTATCCGGACATTGGAGGGAACCGGGCCGGGCAGGCCGGCGAAATCGCCGATCATGATAAATTCTGCCCCCGGGAGCCGGTGTAAACATTCGCGGGCGATCTCCACGAACAGTTCAGGCCTTTTTTCCGGTGCGTTACGTGATACAAACAGGATCTGCAGCTTTCCGCTAAAGTCTTTCGCCGGTATTTGTTCCGGGACATGCACCTGGTTGGGAATGATCCTGAAACGGTCCAGGAATTCTTCGGGAATACCGTGCCGGCGATAAAATTCGCGGAAATCATTTTTGGTCTTTTCCCCGATGACAACGCGTGTATTCATCCGCCGGACATGAGGGAGGCTATACACTTCCGGCCCGTTCGGATCATAGGTGAACGCATGTATCAGATCGACCACTTTTACATGGTCTTTCATAAAGGGGACCAGTTCATAGAAGAACCGGCTGTGACAACCAAAGACAACCGGATGCCGGTGGCTATTTAGGATTTCGGCCATCTTTTTCAGCATAAAGCGTTTGAAAGAGGGTTTTTCCGTCCACCTGTCTAATGGAATGGCGGAGGAATATCGCCGGAATTCCTCTTTAAAGCCGTCGTTCGGTGATCTTTCGGTGAGAAAACATACGGGTTTGGCATCTCTTACCGCCCGGAGAATATCGGCATGCACCCGTTCCCCTCCGCCTACGGACCAGAACGGGAAGAAAAAGAATAAATTTCTGTTGCGTAAGTTCCAGGCGATGACCGGATACCTCAGAAGCGCCCTGAGGTTTTCCAGTTTCCTGTTCAATACCGAAAGACGTACCATATATTATACTCCGAATATCTCATCCAGCTCCTGATAGCAACGATTCTTTTCAAAATGGCTGAAAAACATCGCCGCTGCTAAGTTAACCTGTTCCTGGTAAAATCCGGTATTTGCCAGCAGGGCGGAAATGTTCCGGGCGAAATCCTGCGGGTCGTCAGCGGCAAGGCAACCGTTGTTGATCTTGTCGGGCAGGCCGTCGGTACCGCGGGTTGTACATACCACCGGCAAGCCGTGCGAAATGGCCTCCACCACTTTTATCTTGGTCCCGGTGCCGCTGAGGATGGGGCAAACAGCGGCCTTCGACTGATCGTAGTATTCTCCGATATTTTCTGCAAAGGGTATTTTGATCACGTTCGGGTGATCGGCTGCATGTGAGCTGATCTTGCCGACCACGCAGATACGTACCTGTTCCGGAAGCCTGGGATGGACTTCCTTAAAGAACCAGTCGGCAGCGATCAGGTTATGGGGATTGTCGCTGGCGACATAAATAAGGTCGTAGGGCCTGCCTGCTGTATTTGCCGGCAGCGGCACAGCCGGAGCATCCAGCATGGGCGGTACCCACCTGACATTCCCCTGGCAAAACCGGCTGAACAAGTATTGTTCGTCAACCGATATCGTCCATATTTCATCAAATATTCTCAGGCGGCTGATCTCTTCCTCAAAAAACGGCCCCAGTTGAAAGTGCTTATTTTGCCGGCATTGGGAGGTCATGAAGTCATGGGTATCGATGATTGTCCTTGCCTTGCTGAAAGACCGAATGTCATGGATAAGCTCCGCCCAATAAATATAGCTGATAATAATGTAATCATATTCGTTTTGCCGTACCAGTTCGCGGAACGTTGACCGTGAGTACCAGGTCGCATGGCTGTGCATTCCAATTTGACTTTTATCGAACTTCTTCCGGTAAGGGATCTGGTGTATCTTGTAGTTGAAAAAATAATCGATCAGGTTGTTCTTCTCCGGCTTTTTTTCCATCAACCGGATATCTCCGGCAAGCTTGCTCCTCCGGAAGGCTTCGACGTCTTCGCTGTTCCAAGGACTCAGCCAAAGATCCGTACTCATAAGATCCGCCGCAAGTTTCCTGTCCCTGAAATACTGAAGCAACTGAAGCGCTCTTGTTTTGTTCCCGGCGTTTCTTTCCAGGGGGTTTTCGGGGAAGAAATACAATACTTTTTTCATACAAACCGTAACGGTAGTGATCGCTGAATCATTACAACCAATTAGGAATCGAAGGCTTTATCGAGTATCCCCCGGCATTTTTCCGTGCTGAAGTGACTCGAGAATAACGCGGTCGCAAGCCTGCTTTGTTTAGTGTACAGAGCCGGATCCTGCAGCAGGGAGATGATATGCTTTGCGAACCGGCCGGGATCGTCACTTACCAGGCAGCCGTTCCGGCTTTTATTCGGCAGTCCGTCAATCCCCCGTTGCGTGCATACGACCGGTAAACCGTAGGACAATGCTTCCACTACTTTCACTTTCACTCCCGTGCCTCCGAACATGGGGCACAGCGCCACCACCGACTGCCGGTAAAATTCATCCAGATCTTCTGCAAAAAATATTTTTGTGACATTCCGATACTCGCCGACATGCTGGTTGATCCGGCCTATGACACACAGCCGCACCTGTTCCGGAAGCCGCGGATGGACTTCGTCGAAAAACCATTTGGCGGCTCTCACATTATGTGGATTGTCGCTGGCCACATAGATCAGGTCGAATTTTTTGGGAACCGCCGGGCCGGGGAGATCTGCCAAAGGAGGGTCGAGCATTAAGGGGACCAGTCTTACCTTGTCACCGCAGAACTGGCTGAACAGGTAGCGTTCCTCCGTGGATATGGCCCAGACTTCGTCAAAGAGGGACATTCGCCTTATTTCGTCCTCAAATGTTGCTCCCAAAGCACCGTCGCCGGCAGGCAGCAGCTGATCGGTGATAAAATCGTGGGTGTCAATGATCGTCTTCGATCCAGCGGTAAGTTCCTTGTTGCTTATCAGATGGTGCCAGTACACATAACTGATAAGAATATAGTCATAATGCTTGCTTTTAAGCAGCTGCTCAAAAGCGGTCTGAATATGATAATTACTGTGTACCGGTATAGCGCTTTTTCCCGGGTCGGTTTTGCGCTGGTACCGGAGCTGGTGTCTTTTATAGGAAAAGAGATAGCTGAAAAGGTTTTTCTTTGGCGGTTTTCTGGATAATACATGGACATTGCTGACAAGTCCGCTTTCAGATAAGGCCGCTGCATCCTTTTCGCTCCAAATGCTGGTCCAGGGGCTTACGCTTACGAAATCGACTTCCATATTCCTTGTCCTGAAATAGTGAAGCAGCTGTAATACCCGGGTCTTGTTGCCCGAATTTTTCTCCAGCGGATTCTCAGGGAAGAAAAACAGTACCTTTTTCATGCCGATTCATTTGATGGCAGCAGGGATGAAAGCGCTTTCTGAACAGTGAGGGAGATGGTTTCGGGACTGAAGGGTTTTAATGCTTCGGCGGACTGCATGCGGAGTTGTTTCCATAGCGCTTCATCCGTATACAATCGAAGTGTCTCCCGGGCAAAAGCCTCTGCATCTCCGGCGATCAGCAAATGTTTTTCGTGGATAAGCCCCATGCCTTCCGCGCCGATGGCGGTGGTAACGGCGGGCAGGCCGTATTCGAAACTTTGGCCTATTTTTCCTTTCATTCCTGCGCCGTAACGGAGGGGGGCTACGAAAATACGGGCGGCGTTGAAATAAGGGGCGACATCTTCCGCGTAGCCGGGAACGTGTACCCGGGAAGATTTACAGGCTAGTACTTCATCGGAAGGATCGCTTCCCAGCAGGATGAGTTCCATTTCCGCGCGATGCTTCCATACCAGGGGCATGATCGTATGGCAAAGCCAGGTGGCTGCGTCTACATTGGGAAGGTGCTTATAGCTGCCAATGAACAGCAGCCCGCTCCGCCTGTGGAAGTCCTCCGGTGTGGGTCTTATGACATGAATGTTGGGTATCACACAAGTATTTGGAATGCCTTTCGACTGCAATTCCTGCTCCTCCTCATGCGTGATGCAGACAGTAAGCTGTGCTTTGGCGGCGATGGCCGTCTCCAGTACACGGTAGCGCCGGGCCTGTTTTGCCAGTTTGGGCTGATCGGGAAAGAGCTTTGAAGCACGTTCAAGGCGAATATAGTGCAGGTCAACGGTATCGTATATCCATTTGAGCCGGGAATTGTGCCGGAAAAGATATTTATACTTAGCATTATGTTCCGGGCGGCATATCCAGGCAATGCCGGCCTCACGGGCCGCCCCTTTTATTTCCCTTAAAAATTGTTTCCGTTCCGCGGATTGGTGAAGCACTTCAACACCCAGGCTGTTAAGTTGTGTAAGGTAAGGTTCGGGCGCTGCGCCGTCGTCGGGCAGAAAAATAAGGTGATATCCCAATGACCGGAAAATTTGGATCAATCGGTAGATCCGGTTGGAGCCCGAGTCCCGGTCATGAAAAGGAACATTGCTGTCAATGATCAGCAGGGTCTTGCCGGAAGGGGGATATTTTTGGGACCTCCGGTAAAAGGGAAAGCGGCATTCCCGGACGAGCTGTTTCAGCATGGACGGCAAGGAACGTTTGCGAATGTAAAATAAGTTGCCGCTGTTCAGGAGCAGGGTAAAGAAAAGAGGCCAGGAGAAGCTTTTGCCCTTGCTGGCCTGGTACTTTTTCACCAGCCGCCTGATAAATTTTGCTGTTTCCGGCGGGGTGAGCGGGTGGTCCTGGAAATGCTTCAGCATATCAATGCGTTGCTGAGCCGGGTCTTCCGGGTGGCGGCTTGTATAGCTTTCACGATGGATTCGGTGTTCCACCAGCACTTTTGGGGTATAACCTAGTTTCCCGGTACAGGCGGCCGTATAGGCGAGCCACCAGTCATAATAAATGAGGTCGTTAAAGGGGGGCAGGATGGATAAAAGCTCCCTGCGCATCATACTGGCATGTCCGGACACGCAGTTCTGGAAAAGAAAGCGTTCCGGCCTTTGTCCTTCCACAAAGCGATGCAGGCGATGGACCGTTTTCCCGGTCGCCTTTCCTTTTTCGTCGATATAGGCGGAGTCATGATAGATGAGCAGGCGATCCCCGATCACCTGTTCCAGCACGGCGATCTTATCAGGGTGCCAGACATCGTCCTGGTCGGACAGCGCGATCAACTCTCCCCGGCATAAAGAAAGTATTTTTAGGAAATTAGCGTGTAAACCGATATTCCTATCGTTCCGGAATAGCCGGATGCGGCTGTCCTGATCCCTGAATGCTTCCAGTATCCGCATGGTGCCGTCGGTAGAGGCGTCGTCGACGATCACCACCTCGAGCGAAGGATAGCGTTGACCAAGTATGGAGTCCAGCTGCTCCTTCAAATGAGTTTCCCCGTTATAGGTACACATTGCAATTGAAACAAGCGGTTTTGCCATACTATTTCAATCGTTTTTTTAATCCGTGCCACATGCGAGAGAAAAACAGGAACAGGCCGTTTCCCGCCATCCGGCCCGCCCGGGACCCGGATAGGTAAAAGCTGGTGTTCGTCGTTTGTATCCAGCGGCTGCGAAAGAGCGTATTGTATTTTTTGATCAGCGCTCTTCTGATCGATCTGAATTGCCCGTCCGGATTTCCGCGGCTCTTGTGCGTAAGGTGAAAGTCCACCACATAGGCATTGTATCCTCTCATGGCCGCCTGGAGGCATATATCCGTTCCGTAGAGATGGAAGCCCCTGAGGTTGTTCGACAAGGCCAGCATAGCCTCGTTTTTGACCAGGATGAAATTTTCATCCAGGCTATGCACCTTTTCCGGAAACTTTCCCTTGGATTGCGTTAAGCCGCCCGGGTAAGAGATCCTGTATACGATATAGTTGGGACCGGCGGCCCCTGCATTCCCGCACAGCCCCCATTGAGGGTCGAGCGCGTCCAGCTCCGCCAACCTCTGCTCCAGCGCATCGCGTTTATCAAAATTCAGCAGCACATCCTGGTGGCACAGAATGATGTATTTCCCCCGGGCTTTTCTTAGGAAGCAGTTGAGTCCCGCGAATGCATCATAGCTGTTGCCGTGTGTATTGTCAATGTACAAATACTCACAGGATGCGGGATTGAACCCGGCTTCCAGGAAGGATGCCACCATTTCAAAATATTCGTCCTTTTTAGACACCAGCGTGCAGATGGAATACCGGAAAGAATAATGCTCTTCCTTACCGATTTCCTGAAGAAAGGAATACGCATTATTCATTGCCCACCTGTTGCATTTCTATCAGTCGCTTGTACAATCCCCGTCGCTCCATCAGCTGTTGATGATTGCCTTCTTCCACCACTTGTCCTTCGGCCAGCACCAGGATATGATCGGCTTTCTGAATGGTGCTGAGCCGGTGGGCGATCACCAGCGAAGTCCGGTTCTTCATTAAATTGTTCAAGGCTTCCTGCACCAGCTTTTCCGATTCGGTATCCAGGGCGGAAGTGGCTTCATCAAGCAGCAGGATAGGTGGGTTTTTCAATACCGCCCGCGCTATACAGATACGTTGTTTCTGCCCGCCGGAAAGTTTTACGCCGCGGTCGCCGATATTGGTTTGGTAACCGTTTTCCGTTTCTATGATAAAATCATGTGCATTGGCTATGCGGGCGGCAGCTTCTACTTGTTCCTGGTTGGCTTCCAGCTTTCCGAAGGCGATATTGTTGAAAATGGTGTCGTTAAACAATACCGATTCCTGGTTCACAATGCCCATCAGCGCCCGCAGGGAGTCCATCTTAACTAGTTGAATATCTTTTCCGTCCAGCAGGATACGGCCCTCGCCGGGCTCTATAAAGCGGGGGATCAGATCCATCAGCGTAGATTTACCGCCGCCGGAAGGCCCAACCAGGGCAACCATTTTACCTTTTGGAATTTGCAGGTTTATATTTTTAAGTACTGGCCGGGAAGGGTAGGAGAAGGAAACATTTTCCAGCTTAAGGGCCTCATGGAATCCGGCGACAGCCACTGCTTGCGGATGATCACGGATGGCGGGTTCTTCATCCACCAGGCTCAGCACCCGTTCGCCTGCGGCGATGCCGGAGTGAATATTGCTGAACGATTCGGTCAGCGCTTTGGCGGGACGCATTACCTGTGAGAAGATACCGATATAGGCAATAAAGTCGGCGGCACTTAGGTTGGATTCTCCTTCCAGTACCAGCTGTCCGCCGTACAAAACAATGATGGCCACCATTACTACGCCCAAAAACTCCGAAACGGGTGAACCTAATTGCTGCCTGCGGGCCATCCGTCGTCCCAGGCTTGAATATCGTACATTTTCATCGTCGAATTTTTTCTTCGTAAACTGAGTGGCATTAAAGGCTTTGATGATCTTAATGCCGGAGAGTGCTTCATCCAGCAGGCTGATCATTTGCCCGTAAAGCTGCTGGGATTGGGTAGCCTGTTGCTTCAGCCGTTTTACGATGATCGAAATGACAAAAGCCGAAACCGGGATCACCAGCATGGAGAACAGCGTGAGCTTGGCCGAGATCGAGAAAAGCATGAACAGGTAGGCAAACAACTGCAGCGGTTCCTTAAAGACAACCTGCAGGGTAGCGGTTACCGAGAACTGAACAACCTGTACATCGGCGGATATTTTTGATATAATGTCGCCTTTCCGCTGGTTGCTGAAGTAGCCGGTATGAAGGTCCATGACATTATTAAAAACGGTTCTTCTCAGGTTCAAAAGCGTATGGATCTTCAGGTTTTCCATGATCCGCTGTGAAATATACCGGAACACATTGGCGAACAGTACCGAAACGACAATGGTGGCGCAGACGATCTTAAGGGCTCCCAGGGTCCCGTATGCCTCTACGGCGCGCTGCGAATAATAGGAAAGGTATCCCACGACGTCCGTCCAGCTTTCCGGCCTGGGCACCGGCTCCGCATCGGCTCCGCTGTTAAAAAGGGTGGTCAGCAGGGGCGCCAGCAGGGCCAGATTCAGCGTGGCGAAAACGACCGTAAGCAGCATGCATAGTACGTACGGAATCGCGAACTTCTCAATGGGCCTGGCGAAAGATAATAGTCTGAAATACGTCTTCATCTAATAAGTTAATTCTGCAAAGCTATCAATTTAAGGCGAAAAGCGCTCGGCCCGCCGCCCGCGCTTAACCCCGGCCCGCCGCCCGCGCCGCCCCGGCCTGTCTGCTCTCGCTCAGGCGATCCTTGCGGCATAGCCACGAGGATCAACATCGCTCGTTTCGGACAGGCCGGGGCTTGGGCGCGGGCTTTGTCCATCGCGCTGTCGCGGTTTGCCCAGCCGTGTTTTGTTCGGGCGCGCTGTGCAGCCCGGGCCTGGCTCAGTTCGGCCACAGCATTCCTGCGGCCGGGCGTGGTAATCGCGGCGCTCGCGCCGCGCCCAATGGAAATCTGGCGGGCCCGGAAGTCGTTATTTCGCGAAACAATTCTTATTTTTGAAACACAGCGCGGTTTGAATAGAAAACAGGCATTATGATCAGTATTATTACGTCTATACATAACCAGTTGGGAATGAACAAGCTGTTTTATAAGTATCTTAAAGATAAAACAAACGGCGAATTCGAACTGATTATTGTTGATAATATGTCTACGGACGGCTCCAGGGAATTTTTCGAGGAGCGGGCCGACAGGGTGATCGTGAATAAACAAAATTATTCGTACCCGGTTTGCCAGAACCAGGGAATACGGGCGGCTACCGGCGATTATCTTGCTTTTTTTAATAATGACCTGATCCTGTCTACTGACTGGGATACCCGGATACTCCGCCTTATGGAAGAGCGTGAGCTGGATGTTGTGTCCTTCGCCAGCAATGATTTCATGGAAAACCCCGAGGTGCAGCACCGCGTTCATAAAATGTGGAAGTATATTAAATATCCTCTCCGCACCCTTTTCGGAACCAATTATGCCTCTCTGTACGCGATGTTCCGGCTCATGTACCGCAACTGGGACCGTTTTTGCCGGGAGCGTTACGAACGGTTCGGGAATGAAACGGTGGAAGGATTCAGCGGATCCAGCATCTTTATGAAGCGATCGGTTCTGGATAAGATAGGGCTTTGGGATGAACGTATCCAGGCTGCTGACTTTGACTTGTTTTGCCGTACCAAACAGCGGTTTGTCAATTTCGGCGATATTAAACCTATCCAGGTGGCCCTGGGTATTTATTTTCATCATTACCAGCGCCTCACGCTTCGTTCCAAACCAACACCTTTTGCTGATGCGCTGAATATTATTTCGCTCCGTGAAAAATGGGGCGGGATGGAAAAAGAACTCCTTCGGGACGTAGGAATGGTTACAACCATACCACTTCCTGGGTAGCCATTGATTTCCGCATTTCAATCATTACATCATTTACCGTCAGGCTGCTGTTATGTTCGAGCATAAGCGAACTCATGTCCTTCTTTGCCCGTTTTATTTCCTTGGTATGCTTAAAGTAAGCAATGTAACTTTTGATGATCCAGGTCTTTCCCAGTAAGAGCTTGGGAAGAAAATCAACCAGCAGTATCTGCAGGTGCCATATCCACAGGAGCGGGCCGTCCAGGTGGATGGCATGTACCAAAAACTTATTCCGGTAATAAATATATTTCACCCAGTTAGGTGTTTTGTATTTATTAGTGCTGGCGGAAATCTGGTGATAGCAGATGGACGAATGCTCATAATAGCATTTCCATCCCAATCGCCAGGCCCGCAGGCTGAGTTCAAAATCTTCGGAATAAAAAGGCGAAAAAATCTCGTTAAACCCCCCGATTTGCTGCAGCTTCATCCGGTCTATCAGTGCGTTTGCACCGGACAAGTAGGCGGTAGTCGTATAACCGTAGGTATTTGTTGAATAGAAAAAGCGGTTTGCTTTCAGTTTGCATCCGCTGAAGCTCAGGTAGCGCGCCGCGTCTTCGATCTTGTTACGCTTAACGTTCATGATCCTTCCCATAACGCCGAAGGTATCGGGATGGTCAAAGTACTTCCACTGCTTATCAAAATAATCATGCGTCAGCTGCACATCGGAATTGAGCAGCAGTACCAGGTCTTTGGAAGCCATGCGGAGCCCCTGGTTGCAGGTAAATGAAAATCCCCGGTTTTCGCCGTTCACGTGTACCTTTACCGCCGGGTAGTTTTCCTGCAGGTAACCGACTGAATCATCCTGGGAGCAATCGTCCACCACAATGATCTCGTATTCCGCACCCGAATGCTGAACGGCGGCCAGTGTATTAGGCAGGTACTTTTCCAGCAACATTCTCCCATTATAATTGGGAATTATGATAGATACACTTTTCTTATTGTTCATAACAATAGTTAAGATGAGGATCGTGTCTCTTGCACTTAACGAGCCAAGCGGGAATAATGCTACAAAATTCCAGCCTAAAAGATTTTATTTTTGACAACCTTGTAATTCCTGTATTCAAACGGCCGGTAACCGGTAAGGTTTTCAATGGCTTGCAGTAGTTTCCGGCGGAAAGAAGTTTTCCTCCGGAGTGAAGTTGGATCAAACGAAAATTTCCAGTTCGTTCTTTCCACCCTGGGTTCCATTACCCTGGGGTGCGTCCCCGTAAAATGTACCAGCCTGTCGGCGTTTCCATAATCGAAAACGCTGCTTTCCGGGAAGGTTTGCTCTATCCAGCTATCATCGTGATAAAAAGTATTGAAGTTCCGCACTTTGCCGGTAAGGCCTTCGGGAGGTTTTACCCAGCCGTAATGATAAATAGCGGCGTCAACAGGCTTTACCCTGATCTTCCTGTCATTGATCCGGAAGCCCTGGGCGTCGCGGTAGGAATGCACCCCCGGCAGGTAGCGCAGCACCCTGATCTCCCTGCGGTACCACCTTCTGGAGTGGGCGAAATAATCATACGAACCATAAAAATGCTTATAACGGAATAACAGCCCCTCCACCCGGGGATCATCAAGGTTCTGCTCCATTTCCCGGCGAATGGTATCATGGTATTTTTCATGCACGCATTCGTCGCCCTGTATATAAAAGGCCCAGTCGGTATCGGCCGATATGGCCGCCCAGGCTTTATCCGTTTCGGCGGCAAACGCCCGTCCGCCTTCCCGGAGCCCCTCATCCCATTCGGTCTGGAGAATGCGCAGTTTAGGCGAATCAATGCCTTTTAATAAGTCAAGGGTATTGTCGTCGGAATCTCCGTGTGCAATGACGAACTCATCGCATACAGGAAGGATGGAAGTAATGGCTTCAACAATGGGATAGTCGTTTTTAACGGCATTCCTGATAAAGCTGAACCCGGTTACCTTCATATAAAATTGATTTAAAATTGCTAATATAGCAGTATTATGGATAATCAGCGGCTTTTGCAGGAATTTTACCAGGGAAGCTTCCGCGCCTTGTCAAGAATGATCAGCCAGGTGGAGAACGACCCGGCCGGCAGCCTGGACTTGCTAAGCAGCCTTTCGCTTTCGGCCGATACGGTTGTGGCGGGTATTACGGGCCCTCCCGGAAGCGGCAAAAGCACACTGATAAATGCAATAGTCACGCAGCTGGCGGAAGAAGGCAAGCGCGTTGCGGTGCTGGCCGTGGATCCCAGCTCGCCATTCCATGGCGGCGCCCTGCTGGGTGACCGCATCCGGATGCAGCCGAATTTTTCCCACCCGGGCGTATACATTCGTTCGCTGGCCAGCAGGGGCTCCCTTGGTGGTTTGTCAGGTACCTGTATTGAGATCGTGGATGTGCTGAAAGCTTTCGGCTTCGATTACATCCTGGTGGAAACGGTAGGCGTGGGCCAGTCAGAAGTAGAAGTAGCTGCCCTGGCCGATACCACCCTGGTGGTGCTGGTCCCTGAATCGGGAGATGAGATACAGGTATTAAAATCCGGATTAATGGAAATTGCCGACATCTTCGTTGTTAATAAGTCCGACAGGGAAGGTGCCCGGGAACTGGCCATAGTCCTGCAGCGAATGCTTCATGACCGTCCCCCGGGAACATGGCAGGTTCCCGTTTTACAGTCAGTGGCCACCCGAAGTGAGCAAATTGGGGAAATAATTGCACAAATAAACCTGCACAGGAAGGCGGTTTCCAGCACAGTCAAGCCGGTTTTGCTAGCCTCCAAAGCATGGCAACTCATTACCAGAAACCGCATGCGCGATATCACCAGGGAACAATTACTGGAACAACTAACCACCGCTGCCGCAACCCCCACCTTCAACCTGTATAAATTTGTGAAACACTACCCTCCCCCAAAAAAAACTAAAAACTATAAACTTTGAACTTTAAACTTCGAACCTTGAACTTTAAACTTTAAACTTTAAACCTTGAACTAGAAACCTTGAACTTTAAACTATAAACCGTTGCGAAGCAACATCAAATCCTCTATCTCCTCAATTTCAACCGGAATCCCCCCATCAAGTCAATATTTCCATCTTCAGTAATCAGGATATCATTTTCCAGGCGGATGCCCAGCCCCTCTTCGGGAATATAAATACCGGGTTCGCAGGTAAACACCATGCCGGGAGCCATTTTTTGGTAACGATGGCCAATGTCATGCACATCAAGGCCCAAGTGGTGGGAGATACCATGCATAAAGTACTTTTTATATACCGGCGCTTCCTCGCGTTGCTTCTCCACGTCATGACGGGATATCAGGCCCAGGCTCAGCAATTCGCTTTCCATGAGTTTTCCCACCTCTTTAGTGTACTCCATCGGCACGGTTCCGGGTACCAGCAGCTGAATCGCTTCCTTCATCACCCGCAGCACCGCATTGTACACCGCGCGCTGCCTGTCGGTGAACCTGCCGTTAACGGGAATGGACCGGGTAAGGTCCGCGTTATAATTACCGTATTCGGCCCCGAAATCCATCAGGATCACCTCCCCGTCCTTGCATTCCTTATTATTTTCCCCGTAATGCAGCACACAGGCGCTGGCGCCCGAAGCGATAATAGGGTGATAAGCATGTCCGCTGGCCCGGCTGCGGATAAACTCATGAATGATCTCTGCTTCGATCTCGTATTCCTTTACTCCCGGGTTCACAAAGCCCAGGACACGGCGGAAGGCTTTCCCCGTAATGTTGCATGCTTTTCGTATCAATTCTACTTCAGTTGTAGATTTTATTTCCCGTAATGCCCGGATTATTGGGGCGGATCGTACATAATGATGCAGGGGGAAGGCCGCCATCAGCTCCCGGCCCATCCGCAGATCCCGGTAGGGAACGGTGTGTACATAGCGGTCATTCTCGTTCGAGTTCAGGTAAACTTTTTCTGCATAATGTAAGAGCAGGGGTAACAGTTTTTCATACTCTTGCAACCAGAAAACAGATTGAATGCCTGATACTTGCCGTGCTTCTTCCTTGGTATATTTATGCCCTTCCCATACGGCTATATGTTCGTTCGTTTCCAGGAGGAAAAGCGCTTCCCTGTACTTGGGGTCGGGGCAGTCCGGGAACAGGACCAGCACACTCTTTTCCTGGTCAATCCCGCTCAGGTAAAAAATATCGGCATTCTGTTTGAAAGGGAAATGCTGATCTCCGCTCCGCGGGAACTCATCATTGGAATGGAATATAGCTATTGAATTGCTTTGTAACTTTTCGGTGAAGTTTTTGCGGTTAAGCTTAAAAAGATCGTTATTAATGGTTTCGTATTTCATAAAGTGAATTATTTGATTTTTGCTGCGGATCAGGCCTTAAAAGGAGAAAAACAAAGGCCTGGAACCCCGGTATTTGGAACAGTTTTTGAAAAAGTATTTCTCATAATTTAAAAAATAACTTATTTTCGTGCTAAAATTACACAATTCAGAAGAATCAAAACGAGCAACTATGAACAAATCTACAATCAAAAAAATAGCAGCGTTGTCGCTTACTGCGACTTTATGCTCGCTATCGTTGTTTGCTCAGGACGAGCCGGCAACGGGAACAGCTCCCAAGCTTTTTGAGGGAAGAAATCAGTTCCGTACCTGGTCAATCGGGTTGAATGCCGGTGTGCTGGCGCCTACCGTACTGACCGGAGGACACAATGATTTCTCTAAGTGGGAAATGAATCTGGGTTATGGCGGCTATATTAAAAAGCAGCTTGCCCCTTCTTTCTCTCTGCAGGCTGACTTCCTGAGAGGAACACTCTCCGCTACAAGCGAAGCTTCTCCTACGGACGCAGAATGGACTTCCAGCACTGGCGAGTACGAAACTGATCTTGCCTGGCAGGCAGGTCTTTCAGGAACCGCTAACGTTGGTACCATTGACTTCCTGCGCCGCAAGAATTCAGTTGACTTCTTTGTAACTGCAGGTTTTCACTTTGCTAACTACACTCCTACCGTTAACGGTACTGAACAAGGTGACCGCACCGAACAGGTTATTCCTGTAGGCGCTGGTATCAAGTTCAAACTGGGTGAAGTAGTTAACCTGGACCTTGGTTACAAAATGCACTTCCTGAATGCTGACAACGTTGACGGTACCTGGGCTAACCACGGTTCTTTCGACAAGTACAGCTATGGTTATGCAGGTCTGGAATTCATTCTTGGAAACAAGGAGAAACCCGCTCTGGAATGGGCCAACCCCATTGCCCTTATGTATGACGAACTGTATGACGAAACCCTTCGCCAGGAAGTGGAAGCACTCAAAGGTCGCGTATCAACTGTTGAAGAAGACCTGAACACGCTGAAAGCTGACGAAGACGGTGACGGTGTATCTGACTACTTCGACAAAGAACCCGGTTCAGCTGCTGGTGCCCGTGTTGACGGTTCAGGCCGTGCAATGGACATCGACGGTGACGGTGTATTTGATCACGAAGACGAGTGCCCCACCGAAGCAGGACCTGCTGATAACAATGGTTGCCCGGTAGAAGCTGAAATTGGTGAAAACACCATTCAGTTTGACTTCGACAGCGCTGAGATCCGTCCTGAGTCATATGGCACGCTGGATCAGCTGGCTGAAGAACTGAGCGCCGGTTCAACTAACGTTGCGCTGGAAGGCCATGCTTCTGCTGAAGGTACTGAAAGCTACAATCAGCGTTTGTCCGAAAGAAGGGCTAACTCAGTGAAGAAATACCTGGTTAACGCAGGTGTTGATTCCGGGATCCTTTCTACCTCTGGTTATGGTGAATCACGCCCGGTAGCGTCTAACGATACCGAAGAAGGCCGTTCACAAAACCGCCGTGTGGAAATCAAGATCCAATAAGCAAAGAATTTAATTTCTTTAAGAAAAAGGGGCTTTATGAAGGCCCCTTTTTCTATTTCAGGCCAAAGGGTAAAACAAATTACGCGCTTCGGCATTATATATCCAGGATGTATTTTTTCAGGAAAAAAGACCCCGACAGGCCGGTAAGTTTCAACCTAAAGGTGATGCACTGGATCAACCGGATTGCTGCCGTATTATTCCTGGCCGGCCTTATTTATAAGATCATTGACTGGCTTTCCAAATAGTATGCAAAAGATAATCAATACCCCATCGGCGCCTGCTCCCATTGGTCCTTATAACCAGGCCGTACTGGCAGGCGGATTTTTGTTTGTTTCCGGCCAGATAGCGCTGGATCCGGTTTCCGGCGAATTGCTTAAAGGGGATGCCGCGGAAGAAGCGGAACTGGTCATGAAAAACCTGGGCGCCATATTGGAAGCTGCCGGGCTGGGATTTGAAAACGTGGTTAAAACGACCATTTTCCTGAAAGACATGAACGACTTTGCCGCGGTCAATGAAGTGTATGGCCGGCATTTTACCGGCAATTTTCCCGCTCGGGAAACAGTTCAGGCAGCCGCACTGCCCAAAGGCGTTCAGGTTGAGATATCGGTAATTGCCGCGAAGTGAACCGGCGCGACCCCAATCTGAATTACTTCATAGCCGCGATACTTCCTCCTATTATGTGGGGTTTTTTCGCGATCCCCCTCAGGAATATCAGCGGATACTCTGCCGGGACCATTCTTTATTACCGCATTTTCGTTTCGCTGCTGCTGGCTTGCGCCGCCATCCTGTTTTTCCGGAAAAAAAGCCTGATGAAAGACCGGATGACAATCAGACAATTGCCTCCCGGGCAAAGGCGCCAGCTGACTTTGCTTGTCATTGCTTCCGTAGTGGCGCTAATTGGCAACTGGTTATCTTTTATTTACGTGGTCAACCAGGTGAGCCTCCAGGCCGCCGCCTTTGCCTATATGGTATGTCCTATTATTACCGCGCTATTCGGTTTCCTGCTGCTGAAAGAGGAAATAAGCCGTAGAAAGTGGATTGCAATGGGCGTAAGCCTTATTAGTGTACTTATTCTTTCCTGGGGATTTATGACAGAAGTGGCCTGGTCGGTGGGGGTGGCGTTGCTTTTTGCGATTTACCTGGTCATTCAGCGAAAGATCAGCGGGATTGACCGGTTTAACCTGCTTGCCGTACAACTGCTGCTGGCCTCTGCCCTGGTGCTTCCCGCTTTTTTTCTGCAACATGAGGCCATTCCCGCGGAACCGCGTTTTTGGGTCAATATTCTTATTATCGCGCTGCTTTTTACGGTGATCCCGCTCTACCTGAACCTTTTCGCCCTGATCAGGATCCCTTCGTCCACGGTAGGAATCCTTATTTACATTAATCCTATTGTAGCTTTTGCCGTAGCTTTTATATATTTTGGCGATCAAACCAGCCCGCTGCAGGTAGTGTCCTACCTGGTGCTTTTATGCGCAGTGGTCATATTTAACTGGGGCAATTTATTAAAGTTGAAAAGAAAGCCGCATTGATACTATGGCTTCCCAAATTCTGCTTACTCCCGTTGACTACCTGAAAGGCGTTGGCCCTTCCAGGGCGGACGTATTGAAAAAAGAACTGTCCGTTTTTACCTGGGAAGACCTTTTGCTGCATTACCCGTTCCGCTATATAGATAAGACCCGTTTTTATACCATCGGGGAAATTAACGCCGACATGCAGTATATTCAGCTGGCCGGTACGGTAACGCATAAGGAAATGGCCGGAAGCGGACGATCAAAGCGGCTGGTGGCGCGCTTTGAAGATGAAACCGGTAGAATGGAGCTGATCTGGTTCCGGGGCCTGAAGTGGATAGACGGCTATGTAAAAACCGGCCAGCGCTACGTAGTATTTGAAAAACCTACTTTTTATAACGGGAAGGTAAGCATGGTCCATCCGGAAATGGAACTGCTTTCGGAAAATAAGAAGGAATTCAATACGTCCTTGCAGCCGGTGTACCCTTCCACGGAAAAGCTGAAGAAATTCGCCCTGGACAGTAAGGGGATCATGCGCCTTCAGCATGCCATACTGGCTGAAGTAAGCGGGGAGATCCCTGAAACCCTGCCTGCTTACCTGCTGGAGAAACACCGGCTTCCGTCAAAGGGGGAGGCCATCCGGCATGTTCATTTCCCTCCCAATGAACAGGCTTTGAACCGGGCTATTGCCCGCCTGAAGTTCGAAGAGCTGTTTTTTATCCAGTTAAAGCTGCTTTATTATAAACAGGTGCGGACACGGCGGTTTAAAGGAATTGTATTTGATAAGGTCGGGGATCAGTTCAACACCTTTTATAATGAGAAACTTCCTTTTGAGCTTACAGGGGCGCAAAAGCGCGTATTGAAAGAGATCAGAAAAGATACCCTTTCCGGTTTCCAGATGAACCGCCTGCTCCAGGGGGATGTTGGAAGCGGGAAAACCGTCATTGCGCTTATGAGCATGCTGCTGGCGATAGATAACGGCTGGCAGGCCTGTATGATGGCCCCACAGAGCTGCTTGCCATGCAGCATTTTAACTCGGTGAAAAAATTGCTGGAAGGAATGGATCTGCAGGCTGGGCTGCTGACCGGCTCCACTCCAATGTCCGAAAGGAAAGTGATTTTTGAACAATTGGAAAACGGCACCTTGCCGTTGCTGATCGGTACCCATGCACTGATAGAAGAATCTGTTCAGTTTAGGCAGCTGGGGCTGGCGGTGGTGGACGAACAGCATCGCTTCGGCGTGGAACAGCGTGCAAAGCTATGGAAGAAAAGCCGGCAGGTTCCCCATGTCCTGGTCATGACGGCCACGCCTATTCCCCGTACCCTGGCCATGACCGTTTACGGCGACCTGGACGTATCTGTTATAGACGAATTGCCGGCCGGCCGCAAGCCCATAATCACGACGCACCGTTACGAGTCGGGAAGGCTGCGTGTGCTGGGCTTCCTGAAGGAGGAGATTGCCAGGGGCAGACAGGTTTATATTGTGTACCCGCTGATAGAAGAGTCGGAAAAGCTGGATTTGCTGAACCTGATGGAAGGGTACGATCAGATCGTGCGTGCATTCCCGCGTCCGCAGTACCAGGTAAGCATTGTTCACGGAAAAATGAAGCCTGCTGAAAAGGACTTTGAGATGCAGCGCTTCCTGAAAGGGGAGACGCAGCTTATGGTGGCTACCACGGTGATCGAAGTAGGCGTGGACGTTCCTAACGCCAGCGTTATGGTGATCGAGAATTCCGAGCGGTTTGGCCTGTCGCAGCTCCACCAGCTCCGGGGAAGAGTCGGAAGAGGCGCCGAGCAGTCTTATTGTATTCTAATGACCGGGAACAAGCTTTCCAAAGAAGCCAAAGTGAGGCTGGAAACGATGGTTCGCACTAATGACGGCTTTGAAATTGCCGAAACCGACCTGAAGCTCCGGGGGCCGGGCGATCTGCAGGGGACCCGGCAAAGCGGTATGCTGGACCTCCGTTTGGCCAACCTTGCCAAGGATCAGCAAATTCTCCGGGAAGCCCGGGAATGCGTGCAGGAACTGCTGGGAGAGGATCCCGAACTGACCCTCCCTGAAAATCAAGTGCTAAAGAATTTTTTTTTACAACAGCATAAAAAGGCTGCGTTTTGGGAAAAGATTTCTTAATTTCATGGCAGATGAGAAAGTTTACCCTGCTTTTGATGGCAATCTTTGCATTATGCCAGGTCAGCGCCCAGCCTGCTGAAGAATCTTTATGGCCCGGAAAGTCCTACGCTCCGGGCGAGTTCATTCCTACAGTAACCTTTTACAGCCCTTCAAGGCAGAATGCAGCTGACATTGCTGTTGTGGTGTGTCCCGGAGGCGGTTACAGCGGCCTGGCCATGGATCACGAGGGTAAACAGATAGCCGGGTGGCTGAACAGCCTGGGCATTACGGCTGTCGTGCTGAAGTACCATACGGTGTCAGGCACCGGTGATACAACCGGCCTTCATCCCGCTCCGCTGGAAGATGCGCTGCGCGCTATTCGCCTGGTGAGAGACCGGGCCCGGAAACTTGATCTGAGCCCGGACAAAATAGGTATTATGGGATTCTCGGCCGGCGGGCATCTGGCAAGTACAGCCGCTACGCATTTCACCGGGGGCGACCCTGACGCAGCAGATCCGCTGGAAAAGATCAGCTCGCGGCCGGATTTTGCCATACTGGTTTACCCCGTGATCACGTTCCTGCCTCCCTATGCCCATCAGGGCTCCCGCGTGAACCTGCTGGGCAAGAACGCCTCTGACAGCCTGGTCCTTGAATTCTCCAACGAAAGGCAGGTAAGCCCCCGGACACCGCCGGTCTTCCTGGTCCATACTACGGAAGATACCGTGGTACCTCCTGAGAACAGCATCATGTTTTACCAGGCCCTGCGCAAGGCAAAAGTGCCGGTAGAACTTCATATATTCCTGGAAGGGCGGCATGGCCTGGGACTAGGTTCTGAAGAACTTCCCTTTTCCGAGTGGCCTTTGCTTTGCGTAAAATGGCTGGATGCGATCGGCGTTCTGGCCGGCATTCCAGAATAACGCTATACGGAAGTCGGGGCAAATGATGCATCCCGGCCTTTTTCTCCCACTTGCTGCCGCCACATGGCGTAATAAAGGCCTTTTTTATCCAGCAGTTCCGCGTGTTTCCCGGATTCGGCAATGCGGCCCTTTTCCAGCACATAAATGCAATCAGCATGCATGATCGTGGATAAGCGATGCGCGATCATAATGGTGATATGGTCCTGCATTTCGGAAACATCACGGATGGTCTGGCTGATTTCCTTTTCAGTAATGGAATCAAGCGCTGAGGTAGCTTCGTCAAAAACCAGCAGGCTCGGCCTTCTCAGCAGGGCCCTTGCAATGGAAAGGCGCTGTTTTTCGCCTCCGGAAACCTTAACTCCGCCTTCCCCGATCAACGTATCCAGGCCCTTGTCAGCGCGGGCCAGCAAGGACTGACAGGCTGCCTTGTTCAATACTTCCATGCATTCCTTATCAGTAGCGGAAGGATTTACAAAAAGGAGGTTTTCCCGGATGCTCCCTGAGAAAAGCTGCGTGTCCTGGGTAACAAACCCGATGTTTTCCCGGAACTCTTCAAAGTCAACGACCCGGTCGGAAAAGCCATTGTAAAAGATCTCGCCTTCCTGAGGATGATACAAGCCAACCAGCAGTTTTACCAGCGTTGTCTTCCCGGCGCCGGAAGGCCCAACGAAGGCAATGGTATCGCCCTTCCCCGTAGAAAAGGAAATATGCTCCAGCGCATTCCGGTTCGCGCTCTGGTGCCGGAAGCTTACCTTATCGAATTGAAGGGACCGGATGTCGCCGATCTTTTCCGGATGAGCCGGGCGCCTTTCTTTCGGGCGCGCTAAAATGCTTTGGAAATTGGCCAGGGAAATTTCTGTTTCCCGGTAGGTATTGATAATGTTTCCCAGTTCCTGCAGCGGGCCGAAAATAAAGAAAGAATAGATCCAGAGGGAAAAGAATTGCCCTACGGTAATTTCCTGCCGGAAGATCAGGTACAGCATAATAAAGAGGATCGAGTTCCGCAGGAAGTTGACGGAAGTCCCCTGGATAAAACTCAGGCTGCGGATATACTTGATCTTCTTCAGCTCGAAGCCAAGTATTTTAGTGGTCGTTGTGTTCAGCCGGCCAATTTCCTGCTTAGCCAGCCCCAGGCTTTTTACCAGTTCAATATTGCGGAGCGATTCGGTAGTTGAACCGGCCAGGGCCGTAGTCTCATCCACAATGCGTCTTTGCATCTTTTTAATGCGCTTGCTCAGCGCGGAGCTAAGCAGGCCCAGAATAGGTACCGTGGCCAAATAAACCGGCGCGATCAGCCAATGCACCGTCATCGCGTAAACACTCACAAAGACGACACCCACAAGCGTGGTAAATACCACGTTTATAAAGGAGATAATGAATTTTTCAACGTCGGTGCGGAGCTTTACAAGGATGCCAAGCGTTTCGCCGCTTCGCTGGTCTTCAAATACTTCGTAAGGCAATTCCAGGGAATGCCCCAGACCGTCGCAGTACATCTTGGCGCCGGTACGCTGCACGATCACATTGGTAAAATAATCCTGGAAGTTCTTGGCGATCCGCGATACCAGGGCAACCCCTATGGCGGCTCCCAGCAGCAGCAGTACGCCGTTAAAGAATTCTTCAGAGGTCAGCTCATTGAACTTCATGGCGTAATTATCAATTACATGCCTGAAAATGAGGGGGTCAAGCAGGGAGAATACCTGGTTAATGGTGGCTAGCAGAAGGGTAAACAGCAGCAGCCATTTATGATCCTTCAGGTAAGCATACAATATTTTCATGAACGAGGTTTGGTGTGTGTGAATAATTATATTGAGAGAAAACAAAAAAGGAAGGATTTTGATTCCTTCCTTTTTAAAAAATGCTGCTTGTCCCGGCCGGACAGGTTTTATCCTGCTCCTCCTGCAGCCCGGATCTTCCGTCTTTAAACGGTCATTATGTCCTTTTCCTTTGCTTCAAACAGTTTGTCAACACTGCTGATATGCTGGTCGGTCAGTTTCTGGACTTCGTCTTCCCCGATCTTGATCTCGTCTTCGGAAACATGTTCGTTCGTTAATTTCTTGATCTTTTCATTCGCTTCCTTCCGGATGTTGCGAACGGCGATCTTGCCCTGCTCCGCTTCATTGCGGATCTTCTTTACCAGGTCCTTGCGGCGTTCTTCCGTAAGCGGCGGAACGGATATCCGGATAAGGCTGCCGTCATTCTGCGGGTTGAAACCCAGGTTGGCTTCCATGATGGCCTTCTCAATAGGCTGCAGCATGGATTTTTCCCAGGGCTGTACCACAATGGTCCGCGGATCAGGCGTGTTTACATTACTTACCTGGTTCAGCGGCATCATGCTGCCATAATAATCAACCTGAATACTGTCCAGCATGGAGGGCATGGCTTTTCCCGCCCGTATTTTTGCAAGTTCGGCTTCCGTATGAGCAACGGCTTTCCGCATCGCGTCTTTCGCTTCTGATAAATGTAATTGTACTAACTCGTTCATGGCTGATTCAATTTGATGATAAATTATTCGGCATGTACCAGGGTACCAATAAGCTCACCCTGGGTTATCTTCATAAAATTGCCTTTTTTGTTCATATCAAATACAATGATCGGTAATTTGTTTTCCTGGCACAGGGTAAAAGCAGTCATGTCCATTACTTTCAGGCCCTTTTCGTAAGCTTCCGTGTACGTGAGATTGTCAAAGCGTACAGCGTCTTTTACTATTTCAGGGTCGGCTGTATAAATGCCGTCTACCCGTGTTCCCTTCAGCACTACGTCAGCTTCAATTTCAATAGCCCTTAATGAGGCGGCGGTATCTGTTGTAAAATAAGGGTTTCCGGTGCCTGCTCCAAAGATCACAATGCGGCCCTTTTCCAGGTGGCGGATAGCTCTGCGCCGGATGAAGGGTTCACAGATCTGCTCCATATTAATGGCCGAAAGCAGACGGGTTTTCATGCCCGTGTTCTCCAGGGCATCCTGCAGCGCCATGCTGTTGATAACCGTAGCAAGCATTCCCATATAATCCGCCTGCACACGATCCATCCCCCCTTTTTCAGCTTCCAGGCCGCGGTAAATATTGCCCCCGCCTATGACGATGGCCACTTCCACACCGCTTTTGGCTACCGCTTTGATATCCTCGGCATACTGGGCCACCATGTCCTGGTCAATACCATAGTCTTTCTTTCCCATCAGGGACTCTCCGCTCAGTTTCAGAAGTACTCTTTTGTATTGCATGCTGCTATTAATGACGTGAAGATAAAAAAATCCCCGATCAGTGTCGGGGATTAAAGCCTAATATTTAGGAACCGAGCATCTTCCGCTTAAATGCGGTGACGCTGAGTCCTTTCTGTACATGTTCCAGCATCTGCCGGACGGTCTTGGAACTGTCCTTTACAAATTCCTGGTTCAGCAGGGTGTTCTCCTTATAGAACTTATTGAGCTTGCCCTGGGCAATCTTATCCACCATCTCTTCGGGTTTACCTTCAGCGCGGATCTGTTCGCGGGCAATCTCCAGCTCGCGGTTCACCGTAGCTTCATCCACATCATCTTTGTCAACGGAGGCAGGGTTCATGGCTGCTATCTGCATGGCCACGTCTTTTCCTGCTTCCTCTGCACCTTCGCCGTCAGCGCTCAGTCCCACGAGTACGCCAATCCTGTTATTTCCATGAATGTAGGCGATCACCTTTGGCGCTGAAAGCGTTTCATAAGTTGAAACAGCGATCTTCTCGCCAATCTTGCCAGTTTCATCCAGTACACGGTCCGAAACGCTGATCCCGTTGAGTTCCAGGGAAAGCAATTCCTCAAGGGACGCGGGTTTCTTTTCTATTGCCAGGCTGGCAATGTCTTCGGCAAAGGCCACGAAATCCGCGTTCTTGGCTACGAAATCCGTTTCGCAATTCAGTTCAATGATGACGCCTTCCTTGCCGTCAGCAGTAGTTTTAGCGATCACCGCGCCTTCCTGGGCATCCCGGTCGGAACGGCTCGCTGATACTTTTGCGCCTTTTTTACGAAGATAATCCACAGCGGCTTCGAAATCGCCGCCGGCCTCCGTAAGGGCCTTCTTGCAGTCCATCATCCCCGCGCCGGTTTGCTGGCGCAGTTTGTTTACGTCTGCAGCAGATATTTGTACACTCATTGTTTATTTAAAATTTTGCAAATACGTCTTGCACCGGCATTACTCGGCAGAATCTTCGTTTTCCGCGCCGGCTGTCCTTCTGATCCGCTTGCGGCCGCCTTTCTCGGCAGAGACTACTTCCTTTTCGCCTTCTTCTTTTTCGGCCTTGGCCTTATCGGTTGCTTCGCGGTCTGCCTCATCTTCTTTCTCACGGCGGCGTTCGTCAAGGCCTTCTTCAATAGCCTTGCAGATTACCGAGGTGATCAGGCTGATGGATTTGGCCGCGTCATCGTTCGCAGGAATGGGAAAGTCGATCAGGGTCGGGTCTGAGTTCGTATCCACCATGGCGAAAGCCGGGATGTTCAACTTCAGCGCTTCCGAAACTGCAATGTGTTCCTTTTTAATGTCCACGATAAAAATGGCGGCGGGCAGGCGGTTAAGGTCGGCGATACCGCCGAGTACTTTTTCCAGCTTAATACGCTCGCGCTGCAGCATGAGCTTCTCTTTCTTGGAGATGTTATCATAAGTTCCGTCTTTCGTGAACTTATCGATATTGGTCATCTTCTTGATAGACTTGCGTACAGTAGAGAAGTTGGTGAGCATTCCGCCCAGCCAGCGTTCCGTCACGAAAGGCATGTTCACCATTTTGGCATGTTCCGCCATGATGTCCTTTGCCTGTTTCTTCGTAGCTACAAACAATACCTTACGGCCCGATTTCACGATCTGCTTAATGGCCGAAGCCGCTTCTTCCAGTTTGGTCTGGGTCTTATGCAGGTCAATTATGTGGATCCCGTTTTTCTCCATGAAAATATAGGGAGCCATCTTAGGGTTCCATTTGCGGGTAAGGTGTCCGAAATGCACACCGGCATCCAGCAAATCATTATATGTTGTTCTTGCCATGATATGATCCTCCTTGTATTAACGTTTACTGAATTGAAACTTCCTTCTTGCTTTCCGGCGACCGTATTTCTTACGTTCAACCATGCGGGAATCGCGTGTAAGCAATTCCTTGGCGCGCAGGGAAGGTTTAACTTCAGGATCAATTTCAACAAGGGCTTTGGCAATGGCAAGCCGAACGGCTTCTGCCTGTCCTTTAATGCCTCCGCCTTTTACATTTACCTTAATGTCGAACTTGCCGGCGGCATCTGCCACTTCAAGCGACTGGGTAACAATGTACTGCAGGGGAAGGGTAGGGAAATATACTTTGTAGTCTTTGCTGTTGATGATAACAGCGCCGCTGCCGTCGGCCACGTAGGCGCGGGCAATGGCGGTTTTCCGTCTTCCGGAAGTGTTGGTCGTACTCATTCTTCTTTAATTTTTTGGTTGAGTTTCCGTTAGAATTTTAACGGCTGCGGATTTTGCGCTTCATGAGGATGCTCAGGCCCTGCGTACACGTGCAGGTTTCTGATCAGCGCATTACCCAGTTTGTTTTTAGGCAGCATACCACGAACGGCTTTTTCAAGCACGCGCGCCGGGTATTTCGCCAGCAACTCTTTGGAAGAAATGAACCTCTGACCGCCGGGATAGCCGGTATGGCGGACATATTGCTTGTCCGTCAGCTTCTTTCCCGTCAACCTAACTTTGTCTGCATTGATAACGATCACATTATCTCCGCAGTCTACGTGTGGGGTGTACTCAGGCTTGTGCTTTCCCCGGATCACCATAGCGATCCTTGATGACAAGCGCCCCAGGATCTCGGCTTCAGCATCAACAACCACCCATTGCTTGTTGACAGTCTTTTTGTTTGCCGAGACAGTGCGATAACTTAACGTATTCATTTTACTAATTTAATTAACCCTTTCTTGGAGCTTCTCCAAAAAGGACTGCAAAGATAGAGGTTTTTTTATGTAGTTCAAAGGGGCGCGCATATAAATAGCACAGGCAGGAAAAGGCCGGCATGGGATTGGCCGCAGAAGCCTAAAAAAGAAAAGGGGCGTATTGCATACGTCCCTCCTGGATGAAGATTTGTCTCGGCGGCAAGACAAAAATACAAAAAATAATTTCAAGATTCAGCTAATATTCGAAATATATTTCACCAAAAACCGCTTGGCGACAGGCAAAAGTGTTTCCTCCACGGGAAAGGCGAGTCCGGTTTCCACCCCGTAAACCGCCGGGTTGACGTATTTTTCCCGGCTGCGGATAAGATCGCTCTTAATATACTCGTACGTATGGATGAAATTCTTCCGGTACTTGCAGAGAAATAAGGTATGAATGCCCCGGTAGCGTTCGGAATCACGCTCAAACAAGGTCACCTGGAATTCGTAAACCCTGGTTTCCCTGTTATTGCCATTGGTCATAAAAATATAGCCTTCCGCCGGGTTGAGCGGCAGTACGCCCACCGGGAAAACAGTTAACTGCTGTTCCACGTAATCGTAGATCTCTTTCCCTTCGCGCAGCGAAAGATCCATTTTGTCAAGCGCGTAATCAATGATCTGTTCCAGTTCCTGCATCATGCTATCATCAGAGACGATCTTATCATAAATGAGCTTCAGCTGTTTGAGGTCGGCCTTGCTCAACCGCCTGGGGAAACTCTTTTGAAGCGAGTCCTTGTTTTCCCTGAAAGCACGCAGGTTATTATAATGGAAAATGAGGTCTGCCAGGTGCGGGTAAAGCTTGTTCCGGTGAAAGTGTCCGTTCACCTCCTGCAAATAGGCCAAAAGCATATATTTCTTCAGTTCGAAGTCAATTCTGCCTTCGGCAAACCAGGTTTCATGCAGTTTCTTCATACCGGTTGCTGACTAGAATAATCCGTGGTCTTTGTAATTTACGAAAAAGATTGAACATTTGTCAATGCCCGCAAATAAAAATGAACAGATGAAAAAAGGTAAGCTGCTGCTGATTCCGGTTCCGCTTGGTGAAGGAGCGATTGAAAATTCCCTGGTGCCGGGCCTGCAGGCGGCCATTGCGGAAATGGATGAGTTCATCGTGGAAAACGGGAAAACCGCCCGCAGGTTTCTGAAACAAATGGGGATACGCACGCCCATGAACGAACTCCGGCTTCATGTTTATGACAAACATTCAGATAATGCAGCCATTGACGATTACTTAAAGCCTGTGTTGCAGGGGAAGGATGTCGGCTTGCTTTCAGAAGCAGGCTGCCCCGCCGTCGCCGACCCCGGCGCGCTGATCGTCCGGCGGGCCCATGAAAAGAACATCCGGGTGGTTCCTTATGTAGGGCCCAGTTCCATTATCTTAAGTTTAATGGCTTCCGGCTTTAACGGGCAGCAGTTTGCCTTCCAGGGGTACCTGCCTATTCCCCGCCCCGAACGCATACGGAAAATACAGGAACTTGAACGGGCTTCGCGGAAACTCCGGCAAACACAGATCTTTATTGAAACGCCCTTTCGCAATAACCAGCTGCTGGAAGACCTGCTCGGGGCTTGTCATGCAACTGCTTCCCTGAGCATTTCCTGCGATCTGACCACCGATACCGAATTCATCGCCACGCGAAGAATCGCCGAATGGAAAAGTCAGCCCCATCCTGACCTCCACAAGCGCCCGGCCGTATTCCTGCTCTATGCCGGCGACTAACAGGGAGGGCTCAGGGCTACATGTCCTTTATTGAAAAAGCTTTCAGCTCCGTTTTATATTTTGCCAGGTCTTTTGCTACTGCCCTTGCTTTTGCCTCCAGCTGCGCGATACTGATTTTTTTGGAATTACGTTTAACCTCTGCAACAATAGCTGTTTTATCAAGCCTGTTGAGGGCTATCAGATCTATTTCGTTTTCGCCCTTATTATTCCAATAACTGCCCACATCCGTTATGCGTTCGCTTTGGGCTAATTTTTCCCGGAAATACTGCTCTAATAGTAAGCCGCTGTACTGTTCGTAATTTTTCTCAATATATTCCCGCAATAATTCATGCCTGCTCATTTCAATAAGCAGTTGATTGGGAAAGATAAAGCGGAACCAGAATCGCAGATAATTATCGCTGATACTCCATCTCGTGTTGCGGCTTTCGGGCTTTGAAAACATTGGCTTTTTCCTCGTGATAAGAGAATAATCTCTTTCGAGGTTTACAAGGTATGTGCCTGTATTTTTGCCAATAATGGAATCAATCTCGCTTTGCGAAGTCTTACCTGAGGCGATTAGCTGCAATATTGAAAAGTAGGTGCCGTATTCTTTACCGAATTCCGAGCAGTAATGCTGTTTTGCCAATACGTCGCCTTCCCACCATCATGGTGAAACAGGCGGTTTTTTCAGACTGCCTGGTATTCAACTGAAGAATAGCCAATTCCTGCTTTCTATCGTAAAACTTCATTGTTTTTTGTAGGGCATTAACTTAATAGCCATTAATTTAATGCCCATTAATGTAATGGTCATTACAAAACTAATAAAATTTCCGGAATTCGCATATGCAGTCCCGACGATCGCTTATTCTTTTTCGGGCAAGTCAGGATAGAGCAGGCCATCGTGCGGATAGCGGCTCAGGTGAATGGCCTTGGCCTTTTCGTAGATCAGGTCGCGAAGTTCTTCAATATTTTCTCTGCCGGTAGCGGAAATAAAAACGGCGGGAGCGTTTTCTTTGGCCATCCAGGTCCGCTTGAACTCGTCCAGATTAAGGCCGGTTTCCCCGGCATTATACAAGTCAATCTTATTGAATACGGTGATCGTTAATTTATCCCCGGCGCCCAGTTCCTTCAGCGTTTCATTAACGGTCCGGATATGGTCATCGAAATTCGGGTGTGAAATATCCACCACATGGATCAGGATATCCGCTTCCCGCGTTTCTTCCAGCGTGGACTTAAAACTTTCCACCAGGTGATGGGGTAGCTTACGGATAAACCCTACCGTATCCGATAGCAGGAAGGGCAGGTTGTGGAACACTACTTTCCGGACCGTCGTGTCCAGGGTAGCGAACAATTTGTTTTCCGCGAAAATGCTTGATTTGCTCAGCAGGTTCATAAGCGTGGATTTCCCCACGTTGGTATAACCTACCAGGGCCACCCTTACCAGTTCGCCGCGGTTCTTGCGCTGGGTGGCATTTTGCTTTTCGATCTTCGACAGCTTTTCTTTTAATACGCTGATCCTGTTCCGGACTGCCCGGCGGTCGGTTTCAATTTCCTTTTCCCCGGCTCCGCCCCTGGTGCCGGTGCCGCCCCGCTGGCGCTCCAGGTGAGTCCACATGCGGGTAAGGCGGGGGAGAATGTATTCATAACGCGCCAGGTCTACCTGGGTTTTTGCCTGGGAGGTCTGCGCCCTTTTTGCAAAAATATCCAGGATCACCCGGCTCCTGTCCTGGATAGGCACCTGCAGGAAATTTTCCAGATTCCGGGTCTGGGAGGGGCTGAGTTCATCATCAAAGATCACGATGTCGGCTTCGGCCATTTTTACATATTCCTGGATCTCTTCCAGTTTTCCCTTACCGACGAATGTTTTCGTGTCAGGGACAGGCAGGCGCTGGGTAAATGTTTTGACAGTAACGCCGCCTGCAGTTTCAACCAGGAAAGCGAGTTCGTCCAGGTACTCCTGTGCCTGTTCAGGGCTTTGTTCCGGCCGGATCACTCCCACCAGCACTGCCTTTTCCTTTGATCCGCTTTCTTTCATTTACTGCCTGATTTAAGTTTACAAATATACGAGTGTTGCATTATTTTTGTTAATTTCACCAACCGGTTTATAACACGTGCTAATTCCCCTTTGTACAATGAAAAAAGCAATTGCCAGCATTTTGTTTGCCTTCCTCTGCATTTCCGTTGCCATGGCCCAGGACTCCGAAGAATTCATTGCTAAACAATACGTTACCAAAAAAGGGGACACCTTATTGTATCGTATGCTTTATCCTGCCGATTATGGCAGCCAAAAGAAGTACCCGCTGGTAATTTTCCTTCACGGGGCCGGCGAACGCGGGAATGATAATAAAAAACAGCTTACCCACGGTTCAGACCTGTTTCTGAAGGAAGATGTGCTAAGCAATTATCCTGCCATCGTAGTTTTCCCGCAGTGTCCGGAATCTGACTTCTGGTCTTCGGTAAAGATCACCAGGGAGGAGGCGGGCGCCAGCTTTGATTTTGACTACCCCGACGATCCCACCAAATCGCTGGAGCTGGTCATGGACCTCACCACCTACCTGACAAAAATGGAAGCCGTTGATGAGAAACGGATTTATGTGATGGGCTTATCCATGGGAGGTATGGGTACTTTTGAATTACTGGCACGCCAGCCCAAAAAATTTGCCGCCGCTGTTCCCATCTGCGGCGGAGGCAACCCGGAAGATTGTGAGAAATATGCGGAAAGAGTTCCGCTATGGGTTTTTCACGGCGCGCGGGATAATATTGTAAGGCCCGAGTACTCCCGCGAAATGGTGGATGAGTTGAAACGGCTGGAAGCGGATGTCACCTATACCGAATATCCTGAGGCCGGTCATGAAAGCTGGGAAAACGCCTTTGCGGAGCCGGACCTGCTGAAATGGCTTTTCAGTAAAGAAAAATAGGCCGGCCCTGCTTCGCGTTACCGGGCTTGCTTAGCCTTATAATGTATTCACCGCTTTAATAAATTCCTCGCATGCTTTGCCGGGATCGGCTTCCTTCATAAACGTTTCCCCGATAAGGAAACCGCGGAAACCGGCTTCTTTCAGCTGCACAATAACGGCAGGCTGGCTGATAGCGCTTTCTGATATTTTAACGGCGGAAGCCGGAAGCAATTCCCCAAGGCGAAAAGATGTTTGCACATCGGTGCTGAAATCATTGAGGTTCCGGTTATTGATCCCTACAACGTCTACAAAATGATTGATATGTCCGAGTTCCTGCTCATTGTGTACTTCCAGGAGTACTTCCAGCCCCAGCGAGCGGGCAAAGCGGGCAAGTTTTTCTGTTTCATGTACGCTCAGAATGGCAGCGATCAAAAGGATCACATCCGCCCCGATAGCCTTTGCTTCCAACAGCTGGTATTCATCAATGATGAAGTCCTTCCGGAGAATGGGAATTGTTACCGCCGCGCGGGCTTTTTCAAGGTTTTCATTGCTGCCGCCGAAAAAGTCCACGTCCGTCAATACGGAGAGAGCGGAGGCGCCGGCCAGTTCATAAGCGGATGCAGTGGCGATCACATCCGCATGCCCGTTTAAAAGGCCTTTGGATGGCGAGCGGCGCTTAAATTCAGCTATAATGCCCGAGGCGCCCCGGCGCGTCAGCGCTTTTTTGAAGGAAAGGGGGCTGCGTTTGAAATGCGAAGTGCTTTCAAGCCGGCTTACCGGCAGGCTCTTTTTATTTGCTTCTACTTCTTCTTTCTTACGGGAAACGATCTTATCCAGAATGCTCATATGCTCCTATTTAACCAGTTTTCCATGATCCTGTGCCCATGCGCCGTAAGGACCGATTCCGGGTGAAATTGCACGCCGCAGACATCGTACTCCCGGTGTCTTAATGCCATTACCGTGCCATCCGGGTCCTTCGCCGTGATCTTCAGGCAGGAAGGGAAATCCTTATCCGAAACGGCCCAGGAATGATAACGCCCCGATTTGAACTTCTTCGGGACATCCCGGAAAAGAGGCTCGCTTTCGTCCAGCACTTCGGTTTCCACCGAAACCCCGTGAATCACTTTCGGAAGATTTACCAATGTGCCGCCGAAGACCTCCGCAATTGCCTGTTCGCCCAGGCATACGCCAAAGATAGGTTTAACGGACGCATACTCCCTGATAAGATCACATAAAATGCCCGATTCGGAAGGGATTCCCGGGCCGGGGGACAGAATGATGCGATCGTAGTCTTTCACTGCATCCAGGGTGATCTTATCGTTCCGGTGTACCTCCAGCTCATAGCCCCCGATCTCGCGGACCAGGTGTACCAGGTTGTAGGTGAATGAATCGTAATTATCCAGTATAAGTATTTTTTCCATATATCTCCGGGGACTAAATATCTCCCGCCATTTCAATTGCTTTTTTTAAGGCAGCCAGCTTATTGCTCACCTCCTGTAACTCGTTTTCATGTACCGAGTCCGCCACGAAACCAAAGCCTGCCTGGAAATGCAGCACATTTTGCTTGCTCAGGAAAGACCGGATCATGATCGCATGGTTAAAATCTCCGTTGAAACCCATAAAGCCGATGGCTCCTGCGTAGAAACTCCGAGATCCTTTTTCATGCTCGTCAATAAGCTGCATAGCCCGGTACTTGGGGGCTCCGGAGAGTGTCCCCGCGGGAAAAGTCTTAGCCACTATTTTCATGGTGGGACCTCGTCCCGGAGTTTGCCTGACACCGTCGAAACCAGGTGGATCACATGGGAGTAATATTGCACCTCGCGGAATTTCTCCACCTGCACCTTATCGCAGTGTATGCTCAGATCGTTGCGGGCAAGGTCAACCAGCATCACGTGTTCGGCATTCTCCTTGGGGTCTTCCATGAGCTTTTCGGCCAGGATCGCATCGGCCTCGTCGTCTCCGCTGCGCCGGAAGGTTCCCGCGATGGGATAGATGGTGGCTACCCGGTTCTTTACCGTAAGCTGCGCTTCGGGCGATGAGCCGAATAATTTGAAATTGCCATAATCAAAGTAAAAGAGGTAGGGTGAAGGGTTTACCGACCGCAGCGCCCGGTAAACATTGAACTCATCCCCCCGGAATGCCTGGCTAAAGCTCCTGGACGGAACGATCTGGAAAACGTCTCCCCGCCCTATATGGGCTTTTAGCTTGTCCATGATGTCCAGTAATTCGGCATCCGTCATGTTGGATGATTCTTCTCCTTCCGTCCGGAAATGGTATTCAGGGATATTCTTATTCCTGATCAGCAATTCAATCCGCTCAATGCCTCCCGGTTTTTCTTCCGTTCCTTCCGCATGATGCTCAAAAATATGCAGCTCGTTCCTGAAGTGATTGATGGCGATAACATAGCGATATACATGGTACTGCATTTCAGGAATGGCCCGTTCAGGCCGTTTGGGTGTGCTGAGCCGGATATCCTCGAAGTACTGTACCGTATCATAGGTGAAATAGCCGAATAAACCGCCCGTGCTGAAATTGAATTTTTTGTCTGTTTCGTAGCGGAAGGCATTTCCGAAATCGCTGATCTTTTGGGGAATATCAATTTCATCGCATTGATAAGCATGGCTAATGCCATCGGGAAACTGTTCCCGGAACATTCCATCCTCGATCCTGATATGCGCAATAGGGTCGCAGCAGATAAAGGACATGCTGTTCCCGCGTGCGTGGTAGTCCGAACTTTCCAGGAGAATACTATTGGGGAATTCATCCCGGAGCCGCAGGTAAATACTTACGGGCGTAGCCGTATCGGCTAGCAAGGTTTTGTGTGTGGAACGAAGTGAGTATTGAGCCATTGGTCTGTTATTGTTGCTTGAATCGTTTTCTTTAGCCTGAACCAGGAGAAATTTTCCTCCCGAAGCAAAAAAGCCCGTCGCTTATCACGACAGGCTTTTATATAAATATTTCTTTTTTTCTTTTGAAAGGTTAATCCACACAAAAGCCTGCAGCATGTTTTGTTTCATGCCACCGCCAACCTGTATGTATCGTCTGATAAACCACTGGCCCAAAGATGGGAAAGAAAACTTTTAATTCAAAACGCCCGGTAGAAAATTTTCTCGCCGCAAGTAACATGAAAGTTACACTAGAGCGAGCTGCCGGGCGGGCAATATTTCAATAAATTAGGCTTTCCTAAAATTGCCCTGGTATGAAAAAAGCCCTACTTGCCGTCTTCTTTCTCCTTTCTTTCATTAATATGCATCCGCTGTGTGTTTCTGCCCAGGAAACTTTCCCGGAGAACGGGGTGCAGGACAAAAGGCCGGGTTTGTTTGTTTTTACCAATGCTACCATCGTAGTGAGCGCCGGCAACGTCATTAAGAAAGGTACCTTGCTGGTCCGGAAGGGGAAGATCGAAGCAGTCGGGGCCAATGTCCGGATACCGGAAGGAGCGGTGATAAGAAATCTGGAAGGAAAGTTTATTTACCCCTCATTAATTGACCTTTATACTTCTTACGGACTGCCGCCGCGGGAGCAAAGCCGTCGCAACTGGAATGCTCCTCCGCAGTTCCTGTCCGAAAAACGCGGGGCTTATGGCTGGAATGAAGCTATCCGGCCCGAATATGCGGCGAGGGAGCATTTTTCCGTAGATGGAGCGGAAGCCGAAAAACTCCGCAAGCTGGGTTTCGGGGCGGTTCTTTCGCATAATAAGGATGGGATTGCCCGCGGGAGTTCGGTATTTGTGACCCTGGGGCAGGAACGGGATAACAAGGAATTGATAAAAGAGGAAGCGGCCACTCATTATTCTTTCAATAAAGGGAGTTCGGGCAATGATTATCCAACCTCGCTGATGGGAGCCATTGCCCTGCTCAGGCAAACCTGGTACGATGCGGACTGGTACGAGGCTGGTGGAAGTGAAGAAGCGAGCAATCTTTCCCTGGAGGCATTTCAAAAAAACAAGACGTTGCCCTGTTTTTTTGAAGCCGCGGACGTCCTGGATATTCTCCGTGCCGACCATGTGGGAGACGAATTTCAAGTCCAGTTTATCTTTCGGGGAAACGGTGATTCCTACCAGCGGCTTGAACTGGTAAAAGCAAGCAACGGGGCGCTGGTGGTTCCCCTGGATTTTCCCGAAGCTTTTGATCTGGAAGACCCCTACGACGCCAGGCATGTGAGCCTCGCACAAATGAAGCATTGGGAACTGGCCCCTTTAACCCCGCCAGGCTGGAAGCTGCCGGGCTTCGCTTTGCGCTTACTTCCGAAGGAGCGGAAAAGGACTTCTGGAAAAACCTTCGTAAAGCAGTTTCCTGCGGACTTTCCAAAGAACAGGCATTAAGGTCTCTCACGGAGGTGCCGGCCGGGCTGATTGGCATGGAAGCGCAGCTTGGTACACTTGAAGAAGGAAAGCTGGCCAATTTTATCATTACTTCTTCGGAACTTTTTGATGAAGATAATGTGATCTATGAAAACTGGGTGAGAGGAAACCGCTACCAGGTGAATGATCTTGACTTTCCCGATATCAGAGGTGTTTATGAACTGCAGGTGAACGGCGTCCCGGAGATGGAAATGACCGTATCAGGTTCTCCGGTCGATCCCGAAATACAAATAAAGGCGGGAAGCGAGGAAGCCAAAGGCGTCTTCAGCAGGACAGGGGACTTGTTCAGCCTCCTGGTAAACCTGGAAGAGGCCGCCGGCGGGACGCTCCGGCTGAACGGCCTGATCGCCGGCCACAATTCTTCCGGCAATGCGCCTTCCGGCCAGGGCCCCCTGAAACTGGAAGGACAGGCTACCTTGCCAGGCGGGGAAACAGCAGCCTGGTCGGCAATGCGGACAGGTGATGCGGAGGATGCCAAAGCGGAAAAAGAGAAGGATGAGACAGGTCCCCGATCTCCCGGCGCCGTGATTTATCCCTTCCTTGCTTATGGAAGGGAGGAGCCGCCCCGCCAGGAAAAAGTCCTTATCAGGAATGCCACCGTGTGGACCAATGAGGCGGAAGGCATCCTTGAAAATGCCGACGTACTCGTCGCCAATGGGAAAATAGCCGCGGTAGGCCAGGGCCTGAACGCCGGAGGGGCAAAAGTAATAGATGCGGGAGGAAAACATCTGACACCCGGGATCGTGGACGAGCATTCTCATATTGCGGCTACGCGCGGGATAAACGAGGCCGGGCAGGCAGTATCTTCCGAGGTACGCATTGGAGACGTGATCAATTCAGAGGACATCGATATTTACCGGCAGCTGGCCGGGGGCGTGACCACTTCGCACATCCTGCATGGTTCGGCCAATCCCATTGGCGGGCAAACGCAGCTCATTAAGCTACGCTGGGGGATGGGGCCGGAAGCCCTTAAATTCGAAGGCGCCGACGGCTTTATAAAATTCGCCCTGGGCGAAAATGTGAAACAATCCAATTGGGGCGATAACCAGACCACACGTTTCCCCCAAACCCGTATGGGCGTTGAGCAAGTGATGATGGATGCTTCTCAGCGAGCCAGGGAATATGAAAAGGCCAGGGCTGACGGCGGAAATGTCCGGCGTGACCTGGAACTGGATGCCCTGGTGGAGATCCTGAACGATGAACGGTTCATTACCTGCCATTCCTATGTCCAATCAGAAATCGCAATGCTCATGCAGGTAGCTGATTCCATGGATTTCCGGGTAAACACCTTCACTCATATCCTGGAAGGGTATAAAGTGGCCGATAAAATGAAAGCTCATGGGGCGGCAGGATCTACATTCTCCGACTGGTGGGCCTATAAAATGGAAGTAAAAGATGCCATTCCTTACAACGCTGCCATTATGCATAAAATGGGTATTCTTACCGGTATTAATTCAGACGATGCGGAAATGGCCCGCCGGCTGAACCAGGAAGCGGCAAAGGCGGTGAAGTACGGCGGGCTTAGCGAAGAAGAAGCCCTGAAACTGGTTACCCTCAACCCGGCGAAAATGCTGCATATAGATGACCGTGTAGGCAGTATAAAGGCTGGCAAAGACGCCGACCTGGTAATCTGGACGGAAAACCCGCTTTCCATCTATGCCAGGGTAGAGAAGACCTTCGTGGACGGGATCGCTTATTACGATGCGGCGCAGGACTCGCTGATGCGGCAGGAGGTCCGGAAGGAACGGGTGCGCCTTACCCGGGAAATGCTGAATGTAAAGCATAACGGCGGAAAAACACGCAAGCCCGCCCCTGAAAAGAAAGTTTACTACCATTGCGAGGATGTATTTGATGAATTTAAAGACTAATCCCATGCTTCGTTATTGTATCGCGGCGCTGCTGCTGGTTATTTCTTTGCCTGCCCTGGCGCAGCCCACCATTATTCCGGCTCCTTCGCAGGAAAAGCCCGTGCTGATCACGGGCGCTATGATCCATGTGGGAAATGGAAAGGTCATTGAAAACGGCGCTATCCTTTTTGCAGACGGAAAGATTACCGGGATTGGCACTGCCGGTTCCCTGGATGCCCCCGGCGCGACCATCATTGACGCCGCCGGCAAGCATGTATACCCCGGCTTTATCGCCTGCCATAGTATTATGGGCCTTGCCGAGGTAGAAGCAGTGCGCGCCACCCGGGATTTTAACGAAACCGGGTCGCTTAATCCCAACGTACGCGCCATCGTGGCCTATGAAGCGGACTCCTATGTTCCCGCTACGGTACGCTCCAACGGCGTACTCCTGGCCCAGGTCGCACCCCAGGGAGGCGTTATTTCCGGAACCTCGTCCGTGGTAATGCTGGATGCCTGGCATTGGGAAGACGCGGCCTATAAAATGGACGGCGGCTTGTGGATCAGCTGGCCCGGAATGAGTATCAATGCAGCTGCGGAAGACGAAGAGCGGGAAAAGCAGCGTGAACAGGCTGAAAAAAGCCTCTCGGCATTGAAGGAGTTCTTCCGGCAGGCCAAAGCCTACGGGGAACTATCCTCGCCCGCGGTAAAAAACCTTCGGTTCGAAGCCATTAAGGGCATCTTTACCGGGGAGAAGCAATTGTTTATCCGCGCCGGCCGTGCAAAAGACATACTCGCCGCCGTTAACTGGAGCCGTTCACTGAACATTCGCCCTGTGATCTACGGGGGAAATGAGGCGCACCTGGTTGCGGAATTTCTGAAAGAGAACCAGGTACCGGTTATCCTGGGCGATCCGCATTCCCTGCCTGCCCGCGATGATGACGACGTAAACCTGCCATACAAACGCGCCGCCCTGCTGAAGGAAGCAGACGTACAATTCTGCATCAGTACCTGGGGCTACTGGCAGCTGCGGAACCTTCCCTTTATGGCCGGGACGACCGCCGCTTACGGGCTGAGCCCCGAAGAGGCGCTGTCTGCCATTACCCTGGAACCCGCCCGGATCCTGGGCATTGAAGCCAGTACGGGAAGCCTTGAAACCGGAAAGGATGCGACGCTCTTCATTTCCGCCGGTGATGCGCTCGATATGCGGGGCAACCAGGTGGAAGCGGCTTTTATCCGTGGCAGGAAAATAGATCTGGATAACAAGCAAAAACAACTTTACAGAAAATATACGGAGAAGTACGGACAGTAAGCCGGACAGCCAAGGCCGGGTCGCATTTACAAATCGATAAAAAAAAGTAAGTTTATTTAAGAACCATGCAAATCAGCACCGCGTTGTTTTCAAAATTTAGTATATTTCGAGTGTAAAACAAAAACCCCCGTTCGCCGGGTGGCGAACTGCGGGGTTTTTTGTTACCAATCAATAAACCTGTATGAAGTTAGCTGTAGGGGAAGGATTCGAACCTTCAAGGAGCGGTTGGTCCGTTGCCGGATTTTCCCGTGCTCTCCGCCACCGAGACAAGGAGGTGTGTTTGCCAATTCCACCACCCTACATTGTTGTTGTTACTGATGCAAATGTAATACAAAGGGCTATTCCTTGCAAATTTAACAACAAAAAAAATTAATTATTTCATTATTTATAATAAAACCTTCGTAAAATTGCAAAAACGAAAATTTATGATTGAAAAGACGCTCCAGATTTTGCAAATTGACAATATCGATCTCCAGATCCTCTCTATCCTCATGAATGACGCCACTACGCCCTATACAGAGATAGCGAAGGAGTTGGTGGTTTCCAGCGGCACGGTACATGTCAGGATGAAAAAACTACAGGAACTTGGCATTGTCACGGGTTCCAATCTGCTGATCAATCCGCAAAAGATCGGCTATGACGTCTGCGCCTTTATCGGCATTTATCTTCAGAAAGGTTCCGAGTATCATGATGCCGTAAAAAAAATGCAAGACATTCCTGAAGTAGTTGAATTACATTATACAACCGGCGTTTATAGTATGTTCGCCAAGGTAGTCTGCCGCGATACCAATCACCTCCGCGCTGTCCTCAACGAAAAGCTGCAGGCCATCGAAGGTATCCAACGCACCGAAACCATTATTTCCCTGGAAGAAAGCATCAAACGCCAGATCAGCCTCGAAGACTACATAGAAGCCGGAAAAAAGAAATAAGCCCATGTGACCGCACTCCGCATAGACCAACGGCACGCAGGCCGGGTCATCACCCAGATAGATCGATGGCCGCAGGCCGAGCCCCACCTGCATAGATTGGTGGCCGAACCCCACCCGTATAAACTGATGGCCGCAGGCCGAAGGGTTTATACGGTAAAGATCCACCCCCTTTAACCGCGTTATTTTAGTTCCTGACAAAGCAAGAAAATGCGCGCATAGCAAACGCTATGTAAGCATTTTTTTGTGAAGGCAGGGGCTAAAAGAACACCGTTAAAGCCAGTTTTGCCAGGGGATGCGGGATATGATTAACACCAACCCGATAAGGTAAAAAATGGCAATGCTTTTAAACTTCGCAGGGGAAGCCGCGAGTTTTTTATGACGGGAAAAGCCGACGGTGATCAGGATCACGGCAATGATATTGATCAGCGGATGCTCCAGCGCAAGAAGCCTGGTGGAAGCAACGCCCATGGCCGCTGACGGGTCGCCGGCCATCAGGCGCAGGTAGGGGGACAGCACATACAGCACCAGGCCGATCAGGGCCTGGATATGAACGGCGGCAAGGGCAAAAACAGCGATCTTGCGATCTTTTGGTTTAAATTCTTTTCTTCCCGTCAGGCCCAGCAGGGAATTGATAATAGCTACCAGCAGCAGCAGGAAAGCCAGGTAGGCCCAGTAGGAATGGAAGTGCGTTAAACCTGTATACATGTCTTAGGATTTAATGTACATAACTTCTTTCACTGCCTTTACCACCTTTGCTGCGTTCGGCAGGGCGGCTTCGATCAGCGTGGGAGCATAGGGCAGCGGAGTGTCGGCGCAATTTATGCGGAGTACCGGGGCGTCCAGGTAATCGAACGCATCTTTCTGTACCCTGAAAGCGATATCCGTTGAAAAGTTGGCGAGCGGCCAGGCTTCTTCAACGATCACCAGGCGGTTGGTCTTCTTCACGGAGTTCAGGACAGTAGGATAGTCAAGCGGCCTGACCGTGCGCAGGTCAATGACTTCGGCGCTGATATTCTCTTTTTCCAGCTCTTTTGCGGCGGCATGGACAACTTTCATGATCTTGCCAAAACCTACCAGGGTAACATCCGTGCCTTCACGGTCTATATGGGCTTGTCCCAGGTCAATATAATATTCGTCTTCCGGCACTTCGCCCTTATCGCCGTACATCAGTTCTGACTCCATATAGATCACGGGATCGGGATCAATGATCGCGGATTTCAGCAGGCCTTTCGCATCATAAGGATTGGAAGGGACCACTACCTTCAGGCCCGGACAATTGGCATACCAGCTTTCAAAGGACTGCGAGTGCTGGGCTCCGAGCTGGCCGGCATTGCCCGTAGGGCCCCGGAACACAATGGGAGCGGAGAACTGGCCGCCTGACATTTGCAGGATCTTGGCCGCGCCGTTGATCACCTGGTCGATAGCAACGAGTGAAAAGTTGAAAGTCATGAATTCCACGATAGGCCGCAGGCCGTTCATGGCTGCGCCAATACCTATCCCGGCAAAGCCCAATTCAGAAATGGGCGTATCAATCACGCGCCTGGCCCCGAATTCGTCCATCATTCCCTGGCTTACCTTGTAGGCGCCGTTGTATTCGGCTACCTCTTCGCCCATCAGGAAAATCGCATCATCTTTGCGCATTTCTTCGTTCATGGCCTCGCGCAGGGCTTCTCTGAATTGTATGGTTCTCATTATGATAAGCTAAGCTAAAACGCTAATTACGGATTGCAAATATATGCGATATAGTATCAAGTAACAAGTATCATTGTTCTTCATCTTCGATGGCAGGCATTTGCGGCAGGTCCCTGAAATTGGAACGAACAAAATTGCACCATTCGCAGTCCTTCTTCCCGCAGCCGGTATCAAATTCGTAGTTGCGGATCCTTGCGTAGGTGTCTTTTATCTGCCCGGTAACGATTTCGATATCTTCAGGGCGGATAAAGATCTTATGCTTTATATATTCATCGTTCTCAGGTTCCACGAAATCGAATTCCGAACTCAGTGCGGTCCAGTTCCGGGAATGATCATTGTCAATCAGTATCTTGTAAAAGACAGCCTGCCGCCAGTAATCGCCGCCGTTGGGGTTCTTTTCATCCGGGCTCTTCAGCTTCTCTTTGGCATTTTTATAGCGCCCGGTTTTATAGTCAACCACATTCACGGATTTTCCATCGAATTCCAGCTTGTCAATTTTTCCCTTGATGGGAACGCCCCCTATTTCCACATTGCGAACCGTGATCTCCGGGATAATGACACGCGGCCATTCCTCGATATACCGGTCATAGTAGTCGGGAAGGATCTTTTTCCCGTATTCCATGCGACGCGCATATTGCTCGGCCGTAAATGATTCCCGGTTCTTATTCATGTACCAGCCGAAATCTTCCTGCAGCTGTTCCTTCGGCGGAAATTCTCCTTCCTCTTTTACCTTCCGGAAGAAGACTTCCAGAGCCCAGTGGATCGCCGAACCAAAGGTAAGGGACTCCGTTTTCCCCCTGGGTATCTGCAGCAGGTTCTGGAAATAAAACCGGAGCGGGCATTCCAGGTAATTGCTTAAATGGGTCACGCTGAGTGCGTAATTCTGCAGCACGCTGTCAACCAGGTTTTTATCTATCAGGCCGATGGCCGGTTTCTCTTCTTCCGAAAAATTCAGGGCGAAGAAAGGAAGCAATTCCTCTTCCGGCACTTCCCGGTGAAGCGGCTGCAGGCCGGTGCCGGCCATGATCTCCGCAAGGAAAACCGAATGTTCCAGTTCCTTGCCAGCGGCATCGTAACGGCAATAAGACAAATGAAGATGACTGCGGGCGCGGGTAATGGCCACGTAAAATAAGCGCCGAAGTTCTTCTTCATTTCCGGCGTCCCTGGCCGAAGAAAACACGGTGTCCGGAAGTTTGTAGCCACTGGCCCGCTTTTTTTTCTTTTCCCAGGATTGACTGTTGCAGCCCAGGAGAAATACCTGGTCAAACTCCAGGCCCTTTGAGCCGTGGCAGGTAAGGAAGTTAACGCCCTGCTCATTAAAGATCACCTGGCTTACTTCCAGGGGCAGCTCGTGTTCTTCCAGCAGGTCAATCTGCCGCATAAAGCCCGCCAGGTTCATTTCCGGGTGGCGGCGGCTTTCTTCCTTCAGGAAATTGAACAAGGCCGAAAGGATTTGCAGGTAAAGGTTCTTATCCGGCGATCGCAGCACGTAGCCCAGGATGCCGCCGCGAAGCACGATCTTTTCGAAGAGATTCTGCAGCGTGAGATTCTCTGCCGCCTTGATCCAGTACTCGATATCGTTGCTAAGCCGCGCTATTTCGGCCTGCCCCTCCGCCTGGAAGAGGCTTTGCTGCCCGGCCGCCAGTTCGGCAATATGCCGGCGAATTGCTGTTTGTTCTTTCCCGGCGCGGTTCTGCCGGTTCACCGCTACGCAGATCTTCGCCGTCTCCAGGGGGGAGATGCCGTAAAAATCATAATGCATAATATGGAACAGCAATTCGTCCCCGCTGTAAGGAGCCTCCGTTTCCAGGGAAAGGTAACGCAGGATATTGAGCAGCTTCTGCCCGAAGGGCGTTTTCAGCACGTTCAGCTTTTTTCGCGCTGAAACCGGGATGTTTTCCAGGCGGAAATAATGCATCAGCTCCTCCCCGATGCGGTGTTCCTTATAAATAATGGCAATTTCCGCCGGAGGCAGACCCTGGTCCAGCAGCTTTTTAACCTGCCGGGTAATGCCGGCGAATTCGTGCAGCTGTGTCTGGTATTCATGAATTTCAGGAAGTACATCCTTTGCCAGCGAGCTGTTTTTTGCGAGCAGATGTTTGCTCAGGCCTGGCAGCCGGATCCGTTCCGTATTGTGTTCTATGAGAACGCGGGCGGCATCCAGGATAGGCTGGGTGGATCGGTAGTTGTCCAGGAGCATCACGCTGTAAAGATCCCGGGCATACCGGGTATGGTACTGCTCAATATTTTCCACATTGGCTCCCTGGAAACGGAAAATGGACTGGTCGTCATCGCCTACCACGAAAATATTGGGTGTGTCCCAGTAACTCACCAGCAGGCGGATCAGTTCGTTTTGCGCCCCGCTGGTATCCTGGTATTCATCCAGGAGTACGTACTGATATTTCTCCTGGTAATTCAGCAGGAAATTAGGATCCGTTTTAAAAGCTTCCAGGATCCAGGAGATCATATCGTCGAAATCGTAACGCCCCATTTCGCGCATAAGCCGCTGGTAATTGGGAAACTCGCAGGCCGCCGCTTTTAGCCGCTCCATGCGTTCCACCTCGTCGTCAAAGGCCGGTTTCAGGTCGCCGGGCTGTACCGCTCCCGGCCCGGCAGCTTTGGGAGGCTTTTTATACTTGAATTTTTTAAAGTACGGACTGTCCGGCTCTGCATCCCGGATCGCCTGAAGATACTCACCGGCCTTTTGGCAGACAAAATCCGGCTGCCAGTTTTCCCTTTTCATGATCGAAAAAAGATCCTTCAGGCCGCTGATCTCATAATAAGCGTCCCCGCGAAAACGCTTCAGCACGTGATTTGCCGGGAAGGAATCAATGAGCTTCCTGAACAGCGCGATCTGTTCCAGGTCGGAAATGGCATCCAGGCTTAATTTTCCGAAGTAATCCAGGTTCTCCTGGATAATATCATTACAAAAAGCATGAAAAGTATAAATATTCACCCGCCAGGCATCCGGCCCGATAAACTGGAAGAGCCGCCTGCGCATAGCCACCGCCCCCGCGTCCGTATAAGTCAGGCAAAGAATATTATGCGGGTCCGTATCCGTATTGCTAAGGATCCGCCCGATACGGGCCGCCAGTATCTGCGTTTTCCCGGTACCCGGCCCGGCTATGACCAGTACCGGCCCTTCAATTTGCTCCACCGCCCGCAGCTGCGCCTCATTCAGGGTTTCCAGCGCTTTACGGAAAGCTATATTGTATTTATCCGCGTTTTCCATCATACTCTCTCTTCCTTCCGGTAAAATTTTCTCTTCCGATTTTCAGCCTTGCACAGGACGTTTTACAAACCCGCGCAGTGCTTTTTACAAACCCGCGCAGTACTTTGCACAAGCTCGCGCTGTACTTTGTACAACCCTTGCAACTCTTTTCAGCCTTGCACGACTTGCAGGGAATGCTTTACAAATCCGCACGGTACTTTGTACAAACCCTTGCAGTTCGTTTTTTGTTCGGACCTAAATGTCCGGAGGCTTAACTGCTTTTTTGCTTTGTTGCAGCACTTTATTCCGCGCAATATTTCTAATGAACTTTCGCATCGGAGATGCACGAAGATAGGAAATAGTTGAATTTCCCGTCACTTGGTACTTTGTCTTCCATGCCCTGAGGTAATCCTCTTCAAGATTAAAATCCAGGTTGTGCATTTTGGAAAAGCCGGTGTCCCGGACGCAGGAGGAATTTGCGATCAGGGCGAATAACAGCATACATTTGAGGATAGATCTGGTCATTGGCATGTAAATCTTGAATGAAAAAAGGGTTTTTGCCACGGCGGCAAAAACCCTGAATTAAGAAAGTCCCATACATCTCTTAGACACGCAAATACGCGCCAGCAGTCAGGTATGGGGCCGACCCTGGTGCAACAATCCGCCGGCTACCCCTAAAAAAGCCGGCGGAGATTAGACAAGTTAATCATTTACCGCGAATTGTTCCCTATTTATCCGGCGAGCCTGTGACATTACCGGGAAAAGGCGCCGATTTCGCCAAGGACCACGTTCACGTTTCCTCCGGCGGACTCCAGGCAATCCACCCGGAAATACCGGGTATCCTGTAGTGCAGGGAAGTCAAAATACTGAACGCCGGCTTGATTAATGACCGTATAGCGTCCCATGATCGTCCAGTTCTCTCCGTCATCGCTTATGGAAATGTCAACAAGCGAAGGAATATCTGAACGGGCCGCGGGAATGCCCAGCCACACGCCGGCCGTCTCGGTTTTCACTTCTCCCATGTCCACGGCTATCCAGTGCGGGTATTCCGTTTGGGGAGATATCTGGTTCACCCAGATGCTGCCGGTGGTGTTTACACCGTCCAGCGTCGCGCCGGGAAGGCGATCAGTACGGCCGTTGCGGCCATCGTAACTGGAAGCGGTAGCTACCCAGCCCGTCCGGTCAAAGGGAGTTGGCGGGCCATATACTTTAATATCCTTGGCTTCCGTGTAAAAGGTATCAATGGACATGGGGTGGGGAAGATAAACCGATCGCAACCGGAACCTGCCTTCGGCCGAGTGGTCATAGTCGGTGATCCAGGTGGTATCATCTCCCGTTTGTTCCGTAGGGAGAACCAATATGCGCGGATTGCCAAGCGTATCGGTATATGCCAGTTCAGCGGCAATGGCGGTAGGGTCTACGGGGCCCCAGATGATCTCCAGGGTATCGGTTTCTTCCGCATACAGCGCAGACATGGTCAGGCGCGGGAGCAGGGAGTTTTTATACTTGTCGCCGAAAGATTCTCCGGTTCCCACGGTGGGCACGGAAGAATGCCCTTCATTATCATACGTGTAGATCTCAAAGGAATAGATCCTTTCTTCCAGGTTTTCGATCATCACATTCATTGTATCGACACCCGCTGTTTTTTGGACGGGGATTTCCAGCGAATCCCGGCGGTTATTCCAGTAAATTTTTGCTTTGGTGACCGTTGGGTCGGAGAGGGCCAGCCAGCTTAACTGGATACGGTTGTATCCGGGGTGTATGCGGAGGGAATCGGCGCCCTGCACATAAATGATCTCTCCGCCTTCCAGGAAGTCGTCGTACGTATCGTCCATTTCGCTGCAGGCGGTGAGGCCCCAGGCGGCCAGGGCCAGCCCGAGGCACCGGAAGGCAGTTTTATAAGGATGGAATTTCATGATTTCTTGCATTTTGATTGATCTTATTCAGGGTTGCCGTAAAAGGTCAGTTCCCCGATATATATATAGGTCAGGCCTCCCCAGGTCTCAATAGCGCGGTACCGTAAATACCGGACGGGCGGAGTACCCAGCGGGAAGTCAAATCCTTCCCCGTCCACCACGGCGAACTGGAAGTTTTCGTTGACATCATTGGATATTTGTTTGGATTCAAAGGTGGCCAGTTTGGTCCATCCCTCCCAGCTGCCGTCCGAAGCGGGCGCTTCCAGGCTGCCGTAAACCTCAAACTTCTTTACGTCGCCTGCCTTATAGGCGCCGTCGCCTGCACCGGCGCCGTTACCTCTCCGGTGATGGAATACCATACGGCTTAATGACACCGTTTCTCCCAGATCAAACGTGAAGCTTACCGGGATACCGTTGGCCGGTTTGGTGTGGAAGGCATCTCCACTGTTCCAGTTGCCGTCAAATACGTCGCTGATCCCGTCACCGCAGCAATGCTGCACGGTATTGTCGCCCGGGAGATTGATCATGGTGAATGAGGTCCCGTTGAGCTTTTCCTCCGGCCAGGGCGTGAGTTCGGTAAACAGGGTGTCGGAGCGGTTGTCCCAGCGGTCCCGGACAAATATCCCGAACCTCCGCGGTTCTGCGGCAAAGCCGCGCGTAGCAAATTGGCCGGCTATTGCTTTGGTATATATCCGGTCGACGGTCCGCATGTCCCCGATGGAATCGGCGGCCAGTATTGTGAGTACCACGTTGGCTTCGGCCTCGTTCACAAAGTCTACCTTGATCCCCGCGAACGTAGGTTCTATAACCAGTGTTTTGAATACCTCTTCCACCGGCGGGGTCAGGGGGTTCACCTGGATGGTAAGCGCTTCGGACGCTATTTCTCCGCGCGAAACAGTATAAAGCTGTACATCGTACTCTTCCGTATCCGGGAAGCCTTCGATAATAAGGCTCCTGTTATAGTAGGAAGATTTTACTTCCTGCTCCACACCCTCGCGGATCTCATACACCGCCTTTATATACAATATATTCTCGCTGGAGGGCAGCGTATAGCTGATCCTTGCGCCGCCGGGCAGGTTTTCTACCTCCACGTTGCTGACCTTCGCGGGCTGCTGGTCGTTTTTATTGACCGGCTGCATACCTTCCTGCTCCTTGCAGGCGCTAAAGGCCAGCAGGATAGCAAAAAGACCTGGCAAAATTCTATGCGTATTCATAATTTATTGATACTTGCGTCCTGATACTTGATATGTGTTACCAACCCGGATTCTGCGATAATTTGGTGTTGGTGAGCAATACGTTTTCATTCAATGGCCAGAAGTAGTCCCTGGTGGAAAAAGTCTGGTTAAAGATCAGCTTCTCCCGGTAATACCCTTCCGGCGTAGGCTGCTGCAGGTCCCATCCGGTAATTGGCTTGTTCAGTTCCTGCAGGGCTTCTTTCCAGCGCCGCAGGTCCCACAAGCGGTGCCCTTCGAAGGAAAGCTCTATCAGGCGTTCACGGTGAATGATATCCCGGAGCCCTTCTTTAGTCGCGTATTTATTGGGATTGGTGCTGTGCTGCGCCCAGGAATTGACTACGCCGTCCAGCCCGGCCCGCGCCCGCACCCGGTCAATATAGTCGTATACTTCTCCTCCGGGGCCTTGCACTTCATTCAGCGCTTCTGCGTACAGCAGGTACAGATCAGCCAGGCGGATCACCGGCCAGGGATAGTCTTCCCGGGTATAGGTCGTTTCCCCGATGACGTTATTGATGTTCACCAGCTTTTTAGGCCAGTAACCGGTAGTAGAATAGGATGCCAGGTTAATGGCGGCTGCCGGTTGCCCTTGTTTGCTGGATACGAAAAACATATCGCCTTTATCGTCGAATTTGCCCTGGCCGTACCAGATGCCGCCGTCAAAGCCAAGGCTGGCGTAAAAGCGGTATTCCCGGTTGAAGTGCAGGTTAGCCGTTGTATAACCTTCTTTCAGGTTGAACCTGTCGTCCCCGGTAGCCATTTGCAGTCCGAAGCGGTTATTATAATCGTAGTCCTTATCTTCATCAATAGGCACCCCGTTGCTGCTGTAATACATATGGGCGATCTTCAATGGGGGAGCGATCAGCCCGGAGGTAGCCCCGTTGTCCGCCCGTGCAGGGTCAAGGCCCCGCGGGGTGGCCCGGGCCTGCATGGTGCTGGACATGCTGTTGGTATTAGCCCAGATGATCTCGGAATTCCATTTTTCAGTGACGCTTCCGCGGATATTCAGCTTGATCAGCGTCGTATCGCTCAAATCGAAAGGCGTGAACTGAGGGTTATAATAATACAGTTCATGCCCCTGTCCTTCAGCGAACTCAATGGCTTCCCGGCAGGCTGCCAGGGCGCGGTTCCATTTTTCAGGATCGGGTGTAGTATTGAACATGGGTGTGCCGTCAGGGCCGTTGAAGCCTACATAATCGCTATTGCCGTTGAACAGCGGGCTGGCAGCGGTCATCAGCACCTTGGCCTTTACCGAGAGAGCGATGGTCTTGGTAGTCCGGCCCAGCTCTTCTATCTCGAAATCAATACGATCCGGCAGGTTCACAATGGCCTCGTCCAGTAAGGACACCACGTAGTCAAAGCATTCGTCAACCGTTGACCGGGGGATCTGCACCTCATCCCGCTCCGCATAGATAGGGAGGTTCTCTTTTACCAGCACGATGGGGCCGTACATCCGTAATAGCCAGTAATGATAATATGCCTTCAGGAATAATACTTCGGCCACCCAGCGTTCTCTTTCCCAGATAGGAAGGTCAGGTACGCTTTCGATGTTTTCCAGGAATACATTGCACTGGCGAATTCCTTCATAAAGGTCCTGTCCGCCCTGGCTGCCCTGCCAGAAATTCACGTAAGGATCCACGATCCGCTGATTGCCCCGGGCGATCAGCCAGGCAGGCGAGGTGTTAGTGGGAGGGAGCCAAAGTTCATCACCTGCCAGGAAGGCGGCGTTCTCGTTAATGCCCGAATGCGCCGGCATATAAGAATAACAGGTGAAGAGGAAGCGCTGGGCCGTGCTGCGAAGGCGAAACGCATAATCAATCGTAGCCACGTTGTCCGGCACGATATCCATGTAATTATTGCAGGCGCTGAAAGTACTCAGCAGCACCAGAGCGAGCGATATCTTTTTTATAAACTTTTTCATTGCTTGCTGTTTAAAAATTTGCCAGGAGACCAATGTTGACCACTCGCTGGTTGGGATAGCCCAGGCCATTATCGCCCATTTCCACATCCCAAAGCTTGAAGCTGCTCCAGGTGAACAAGTTGGTGCCGCTGAGATAGATCCGCAGGTTTTGCATGAATAATTTGTCGGCTGTTTGCTGGGGCAGGTTATAGCCAATTTCTACTTGCTTTAGGCGAAGGAAAGAACCGTCGCGCATAAACCAGGTACTCCTTTGTGCGTTGTTGTCGGTTCCAATTGCTGTCGTGCTTAATCGCGGCCACAGCGCGTACAGATCGCGGTCCGTTTCCGACCAGTAATCGTCTGCATAAGCCTTCAGCAGTTGATTTTGCGGAACCCCGATGAGTGACTCGTTTCTATAATAGTATTGGATGAAAGGGGTGGTAGCGATCGCATCCATCCAGAAGGAGGAACGCGCGTTACCCTGGAAGAAAGCTGAGAAGTCGAATGCCTTGTACCCCACTGAAAAACCAAAGCCATACGTGATCTCCGGTGTTTCGGGGTAACCCAGGGGCACCTGGTCCAGCGTACTGATCTGCCCGTCGCCGTTTACGTCCCGGTACTTAATGTCGCCGCCCATGTATTCTCCGAAATTCTGAAAGGGGGATTTGGCCACTTCTGCATTGTCCACAAATAGTCGTTCTGCGATGTATCCCCAGCTCTGGGTAATGGGATGGCCAATGCGGCTTTTCCACCATTCCTTGTCGTAGTCGTATTCTTCAAAAGCCACGTATTCGCTGGTGGCATAGGTCATATTGCCCATGACCTGGATCCAGAAATCCTTATTGATGGAATGGTTATAATCCATCTGCAAGTCAATCCCCTGCGCTTTCGCCTCGCCTATATTGGTCTGCGGCTGTGCCGAGAGCCCCATTTCGGCCGGTGTGGCGGTGCGGCCCATCAGGATGTTCTTGCGGTGATCTTTATAGGCATCAATGATGATATTCGCCTTGTCAAAGAGCCCTATTTCCAGGCCCAGGTTCAGCTTGGTGGCCGTTTCCCAGGTAATCCCAGGGTCGGCATAACGGGAAATGGAAATGCCGGGCAGGAAAAATTCATTGTCCCTTCCAAAACGGGAGCCTCTGTTGGGGTCGGTCATGTTCACGTTGGAAAGGTACAGGAAGCGATCCCTTGGTTCGCCAATAGCATCATTACCCGATAAGCCATAAGTGGCCCGCAGCCTGAAGTTGCTGACCGTTTCCTGCAACGGCTCCCAGAATTTCTCATTGGAAATGGTCCAGGCCACGCCGGCCGATGGGAAGAAACCGTAGCGATGCGAGCGGTGGAAACGTTCCGATCCATTATACCCGAAATTAAGTTCGGCGTAGTACCGCTCGTCGTAAGAGTAAGTGGCCCGTCCGGCCAGGCCTACGTTGCGGAAGGGCAGCGATTCCTGCAGGTCGGAGGAATTGGCCGATAGCCGGTTCCTGATCATGAATACGAACAAGCCGTTGATAGAGTGTTTCTCGTTGATCTCCTTGGAATAATTAGCCGCTGACTCCATGTAAAAACTGGATTCAAGCTGCCGGGGGCTCAGGCCGTAGCTCAGGTATTCCGAACCCGAATCTTCATTCATGATGTCCAGCCGGAACGTATTCGCGTACCTGTCATAGGAAGTGGCGTTATACCAAAACGGGTCATAGGCCCGTACCACATCAAAATAGCTGGACCGGTTAGTATTCACCAGCGTCCGCACGCTAAGGCCGGGTGTGACAAAGGAAAGATCCTGTTTCAGTTCCAGCTGCGCGGACATTTTGGACCGGGAATATTCCTTATATCCCCGCACCAGGTCCGCGTAAGGGTTCAGCAGGGGAGTGGTGGGCCCCAGCTCCGTGCTGTTCCCGAACAGGATATGCTGCACATACTGATGTTCTTCATCCGCGGGAAAATACGCGGGGAAAGCCACCGGGCTGGTGCGCATTATTTTCCGATAAATGTCGGAACCGCCGCTGATAGGGCCGTTATAATCATCAAACAAGCCGGAGAGCCGTACCACCATCTCGGTTGATTTGGTAAGGTTCACATTTACGTTGGAACGCAGGCTGTAGGTTTTCAGGTTAATATTATTGTTGAAGTTATTGCGTTTGTCCACCTCCAGGATCCCGTTGTCCTGGTTAAAGGAACCGGCCACGAAATACCGGGCCACCTTGCCGCCGCCGCTCACGTTCATATTGATCCGCTGGTTCATGGTATAATCCTTGAGCAGGGCATCCCGCCAGTCGGTCACCGGGTACATATAAGGATTGGCGCCTTCTATCGTATTGTCAATCTTTTCGTCGGAAAAAGGCAGCTCGCCCAGCGGATCACGGGTAAGCACCGCCTCGTTGCGCAGGCGCATATAAGTAATAGGGTCGGCCAGTTCAATCTCGCGCGTGGGCTGGGACAGGGAGTTTTCAAAGCGGAAAGAGATCTTGGCCTTTCCTTCCGTTCCTTCCTTGGTGGTGACCAGCATCACTCCGTTGGCGGCACGGCTCCCGTAAAGAGAGGTAGCTGTCGCGTCCTTCATAATGGAGAAGCTGGCAATATCGTCGGGGTTCAGCCGGGCCAGGTCATTGGTGGTCATTTCAATGCCATCGATCAGGATCAGCGGGTCTTTTTTATAACCGAAGGTAGTAACCCCCCGGATAAAGAACTCGGCATTGTCCATGCCCGGCTCGCCGCTTCGCTGGAAGGCAATCACACCCGCCACGCGGCCGGCCAGGGCCGTGGTAAGGTTGCTGGATGGTACCTTCAGGTCTCCGGGCCTTACAGAGGTGACCGCCCCCACCATGTCTTTTCTTTTCTGCGTGCCGAAGGCCACGACCACCACGTCTTCCAGCATGTCGGAAGAAGGGGCAAGCGTCACGTTGATCTGGTCTTGTCCGTTCAGGGGAATTTCCTGCGTTTCAAAACCGATCAGGGTGTACACCAGCGTAGCGTTGGCCGGCGCGTCAAGAATATAGTTACCAACAAGGTCGGTACTCGTCCCCATGTTGGTGGAGTTCTTGACCGATACCGAGACGCCCGGCAAGCCAACGCCGGTGGTATCAACCACTGTTCCAGTAACTTGTCTCATTTCCTGGGCGGATGCAGACATGCATACCCAACTACAAAGAAATCCCAGCAGTACATGGGTAATGTACTTGTTCCATTTCATAAAACTTGGTTTAGATTAAGAGAATTGCAGAACGTAAATAAATTCCTCTATACTGATTCGGTTTAAATTTTGAGAATTCTTTTCATCATCGTTCCTGATCTAAAGATAGGTAAAAAGGCAGGGCAAACCCCTTGTTTACCAGCTAATAGGAGGCCGCCTGCGCCCAAAAAGGCAGTTTAACCGGCATTTCAATCGTTTTCTTAAAATTTTTCCTGTGAAGCGTTGCGGCCACCATTAGTCGTACACCCACGGGTAAGTACTACGTGGCGGTTCTAACCGAAACTCATTGAAAGATCATCAGCCCGGCGCCCGCTTTAAAATGTTCGTTCACCGTCACGGGCAATTTGCCCCGCGGGCGAAGTTCCTTGAGAAAGTAAGCGGCCGCTGCTTTTTCCGTGAACGGGGAGTTTTCATAAGCAACAACAAGCACGCGGGCATTTTCAATGCCTTTTAATTGATTAAGGGTATAGGCGTTGGCCATAAGGGCGAAAGAAGTTTTGGGAAGGCTGCTCAGGCGCGTAATGAAATGCAGTACCGGGTCGGAAAAATCAAGCAGGCTGCGGGGGCGGCTGCGCTTATCATGAATTCCCACGATCACCCGGTCAAATTGGGTTAATTTTGCTTCCAGGCGGGCAATCTCGCCTTCCCCGGCCGATTTCTGCAGCACAAAACTGCTTACTTTTTTTCCGGCCGCCAGTTTTCGCTGAAAAACGGTCCCGAAGTCGCTCCCGATGGAAATAACGGCCGTCGTGAGCAAGGGCTCGGGAATGGGGAAATAACTGGGTGGGTTATCCCGCAGCAGGGTCAGGGATTCGTCGGCAAGGCGCTGTATGAGAACGTCCGCCTCCCGGCGGTTCAGCGCGGCAAAGAGCTGATCCGTATCAACCGGCTGGTAATTGTCCAGGCCGGCCCATTCTTTTGCGGCCAGGATGCGCTTCACGCGCGCGTCTATTTCTTCCCAGGTGATCACGCCCCGGCGGATAGCTTTCCGGATAGAGCTAATGGCCAGTTCCACATCTTCGCTCAGCTCTATGAGGTCGTTGCCAGCCGCCACTGCCATCAATTCAACTTCCCCGGTAGGAAAATTCCGGGTAACCCCTTTCATATTCATAGCATCGGTGAAAACAAGGCCCTGAAAATTGAGTTCCTCACGCAGCACGCCGGTAATGATGGGCCTTGAAAGCGTGGAAGGGAGGTTGGGCGTTTTATCCAGGGCGGGAATGTTCATATGAGCTACCATTACCCCGCTGATTCCCCGGTTGATCAGGTAACGGAACGGGTACAGCTCCAGGGAATCCAGGCGTTCCCGGCTGAAGTTAAGAGTAGGCAGGCCCAAGTGGGAATCCACGTCCGTATCGCCGTGGCCCGGGAAATGTTTGACCGTGGCCATAATGCCGCCGTCCTGCAAACCGCGCATATAAGCAAATCCTTTATCGGCTACCTTATACATGTCCTCACCGAAGGAACGATAATTGATCACGGGATTATTGATGTTATTATTTACATCTACCACGGGCGCAAAGTTCACATGCATCCCCAGGCGCTTGAAATCCTTCGCTATCTGCTGGCCCATATTATAGATGAGTTCATTATTGCTGATCGCCCCCAGGGTCATCTGGTAAGGATAAGAAACCGTACTGTCCAGGCGCATGCCCACGCCCCATTCCGCATCCATGGCTACCAGGGCTGGAACCTTGAGCAGGGACTGGTAACGGTTGAGCAGGCGGCTTTGCTCAACGGGGCCGCCCTGGAAAAAAACAATGCCCCCTATTTGCTCCTTTTCGATTAATTTCGCTAATTCCTCATAGGATTTTTCATCTCTGTTCGAATAGGCGGGCACCATAAAAAGCTGGCCTATTTTTTCCTTTTTTGAGAGCGTATTGAACACGGAATCCACCCAGGGAGTGCTTACCGCCAAAAATTCAGGTGAACCGGCTTCTTTTATTTTATTATCTTGGGCATGGATTTTGATTGTACCCAGGATGAAATAAAGCAAAATCTGGAAGGGGCGAATCGAAGTTTGCATTTGTCCGTGTCTACGTATTAAATTTTGCTAATATAACGAACATTTAAAAAATGATGCCAATTATGAAAAGAGTACTACTTGCAGCCTTTGCCTTGATGCTTGGCACTGCTGCATTTGCCCAAACCGACTTCGGGATCAAAGCGGGGCTGAATTATACCAAGACAAGCCAGATAACCCTTGATGGGAATTCCGCCGATTTTAAACCCGGCTTCCACGCGGGCGTATTCGCAGACATCAACCTCCTGGTGATCGGTATCCGGCCGGAGATACTGTATTCACAAAAAGGATTTGAGATTGACGGAGAAGACGGAACCCTGGAGTCTACCCTGAATTATGTGGATGTTCCGGTAATGGTAAAACTTAATCCTGCTCCCATCATCAGCTTGTATGTCGGGCCGCAGATATCCTTTCTCCTGGGAGAGGATTGGAAAGAAGACCTGAGTGAGACATTTGACCCCGAGAGCAGCAGTACGGAATTTGCCGGGGTGATCGGCGCCGGCGTACGCCTGGGCAAGCTGGACCTCGGCGCCCGCTACAATTTCGGGTTGTCCAAGGTTGTAGAAGATGAGCGGTTCGATAATTTCGATAAAGGCCGTAACCAGGTAATTCAGCTTTCAGTTGGAATTGTGCTTTAGCGCGTTTTCTAATAAGAGAACCCCGGGCGATCGTCCGGGGTTTTTTTTTGGCATAGTTTTTCTACTACCCTATCCGGTTTATTAAAAAATCGAATTATGAAAAAACTATCATTTTTAATAGTAGGTCTGCTTCTGGGAAGTAGCCTATTTGCACAAGAAGCGAAATTTGGAATTATGGGCGGCGTTAATCTCGCCAACCTTACAAAAAGCACCGGTACGGACCTGTACGGTGAAGAATACAATGACGAAACCTATGGGAACATGGTCAAACCAGGGCTTGCCCTGGGTGTATACGCAAATATTCCCTTCCCGGGGAATGACGTGGTAAGTCTTAACCCGGAATTGTTTTATTCCCAGCTTGGGGCCAGGTATGAATCCGATAACGGCGACGTGGAATTCAACAGAAACCTTCATTTTATTGAACTTCCCGTATTATTAAAATTCAATATCGTGCCCGCTTTCCATGTTATGGCAGGCCCCAGCTTTTCCTACCTGATGGGCGGAAAAGATAAGTTTGAAGGAGAGGGGACTGTTTTTGGCGTGGATATCAGTTCCGAAAGCGAGCAAGACCTGGATATGGATGACTTTAACCGGGCAAGTATAGGCGGTGTAATCGGCCTGGGCTTTGACGCTACCGAAAACTTCAAGGTATTCGGGAAGTATGGGCTTGGATTTACCGATATGTACAAGAGCGATGATTCGGAAGCCTTCAATTCCAATATCCAGGTAGGCGTCGGTTATAGCTTCTAAAACCAGCGATTGATAACTATTTCAGGGGCGCGAAGAAAAACCGCTCCAAAAAAAAACTCCGGTATAATTTCCGGAGTTTTTTATATCAGCACAATTTAATCAAAACGGGGCAAGGGTCGAGCGAGACGAATTTTTTCGCCTCATATCAAAGATACAATTCATAAATCATTTTTGGAAATGAATTTTTCTCCCCCGCCGCATTTATTCGATCACCGTCAGGCGGATCGTATTAGTACGTCCTCGCTCCTGGATAGGCGCCGAAGCAGTATTGATAACCACGTCTCCTGTTTGGATGAGCCCGCTGTTTTTCAGGATCTCGGTCACGTCCTTGATGGTCTGGTCGGTACTTTCAAATTTATCATAATAAAAGCTGCGCACTCCCCATACCAGGCTAAGGGCGTTGAGCAGGTGCTTATTACCGGTAAAGATATAGGTCATGGCCCGGGGCCGGTGACTGGATAGCTGGAAAGCCGTATAGCCTGAATACGTCATTCCGATAATGGCGCTCGCCTTCGTTTTCTGGGCCAGGAAGCAGGCGGAATAACAAATGCTGTCGAACAGGTACGTTTCCGATTCCTTTCCCAGTTCGTTGAAGGAGTTATACGGGTAATCTAATTGTTCTATATGTTCAATAATGCGCTGCATCGTCTGAATCGCCAGCACGGGGAATTGGCCCATCGCTGTCTCATTACTCAGCATTACCGCATCCGCCCCGTCAAGTACTGAATTGGCGACGTCATTCACTTCTGCGCGCGAAGGCCGCGGGGTATTGATCATGCTTTCCATCATCTGGGTGGCAATGATCACCGGCCGGCAATTGTCAATGCATTTTTTAACGATCATTTTCTGGACCAGCGGCACTTCCTCCATGGGAATTTCCACGCCCAGGTCGCCGCGCGCTACCATGACCCCGTCCGTCGCCTTTATAATAGCGTCGATATTTGCGATAGCTTCCGGCATTTCAATCTTCGCCACTACTTTGGACTTTTTGTCCGCGGCGGCTATCTTCTTTTTCAGGTCCACGATGTCTTCGGCTTTCCGGACAAAGGAAAGCCCTATCCATTCCACTTCCTGGCTAAGTACAAAATCCAGGTCGGCAAGGTCCTTTTCGGTCAAACTGGGACAACTGATCTGGGTGTTAGGAAGGTTTACCCCTTTCCGGGAAGAAAGAACCCCGCCATGAACTACCTGCGCCAGCACCGTGTCTGCCTTATTGGTTTCAATAATGCGCATCTGCAGCTTCCCGTCATCCAGCAGGATCAGTTCGCCGGGGGCCACGTCTTTAGGGAACTGGTCGTATCCCCTGATCTGGACTTTTTCCCGCGTTCCCAGGAATTCGTTAATGGTAAAGGTGATAATATCCCCCTCAGTCACTACCGTGCTGCCCCCGGTTACCTCCCCGATCCGGATCTTGGGGCCCTGGAGGTCGGCAAGGATGCCCACGCTGGTACCTAGTTCTTCGTTCAGTTGACGTATCAGCTGTACGGTTTCCATGTGATCCTGATGGCTTCCATGGGAGAAATTGATACGGGCAATGTCCAGCCCTGAGCGGAACATGCCGGTTAAAACTTCCCTGCCGCGGGAAGCAGGGCCGATTGTAGCTACGATTTTGGTTCTATTGTGGGGAATATTCATATTGTAAGAAATACACGTTGTGTTGCAAAAATAACATCTTTAAACGAATATAGGTCATGGCAATTAGAACAACAAGTTCTCACGTGATCGTAATTTGTTGGGATCCAGGGTAAAGGCGCTTTGAATCTCCTGAATGAGCTTGATCTTTTTTGCCAGTACAGCGCCGCCGTCCCTTTCCGGCAAATTGTAGATCAGCATGAAAAAATCAATCTCCTTTTGTTCAGGAATCAGATATCCGTCCGTTCCCTTGTTGCCCAGCAGGTAGAAGTCGGTTTCGCTTTCCTCTATATAGAAATAATATTTCGGGAAAAACATTTCCTCCTCCTGTTCATTTTTCAGGAGCAGGTCTTCTTCCCGTTCGAGATTCATTTTCAATTGGTTATTTAAGAACCAGCACAAGCGGTAAGCGCGCATGGGCGAAATAATCCCTATCAGCGCGAAGTCAAAATCATAATTGACCCGTAAAATTTTTTTGTTCAAGACCGAAAGATTATATTCGTGGAACGAAATTATAAAATTTGCATGTGGACAAAGAAATACCTTTCTTTGCACAAATTTTTTAAAAATAATTCTTTAATCCCTAAAAACTATGTCGGATATCGCATCAAGAGTAAAAGCTATCATCGTTGAGAAACTAGGCGTAGATGAAAACGAGGTGACACCGGAAGCAAGTTTCACCAACGATTTGGGTGCCGACTCACTTGACACGGTTGAGTTGATCATGGAGTTTGAAAAAGAATTTAACGTAGCCATCCCCGACGAGCAGGCTGAGACCATCCAGACAGTCGGACAGGCGATCGAATATCTCGAGAAAAACGTTAAGTAACAAAAATCTTTTAAAGGAATTGAATGCAGTTGAAACGAGTTGTAGTTACTGGGCTTGGTGCACTCACCCCGGTCGGTAGTACCGTTCCAGACTATTGGGACGGTTTAGAGAACGGGGTAAGTGGCGCTGCCAAGATAACCCGTTTTGATGCTTCCAGGTTCAAAACACAGTTTGCTTGTGAGCTAAAGGATTTTAATCCGGAAGATTATTTTGACAGAAAGGAAGCTCGCAAGCTGGATCCTTTTGCGCAATATGCGATCGCTTCCACGCAGGAAGCGGTTAACGACCTGGGAGTGTCTCTCAGCGAATTGAACACCGATCGCATAGGCGTTGTATGGGGAACCGGAATTGGTGGTTTGAAAACATTCCTGGATGAAGTGACGGCCTTTGCCAACGGTGACGGTACACCCCGTTTCAATCCATTCTTCATTCCTAAAATGATCCTTGACATTGCCTCTGGCCATATTTCTATGCGCTATGGTTTGCGTGGGCCGAATTATGCAACTACTTCGGCTTGCGCCTCTTCCAATAACGCGATTATCGATTCATTCTATCTTATCCGCATGGGCAAGGCAGACATGATGGTAACCGGCGGATCGGAAGCAATTATCAATGAAGTGGGAATAGGAGGGTTCAATGCCATGCATGCCCTTTCCACCAGGAATGATTCCCCGGAAACGGCTTCCCGGCCCTTCGACCTGGATCGCGACGGATTTGTTGCGGGCGAAGGAGCGGGAACCCTCATCCTGGAAGATCTGGAACATGCCAAAGCGAGGGGCGCCAAGATCTATGCCGAAGTGATGGGCGGCGGGATGTCTGCCGATGCACATCATATTACCGCTCCCCATCCCGAGGGCCGGGGAGCGCTCAATGTAATGAAAATGGCCCTGGAGGATGCCGGGATGACGGTAGATGATATTGACTATATCAACGTACACGGTACTTCCACGCCCGTAGGTGATCCGCAGGAAATTAAAGCGATTGTCGATCTTTTTGGCGAGCGTGCCTTTAATATTAATATCAGCTCCACGAAATCCATGACCGGCCACTTGCTGGGCGCCGCCGGTGCGGTAGAAGCCATTGCTTCCATCATGGCCATCCAGCGTGGTATTATTCCTCCCACCATTAACCATTTCACCGACGATCCGGCATTTGATCCGCGGTTGAATCTAACCTTCAACAAAGCGCAAAAGCGCGAAGTGAGGGCTGCTCTTTCCAATACCTTCGGGTTTGGCGGGCACAATACCTCCGTCATATTCAAGAAATACAATGAATAAATGATTTCGGTGATGCCGATTTCAAGTATATACAACTTATATATTTCCAGCGATAAAGAGTACGTACGAATACTGACCAATATCCTGGGATTTGTGCCCAGAAATCTTTCCCTCTACAAACTGGCTTTCCGGCACAAGTCAGTTGGAAACCACGTAAAAAAGGGGTTTAAAGATAGCAATGAGCGGCTGGAGTTCCTGGGGGACGCCATTCTCGGGGCCGTTATTGCCGAACTTCTGTTCAAGAAGTATCCTTTTAAGGACGAAGGCTTTCTTACTGAAATGCGGTCCAAGATCGTGAACCGCAATCACCTCAATCAGCTGTCGCGGAAACTGGGACTGGGACACCTTATCAGCTACGATAATAAATCGGCCAACCGAACCATCCAGCAGGGGTCTCTCCTTGGAGATGCCTTCGAGGCGCTGATCGGGGCCATTTACCTCGACAAGAACTACGCCGCATCCCGCAAGTTCATTACAGACCGTATCGTGAAGCCGCATATTGATATTGACACCCTGGAACAAACCGAGACCAATTATAAAAGTAAGCTGATCGAATGGTGCCAGCGGGAAGGGAGGGACGTCACCTTTGAACTGATTTCCGAAGAAGGAGAAGGCCGCGCCCGCCTGTTCAATATCCGGGTGCTGGTGGACAGCGAAGAATACGGCCAGGGACAAGATTATACCAAGAAAAACGCCGAGAAGATCGCTGCCGAACGGGCATGCGAAGTGTTGAATATATAAGAAAAGCTCAAATATGGTCCAATCAATGACGGGGTACGGCGCGCTGAAGCGGGAAGTACAGGGAATGAGGGTTAGCGTGGAGATCAAGTCTCTGAACAGCAAATACCTTGAGTTAAATCTGAAACTGCCGCGGCAATACGCCCACAAGGAGCTTTTCATACGGAACGAATGCAATAAACTGATTGAACGGGGGAAAGCCACGATCACCATTATTGCCGAACCGTTGGAAACCGCCCTGGTCTCGTCCCTGGCCATCAACGAACCGCTTTTAACCGCCTACTACCGCAGCCTGGAGCGCATAGCCACAGAACTTGGCGCCGATCGCTCCGAACTGCTGAAGCTGGCCCTGTCGATGCCCGAAGCCACCGGAGGCGAAGAAAATCAGGCCGGCGAAGAAGAGTGGGAAGCCACCTGGAACGTATTCCTGGAAGCGATCGCCGTCTTTAACCGTTTCCGCGCCGATGAAGGCGCCGTGCTGGATAAAGACCTTCGCTTACGGGTAAACAATATTAAAAATTACCTTTCGGAAATAGAGACCGCCGAACCTCAGCGCATCCCCTCATAAGGGAGCGGCTGGAAGGCCTCATGAAAGAATATGTAGGCTCCGAAAACGTTGACCAGAACCGCTTTGAGCAGGAACTGGTATTTTACATTGACAAACTGGACATTACCGAAGAAAAGGTAAGGCTCCGGAGCCATTGCGATTACTTCCTTTCGGTCCTGGACGACAAGGTATCGAACGGCAAAAAGCTGGGCTTTATCTCCCAGGAAATGGGCCGGGAAATCAATACCCTGGGCTCAAAAGCCTACGATGCTGCTATTCAGCAACTGGTCGTCCAAATGAAAGAAGAACTCGAAAAGATCAAAGAACAGGTTCTTAATTTAGTTTAACTTGGTTGCTTCGCAACTGTTTAAAGTTTAAAGTTTTAGAGTTGCTTCGCAACTGTTTAAAGTTTAAAGTTTTAGAGTTGCTTCGCAACGAGGTTGCTGCGCAACGGTTTAAAGTTCCAAGTTTAAAGTTCCAAGTTTGAAGTTTTTAGTTTGAAGTTTTTAGAGTTGCTTTGCAACGAGGTTGCTGCGCAACGGTTTAAAGTTTAACGTTCCAAGTTTCAAGTTTTTAGTTTCAAGTTTTAGAGTTGCTTCGCAACGGTTTAAGGTTCCAGGTTGCTTCGCAACAGTTTAAAGTTGCTGCGCAATCGTTTATTCTCCAGCTTGAAACGGAGACTAACTAACCAGGAAATCATAAACCATTTAACCCGGAACCTGGAACGCAACGCCAACTAAAAACTAAGAACTAGAAACTATAAACTTTTCCCTTTGAACTTTAAACCTGGAACGCAACACCAACTAAAAACTAAGAACTAAAAACTATAAACTGTTCCCTTAGAACGTTAAACTTGGAACCTTAAACCTTGAACTTTGAACCTGGAACTTTAAACTTTGAACTTTGAACTTTGAACTTTAAACTTTGAACTTTAAACTAAAAAAAAGGTGCAAGGCAAACTGATCATATTTTCGGCGCCGTCCGGGGCGGGCAAAACGACGATTGTCTGGCACTTGCTGAAGAAGTTTCCGGAGCTGGCTTTTTCCATTTCCGCCACGACAAGGCCGCCGAGGGCCGGGGAAGTGAACGGGAAGGATTATTATTTTGTGAGCAAGGAGGATTTTCTTCACCGGGTGGCCCGGCATGAATTCGTTGAGTTCGAGGAAGTTTATTCGGGTTCTTTTTACGGAACGCTCATGTCAGAGCTGGATCGCATATGGGAGGAAGGAAAACATGTGGTATTCGACATCGATGTCGAAGGCGGATTAAGGCTGAAACGTAAGTATCCGGATCGAGCTTTGGCGATATTTGTACAGCCGCCCTCGCTGGAAAGGCTCAGGGAACGGCTTTCAGGAAGAGGCACGGATACTGCTGAAAAGCTGGAGGAGCGGATTCAGAAGGCTTCCAGGGAACTTGCTTATGCGCCCCGTTTTGACACGGTACTGGTAAATGATCAACTAGACAGGGCCTGTCTCGAAGCTGAGCAGCTCGTTGGCAGTTTTCTTGCAAAAAAAACGTAAATGAAGGTCGGGCTTTTCTTCGGATCTTTTAACCCTATTCACGTAGGGCATATGGTAATAACTGGCTATATGGCTGGCTTTACCGGGGTGGACCAGGTATGGCTTGTTGTTTCGCCTCACAATCCCCTTAAAAACAAGGCGGACCTGATCAAGGCCTACGACCGTCTTGAAATGGCCCGCCTGGCAACGGAAGATGCGGTGGAGATCCAGGTCAGCGATATTGAATTCGGGCTTCCGCGGCCTTCTTATACCATCGATACCCTCACCTATCTCCGGGAACGTTATCCGCAGCATGAATTTTCCCTGATCATGGGTTCTGATAATTTATATTCCCTCAGGAAATGGAAGAACTACGAACTCCTTCTCCGGGATTACCGTTTACTTGTTTATCCCCGTCCCGGGTACCGGGAATCAGGCCTGGAAGATCATCCCTCGGTCCGGCTCACCAATGCCCCGCTTATGGAGATTTCTTCTACTCTTATCCGGAAATCCATTGCGGACGGCAAGAATATGCAATTCTTTGTACCTGAAAAGGTCTGGGATTTCATAGAGAAAAAAGGCCTGTACCGGCATTAACCTTTAACACAGCTAATGAAATTACTCGCGCCATTGATCCTTGTGCTGCTGGGAGCTTTTCAGCGCTGCAACGATGATGCGCTACATTTGCCGGACGGTCAGCTGATTCTTAAGGTAGATGAGACCTATAAAGCCGGCGAAATGGAGCTGCAGCTTAGCGGGATCAATGACAGCCGCTGTCCTGAAGGCGTCAATTGTGTCTGGGCAGGAGCTGCGGTTACCACTTTGGCCCTGAAGGCGCCCTCTTTTCAGGATACTCTGAAGCTTTGCCTGGGCGATTGCCGGCAACTGGGACTTCCCTTCCGGGAAAGACATAGCGATACACTTTCTGTGAATGGCCGGCGGTACGAGCTTAGCCTGCTGGAAGTGCTGCCTTATCCGGGCGCCGGGAAGGAAGGGGAGGATAAAACCGCCCGGTATAGCCTCAGGAAGCTTCCTGAGTAAATGCCATCACCTGGAAACCCGCAATTGCTGACCCGTAGAAATAGCATTGGAGGGAAGGCTGTTCCACTCCTTTAATTCATCCAGCGTAATATTAAAACGCTTTGAGATGGCATACAGCGTATCGCCCTGTTTTACCGTATAGTAATAATGAGAAATGCTTTGGGATTCCGTGGTTTCTTCGCCGGCCGGCCCCCTGCTGAGGAACGCTCCATTCCTTCCGGTTCTTTCGCCGGAGCAGATGCTTCCGATGAAGCGCTTGCGGTTTCAGCGGCCGTAGCAGACGCGTTTTCTGGCATTCCCGCCGGCGGGGCAGCGGCCCCTGATGCATTTTCTTTAACGGGAGCATCTTTCCCCGAAGCCGGCGCTGTGGCCAGGACTTTTTCCTTTTTCCGGTCGCGGGGGCGGTCAAAATAATAGAGCTCGTATCGTTCTACAAGGCTGATCAGCAGTTGTGGATATTTTGGATTGGTAGCGTAGCCTGCTTTTTTCAGGCCGTGGGCCCAGGCTTTATAATCGGTTGGCTTCAGATCGAACAGGAAGGCATAGCGCTGGCGTTTCAGGAACTCACTGTGATCGCGGTAGGAATCCCTGGCAGAAGGGTATACCCTGAAGCATTCGTTACGACGGTCGTCGTCCTTATAAGTTTTGCCGCCTTTCCAGTCAGAAGTACATTTAATGCCGAAATGGTTATTTGCCTGCCTGGCAAGCCTGCTGTTGCCGTTCCCCGATTCCAGTATTCCCTGGGCAAGTGTAATGCTGGCCGGGATCCCCGAACGTTCCATCTCCGCTACTGCCAGGCTGCTGTAAATGCGGATATATTCCTCTGTATCCAGTGAACGGGAAGGAGCTGCAGAAGGCCGGTTACCCGGGTGGTCGGCTCGCTCAGGGGCTTTGGCGGCAGGCCGCTTTCCCCTGTGTTTGCCGGAAGACGCATGCTTTTTCGAAGCGCAGGCGCCTAAAAACAGGGAGAGTAACACAACAAGTAATAAGTTCCACCTCATTAATAATGGTTTTCAACGAAATTACTGAACAGGAATGCGCAAAAAAAACCGCATTTATTAACAAATTAACGTTTTCTGGCGATCATAAGGCCGTCGCGGATGGGCAGCAGCAAGTTCTCTACCCGGGAGTCGGCTTGTACTTTTTCATTGAATTGCTGCATGTTCCGGGTTTCCTTGTCGGTGTTCCCGGCAACCACCGTGCCGTGCCGAAGCACATTGTCGGCAATAATAAGGCCGCCGGGGCGAACCTTTTCAATTACCAAATCATAATAAGCGCCGTAACTTTTCTTATCAGCGTCAATGAATACAAGGTCAAAGCTTTCCTGCAGGCCCGGGATGATCTCCAGCGCATTGCCAAGAAGGTAATCAATGCGGGTCCCATATCCTGACCGCCCGAAGTATCCCCTGACCATATCTTCGAGTTCCTCGTTAATATCAATGGTGATCAGCTTTCCGTCCGGCTTAAGCCCTTCGCACAGGCAAATCGCCGAATAACCGGTATAAGTGCCTATTTCCAATATCCGGGAAGGCTGCAGCAGTCGGCTGAACAAAGCCAGCGCTCTTCCCTGGAGGTGGCCCGAAAGCATCCGCGGCATGGGAACTTTCAGGTTTGTCTCGCGGTTCAGTTCCGCAAGAAGCTCACTTTCGGGGCTGCTGTGCTTTTCCGCGTATTCCGTTAACTTTTTATCGGTTAAATGTTCCATATTACTGAGGTATGAATCCTAATAAGCTCAGGTTGCGCGGCTCAAGCGCCTCATTCGCAACGTCCATGATATCAGCGGCGCTGACCCGGTCAATCTTTTCAAAGATCTCCTGCAGGCTGTCTATCCGGCCGTAGTCCAGCACACTTTTGCTCATGTAAATGATTACGGAAAGGCGCGCCTCTTCCGCAAGTGCGATCTGTCCTTTAAAACGCTCGCGCGCCTGGTATAATTGCGTGGTGCCCAAAGGCTGTTCGCGCAGCTTTTTTAGTTCCCGGTGAATCAGCTTCAGGCATTTATCCGCTTTTTCCTTATCCGTTCCAAAATAGATAGAGAACAGCCCCGTATCGCTCATTGGCGAATAGCCCGATTCTATGGTGTAGCAAATGCCGTGTTTCTCTCGCACGGTTAGATTAAGGCGCGCGCTCATGCTGGGTCCGCCGAGCAGGTTGTTCATCAGCAGCATAGCCGTTTTCTTCTCATGATCAAGCGGATAGCTTCTTCCGCCGAGCATAAAATGGGCCTGAAAAATCGGCTTTTTCTCTGTTTTTTCTTGAGGATGATAGCCGTTCACCGGCAGGCGCTTTCGTTTTGCGGCATTTTCAGGGATCAGGCCGAAATGTTTCTCGCAAAGCTGCCTGATCTTCGCATGAGGCGCTCCGGAAGAAATGCCTATGACCATCTCATGGGTGGAATAATTATCCTGGCGGAAGCGGAAAATATCTTCCCTTGTGAATTCGGGAATACTTTCCGGCGTTCCCAGGATATTGTTTCCAAGGGGATGATGCCGGAAAATGATCTCTTCGAAGTCGTCATTGATCTGCTCCTCCGGAGTGTCCCGGTAGGAGTCCAGTTCATCCAGGATCACACCCTTTTCTTTCGCAAGCTCACCTTCCGGGAAAGTGGAGCGAAAAAGCACATCGCTCAGCAGGTCCAGCGCGCGGTCAAGGTGAGCGCCCAGGAAAGAAGCATGAATACAGGTTTGTTCCTTCGTCGTATAAGCATTTAAATCTCCGCCCACCGCTTCCAGGCGATTCAGTACCTGGAAGGTGTTCCGCTTCAGCGTCCCCTTAAACAGCAGGTGTTCGATAAAATGGGCCAACCCCGTTTTGTCATCCGGTTCATCTCTGGAACCCGAATTGATCACCACACAGGCATGCACAATATCCGTATTGCCGGCCGGGTTATGCAAAACACGAATACCGTTCTTTAATGTAAAAAGGGAATAACTCATTTGAACCCGCAAAGATACAAAATCCAGCAGCATCAAGCACACTCCCCCTTGCCCTGCACACCCCCAAATCTAAAAACTATAAACTCATTAAACCTGAAACCTTAAACCTGAAGCTAAAAACCCGTCCCCAAATACAAACCCAAACCGGATAAAACCGGCCCCGGTTTCGAGTCTGTAATATTGATCCGTACCCGTGAAGTCTTTACATTGGGGAAACGCAGCAGCCTTTTATATCCGATAGTCGTCTGCCGGTCCAGTTCCCTGAATTCCTGTTGCTGCTCATCCCAAATTTCAATGCTAAAAGACTTTACCCGCTGGCCGGCAGCAATATATTCCTGCAATTCCAGCCGGTTGAACTCCTTTACGCCGCCCAGGTCAAGTGTGAAAGACGCGGAGGTAGCAGCTTTTCCCGGGGTCCAGAACGTATGGAAGTCCCCGTCGGTCAATTTCTTCAAAGAGGCTGTTTTGCCGGATTCACTGGTGATTTTCGCGTTTTCGGCCAGGTTTTCGTCAAATGTATCATCCAGGTTCCTGCGTAATTCCATCAGGCGGGCCGAATCGTTCGGATGGATCAGGCCCTCGCGGTTAACGGGGACATTCAGCAGAAGATTGGCATTCCTTCCTACCGAGCTGTAATAAATATCCAGCAGATGCTCCAGCGACTTTACTTTATCATTGGTAGAAGGACTGAAAAACCAGCCCGGCCGGATGGAAACATCTGCTTCCCCCGGTACCCATTGCCGGCCTTCCGCCTGCCCCTGGTTCAGGACTTCCCGAGCAGGGGCCTTGGTCCCCGGTTCAAACCCCTCGGTATTAATGGTACTCCAGTTGGTTTCTCCCGCAATTCCATTCTCATTGCCGATCCATCGGCAGCCCGGGCCCACGTCGCTGAAAATTAGCGCGTCCGGCTGGTATTTATGAACAGTTCCGTTGAACAGGTCCCAATCGTAAACCTGCCTTTTCCCGTTGGGCCCTTCGCCATTGGCGCCGTCAAACCAAACCTCGAAAATGTCGCCGTAACCGGTCAGCACCTCGGTGAGCATGTTCACGAATACCTGGTTATATTCCGGGGTGCCGTAAGCCGGATGGTTCCTGTCCCAGGGCGAAAGGTAGACCCCCATTTTCAGGCCGTATTTTTTGCACGCGGCTGACAGTTCCCGGAGTACGTCGCCTTTTCCATCCTTCCAGCCACTCTCCTTTACTGTATGCGTGCTGTATTTGCTGGGCCACAGGCAAAAACCGTCATGATGCTTGGCCGTGATAATGATCCCTTTCATGCCGGCCTGCTTCGCCACGCGCGCCCATTGTTCCGCATCCAACGCAGTGGGGTTGAATACTTCCGGGTCTTCGTCTCCGTGGCCCCATTCCATATCGGTAAACGTATTCGGCCCGAAATGGATGAACATATAATATTCCATTTGCTGCCATTCCACCTGTTGCGGGGAGGGAAGCACCAGCCCTTCTGTGCTGATTTCCTGATTGTTAACGGCAGTTTCCTGCCTGGTCGTTTTGCAGGAGGCCAGCACGGTCATTACGCAGCAAAACATTAAAAATTTTCGACTCATTATGTTAGACTTATTTTCAAATATACAAACATGAAAATAATCTGCTACCTTTAAAATCTAAACCAATGTGATTTCGATTCTATGCCTGAACAAAAGATATCTATAAGAGATATGGCCGACCGCCTGGGCGTTTCCCCTACGACCGTATCTTTCGTACTGAACGGGAAGCAGAAAGAAAAAAGGATCAGCGAAAAAGTAGCCAAGCGGATCATTGCCATGGCCAAAAAGCTGAAGTATGAACCTAATCATATGGCAAGGGGGCTACGGACCGGGAAAACAAAGACCATCGGCCTGATAGTAGAAGATATTTCCAATCATTTTTTTGCCCATATTGCCAAGGTGGTAGAACACCGCGCGCTTCTTCATGGTTACCGGGTACTCTACTGCAGTACCGAAGATAATATCAAAAAAGCCCGGGAGCTGCTCCAAATGCTCAAATACCGCCAGGTTGACGGCTTTATCATAACTCCAACGGCTTCCCTTGAAAACGAGATCAGCATGCTGCTGGAAGAGAAGCGCCCGGTAGTCCTCATAGACCGTTACCTGCCCGGACTGCCCGTCAGTTATGTCATAGCCGATAATTTCACCGGCTCCTACCAGGCCGTTACCCATCTCATTAAGCAGGGATACCGGAAAATAGGTTTTATCACCACTACATCCGGCCAGATGCAGATGAAAAGCCGCTTTGACGGCTATCAGCAATCCCTGCATGACCGCGGCATTCCCTATAACGAGGACCTTGTGCTGAGAATTCCTTTTGGAGGAGCCCGCTCAAATGCGCCCCGGACGATCATGGAAATGCTGGAAAAGCAGGCTCCGGAAGCGCTGTTCTTTGCCACCAATTACCTGGGCATCTGCGGAATAGAAGGCATTAAAAAATTAGGCATGCGCATGCCCGGCAATGTAGCCATAGCCAGTTTTGACGAACATGACCTTTTTCGCCTTCATGATCCCGGTATTACCTGCATTGCCCAGCCCATAGAAAGGATTGCGCGCAAGGTGGTGGACATCCTGGTCAGCGAAATGGAATCCGAAAGTGATCGTACTACGACCCAGATCATGTTGCCGCCAAAACTGGTGATCCGGGGGTCTTCGGCCGGCCGGAATAATTCCTAAAATCCTTCCTTCTATTTTTACGTCTCCAGGAGATATAAGAACAAACTGTGCCTATCTTATTAAATTTTTTTAAAAAGATTTTGAGGTACGAAAAAATGTTTGTTAAATTTGTGTTAGTTTAATGTTAAGTAAGAGCGAACTTTTCAAATCAAACCAAACACCTGTTTTTATTAAAACCTGATTTCATGATGAAAATGTACATTTTAAAACGAAGCTGGATTATTGTGCTGGTGCTGATAAGTGCAATAGATGCCTATGCTCAAAAAGTGGTAACCGGCAGGGTAACTGACGGCGCCGCGCCCTTGCCCGGCGTAACCATTCTTGAAAAAGGAACAAGCAATGGAACACAAACCGGTGAGGATGGATCCTTTTCCATTTCCGTTTCTTCCGAAGCCGCGGTGCTGGAATTTTCCTTTCTGGGATTTCAAAACCAGGAAATAGCGGTAGGCGATCAGTCAAGCCTTGATGTAGTATTGACGGAGGATGCCGAACAATTGAGTGAAGTAGTAGTAACTGCATTGGGCGTTGAGAAGGAGAACAGCCGGCTGGGTTATTCCGTTACCACGGTCGACGGGAGCGACCTTGCCCGGACCAATACGGTAAATCCTATTACCGCCCTGCAGGGGAAAGTAGCCGGGGTGAACATTAATGTAATGGGATCTTCCGGGGTGCAAACTTCCCCAAGTATCCTCATACGCGGGGTCACCTCCCTCTCAAAAAATACCCAGCCCATTTTTGTGGTGGATGGGATTGTCATCGAAAATAACCGGTTCGGAGCGGATGACGGCGTTGACTACGGTTCGCAGCTCAAGAATCTGAACCCGGATAATTACGAATCCATCACCGTACTGAAAGGTGCGGCTGCCACCTCGCTCTATGGTTCCCGCGGAATAAACGGCGCCATCGTCATTACCAGTAAAAAAGGGAAAGGAGGCCAGGGCCTGGGCATTGAACTAAACTCAACGTACACCATTACCCGTGCCTATGAGAATTCTATCCCGCTGCAGAATGTATATGGAATGGGCAGCCCGTTTCTGCGGGAAGGAAATTTCAGGCCTGACGGCACCACCAATCTTACCTCTTATAGTTTTGGGCCCAGAATGGACGGCCGGATGTATCCAGCCTTATATAATAGTGATCTGCAGGTGCCGTTTTCTCCCCGTCCTGACAACTGGCGGGCATTTTATCAGGACGGAGGCTTCCTGAACAATAACATCGCCCTCAGCGGAGGAAGCGAAAAATATACCTACAGGATCTCTTATTCAAACACCAACAATAAGGGTATCCTGGTCAATAATAAGCTGCAAAGAAACGCTTTTGACTTCCGGGCCTCGGGGCAGCTGAACAATGTGTTCTCCATAGACGCAGGCTTAAACTATGCGAATACGAGTACGACCAACCCCTACGGACAAAACCGTTATTCCTGGCCGGGCGGCACCAATGTGGGCTTTATGACCTATTATGCCCTGCCAAGGAATGCCGATTTGGCTACCTGGAGAAAAGACTACCGTAACCCGGACGGATCGGTACGTAACTATGGATATTCCTTGTGGGACGGGCAGCTGATGTCCTCATTCAGCCGTTTTGACAACCGGAATGAAGAACGAAATGAAAACTCCGTATTGGCCAACCTGCAACTGAAGGCTCAGGTGAATCCCTGGCTGGATTTCAGCGCCCGCGGTAATTTTAACTTCTACAAAATTTTTACCGAAGTAAAGGAAAAAGGGAACGGCGCCGGGGGAACGGGCGGATATTACGGTCTTAGCGGCAGTTATAATTCGTCCTATAATATGCTTATTTCAGGCCATGCGACTGCCTCCGCCATGGACGGCGACCTGGGAATGGACTTTCGCGTACTCAATGAAATTTACGGGAACAGCATTTCCGAAACGTATAGCAGGAATACCAGGGGCGGGCTCATCATTCCAAATGAGTTTATCCTGGGTAACTCCGTATTGAATACCATCGATGCCGGAAGTATCAATTATACTTACGCCACCCCATCCAACAGGGTTATAGGTATAGCGGGTATCGCGAATTTTAGCTATAAGGATTTCTTAAATCTGGAATTGACGGCCCGTAATGACTGGGTTTCCTCGCTGACCTATCCTGAAGGTTTTGCCGGGGCGAATAACTATTCGGTCTTCTATCCTTCCGGAAATGTTTCCTATTCTTTTGTTGATCACTTCCGCGAAGGCATGCCGTCCTGGCTTTCTTCCGGCCGGTTAAGAGCATCGCTCGCTTTTGTAGGCACTGGTACGGAACCCTACGCAACCAGTTTCTCGGGATTTATCCCTTCGGTGATATTTGACCAGGACGGTAATTCCATAAGTATTGCATCGCAGCAAAACGCGAATATCCTGCCTAACCCGAACCTGAAGCCTGAAATTCAGCGGGCCATTGAGCTGGGTACCAATTTCGGTTTGTTCGATGATAAGCTTACCGTGGATTTCGCCTATTATAAGACAAATACCTTTAACCAGATATTAACTATTCCCGGCATCCAGGAAACCGGCTACAGTAATATGCGTATCAATGCCGGCGATATTCAGAACCAGGGTATTGAATTGCTGGTAAGCGCCAATCCCGTGAGAACCAAGGACTGGAACCTGGATATGGCCTTTAACTTTACCCGGAACAGGGGTAAAATAAAGGAGTTTTACCCGGGCATTACTTCCTACGCGCTGATGGGGAACTATGACGGCGCTTCCGTGTATGCTTATGAGGGAGGAGCCTTCGGCATGCTTTCGGCTGAAAAAGGGGCTTACGTGGATACAGACCCGGCATCCGGCTTACCCCTGATCCGTGTCGCCGACCGTATCGTGGAAACAAATCCCGATTCGAAAATGGACGTAGCCCATTATGAATACGTTTACGACACGTACGATACAGAAAAGCCGCGTGAAGACATAGGGTCCATTGAGCCCGATTTCCTGGCCGGGTTCAATACCTCCTTACGGTACAAGAACTTCTCCCTGTATGCACAGGTAGATTCAAGGGTAGGCGGTCTGCTTTATTCCGAGTCTTTCAACTACGGAATGGGAAGAGGAAATCCCGAGGCTTCGCTCAGGTTCAGGGATAGGGAACACGGAGGGATGGAAAGAACCGATTCCTATACTGGCGAAACCGTTTATGACGGCGCTATTCCCGATGCCGTTTTTGATCAGGGGCAAACCAGCCCGATTACCGGCGCCGATATCAGCGGGATGACCTTCCGCGAGGCTTATGATCAAGGATTGGTTGAGCCCTGGAAGGCCGGAATTTATTATCCTTATACTTTTGGGTGGGGAACCAATTTAAACACCAATGGTTCGGTAACTGAAAATACCTGGGTAATGCTGCGGGAAATATCGCTGACTTACCATATTCCAACGTCCTTATTAAGCAAGATAAAGGTTGGAGGTGCGAGCCTCCGGTTTACCGCCCGTAATATCCTTTATATCTACAACGGGCTGAATGCGAAACAAAACCCGGAGTCGTTGCAAAGCAATAATCCTTTTAACCCGGTAATCACCGGAGGGGTTCCATTCAGCCGTAATTACGGACTCAGCTTAAATGTTACATTCTAATTGCAGGAAAGAAGATGAAAAAGATAAATATATTCATAATAGGATTAAGCCTTGTCGCGGTATGGACTTCCTGCCAGAAAGAATTGCAGGAGATCAATACCAATCCTAACCAGTTAAATGATTCCAGGCCGGAATTCTTATTTACCAACGCTACGCTGAACTTCAACCTCGAAGGCCGCAGCCAGCTTTCTACCAGGTACAGCAGTGTGATGAGGTACATGCAATACATCGTAAGCGACGGAGCAGATAAAGAAGGCCTTGAGTCTCCTTACTGGGACGCGTCTGAAACCGCCGGCCCGAATCCGGGCTTTAATTACTACGCGGATTACTACAATGGCGATGGAAGGGACCTGCATCGTATCATCGAAAAAATCGATATGATGGATGAAGCGCAGCAGGCCAGCTACGCGAATATCAAGGCTATTTGCCGCATCCTGGACACCTACCAGGCATGGAGAGTTGCGGACGTTTACGGCGCCATGCCTTACTCCCAGGCGTTCAATCCAGTAGAGTTTCCGCTGCCGGCATACGACTATGATTTTGGCCTTTACCAGGTTTTTGATACCCAATTAAAGGAAAGCGCTGCAGTATTGATGGCGAATAGCCCTAACCAGGTAAATCTTGCGAGGCAGGATTTCTTTTACGGGGGCGATACGGGGAAATGGCTGCGGTTTGCAAACACCCTGCGTATCAAAATTGCGCAGCGGTATGAAGAAAGAGACCCGGATCAGCTTGCTTCCGTATTAAATGATATTGAAGCTAATTTTGACGGGCAGATCATTTCCGCTAATGAGGAATCGTTCGGCTACAGCCACCCCCGTGACTGGAATAATAATGTGGATGACATTAACGTGATCCTCTTCGAATACAATGCCGCTTATCCGTTTGTGGAATTCCTGAAATCCACGGCCGACCCCCGAATTGCGTTTATGGTTCGAAAGAACGATTTTGGTACTGAATTTTCAGGTTATACGAATGTTCAGCAGAATGGCGACGCTGCGGCAAAGGCTGCATTGCTTGAACCCGAAAACCAGGTGCGCTATTGGGGTAAGCATGTGTTTTCCGCATCGCGGGAGCCGGAATACGGAGCTACCGGCGCTGACAGGTTTAAAACCTTCACGGTAGAAGGAGGAACACAGGATCTCGGATTTCTTTCCGCCATTCAAAGCCGGTTGTTTGTAAAGAACGGCGGCTTCGGGGGATTTGATTCGCGTTCTTCAAGGGATTTAATGCATTCAGACGAAACCTATGTGGACGGAAGCACTATTAAAATGAGGATGCCTTACCTGAGCTATGCCGAAACCTGCTTTATGATGGCTGAGATTGCCGCTAAGGGAGGAAACGGCCTTGGAAAAGGCGCTTCTCAATGGTATAACGACGGCGTTACCGCCTCTTTCGAACATTATAAGACCATCGGGGTGGCCACCAATATACCCGGCGCCGCAAGTGTGGAGCTGGGAGACTTCCTTAGCCGTTACCCTTATAACGGCCTGACCAGTATCTACTCGCAGGCCTGGGTGCATTTCCTGATCCAGCCTGAAGAAGCATGGGCCATGTGGAAACGTACAGGGTATCCGCAGTCGGTGGATTTCAGAAGCGGACAACCCAGCCCGATTGGAGATGGTTCCGGTATCGCTTATCTTGAGAACCTGTGGACGGGATCGCAGAACCTGGTTGTTCCCAGGAGAATGCCCCTTCCCGAGCCCCAGGATCAGAACAGGGAAAACTTTAACAAGGCCATACAGGATATGACGGAAAAAGATGCGGCTTACGGAGTTTCAACGAACGATACAAAGGGCAGGATTTGGTGGGATGCTAATTAACCCGGTAAATAAACATGCGCTTGAAAGACAAAAATAAGGAATTAAAAAACAGGGTGCTGAAGCAGCTATACTTCCGCCAAAGCATGTCTCATGCAGACCTGAGCGCGCTGATCAATAAGAGCCTTCCCATTGTTTCGAGGGCGGTCAGCGAACTGATAGAAGAAGGATTGGTTGTAGAACAGGGTTACGCCCCCTCCAGTGGGGGGCGGCGTCCCCTGATCTATTCCCTTCGACCTGACGGCATGTTCGTCCTTTCGGTAGCCATGGACCAGCTGTCCACGCAAATGGTCATGGTAGATATGCTTAACCGGCCGGTTACGGATACGGAAACGTTTGACCTGGAATTGCCCCGCAATTCCCCGGCGCTTTCTACGCTTACTGATCGCATCAAAGCATTTATAAAAAAATCCGGCATACAAAAGGAGAAGATAATCGGGGTAGGTATAGGCATGCCCGGTTTTGTAGATCCTCAGAAAGGCATCAATTATACTTTTCTGGACGCCGGGGAAAGCAGCATCCCGGGATATATTTCCAATGCGCTGGATTTACCGGTATATATTGATAACGATTCCAGCCTGGTGGCTCTGGCGGAATTAAAGTTCGGCGCGGCCAAGTCTCTGGAAAACGCGATGGTTGTCAATATGGGCTGGGGAATTGGCCTGGGAATGATCGTGAACGGGGAATTATTCAGGGGGCATTCCGGCTTTGCCGGGGAATTCAGCCATATTCCCATTTCTGAGAACGGCGCTTTATGCGGCTGCGGCAAACGGGGATGCCTGGAAACCGAATGTTCCCTGCTGGTGGTGGCCCGGAAAGCACGTGAGGAAATAACCGGCGGGCGGGTATCCAACCTGCAGTTTTCAGTGAATGACCCGCCGGAAAAAATAATTGAAGTGGTTACGGAAGGCGCCCGCAAGGGTGATCAGCTGGCGGTGGAATTATTTTCCGATGCGGGTTATGTCATTGGAAAAGGACTGGCTATTCTCATTCATATCATGAATCCCGAAGTGATCATACTCAGCGGGAAAGGAGCGGCTGTGGGAAGGATATTACTGGCTTCGGCGCAGCAGGCCCTGCATAAGTACGCGATTCCCCGCCTCGCGGGAGCAACTTCACTGGAAGTTTCAGAGCTTGGCCCCAATGCAGGGCTCATTGGCGCGGCGGCGCTGGTAATTGATAATTTTGATAAAATAAGGCTTTCCTGATAATAACGTAAATGAAATACTAAACCAATAATGTATGTCATACAGATACATTTTTCAAAAAGGCTGGCTCCTGGTCCTGATGCTGGGGGTAACCCTCAGCCTGAGCGCTCAGCAGCTGGTTACCGGAACGGTTAGCGACGGGGCGGAACCGCTTCCGGGAGTAAGTATACTGGTCAGGGGCACTAATCAGGGCACTCAGACAGATGCAAACGGCGCCTATTCGATCAACGTTGGGCCGGAGGCTGTTTTGGAATTCAGCCTTCTGGGCTTCCGGCCCAGGGAAGAAACGGTAGGGGACCGGAAGGTAATTGACGTGGTACTGACGCAGGACGCTTCCCGGCTGGACGAAGTGGTCGTTACCGCCCTGGGAATGGAGAAGGATGAAAAATCCCTGGGTTATTCTGTCACAGAAATCAGCGGTGCGGAACTGGCGGTTACCAATGAGACCAACCCGGTCAATGCCCTCCAGGGCCGTGTAGCCGGTGTTCAGATTGATATGGGCGCGGGCGGCTTGTTCGGCAACTCCAAGATCCTGATCCGAGGAAATTCCACCCTGGGAAAAAACAACCAGCCAATTTTCGTGATTGACGGCGTGATCATGGACAACGATATTTTTGAAGGGAACGGCCGTGACTTCGGGAATGACCTGAAGAACCTGAATATGAACGATTTTGAAAGCGTTTCCGTTCTGAAAGGTTCGGCGGCGGCGGCCTTATACGGTTCCCGGGCCATCAACGGTGTGGTCCTCATCACGACAAAAAAAGGAAAAAGGAACACCGGGCTGGGAATTAACCTTACCCAGACATTTAATTCTTATCAGCCTTATTCCGGCCCTGATTTTCAAAACGTTTTCGGGGGCGGAACGGCTGGCCCTTTCTTCAGCGACCGGAGAGACCCGAATTATACCGCAGACCAGGCCTACATTACCAAAGTTTTTCCTGTTGACCCCGCCACCGGCAAGCCCTATATTGACCAGGGCATCAACCGGGAACTGGAGAACTGGGGCCCGCGGATGGAAGGGCAGGAAGTCCTCAATTACGACGGAACACCCACCCGTTTCCTGCCCCAGCCGGATAATTTCCTGGATGCTTTCCAGAACGGCTTCGGGAGCAATACCAATCTCTCACTGGACGGAGGAACGGAAAAGTCCACATTCCGCCTGTCTTATAACCGGAATGAGAGCGAAGGGGTGGTGCGGAATAATGAGCTGGTTAAAAACGCTTTCGGCCTGCGGGTGACCCATGAACTCCACAGCAGGATCAACCTGGATGTCAGCGCTAATTATTCCAGCTTCAGGGGCCTGAACCCGCCGCGCCTCGGCGGACTGGACGCTTTTGCTTCCTATAATTACGGCAAGCTCTTCACCTGGATGCTTCCCCGGAATTACGATACGGAATACTGGATGCAGCCGGAACATTATATCAGCGCATTAGGCGGCGCTCCAAATCCCAACTCGAATGAAGAGACCAATAAGGCGCCGGAGTCCCGCTTTTGGTTCAATCTTTTTGAGAATAATTACTTTCAGAAAGAGCAAATGCTCCGAAGCCGGGTAGCCATTACGGCTGAACTCACCGGCTGGTCCAACCTGATCCTGGAGGGTAGCCTGAACAATGTGTACACCGAAACCGAAGACAAGGAGCTGGGCCAGGGAGAAGATTTTGCCGGCGGATTGTATCGCCTGGGCCATCGCGCAAAGGAAAATTATTTCCTGAAGGCCATGGTCACCGCACAGCGGGACATTACCCCTGACCTCGACATCAGCGGTTATATCGGCGGCGAGATACAGCGAACCACTTCCTCTTATAATAAGGGCGAAACAAGCGGCGGGTTGAGTTACCCCGGGAATTACTTCCTGGCCAATTCGGTGAACGAACCTGTCAGCGAAGGGGGCATCGACTACCGCCGCGCATTCAATTCGCTCTACGCCAGCGCCGATCTGTCCTTTAAGGACCAGCTTTACCTGCAGGCCACCTGGCGGGGCGACTGGTCGTCGGCCCTGACCTATACCAATGGCACGGGCAATAACTTTTTCCATTACCCTTCGGTAAGCCTTTCCTGGATATTCACCGAAACCTTTGACCTGCCATCCTGGATCTCCTACGGGAAATTCAGAACAAATATAGCCGCCCTGGGCAGTGATACCGATCCTTTTGTGATCAATCCCGGTTTTGCCTTTGAAGGCTTTACCAATATCGGCGGCCAGGATCTGCCCATCTCTACTTTCGGCGACCGGCGGGTACGGGTCAGCAACCTGAAACCCGAACGCAAAATCGCCAAAGAGATCGGGGCGGAAATGCGCTTCTTTAACGGCCGCCTTGGGTTTGACCTGAGCCTTTACCAGGATAATACGCGCAATCAGATCCTGGATATTTCCACCCCTGTGGAATCCGGTGTGGATGCCATCCTGATCAATGCGGGAAATATACAGAATAAGGGAATTGAGCTGGCTATTGATGCCATTCCGGTGGAAATGCCCAGCTTCAGCTGGTCCACCGCCCTCAACTATTCCCGGAACCGCAACCTGATCGTGGAACTCTATGAAGGCCGGAGTGAATTTAACCTGGGCGCGAATATTGCCGAAATAAGCAGCTGGGCGGTTGTCGGAAAGTCTTACGGCACGCTCAGGAGTTCCATCCAGGCGGCCAGGTTCCAGGCCACGGACGATTCGGGCAATCCCGTCGATCACCCGCATAACGGGAAAGTCCAGCTCGCCTGGCGGTCGGACGCCCGTGCCGCTTTTCCCGCCCGCAGCAACATTATCCAGGATGTAGGCGATATCAACGCCAAATTCCGGGGCGGCTGGGATAATACGATCCGGTATAAGAATTTCAGCCTGAACGTACTGGTGGATGCCAAAATAGGCGGCGACTTCGTGTTGGCCACTTATCGCTACGGAACGCATACGGGCGTGCTTCCCAATACCTTATTCGGCAGAGACGAAGAATACGGCGGTATTCCCTGGACCAGTGAATGGGACGATATCGCTTATGATGACGGGATCATTCCGGACGGTGTATTTGCAGAAGGGCAAATCATCACCAAGCATGACGGTACCCAGGTAGACGTAGGCGGCATGACCTACGAAGAAGCTTATAAACAGAAAATTGTGGAGCCAACGCATGCGCCCCATTTTTACTACCGCTACGGTTCCTCCTCCACAGGTGTTTCAGACTACTGGATATTTGAGAATTCCTGGGTCTCGCTGCGGCAGGTAGCCCTGGACTACCAGTTCCCGCAGGAGTTTTGCCGGAAGCTGAAACTGAATACGCTAAGCCTCGGCGTGGTGGGCCGCGACCTGCTTTACCTGTATAATTCCCTTCCCTACAATTACAACCCGGCCTCCAATAATTCCAATAACACGGCATTTTATGGAGAAGAAGGCTTTTTGCCAATGATCCGTTCGCTGGCGTTCACTTTAAGGGTAGGACTATAACCAAAAGAACCAGACATGAAAACACATATAAACCGAAGGTATTCCAATTTAGCAATTGCAACACTCGCGGCGCTTTTGGCTCTTCCCGCGCTGAGCAGCTGCACCAAAGATTTTGGCGACATCAATACCGATCCGAGCCTCGTAACCGAACCGGATGTAAAATTTCTCTTCACCTATTCGGCCAATGCCGTTCCCCCGACGGGCGGAGAATGGATATGGGAAAGCCTTGAACAAACCATGCGCTTTACCCAGCAGGTAACCGCCAGCCCCTACGAGATCACCGGTAATGTGAATTCCCGTTACGGGCGCTATTATTCGGAAGTGCTGCCCAACCTGGTGGAGATCCGCAGGCAGATAGACCTGAAAGAAGATGCGGAGCGGTACCAGAAGATGAAAGCCCTTACCTACATCCTGGATGTATACATGGGTATCCGGGCAACCGATATGAATGGGTCCATGCCTTACAGCGAGGCGCTGCTGGCCCGGTACGAAGATAAATACAACCCTGTTTTCGACCCCCAGGAGCAGCTCTTCAATACCTGGCTTACCCATCTGAACCAGGCCATTGCCGTGCTTTCAGATAACAGCCTTGCAGACCAGGAAAGCTATGGAAACGCCGATATTTTCTATGCCGGCGACTGGCTGCAATGGGTGAAACTGGCCAATACGCTTAAATTACGCATAGCTGTACGGCTGGAATTGGGGAATAATGAGCTGGCGCAGCAGCTGTTCCGGGAAGTGATGGAAGATCCTACAGGGCCCATTGACGGGGAAGAAGCGGAAATGCGCTATTTGAACCCCGAACAAAACCCTATCGGGAACGACGTGGATTACCGCAGCCGCCGTTTTGCTACCCGTGAAATGGTAGACTTCATGAAAAGGACCGGAGACCCGCGCATCCAAATCTATTTCGATGCCAATGATCTTACCGGGTCCTATGCCGATACCCTGGCCAAATACGGCGAAACGCTCCCTTCCTTTATTGATCCGGCGGATCCGCTGATCCAATACCAGGGCGGGCCTCCCGACTGGACCGTCAGCCCGGACGTGGCTACCTATCTCAGCAACCCCTTCACGGTCAGCCAGTATTCCCGCTATTTCCTGATCTCTCCCATTAACCGGAGCCTGCTCTCTCCTAAGCTGAACGGCGCAACCGGGAATTCGCTTCAAGTATTGGTTTCCTACGCTGAAACCTGCTTTTACATCGCGGAATTTATTGAAAAGGGATACGGCGGCGGTGTTGATACGCGCGGGACGGCGGCCGAATGGTACAATAAGGGGCTGGCTTCGTCTCTCCGGACCATGAACCAGGTCGCAGCGGAGGCCCAGTCGGAAACCGCTTTCAGCGGCAGCGGCGATGCGGAAATAGCCGCCTGGCTGGCGGACCCGGATGTGATGCTTAACGGTACCAATGACCTGGAAAGGATCTACATACAGCAATACCTGGCTTTTTTCCTGCTTCCCAACGAAGCGTACGTCTTTTGCCGCCGGACCGGTTATCCGCGGAATAACTCGGCGTACTACCAGATGGAGGAATTCAACGAGCCTATTCCCCGGCGGTTCTGGATAAACGACCCGGGCGAAGTGAACCGGGACAACTGGCTTAACGCCTACGAGGCCCAGGGTTTTACGCCCCGCGCCGTGGACGCCCAAACCCTCAGCCAGGAACGCGTATGGTACGATAAAACGGCCCCGGCATTCGGAGAAGGTAGCTAAGGGGAGGTGGCGCCGGCTGCATCGCGGCATCTCCGGGGATATTCGTAACTTTGCATCATCAATCAACCAACCAAAAAAAATTGTATGATGAAAAAAGTTATCCTCATCTGGCTTTTTTTAGCTGCGGCAGTCGGCGCCGGCGCCCAGATCTTTGATCCCGTTACCTGGGCCTTTAGTGCAAAACCGTCCGGGGAAAACGAGGTGACCCTGATCCTGAAGGCGGAAATTGACCCGGGCTGGCATGTCTATTCCCAGTATATCGAAGAAGGTGGGCCTATTCCTACTTCCTTTACATTCACTCCTTCGGCCGATTACGAACTGATTGGCGAGGTAGCCGAAAAGTCCGAAGTTGAAAAGGTAATGGATCCCAATTTCGGGATGGAAGTGCTTTACTTCAGCAATGAAGCGGTGTTTGAGCAGCGTATCCGGCTGAAAAAAGCCTCTTCCACGGTGAAGGGTGTCCTGGAGTTCATGGTATGTGATGACCAGCGGTGCCTCCCGCCGGCAGAAGTGGAATTCAGCATCGACGCCAGCCACCCTGACTTCAAAGCATCCGGAGCAACGTCCGGACCGGGCGGCGCGGAAAAAGCGGCTTCGGGAAAGGCTGTTTCGGATAAAGCTGCTTCGGAAAAGGCCTCTCCGGGAACAAACGACGGATCGGAAAGGAATACAGCTGAAAGCCCGGGAGACCAGGAAAATTCGCAAAGCAATGCTGCAAGCCCCGGTAGCGCAGGTCAGGCGCCTGGTAACGGGCAGGCTGGTGGCGTTGCGGGGCAGAGTGGCCAGGCCGGCGCCCAGAACCCGGATGCGGGAGAATCCTCCGCCGGGCAAACATCGGGTGCAACCGGAGAATCGGTAACCGGGCAGGAACCCGGCGGAGCAGACGCATCGCCTTCCCTGCCTCCGGCATTGGAGCAGGCGGCGGAGAATGCCGATGCAAAAAATGAAAATAAATCACTTTTCGGGATATTTATCGCCGGTTTCCTGGGAGGGCTGCTGGCCCTCCTTATGCCCTGCATTTTCCCGATGATCCCGCTTACAGTAAGTTACTTCACGAAAAGAGGGGCGGTTGGGGGGCGTTCAAAAGCGATTGGCTCGGCTGCCTTGTACGGCCTTTCCATTATCGTGATTTACGTCGCTTTGGGGCTGCTCATTACGGTGCTGTTCGGTTCGGGTAAACTGAACGAGCTGGCAAGCAATGGCATTCTGAATATCCTTTTCTTTATTATCCTGGTGATCTTTGCTATTTCCTTTTTCGGCGCTTTTGAGCTGAACCTGCCAAGTTCCTGGACCACCTTCGCCGATAAAAAGGCGGACAGCCGCGGCCTTACCGGAATTTTTTTTATGGCGGTAGCCCTGGGGCTGGCTTCCTTTTCCTGCACTGGCCCCATTATCGGCTCCCTGCTCGTGGAAGCGGCCAGTAAAGGTACGCTGCTGGGCCCGGCAACCGGTATGTTTGGCTTCGCCCTGGCCCTGGCCATTCCTTTTACGTTGTTCGCTATTTTTCCTCAATGGCTTCAATCATTGCCGAAATCAGGCGGCTGGCTGAATACTGTCAAAGTAAGCCTGGGCTTTCTGGAGCTGGCCTTTGCCCTGAAATTCCTTTCCACGGTAGATATGGCTTATCACTGGAACCTGCTTGACCGCGATATTTTTATTGTGTTGTGGATCGTGATCTTTGGCATGTGGGGCTTTTACCTGCTTGGCAAGCTGCGTTTTGCGCACGATAGCGAAACAACACATCTTTCGGTGCCGCGCCTCTTCTTTGCCATCTTTGCATTAGGTTTCGCCATTTACCTGATACCGGGATTGTGGGGAGCGCCCCTGAAACCTATCAGCTCATTCCTGCCGCACCAGGGATCGCAGGACTTCGATATGTACACCGCTTCTCTTGGGGGAAGTACTTCCGGCGGCTCCGGAAATGCGTCCGCGGAGGCCTCCGGAGCGGAAAAGAAATATACCGACCTGTTCCATGCCCCGCTGGGCCTGAACGCCTTTTTCGATTACGAAGAAGGACTGGCATATGCCGAAAAGGTGAATAAACCCATTTTTATCGATTTTACCGGCTGGAGCTGTACCAATTGCCGCCGCATGGAAGCATCGGTATGGCCGGATGCCCAGGTCCTGGAGCGCCTGAGAAATGATTTCGTCCTGGTTCAGCTTTACGTGGACGATAAAACCGCTTTACCGGAAGATGAACAGTATGTTTCGGAATTCAGCGGTAAAACCATCAATACCATTGGAAAAAAATGGAGCGATTTCCAGGCAAGCCGTTTTAATACCAACTCCCAGCCTTATTATGTGATCGTCAACCACCAGGGCCAGGTGCTGGTGCCGCCGCGGGCCTTCGACCTGGATATTCCCGAATATGTCGCTTTCCTGGATAAAGGCATTGAGGCTTTTCGTACAGGCGAAGGTGTGCTGACCAAAGCCGGTGTGCGCTGACGTCCCGGGGCTCCCAGGCCTCACTGGTCTGAGGTGTCCCTGAATTTTCGCGCCTGAGGTGCCGCGGCCCCTGGCCTGTGGTGTCCCTTAGCTGCCGCGCCGCTGACCTGCGGGTACCACCTGCTTGTGGTTACTCCTGAGGTGCCGCGGCACCTGGCCGGCCAGGCCAGAGGCAACCATTTCTTTCTTCTTGTCGTATTCGCGGTAGAAGTACCAAATAATTACGACAATGAATACAAATAATCCTTTCAAAGCAAGGCCCGCAGCATGGATAACTTCCTTGCTATGCGCCTGCGTGCTGGTATTGCCGGCATGTGAAGACGAAGAAGATGCCCCGGAAGAAAAGGTGACTGTTGAGGCGAGTGCAACGCTGAACGCGGAGCAGGAGACGGACGATGTGACTTCTCCGGGTACGGGAACGTTCACGGGTACCTATAACAAGAATACGGGCGAGTTTACCTTTACCCTTAACTGGACCAACCTCACGGGCCCGCCTACCATGATGCATTTTCATGGCCCGGCCGGCCCAGGTACGAATGCAAGCGTAAAAATAGGTATTACGGGTTTTCCGGCGGACGCGGCCGGTTCGGTAAGCGGAACAGTGACTGTTGAAGAGGGAGACCGCGCCGACCTCCTCGCCGGCAAATGGTACGTGAATATTCACACCGAGGCTTATCCGCCGGGAGAGATCCGCGGACAGGTAACCTTTCCTGCCGGAAGCGGTGGTGATAATGGAGGTGGAGGAGGGGGCGGTGACGGTGACGGGTATTGATTGAACCGGGCCTCGCGCGCGTGCTGGTTTGATTGCCCGGAATCGCTCAGGCGATTCTTGCGCGGCCGCGCAAGAATCAACATCGCTCTTTCCGGGCAATCAAAGCCTTGCACGCTGCCCTCCCGCAATCAATCGACCACATCCGCCATCAACGCCTTTCTCGTGCTTCGCGCATCGACTCGTTCAGGTATCGCCGGGTTTCTGCATACTGCCGCCGGCAGCTTCTGCCTGACCCTGGCAGGTTCTGCTTCGCTTTAGTGCTTGCTACTAAAATATTTGTATTTTTGCCACACTTTTATGTTAACGGCTCCTGCTGCACAGGCGGCGGGTTTGTTATTTATATCAGGCTAAAGTCCCAGGACTGTTTTTAGGTAACCTTTTTAACTTATTCTATGTCTTCCATTCAACACATTGGTGTGTTTACTTCCGGGGGAGATGCCCCGGGCATGAATGCTTGTATCCGGGCCGTCGTGCGAACATCTATATTTCATAACCTTCGTGTATCCGGGATCATGCGCGGATATGAAGGGATGATCAACGGAGAAATCGAGTCTCTGGGAGTCAAATCAGTGGCTAATATCATACAAAGGGGCGGTACGGTGCTGAAAACTGCCAGGAGTGATGAATTTATCACGCCTGAGGGAAGGAAAAAAGCCTATGAGCAATTGAAAAAAGCGGGGATAGATGCCCTGGTAGCCATCGGCGGTGACGGCACCTTCACCGGAGCGGATATCTTTCAGTCCGAATTCGACATACCGGTGATCGGGATCCCCGGGACCATAGATAATGACCTGTATGGTACCGATTTTACGATTGGTTACGATACCGCCATTAATACGGTAATTGACGCGGTTGATAAGGTCCGGGATACGGCTGAATCCCATGACCGTTTGTTCTTTGTGGAGGTGATGGGACGGGACTCAGGGCTGATCGCTCTCAGGAGCGGCATTGGCGTGGGGGCCGAGGCTATCCTGCTGCCGGAAGTGGATACCGACCTGGAGCAAATGTACGAACGCCTGGAAAAAGGCCGGAAAGATAAATCTTCCAAGATCATAATCGTCGCCGAAGGTGATAACGAAGGCGGAGCATTCCCCATTGCCCAAAAGGTAAAGGAACGGTTCCCGCATTACGATACCAAGGTGGCTGTGCTGGGTCATATCCAGCGCGGCGGAAAGCCGACCTGCGCGGACAGGGTGCTTGCCAGCAGGCTGGGTTTTGCGGCGGTGGAAGCGCTTATGGATGGAAAACGCGGCGTGATGGCCGGCGTCATGAACCACGAAGTAGTATTCACGCCTTTCGAAAGAGCCATTAAACATATCAGTGAACTGGATCCCGCCTGGGTCCGCATGGTAGGAATCCTATCTACGTAAGGGATGAAAGACCGTATAAAACAACATTTCCTGGAAGCGGCTTCCGTGCTGGATCAGTTTCTTTCCGACGAGCATAATATTGAAAAGATCGCTTCTGCCGGCAATATCATGGTGCAGGCCATTCGCAGCGGCAAAAAGATCATTTCCTGCGGCAACGGGGGCTCCATGTGTGATGCCATGCATTTCGCCGAAGAACTTTCCGGGCGCTACCGGGACGACCGTCCCGCGCTTCCGGCGCTATCCATTTCCGACCCCTCCCACCTTTCCTGTGTAGGGAATGATTACGGTTATCCATATGTGTTTTCGCGGTACATTGAAGCGATCGGGCAGAAGGGAGACGTGCTTCTGGCCATCAGTACCAGCGGAAACTCGGAAAACATCCTGCTTGCCATTGAAGCAGCCAGGAAAAAGAACATGGAGGTCATTGGCCTGACCGGGAAAACCGGCGGCAAAATGGCCGGCTGGTGCGATGTGGAGATCAGGGCTCCCCAATCCCCTTATGCCGACCGCGCCCAGGAAATCCATATAAAGATCATTCATTCCTTTATTGATTTTATCGAACAGCACTTGTAGCGCTGGCTTCGCAGAGTTTGCGGATTTTTTCTTAACTTCACCTAATACCTATGAAAAAATCTGTCTATGCTTATCAAAACGTACGGTGGCGCCGTTCAGGGCATTGAAGCCATTACCATTACTGCCGAAGTCAATGTAAGCGGCGGGAATAATTATTCTATTGTGGGCCTGCCCGACAGCGCGGTGCGGGAAAGTTATAAGCGAATTGATACGGCGCTCAGGAATAAGGGGCTGCATATGCCGCGGCGGGGCATACTCGTGAACCTGGCCCCTGCCGATATCCGCAAGGAAGGCTCCGCGTATGACCTCTGCATTGCAACGGGCATACTGGCTGCTTCGGGGCAGATGAAGGCGGAAGAAGTACACAAGTACATGATCATGGGGGAGCTTTCCCTTGACGGCGGCCTTCAGCCGGTAAAAGGCCTGCTTCCGATTGCCATACAGGCGCGGAAGGAAGGCTTCAAAGGCTTTATATTGCCAAAGCAAAACGTACGCGAGGCTGCTATCGTAAACGGCCTTGAAATTTACGGCGCTGCCAACCTGGTAGAGGTATTCCGTTTTTTTAACGGCGAAGAAAGCCTGGAGCCGTCCGGGATGAATACCCGTGAAGTATTCTTTAGTGGAATAAACAGGTACGAGCAGGATTTCTCCGATGTGAAAGGGCAGGAAAATGTAAAAAGGTCCCTTGAGATAGCGGCCGCCGGCGGACATAATATTATCCTGATCGGCCCGCCGGGGGCAGGAAAGACCATGCTCGCGAAACGCCTGCCCACCATTCTGCCGCCCCTTACCCTGAACGAGGCGCTTGAAACCACCAAAATACATTCCGTTGCGGGGAAGCTTTCGGCCAGCGACGCCTTGCTTACCGCGCGGCCCTTCCGTTCGCCCCATCATACGATCAGCGATGCGGCTTTGGTGGGCGGGGGAGGCGCTCCGCAACCGGGAGAGATCTCTTTGGCGCATAACGGCGTATTATTCCTGGACGAACTGCCCGAATTCAAGCGAGCCGTACTCGAAGTGTTGCGCCAGCCCCTGGAAGAGCGGAAAGTGACCATCTCCAGATCGAAGTTCTCTGTTAACTACCCGGCCAGCTTCATGCTTGTAGCGTCCATGAACCCCTGTCCCTGCGGGTATTATAACCACCCCTCGAAGGAATGCGAATGCCCTCCGGGATCCGTAAAGAAATACCTGAACAGGATATCCGGGCCGCTTCTTGACCGTATTGATATTCACGTGGAAGTTACTCCCGTAGCCTTTTCAGAGCTGGCCGGCACCAGGACTTCGGAAAAAAGCGAGCAAGTGCGGGAACGTGTGGTAACTGCCCGGGAAGTGCAGCGGGCCCGTTTCCGGGAACGTGAAGGAATTTATGCAAACGCGCAGGTCCCGTCCAGGGATGTAAGGGAAATTTGCCGCATCGGCAGTACAGGGCAGTCCTTGCTTAAAACCGCCATGGAACGGCTGAACCTGTCGGCCAGGGCGTACGACCGTATTTTGAAGGTATCCCGGACCATTGCCGACCTGGCGGGAAGCCCGGAAATACATACCGAGCATCTTGCGGAGGCCATCCACTTCCGGAGCCTGGACCGTGAAGCCTGGAAGTAACCGGAGGCCCGCCGCAACAAGAGCAGCACCCGCACCCGCACCAGGAGCAGTACCAGCACCCGCAGCAGCAAAAAACAAGATTGGATGTGCGAAATTAGTTCAGCAGGATTTCATCCACGAACACCCAGGCCGGCTGCCCCTTTCCGGCATGCCAGGACGGAAGCTCGGCGAGGGGCTTTACGACTACCTTCAAATAGGAAACGGCTTGCTTTTCCAACGGGCATTCGTAAATATGTTTGCCCGCCGGCTGGTGTTCGCCGGGCATTTCGAAGGACTTTTTATACAGCAGCGCCAGCTGGCTGGAATCCGCCCCGCCCCAGACTTCCACGGAGGCCGGCGGGAAAATGTATCCCCCGGTATTCATGAATGTACTAAGCGCCACTCCATTGAGTGTATGGGGCTCTTTGAATTCCAGGGAAGCGCTAAGCTCGCCGCCCCGGTAACCCAGCCATTTCCCGTCACGAATGTCCATGCTGCCATTATCCAGGTCGAAAAGGGTGAAGGCGCCCCGGCCCTTGTACTGCGGGTCGGGAGGAAATTCAAGGCGGGCTGAATCCGGCCGGAAGCTTGCTTTATGGAAATAAGTCTGGACGGTTTCACTGCCGGTCCAGCCTTTTTTATAGGCCTTTACTTTTACCAGGGTGTTTTCGCTGATGGAAAGCGGCTCTTTAAAGACCGGCGCGTTCAGGCTGTCAGGCTCGCTGCCGTCAAGGGTGTACCGCAACTCGGCGCCGCTGATCGGATGGTTAAGCCGCAGGGTAAAAGCTTCCCTGAAAAATGCCCTGGCCGGGTTCATTTCAGGTTTATTCAGGGGCAGCACCATGCTCCCGTCATCGTAAAAGCCGGTTTCTACCGCCAGGCCGGGTCGCCTGGACACCCATTCGAGGGCTTTCTCTTTGGTCACTGCCGTATTCCAGACATAGAGGTGGCGCAGCCGGGGCATGCTCACCAGGGAATCAAGTCCGGCAGGTGTTACCGCGGTTCCCGTCAGCATCAGGGAACGAAGGCGCGGAAGCTGCGTGATCACCGCCAGCTCCTTATCGGTGAGCGGCGTATAATTGAGGTTCAGCTGGCGAAGGTTAACAAACTCTTTCAGCAGTTGGAATTCCCCGGCTTTGAGGGGCATACCGCTGAGGTTCAGGCGGACGACCTGCCGGCTCAGCGGTTTCAATGCTTCCAGCGATTCTCCGCTAAACACCCGGCTGTTAAAAAAGCTCACGTCCAGGGCCGGAGACCCTTTAGCCAGGGGAGCAATGACACGGTAGGCGGTGTTCAGGTCTTTTACCAGGCCGGGGTCCGGTGCAGGGAAGTCGAATTTTTCAGCGACAGGAGCCGTGTCGTAAATTACTTTTGCCAGCTGGTGAATAGTGTCATTCGGCGGCAGGGCGGCCAGGGGAATATTAAAATCAGCTCCTGAGCGTATCCAGGCCTGTATCAGGCTAAGTTCCTCCGGGCTTAGCTGGGGTTTGTTTTTAGGAGGCATATGATGCTTATGCCCGGGCTCCAGCAGCAGCCGTTCCATCAGGAGGCTCGCGGCAGGGTCGCCCGGCTCGAAAAGCGCGCCGTTCTTCCCTCCGGCCAGAAAAGCGGCCGTATCGGTAAGCACCAGTTGTCCCTTTGCTTTATCTTCATTATGACAGGAAACACATTTTTCCTCCATGATCGGCAGGACCAGGTCAGAGAAGACCACCGCAGTTGCGAGATCTACCTTTTTCGATTTTTCCGGAAGAATGGGCTGCAGTACAAAATTTTCGCCGTGGGTAAGAGAGGCGCCCAGATGGCCGGCCAGCAGCAGTACCAGGCAGGTTACCGCCATGCCAATCCGCAGTACCCGCGGACGCGCCGCTTTGCCCTGCTGGTACCAAAGAAGCAAGGCGGCGAAAAAGGAAATAGCTATTCCCGTCCATTTATGCCAGTTCAGGGTAGCTCCGCCGTAGCCTTCCTCCTTTGAAAGAATCAGGCCGAATACAACCGTCAGGGCAGCGCTGATAGCTCCTCCGTAAAGCAGCAGCCCAACGGCTTTTTTACCGGCGGAATCCGCCCGGATCTCTGCAGCCCGCGCTCCGTCGTACGGTACTTCTTCACGCAGCGCTGTTGCCGGGGATTTCCTCTGCCTGTCCGGAAGCCCTTCCCGGTGCCGGGCTGAATACCCGTCACCGGGGCCGGCCGGAAGTTCTTCCCGGAGATGCCTGTTAAAGAATTCGAAAACAAGCGCAAGGATCAGGAGTACGATGGGAAAATGCAGTAGCAGCGGATGCATTCTTCCTGCTACCTGCAAGGGGGCCGGTATGGCTATCCGCCCTTCGAACAGGACGAAAAAAAGGATGAAAATATTCAACCCAAAAATAAGGTTGAGGGTAATATTCTTCAGCAGCTTCATAAAATGAACAGCCTTCCCGGCCCGGCCAACTTACACTCTTTTAAACTTATAAGGATATACCTTTCCTGATGCCCATTGAGCCACATAGATGTTCTCATCGTCGTCAATGCAGACATCATGCGGATGCTTAAACAAGGGGGTCTCCTGGCGCATAGGCTGTAAGATCCCGTCTTTATATACCGGTTCGCTTCCGCCGATATTGGAAACTACCTTGTTGTCCTTGTCAAGGATCGTGACGAAGCCGGAGTTTTCATGGCTCAGGTCGGGCGAACGCAGCACTGCGGCATATAAATGATCCCCTTTGATCACCGGGCGGCATACGCATGCTCCCGGCAGGTTAATGATCTCCAGTAATTTCCCGTCCATGCTGAAGCGTTTAAAACAGCAGCGGGTACGATCAGTAATCAGCAAAGTAGGATCGCCCTTGCGGTAATCCACGCAGATCCCATGCGCATTGTCCAGGTTAGCATCGGTTTCGCCTTTGCCGCCGAAGTGCGCTTTTAGTTTTCCCTTCGAATCGTATTGCATAATATGCTGCAGACCGTAACCGTCTGCAATATAAATATCGCCGTTGGGAGCAACTGTCGTTTCAGTAGGGACAAACTGTTCCTTCTTTTCATACAGGCCGGTTTCGGCAGGGTAATCGATGGTCATTATTACCTTTCCGTCCGCAGTGGTCTTAAATACCTGGTGCCGCTGGGTATCGGTAATGAAAAAGAATTCTTCGCCGCCTTCCCGGCTAAGGGTAAGGCCGTGAGCGCCCGGGAAGGCATGCCCCCAGCTATCTTTTAGTTTCCCCGATTTATTATAGACAAGGATATTATTTTTCACTTCGTTGGTAAGTAAGACGATCCTGCCTTTTTTATCCTGGACCATTTCATGACAGTCCTTTACAGGGAAACGGCTGGAGTCAAGTATTCCCCAGCCTTCTTCCTGCGCATAGGTCATTCCGTTATGCCCGTATACTTTTGCAGGTTTTTTCATACCGAAAAGGTTGCCCGTAATGAGAATTCCCGATGAGAGAACCGCTGTGTTCCTGATAAAGCTTCTGCGCTCCATAAATTTGTTTTATTCGTTTTTATATATTGTTCGGGTGAAAGATCGTTAATTCAGGCCATTAATCCGTCAATTACTTTTCCGGCAACATCCGTGAGGCGATAACGTCTTCCCAGGTGCTTGAAGGTAAGCCGCTCATGGTCCAGCCCCAGCAGGTTAAGAACCGTAGCATGGAAATCATGAATGTGTACCGGATCTTTCACAATATTATAGCCAAACTCATCGGTTTCCCCGTAAACAATGCCCGGTTTTACTCCGCCTCCCGCCATCCACATGGAGAAGGCCCGGGGGTGGTGGTCGCGGCCGTAGTTATTGAATTCCAGGTGCCCCTGGCAATAGTTGGTTCTGCCGAATTCTCCGCCCCAGATAACCAGGGTGTCTTCCAGTAGCCCGCGCTGTTTCAGGTCGGTTACAAGGGCGGCGGAAGCCTGGTCCACGTCCTTTGCCTGGCCGGCCATCTCGTTGGGAAGATTGCCATGCTGATCCCATCCCTGGTGGTAAAGCTGTACGAATCGTACGCCTTTTTCCACCAGCCGGCGCGCCAGCAGGGCGTTGGCGGCATAAGTGCCCGGAACCAGGCAATCAGGCCCGTAGAGTTTGATTACGTGGTCGGGTTCGCCGGAAAGATCGGTCACATCTGGCACGGAAGTTTGCATGCGGTAGGCCATTTCATATTGCTGGATCTTGGCCGTGATCTCCGGGTCGCCGAATTCATCATATTGAAGCTGGTTGAGTTCCCCGAGTTTGTCCAGCAAGGCGCGCCGGCTTTTACCGTCGGTGCCTGCGGGATGCCCAAGGTACAGGACCGGGTCGGGGCCGGGCATGAACTGCACTCCCTGGTGAACGGAATCAAGGAAGCCGTTGGTCCATAACTTGGAATATACCCCCTGTCCGTTCCCTTTTCCCTTGGAAACCAGCACGCAGAAAGCCGGCAGGTTTTGGTTTTCGCTGCCCAGGCCATAGCTGAGCCATGCTCCCATGCTGGGGCGGTTCCCCTGCTGGGCGCCCGTCTGGAAAAAGGTAATGGCCGGGTCGTGGTTAATGGCGTCGGTATGCAGGGAACGGACAATGCAAATATCGTCCACTACCTTGGCGGTGAAGGGAAAAAGATCGCTTACCCAGGCGCGAGCCTTACCGTATTGCTGAAAATCGTAATAAGAACCTACCAATGGAAAGCTGGCCTGGTTGGCCGTCATCCCGGTGAGCCGCTGCCCGCCGCGTACCGATTCCGGCAAGTCCTTCCCCATCATCTCGCGCAGCATGGGTTTATAATCAAAGGATTCCAGCTGTGAAGGCGCTCCGCTCTGGAACAGGTAGATCACCCGTTTGGCCTTTGGAGCAAAGTGCGGTATTCCGGGAGTAAACTCCTCGCCTGCCGCGACAGAGCGGGAGAACAGGTCGGGAATCAGCAGGGAACCCAGCGCCGCGCTTCCGATACCCACGCTCAGGCGGGAAAGGAATTGACGGCGGTTTACTTTCAGCCGGGATTCAATAATAGCATCGTGAATTGCGTCCTTTTTCATCTGAATATAATTTCCGGATCAGCTCCTTGTAATAGCTTCCTCAAGATTATAGATCCCGTGTACGAGCGACATCAGCGCTGCATGCTGAACCGCGTCCAGTCCCCGGCGATGCGGGTATTCTCCTGCCTGGAGGAAGGCTTTGGCTTTTTCGGGTTCCTTTCCGTAGCGTTCCAGCTCTTGTTTATAAAATTCCATCAGCAGTTCCAGTTCCTTCTCTTTGGGCGTCCTGCAGAGGATCCGCCTGAATGCCCGGGTAATCCGCTCCTGCGGCGCCAGCTCCTGCTGCGAAAGCAATGTGCCTGACAAGACCCTTGCCGCTTCCAGGACCGCCGGGTCGTTCATCATCACCAGGGCCTGCAGGGGCGTATTGGTACGCTGACGTTCCACCTCGCACTGGTCGCGGTTGCTGGCATCGAAAATGAGCATATTCGGCGGGGGGACGGTGAGCTTGATAAAGCCGTAAATTCCCCTGCGGTAAAGATCCTGCCCATGATCCTGCACGTAACGCGCAAGGGTGCCTCTTCCGGAAGAAGTGACCTCCCAAATGCCGTCCGGCTGGTAGCCCTTGAAACTAGGGCCGCCAAGCTGCTTAACCAGCAGTCCGCTGCTGGCCAGTAAATGATCCCTTATCAGTTCCGCAGGCAGCCGCAGGCGGGAGGCCCTGGCCAGGTAGATATTGTCCGGGTCGGTATATAGTTTCTTTTCGGAGATTTTAGCCGACTGCCGGTAAGTAGCCGAGGTCACCAGTTCCTTCACCAGCCATTTAATATCCCAGTCATGCTCCATAAAGGAGACAGCCAGGTAATCAAGCAGCTCGGGATGGGAGGGAAGCTTTCCCTGCGCCCCGAAGTCGCCGGTGGATTCAACGATGCCCCTGCCGAAAATCTTGTTCCAGACCTGGTTCACAAAAACGCGGGCGGTCAGCGGATTTTCCTTACTGATGGTCCATTTGGCCAGCCCCAGGCGATTGCGGGGATAGCGGGTGGTATCCAGCGGAAGGATCGCTTCCGGCGTAGCCGCAAATACCCGCTTGCCCGGTGAATCATATAATCCGCGGTTAAGAATATAAGTTTTTCGCAGCGTATCCAGCTCTTCCATCACCGACACCATCATGCGCCCCGTATCAGGTTTGTTCACAAAGTCAAGGATGCCTTTTACATCTTCGTCGTTAATGTAAAGAATGGGCGTTTTTGCCGGCTCGGAACCTACCAATCCTTCCAGTCCCTTTTCCGGGGTATTATTGAAGAAGGCATACATCTCATAATAATCCTGCTGGGAAAAAGGATCGTACTTATGGTCATGGCATTGGGCGCATTCCATGGTAATGCCCAGAATGCCCTTGCTGAACGTATTGGTTTTGTCAATATTATAGGTAACGCGGTATTCTTCTTCAATGACACCGCCCTCTTCCGTATATTTATGATTGCGGTTAAAGGCCGTGGCCAAAATCTGTTCCTTGTTCGCTTCCGGCAGCATGTCGCCCGCCAGCTGCCACAGCAGGAACTGGTCATAGGGCATATTCTCATTAAAGGCGTGGATCACCCAGTCGCGCCAGGGCCACTGTGTACGGCGGTCATCATCCTGGTAGCCATAAGAATCGGCATAACGGCCAACATCCAGCCAGTGAAGCGCCATTTTCTCCCCGTAGGCAGGAGAGGCCAGCAGCTGATCAATAATTTTTTCATAGGCCTGCGGGGAATCATCCGCCAGGAAAGCGTCCATCATCTCCAGGTCCGGGGGCAGCCCCGTAAGGTCTACCGAAACCCTCCTCAGCAAGTGTTCCTTGTCAGCAGGTTCGTTTGGTTCCAGGCCAACCAGGTCCATTTTTGACAGTACAAAGCGGTCAATATCGTTCCGGGGCCAGTCTTCCCGGCTAACTTCCGGCAAAGCAGGCTTTTCAGGCGGAAGAAATGCCCAGTGCTTTTCGTATTCGGCGCCCTGCTTTATCCACTTTCCGATCAGTTTGATCTCGTATTCGCTGAGTTTCAGGTTAGAAGAAGGCGGAGGCATTTTTAAATCGGGGTCGTCCGAGGTGATGCGCAGGTAGACCATGCTTTCTTCCGGCTTTCCCGGAACAATGGCATGCGCTTCCGGCATGTCTTTTAACGCTGCATAGGCGTTTTCTTCCAGGTCAAGCCGGAGATCGGCCTCCCTGGCATTGTCGTCCGGCCCATGGCAGGCAAAGCACCGGTCAGACAACACCGGCTTCACATGAAAATTAAAGTCCACTTTATCAGGCAATTTTCCTGATCCTGTGATGCCTTCCGGCTCGGACCGGTTACAGTTGATCAGCAGCAGGCTGGTTGCCGTTGCGGCTATAATAGCATATAATGGTTTACAATTCACAGCCTATTGGATAAGGTTACCTTAGAGCTGGCTAAAGTTAGTGAAAAACCCTGGAGCTATCAAACTTTGTTTGAACATTCTTACATACTATCGACCGCTGCAAGTGAGCAAGATGTCCGACATAAAATTGTCATATAAAAGTTACGTTTGAAAATCCCATTTGAGCAACGTATGCGCAGGATTTCCGAAGCCGCTTCCCTGTTCACGTGTTTGTTTTAGCTAATACATTTTTAATAATGTATCACGTCTGTTGCAAATTTCTTAATTTTTAGCAGCGAATGGCGCCGAATGGTGCAAGATTTCTCCTGTTTTTTATCAATATCGCTAAAATTTGTAACGTCTTTGTTGTAAAAGCCTCAAATGGTTAAATTAGTGTAATTTTTAGGATACACTAAATCAACCATTATGAAGAGACAACTTTTTACCTTACTCATACTTACACTAAGTATGTTGTTGCCGGCTCTCTCCTGGGCGCAGGTGCAGGTATCCGGAAAGGTTACCGACGCCGCCACAGACGAACCCTTGCCGGGAGTCGCAGTTACCGTACAAGGTACCACTATCGGGACACAGACCGACCTCGAAGGAAATTACCAGATCAATGTGCCGTCCAGCGGGTCAATGCTGGAATTTCGTTTTCTTGGGTATACCAACCAGACGATTGCTGCTGACCGCGAGCTTATCAATGTGGAGCTAGCAACCAGCGCGCAGGCGCTCAATGAAGTGGTAGTAACCGCAATGGGCACACAGCGAAGCAGGAATGAATTGCCATTTGCGGCAGAAGAAGTGAGCGCTGAGGAATTGACAAGGACCCGGGGAGCGAATTTTATGAATTCCCTTTCAGGAAAAGTTTCCGGTTTAGCCATCCGGCAAAATAACAGCCTGGGTGGATCTACCAATGTGGTGATCAGGGGCTATAAATCCATTACGGGAAATAACCAGGCCCTTTTTGTCATTGACGGGGTGCCGGTAAGCAATGCCAATACAAACACCGAGGATCAGATGGAAGGATTTGCCGGCTATGACTACGGCAATGCCGCCGCCGATATTAACCCTGATAATATCGCCTCGGTTAACGTACTTAAAGGCGCAGCGGCTACGGCTTTATACGGTTCGCGCGGCGCTAACGGCGTAATCATGATCACCACTAAAAAGGGGCGGAAAAATAGCCTGGAAGTATTGGTGAACAGCGGGTTTACCGTAGGAAGCATAGATAAAACTACTTTTGCGGAATACCAGAATGAATATGGCGCAGGGTATGAATCCGGATTTTACGATGTGAGTTTTCCCGACGGCGATGGCGAAGGCCAGGCGGTATTATTCGATCATGATGCATCCTTTGGCAGCGCCTTCGATCCGAATTTAATGGTCTATCAATGGGACGCCCTGGATCCCGCCTCTCCGAATTACCATCGAAAAACTCCCTGGGTCGCCGCTCCCAATGATCCTTCGGATTTCTATGAGAATTCCACCAACTCCAATCAAAGTATTGTGATCAGGGGCGGGGGCGACAGGTCTACCTTTAAAGCCGGGTATACCCGGATAGATCAGACAGGAGTCCTGCCTAACAGTTCCCTGGATAAGAATCTATTCAATTTCTCCGCCGCTTACGATGCCACACCGAAACTGAAAATAAGCGCTAATGCCAATTATTCAAAGATCGACGGCCTGGGCCGGTACGGCACGGGCTATTCGGGGATCAATGTGAACCAGCAATTCCGGCAGTGGTGGCAAGTCAACGTAGATATTGAGAAGCAGAAGGAGGCTTATTTCAGGAACCGCCGGAATGTTACCTGGAACTGGGCCGACCTGGAAGGCACCGGGCCTATTTATTCGGATAACCCTTACTGGACAAGATACGAGAATTACCAGAACGATACACGAAACCATTATTTCGGCTATGCCGCGGCAGATTGGATCGTGACAGACTGGTTAAGTATTATGGGCAGGGCTGCCATTGACGCGACGGACGATTTCCAGGAAGAACGCGTAGCGGTTGGAAGCGCCGGCGGTACTGCGGCAGCTGAATACGGCCGCTATAACAGGACGTACAGCGAAGCGAATTACGACCTTATTCTGAATTTTAATAAAAGCCTGTCGGCGGACCTTAGCCTGACCGGCTTGCTGGGAGGCAATATGCGGCGGATAAAGATCAATTCTGTGAGGGCCACCACCAACGGCGGCCTGGTAGTACCCGGCTTGTACTCCCTTTCAAATTCAGTAAGCCCTATTGAGCCACCGGATGAGAATTATGAACGCGTGGGTGTAGACGGAATATTTGCCAGCGCTACCCTCGGGTACAAGGAAACAGTCTTTCTTGACCTTACCGCCCGAAGGGATCAATCCACCACCTTGCCCGAAGGGAATAATGTATATTATTATCCGTCCGCGGCCGCAAGTTTCCTTTTTTCAAACGTAATGGAAGATTCGCCCTGGCTGTCTTACGGTAAATTAAGAGTGAATTATGCCGAAGTGGGTAACGATGCTCCGGCCCTGAGCCTTTTTGACGTTTATGACAAACCGGCCGGTTTCGGATCTATTCCCATCTTCTCCCTGCCGGATGTGAAAAATAACGAAGAACTGAAGCCCGAAAGAACCAAAAGCATTGAAGCTGGTTTGGATATGGCCTTTCTCGACAATCGCTTTGGTTTTGAATTTTCCTGGTACAAAACGCGGTCGGTTGACATGATCATCCCGGTCAGGGTTTCGGCTGCCACCGGATATACGGAACGTTTTATTAATTCGGGGGAAATGCAGAACAAGGGGATTGAACTTTCTGCCTTTATAACCCCTGTACTCAGCGATAATTTTTCCTGGAGAATGGATCTGAATTTTACGAGGAACAGGAATAAAGTAGTGAGTTTGTACGGAGAAGGGGATAATAAAGTGGAGAATATCATTATCGGCGATTTTCAGGCTGGTTCCGCAAATGCTGCAGTAGGATACGGATACGGAGTGATCAAAGGCTCCACTTATGTTTATCATGAAAACGGGCAGCCGATTGTCCGGCCAAACGGGTACTATGAGATATCTTCCACCTCCGATAACGTAATAGGGGATCCCAACCCCGATTGGATCGGCGGTATTAGCAATACACTTCGCTACAAGGGAGTATCCCTGAATTTCCTGGTGGATATCCGGCATGGCGGGGACATCTTCTCCCTGGACCAATGGTATGGAATGGGTACCGGCCTTTACCCGGAAACGGCGGGCCTGAACGAACTGGGCGTACCCAAAAGAGCCCCTGTGAGTGAAAACGGCGGTATTTTATTGCCGGGTGTACAGGAAGACGGCTCTCCAAACGATGTAAGAGCGGCGCTTTCCAACGGGTCCGCCAATCCCTATGGCTATGTGGAATCGCCGGAGATCTTTGGGATATTCGATGCCAGTTATGTAAAGCTCAGGGAAGTGGCGCTAACCTGGTCCCTGCCGGATAACTGGATAGAAAACCTTCGTGCTTTTAAAGGTATTGACGTTTCCCTGATCGGGCGGAATCTCTGGATCATCCATAAAAACCTTCCTTACTCCGATCCGGAAGAAGAAGACAGCGCAGGGAATATTAACGGATACCAGGGCGGCGCTTACCCTACGGTCCGCACACTGGGAATGAACGTACGGTTTAGGTTTTAAACAAGAAAAACATGAAAAAGCTAATAATATTTTTGTTCCCGCTTATCTTCCTCGCTTCCTGTGTGGAAAACCTGGATGATTATAATATTGATCAGAAACGCGCCGACGAGGCGCCTCCTGCCACTTTATTTACAAGTGCATTGCTGAACCTGACCGATGATATGGCCACCCCGAATGTGAATATCAATAACTTCCGGTTCTATATCCAGCAATGGTCGGCAACCACGTACCTGCAGGAGCCTCGTTATGATCTTTTATCACGTATTATTCCCCAGAACTGGTGGGAAGGTAAATACCGGGACGTTCTTTCCGATCTGAAAGAAGCAAAGGAACTGCTTTTAGCCGACGAATTCCTTGAAGCGGCCGTAAAGGATAACCAGCGCGCTCAGATAGAGATCATTGAAGTATATACCTGGTCCGTTCTTGTAAATACCTTCGGGAATATTCCTTATAGTGAAGCATTGAATATTAACGACCCGCTGCCGAAGTACGATGATGCCGCAACTATCTATAATGATCTGCTTGCCAGGCTGGATACGGCGCTGGCATTGCTGGACCCTTCGGCGGAAGGATTCGGGGACGGGGACCTCCTGTATAATTACGGCGATATCACCACAGGCGTAGAAGGCTGGGTAAAATTCGGCAATTCGCTCAAATTGAAATTGGGAATGATCCTGGCTGATGTGGACCCCGCAAAGGCGAAGGCCATCGTGGAAGAAGCAGCTCCAAACGTATTCGAAAGCAACGAAGACAAAGCCCGGTTCCCTTATATCAGCACGCCTCCCAACCATAGTACCATCGCCGATAATATGCACCCTGATTTTTCAACCCGGCAGGATTATGTAGCGGGAAAGCCTTTTGTTGATAAATTAAATGAGCTGGAGGATCCCCGCCGGCCGTTTTATTTTACCACGGTAGATGGGGAGTACAAAGGCGGGTACATTGGATTTACAAATGCATATGCCGATTATTCACATGTCAGCGATAAAGTTATCGCTCCTGATTTTGAGTACCTGTTGATGGATTATTCCGAAGTGGAATTCCTTCTTGCGGAAGCAGTTGAAAGAGGATTTAACGTGGGAGGAACCGCCGCAGGCCATTATAACGATGCAATAACCGCTTCCATCACCTACTGGGGAGGATCCCAGGCACAGGCAAGCGCCTATCTCCTTCAGCCGGATGTGGCCTATTTAACTGCAGAAGGCAATTACAAGCAGAAAATAGGTGTGCAAAAGTGGATCGCATTATACAACCGGGGCTACGATGCCTGGACTTCCTGGAGAAGGCTGGATTACCCGGAACTGGAACCGGTTGGCCCCGGAACAGCGCCTCCGGATACTGATCCCCAGGATATTCCCGCGGGCCTGAACATACCAGTCCGCCTGATTTATCCTGTTAGTGAGCAAGGCGAAAACGGAGCCAACCGGGCGGAGGCAGCCGCTGCCATCGGAGGCGATGAAGTGACTACTAAATTATTCTGGGATGTAAACTAGTTTTGCGATCGCTAAGCGGGAATTGCCCCGCATACTTACCGCCGGGAGGCTGCTGATCCCGGCGGTTACAAAGCTATTCGTCCGGCGCCTTCTCTTCTGCAGGTTCTTTGATCAGCTCGCTGAGGGTGGTGCCAAGTATCTCCGCAATCTGGGCGAGTCGTTCCAGGGTAAGCCGGGTAAGGCCTCTTTCAAGCTTGCTGTAAGCATTTTGGGAAAAGGTAAGCCGGAATGCCATGTATTCCTGGGAATATTTTCTTTCCTGTCGCAATACCCGGATATTCTGCAAAATGGTGGTACTCGATATGTCTTCCATAAGAGTATCGATTAGGCTTAAGTTTAAGAAACGAGATAAGCAAGTGCAGTTAAAAGTAATAAATAATTAGTGGCTAACAAAATAAATTGCATTTTAAAACCTACAGCTATAATTTAAAACTTCAAGGTTTAAGAAAATGGTTGGATCAGGAAGCGAAGTGTATTACCTTTATTTTGTATTTCACAGGCGTCAGGCCTCATATTTACCTATGTTCCAAAGGCCGGCGCTGCAGACACTGATTATTGCCCACAGTACTCGGTTTTTAGGTTTATGTCTACTTATAAACCCCGCAGCGCCGGCTTATGGAAAAACATGCAGCAATGGAAAAGGAATACATAAGGCACGAAATTGCGCTGGAGATGGAGAGCCTCAAATTCTACCAGGGATTTTATCTCCCTATTGGTACAGGGATCATAATCCTGGTTTTCACGAAGGATGAGGTTACGGAAGCGTTGTTTATCTGCTTCTTTCTGAGTGGTATAATTTCTATTACTTTTTTGTATTTACGGGGCCGGCTTTCAAGGAGGAGATTGAGAAAATTATATAAAAAGCTTTGATGCAGATGGATGCGCTAACAATAATGGGATGTCTTGGTGCGGCCCTGATCTTTATAGGGTTGCCTCTGGCTGACTTGATAGAAGGAATGATTGGAGAAAGGCGTTCAAAAAGGCTTCGCGAAAAAAATAAGGACGCTTAAGCCGCTACTGCGCTGCCATATAGCGGTAGATCATTTCAGAAACATCAGCCATGGCAGCTATTCCTGCTTCGGCATCCTCCAGGTCTTTGGAAAGAAGCACCAATACATAAGTTCGCCCGCCGGGCAGGAAAACAATGCCCGAGTCGTGGCGTACACCGCTGATGGAGCCGGTTTTGTGAGCTACTTTTACATCTTCCGGAAGGCCTGCCGGGATGATCCTGTCAAATTCCTGGTCCAGTAAGGTACTTATCATGGCCTTTGAGGCTTCAGGACTGACAATTTCCCCGGAAGCCATTTTCTGATAAATCCTTAAAAGATCAAAAGCAGTCGTGGTATTGCTCAACCCTTTTTCATAGGCTTTTAAATCCTCCACGCCACGCAATACCCGGATATCGGCGGCGCCCAGATTCCTCATGGTTTTGGTGACGTTCTCCGCTCCCGCCAGTTCTATAATAATATTAGTAGCGAGGTTGCTGCTGCGAATGATCATTTTATAGAGCAGCTTTTTCAGGGGAACTTGCTCACCAATGCGCTTGTATAAAGTGGTGTCGCTATCACTTCCTGCGTCAAGCCGGTACAAACTTCCGTCAACTATACTTTTAAATTTATTTTTAATAAGCAAGGAGTCATCAAGGGATAACTTTCCTTCCGCGGCCTGCTTATATATTTCAATCAGGACCGGTGTTTTCATGGTGCTGGCCGCATGAAACACTTCCCGCTCATTGAACAGCAGTTCTTTACCGGTATCCATATCATGGAAGGCAACGGCAAAAGTCCCGTTTTCGGCTTCCAGCCTGGAAATTATGCGCTCCCGTAGTTCCCCGGGATCTGTTATTGACTGACAACGGGGGCCGGTGGCGGTAAGGCTGGTGATAAGAACAGCAAGCAGGTATTTAAGCATAAAATGAATATAAGTAAAATTTCGATTTTTTTGAATCCATACCCGCGGTTTTATACCCATGAGGCGCTGCTGGCCAGGGGAGGAAGGTATAGCGAAATGTGGGAACAGCAATTCCCGGCGCTAAAATCCCCTGAGCTTCCGAAATAATCGAACCTGCGCCTCGAAATATTCTATCAAATTTGTAGTTTGCGGTCTGCATAAAGGATATGCATTGTCAACCCGTATAAAAATTAACATGGAACGTAGAAAATTTATCTCTGTGGGAGCTTTGGCCGGGCTGGCCGCCGGAACGATCTCTACCGGGGCATTTGGCGCAGCAGCAGGTTCAAAGGAAACCGTCGCTAAAGAAAAAAGATACCAGAAAGGAGTGAGCCCCTGGCCAATTTGCCTGGATACGGCTACCATCCGGCCGGCTTCACTGAAAGACAAAGTAAAGATCGCTGCAAAAGCGGGTTATGATGCCATTGAGCCCTGGGACGGCGAGTTGGAGAAATTCGAAGCCGAAGGCGGCAACCTGAAAGACCTGGGCAAGGAGATCCGGGACCTGGGGCTATTCGTGCCAAGTATGATCGGCTTGTGGAACGCTCTTCCCCCGACGAAGGAATTATGGGAAGAATCCCTCAAAGATACCCGCAGGCGCATGCGCATGGCTGCCGACATCGGGGCGCAGCACGTGCAGACCATTCCGAATACCGTAGGAGATAATTACGATGTAAGATGGGTCGCCGCCCGCTACCGGGAAATTATTGAAATGGGCATGAATGAGTTCAACCTGAATCCGGCCCTGGTATTTGTGAAATATTTCCCCATGCGGACCATGGGACAAGCGGCCGCCGTAGCGCTGGATGCGAATCATCCTAAGGCGATGGTCATTCCCGACGTATTCCATATGTATATCAGCGAAGGCGGTTTTGAAGGATTAAAACTGCTCCAGGGAAATGCGATAGCTATTTTTCAGTTCAACGATGCACCGGCAGCGCCTTCCCTGCCCGAACTGGGCGATGAACACCGCGTATTTCCCGGCGACGGCATTCTTCCGCTTACGGACATTCTGAAAGACCTGAAGGCAACCGGTTTCAAAGGCTGCGTGTCCCTGGAGCTTTACAATCCCGAATACTGGAAGCAGGACCTGCAGCAGGTAGCCGAAACCGGCTTGCGGAAAACCCTGGAAGTCATCAAAAAGTCCGGAGTCTGAGTTTCGCCGCCATGCACAGGCATTTAATCGTTCTGGCGGGCCTCCCTGCGAAGCTGACGTTCCAGCCTGCGCTGTTCGCGCTTGCTTAACGTATCGCTGTCTGCTTCAGCCGGTTCGGAAAGCCGCCCGGCGGGCAGCGAATCAGGTTCGGCGGAAGGTTCCCTGGCCGGGTTGCCAAAAATGCCGGGCAGGCCTTCCAGCAGCCAGTCCCCTTCGGGCAGCAGCTGGTCAAGGGTATCCGGTTCCCCGGCGCCTTCAATAGAATTATTTTTTACCCAGGCTTCGGCCGGGCCATTGAGGTGCAGCCCGTAAAAATAATTGCCGGCTTCTTCTTCGGTGATCCAGCCCCTGCGCAGCATGATATCGCGGATCAGCTTATAGTACCAATGCCTGGAGGAACGGATGGTGCCGTCCCCGTTCCAATGGCCGGCGAAGCGGGCAGGGCTCGGAACAATACTGGCCAGGTAAATACTTTCCGGCAGGGAAAGCGCAGAAGGATTCTTGGAAAAGTAAAACCGGGAAGCAGGGCCTATGCCATAGATGTCCGGGCCCCATTCAATTACGTTCAGATACACTTCATACATGCGCTCCTTGCTAACCAGGCGTTCATGTTCGATCAGCCAGACGATCATCATCTCCTCCAGCTTGCGGGCCACCGTCTTTTGCCGGTCAAGAAAGACGTTCTTTACCAGCTGCATCGAAATAGTGCTGCCGCCCCGTTCAAACTCGCGGGTTTTATAGTTCAAAGCAATGGAGTTGCGGAAAGCCTCTTCATTAAAGCCCTGGTGCCCGAAAAAGTTTCCGTCTTCCGCCGTGTTAACTGCGTCTTTGACGTAATCCGATATTTGTCCAAGCGGCGTAAAGTCCGGATTTGACGGGCCTACCGTAAAGGAAGTCAGCGCCTGCCCGTCATTATAGGGCGTATGAACGTAAGGGCCGTTGATCTTACGAAAATCCACCTTCCCAAACTCAACGATCTCAAAGTCATGCTGCGCCAATTCGGAACTGAACACGAGCGAATCCGGGATGCTGTCGTTCAACCTGAAATCCAGGTGGTAACTGAGGCGGCCTTTCACTTTCATGCCTTCCAGCGTCTCAAACAAGCCCCGCGGAAAAGAGTCAAAGAAGGCCTGGGCATCCATGTCCTCGCTGTGTACGCCCAATTCATAGATTTTCTGCGGACGCAGCGTATATTTCAGGTAAGGATGAAAGCGGATATCTTTCATGGAGGCCGTGGAAGCGCTGTCCAGGCTTATCCAGTTTTTCCCGAAGCGCATAACGGCATCTACTGACGCCGATTCCAGGAAGATATCGTTCGCCGCTATTTTCGGATGGTTCAGCAGCAAGCCGTTTACTCCCCAGGAACCCTTGATCTCCAGTTCGCCATCCTCGTAACGCACTTCTTCCATCGTGGTGCTGATATCGTCGAAGCTCAGCTTAAGCTGGTATTTATCATACAGGTAAGGCATTTCAAATTTGCGGTCATCGGCGTAAAAACGCAATTCCATCTGCCGGTCCGAGGGCTCTATCCGGCCGCTCAGGTGCCAGGTGGCTTCCCCTTTGTTTAAAACGAAAGTAGATTCCAGCTTGCCGTTCACCATCCGTACTTCCTGAGCCAGCACTTCGGCTTTCAGGGAATCATCATTGATCCGGAGCAGGAAATTACGCACATCCATATCATCGGGTACCTTGTAAAGCGCACCTGTGAGCAGGCGGTGGGCCAGCGCCCCGATATCCGTTCCTCCCTTGCCAAGGCTGTCTGCTTCCGGGAGCGGTTCCCCGCTTGCTTCCGGGAGTGGTTCCCGGCCAGCTTCCGGGAGTGGTTCCCCGCTTGCTTTTTTCTTCAGGAAGAAGTCGATATTCGAAATACTGTCCCTGCGTACCAGGTGCAGCAGGCCGTTGCTGAGCGAAAGTTTGTCCAGCTTCAGGTTGCCGAAAAGCAGGGGCCATATCTTTATATCTACCAGGCATTCTTCCAGGGTCAGCAAGGTGTCCCGGCCTTCGGGAACGACCGAAACGTCACTGAACCGCACCGTACTAAGGCCGGCAAAACCTGATTCCCCGATTTGGATATCCAGCCCCTTTTCCCGCTGGGAAGCAAGCAAGGCCTCCAGTCGCTCGCGAAAAATCCCTTCCCGTATAGAAAGCGCATAGCCAATAGCAACCCCAAACAGGATAACCAGCAGGGAGGGTATCCACCAAAACCGCTTCAGCCAGGCCAGTACACGGTTTCCGGCGGGTTTCAACCACCTTTCTGCAAATTTCAATTTTGCCGCCGCGTTTTTTTTCCACGCCGGTCCGGGGCCGCCTTTAGATTCCTGGTTGTTCAACACCTTACGAAAATAAGCAAAAAACGGAAGAAGCGACGGGTGGTACAGGTGAACAATATGCTAAGTAGCTTGTTGTGTGATAAAACCACAGTTTCTGTGTAATTTTGCAGCAAATATAAAGGCAGCGTCAGCAATGAATTATACGAAAGAACAAGTACTTAATGCATTAAAGCATGTTCAGGAACCCGATCTTAAGCAAGATCTGGTAACCTTGAACATGATCGAAGATATACACGTACAAGGGAACAAGATAAGTTTCACCGTGATCCTGACTACTCCGGCCTGCCCGCTGCAGGCAATGATCGAAAAGGATTGCAGGAACGCCATCCGGGAATATGTCAGCCCGGAGGCGGAAGTAGAAGTGAAGATGACCGCCAGGGTTACCACGCGCAATGCCAATATGTTCCCCAATATCAAGAACATTATTATCGTTTCTTCCGGAAAGGGCGGCGTGGGAAAATCAACCGTTGCAAGCAACCTTGCCCTGGCCCTGTATAAAAAAGGAGCGAAGGTGGGCCTGCTCGATGCGGATATTTACGGGCCTTCTATTCCCATGATGTTCGGTGTGATGGGCGCCCGTCCCGATGTAAAGACCGAGAACGGCAAGCACCGCATGCTGCCCATTGAAAAACACGGGATCAAGCTGCTCTCTATCGGCTTTTTCGCCACTCCCGGACAGGCCATTCCCTGGAGGGGGCCAATGGTCTCTTCCGCCGTGAAGCAATTATTTAACGATGCCGACTGGGGCGAGCTGGATTACCTGGTGGTTGATTTCCCTCCCGGCACCGGCGATATTCATATTACTGTCGCCCAAGGGTTCCCTGTTGCGGGAGCGGTACTGGTAACTACTCCGCAGAATGTGGCCCTGGCCGATGCGGCGAAAGGGGCCGGCATGTTCCGCATGGACGCCATTAATATTCCCATCCTGGGGGTTGTGGAAAATATGTCCTGGTTCAGCCCTGCCGAGCTTCCGGACAATAAGTATTATATCTTTGGAAAAGGAGGCGGAAAGGCCCTGGCTGAACAGTTTGACGTTCCCCTGCTGGGCGAGATCCCGCTGGTGAAGGCAGTGAGCGACGCGGGCGATACGGGCTCGCCGCTTGTGCTTGATGACAGCCATCCCGTTAGCGGGGCTTTCCTTGAGCTGGCCGAAAGAGTGGCGCAGCAAGTAGCTATTTCCAATTCCGGCATAAATGAACCGGTTGTAAATTAGCTATTTACTTAAAAGATTGCTATTTTTGTAAAAAGTTGCGGAAAAATATTTATGAAAGAAAACCTGGCGATAAAGGAAAAAGTAGAAGCAGCTCTCGGCCAGATCCGGCCTTACCTGGAAGCTGACGGAGGGAATGTGGAAGTGCTGGAGATCACCGAAGAAATGGTCCTGAAGCTGAAGCTGGTTGGCGCCTGCGGTTCCTGCCCCATGAGTATTATGACCCTTAAAGCAGGCATCGAGGAAACGATCAAACGCGCGGTACCGGAGATATCCGCCGTGGAAGCCATTAATATCACCGATATTGATGATCCCGACGCGGTTTTGCCGGAACGTTTCCGGTAATATGCTCCGCCCGCGGCCGGCTTGCGCTGCTGCCGCAGCGCTGTAAAGCCTGCCATATTTGCGCTTCGAGGTATTCGAGGTATTTTGTGCGTCTTCAGCGCCTTTTCCGGGAAGGTTTAGGGAAGCGCATCCGGTACTCCGCCCTGATCTCCCCTTTTGAGATGGCATTTAAACGATTTTGAAGCATTCTTTTCTTCAGCGGCGATAAATAATCAGTAAAAAGTTTCCCTTCCACATGATCATATTCGTGCTGGATGATTCGCGCTGCCATGCCGCTATAGGTTTCCGTATGTTCCCCGAACTCTTCATCCATATACCGGATCGTAATATCTTCCGGCCGGCTCACATCTTCCCGGATATCGGGAATGCTCAGGCAGCCTTCGCCGGTTGACCAGTCTTTCCCGCCCCTTTCAAGTATTTCCGCATTGATAAAGATCTTTTTAAAGTCCTTCAGGGAATCCTCATCATCCCCGTAGGGACTCGCGTCAATAACAAAAAGACGAATGGACTGCCCTATCTGGGGAGCTGCAAGGCCCACGCCGCTGGCCTGGTACATTGTTTCGAACATGTCCGCGATCAGGCGGTCCAGTTCGGGGTAATCAGGCCCTATTTCCTCGCATTTTTTCCTTAATACCGCGTCTCCGTACGCTACAATGGGTAAAATCATGCTGCAAAAATACGGATTTTGCCGCATTATTCATCCCACCATACCGGTTGATCCAATTCCACCTGGGGTACATTCGCATTGTTCCTGCTCGTTTCCGTATCGCAGTATTAAAGTATTGCTTTAGGTAAGAATTTTTCTTAAAAATGATACATGCGGTTATTTATTTTTGTTAAATTAGCATATAGTGATTTATTTATGGTCCAACTTTATTTTATAGCTTACGAAACGGTTAACCTTTACGGGAATCTACGCAATTCTACTGTTATTAATCGGCGGCTGTCAAAAAGAAATGAATTTGGTTCAGCCGAGTCTGAGTAAAATTAGTACGGAGAGTGCTTATTTATTGACTGGTATCAGTACCTATCCTTTAGACTGGGAAAATATAGATTATATGCCCACCCCTCCCGGTACGCCTGCAGTTCTTGTTCCCTGGGCGTCAGGTGCGTCCCGGCAGTTTACCGCTGAATTGGCAGGAGATTACAAATCTTCAGATGGATGGACGTTAGTTTATAACACATTTAATACTTCGATTATTTCGGATAATTGGTATTTCATTTTATATAATAAATACCGAGGAGTTATTCGGCTCTATTACTACATTCCAAATAATGCAAATTATATTTCTTCTGCCAATATGGTGCATAAGTTGCAAATTGAAGGCTCTTATGCCTCTTCTTCTCCAATGCTAAACTTTGCTGGCCAAAAGCTTGTTGACGTGGATGTCAATTCCGATTTTGCTTCTACCATTGAACAATGGCAGGTTGCTCGGTCAACTTGGTATATTTTTCAATATGAACTGGCCTTTGATGAAAATATGGATCTCCAAACCTATTCTACCTTTAATTTTCTATGGCCCTTGAGGTCTTCCCAAATTTCTAATATTTCGCTCAACGGAACCGTGGTAGGATCTTTAAAGGGAACGCTTAGCTTACCGGGAAGTGATTTCACCATTTCACCAAATTTTAATATAGATGGAAGTCAAAACAAAAGTATCCTTACAATAAATGGATCGAGTGATGCCGATAAACTAGAGCAAGGTTTAGGACAAACTATTGTTAATGCCATAAAGGGAGCAATAGTTAGCGGCGCAAACGGGTTAATAAAGAATATATTGAGTGGTATTTTTAAGAGGAAGCAATCAACTCCTGAGGAAAATGTAAACCTTAAAATAAGTGCGGATGTTTCATTAGATGGGCAATTGACCTCAGATATTTTATTGTCTTCACCTGCCTTTGCGATACCCGGGTATAATCAGTCCTCTACCCCGGGATTTGTTCCTGCTTATAATGAGCCGCTCGGTGTTTTTTATTTGTCTGATCGGCCTACGGTTGATGTTACGTTTAGAGACGTTCCTGCTCCTCCATGTGCAGGCGGAGGCGCTCCCGACGAATATTATAAATATTCCTTTGACCTTGATGAAAATTCTTTTGATCTCATTTTTAATCCTGCAGTAACAGCAATAGCTGATATAACGAATATAAGCTATGACATCTTGATGGATCTCGGTAATAATAGTTCTGCCGATATGGTTCCATGTGCGGGGGGATATCTTCCGGAGCAAATTATCGGAGTAGGTACGCTTTATGATGTACGATCAGTAACTACTTTATTCCCTACCCTCGGAGGAAGCTGGCTGTATGTTCCTGTTTATGTTAGAGTGTCTTTTGATGTTGAACCCAAAGATGGAAATCCACCAGTAACTATAGCAAAAACATTTATCGCAGATAATACAATTGAAGAAATCTTTTAAATGAACTAACTCAACCTTTGCGTTTCCATCCAGCCCTGGAGGATGATCGTGGCGCTTACTTTATCCACCAAATCCTTTTTTTGCCGGTCGGAGCGTTTGGCGCCCGCAGCCAGGATAGCGCGGCCCGCCATTACCGAAGTAAAACGTTCGTCCACAAGGTGTACCGGAATGCCGGGGAACTGCTTACGCAGCCGCTTCACAAAACCTTTTACATGAGGTGCGGAAGAGGAAGGGCTTCCGTCCATTTGTACAGGATCGCCCACGATGAAGTGGGAAACCTCATTTTCCACCAGGTATTTTTGCAGGAACGGCTCCACCTCTTCCGGGTGGATGGTGGTAAGTCCGGTAGCGATCAGCTGCAAGGGGTCGCTCACGGCGATCCCTACCCGTTTGGTTCCGTAATCAAAAGCCATTAAGCGCGGCATGAGGCAAATATCTCATAATTTTTCTATCTTTCGGCAATGCAATTTAAGGAGATAATTGGTCAGCAGGCCGTAAAGGATCAGCTCATTCGCTCGGCTCGTGAAGGAAGGGTAAGCCATGCGCAGCTTTTTACCGGCGCCGAAGGTAACGGTGCGCTGCCGCTTGCTATTGCCTATGCCCAGTACCTTTCCTGCGAACAAGCGACAGAAACGGATTCCTGCGGAAGCTGCGTTTCCTGTAAAAAATACCAGAAGCTGGCGCACCCTGACCTTCATTTTTCCTATCCCTTTATTGCGTCTAAAAAGGAGACCGTGGCGCTCGACTATGTTCAGCAATGGCGGGAGGCGCTCCTGGAACAGCCCTATCTTACGCTGGAAAAATGGATGCAGCGCCTGGACGCGGGAAATAAGCAGCCGAATATCAATATTGCCGAATGCCATTCCATCATCAGCAAGCTGAGCCTGAAGCCTTTTGAATCCGATTTTAAGGTCCTGATCATGTGGCTGCCGGAGTTCCTCCGGGAAGTAGGGAATTCCCTGCTGAAGCTCATTGAAGAGCCTTCCTCCAAAACCCTGTTCCTGCTGGTAAGCGAACAACCCGACCAGTTGCTGTCCACCCTGTTGTCCAGAACACAACTGGTCAGAACAGCCCGGCTGGGGGAGGAAGAAATTGCGGGCTACCTGCTTGATTCAGGGGAAATAAACCCGGAGCTGGCCCGGCAGGCGGCAAGGCTTTCAGGAGGGAACCTAGCGGCGGCCATTGACCTTTTGGCGGGCGAAAGCAGCAATTACGGGCAATTATTCATGGACTGGATGCGGGTTTGTTACCAGGGTGACGGCTTAAAGATGGTCGAATGGAGCGACAATGCTGTAAGCGCCGGCAGGGAAAACCAGAAAAACCTGCTTCGTTATGGCCTGTCGCTGATACGGCAAAGCCTGCTGATGCGGGTAGGCCTGCCTGTGCAGGCCCTGGGACAGGAGCTGGAGTTCATTACCCGGTTTTCCGCACAGCTGGACCCGGAAAAAGCAACCGCTATCTCGGGAGAACTGGAAAAGGCAATTTACCATATAGAACGGAATGCCAACCCCAGAATTCTCTTTTTAGACGTATCTTTGCAGATTATGCGACTATTAAAGTCCAGGCAGGTGTTGCCTGGCAGTGATGTGACGATTCAGGAGAGAAATTATGGGATGTAGTACTTGTTCGTCCGGGGGGTGCAGTACACCTGCCGGATGTAAAAATAACGGAAGCTGCCTGACCGATGGCGGATGCAGCAAACTGGATGTATATGACTGGCTGGCCGATATGGCCCTGCCTTCAGAATTCGAGCCTTTTAACATTGTCGAAGTCCGCTTCAAGGGGGCACGCAAGGACTTTTACCGCAATACGAATAATACCTACGTGGAAGCCGGGGAACTGGTTGTGGTAGAAAGCGCTACAGGCGGCTACGATGTGGGGCACGTAACGCTGACCGGCGAACTGGTCCGGCTCCAGATGAAACGGAAAAATATTCCCGCAAGCCCGGACCTCAAAAGGCTGCTGCGCAAGGCCAGCGAAACGGATGTGAAGAAATGGGAGCAGCTGAAATCCCAGGAATACGACACTTTGCACCGGGCAAGGAAGATCATTGACCACCTGGGACTGTCTATGAAGCTTAGCGACGTAGATTACCAGGGCGACCGCACCAAGGCCACCTTTTACTATACGGCCGATGAGCGGGTGGATTTCCGGGAACTTATCCGGAAACTGGCCGAAGCGTTCCGGGTGCGCATTGAAATGCGGCAAATAGGCATGCGGCAGGAAGCCAGCCGTCTTGGCGGGATCGGATCCTGCGGCAGAGAACTTTGCTGCTCCACCTGGCTGACCAATTTTAAAAGCGTTTCCACGGCGGCGGCGCGTTACCAGAACCTGTCGCTGAATACCTTGAAGCTGGCCGGCCAGTGCGGGAAGCTTAAATGCTGCCTGAATTACGAACTGGACACCTATATGGACGCGCTTAACGAATTCCCCGACCATGTGACGAGCATCGAAACCCAGCGGGGCCCGGCCATACTGCAGAAAACCGATATTTTTAAGAAATTAATGTGGTTCAGTTATTCCTCTGCGGAAAACTGGATACCCGTGGAAGTAAGCAAGGTGAATGAGATCCTGGAACGGAACAGGAGGGGAGAACGCCCGGCCGACCTGCAGGAGGTCCCGTCCGAGCCGACGGTGAAAAAGATACCCGGTTACGAGAATGTGGTGGGGCAGGACAGCCTTACCAGGCTTGACGATAAAGACGGTAACAGAAGAAAGAAAAAACGTCCCGGTAAAAACCGGAGAAACCGACCTCCAAGGAAAGCATGAGCTATTCAGGAAAAGCAATCTCTGCCCTTTTAACTGCGCTGTTGCTGCTGCAAGCATGTGCCGATCAGGCGCTGCTGGATAGCAACGCAGCCATTGACGACCGGGGCTGGAGTTACGAAGTAATGCCTGAATTCGACTTGCAGGTAAGTGATACCACGGCTGTTTATTCCCTGATGCTGAACCTGCGGCACACCGGGGAATACAAATATTCCAACCTGTTCCTCCTGGTACATGTCATTGGCCCGGACAAAGATACGGTAAGCAATCGCTTTGAATTTACCCTGGCTGCGCCTGACGGGCGGTGGCTGGGTGACGGCGCCGGCAATGTATACTCCTATAGCATACCTTTCAGTGACAGTACCCGTTTTCGCAAAGCAGGGCTTTACCGCTTCCAGCTGGAGCAAAATATGCGTGAACCGGTTTTAACGGCTATTGAGGACGTAGGTTTACGAGTGGAGAAACGGTAGCAGCTTTTCCAGCTGCATGCCCCTTGATCCTTTCAGCAGGATAAGGGAGTCGCTTAAGCGCTGCGAGCCAAGCCAGGCCGAAGCTTCCTCCTGGTTTTCAAAAAAATGCAGGGCGGGAGCGGTTTTCCGCTGGCGAAAAAATTCAGGGCCTATCAGGCAGGCCTGCGGAATCGCGAGTTCCTCCAGCAAACGGATGATGGAAGCGTGTTCTTCTTCCGCATAAGCCCCCAGTTCAAACATGTCTCCCAGGACAGCCACTTTGTTTTTTGAGGGATGGGAAGCCAGATGCCGTATGGCGGCGGCCATGCTCCCCGGATTGGCGTTATAGGCATCCAGGATTACCAGGTTGCTTCCCTGTTCCACTTCCTGGGAACGATTATTGGCCGGTATGTACCCTTCAATACCGCGTTTTAACTGTTCAGCAGACAGGCCAAAATGATCGCCCACGCAAACCGCAGCCAGCAGGTTTTCAAAATTATAGTCCCCGCTCAGCGCCGAATTCACCGTGTGCATTTCTTCATTTCCTTTTTTCTGCCAGGAAAACCGGAGATGAGGCTGGGACCCGGTCAGCTCTCCGCGAATATCGCAGGAAGGGCTTGTGCCGTACCAGGTGATATCCGTCAGCCCGTTGGACATTTCCACCAGGCGCGGATTGTCGGCGCACACGAATGCGTGCCCGTTATTGATGGAAAGACTGTCGTACAGCTCTTTTTTGCCTTTCATAACCCCTTCCAGGCTGCCAAAGCCTTCCAGGTGGGCTTTCCCTACGTTGGTAATGAGCCCGTGCGTTGGCCGGGCAATCGAACAAAGTAATTCAATCTCCTTCTGATGGTTGGCGCCCATTTCAATAATTGCCATCCCCGTTTCGGCATTAATGCGCAGGAGGGTCAGCGGAACACCAATATGATTATTCAGATTGCCCTTGGTTGCAAGGGTGTTGAATTGCTGTGAAAGGACGGAATAGAGCAATTCCTTGGTCGTGGTCTTGCCGTTAGAACCCGTAATGCCTAGTACGGGGATCGTAAACTGGTTGCGATGGTGCCAGGCAAGGTTCTGCAGGGAATTCAGCACATCCTGTACCAGGATGCAGCGCTCATTACCGGCATACGCTTCTTCATCTACGATGGCATAGGCCGCACCTGCTTCCAGCGCCTGCCGGGCATAGGCGTTCCCGTTAAAGTGAGGGCCTTTGAGGGCGAAGAAAAGACTGTCCGGCGAAATAGCTCTTGAATCGGTGGAGACCGCCGGGTGAAGCCGGAACAGGCTGTATAGATCCTCGGTTTTCACGCGATCAGGTCAATTACCACTTCCTGGCCTTTGGTTTTTTAAATTTAGGCCTTCTGCTTTGTGAAGCGCTGAGGTCGGCCGGTTCGCCAACGCTGATCATTGCGCAGCGGAACCCGATGGTTGCCGTGGCGGAATCCTGGTCCAGGTAACGCCGGGAGCCGGGAGTAAGCCAGTAAGCCCTGTCATTCCAGGAACCTCCCTTATACACCCTTGATTCATCCGTAATCAGTGAACTTTCGCCGTATTTATAGTCCTCCGCAGGGTCGTAAAGGCCGCGCTTATCGGGATTTTCAAAATTAAACGTGTCTATGGAAACCGGCAGCCGGCCCAGGCTGTCCTTGGGAAGCGGATTCCCGTTTTCGTCGCGAAGCACTGTTGTATAAAGATTTCCCCGGAAAGGGTTAAAGTCGTTTACATCCTGGAAGCTCAGCGGGCGGTACACATCCTGTACCCATTCGCTGACGTTTCCTGCCATGTCGTACAGGCCGTAGTCATTCGGCGGATAGCTTTTTGCCGGAGCGGTGATGATAAAATCATCGTTGCCGTAGCCGGCAATACCTTTGTTATCTCCCCGTCCGCGCTTGAAGTTGGCGAGGAATACCCCTGGGTCTTGCCGTCGGGGCTGCGGAGCGACAGACCGTTCCAGGGATAGATCTTTTTTTCTTCCCAGTTCTCAAATTCCTGGTTTCCTACCAGCGCCAGCGCGGCATATTCCCACTCCGCCTCGGAAGGCAGACGGTAAGAGGGAAGCAGGATCCCGTCCATTGGGCGTACGTTACGGTAGGGTTGGGGTGAATTAGGATCCAGGTTCTCCAGTTGTTTCAGCTTTTTATCCCCCACCAGCGTCTCATATTGCCCGGCATAATAAGAGCCGGTATTGAAGCTGTTGGCATCCTGCTGGTTAGGATCAAAACTGATGATCCCTTTTTTGATCAGGATCCCTTCGTTCACACGGTCCGTGCGCCAGATGCAATATTCTGTGGCCTGGGTCCAGCTCACGCCCACTACAGGATAATCCTGGAAAGCGGGATGCCGCAGGTAGTTCTCTACATAAGGTTCGTTATAGGAAAGCGGATGCCGCCAGACCGAAGTGTCAGGCAGGGCCGCCTGGTAAACTTCCGGGTAACCCTGGTAAACCCTTCCCAGCCAGTACAGGTATTCCAGCCAGTGACTATTGGTCACTTCCGTTTCATCCATGTAAAAGGTATTGACGGTTACCCGTCTTTCGGCGCTGTTATTAAGATGCATCAGGTCCGCCTCCAGGTTCCCCAGCACAAATGTTCCCCCTCGATAACGATGAGACCCGGTCCGGTAGCTTGTTTAACTTTCGCGTATTTTTGAAAACCGCCCCATTCAGCATCATTGAATTTCCAGCCGGTTTTTTCGGAATAGGTCTTTTTCTTGCAGGAAGAACCTCCTGCTATTAAGAAGATGGAAACCACTAACAATAACGTAGTGTTATATTTCATGTTTCACCGGTGTTTTCATTTAATCATGCACAATACTAAACGAACAAAAGTATAAAATATTTTACTACTTTTGGTTGTAATGTCCAGAGATAAATTGGATGCCGGCGGTATGTGTTTAAAGTTCGTTTCAACGGTTATTTTGGCCGCCTGTTCCCTGTATGCCGCCGCCCAGGATATTGGAGGAGGGACACAGAGCGACGGGAAAAGAATCAATTCTATCATTACGGCTGCCCCCTTCCTGATGATCGGCCCCGATTCCAGGTCCGGGGGAATGGGCGACGTTGGTGCGGCAACCGCCCCCGATGCCAATTCCATGCATTGGAACCCTGCGAAATATGCATTTATAGAGACACAGGGCGGTGTAAGCCTGGCATTTACCCCCTGGCTAAAACAACTGATAGATGATATAAACCTGGCTTACCTGGCGGGTTATTATAAAATCGACAACCGGCAGACCCTTGCGGGTTCTATTCGTTATTTTTCCCTGGGCGACATCACCTTTACGGACCCGCAGGGAAACGAGATCCAGCAGTATAATCCCAGTGAATTTGCCCTGGATGCGGCTTATATCAGGAAGCTGACCGATAATTTTTCCATTGCCATGGCGCTCCGCTATATTCACTCCAACCTGGGCGCAGGCAGTTACAACGGCACTAATGTAAACCCGGGTACGTCGGTAGCAGCAGATGTGGGCATTTATTACACAACTTCGGTACCCACCAGGGGAGAACCTACTGACCTGTCCTATGGGGTCACCATTTCCAATATCGGCTCAAAAATGCAATACGGCAGCCAGAAATACTTTATTCCCACCAACTTCCGGGCAGGCGGGGCTGCTACTTTTCACCTGGATAAGATCAATCAGCTGACGATTGCCCTTGACCTGAATAAACTGCTGGTCCCTACTTCCCCTTACCGGGATGCGGAAGGGAATATCATTGCCGGGAAAGACCCGGACCGTTCGGTGCCTTCAGGTATATTCGGGTCCTTTACCGATGCGCCCGGCGGCTTCCGCGAAGAACTTCACGAGATCAGTGCAAGCACGGGTTTGGAATACTGGTATGACGATCTTTTCGCCCTTCGCGGTGGTTTTCTTTACGAACACCCCACCAAGGGAAACCGTAAATTCTATACCCTGGGCGCCGGGATAAAATATACTTCCCTGCATTTTGACTTCGCGTACCTGATCCCCACCGACCAGCAGAACCCCATGGAAAAAACACTTCGATTTACCTTATTGTATAATTTCGGTCCTCAAAATGAATTTTAGAATTGGATTCGGATACGATGTCCATCAATTGAAAGAAGGAAGCCCCCTTTTTATCGGCGGCCTACAATTGCCGGCCGAAAAGGGCGCTGTAGGACATTCCGATGCCGACGTATTACTGCATGCGATTTGTGACGCGCTGCTCGGCGCCGCCAACCTGCGCGATATCGGCTTTCATTTCTCCGATACGGATGAGCGCTGGAAAGGAATAAGCAGCATCATCCTGCTTGAAAAGACCGCCGGCCTGCTAAAAGAAAAAGGCTACCGCACGGGAAACATCGACTGTACCCTGTGCCTGGAGCGTCCCAAAGTGAACCCGCATATCCCCGCCATGCAGGAAAAGATCGCAGAAGCGCTCGGCGTTTCCCCTGCCGACATTTCCATTAAAGCAACCACCAGCGAAAAAAGGGGCTTCGTAGGCCGCGAAGAAGGCGTCACCGCCTACGCCGTCGCCCTGATCTTTAGCCTTTAAACCAAGCTCCGGCTTCTATACACCCCCGGGCGGCGGAAAACCCCGCCATCTTCTGAGCCCTGAAAAAGCAAAGCGCCAGCAAAAGACAGGGCTAGAAACTAGAAACTAGAAACTGAAAACTAGAAACTAAAAACGTCAGAAACCCCGTTGCCTCATAGCTTCAAAGACGATAATAGCGCAGGACGTGGAAACATTCAGGGAATCTATTCTGCCGCGCATCGGGATTTTGATCTGATCATCGGCTTCCCGGAGCCATTTTTCGGTAAGACCGGTGGATTCCGTGCCCATGACAATAGCGCAAGCGGCGGTCAGGTCGGTTTCGTGGTAATAGTTGACGGCGGTCAATGCGGCCGCGTAACTTTTTATTTTTTTTTCTTTAAGGAAATCAAGCGTTTCATCCGAAGAAGCGGCAACCACCTGGGTGCTGAACACACAACCTAAACTTGAGCGGATCACGTTAGGGTTGCCAAGGTCTGTTTTGGGGTCGCAAATGATCACCGCATCCGCCTTTGCCGCATCGGCCGTACGCAGGATTGCGCCCAGGTTGCCGGGTTTTTCCACAGCTTCCAAAATAATTAAAAAGGGATTCGCAGATAACCGGAGTTCTCTTAGCCCCAGGGGATGATATTCCGCAAGTCCAATGATGCCGCCGGAATGTTCCCGGTAGGCGATCTTTTCAAAAACGGGAAGGGTCACTTCCTGCAGCAGATGCGGATCAAAGCGGGTAAGCAGGGCAGGGTCTGCTATTTCGGCACAATAAAAAATTTCGCGGAAAACAACGCCCGCTTCACATGCGAGTGCGATCTCTCCATGGCCCTCAATAATAAAAAGCCCTTGCTTTTGGCGCTCAGATGATTTTTCCCGGAGTTTTACCAGTTGCTTGACGCGGGGATTCTGCAGGCTGCTTATCACGAATTAGTATCTTGTATAAATTAGGGCCGGATCAGTTGAACAGAGCCGGATCGGGGGAACAGTTCGGTAATTGCCTGATCGCCTGCGGGCGGCTGGATCAGGGGAACAGTTCGGCATTGCCTTTTCGCGTGCGCGCGGCCGTATCAGTTGGCGTGGATCCGGGCTGTTTCGCCTATTTTCGAAAAATCGGCGCCGCATTTTCCGCAGCCGGAAGCGCAGCCTCCTGCACCTGGTTTCGGCCGGAACATCCGGTAAACGATCCTTCCCACGTAAAATAATGCCGCGGCAAATAACACGCCTACAATAAATACCTGGACATCCATATCGCAAAGATAACAAGAAACGCCGGAAAATACCTACCTTTGCGGCGAAATTAAAAATGAATGCAATCAATTAGAAATATTGCCATTATCGCGCACGTTGACCATGGAAAAACGACCCTGGTGGACAAAATACTGCACACCTGCAACCTTTTCCGGGACAATGAGGAAACCGGGGACCTGATCCTCGATAATAACGACCTTGAACGGGAAAGAGGAATTACCATCGTTTCCAAGAACGTTGCCGTTAATTATAAGGGTGTAAAAATCAACATTATTGATACTCCGGGCCACGCCGATTTCGGCGGAGAAGTAGAACGGGTACTGAAAATGGCCGACGGAGTGCTTCTCCTGGTGGACGCCTTTGAAGGCCCCATGCCGCAAACCCGTTTTGTCACGCAAAAGGCACTCTCCCTGGGCTTGAAGCCAATTCTTGTGATCAATAAGGTGGATAAGGAAAATTGCCGGCCGGAAGAGGTCCATGAAGCGGTTTTCGAACTTTTCTTTAACCTGGAAGCCACGGAAGAACAGCTGGATTTCCAGACCATTTACGGTTCGTCGAAACAAGGCTGGATGAGTACAGACTGGCGGCAGCCAACGACCGACCTTACTCCGCTGCTGGACCTGATCCTGGAAGAGATTCCTCCTGTACCGGTAAAAGAAGGAACGCTGCAAATGCAGATTACCTCCCTTGATTATTCGTCCTTCGTAGGCCGTATAGCTGTGGGAAGAGTTGCCAGGGGCGTTATCCGGGAGAACATGCCGGTGTCGCTTGTGAAAAAGGATGGAAAGATCGTAAAGAGCCGCATAAAGGAATTGTACACTTTTGACGGTCTTGGAAAATTAAGGGTCCAGGAAGTAAAGGGAGGCGATATCTGCGCCGTTGTTGGTGTGGAAGGCTTTGAAATAGGCGATACCATCGCTGATTTTGAGAAACCGGAAGCGTTGCCGGGCATCAAGATTGATGAGCCCACCATGAACATGCTTTTCACGATAAACAACTCGCCCTTCTTTGGGAAGGAAGGAAAATACGTGACCTCGCGCCACCTGCGTGACCGCCTGTTCAAGGAAACGGAAAAAAATCTTGCCCTTAGAGTAGAGGAAAGCGATTCACCCGATTCCCTCCTGGTATACGGGCGAGGTATCCTGCATCTTTCCGTACTGATTGAAACCATGCGCCGGGAAGGCTACGAATTGCAGGTAGGCCAGCCTCAGGTGATCGTGAAGGAAATAGACGGCGTAAAATGCGAGCCGGTAGAATCGCTCATCGTGGACGTGCCCGCTGAAAGTGCGGGAAAAGTCATTGAACTCGTGACCCAGCGAAAAGGCGAAATGAAAGTAATGGAACCCAAAGGGGACCTCCAGCACCTGGAATTCGAGATCCCCTCACGGGGTATTATCGGCCTCAGGAACGCTGTACTTACCGCAACTGCCGGGGAAGCCATTATGGCCCACCGCTTCAAATCTTACGAGCCCCTGCGGGGCGAAATCCCGCAGCGTCTCAGCGGCGTCCTTATTTCCATGGATAAAGGATCGGCCACGGCTTACCGTATTGACAAACTGCAGGACCGCGGAAGGTTTTTCGTAAGCCCGGGCGATGAAGTTTACGAAGGCATGATCATCGGCGAAAATTCACGCGATAACGATATGGTGGTGAATATTACCGAAGGCAAGCAGCTGACCAACTTCCGGACTACGAGCAAAGACGACGCCGCTAAAATTGCCCCGGCCGTAAAGTTTTCTCTCGAAGAAGCCCTGGAATATGTCCAGAACGACGAATACGTGGAAGTAACCCCGCACAGCATGCGCCTGCGGAAGATCGTCCTTAAAGAAACCGACCGGAAACGGAAAAATTAATCCACTTAGTTCAATTAGTTCAAAGTTCCAATTAGTTCAAGGTTCCAGGTTTAACGGGAACAGTTTGTAGTTTTTAGTTTTTAGTTGGTGTCGCGTTCCGGGTTCACGATCCAGGTTCAAAGTTCAAAGTTTAACGTTCAAAGGGAACAGTTTAGAGTTTGTAGTTTATAGTTGGTGTCGCGTTCCGGATTCACGATTTAGGTTCAAAGTTCCAGGTTCAAAGGGAACAGTTTAGAGTTTGTAGTTTATAGTTGGTGTCGCGTTCCGGATTCACGATTTAGGTTCAAAGTTCCAGGTTCAAAGGGAACAGTTTTATAGTTTTTGGTTTTAAGTTTGTAGTTTGTAGTCTTTAGTTCGTGTTACGTTCCGGGTTGGTTTCAGCTGGAGGTCCAGGAAGCGCGATTGCAAGCAACTTGAAACTTTGAACTTGAAACTTTAAACTGTTGCGAAGCAACAATTGCGAAGCAACGATTCTTTATGAGCAATTACCGTCTTAATCCTTCTTTGTTTTCTACGCGGTACCTGCATTTGCGGGAGCTGAAAAAGTATACGCTCCGGTTGCTGGATAAGTATGACCCGCGGAAAGGGGAAAGCCTGCTGCTTGACTTTGGCTGCGGGGATATGCCTTACCGGGAAGTGATTGGGCCCCGGGTGGGGCGCTATGTGGGTGTTGACCTGGAGATGAATCCGAAGGCCGAGCATCATATTGATTTTGACAGCAAAACCAGTCTTCCGGACGAATACGCGGATATCATCCTGTCCAACCAGGTGCTGGAACACGTGGACTCTCCGCAGGGATACCTGCAGGAGGCGAGAAGGCTGATGAAGCCGGACGCTGTGATGGTCCTTAGTACGCACGGTTACTGGTTTTATCATCCCACGCCTAATGATTACTGGCGCTGGACCAGTGCGGGGTTGCGCAAAACTATTGAGGCAGAAGGTTTTGAAATAATGGAATTCAGGGGCATCATGGGGCTTATTTCAAGCGGACTGCAGTTATTCCAGGACGGTGTGGGTAATAAACTTCCCGGGGTGCTTAAATCGGCCTGGGCGTTGGTGATGCAGACCGTGATCCGGGGCGCCGACAAAATGAATTCCCAGGCGCAGAAAGACCGCGACGCTTCGCTTTACATAATGGTTGTACGGAAAAAGAACTGATGCAAACGGCGGGTCAGCAGCTTACACTTTGCATTATTAAGCCCAACAAGGTCAATTACTCTGAACCTTTTGTCGAAGCCCATATACAGCGTCTTCCCGGTAATAAAAAAGTGGTTTACGGAGGGTTTTTTCCTCTGTTCCGCCATGATGGCTCCTTTCTTATCCGGAATAAATTAAAGCTGGCCCTCTACCTAATTCAAAAGCGTATCCTGGGGCAAAAGTCCATCCCGGTACGGGATAAAGCCTTTGCTTCCTACCTGAAAGAAGAAAAAATCGATATCGTGCTTGCTGAATATGGACCAGCCGGCGCCCTTGTCACGGAAGCTTGCCGGGAAGCCGGCGTTCCGCTTGTGATCCACTATCATGGGTTTGATGCCCATGACCGGGAGGTTTTGGCGGAATACGGGGAGCTTTACCGGGAATCCTATGACTATGCAGCAGCGGTAGTGGGCGTTTCGGAAGATATGTGCAAAGCCCTTGAAGACCTGGGCTGCCCTCCGGAGAAGGTCGTTTACAATCCATACGGTGTGGATCTCGGGCTTTTTTACCCGGTGAATGTAAGCGCTTCGCCAATTAACTTTCTTTCCGTCGCACGCTTTGCCGAGAAGAAGGCGCCCCACCTGACCATACGAGCCTTCGCAAAGGTCAGGAAAAAATACCCGGAAGCCAGGCTGATCATGGCGGGTATCGGGCCCTTGTGGAAGCAGTCGAAAAGCCTGGCGGCGGAGCTGGGGCTGGAAGGAGCAATTGATTTTGCTGGTGTCCTTAGCCATGAAGAAGTATACGAACTGATGAAAACCAGCCGCGCTTTTGTACAACATTCGGTCACAGCTGCCGGAGGGGATTCGGAAGGCACGCCCAACAGCATTCTGGAAGCCGCCGCTGCCGGCCTGCCCGCGGTAAGTACCCGGCATGCGGGCATTAAGGAAGCGGTATTGCATGAAAAGACCGGCTTCCTGGTGGAAGAACAAGACGTGGAGGGCATGGCTGCCTACCTGTTAAAGCTGGCTGGGGATGCTTCGCTGGCTGCTGCCCTTGGCGCGAATGCCCGCCTGCATATGGAAGAGAATTATTCCTTTGATCACCGGATCGGCCGGCTCTGGAACATTATTTGCCGCAGCAGCGAGGCGGGCGAGAATGCCTGGCCTTGAGATAAGCCCTAATTCGCTATTTTTGTTCCCATGAAAAAAATCATCCAGCGTTTCCTGAACCGCTATGGTTACCATATTATAAAATTCGATAAGAATAATCCGCCCTGGGAATACCCGGCTGATTTCGGCGGGGAACTCCGGGGAATCATCGAAAAAGTGAAGCCCTACACCATGACGCTCCCCGAAAGGCTCTTCGCCAATTATGAAGCGGTCAATTACATTACCCGGAACGGGATTGAAGGTGCCATTACCGAATGCGGGGTCTGGCGCGGCGGCAGTACCATGACCATGCTCCACACCCTTCTTAACAGGCAGGATACCAGGCGGGAGATTTTTATGTACGATACCTTCGATGGTATGTCGGAACCGGGGGAAGAAGATAAAGCCTATTCAGGCGATCCTGCAGCCCTCCTGCTGAAGAACAGCGACAAGCATGATCCGCGTTCGGTCTGGTGTTACGCCTCCCTGGAAGATGTGCAGCGCAACGTGCTTTCCACCGGCTACCCGCAGGAGCGGATCCACTTTGTAAAAGGGAAAGTAGAGGATACCATTCCGGCAACGATTCCCGAAAAGATCGCCATTCTGAGGCTGGATACCGACTGGTATGAGTCTACCCTGCATGAACTGGAACATTTATATCCCCGCCTTCAGCCAGGAGGGGTACTCCTGATTGACGATTACGGCCATTGGGAAGGCGCCAGGAAGGCGGTGGACGAATACATCCGGGAAAAGGGCCTTCGTTTATTGCTTTGCCGTACGGATTACAGCGGAAGAATTGCGATAAAGCCAAATTAATGGGCATTGTAAAGCGACAGGGGTTCTATAATTCGGTCATGATCTATGCCGGACTGGCGATGGGTTATGTGAATACCATTCTCCTGATACCCCGGGCGCTGGACATTGAAGAAGCTGGTCTTTACGGCGTTTTCCTGAGCATCAGCCTTACTTTTGCCCAATTACCCACTTCCAGTATTACCAGCCTCATCGGGCGGTTTTTCCCTTACTTCCGGAGCAGTGATAAAAAGCATAAGGGTTTTGTCTCGCTGGCCGGTACTGCCGCGCTGGCGGTATTTGCGCTTTTTGCTATTCTGTTCATCGCCTTGCGAAAACCGGTGCTTGAATTCTATGAAAAAGGATCACCTTTCCTGGGGGAATACTATTATCTGGTACTCCCCATGGCCTTTTTCATCCTGTGGTTCAGTATATTCGAAGTGCTTGCCCGGGCAACGTATAAAACAGTTTTCGCTACCTTCCTCCGGGAATTCTTCCTGAAGTTCGCTTCCTCGGCCGGCCTGCTGCTCGTATTGTTCGGCTATATGGGTTTCAGCAGTTTCCTGCTTTATTATATCCTGGCTTACGGCCTTATTTGCGTTTTCCTGTTATTCCAGCTGATAGCTTCCGGGGAATTCCGCTTTTCCTGGAAAATGAATTTTAGCCGGCAGCAGGGCCGGGAATTTTTGCGCTATGGTTTTTATACCATGCTGGCTGGCACTCCCTGGGTGCTGATCCAGAAGATCGACCTGAATATACTGAGCCATTATGCCCTCCCGGCGGTGTTGGGCGGGTACTACCTCTATTCCAATATGTCGGCTGCGATTGGCATTCCCCGCAACGCCATGAATAAGGTCACCTACCAGATCGTGTCGGACGCCTGGGAGCGGAACGATCTTTCGAAAATTGATGAAATTTACCGGAAAACATCGGTGGTGCAGCTGCTGATGGGTTCCCTGCTCTTCATAGGTATTATCGTGAACCGGGATAACCTGTTCAGCCTCATGAGTAACGAAGACTATTTTCCTTATTTTCCTTTGTTTTATTTTTTGGGGCTGGGGCAGCTGGTGGATATTACCGGCGGGCTGAACGCCCATATTATTTCTATTTCGCCCCGGTACCGGACCGGTACACTGCTGGTATTTCTTGCCTGCATCTTCTGTGTAGGCCTCAACTTCCTGCTGGTTCCCGTTTACGGGGGAATGGGGGCCACCTTCGTCTATTTTCTGACCATGCTCATCTATAATTTCAGTACCTGGTGGTTCCTCCGCAAGCAATATAACCTGCAGCCTTTTTCAGGCAAACACCTGTACATCCTGGCCTTTGCGGGGATTGCTTTCCTGGCTGGGCGCTACCTGCCTTACCTGGGCCATATCCTGATTGACCTGCCGGTCCGGAGCCTTCTCACGACGATCGTATTCGCGGTTCCGGTGCTGGCTTTCCGCGTGTCGGAAGATGTAAATGAACAGTTTTGGCAACTTCTAAAGAAAGCAGGATGGAAAAGAAGTTAAGGATACTTTTTCTGCTGGGCGGCTTGCCCCATTACTTCAAGCTTCTGCTGAACAAAATGAACAGCCTGGAAGACATGGAAGTGATGCTGGTGATGCCCGGTAAAAGAGGCGCCACCCTGGGTTCCGGAGTGCATGAAAGCCGGGAAGGAGCGGATTTTAAACTATTTGAGCTGGAAGAGCGCCAAGCCTGGTACGGGAAGGCCGCCTTCAGTGGCCTCCGCCCCTTGTTAAAACGGGAGAAGCCGGACGTCCTGGTCGTTGGCTGGCCGTACATGCTGCAATTCTTTTTTGACCCTTTACTTCCCCGCTTCCTTCGTAAAAATAATATCCGCCTGGTTTACCGGGATATTCCCTTCAATATGCCCCCTACGGAAAGGCGGGCGAATACTTCCGGAAACAGCGGGTCAGGCACGAAGCCGGCGGCGAGGGCCTGAAAAAGGGATTAAAGGCTTACTGGGCTTTTGTACTGCTCACTGAAATCAGGAAGCGTTACCTGCACATGGCCGATGCGCTGATCTTTTATGTGGATACCGCTTTTGAGCTGATGTCAAGTTACGGTATTCCGCGGGACCGCGTTTTCATCACCGCCAATTCCCCCGATACCGACCGTCTCCTGGCCACTTTTGAACGTGTGCGGCAACAGCCGCTGCTTCTTTCGCCCAATCCGCAGCGCCTGATCCATGTGGGCCGCCTGGTAAAATGGAAGCGGGTAGACCTTATCCTGGAAGCTATTAAGGACCTGGAAGGTCTGTACCCCCAAATTGAGCTGGTGGTGGTAGGTTTCGGGCCGGAAGAAGCCGCGCTAAAGCAACAGGCGGAAAGCCTGGGAATAGCCGGCCGGGTTACTTTTACGGGCGGCATTTATGACGAAGTGGTGCTGGGGCAGTACCTTCATGCATCGGCGGTGTACGTGCTGGCCGGCATGGGCGGACTTTCCATTAACGATGCCATGTGTTTTGCAAAGCCGGTGATCTGTTCCGAGGCGGACGGAACGGAAAAGCGCCTGGTCCGGGAGAATATTAACGGAAAATATTTCGAAAACGGGGATGCCGCTGACCTTGCCAGGCAGATCTCCTTTTTCATTGAAGACCCGGCCCGTGTACGCAGTTTCGGCGAAAACTCACTGAAAATCATCCGCGAAGAAGTCAATATACATACCGTACTGCAGGAGTTCCGCCGGGCCTTTCAGTACGCGGTTGATCAGGGCGGCAAGCAGAAATAGCCCCGGCCTGCGGCGACCCTATACTGCGGCCCCTATGCCAGGACGCGGGGCGACAGGCAAAAAATAGCCCCGGCCTGCGACAACCTTATACCTGCGGCCTCTATGCCAGGACGCAGGGGGCAGGCAAAATAGCCCCGATCGGTTTAATTCAGGCCCCGATCGGTTTAATTAAAGGTCCGATCGGTTTAATTAAAGGTCCGATCGGTTTAATTAAGGCCTGATCGGTTTAATTCAGGGGCGGTTAATCCTTCAAAAGGAAAGCTTCTGAAGCTCCTCCACGGTAAAGGCTCCCTCGCGGTCTTTCAGCTTTTCCCTTACGCGGGCCACATCTTCGGCCGATACCAGTCCGGCGTTATTGTTCCAGGCATTCCTGACGAAACTGAGTATCTGCGCCACGTCACCGTCAGATAAAGCGTCGTTGTTGCCTATTCCGGGCATTTCCCCGGCAATTTCCTTTTGGTCATATACATGGCCGTTGACTTCAATGGGGCCGGTCAGGCCGAATAGTACAATGGCCGCCAGGCGGTTTTTATCGCCGGTGACCCATTCGGAGCGGTTCAGGGGAGGCGCCATGGACCGGATGCCCTTTCCATCGGCTCCGTGGCAGGTTTGGCAGATATTCTTAAATAGTTCCCGGCCCCTTGAAAGCTCCTTGAGCAACTCCTTTTTCAGCCTTGCCTGCTCTTTTTCCCTGATGTCCTGCAATACCTCTTCCAGGTGCTTCTTAATGACAAGCGTGGTGTCCGTGTTCCAGCGGTTCAGTTGCTCCAGGAAATCTGCTTCCCTTTTATGGAGATTGCTGATAACCGCATCGGCTACATAGGCATCATTAGGGTATTGCTTTGCTAGTTCCAGCAAGAATTCGCCGGCTGCGCCAGGGGCAAAGGCATGGATAGCCGGTAACAGGTAGGCAAGGTAGGGCGCCAGTTTAACATTGGCGGCAAGAGGCTTCAGGGCCTCCAGGATGGCCGCGTGATTAGCGCGGGTAACGACGGACGGGATGGCCGTCAGCGCCTGGGCGACCAGGACCTCGTTATTGCTTTGCAGGAAAGGTTTCAGATCGTTCCATTCCAGGGCATATAAGCCTTCCAGGGTCCAAAGCGTATGGATGAGGCCCGTTTCATTGCCGCCGCTTTTCAATTTTTCCCGCAGGAGCGGAATGCTTTCCGGATGACGCCGGTCAACGATCAGTTGCTGTGCTTTGTCGCGTACCCAGCCGTTCTCATGATCCAGCAGGGCAATAAGACCGTTAATTTCAGAAGGAAAGGTTACCCGCTCCGGTTCTGATCCTTCAGGAATGATCTTGTAGATGCGGCCCCGGTTAAGCGGATCGCTTAATTCGCGCTCGCTGATCTCGTTTTTGAGATAATCGGTTAGATAGGTCACGTGTTGTATAATGCCGCGGTACATGTCCACCAGGTAGAGCGCCCCGTCAGGGCCATTATAAGCGCTCACCGGGCGGAAGCGCTCATCGGTACTTGCCAGGAATTCCTTGTTTTCATAGGCTTGTTTCCCGGAAACATGGTTAACCTGGTAATGAATACTGTCCCGCTTTACCAGGTTGGCGGAAGGTTCCGGCACAAAGGCATTCCCGGCATATTCCCTGCCGAACAGTCCCCCCTGTAAATGACCGGCCCGCTGGCTGCCGTAAAATTGACCAGGCGCAGGCTATCGCTGAGCATGCCCTCCAGGTAGCCACGGTTAATGCCTGTGTTGGGCCGTATGGGATACACCCTGTTATTGGGGACGATATTTTCACTGTAACCGGCTACGTCCTCCTGTGAAGGATTTGCCGCTCCGAAGCGCGGCGGGAAATAATCGCCCAGCAAGTTGGCCGAATTATGATTATAAAACAGCCTTCCCTGGTTATCCTGAGAAATACCCCACTGCCCCCTGAATACCGTCCTTTCGATCAGCCAGCGGTCTCCCTTTTTCCGGTAACGTTTTGCAGACTTAGCGTTATAGATCCAGTTATCCAGCGCCCTGTACAGCCCGTTTGGCTGGTGTTCCACGTTGCCGCCCGCCGCATATTCGGGATCCACCAATGTCTTTTTCCCCGCCTGCCCGTTATTGTTTTCCACGAACCACAGCTTAGGCGGCTCGGCCACCAATACACCGTCCTCTATGAGGCAAATGGCCCTGGGCAATACCAGGGAGTCCATGAAAACAGACCGCTTGTCCATCCGCCCGTCCTGGTTGCTGTCTTCCAGGATAGCGATGGTCCCCGTAGGCGCGTCTTCGCCCGTGCCAACGGTATCCGGCATATAATTAGGCATTTCTACTACCCATATTCGCCCTTTTTCGTCAAAAGTCATCGCCACGGGCGTTCTGACGTCCGGCTCGGAAGCCACCAGCTTTATCTCAAAGCCCTCTTCTATACGGAAGTGTTCCAGCGATTCTTCGGCGCTGAGTACCGGCGATTCATCATATTTTTCGCGGATAGCGAGGGAGTCGGCAAGGCGCTTTTCTTCGGGAGTTTGCTTAGGTTTGCAAGAGGTTACGACACTGATAACAAAAAGTGAAACAGCGATCAGGCGGAGCTTATACATTTATTGGTTTTTAAAAACAAGCGCTAAATATAATGATTTCAACACATCCGGCACAATGTTCGCCATTGTTATCACCGGAAAGGAAAGGGTTGAAAATAAACGGGTTTTAAAGGCCTTTTTTGTTATTTTGGAGTTTTCCTGCTCATGTTCCGGCGCTGGTCCGGAGCGGATTCAGGCGGATTTATTATAAAGAAGCAATTGAGAATAGTTCACGTTAATGCATACGATGGGAACGGCGGGGCCGGCCGGGCCATGATGAGGCTTCACCATGCGTTAAAGCATACAGGCGCTCAATCCGACGCCCTTTGCATGTACCAGTTTGATCCCCATTCGGACGTGACACCCATCTATCGGAACTGGTGGGGTAAATTACGTTCAATCGCTACCATTTTTGGCGAACGTTACCTGGGAAAAGCGCTGGCGCCCAGCCGGGGAATCCCTTTTTCCCTTCAAAAAATGGGGCTTCCGGTTCACAGGCATCCTTTAGTCCTTAACGCAGATATTATTCACCTTCACTGGGTAAACCACGGTATGCTCGCGCCCCGCCAGATGAAAAAGCTGCTGGAACTGGGAAAGCCGCTTGTTTGGTCGCTGCATGACTGCAATCCGTTTACCGGGGGTGCCACGTAAGGTATGATTGCCGGCGTTATGAAATCAGCTGCGGAACTTGTCCGGCATTAAACAGCCGGAGCAGCAATGACTGGTCACACCGCACCTGGAACGCGAAGGCAAAGGCGTATGGCCGGGGACGCATCACCTGGGTAGCCCCCAGCAGCTGGATGGGCGAATCGGTCCGGAAGGCCAGCCTTGCCAGGGGGAATGAAGTAGCCGTAATTGGAAATGCCCTGGAAACAAACGTGTTCCATCCCGGAGATCGTCATAGTGCAAGGCAGCAACTGGGGATTTCACAGGATGCCTTTGTCCTGCTGGCCGGCCATATGCCTTCCAGCACGGATCGTCATAAAGGCGGAGCTGAACTGATACAGGCCATCCGGCGCTTCCGGGAGCTTCCTGGAGTGGATCACGCTAAAATATTACTCGTTTTTTTTGGTGGCAAGGACAGAGACGAGGCGGATTCCTGGCCCTATCCGGCCCATTTTGCCGGTAAGATCGGACAGGAAGAAAAACTGGCCGGTTATTACCAGGCTGCTGATGTTTTTTTATTTCCTTCTCTACAGGAAAGCATGGGATATACTGCGTTGGAAAGCCTGGCCTGCGGTACCCCCGTGGTGGCTTTCAGGACATCCGGCGTTACGGATGTGGTATTGCATGAGGAAAACGGCTACCTGGCTACTTTAGGGGATACGGATCAATTTGCCGAAGGAATCAGCTGGATATATCACCATCCTTCCCGCGGCGAACTTGCTTCCAGGGGTGTGGCCCATGCCACGGGCCATTTTGAATCCGGGCTGATCGCAGAAAAACACCTGGCTTTATACAAGCGTTTATTAAAAGCAGATTGAAAAACAGCCAATGAGTACTGATATCCATCTCAGCGTTATCACGGTCACGTTTAATTGCCGGGAATTGCTTCCCCGAACGTTGGAAAGCGTGCAGGCGCAGGCTTTTTCATCCATAGAACATATTATCGTAGACGGGGCTTCCACCGATGGTACGCTGGAACTTATCCGAGAAAATGAGGCGTACCTGGGCGCCTGGATATCTGAACCGGATAAAGGAATCTACGACGCCATGAATAAAGGGCTTCGAATGGCGCGCGGGAAATACGTGCTTTTCCTGAACGCGGGCGATACATTTTACTCCGAAGGCACGCTGCTGGAGGTGTTTTCGGCACCAGCTGCCGGCGAAGCGAGTATCGTTTCCGGCGAAGCGATTTCCGGTTCCGGTGAAGCGATTTCCGGTTCCGGTGAAGCAAATACCGTTTTCGGCGAAGCGAATTCCGGTTCCGCGGATATTTATTACGGTCAAACCAAGCTCACCGACCTGGAAGGCCGGATCACCGGTGACCGCCGGTTAAAGGCGCCGGAACAACTTAACTGGCGAAGCTTCCGGTACGGAATGCTGGTGTGTCATCAGTCTTTTATCGTGCGACGCGCCATTGCCCCGGAATACGATCTTTCCTGGCGGATCTGCGCCGATATCGATTGGTGCATACGCTGTATGAAGGCGGCTGAAAAAATAGAGAATACGCATTCCTATATCTCCTGCTTCCTGGAGGGGGGCATTTCACGACAGCAGGAAAAGAAAGCCTGGAAGGAGCGCTTTGCTATCATGAAGAAATACTACGGCCTGGGCGAAACCCTGCTGTCCCACCTGTATATTGCCTTCCGTTTCCTGAGGCATTAGTACAGCAACTGTTCATAAATACGGCAACTTTCGTAAATTCAGGGACGCTTGATCGTACACGCGGCAGGTAGCCCGGACGCTGTAATTAGTGATTGCCGCATCAGGCGGTTTCCCTGCGCCGGTTCCCGAAATAAATTCCGCCTCCCAGTAGCAGTACCAGGAGAATGGAACTCACGAGCGATACTTTTTCCCCGGCATAATAAGCCGTGGGATGAAAGCGGAACTCCACAGTATGTTTCCCGGCGGGAAGCTGCATGGCCCGCAATACGTAATTTGCCCGGAAATAAGGATGTTCCTTGCCGTCCACATAGGCTTTCCAACCCTTGTCGTAATAGATCTCCGAGAACACGGCGATCCTTTCGGCAGGACTTTCATATGAATACGTGAGTTTTTCGGGATGGTAACTGGTGAGCCGGATGCTGGCATCGGCCGAATCCAGCTGGATGATCTTTGAAATATCAATCTGGTCGCGGAAACGCTCATCAACTACCGCCGTCGTGCGAGGAATAGCGACCGTCAGGGCTTCTATTTCTTCATTGGCATCTGCTACGAAACGTACCCCGTTCACAAACCAGGCATTTCCAAGAGCATCCGGGTTGCGGTGAGCAATAATCTGCTGGCTGGCGCTGTCAGGAACAATGAAATACTTAGTGTTCAGCATATTGATCACGTTCATATTCCCTTTGGCAATCTGGTGATCCACCAATTCCTGGTAACGGTGCAGTTTGGCGGCATGGTAGCCGCCGATGCTGTAATGATAATAGGACGCGTAGGCGCTCTGGAAAGCTCCGCCGCGGGCCGAAAGGTCATATACCCTGAAATATGTGCTGTCCTGCAGGATCTGCTGGTCCGCGGGACGCAACGGAAAGAACTGCTCCGTCTGGCTTTTTGCAACAAAATCCTCCTCATTCAGGAACCGTTTGTTCACGGTCCACAGATCGGCAAGCAGCGCAATGCCAAGCAAAACGATCACCGTCTGCGTTTTCAGCTTTCCCTTGAGGAAAGCCCACAGGATGCCACCTGCTATGGCCGTAAAGACCAGGGAACGAAGCGCATCCATCCGGAACATACTTTTCCGGTCGGCAAGCAGCGCGTTTTGAAGCTGGTCGGCAAAGGGGATCTGGGCAAAACGCTGCGCATCATAAGGTGAGCTGAAGCTAAAGAACAGGCCCGGAACGGCCAGCAATACCAGGTAAATTCCTCCAAGCGCGTATAAGGTGTACCTGAAATTCTTTTCCAGCTCTTTCCTGCCGGTTTCAGGGGTATCAAGCAGCTGCTTCAGCGCAATAAGCGCCAGCAGCGGTATGGTAAGGCCGGCCACCATGAGAATGGACTCTACGGCCCTGAACTTATTATAAAGCGGAAAGTAATCAAAGAACAAGTCAGAGAACCATTGCATATGCCTTCCGAAAGAAAGCAGCACCACCAGTACCGTGGCCAGCAGCAAGCCCCATTTCAGCGGCCCTTTGACCAGGCTCAGGCCCAGGATAAAAAGAAAAAGGGTAATGATCCCAAAGTAATAGGGGCCGGATGTGAAGGTTTTATCCCCCCAGTAGGTGGCATAACCGATCGCGGCCGGCTGCGCGGTGATCTGTTCAGCCTGCACGGGAGGAATATTGTTCCTGACCAGGGTTTCATATAACTCCGAATTTTTGCCCACCGGGTAGTTGGTGGCGGCGCCGTAGGCGTTCGGAATAAAGAAAGTGATGCTTTCGCCAATTCCCTGGCTCCACTGGTAGGCATATTCTTTGTCCAGCCCGCCGGTAGATTCCTGCCCCGTCACTTCGGCGGTCAGTTCCGATTTCCCGCGGATGGTCTCTTTTGCGTATTCATAATTGACCCAAAGGGAACCAAAATTGACCCCCACCGCCAATACGACGGCTCCGAGCAGTACGAGGGATGACCGCAGGAAAGCAGGGAACGTCTTATTGCGAACCGCAAACACTAACTGTACCGCCATGAATACCAGGATGACCAGCATCAGGTAATAGGTCATCTGCAAATGGTTGGCCCTGATCTCCAGCGCCAGGAACGTAGCCGTTAGCGCCGCGCCGGTGATCAGCCTTCCCCGCAGCGCCAGCAGAATGCCGGCAATAATAGGAGCAAAATAGGCCACGGCAACCGCCTTTGTACTGTGCCCGGCCTCCAGGATAATGAAATTATAAGAAACGAATGCAATGGCAATGGCTCCCAGCGCAGCCAGCATCGGTTTCATACGCATAGTGCAAAATAGCAGGTAGGCCCCCAGCAGGTATAACAGGATAGTATGAACGGGATTGGGGAACAAGCTGTTCCAGAAACGAATGAAATAAGAGGCAATATTGGAAGGGTATTCCAGCCATATCTGGAAAGAGGGCATGCCGCTGAACATGGCATTGGTCCATAAAGGAACTTCGCCTTCCAGTTCCTTGTATTTGACCAGCTCCGACGACATGCCTTTCATCTGGATATTATCGGATTGGGCAAGCTCCTGCCCGTTGAGCAGGGGGCTGAAATAGATAAAGCTAAGTGCCAGGAAAGCCAGCACCACGTAAAGGTGCGGTAAAAGTTTGCTGAAGCGGTCGTTCATTCGATCTGATTTTTAACGGGTCAGCTTGCTGCCGTGTTAACTACAGCGCTGGTCTTTCGACCTCCGGCTTGTGCCGGTTTCTTCCCCGTTTGTTTCAAAATCAAAAATAGGAATTAAGACCGCAGTTCAAATAGGTAAATTTATTCCTTTTTCGCCTTGACTTCTTCAAATTGCACGAATTCTCCCGGTACGCCGGCGCCGCCATTCTTTTCCTTCTTTTTCGGGGGAATATACTCCACCCGGATATTACCTTCTTCCGGTTCCGGGCGCCTTGCAGGTTCCTCGTACTGCTGCGTGAACTGAGATCCCATTTTACGAACCACCATTCGCAGTAAGCCGGGAAGCAAGGCTCTGAAGAGCAGTCGTACTAAAAAGAAAATGGCAAAGAATACAACGAGAAATTGTAAGAATTTCATTATTATCCGAATTTTTCCCTGATCAGTTTTTCCATGGCGAACAATTCGTCCCGGAGTTTTGCCGCTTTGAGGAAGTCCATTTCTTTGGCGGCTTCCTGCATTTGACGACGCGTTTTTTCAGCGCTTTTCTCCATCTGGGCTTTGCTCATGTACTGGATCACAGGATCAGCCAGGATATTCGTTTCTTCGCTTTCAACGTATGGCTGCTGCACCCCGCCCTTGAAATCCACTACAGAAGTTTGACCAATGATCGCCTCTTTCTCTTTTCTAACGGTTTTAGGGGTAATATTGTGTTCAATATTATAATTTATTTGCCTTTCGCGGCGCCTGTTGGTCTCGTCAATGGTCCGCTGCATGGAATTGGTGATCTGATCGGCATACATGATCACGCGGCCTTCCTCGTTTCTCGCTGCTCTCCCGATCGTCTGGATCAGCGCTGTTTGCGAACGAAGAAAGCCTTCCTTGTCCGCATCCAGGATCGCAACCAGGGACACTTCCGGAAGATCCAGTCCTTCCCGCAGCAGGTTGATCCCCACCAAAACATCAAATTCTCCCAGGCGAAGCCCGCGTAATATATCTACCCGCTCCAGCGTCTTAACTTCCGAATGAATATACCGGCTGCGGATATTCAGCCGGGCAAGGTACTTGGTAAGTTCTTCCGCCATTCTTTTGGTAAGCGTGGTAACCAGTACGCGATCCCCTTTTTTTACCGTAACGTCAATCTCTTCAAGAAGGTCGTCCACCTGGTTCGAGGCCGGGCGTATCTCAATAACCGGGTCGGTAAGTCCTGTCGGCCGGATCACCTGCTCCACGATCACCCCACCTGTCTTTTCCAGCTCATAATCAGCAGGGGTGGCGCTCACATAAATAGTCTGCGGCGCCAATTGCTCAAATTCGTTAAAGTTCAGCGGCCGGTTATCCAGCGCCGCCGGAAGCCGGAAGCCATAATCCACCAATGAGAGTTTCCGCGAACGGTCGCCCCCATACATGGCCCTGAGCTGCGGAATCGTCACATGGCTTTCATCGATCACCATCAGGTAGTCCTCCGGAAAATAATCAAGCAGGCAGAAGGGCCGCATTCCCGGCGGCCGGCCGTCGAAAAAGCGGGAATAATTCTCAATACCGCTGCAGTAGCCCAGCTCACGCATCATCTCCAGGTCATAATTCACCCGTTCTTCCAGGCGCTTGGCTTCCATAAAGCGCTGTTCGTTGACAAATTGCTGCTTGCGGTTTTCCAGTTCCTCCTGGATGCCCCAGATCGCCTTCAGCATTCGTTCTTTTGGCGTCACGAACAAATTTGCCGGAAAGATGGCCACCGTGTCATATTTTTCCAGCGTCCGGCCATTAACAGGGTCAATCGCGCTCAACTCTTCTATTTCGTCCCCGAAAAAGGAAACGCGATAAGCATAATCCGCATACGCCAAAAATATGTCAACCGTATCCCCCTTTACCCTGAAGGTCCCCCTCCGGAATTCAGCCGCCGTCCGGGAATACAGTAGTTCTACCAGCCGGTGTAAAAAAGCATTCCGGCTAACACGGGTCCCTACACCCACCCGGAAGATACTGTTCGAAAAGTCTTCGGGGTTGCCCATACCATAAATACAGGAAACGGAAGAAACCACGATCACATCCCTGCGGCCCGACATCAGCGCCGAAGTAGTTTTAAGCCGCAGCTTTTCTATTTCCTCGTTGATATTCAGGTCCTTTTCAATATAAGTATTGGTTGAAGGCATGTACGCCTCCGGCTGGTAATAATCGTAATAGGAGACAAAGTAATTCACGGCGTTTTCCGGGAAAAACTGTTTAAACTCTCCGTAAAGCTGTGCAGCAAGGGTCTTGTTGTGACTCAGCACGAGGGTTGGCCGCTGCGTCTTTTCGATCACATTGGCCACCGTAAATGTCTTCCCCGAACCCGTAACCCCCAGCAATACCTGGAAAGGCTCCTGATTTTCCACCCCTTCCACCAGCTGCCGTATCGCTTCCGGCTGATCACCAGTGGGTTTGAAATGTGAATTGAGTTGAAACTGCATTCTTACAAAGGTAAGAATTTTTCAACGAGCAAACGCCGGTCCTCGTGCCGCAAAAATCGCTTTTAGTTCAGATCATCGTACAGCCACACCGTTCGCTATCTTAAATATCGGAACCCTTTGAATATCCCGTCTTAACGATCAGGTTATCGCTTTGATGTTGCATGATTGTTATGAAGATGCAGCGCAGCCCTGATCTTTTCCACTTCTGATTCAGTCATTTCCGTTAGCCGGGCAACCTGGCTGTCGTCAAGCCCCAGCTGCACGATAAGATTTCTCGCAAGCTGCTGTTTTCCCTTCATGATTCCCTTCTCCATTCCGACTTTCATCCCTTCCTCTCTTCCTTCCTCCATAGCCATTAGAATCATTCCCTTTTTAATTCCTATTGGTTCTGTTCTTCCCATTGGTTCTGTCCTTCCTTTAATTAATAAATCTTTTTGCTTTTCAAATTGTTCGTCGAGGCTTTTGTCTTTAAAGCTTATGTAGTTTTGTAAGAACATCAATACTGACTCGATTTTCTTTTTGGGAAAATTTTTTCGAAGCAGCAATTTCATGATATCTATTTTCAGCTCATAAAGTCTCGCATCCGTTAGCTTCTTTCCCTTTAGCGCCGTTTTGGCTATTAGTACAATGAGTGCGAAAGGGTTTTCGCTTCTTTCAAGCGCTGTTTCGTCCTGTTCCAGTATCTTATAGGTGTTATAGATATATAAGAGCCTGCTACCCCTGCACGCCATTTCAAAGCGGTCGGGATGAAAACTTTTATTGTCCTCTGTTAAAATAGCGAATGCTGTTACCGGTTTCTGGTGTTTATCCAGGATACGTGAAAAATACTGGAACATCCGGTAGGGAAAATTGTCTTGCTTGTATCCCTGAATCTCAATATGTATGAGTATGCATTCTTCCTTTCCCTGCCGGTTAAACACCTTGACTAATTTGTCTACCTGCCTTGGAGCGTACTGTTTGTTATCCGGAGGAAAAAGTTGTTCAAGCTCCTTATCTAACCATTCGAAACCACTTTCCAAATCAAAATAGTGGCGGGCATCCGGGAAAAAGAAATCCAGGAAGTCGTCAAAAACGTCTTCCAATACCCATTTCCACAAAAGATCATCTTTGCCGTGGTAATTGCTAGCCTCGTCCGCGTCTTCCACCATCATGTTCCGCCGCTTCCACTCCCTTTCGCCGGATGGCAGAATAACACTCCCGTATTTTCGCGTAGCATTCCCGGGCTCGTAAAGAATTTCTCCGGATTCCGGACGAACGTCCCCGGGATAAAACTTCAAAATAAATACTGTAATATCATAAGTCATTGTTTGTTGATTTAGGTAGTTGGTTGAAATGATGAACCAAAAATAACCGCTTTATTTCGCCAATCAAAGCCGTAAAACCATAGCGGGTGAGGTTTTTTAGGCGGCGCTTTTCTTGTTAACACTATCTTAATAATTTCCGCAAAATCAGGTAACACAATAGCACGATCTTTGCGTTGGATAAGCAATTGATTAAGACCGGAATGTGGTATTTTTTAATCATGCTTTTATTCCTGGCTGCAGTATTTTACCTGAGCCCTTATGAATTGCTTATCGACGAAGAAGACGATTGATCAATTAATTTGTTGAGTACGGTAATTCAGCCTAAAGCCAGCCTGCTGGTGCTTCCTGCATCAGACGGGACCTTCGTCTTCTTTTCCAACCAGTTTCCGGAAATCAAAATTTGTATTCATGACTGAACGTAATGTCGAGATGGTAGTGATCTCCGATGTACATCTGGGTACGTACGGCTGCCATGCAGTTGAACTTCTGCAGTACTTGCGGAGCATTCGCCCCAAGGTGTTGGTGCTGAACGGGGATATCATAGATATCTGGCAGTTCAGTAAACGTTACTGGCCCGACGCGCACATGCAGGTGATCCGTAAGATCATGAAATTTATTACCGAGGATGTCCAGGTGTTTTATCTGACGGGAAACCACGATGAAATGCTGCGTAAGTTCGCCGATCTCAAGCTGGACTCCTTTCAGTTGAAAAACAAGCTGGTGCTGAATATAGGCCAGGAAAAAGTATGGCTGTTCCATGGCGATGTGTTTGATGTCACCATGCAGCATTCTAAATGGCTGGCAAAGCTGGGGGCGTTCGGTTACGATAGCCTTATTTTGCTGAACAGCTTCGTTAACTGGCTGCTGAAAATGGCTGGCCGCCCGAAAATGAGTTTTTCCCGGAAAATAAAAAGCAGCGTCAAAAGCGCCGTAAAATTTATGAGTGATTTTGAAGCTACGGCGGCTTCAATTGCTATAGAGAACGGTTATGATTATGTAATTTGCGGACATATTCATCATCCGGAGATCAGAAAGGTGAAGACCGAGTCCGGTTCAATTACCTATCTGAATTCCGGCGATTGGGTAGAAAGCCTTTCTGCCCTGGAATATGACGAAGGTAAATGGAACCTGTATTATTACAAACCGGAGCATTTCGCCAGTGAGAAAATGGCCGCCGTTATTCATGCATAATTAATTGAAGATCCTTTACGCGATACAAGGCACAGGGAACGGACACGTAAGCCGGGCAAGGGAGATCATCCCGCACCTGGAAAAATACGGTGAGCTTGACCTTCTTCTTAGCGGAACCCAGGCAGACGTCGGCCTCTCGCAGCCCCTCCGGTGGAAATTACACGGATTCAGCTTTGTTTTTGGCAAAGGAGGGGGTGTTGATTACCTCAAAACCTGGCGCACGATGGACCTGAAGCAATTCCGGAAAGATGTAAAGATGCTTCCCCTTGAAGCTTATGATATTATCATAAACGATTTCGAACCCCTTACTGCGTGGGCCTGCAAACTCAGGAAGATTCCCTGTATAGGCCTTAGCCACCAGGCATCCTTCCTTTCCAAAGCTACGCCGAGGCCCGCGAGGCGGTTGCCTCATTATGCTGAAAGTCTTTTCAAATACTATGCGCCGGTTAGCGCTGCCATCGGTTTTCATTTTCAGCAATATGATGATTTCATTTACACTCCCGTAATCCGCAGAGAGATCAGGGCGCTCCTCCCGGAAAACAAGGGCCATTATACCGTTTATCTCCCGGCACATGACGATAAATTAATGGTAAATATTTTGAAACAGGTTCCGGCAGTAGAGTGGCAAGTTTTTTCAAAACACAGTAAGGAAAGCTTTCGCCGGGAAAATGTGCTGGTGCAGCCGGTGAGCAATGAATTGTTCAATCAAAGCCTGGCTTCCTGCGAAGGTCTGTTAACCGCCGGGGGATTTGAAAGCCCGGCTGAGGCGCTTTTCCTGGGGAAGAAAATTTTTTCCATACCTATGATGGGACAATGGGAACAGCAATGCAACGCGGAAGCACTCCGTAGGATGGGGGTGCCCGTCGTGAAAAAAATAGGTAAAGACTTCGTTACTATACTGAAAGACTGGGTAGAAAATGGCCCTGTAATCCGGGTAAACTTCCCTGATCATACTGAAGCCGTAATAGAGCGGCTTTTCCGGACTCATTCCTTCAGCTGGAGGAAAAAGTCCTGAATGCTTACTCCCAGGTATCCGCAGATCCGCTGAAGTGTGGAAACAGATATATTCTGCTTTCCTGTTTCAATTCTCGCAATATGAATGTTTGTGTGAAGGTAAAAGTCTTCCTGGGTAATACCCGCGTTTTTCCGTAGTTCTTTTATCCTTAGGGCGATACTTAACAATAGGTGCCGGTGCTGTTTGCCAAGCTCAGGATAAACAAGGTCTTCGGATACATCTAGTAAATATTCTCCCATTTATACCGATTTAATTTTCATTGCGTAGCTTTTTCATTTAAAGGTACGCAAAAATAAAAAAGAGAAGTCAATAAAATGGCGACAAAATGACAAATATGTCATATTGCATAGAAGAGTTTTTGACGAAAATTTTGCAACTAGCTAATCAATAGCCAGTTAAAGAATCCTTATCAGATGTTAATTTTTATTAATCTTTCCGAAGAATTCTTTTACCGAAATTTTGAAATAAGCGCAGATCCTATATAGTGTATTAATTGAGATATTAAACTTTCCCGTCTCTATCCGCCCAATATGTATGTTCGTATCTTCATAGAATTTTTCCTGGGTAACTCCCGCTTTTACCCTGACCTCCCGGATATGGAATGCAAGTTCCAGGAGGAATTCTTTTTCTTCCTGCTTTAACAAACGATTTGCTTCCTTCCCTTTTACTCGCTTCCCTTTTGAATGTAAAGGTTCTTTCATAGGCCCATAAGGTTAATTTGAAAACCGAACCAGTTAAATTCGGGATAAAACTATCCTTAATCCCAAAATCTGACAATTACAAAAAAGTAAGTTTCTTATCCCGCCTTTCCGAAGAAATGAAAGCTTATAATTAAAAAGACAGCCTGAAGTGGCTGAAAAGTCCTTATTTCACTTTTTTTGGCTGGAAAGCAAATGGTCCAAGCAATGAAATAAACTGACATATATGTAATTGTCCTTCTGGTTTTGCGGATGTAACTTGCAAATGCGTGAATGAATAAGAACACGCTTTCAAGTGTCCTGATAATCAGGATTTAAAGAAAATCGAAGGATGAAAAAATCCCTTGCAAAACTAAATAGTTCGCGTCTATGAAACCGTTCCTAGTCTTATGCTGCTGCAATGCCGGCAATACCTGTTATACCAAAAATTCCGAGTGCTTATGAAACCCAAATCTACTTCACCAAAACGTACAGCCCGTATTGCTTCGTTTTTATTGACAATATTATTTGTCGCCGCGGCGGCATTTTCGTCGTTTGCCCAGCAGCCAATGGAGCGGGTGTATGCAAATGATGTGCAGAAGAGCGATGATGATTATCTTCTTCTTCTTGTAAGATCCGGATACGTTGAAAATGAAGGCAACGCGGTAGATGAAAATACTGCCACTGCAGCGACCCTTAATTCTACTGGAGTCACTGTAGCGGGAATCAATTTAGGTGGTGAAGCCGTTATTCGTCTGCGTTTCACTGGCCCTGATAAGCCGGCTCCCGGCACCCCGGTGACGGTGAAAATGGGGATGGGTGGCGCGGTACTGAGCCTTTTGAACAATATTACCGTTCAAGCTATTAACGGACCGCAAACCAATGATAATGGTTCAGGAAATGAAGTTGGAAGCTCGCAGACGATTTCAGATATCGTCGGGGTACTAGCCGGCGAGAATCAGATTGAGTTTACAGTCACGCCGCAAGTAGCTTATGATGGGTTAAAGATACGGCTTGCTCCTGCCGACGGCATTTTGGCGGCGGATTTATTAGTTACTACCGAAGTTTACGATGCTTATTTCCTTCAACCCGCAAGCGGCCCGGTAGCCTGCGATCAGCCTTTTGACCTGTTATATGGTGCTACCGGTTCAATTGCGGGCGTTGTTAACCCGGTGGTGAACCCCTATAACTCAATTGACGGAAATACGGCAACCTTTTCGGTGCTGAATGCGAATGCAAGCGCCCTGGATAACCGGACGCAGCTGACGGCGATCTTTCCCGGAACTTCTCCTGCAGGGGATTCCATTCATATATTCGTTCAGGACCCGGGTGGATTGCTGGACCTGGCATTGCTGTCGGAGAAATTTTATGTAAGAACCTTTAACGGAACAACCGATAATGGGATCCTTGAACTGAATCAGAACCTGCTGCGTCTCAATCTTCTTGCCGGATCAAGCGATATATATGAAATTACCTATCCGGTTAACCAACCTTTTGACCGTATCCAGGTAGCAGTTGGCGGAGGTCTTGCCGCGGCGCTCGAACATCTGAATGTATATGAAATAGGACGCCTGGCCGCAGGGCCTGTAGTGGCAGGGGTCGTTGATAACATCTTCGCTGTCTGCGCCGGAGCGCCGGTAACCCTTGCGATCGAAAATCCTGTTGGCGGACAAACCTATACCTGGTATGACCAGGCCGGAGCATCTGTCGGAACTGGTACTTCTTTTGAGCCCGGCACACTTGCTGCCGGAGACCATATATATTATGTAACTACTACGCGTCCCGGATGTACTACAGAGTCCGGCCGTACGATGGTGGTCGTAAGTATTAACGAAACAGCAGTCGCTGCCGACATTACGCTGGACGATTTGGCTACCTGCGAAGGATCAGCCGTCGTGTTGAGCCCGGCCAGCACGCTGACCAACCCGGTGTACACCTGGTATAAAGACGCGAATAAAACAGAAGCTATTACTGACGGCCTTACTGAAGGCGCGGTCAGCTACGCAATAGACGCCAGCGGCACTCTGACCGTAACCGGTCTGACCGCAGGCGCTGACCTTACTTATTATGTAGGTGTAGCAGGCGACGAAAAATGCGAGAATGCCGCCGGCCAGCTGAAGGCTGTGAACGTAACGGTAACCGCTCCGCCCGCTGCTCCGGTACTTGCACCGCAGGTATCTGCCAATACCGGCGAAGGGGTAACCCTTACTGCTGCATTGCCCGTTGGGGCACCGGCAGGGGCTACCATCGTATGGTATGACGAGGCAAATGCCGAAATAGGCACTGGCTTAACCATCAATGTAGGGCCTTTTGCCACGGCAGGAACCTACACCTTCCATGCAGCAGTTCGTGTTGGCGATTGCGAATCGGCGGTTGCTGACGTAGCCGTTGTCGTAACCGGCGCACCGGTACTGCCGGATGAAACCTGTAACCTGCCTACCAGCCAGGATAATGAAATAGACGGATTACTTTGCATCCTTTGCCAGGTAAGCAATCCGAATAATTCCATAGATGACGATCCGAACAACTTTACCCGCTTAACAGTAGGTGTCGGATTAGCCGCTGAAGTATCCCAGCAACTGATCTTTGATCAGGCCAGCAAAGCAGCCAACGACAGCATCCGGGTACGTTTGGGTATTCCCACCGGCCTGGTTGACGCAGGCCTGCTGAACAGCATCACGCTGACGGTACTGAACGGAACAGCCGTAGTTAGCAGTTACGACCTGGAAAGCCCCATTCTGGACCTGCGCCTGTTAGGTGGCCAGGAATATGAAGTAACTGTTCCCGCCGATGGCGATTACGACAGGATTGAAGTACGCATTGGCGGCGATCTGCTTGACGGCGGCCTTCTGGGAGCGGCAACCAGCATTGATATTTACGGCGCACAGATCATTTACCCTGCTCCGGATCTTTCCGGCGCTGACCTGGCTGCCTGCGTTGGTGAAACACCCACAATTACTGTTGCAGGAGGAGCTAGTACGACCTTAACCTGGTATTCTGCTGCCACAGGCGGAACGGCATTGGGAACGGGCAACAGCTTTACTCCCGCAGCCCCTCTGACAACCACCACCACTTATTATATAGAAGTATCCCGTGACGGGGTAAATTGTATTAATCCCGAACGCGTACCGGTAACAGTTGAAGTAACGCCTGTTCCCGATGCGCCGGGAGTAGTAAGCCCGGTTCCCGCCAATACAGGTGTTCCTGTAAACCTGACGGCCGCCTTGCCGGACGGAGCCCCGGCGGGATCCACGATTGTATGGTATGCCGACGAAACGACTACGACGGAAGAAGGAACGGGCGAGAACATTTCCGTAGGGCCATTTAATACCGAAGGAACCTATGCTTATTACGCAGCAGTTCGCTCCGGCGATTGCGAATCAGCACGGGTTCCTGTAACCATCAATGTAAGCGGTCCGCCGGTACTTCCTTCGGAAACCTGTAACCTGCCAACTGCGCAGGTAAGCGGTGTGGAAGGATTACTTTGCCTGCTTTGCCAGGTGAGCGACCCGAATAATTCCATTGATGATAACCCGGCCAACTTTACCCGTTTAACGGTAGGAGTAGGAGTTGGTAGCGAAGTATACCAGCAACTGATCTTTGACCAGGCCGACAAGGCAGACAATGACAGCATCCGGGTTCGCCTGACCATTCCCGGCGGACTTGCCGATGCCGGCGTCCTGCTTCAGAGCGTTATCTTAACAGTAATGAACGGCGCTGCCGAAGTAAGCAGCTATGACCTGGAAGATGCCCTGCTGACCATTCGTCTGCTTGGCGGCGAAGAATATGAAGTAACCATTCCTGCCGGCGGAGCTTACGATCGCGTGGAAGTACGCCTGGACGGCGGCTTGCTTAGCGCGGTAACCAGTGTGGATGTTTACGGAGCGCAGATCATTTACCCGGGTCCGCAGGATGTGCCTGAAAACGGCATAACGGTTTGCGCCGGTGAAACGCCTACGCTTACTGCCACTGCCGAAGCTAATACCACGCTTAGCTGGTATGATGCGCCAACCGGAGGTAATCTCCTTGGAAGCGGAAATAGCTTTACACCTGCCGCCGCGCTAACGGCAACCACTACCTATTATATAGAGGTATCCCGCGACGGCGTGAACTGTGCGAATCCTGAACGGGTTCCTTTCACCGTAACGGTTACTCCTTCAGCGGTTGCTGCCGACATTACGCTGGACGATTTGGCTACCTGCGAAGGATCAGCCGTCGTGTTGAGCCCGGCCAGCACGCTGACCAACCCGGTGTACACCTGGTATAAAGACGCGAATAAAACAGAAGCTATTACTGACGGCCTTACTGAAGGCGCGGTCAGCTACGCAATAGACGCCAGCGGCACTCTGACCGTAACCGGTCTGACCGCAGGCGCTGACCTTACTTATTATGTAGGTGTAGCAGGCGACGAAAAATGCGAGAATGCCGCCGGCCAGCTGAAGGCTGTGAACGTAACGGTAACCGCTCCGCCCGCTGCTCCGGTACTTGCACCGCAGGTATCTGCCAATACCGGCGAAGGGGTAACCCTTACTGCTGCATTGCCCGTTGGGGCACCGGCAGGGGCTACCATCGTATGGTATGACGAGGCAAATGCCGAAATAGGCACCGGCTTAACCATCAATGTAGGGCCTTTTGCCACGGCAGGAACCTACACCTTCCATGCAGCAGTTCGTGTTGGCGATTGCGAATCGGCAGTTGCTGACGTAGCCGTTGTCGTAACCGGCGCACCGGTACTGCCGGATGAAACCTGTAACCTGCCTACCAGCCAGGATAATGGCGTAAGCGGATTACTGTGCCTGGTTTGCCAGGTGATTGATCCGAATAATTCTATTGACGAAGATCCGAACAACTTTACCCGTTTAACGGTAGGAGTGGGAGTTGGTAGCGAAGTTTACCAGCAACTGATCTTTGACCAGGCCGACAAGGCAGCCAATGACAGCATCCGGGTACGTTTAACGATCCCCGGCGGATTGCTGGACGCAGGCGCGTTACTCCAGTCAATTGAACTCCGGGTACTGAACGGTACAACAGAAGTAAGCAGCTATACCCTGGAGGACGCATTGCTGACTATCCGCCTGCTCAGCGGTGAGCAGTATGAAGTAACTGTTGCTGCCGGCGGCGTTTATGACAGGCTGGAAGTACGTCTTGACGGCGGGCTGCTTAGCGCGGTCACCAGCCTTGACGTTTACGGTGCGCAGATCATTTACCCTGATCCGGACCTTTCCGCCGCTAACCTGACGGTATGCTCCGGCGAAACGCCCACCATTACTGTTGCCGCTGCAGCGAACACCACGTTAACGTGGTATGCCGCCGCAACGGGCGGAGCTGCACTGGGAACAGGCAACAGCTTTACTCCCGCGGCACCCCTGACGACGACCACCACTTATTATATAGAAGTATCCCGCGACGGTGTGAACTGCGTGAACCCGGAACGTGTTCCGGTAACCGTAACCGTTTCACCGGGAGCTACGGCAGCAGACATTGTAGCCGGCAACACGACCATTTGTGAAGCGGGTACTGCTGTGCTTACGGCAAGCCTTGCGCCCGGCGTAACGCTTACCAATCCAATTTACCGCTGGTATTCAGATGCTGCGCTGACCGATATGGTCCATGAAGAAGCGGCTTCTGAAAGCAGCTTTACCACCCCGGCTCTTACTCAGAATACGACCTACTACGTAACGGTAGAAGGCGCGGAGCTTTGCGAGAACCTGGCAGCAGATGCCAAGGTAGTAACCGTAACAGTAGGCGAAGCCCCGGCTGCACCACAGGTACAGGCCGGAGTAACGATCAGCTCGGGCCAGAGCGCGACGCTGACCGCTTCATTAGGCGACCCGGCGCCGGCAGGCGTTGAGCTGGTATGGTACAGCGCTGCCACGGGCGGCACGGAACTGGGCACGGGCGCTACCTACAGCACCGGCCCGCTGACAGCGACCACTACGTATTATGTAGCGGCCCGCAACACGGCCACCGGCTGCGAGTCCCTGACCCGCGCTTCGGTAACGGTAACCGTTGACGGCGTGACCCCTGGCGAATGTTTAGTAGCCAATGCACAAACCACCGGCAGCCGCGCCATTTGCGTACTGTGCAGCGTAGAGAATGCAGGTAATGCCGTTGACGGCGACCTGACTACCGCTTCACGCCTGGTAGCGCCGGTAAGTGTTACCGGCGGCGTATGGCAAGACCTGATCTTCCCTGAAGCCGGCCAGGCAGGCGATACAGTTATCGTTCATATCGGACTGGATAACTCTTTGCTTGACGCTGCGCTTTTGGGCAACCTGGTGATCAGGAGCTTTAATGGCACTACCGAAAACAATGACGGCAGCGCTATTGATGATAACCTGCTGACCCTTCGTCTGATTCCGGGTAATAGTGCAGCCGAAGTATGGTTCATCGCCGGCGGCGCCTTTGACCGGGTACGGGTAGAACAAACCGGTCTGCTGAACGTGTTGGGCAGCAGTTATATGATATATGGCGCGGAAGTACGCCTTCCGGCCCCGACGGCTCTTCCTCCGGCGAATCAAACGATCTGCCAGGGTGGAACGCTGACGCTGGAAGCAACTCCTTCAGCGGGCACCACGCTGGCCTGGTACGACGTACCGGTTGGCGGCACGGCCCTTGCCACCGGCAACAGCTATGACTTTGTTACTGACGGCACAACCGCCCCGGGTGTACACACCTTCTATATCGGCGTGTTCCGTGACGGCTGCGAAAACCCGGTTCGTATTCCGGTAGAAGTAACGGTAACCGAAGCTTACGATGCAGATGATATCGTAGCAGCGGACGTGACCATCTGCCAGGGCACGACCGTAGCCACACTCACAGCTGCAGCAGCTCCCGGCGTAACGATCACTGACCCGGTATTCACCTGGTACAGCGATGCGACGCTGACTACGGAAATCGGCACGGGCGCCACGCTGACGCTTGATCCTGCTCCCACAGCAGCCACCACGACTTACTATGTCACCATTGCCGAAAGCAACGGAGACTGCGAAAATATTGCAGGCAGCGCCAAAGCGGTCGTGCTGACGGTTACCGATGCTCCGGCAGCGCCAACGCTGGTAGCGGCTGACCTGACCACCTGCGCAGGCAGCGCCGCCACTTTCGAAATTGACAATCCTCAAGGTGGGGTGACCTACAACTGGTACGACGCAGCTACGGGCGGCACGCTGGTACACTCCGGCACCACGCTGACAGTAGACGCGGCCACTGCCGGCATGAGCTGGTACATCGAAACAGTAGTTGACGGTGGAGGCTGCGTAAGCCTGAGCCGCACCGCTGCTACGCTGACGGTAACCCCGTCAGCAACCGCTGCCGACATCACCGCGGCCGATGCCACCATCTGCGAAGGCGAAACAGCCATGCTGAGCGCCAGCAGCACCACGGTAACGGCACCCATCTTCCGCTGGTACAGCAATGCCGATCTGAGCGGTACGCCGCATGAAGGCGCCACTTATGATCTGAGCGGCCTGACCGCAGGCACCTATACTTACTATGTAACCGTAGAAGGCACGGGAGTTTGCGAGAACCTGGCAGCAGATGCCAAGGTAGTAACCGTAACAGTAGGCGAAGCCCCGGCTGCACCACAGGTACAGGCCGGAGTAACGATCAGCTCGGGCCAGAGCGCGACGCTGACCGCTTCCCTGGGCGACCCGGCGCCGGCAGGCGTTGAACTGGTATGGTACAGCGCTGCCACGGGCGGCACGGAACTGGGCACGGGCGCTACCTACAGCACCGGCCCGCTGACAGCGACCACTACGTATTATGTAGCGGCCCGCAACACGGCCACCGGCTGCGAGTCCCTGACCCGCGCTTCGGTAACGGTAACCGTTGACGGCGTGACCCCTGGCGAATGTTTAGTAGCCAATGCACAAACCACCGGCAGCCGCGCCATTTGCGTACTGTGCAGCGTAGAGAATGCAGGTAATGCCGTTGACGGCGACCTGACTACCGCTTCACGCCTGGTAGCGCCGGTAAGTGTTACCGGCGGCGTATGGCAAGACCTGATCTTCCCTGAAGCCGGCCAGGCAGGCGATACAGTTATCGTTCATATCGGACTGGATAACTCTTTGCTTGACGCTGCGCTTTTGGGCAACCTGGTGATCAGGAGCTTTAATGGCACTACCGAAAACAATGACGGCAGCGCTATTGATGATAACCTGCTGACCCTTCGTCTGATTCCGGGTAATAGTGCAGCCGAAGTATGGTTCATCGCCGGCGGCGCCTTTGACCGGGTACGGGTAGAACAAACCGGTCTGCTGAACGTGTTGGGCAGCAGTTATATGATATATGGCGCGGAAGTACGCCTTCCGGCCCCGACGGCTCTTCCTCCGGCGAATCAAACGATCTGCCAGGGTGGAACGCTGACGCTGGAAGCAACTCCTTCAGCGGGCACCACGCTGGCCTGGTACGACGTACCGGTTGGCGGCACGGCCCTTGCCACCGGCAACAGCTATGACTTTGTTACTGACGGCACAACCGCCCCGGGTGTACACACCTTCTATATCGGCGTGTTCCGTGACGGCTGCGAAAACCCGGTTCGTATTCCGGTAGAAGTAACGGTAACCGAAGCTTACGATGCAGATGATATCGTAGCAGCGGACGTGACCATCTGCCAGGGCACGACCGTAGCCACACTCACAGCTGCAGCAGCTCCCGGCGTAACGATCACTGACCCGGTATTCACCTGGTACAGCGATGCGACGCTGACTACGGAAATCGGCACGGGCGCCACGCTGACGCTTGATCCTGCTCCCACAGCAGCCACCACGACTTACTATGTCACCATTGCCGAAAGCAACGGAGACTGCGAAAATATTGCAGGCAGCGCCAAAGCGGTCGTGCTGACGGTTACCGATGCTCCGGCAGCGCCAACGCTGGTAGCGGCTGACCTGACCACCTGCGCAGGCAGCGCCGCCACTTTCGAAATTGACAATCCTCAAGGTGGGGTGACCTACAACTGGTACGACGCAGCTACGGGCGGCACGCTGGTACACTCCGGCACCACGCTGACAGTAGACGCGGCCACTGCCGGCATGAGCTGGTACATCGAAACAGTAGTTGACGGTGGAGGCTGCGTAAGCCTGAGCCGCACCGCTGCTACGCTGACGGTAACCCCGTCAGCAACCGCTGCCGACATCACCGCGGCCGATGCCACCATCTGCGAAGGCGAAACAGCCATGCTGAGCGCCAGCAGCACCACGGTAACGGCACCCATCTTCCGCTGGTACAGCAATGCCGATCTGAGCGGTACGCCGCATGAAGGCGCCACTTATGATCTGAGCGGCCTGACAGCAGGCACCTATACTTACTATGTAACCGTAGAAGGCACGGGAGTTTGCGAGAACCTGGCAGCAGATGCCAAGGTAGTAACCGTAACAGTAGGCGAAGCCCCGGCTGCACCACAGGTACAGGCCGGAGTAACGATCAGCTCGGGCCAGAGCGCGACGCTGACCGCTTCCCTGGGCGACCCGGCGCCGGCAGGCGTTGAACTGGTATGGTACAGCGCTGCCACGGGCGGCACGGAACTGGGCACGGGCGCTACCTACAGCACCGGCCCGCTGACAGCGACCACTACGTATTATGTAGCGGCCCGCAACACGGCCACCGGCTGCGAGTCCCTGACCCGCGCTTCGGTAACGGTAACCGTTGACGGCATTAACCCGCCGCAGGATTGTATCACCGCAAACGCCCAAACGGTAGGCGCAGACGGCCTTTGCCTCATCTGCAGCGTAAGCAATCCGGGCGCTTCGGTTGACGCTGATCCCGACACCTATGCCCAGCTGAATGCAAGCGTAGGCGTAGCGGCAGCAGTATGGCAGGAACTGATTTTCCCTGAAGCAGGACAAGCAGGCGACAAGATCACGCTGGAACTGGGCCTTAATTCAGCCCTGGCGGATCTGGCCCTGCTGAACAACCTGACGATAGAAAGCTTTAACGGGTCAACGGCCAATGGCGACGGCGGCTCCGTGAACAGCGACGTAATAGACCTGGTATTGTTACCAGGCGCCAGCAATCGCTTCACGGTAAGCTTTATTGCCGAAGGCGCCTTTGACAGGGTAAGGATACGTTTCGCAGCATTGGTAGCCGCGCTGGAAAATGTCCGGGTGTACAATGCCCAGATACATTTTGCAGCTCCCACGGCCCTGCCCCCGGCAGACCTTACCGTTTGCCGCGGTGAAACAGTCACCCTGGAAGCTACTCCGGCAGCCGGAACAACCATCAGGTGGTACGATGCCGAAACAGGCGGAAACCTGCTTTCTTCCGAGAATAGCTTTACTACCGCACCTTTAATGACGGTAGGACAGATCACTTATTACATTGCAGTGGTAAGGAATGGCTGCGAAGACACCGCGCGGATCCCTGTGACCGTTACGGTAACAGCCTCACCCACCGCGGCAGATATTATAGTAACCGGAAACGAGAACCCGGTATGTGCTAACGAGCCCGTAATACTGAGCCCGTCCAGCACTACCATTACTGATCCGGTATTCAAATGGTACAAAGACGCCGCCAAAACCCAGCCCATCACCAGCGGCACGGAAGCGGGCGTTACCTATGCCATTGATGCAGCAGGCGTACTCACCGTAACCGGCCTGACCGCAAACGTTACCTACTGGGTAAGCGTAACGGCCAACGGCGGCAGCGGATGTGAAAATCCGGCAGGCGATTTGAAATCCGTGCCGGTAAGTATCCAGCCTAATGCGCCTGACGGTTCCATCACCGGTGTAACAGTAGCCGGCGACCCGGGTAACGGCGAAATTTGCTTGCCGGCCAATGGCGAAGTAGTATTAACCGCAACAAGTACGCTTGCCGGCGCCGTATTCCACTGGTATGACCAGGACGGCAACCCGGTAGCGGGCGGCGAGAACGGAACGCTTACGCTCACAGGCGTTACAGCCGGCGCCTATACCTATTATGTAGGTGTCAGCAACCAGGATTTCTGTGAAACAACAGAAAGCGACCGCGCTTCGGTAAGCTTCACCATTAAGCCCACCGTTCCCGGCGCAGACCTCGCGGCCATTGAGCTGACCGGGGCGCTGCCTGGCGGAAATGTGTGCCTGGATGCAAACGGAGAGGTAACCCTTACTGCCGCGTTAACAGCAAGCAGTACGGTAACTAACCCGGTCTTCCACTGGTATGATGAAAACGGCAATCCTGTTGCCGGCGGCGAAAACGGAGTTCAGAAACTCGCGCTTGCGCCCGGAACATACACCTTCTCGGTAGGCGCCAGCGGCGACGGTTTCTGCGAAACAATTGCTGCCGACCGCAAGTCGATCACCTTCACGGTGAACCCGACAGCCGGCCCCAATGATATAGCAGACCTGACGCTGAACGGAAATGTACCGGCAGGCGGCATTTGCCTGGCCCCGGGAGAAGAAGTGATCCTGACGGCCGCACTCAGCGCTGCCAGCACCATCACGAATGAAGTCTTCTACTGGTATGACCAGAACGGCGACCCGGTAGCGGGCGGCGCGGACGGTGTGCTGAACCTGGGCGAACTTGCCCCCGGCACCTATACCTACCAGGCAGGCGTTAGCGGCGATGGTGTTTGCGAAAGCCTGTCAGCCGATCGCAAAACGATCACCTTTACGATCAGCCGCGCCTCAACAGCAGCCGATATAACTGCTTCCGGCGCGACCATCTGCGAAGGCGAATCTGCCACGCTTACCGCTTCCAGCACCGGCATCACCAACCCTGTATTCAACTGGTACAGCAGCGCGGATCTCTCGACCCTTGTTTTCACAGGCTCGGAATTCGGCACACCTGTACTGGCTGCCACCACCACGTATTACGTGACGGTTCAGGGCGACGGCGTTTGCGAAGGAGAAGCTAAAGAAGTAATTGTAAACGTTGGACGCGGCGGTACAGCTGCCGATATCACAGCCAGCGATGCCCTTAGCTGCGGCGAACCGGTAACCCTGACCGCCAGCAGCACCATCGCGGGCGCAGTCTTCAACTGGTATGCCGATGCAGCGCTTACGCAGCTGATCGCTACCGGCGCTGAAATAGAACAGAACCCGACGGCCACCACCACTTACTATGTGACCGTTCAGGGTACGGGAGTTTGTGAAAACGCACCCGGCGCCGCCAAAGAAGTAACGGTGACGGTTGGCCAGGAACCTGCAGCCCCCACCATCGTTTCTACTGATCTCACGGTTTGCCCCGGTACCGGCATCACGCTGATAGCTGAAAGCCAGGCAGGCACCCAGATCGTATGGTATGCCGCAGCAACCGGCGGAGACCCGCTGTTCACCGGTCCGGAATTCGTGATCGATGCGGTAACTGCGCCTACGACTTATTATGCCGAAGCGCAGACAACCGGAGGATCCTGCGTGAGCGCCACGAGGACGGCGGTAGAAGTGAACACGATACCTGTACTGGCTGCTCCTGTAGTAAGCTGCCAGGACCGCACGCCAAGCACGGTAACGTTCGTATGGTCCGAAGTAGCCGGGGCCACCGGTTATGAGGTGAACGTGAACGACGCCGGATGGGAAGCTCCCAGCAGCGGCAGCGGCCCGCAAGCCACGACGCACCTGATCGAAAATGCAAATCCTTCTATTCCGTACACCATTAAAGTACGCGCGATATCTTCGGTAGCCCCATGCGGCAACAGCGAAAGCGAAGCTTCCGCCTGCGAAGTTGAGAACTTCAATGATCTCTTTATACCGAACGCGTTTACGCCCAACGGCGACGGAAAGAACGATTTCTTCGAAGTGCTGGGAACCTACCAGGAACTTGACCTGAAGATCTACAACCAATGGGGTAACAAGGTCTTCGAAACAAGGACAAAAGGTCAGAAATGGGACGGCAGCTATAAAGGCGAGATCATGCCAACGGGAGTTTACGTGTACTACGTGACCGTGACCATGGCCGACGGAAGAGAAGTATTCAAAAAAGGATCCATATCATTAATTCGATAAACTATGAAAACGTACATAAAAACGTTCCTGATTACAGCATTGCTGGGAGGCGTCGTTGCCGGCGCCTCCGCCCAGGACCCGCACTTATCGCAATATTACTCTTCCCCCTTATTTCTAAACCCGGCGTTAACCGGGATGTTTAACGGGGAATACCGGGTCAGCGGTAACCAGAAAACCCAGTGGGGAAGCATCACCAATCCCTACAGTACGTCGGTGGCGTCCGTTGACGCCCTGCTTTCCAATAAGCTGGGTGTCGGCGGCTATGTCCTGCATCAAACCGCCGGTGACGGGGGCTATAAGAACACCAACGTGTTCGCATCTGCCTCCTATTATGTGAATTTCGGCCAGAACGGTGACGGCTATCTTGTTTTCGGCCTGCAGGGCGGACTCGTCAACAAGACCTTCGATCAGAACGGACTGTACTTTTCCGAGCAGTACCGCCCGGGAATGGGTTATGATCCTTCTATTCCCAGCGGGGAGAACTTCGCCGATAACAATGCCCTTTACGCGGACTTTAATGCCGGCGTATTCATTTTTGACGCGAATCCCCTGAAAGTGGCCAACCCCTTCTTAGGATATTCGGTATTCCACTTGCTCCGGCCCAAGGAAACGCTTTTCAGCAGCGAGTACCAGCTTCCCATGCGGCACCTGGTGCATGCAGGCGCCAAGCTGAGAGTATCTGAAAGCGTGGACATCACCCCTCATGCCTTATTCATGAGACAAGTAGAAGCCCAGGAGTTTTCAACAGGGGTGTATGGCGAATACCATTTCCCTTATAATAATAATCACCTGTTATTCGGTACTACCTACCGCTGGAACGATGCGGTGGTGCCTTATGTTGGATTTCAGATCAGCAATATTCTTATCGGGGTAAGTTATGATGTGAATACTTCCGGGCTAAACCCGGCCAGTTTCCACAGGGGCGGCTTCGAGTTTTCGCTTTCCTTTATTAAACCCGGCGAAAGTAATGTACCATTGTTCTTCTGTCCGAGACTATAAATTCTATCTAAAAATTAGCTAATATGAGAACGGTCTTTACAAGAATATTGATCACCTTTATTGCCATTACTGGCAGCCTGCAGGCAGAGGCGCAACTTTTCCGGAACTATGAGTCGGAAGCGGATCGTATGTTTGAGGATGAGCGCTATTACGAAGCCTCCCTGCTGTACGAACGCCTGCTCACAGGAGAAGTCGCCGGCGGAGAAAAGCTGGCCCCCTACCGTCCCGGGCGCGGCCCGAAAGTCAAACCTTCGGACGAAGAATACCAGCGCGTAGTTTATAAACTGGCTGAATCCCTGCGCTTATATAAGAACTACGGCGGCGCCATCGACTGGTACGCCAAAGTGCTGGATAATGATGACTATCCCCTTGCTAAATTTTACCACGCGGTTTGCCTTCGAGCAGCCGCCAGGTACGAGGAAGCCCTGGAAGCGTACAATAACTTCCTGGAAGGTTATGGCAAGGACGATGAGTTCAGCAAAATGTCTGAACAGGAGATCAAAAACTGCGAGTTTGCCATTGAAGAAATGGCCGAAGAACAAGTTGACGAGGTTTATAAAGCGAATTCCACCATCAATGAAGGGGGAGGGAACTATGCTTCGGTCATTCACAGCGATGGCCGGCTGATCTTCACCTCCACCCGTTACATGGCGAACGTAAAAGGAACCCTCGGAAAATTCAATTTCAACAATGTTTACGAAGCGGACTGGTCTGATACCAGCCTTTCTTCCCCTGAATTGTACAATGTTCCCTTCCAGCAAGAATTTCACCAGGGAACCGTTGCCTTTTCGCCCGATCGTCAAACGATGTTCCTTACCCGCTGGCAGGGTAATGCAAGCGGTGTAGAGAATTGCTATATCTATGTAAGCCGCTTCAACAGCGGCGCCTGGTCGGAGCCCGAAAAACTGAGCAGCTCCGTGAACATGGACGGTTACCGCAGTTTCCATCCTTTTGTCACCGCTGACGGAAAATACTTCCTTTTTGCATCCGACCGTCCCGGCGGATCAGGAGGCAGCGACATCTGGTATAGCGAGATCCAGATCAACGGCGAGCCCGGCGACCCCAAGAACCTGGGAAACGATATTAATACCGAAGGCGCGGATGAGAGCCCCTACCTGGACGTAGCGAGCGGAAAGCTTTATTTCAGCTCCAACGGAAAAATAGGTATGGGTGATTTCGATGTGTTCGAAGCCAATGGAACGATCGGCAATTTTTCCGAACCCGAAAACCTTGGCTACCCGATCAATTCCAGCCGTGACGACCTCCATTTTACGCCCGCGGATGAAGAAGCCCATACAGGGTTCCTTAGTTCCGACAGGGAATCAGTATGCTGCCTGGAGCTTTATTCGTTTGAGCAGGGCAATCTTAAGTTTGCGGTCAGCGGAACCATTACCGACTGTGACGATGCCGCTACCGCCCTGGAAGGCGTAGAAGTAAGCCTGGTTAATGCCAGCACCTCAGCGGTGATCGAAGAAAAAACCACCGGCCCTGACGGCAATTACTTCTTTGACCTGGATGGCAGTGTGACCAGCTATAAGCTGCTACTGAACAAGGACGGTTATTTCACCAAAGAGCATGCGTTCCAGCTCCAGGAAAACGCGACCCGCTCCGATACAGTAGAAGTTTCCGTCTGTCTCAAGGAAGTGGAGGTAGACAAGCCGATCGTTATTTCTAATATTTATTATGATTTCGATAAGGCAACACTTCGTCCCGAATCAAAAGTAACGCTTGATTCCCTGGCAGGCGTATTGCGCCTGAATCCGAACATGGTCGTGGAAATGAGCGCGCATACGGACGCCATCGGTACCGAAGCCTACAACGAAGATCTTTCCCAGCGCAGGGCGCAGTCATGCGTTGATTACCTGATCAGCGTAGGTATTCCCACTGAAAAACTTATAGCAAAAGGCTATGGCGAAAGCCGGCCGATTGCCCCGAATACAAATCCCGACGGCAGCGATAACCCGGACGGCCGCCAGTTGAACAGGCGCACGGAGTTCAAAGTCGTGAAAACACTCGATGAATGAGGCGTTAAGAGAGGCCGGCATCTGCGGCTTTTGATTTTCCGGGCCGGAAGCACATTGCTTTCTCCTCCGGGAAATCAAAGGCCGCTCTTGCGGGCTAACTCCCCTGGGGCGCGGCTAGCTGGCGCATTCACTCGAGCCCGCTCACTTAGGTTCGACCGCGCGCAATTACCCGTAAAGACCTGCTCGATTTTTGGAACCTGAAAGAGTTTCCTCCAGGCTTCCGGAGCGCAATTACCCCGAAAGACCCGCCCGATTGCAAAGATGAGCTCATATTACCACGGCGATCGCTTTACTGTATATACGCACAATTCTCCCGCCTCGTCACAGCGCTATTGAAACCGGAACGTTTCGCCGAGTAAGACAGACTTAATTATTCCCCTGGCCGCGGGAAGCGCCTGAAAGCTGCCGTTTTTTAAATGAAAGCCTTCGGAAACGCAGGTTTCAGGATCAACCAGCCAGTATTCGCTTACCCCGCAGCGTTCATATATGTCTTTTTTCTGGCCGCGGTCGTATTTGGCCGTAGAAGGAGATAGTATTTCCACAATCAAGTCCGGCGCTCCGAAAATCCCTTTCTTATTTATCACAGGCAGGCGCCGGTTGCTGATAAAAAGAATGTCAGGTTGAAACACATGCTCCTCGTTAAGATAGACATCAACCGGGGAAACTAAAACCTTTCCCAGCTTGTGCCGCCTGACGTAGGAATACAGCTCGTAGTTTATGCTGCCAAGGATATCCTGATGAGCGTAAACAGGCGCCGGCTCCACGACGAGTATGTTTTTCAAAGCATGAAACCTGCGTGTACTTTCGGGGAGTTGTTTGAATATATCCATGACCGAAAAGGGGATACTAGTATACATGTTGATGATGTTGATGATTAACCCGTGTGAAATTAGGAATAACGATAGCTAACGACAAGAAAATTCATATAGCTTTTTGGAATATTACTTATTATTGCAGAGCATTAACAGGGCCTTCCATGATCATTTCGGCATTCCGCAACTATAATATATATAACCTGGTATTTCTCCTGCTGATCACCCTGCTGCTGCGGATCGCCATTATCGTGCATTCGCCAGGCAGTCAGGAAGGGTTCTTTCCACTGAACCTGCTTTCCGACCCCCGGGTCAATGTATGCCTCACCGCCCTGGTTATTTTTAGCCAGGCCATTTTGCTTAACCGGAGTATCACCCGGCATAATCTGTTCAGCAAGACCTCCTATCTGCCTGCCTTAATGTACGCGGTACTGGCCAGTATGTTCAGCCCCTTTCTGACCCTGAACCCCGTCCTGATCTGTAATTTTTTCCTGCTGTGGCTGATAGACCGCATTTTCTTTCTTTACCGCGGCGCCAATGTGCTTCGGATCACCTTTGATATGGGCCTGGCGATAGGAGCAGGCTCCCTTTTTTATTATCCCTTCTTCCTGATCTTCCCGGTTACCTGGTTCAGCCTGATCATTTTCCGGCCTTTTGCCTGGAGGGAATGGGTGTCGCCGGTTATCGGCTTGGTGGTACCTTATATTTTTGCGTTCACCTGGTTTATGTACACCGATAATATGGCCTCTTTTTTAGAGATATGGCAGCCCTTTATCGTTAATTTTCCGTCTGTTTTAACCATTTCGCCCTATGATTATATCGCCCTGGTGCCGCTGCTGTTCCTTTTGGGGCTTTCCGTTCATAAGATGTGGGTCACTTATTTTAAGAACGTGGTGCTTATCCGGAAGTCGCAGGTATCCCTGGCCTTGCTGAGCGTATTGCTGGTTGCTTCCTTTTTGCTGAGCGCCGAAAAGCACCTGTACCATTTTATGATGCTGGCCGTGCCTTTCGCGGTGTTCCTGGCTTATTATTTCATTACCGCCAAGGTTCGGTGGTTTTACGAAACCTTGTTCGCGCTGCTGCTGGGTTCTATCTTTTATTTCCAGTTCGTTTAGTATTTGCCACCCTGGGTAATAAGGGCTTGCCAGCGTGGAACTCCTGATTGGCCGACAAGCACCATCACCTTTCCATTTACGCCCGGAAATTTTTGCGTATCTTTGCGCTGAAATAAATCCCATATCTGAATGAAATTCGGCGTTGTTATTTTCCCGGGTTCCAATTGCGACCACGATACTACTTACCTGCTTGACAATACATTAGGACAGGAAGTAGTGGAGCTTTGGCATAAAGACCACGATCTGCAGAACTGTGATTTTATTATTCTTCCCGGCGGGTTTTCCTTTGGTGACTACCTGCGTTCGGGAGCTATTGCGCGATTTTCCCCTATCATGCGGGAAGTGATCGCCTTCGCAGAAAAGGGGGGATACGTGCTGGGTATCTGCAACGGGTTCCAGATTCTTTGCGAGGCCGGGCTGCTGCCGGGAGCGCTGCTCCACAACCCTACCCGGAAGTTCATTTGTACCAATAGCTGCCTGAAAGTGCAAACCGCTGATACGATAATCACCTCGCAGGTGAACCCGGACCGGCCCCTGCGTATTCCGGTAGCCCACGGGGAAGGCAGTTATTATGCCAGGCCTGAAATACTGCAGCAGCTGAACAGCAATGACCAGGTGCTTTTCAGGTACTGTGACACCCAGGGAAATTTTACCCCGGAATCCAACCCCAACGGCTCTGTTGAAAACATAGCAGGAATATGCAACCAGGGACGCAACGTATTCGGTATGATGCCTCATCCCGAGCGCGCCGCGGATCCTGCCCTGGGCAACCAGGACGGCCTTGCCGTGTTCCAGTCCATCCTGCATGGCCATGATCTTGTACAAAGCTGATCTTCATTGATAAACCTGGCAATTGATATAGGTAATTCAAGAACCAAGATTGCCTTTTTTGAGAACGCCGCGCTGATTGAAGCTCATTCTTACCGAAATCAGGCGACAGCGGAATTAAAAGGCCTCGTGGACAAATACACGCCCGCGAAAGCAGTCTTGTCAAGCGTCGTTGAGCCCGATCCCGCTTTACTTGCTTACCTGGAGCAACATACCAACCTGTCTTATTTTCCGGGAAGCCTGCGCCTTCCGCTGGAGAACAAATATCATAGCCCCGCTACCCTGGGCGCCGACCGCCTTGCCGCTGTGATCGGGGCGGGGCCTACGGGGAAAACAGCGATAGCCTGGTAATTATTGCCGGGACCTGCATCACGTACAACTTCCTGAACAGCAGGAAGGAGTTCCTGGGCGGGGCCATTTCCCCCGGGCTGAATATGCGCTTCCTGGCGATGCATACTTTTACCGGCAAACTGCCGTTGATAACATTGGATAAAGAGTATGATGAGTTCCTTGGAAGGGATACGCGCGAATCCATGTTATCGGGCGTACAGGCCGGATCGCTGGCCGAAACCCTGTACATGATCGGCGCCTACGCAGAGCAATACCCCGGGCTCCGGGTGTTTTTATGCGGCGGGGACGCGGAATTCTTTGATAAAAGGTTGAAAAATAGCATCTTTGCCGACCGTATTGTGCTGGACAGGGAATTAATCCTGAAAGGACTCGATCGGGTATTAAACTATCAATATAAATGAGGAAATTTACCTGGATACCTGTAATTATAGCATTACTGTCTTTTGCCGTGAAGGTTAACGGCCAGGCCACCATCAGTTCGCCCTATTCCGACTACGGGGTAGGACTCCTGGAACCCGGCGTCTTTGCCTTCGGGAGGAGCATGGGGGGGATCTCCCAGGGGATGCGCAGCCCGGTTGATATTAACCTCAGTAACCCGGCCTCCTTTTCCGCCATTCGCCTTACCACCTTTGAAGCCGGCCTTTTCGGCGGTGTCAGGGGCCTGAGCAAGGGCGATGTCAGCCAGACAAACCATGATTTCGGCCTGAGCTATATTTCGCTGGCCTTTCCCGTATCGACCAAATGGGGGTCCAGCATCGGCTTAACTCCTTTTTCAAATGTCGGGTACCGGGTCACGAACCAATCCAAGCTGGATACCACGAACGTGAATTATATCAATACCGGTGAAGGCGGGCTGTCCCAGTTCTACATTGGCAATTCATTTGCGTTCTCCCCGAACTTTTCAGTAGGCATGAACGTGGCTTACCTGTTTGGTAATATTGAGCAAGCCTGGGCAACGGAATTTCCTGATAACCAATTCCTTTACCGGAACAGCAAGATCGTGGACATCTTCCGGGCAAATGGTTTCCGCTTTTCATTCGGCCTCCAGGGCGGCGTCAAGCTTTCGGATGACACGCGCCTTACCTATGGCTATACGGGAACACTCAAAACGAAATTAACCGCTCACAGCGATCTGTTAAGGATGGGCTACAATTCCAACCAGGGAACAGAAGTAGGCGTGGACACTATAGAGATGACCATAGGAGCTAAGAACAGCTTGCATCTTCCTGCTTCCCACAAGGCCGGTTTTACGATCAACAAGCAGGGCAAATGGCTTTTTGGCGCTGATGTCAGCTTTTCGGACTGGGCAGAATTCAGCCGTACCTCCGCTTACCAGCCTGAGCGGGCTCAGCGGGACCTCAGCGAATCAATGGGGATTTCCGCCGGCCTTCAATTCACTCCTGACCCGGAATCGGTTTCCAGTTATTTCAAGCTGGTAAACTACCGGGCGGGCTTTAATTACCAGAAAATGCCGGTGGCCATAAACGGCAAAGATATCAGTGAAACCAGTATCACCCTGGGCCTGGGCATGCCTTTCCTCTCGAGGGAAATGAATTCTTACGGAAAACTGAACCTGGGTGTGGAACTGGGGCAGCGCGGCACTAACGACGGCAGCCTGATCAAGGAACAGTTCGCTATGTTTAATGTGGGGATTACGTATAGTACGCGCTGGTTTATTAAACGGCAGTTTGATTAATCGAAACTTGTTGCTTCGCAACGGTTTAAAGTTGCTTTGCAACAGTTCAAAGTTCAAAGTTTCAGGTTTAAAGTTTCTGGTTGCTTCGCAACAGTTTTAATCTTGCTTCGCAACGGTTTAAGGTTTAAAGTTTCTGGTTGCTTCGCTACAGTTTTAATCTTGCTTCGCAACGGTTCAAGGTTTGAAGTTCAAAGGTTCTGGTTGCTTCACAACGGTTTAAGGTTTAAAGTTCCAGGTTTAAAGTTTTTAAAGTTTTTAAAGTTTTAAGGTTTTGGCTGGACGGTTGGGGTATATTGGGAAAATGGGGGTGCTGGGCGGGGCGCTGCTGGGGGGGCTTTGTTTTTGGGGGTGTGAAAACGATCTTTCGAAGGTTAATACTATTTCTTCCAAGTTGTTTGAGGTGTCGGTGGAAACCAGCCGGGGGATACAGATCACTTATAGCGATTCTACGAAAGTGAAGGCGGTGATGAGCAGTCCGCTGCTGATGTCTTACCAGACCGAAGAACCGTATGACCTGATGCCGGAAGGCCTTCATGTTGAATTTTATAACGATAGCCTGGAAGTAGAAAGCACGCTCACCGCGAAGTATGGCCGGCGCGACCTGGAAAAGAAAACGATGGAAGTGCGTGACAGCGTGGTTGTTGTGAGCGCTGACGGCCGCATCCTGGAAACCGAACGGCTGGTTTGGGAAGAAGAAGGGGACAGGATCTATTCTGACCGGTTTGTGAAGATTACCGCTCCTAATGGCGACGTGAACCAGGGGATTGGCCTTGAGACAAACTCCAGCTTCAAGCCTTATAAAATACTGGAATTTACCGGGCCTATTACTATCAAGGCCAGCGAGCGTGATTCCCTTTCCCGGCAGGATTCTCTTTCCCGCGCGGATTCCTTGCCGGCTTCCGGCGCCCCGGCGGCTCCCGGCGTTCCGGCGGAATAACGCGGTACTTTGGCTACTCCCGCGGCAGAGGCCCTGCGACGCCCGGAGAATAACGCAGTGCTTTGACTGCTCCCGGCTTCCTCCGATACTGCTCTCGCGACGCCCGCGAATGACGCTTACCCCGGCATAGGCGGGCCCGCTGATCGCGGCGATTTCACCCTGCCGGCGCTGAAAATTAAACCCTTGAAACTTGGAACATCATTTTGTATCTTGCGCCCCTGAAAATTCAGCAGCATAAGATTAAGTTATGATATTAAATACTTTACGTGAAAAGGCTGGTTACCTGCTTATTGGTTTCATCGGGTTGGCCATCGTGGGCTTTCTCTTCAGTGATGCAGTAAGCTCCGGCGCTCCGTTTTGGGCAGAAGCAAGGAATCAAGTGGGCAAAATAGCGGGTGAAAAGGTATCCTATGAAGAATTCAGTACCCAGGTAGAACAAGCTACCCAGCAGATGATGGCCTCCACCGGGCAATCATCCGCCAATCCCCAGGTTACTTCGTATGCCATACAGCAGGTATGGAGAACCATGCTTGAAAAAGCGATCTATTCTGAGGAACTGGAAAAACTCGGGCTGGCAACAGGCTCCGAGGAGCTGGCCCTGGCGATGACGGGAGACAATCCGCATCCCATTGCCAGACAAGCCTTAGGCGGCGGCCAGGGCGGGTATTCGTCCGAGATGGCGCTGCAGATCTACCGGAACCGCGCCTCCATGCCGCTGCAGCAGCAGCAGATGCTGCTCGAGCTGGAGCAGCAGGTGAAGCTGGCCAATACCGTTGAAAAGTACATTGACATGGTCTCTTCCGGGATTTATATTACTTCCCTGGAAATGCAGCGTTTTCATGAAAGTAGCCAGAAAACTGCCGCGGTGTCTTTTGTAAAGCTTGATTATAATTCTGTTTCCGATACGGCGGCGAATATTTCCGACCAGGACCTGGAAGCCTATTATAAAGAGAACAAGTATAAATATAAGGAGGAAGAAGAACTGCGTTCATTCGATTACGTCGTATTTGACGTAATACCTTCCGCTGAAGATACAGCCGCTGCGCTGGAAGAAGTTACACAGCTGGCGGAACAATTCCGGACCACGGCCAACGATTCGCTGTTCTATATGTCCAATGCGACCACGAAGGCCCCGCTCGGCTTTGTGAAGGAAAGTAATTTAAGCCCTGAACTGTCGGAGAACCTCTTTAATGCGGAGGTTGGTACGGTTTACGGGCCTTATTTTGAGAATGGAGCCTATAAGGTGGCCAAATTACTGGATGCAGCCAACAGGCCTGATTCTGTACGCGCCAGTCATATCCTTGTTAGTGCGGCGAGCCATCCTAACCCGGTTGAGCGCCGCGAAATTGCCGACAGCTTGCTGCAACGTATCCGTTCAGGAGCATCCAGCTTCGGTGTGCTGGCCCGGGAAAACTCTGCCGATTCCGTGTCCGGAGCGCAGGGAGGCGACCTGGGGTATTTCGGCCCTGCGGATATGCTGCCTGAATTTGCAAATGCCGCCTTTGAAGGCGAAACAGGCGACATAGAAACCGTGGAAACCATGTACGGTACCCACCTTCTGAAAATAGACGACCAGAAGAACAGTTCGCGCGCCGTGAAGATCGCGGTAATCGACAAGCCGCTGGAAGCCAGTCAGCAAACTACCCGTGCTATTTATGCCAATGCCAATGCTTTTGCCGGCTCGCTTAGCGGGGAAGGTAATTTTGAAGCCAAGGCGCAGGAAGCCGGGCTGGTAACCCGCGTGGCTGAGAACGTGACGGCTATCGACTTTTTCGTGCCAGGCCTTACCGAGCCCCGGGAAGTGATCCGGTGGGCTTTTGAGGCCGAGCTGGGAGACGTTTCGCAGTTATTCGACCTTAACGACCGTTATATCATTGCCCGTCTTACGGAGATCCGCCCGGAAGGATTTGCTCCTTTGGAGGTGGTACGTAATGAAGTAGAGCAGGAAGTCCGCCGCCTTAAAAAAGGAGAACTGCTCTCCGAAAAATTCAACCAGGCGGCTCAGGGCGCGTCCAGCCTGGACGCGGTTGCCCAAAAGTTGGGGGATTCCACCCGCACCGCGCAGAACGTGAACTTCAGCAATCCCATGGTGGCGGGAGCAGGGTACGAACCCTCGCTCGTAGGCGCTATTTTCGGATCGGAAGCCGGCAAAATGCAGGGGCCTGTAGTGGGTATGACAGGGGTATTCGGATTTTCGGTGCAAAACTTCAGCGAACCGGCGCCCATTGCCGATCCTGCTGCTACAAAGGCTTCCATGGCAGAAAGATATCGTCAGCAGTACCTTGGATTTTTGTTTGAGGCGCTCCAGGATAAGACCAAGATCATTGATAACAGGGCCAAGTTCTATTAGTCCCGGGTTAGCCGCCGGCCGCGGCAGCATTTTCGGAGGGAATCCGAACCTGATTGCTTTTCGATTGTTAATGCTATAAATTAACGGGAGAATCATGGAAATCCAGGAGAATATTGTAAATCGCGTGGCGTCCAGCGGGCTCATCACCATTGACCCGGCCAGGTATTATACCCGGGGGGAGCGAGTGGTGTATGACGTGAAGGAGAATCTTTTCCAGGGGCTTATTCTCCGGGAAAAGGAATTCCGGGCTTTTCTGAAGGAGCATGATTTCAGTCGTTACGAGGGAAAGCTGGTGGCCATTACCTGTTCCGCCGATGCCATTGTACCTACATGGGCCTATATGCTGCTGGCTTCGCATATGGAACCCTTCGCGAAAAAAGTCGTCTTTGGTACGCCAGATACACTTGAAACCATTCTGTACCTGGAAGCCCTGGATCAGCTTGACCTGGAGCAGTTCAGGGATAAACGCTTGATCATTAAGGGATGCGCCGATGTTCCCGTGCCCGCTGCGGGCTATGTGGAACTCACTAACCGCCTCCGTAAAGTTGCGCAAAGCATCATGTACGGGGAAGCCTGTTCCACCGTTCCGGTCTATAAAAGGAAATAACTGGTTTGTTTTTTGCAGGTACCTGATAGGTTACTAAAGAAAGACAGTATGAATCAATTTAGACTATATTGCCTTTTTTTCGGTCTGTTACTCGGATTCAGCGCCGGCGCTCAAACGCCCCGGCAAATTGAACCGCCGTTTGCACCCGGAGAAAAACTCCATTAAAAGATCAAGTACGGCTTTATCAACGCAGCCAACGGAACACTTAGCGTGCAAAAGTCCGACCGCCAGTTCCGCGGGCAGGAAGCCTGGCACCTGAAGGCCGAAGGCAAGACCGTAAGCGCCGTGGCGCTGGTCATGAAAGTGCGCAATAAATATAATTCCTATATAAGCGCCCAATCGCTGATGCCCTTCCTATTCACCGAATCGGTAAAGGAAGGCAGCTATTCCCGGGATAGTTACGTCCGGTTTGACCGGGATAACAAGATCGTAAACACGAATAAAGGCGTCTTCGATATAAAAAAGAATACGCTGGATGTGCTTTCGGCCTTTTACTACGCCCGCTCCCTGGACGTGTCGCAATTAAGTACCGGGGAATCCATTAAACTCTCCTACTTCATTGATGATGAAGAATATTCCATGGTGATCAAATACCTTGGAAAGGAAGAAATTAAAACGGATTTCGGAAGAATGGAATGCCTGAAATTTACCCCCTCCCTGATTGAGGGTCGCATTTTCCGGGATGACAGCGACATGTACCTCTGGATCACCAACGATGCCAACCGTATCCCGGTAAAAGCCAAGGTAGAGATCCTCATCGGCTCCCTTACCCTGGAACTTGAGGACTACGATAACCTGAAATATCCGCTGGGCACTTCCCTGGCCTCCGTCTCTAACAGGTAAACACCTTCTTGGCTGAATAGAAAAGCCGTATCTTTGCGCCATGCTGGAACACCACGAAACGCTGGTTCACGAAGATGTGATGAAGGAGGAATTTGTCTGCAATCTCAGCAGATGCCGCGGAGCCTGCTGCGTGCAGGGAAATGCCGGCGCCCCCCTGGAAGATGAAGAATTGAAGCTGCTGGAAGAATGTTATCCCGCTGTAAAACCCTACCTGACTCCCAAAGGCATTGCCGTTATTGAAAAAGAAGGCCTGCATGTAAAGGATTTCGAAGGCGACCAAACCACTCCCTGCGTGGACGGGGACAAGGAATGCGCCTACACCATTTTCGAAGGCGGACAAGCCAAATGCGGCATTGAAAAAGCCTGGCTGGAAGGGAAAACCAGCTTCCGGAAACCCATTTCCTGCCATTTATACCCCATCCGCATCACCAAATACCCGGAGTTTGAAATCCTGAACTATGACCGCTGGAGCATCTGCTCCGATGCCTGCTCCTTAGGCGCCGAGCTGAAAGTTCCCGTGTACCGCTTCCTGAAGGACGCGCTTATCCGTAAATACGGCGAAGCCTGGTACCAGGGGCTGGAGCAGTCCGCCGCCGCTTCGGAAATTTAACGACGGCCCGGCCATGGGTTCAGGGCCAAAAAAATGCCCAAATAAAGAAAATTAGTTAACTTTGCGAGCCATGAAACAAAGCAGTCAGGAGTTGAAGAAATTTTCTTCCCAGATAAGGTTCGCCCTTGATAATTATACCCCGCACGGAATTAGTAAAGATTCGCTGAATGCCGTTATGATCTGCGGCGTCGGTGATTCAGGCATTGCCGGAAACATCGTAAAGGATTATTTCCAGGATAAACTGGATCTGCCCCTTAGTACCACGTCCGGTTACCTGCTGCCCCGGTACGCTGGCAGGAATACGCTCGTGATCGTCTGGTCGTATTCCGGCGACAACGAGGAAGCCCTGGCCGTGTATGACATTGCCCGGGAGCGCGGATGCCGCCTTATCGTTATCAGTTCGGGAGGCGCGCTGAGCGAAAAAGCCCGCGGGCAGGAAGTAACCCTTTACCCTGCGGAAGCGGGCGTTTCTTCGGGAATGGCCCTCGGTTACGCGCTTACCTATCTCTTCCAGGCCATTTTTGAGCTACTCGGCGTCTATAAAAAGCCGGACCTGCTGAAAATAGCCGCCAGCCTGGAAAACAGCAACGATTACCTGCAGCATTCCGCGCAGCTGACACAACATTTCCGGGAAAGCCTTCAGTATAAGTTCATTGTAGTATGCGATGCGTTTTTTGAAGGCGTCGCCAGCCGCTTCTGCCAGCAGGTGAACCAGGTTGCCCGCTCCGAAGCCTTTATCAATGTGCTTCCGGAAGGCGGCTACCATGTCCTGGATAGCTACCACCAGAAACTGAACAGTAATTTTATTTTCCTTAACAGCCGCCTGAGCGCGCCCACCAACCTGCGGTTCTCCCAGGTAAAAAAGCTCCTGGAAAAGCAGGGAATGGAACCCCTGGAGCTGCTGATCGCCGACGCTTCGCTCAATAGCCTGTTCCATATAACGCACCTGCTTGACTGGGTGGCCCTGCAGATCGCGGGCGTAGCCATAGTTTCCGGTGACGTAGCGAACGACAATACCAGGCCCGCCGGAACGGCTGCGAACATCACCGGCGCCGCCGCAGCCGGGAATACAGCCGCCGGCACCGCCGCCAGAGCTGGCATAACCGCCGCTAGCAGCTAAACAAAACCCAAAGAAAAAATGAAAACAGCCCTTATCACTGGCATCACCGGACAAGACGGAGCATATCTCGCGGAATTCCTGCTGAACAAGGGCTACTTCGTGCATGGCATTAAGCGGAGAAGCTCGCTCTTTAATACCGACCGCATCGATCACCTGTATCAGGACCCGCATGACAGGAATCTCCATTTCAAGCTGCATTACGGCGACCTTACCGATTCCACCAACCTCATCCGGATCATCCAGGAAACAAAGCCCGACGAGATCTATAACCTGGCGGCACAAAGCCATGTAAAAGTGAGCTTCGATACGCCCGAATACACCGCCAATGCTGATGGGCTGGGAATGCTGCGCATCCTGGAAGCCGTGCGCCTGCTGGGACTCAGCGAAACCTGCCGCATTTACCAGGCTTCTACCTCGGAATTGTACGGGCTGGTGCAGGAAACCCCGCAGACAGAAAAAACGCCCTTTTACCCCCGTTCGCCCTATGGCGTTGCTAAACTTTACGCCTACTGGATTACGGTGAACTACCGGGAAGCCTATAATATGTACGCCTGCAACGGCATTTTATTTAACCACGAAAGCCCCATTCGGGGCGAAACCTTTGTTACCCGCAAGATCACCCGCGCCGCGGCAAGAATAGCGCTGGGCCTGCAGCAAGACTTGTACCTGGGTAATCTTGATGCCAGCCGTGACTGGGGGCATGCCAAAGATTATGTGAAGGCCATGTGGCTGATGCTGCAGCAGGATAAGCCCGAAGATTATGTCATTGCCACCGGAATTTCCACCACTGTCCGCGAACTGGCCCGCATGGCTTTCGCCGAAGCAGGCGTTGAGGTGGAGTTCAGCGGTAAAGGCACGCAGGAAAAGGGTGTTGTTATTGATGCCGACCCTGAAAAATGGCGGGAAATGGGCCTCGAAGAAAGCCCGCTGCGGCCCGGACAGACAATTATAAGGATTGACGATCGTTATTACAGACCAACGGAGGTGGATCTCCTGATAGGAGATGCCTCCAAAGCCAGGGAGCAGCTGGGGTGGACACCCGAATTCACGCTGCAGGATATGGTAGCCGAAATGGTCCGTTCCGACACCCGGCTGATGCTTAAAGACCGTTACCTTCGTGAAGGAGGCTTTAAGATTTTAAATTATTTTGAATAAATTCGGCCGAATGACCGCGAAGAACATACGTTATTGCCGGTTAATACGGCAATACATCTGCTTTATTGTTTTAAGCCTGGGACTGGCCGTAGCCTTGCTGCAGCCGGCGCAAGGGCAAACTCTGCCCTTACAAGACCTTAGCGAAGTAAATGTTGACGAACTCAGCGACGCCCAGGTGCGGCAATTCGTTATGCAAGCGCAGGAAAGCGGCCTTTCCGTGCAGGAACTGGAACAAGCCGCCCTTCAGCGCGGCATGCCTCCCGGGCAGATCAGCAAACTCCGGGAGCGGATTGACCAGCTGGGCCTTGCCGCCGCTTCCGCAAGCCGTTCCAAGACAGACACCGGCCCTGCCACCGAATTTTCCAGGGGCTTCGGCCAGGATACCGCCGGATATACGAATCCCGCTTCCCGCTTCAACCGCATTGCCCTGGCCTTCCGGAACCTGACACCAGAAATTTTCGGCCAGCAGCTGTTCAACAACCCCAACCTGACCTTCGCTCCGGATCTGAACCTGCCCACCCCCGCCGGCTACCAGCTGGGCCCCGGCGACGAACTGAACATAGATATTTACGGCTATTCCGATGTGACCCACCAGGTAAGGGTAAGCCCCGACGGCTTTATCCGCATCCCTAACCTGGGCCCTATCCAGGTAAACGGGCTCAGCATTGAGGAAGCCCGCAGCCGGATCCGCACCCAGCTCACCAAAATATACGGTAGTATCCGCAGCGGCGAAACCTCCGTGCAGATCACCCTCAGCGATATCCGCAGCATACGCGTCACCATCATTGGCGAAGCCAACCTGCCCGGCACCTATACGATCTCCTCCCTGGCCACCGCTTTCAACGCCCTTTATGCTTCCGGCGGCCCGAATGAAAGCGGCTCCTTCCGGGATATTGAAGTGATCCGCAACAATGAAGTCATTGCCCATATCGACATATACGACTTCCTGATCCGCGGAGCCAACGCCGCCAACGTTCGCCTGCAGGACCAGGACGTGATCAAGATCAACCCCTACCAAACCAGGGTACAGATCAAGGGCGAAGTCAAACGCCCCGCCATTTTTGAAGCCCTGCCCGGGGAAACCCTGGCCAGGCTGCTGGAATTCGCCGGAGGCTTCACCCAGGACGCCTATACCGGCCGCATCGTGGTCGTGCGCAACGCAAACGGACAGAAAAGCATTGCCGATGTCGCTGCCGGGCAATACGACAGCTTTGAACTGCAGCTGGGCGACGTTTACACCGTAGATGAGATCCTGGACCGCTATACCAACCGCATCCAGATCACCGGCGCCGTATTCCGCCCCGGCACTTATGCCCTTGAACCCGGCATCACCGTTAAACAACTGATCGAAAAAGCCGCCGGCCTGCGGGAAGACGCTTTCCTTAACCGCGCAAATATTTACCGGGTAGGAGAAAACCTGGAACCGCGCCTGCTCTCTTTTGACCTTGGCGGAGTCATGAGCGGAAGCGCCGCCGACATTCCCCTGCAGCGGGAAGACAGCCTCCACATCGCCTCGCGTTTCGACCTTCGCGAAGAATACCACGTAATCATTTCCGGCGCCGTGCAGCAGCCCGATACCTTTGCGTACTCCGGCAATATGAACCTGGAAGCCCTGATCGTCATGGCCGGAGGCTTCACCGAAGCCGCCACCCCCAACCGCGTGGAAATATCCCGGCGGGTCCGCAATGCCGACCCGGAAGCCGCCAACCCTGCCACCGCGCAGATCTACAGCTTCGATATTAACCGCGATCTTTCCTCGTCCCCCGAAGCCGCCGATTTTGCCCTGCAGCCCTTTGACCAGGTATTCGTACGCGTGGAACCCGGCTACGAGGTACAAAAGAACATAAGCGTGGAAGGGGAAGTCCTGTACCCCGGCACGTACAGTACCGCGAATAAGAATGACCGGATCTCCGATATTATAGAAAGGGCCGGCGGGCTGCTGCCGGATGCGTATGTGGAAGGGGCCGTGCTTATCCGTAAGGAGGAAATGGATGTGGAGGCCAAGCTGGAATTGGAGGAGCTGAAAGCAAAGCAACGTCAAAACCAGTTGGCAGCCGGAGGGGCTGCCGGCAGCCTGGATACCAGCAAAGACCAATTAATGATCGATAGCCTGGAGCAAGCCATTGCCAGCAAACGCCCCAACCTGGTAAATATTGACCTGGAAGCCATTCTGGAAAGTCCTGGATCTAAACACGATTTGATTGCCCAGGAAGGGGATGTGATCCGCATTCCGCGGCTGCTGCAGACTGTTAAGGTGGGAGGCGAGGTGCTGTACCCGAAGACGGTCCGGTTTGAAAAAGGAATCAGCTTCAAGAGGTACGTTTCCCAGGCGGGGGCTTTGGGCAGGACGCGCTTAAAAGAAGGGCTTATGTGGTGTATGCGAATGGCGGCGTACGAAGTACCAGGAAGTTTTTATTTTTTAATAATTATCCTAAAGTTAAGCCGGGATCAGAATTGGTCGTGCCTTTAAAAGCTGAAACGAATAAACTTTCCGCACAAGAGGTTGTTGGCATTACCAGCGGAGTAGCATCGCTGACAGCGCTGATTATTACTATCGTGAATTCAATTAAATAAAGGCATCCTGCCATATATTGTCCATGAAAACGATTATTGTTACAGGGGGCGCCGGATTCATCGGGTCACATGTTATCAGGTTCTTTGTAAATAACTACCCGGATTATCGGATCATTAACCTGGACGCGCTTACTTATGCGGGTAACCTTGAAAATCTTCGGGATATAGAAACATCGGTCAATTATGAATTCGTGAAGGCGGATATCACCAATCAACAGGAGATAGAGGGAATCTTTCGGAGGTACGAACCTGGAGGAATCATTCATCTTGCCGCTGAATCGCATGTAGACCGTTCTATTACTGACCCGCTGGCCTTTGTTAAGACCAATGTATTGGGTACGGTAATTTTGCTTAACGCTGCCCGTGACTTCTGGAAAGGGAATTATGAAGGAAAGCGATTCTATCATGTATCTACCGACGAAGTTTATGGTGCCTTAGGTACAACAGGTTTCTTTACGGAAGCGACAGCATATGACCCTAACTCGCCCTATTCCGCATCCAAAGCTTCTTCCGATCATTTTGTACGGGCTTATGGTGAAACCTATGGCCTGCCCTATGTCATTTCCAATTGTTCAAATAATTACGGTCCTTTTCAATTTCCGGAAAAGCTGATCCCCCTGATGATCAATAATATCATCAATAATAAACCCCTTCCGGTTTACGGAGACGGTAAATATACCCGGGACTGGTTATATGTGGCAGATCATGCCCGGGCCATTGATCAGGTATTTCACCGAGGCAAAAACGGCGAAACTTACAATATCGGCGGATTAAACGAGTGGAAGAATATAGACCTGGTACATCTGCTTTGTAAGACGATGGACCGGAAGTTAAACCGTCCAGAGGGCATCTCCGGGCAACTCGTTACCTTCGTAAAAGATCGTCCGGGGCATGATCTTCGCTATGCGATTGACGCGGCAAAGATCAGCGAACAACTAGGTTGGAAACCCTCAGTGACGTTTGAAGAAGGCCTGGAGTTAACTGTTGACTGGTACCTTCAAAACCTGGAATGGCTGGAACATGTTACTTCCGGCCAATACCGGGAATATTACTATAGGCAATACAATGCTCATTAATTGTAGCATTTTCAAAGAGTAGAACGTATCTCTGAAAGTACCAGTATGAAAGGAATTATTCTTGCCGGAGGCTCCGGCACTCGTTTGTATCCTCTGACTTTGGCCGTAAGTAAGCAGCTAATGCCGGTTTACGACAAGCCTATGATCTATTATCCATTGTCTACGCTTATGCTGGCGGGAATCCGTGAAATTCTAATGATTTCAACACCCGAATCCCTCCCGCTTTTCCGTCAGCTGCTGGGTGATGGAAGTAAGTTGGGCTGTACCTTCAGCTATGCCGAACAACCCCGGCCCGAGGGCCTGGCGCAGGCCTTTATCATTGGTAAGAAATTCATCGGGAATGATAGCGTAGCTCTAATTTTGGGCGATAATATCTTTTACGGATCAGGCATGGCAAGGCTGTTGCAGGGAAATAGCGATCCGGACGGCGGAATTGTATATGCCTGCCATGTGAATGATCCGGAACGTTATGGTGTTGTTGAATTTGACAATGAGGGCAGAGCTATTTCTATAGAAGAGAAACCTGATACGCCCAAGTCCAACTATGCAGTACCTGGCTTATACTTTTACGATAATGACGTAGTAGATATCGCAAAAGAGATAAAGCTTAGTTCGCGTGGAGAATTGGAAATCACCGAAATTAATAATGTTTACCTCAGAAAGGACAAACTAAAAGTAAGTGTACTCAACCGGGGAACAGCATGGCTGGACACTGGTACGTTTGAATCCCTAATGCAGGCCGCGAACTTTGTACATGTTATCGAAGCTCGCCAGGGCCTGAAAATCGGTTGTATTGAAGAGGTGGCGTATAGGATGGGTTTTATAGATAGCGACGAGTTGGACGCCCTTGCAATTCCTTTGCTGAAAAGTGGATATGGGACCTATTTACGGCGATTAATTCGATAAAAGAGAAAGTATCACAGCTTGACCGGGATTCTGCTGAATTCCCGGTGCAAGGGGCTGAGATAAACATTTACTCATGCTAAAGAAGCTTTTTTCACATACTGCTATATATGGTTTGGCTCCCCATATTTCCAAAATAGCCAGTATCTTCATCCTTCCAATTATCACAAAAGATCTAACGGCAACGGATTTTGGTGTTAATGGCATTGTAATAGCATTCATAAGCGCATTTGCAGTATTATCCACCCTGGGCCTCCGGCTCATTTTAGTAAATACTTTTTATAAATCCCCAGGCCAATATAAATGGGCATGGCGACAGCTGTATGGTTTCCTGACGATATGGAATTTGATTTATGGTCTTGTTTTAGCTGTTGTTATTTACTTCGTTGTCCCCGATGCCGCCCGGGAAAATACGTATATGATTATTTTCCTGTCGGTGTTTCCGGTTGTCTTTTTTGGCCCAACGAGTCATATATGCAGTACCTATTTTCAGCTGAAACAAAAACCTCTAGGTGTCGGCGTACGGGTGGCTTTATCCGGTTTGTTAACAATATTTCTGAATTTGTACACCATTTCATATTTGAAAATGGGTTATATGGGCTGGTTCTGGTCATCTTTTATTGCCGGCGTGTTATCAAACCTTTCCTATTGGATCCCATTGAACCGCAGCATAGGGATTACCCCTATCTTTAATTTTAAAAGACGATTTATCCGGAATAGCCTGCGAATAGCGCTTCCGGTGATTCCACATTATTATTCCAGCTATTTGCTTAACACTTCAGACCGGGTGCTAATGAAATTTTTTAATGTAAGTATCCCCGACATCGGGAAATATAATGTGGCCTATACGTTTGGAAATCACCTCCAAACTTTGAGTACGGCAAGCGGCCTGGCGGTGGGGCCTTTGTTAAATGAAAGATACAGAGCGGGAGACGACCGGGGTGCCCGGAACATCATATTTCTTTTACAAGCTGTTTTTTTATGCGGAACGTTTATACTGGCACTATGGATGAAAGAAATTTTCGCGTTTTTGATCAGGAATGAAGAATTAAGTCAAATGTACCATTTAGGTGTCATTATTGTAATGGCATATAGCTACCGGCCTATGTATCTGGGCGCCAATAGCAAGCTGTTTTACGCGGAGAAGACAAAAATATTATGGAAGGTTACGTTTGCGGCCGGAATTTTAAGCGTGTTGTTGAATGTGTTGTTAATTCCCCTGGCTGGATATGCAGCGGCCGCGTATGTTACATTTGTTTCCTTAATGTTTATGGGATACGCAGGCTTTTTCTTAAAGGTATTCAAGCAGATAAATAATGCGCGGTTTTACCCTTTGCGGTGGCTTTCGCTAACAATTCTGCTTACCGCGTTAGCCGCGTTTGCAATTGAAGCCGGATGGGCATGGAAAGTTTTGATTACATTTATTCTTTCGCTATTTGCGTTTGTTCTTTGGCGGAAGTATAGGAAAACATTTGATCGCTATGGCTAATGAAAGGAGCCAATTTATCAAACGAATATTAGATGCTGAAGGTCAATACCCGGTGGAATCATGGAAAATAGACGATATTCATGTTTGGCCTTTAATCCGTATTCAACTATTCTTTTCCTGGTTTAATGCACAAAAGCATTCAAGCCAGCCTGCAACGATGGCAAAAACAGCCAAAAGCGGCTATTTGCGATTTATCTGGCAGGGCATTTTGTCCTATATCCGTCTTAAACAATTGTCTGTTCCTGTTACAAAGTTTCTATTCTCCGGCGCCTATACTCACAGGATAAAGATCAGGGATTTTTTGTACAATCGTTACTTTGATCCTTTGATTGATAAAATCGGTGAAGGAGTCCTACTGGAGTACCAGCGTCTGGATGATAGAAATACGAAATATTCGCACAGGAAGAGCGTAGTTGAACTCGAAGATTACTTGCCTTGGTTCCAGCTAAAATACGCGGTGAAGAACGCGCTGTTTAAAGAAAAACCAGTAGTCCATTTACCGGAATACGGTAATTTTCTTGAACAATTCAATGATGTGATAAACAACAACGTGCAGTCTGCCGGGCTCTGCCGGCTTGTCCTGCAAATTAAAATGCATGCCGAAATTTATGAATACTTTATAAAAAGAACCAAGGCCAAGTATGTTTTTGGGCTATGCTTTTATAATGTGCCAATGTACGGAATGAACCTGGCTGCCAGGAGGTTGGGGGCGGTTTCTGTAGATATGCAACACGGAACTCAGGGGAAGTCGCACATTGCTTATACAAACTGGTCCCGACTGCCTGCAAGGGGGTATGAATTGCTTCCCCGCTGGTTTTGGGTATGGGATGAGAGTTCTTATAACCTGATTAAGGAGTGGTCAGGGCAATTGCAGCATAAAGTATATCAGGGTGGGAATCCCGGGCTCATTTTGAAGGAACTGGAATACCCGTATCAGCTGTTTCATGGAAAACCTATAATTTTGTATACTTTGCAGCCGCTGGGGCAGGCTATTGAGCCCTACATTATTGAAACCATAAGACTGACTTTTAATGAGTACGACTGGTGGCTTCGGTTCCATCCTCGCCACGCAGAAACGGAAAAGGAGGAAATACGTAAACTGCTTGAAAACAATGGATTGATTCACGAAGTTAATATGCGGGAGTCAAATGAATTACCACTTCCGGTAATTCTTAATAATACAGCCGTTCATCTCTCGCGGTTTTCTGGTTCTGTAATTGAAGGGGTGCAAATGGGTGTACCAACGATCGTCATTGATCAAACAGGGGCTGAAACCTTTTGGGAATTAGTGGAAGCGGACGCAGTCAAAACCTGCATTAACGCGAATCCGGAAGAATTAAATGGGCTGATAAGAAAAATAACGGGCACTAAAGCTAACAAGAGCGGCGCCGCAGGCGCATCGTTTTCCCTTAGAGAATCGCTGGAAAATTTTATTCAACTTACTGATGCGGTACAATGAACGTGTTATTCAGAGAAAAAATTTGGAAGAGGTTGATGAATAAAATTTATAAATCCCTCAATCAGCACGTCGCCATATCGCTGGATAAGGGTGGCTGTATACATGCAAAGTCAATTATTAATAACGCCTGTATCTCGGGGGATATTCAGACAAGCGAGGGAACGGCGATAAGGGGAGGTGTAAAAATTACCGGCGGTACTGTTCATATTGGCAGGTATACTTCTCTTAATGGCCCTAATACTCACATTTCCTGCCGTATACATCCTATTACTATCGGAAACTTTTGTTCTATTGCTCCTAACGTACTCATTCAGGAATACGATCACGATCATTCGCGTCTAACAAGTTATTTTATCTCAGCCAACCTGTTCAAGGAAGGTATGGAGGCGGATATTTGTTCCAAGGGGCCGATAGATATCGGATCGGATGTGTGGATCGGCGCGGGATGTGCTTTATTATCCGGGGTAAAAATTGGTAATGGCGCTGTAATCGCTGCTAATAGTGTCATAACCAAAGATGTTCCCGCTTTTGCCATCGTGGCCGGAAACCCGGCCCGGGTCATTAAATATCGTTTTTCGGAAGAAATAATCACGAGGTTAGAAGAGATACAATGGTGGAACTGGCCGGATGAAAAGATAAAATCAAATAAAGATATATTCAAAGGCAGTTTTACGTTAGAGAAATTAAAGCACGTGATATGATCTCTGTTGTTATCCCATGTTACAATGCATCACAATTTGTACAGCGGGCTATTGACAGCAGCCTTAGCCAGACCTACCAGGATATTGAAATAATACTGGTAGATAATAACTCTGTCGATAATACCTGGGAATTCCTGAAAAAGGCAGCGGCGAGTCATCCTGAAAAAATACGGATATTCCGGGAAACCAAAGCCGGGGCGAGTGCAGCTAGGAACCGGGGTTTATATGAAGCAAAGGGAGAATGGATTCAATTTCTGGATGCGGATGATGAACTGCTGCCGGACAAACTGGAAAACCAGGCGACCATTATCAGGCAATATCAGCCGGAGCTGATTATTGAAGATTTTGATCTGATATCGAAGTCGGAAACCGGGGAATCCAGCACAATTTCCAGAATAGCGAATGAAAACCCATGGATGGGGTTAATAACTGTTCGCCTGGGATGCACCTGCTCCAACTTATGGCAAAAGGAGTTGTTGATGAAAGTAGGCGGATGGAACGAAGATATTCGTTCATCCCTTGAATATGATTTATTGTTCAGGATACTTCAGGTAGAGCCCAGGCTGTACTTCAGTCATAAGAGAAAGACGATAGCTTATGTACAGCAAGAATCCGTTTGTAAATCCTCAGATAAGGAAAAGCTACAGGAGATTTTGAACAATCGGATCGAGCTGAGCTTAAAAATACAAAAATATCTGCGAAGCGAGGGACGCTTAACAGCCGAATTGAAAAAGGCAAGCAACCTTTATATTTACCGGGAACTGCTACGATATAGCATGGAGATACCGCGGTACGCGCGGGAGAAAAGAAAAAAGTTGCCCGCTGGGTTACCTTTGGCGGCGCGGATAAAAGCGTATAAAAAACATGTGGGCGCTGTATATTATAAAAACCACGAAAGGAGCTTGTTGAAATATCCGCAAATTGCGTATTACCTGTTGAAGGATATTCACTTGTTTTAGATTTGACAGACATGTTCAGGGTATCGGTGATCATACCAGTTTATAATGCAGAAAAATATATAGGGCGGGCTATCGAATCTGTCGTTCGTCAAGAGTATGTTCATGAAGTTATCCTGGTGGAAGATGGTTTCCCCGATGATGCCTTAGCCATTTGCAAGGAATATGCAAATCAGTACCAGAAAGTTAAACTATTCCGGCATCCCAATGGAGAGAACCGGGGGGCAAGTGCATCCAGAAACCTCGGCATTGAGCATGCCTCGTGTGAGTATATCGCATTTTTAGATGCCGATGATTTTTGCCTTCCGGGAAGGTTTCTCGAAACGAAAAAGGCGTTTGAAAATGATCCCGATGCCACTGCCGTGTATGAACCTATCGGAACCGCATATGAAAGCGAGCAGGCAAGGAACGAATTTTGCCGTCTCAGGAAAATCTCACCTAAAGAATCGGAGAATTATCTCACCTACACGTTGAAACCTTTGCAGGGCGAGGCTTTTTTTCGTTCTTTGCTGCTTGGAGATAACGGTTATCCGAGTACTGATGGCATTACAATTAAAAAGGCGATACTTAAAAAGGCCGGAATGTTCAGTACGCGGCTGCAACTTGATGAAGATACCGACCTCTGGATCAGAATTGCCTGGTATGGGAAGTTCGTTCCCGGAGCGCACATCAATCCGGTCGCTGTGCGATGGGTTCATGCTGATAACAGGATTACGAAACGCGACTACCATTCAATGTATCATTTCATGAAGAAGCTACGTTCATGGTTGATAACAGTAGATGCAAAAAAGGAATATCATAAGATTATGCTAAAAAGATATTATGTAGCAAAAGCCCGGAGCAGGTTCAATGAGGACGGTTTACTTGTAAAAATAAAGTATAACATGGATTATATACTAAAGATCGCGTTCAATCCTGCACTCTGGTAATATGAAGATTGCTTATATATTTCATTGTTATGTCCCCTCTCGCAATGCAAACAGTATTCACGCCATGAATATTTGCAATGAAATAGCGGCGCTCGGACACGATACAACGGCTTTCTTTCCGGCAATTGAGCCAAAGGAAAAGGTAAACGACGTATATTCTTTTTACGGTGTAAGTAATCTTTTCCGGATAGAAAGGCTGTTCTTTCCTGCATTTAAAGGGCGGTCCACTTTTTTCAGCTTGCACTTTATTGCGAAACTAAAAAAGATGAACCCCGATTTGGTTACCGGCCGGTCAGTACATGGATGTACAATAGCGGCGCTACTGGGTTATCCAACCGTTTTTGATACACACGGGCCCATTTGGGAAAGCGGGAAATTCCCGCTGAAACTATTCAGGATCATGATCCGACAACGATCTTTTAAAAAAATGGTGGTGAACTCGCATGCCTTGAAAGAGATTTATGTGAGATCGGATATTTTCAAGGGGTCGGGATTTGATCCGGGAAATATACAAGTGGCACACAATGGATCCCAGGCGTTTCCCCTGGAAACTCAGATAGAACTTCCTGGCGATAAATCCAGGTTTAAAGTTGGTTACTTCGGACAATTATACAAAGGCCGGGGAATAGATATTATTATAAATATCGCACAACAGATGAGCGCAGTCGATTTTTACGTTGTTGGCGGTGAGGAGAAAGATATTATTGACTGGAAATCAAAAATTAAAAGTAAAAACATTTATTTTATTGGTTTTGTGCCCTATCCGGAAGTGTATAAATATCGGAACAGTTGCGATGTATTGCTGGCCCCTTATCAGGAAATAACCGCACCCGAAGGAGTGACAGGTAATCAAACACCCTATATGAATCCCATTAAAATTCTGGAATATATGAGCAGCCGGAAGCCCGTAATTGCCTCTGACCTTCCCACTATACGGGAGGTGCTGAACGAAAAGAACTCCATACTGGTAGATTGTGCGAATTCCACGGAATGGGTGAGCGCTATTAAAAGGCTAATGGTTGAAAAGACATATGCAAAGTCGCTGGCCGAACAGTCTTACAAGGAATTTGCCGAATGCTATACGTGGAAAGCCCGAGCCCAAAAACTAATCGATATAACCTAAGAAGTAGCCATGCAACAAACCTCCTTTCGGGAAATCTATGACACGCTTTTCAGACGATGGAAGACTATCCTGGTTTCCGTCATCATTGCTTTAATGATAGGCCTCTTTGCCTACCTGATCACTCCAAAGGAATATTCAGGAGAAGCCTTGCTGGCGGTTGAGGGCACAGCGGACAATAAAAAAGGAGGGTTGGGAGCCCTTGCCAATCTTGCCGGTATAAATATTACGGAACAAAATGGTCTGAACGCGCTGGTCTACGAAGACATTATTTATAGTACTCCTTACCTGATCGAAGTAGGACAGCATAAGGTAATGTATAAGGGGGATTCAGTGTACCTGAAAGACTATCTGGCACAGGCGATGATCGTGAGCCTTCAGCAAAAGATATCCAGTCTTTTTGGCGGGAAACCTTCCGTAGTTTCTTCTAACGATACGGTAAGCTATAAAATCACAGAAGAAGATCCTGGTCAGTTCCGATACCTGAAAACCTTTCATGTCGACGGTCTTACGAGGAGGGCGGTTAATATATTGCGGAACAGGATAGATTTTTCGCTCAGCGAAAAATCGCCGGTTATAAATGTATCAGTAAAACTACAGGATCCGGACGTAAGCGCGGAAGCCGCAAGAATCGTAATAAAAGAACTTTCGGATTATATATCTGATTATGAATACGATAAGCAGCATCACAATATCGCATACCTGGAAGAACAAGTGCAGAAAGCAAAAGAAGAAGCCTATCAGGCACAGGCTGCATTGGCCAGGGCAAAAGACAGAAACAGGAATGTAATATCCGCGATACCTTCAGTAGAATTACAAAAACTGGCCGTAGAATCCCAAATTTCACAAAATGTGTATAATTCTCTTGCTTTGCGACTGGAGGAAGCCCGGATAGGAATTGAAGAAGAAAAGTCAACGTTTATGGTTATTGAACCCCCCATCCCGATGAACGTAAATTCTCCGGTAGCACCTCGATTCGTTATTTATTGTATTTTTTCGGTTGTTTTGGGCGTTGTAGCGGCAATATCAATCATTTTTATCAGTACTTTTTTACAGAGAAATCTTTAAGGTGCAGGTTTCATGACAGCGCATGTTCTGCAAGAAAGCCGTTTATTGAAGGATACCAGAGTTGGTGAGGTAATTCTTGTTCTGGCTTTTGTTTATTCGCTGCAATTTTCGTTCTTTCCGATCAATACCGCGCGTCTGGCCATTCTTTATATTGCCATCACAAGTATCTTGCTGGTAAGGAATAAAGTGATTTTTTTCTATCATGAGCCAACTTTCCGGGCAATTATTCCTTTTTTTCTCTGCCTTACTTATGCTGGTTTGGGTGTGGTATTGACAGGTGCTGAAAATATTGCGGTGTTTAGTAACTATGCATTAATGCTCTTTCAGATAGGGCTTGGCGCTTACCTGATCGCGCTATTTTTCTTTCCGCCTGATTTTACCCTCGACCGGCTTTTATTCATTTTTTTAATAATATTTACCATTCAAGGGATACTGGTCTTTTTGAATTTTGCTGTTCCCCCTTACAGAGAGTTTATGTTTAAGATTTTGCCTATAAGCGGCAATATCCAGGAAGATATGGCGGTGTCTTTTTTCAGGGTAAGGGGGCTTATGCAGAGTACGGGCGCAGGGCAATCAGCGTTCTTTTCCTTTGGGTTCTTCATAGCTGCGTATTTTTTAGCGTCACTAAAGCTAAGCAAGAAGGACCGGACTGTTATACTCCTCAGTTTGCCATGGATCCTGGTAGGTATTCTGTTTACAGGCAGAACCGGTTTCGTAATGGTTCCGTATGCAGTAGTCTTCTATTATACACTACTCCTGGCGGCCGGTACATTTACAACTAAGAAATTGCTGCCACTATTATGGGTGCCTCTTATAGCTGTAGCCATTTATTTTATGCTCAAAGGTTTATATCTCATTTTTACGGGAGGCGGAATTATATTGCCCGGTGGAGGAGAGGTCCTGGCTCTTTGGGAAAAATGGGCATTCGGGCAGTTTATAGATTTCTTTGAAGGATCCGAAAGCAATATTCACACGTTGGAAGTCCTTGAAAAACATTTGTTTATACCAGATAAAGATAGCGTATTGTTATTTGGAGATCCGAGGACCTGGGGAATGATCCCGTCCGACATTGGCTATGTACGTATGCTGTTCGCATTCGGCGTTGTCGGGCTGGTCTTAAATTATCTGGGATTTATTTGCATGTATGTACAAATGGCATTATTGTCGGTAAGACGTAACCAGAAGCTGTTTTTTATTTTCTATCTCATTTGGATGTTCATCATAGAATATAAAGAACCGTTCCTTTTGATGTATTTATTTACTGGAAGCGCTATGTTAATGTTATTTGTTTCCATGCGCAGCAGAAATCAATATGATCAGTTATACAACAGGTGATTATGAATTATCGGGTTATTTTGATAACAGTTTTTGCTTTTTTTCTTCCCTATCACTTATTGGGGCAGAATATAGCCCTGCAAAGCCAGGTTACAGTTTCCGAAGTACCTAATTATTCCTATACTAAGGGAAAAAATACCGCTAATTTTCTAACAGATGGAAAGTATTCCAAAGCTAAGCTTATATGGTTGGATAAGTTGACTCTGGGATGGCAGCATACTCCCCGAATAGTTCTGAATTTTGCATGGAAAACCGCATTTCAGCTGGATAAAATTACCCTTAATACGGCGACAAATCCTGACGCCGATGTTTCATTACCCCTGAACATCCATGTATTTGCAAGCTTGAATGGAAAAACATTCCGGTACCTGGGGGATATGATCGCAAATGCACAAAAAGAAACCACTTATTATCAAGTAATAAAATTGCAATTGGCAGATATTGATGTGCCGGCAAAGTTTCTGCGACTCGTTATTGTTCCTAAAGGAACGATGTTCTTTACGGATGAAGTCGAAATCCTTTCATCGGGGAAGGCAAAGGCGCTGCCGCAAGGAAATGATCTTTATACAGAGCAGGAAATCGCGGCCTTCGTAAAGAAAGCGGAAATAGAAAGCAGGAACCAGCGATTTAACGAGGTAAATAAACAGGAAGTAAAAACCCCCAATGCCGGGCTGCAAAACGGCCTCGTACTTCAGCGGTACACTTCGCCATGGGAAGACGGAACGTTGTTAAAGGTTTCGCCGTTGGAGCTAACGACCTGTTTGAATACCACAGAATACATTGCCTACCGGCTTCTGAATAATACTTTGGGGCAAATCAGTACACGGTTGAACTGGACAGGTCAAGGTAGTTTGGATATAGTAACCTACGCTGCCAAAGAAGTTAAAACAAGGGAGTTCAAATTAATACCGGACGCCTGGATTCCCCTTAAGCGGAATCAGTCGATTACCCTTGATCCCGGGGAATCCAAAATTATTATAGCGGCTTTGTGCGCAGATGAGTCAGGAATATTCGCTCCGGTCTTGGGGTTTTCCGGCAATAAAAGCTATCCTGAAGCAAGCCTTAAAATACAGGCAAGGGATATTCAGTCAGGTTTGTCTGCAGATAATCGTATTAATGTAAACGTTTGGGCGTATTTTAACACACCTTTCTTAAAGAACAGGGAAACTGCCGTCAAAACCGACCTGCTAAACCACTATGTGAATACTTTCTTTGTCCCGCCACAGGTTGCTGTTCCAGCATTGATAAACCATGACCTGTCCGCTTTTGAGAAATATATAAGGCATGGAAAAGACTTTGAAAAAATATTTCTGTTCCTCAATTTCAGAACTTATGTGCAAAGCGGACAGGATTATTTTTTATCTGAAAGCTGGAAGAGCCGGTTTCTTAAAGGGTATGACGCAGTAGTGAAATTAATGAAAAGCCAAGGCATACCCGAAAGCAGCCTTTATTTATACCCGTTTGACGAAGTTAGGAATAATGAATTAGTACAATATGTTGAATTCACTAAATGGATAAAGTCCCGGCGGGAAGATGCAAAGATTTTTTTAACGGTCTTTGATCCTGCTATAATACCCAAAGTGAAAGGATCAGCCGATATAATGCAGGTACTCGACAGAGGAAAAACCTTAAGCTCGCACAGTTTTAATGATTCGCAGCTTTGGCTGTATGAGATAATGGATGGTTCCAAAGCTCTACCGCCCTATAAGAAGTATCGCTTGCTTGGCTGGAAAGCGTTCGCTTACCAGTTAAAGGGAGTGGGGTTTTGGGCCTATGGCGATGTCAGAGGAGAAGACCGGACAACGGCTTGGAATGATTTTGACGGAAGCAATGCAGACTATACCGTGGTATATGATTATAAAAGCAAGTTTATTCCTAGCCGGCGTTGGGAGGCCTTCAAAGCGGGCATTGAAGATTATCGCCTGTTAACCATATACTCCGAAAAGGTTGGTATGGATGCGGCACGGAAACTTTGTCTGTCGGTATTACAAGAACCAGGAAACACGGCAAAAGCTGATTCCGTCAGAAGGGAGATTATCCGCGAATTGTAAGTTTGCATCATGCAGGAAACAGGTATACTGATAGTGGGAACTGTTCCTCCTCCAACCGGAGGGGTAACCGTGCATGTCAGTCGTTTACTGGAACACTTGAAGAAACTTAACATCAACCACGATTTCGCGGATGTTCGAAAGGACAATATTTTTTTCACAGTCAGCCGATTGATTAGCGCGCAGATAGTACATCTTCATGTCTCCAATCCCTGGTTTCGTTTTTTTATAATTACCTTCCTGAAGGCCCTTGGAAAAAAGGTCCTATTCACCTTTCACGGAAATGTCGGACGATATGGTACACTTAAAAACTTTGTTGACCGGGTTTCTTTCGGCATGGCTGATATACCCATAGTCCTTAATAGCGGAAGCCTGGAACGAGCTATCCGGGTTAATAAGGCTTCCAGGTTGATTTCTTCGTTTATTCCTCCGCTCGCCGAAAAGACATTGCCTTTTAAAATAGCGAACCAAATTGAAGAAATAAGAAGTAAGTATGCGACAATATACGCAGCAAATGCCTCTTATCTTCAGTACGATAAGGACGGGTGCGAAGTTTATCAAATTATTCCGCTGGTAGCCCTATTTAAAGAAGCGGAAGATAAGGCCCTGATAATTTCGGATCCTTCGGGAATGTACGCCGCTTATTTTGTGAAAAATGAAATAGTGGTACCGCCAAATGTTTTGTTGATAAGTGGCGAGCATAGTTTTTTTGAAGTCCTAAGAATGGCTCATGTTTTTTTACGTATTACCACAACCGACGGCGATTCTTTATCGGTTAAAGAAGCACTTTATCTGAACAAGATTGTTATAGCGTCAAGCGTGGTGGAGCGTCCGCGGCAAACTATACTAACTTCTTTGAACCCTGCCAGGATCAGGGAGGCGATCATGCTCCATTCCAACATGGACACAACGTCAACGGAGCCGGTTGATAACGGCTTGCCAGCGATTGTTGAATTATACTACTCTTTCACCCAATGAAAATATTACAGGTAATTCCCAATCTTTATAGCGGAGGAGCAGAAAGATTTGTAGTGGATCTGTCGAATCAGCTGGCGCTTAAAAGCGAAGTAAAAGTGCTGCTTTTCTCGCATCCGGAATTGCCGGGAAACCTGCTTCTTTCCAAGCAGATAAGTGAACACGTGGCGATTGCATATGTTGACAAAAAAAGGGGCCTGGATACCGGTGTGTTTTCTAAAATCCGGAAACAGATCAATAAATTCAGACCAGATGTCATTCATACGCATGTAGGCGCTTTTAAGTACCTGGCTCCATTGCTTTGGATAGGCGGACACAAAGCTGTACATACCGTACATAGCGATGCATTTAGGGAGGCACTTGATATTAAGGGTTTATGGTACCGCCGGCTAATGTTCCGGAACCGGAACGTTGTGCCCGTGACTATTTCAAAGGAAAGTACCAGAAGTTTTTTGAACGCTTATCCGGGAATTTACAGCAAGATGATTTACAATGGCCGGACGCCCCCGGTCCGGTCGGCTCAGTTTGAGGCGGTCAGACGGGAGGTGGATAGCTACAAAGAGACGAAAAACACACGCGTTTTTCTGTTCGTGGGGAGGTTAGATCATGCGAAGAATCCCTTGATGCTTTTCAAAGCTTTTGAAAGGCTTCGGGCCTCGGGCGCAGACGCACAATTATTATTGATAGGGAGATGCGCAGAAACATCTTATGGAGAGCGCGTAGCTGACCTGTTGCGATCAAACACAAGTAATAATTGTATCCGGTATTTAGGTGAGAAAGAGAACGTAAACGATTATTTAGCGGCCGTTGATTTCTTTTGCCTTTCCAGTATTTATGAGGGCATGCCAATAAGCCTGATAGAAGCCTTTGCGGCTGGTTGTGTGCCTGTCTGTACTCCTGTGGGTGGTATTCCGGAAATGGTAGGACGCGCCGGCTTTTTAGCTAATGACACATCTGAGGATGCATATTTTAACGCTTTACGCGAAGCTTTTCATTGCGGATCCTCCGAATACTTATTGCGAAAGCAAGAGATAACCCAATCTTTCAGGGACCATTATGAAATTGGAATTTGCGCTCTGGAATATGAAAAATTATATGAAAGTCTTGTTTATAACCGATAATTTTCCCCCTGAAGTAAACGCTCCCGCTACTCGTACCTATGAGCATTGTATTGAATGGGTAAAACAAGGGGCGGAAGTAACAATAGTTACGTGCTTTCCAAATTTCCCGCAGGGCAAGCTTTATCCCGGCTTTCGCAATAAGCTATACCAGGTTAGCTATATGAACGGGATAAGGGTAATCCGAGTATGGAGCTATATTACCGCTAATGAAGGCTTTGCGAAACGGAGCCTGGATTATATTAGTTTTGGCGTTGCGGCTTTTTTCGCCGCACTATTTTGCCGCTGTGACATTATTCTGGCAACCTCTCCCCAATTCTTTGCTGCCTTATCTGCTAATGCGGCTGCTTTCGTAAAACGGAAGCCCTGGATTATGGAAGTTCGGGACCTCTGGCCTGAGTCGATCAAGACCGTAGGAGCCATGAAGCAGGGGAGGATGCTTAATCTTCTTGAACGGCTGGAACTTCATTTGTACAGGAAAGCGGCCGCAGTTATTGTGGTTACAGAATCTTTCAAATCAAATCTCCTTCAGCGCGGCATAGACCGAAGCAAGGTAAGCGTTATAAAGAACGGGGTTAATTTCGAGCTTTTCCAGCCCCGGGAAAGAGATCAGGGCCTCATTGAACAGCTGCAACTGGAAAATCAATTCATCATTGGTTATACCGGTACGCATGGAATGGCCCATAAGCTTGATTTTATCCTGGAATGTGCTGCAGCGTTTAAGGGGTTGCAGCCTTTTCGGTTTTTATTCATTGGAAATGGGGCTGAAAAGGGACGGCTTTTGGAAATAAAAGAAAGAGATCAACTTGATAATGTGACTTTCCTGGATTCCGTTGATAAAAACGAAATACCTCGGTATCTTTCGATAATGGATATCGCGTTAGTTCCTTTGAAACAGTCAGACACGTTCAAAAAAGTGATCCCCTCAAAGATTTTTGAAACCGCAGCCATGCATATTCCTATTTTTCTAGGAGTAGAGGGTGAAGCCCGGCAGCTGATTGGCCAATATGAGGCTGGATTTTATTTTGAACCCGAAAACTCCCAAAATTTTATAGACCAGCTATCCTGGTACTATACTAATCGGCATGAACTTAAATCCCAGTATCAGGCCGGATGTAAACGACTTGCAGCTGATTTTGATCGCAAGAGGCTTGCAAAGAATATGTTCCGTATCATTCAAAACACGCTAAATACTGGTTCATGAGTTTCTTAACACTTCTCCGGACAATCAGATATCTCAAGTTTAAGCAAGTGTACTACCAGGTCAGGTATAGGCTCGTTCCAGAAAGGAGTATGCCTTACAACCCTGCTACAATAGAAATCGATCCGGAGGCAGCTTTTAGCCGGCAAGAAATGCCGCACTCTCCTGTTTCCAGTGCTGTTTCACTTTCTTTTACAAAGAGCGAACAATCATACTCGTTCCGTTTCGTGGGACATACTGCCGTATTCGAAGGCGAAATTGATTGGAATTTCTCAAATTATGGTAAGCTCTGGACCTACAACCTGAATTATTTTGAATTTCTGTTGTCGGCCGGATGCAGCGAGCAGACGGGGCTATCTCTTATAGAGAACTATATTAAAAGGTTCTCCTCATTAAAGGATGGTTTAGAGCCTTATCCAACCTCGCTCAGGATCATTAACTGGGTTAAATTTATGGTGGCTCACCGGCGCCCGGACCCATATTTGCTGAAAGCGATCTATTGGCAGTGCAGCCGGCTTTCCGGGCGGCTGGAATACCATATAATGGGTAACCATTTGCTTGAAAACGGATTTGCTCTGGTGATTGGAGGATGTTTTCTCCAGCAGCCCGGATTTTACAATACTGGAAAATACATTGTTTTAGTCGAACTGGAAAAACAGATATTAGCGGATGGCGGGCATTTTGAACAGAGCCCTATGTATCATCACATTATTCTTCACCGGCTGCTTGATACCATTAACCTGTTGCAACACAGCCGGAAGTTCAATGGATGCGAGGAATTTGAAGCACGTTTGCGCAGCTATGCTTCCTCCATGATAAGCTGGATGCATAACATGTCTTTTTCTGATAAGTCGTTTCCTTGCTTTAATGATGCCGTGGCAGGAATAGCTCCGGATTCGGCGCAGCTGGCGGATTATTCAGGGGAATTGGATATCCCGGCTGTGAACAAGGAATTAAAAGAATCAGGTTACCGGATGTGGAAGAAAAATAACGCGGAATTTTGTTTTGATGCCGGCAATGTCACAGCCGGCTACCAGGCAGGGCATACCCATGCCGATACTTTCAGCTTCTGCGTTCACCTGCATGGCAGGCCGGTCATAGTAGACACCGGAGTATCCACTTATGAAAAAAACGTAAGAAGGCTTCTTGAGCGATCGACCTGTATGCATAATACAGTTACCATAAACGAACTCAATTCTTCCGAAGTATGGAGGGGGTTTCGGCTGGGAAGACGGGCAAATGTGAGGATAATCATGGAAGCGCCCTATAGGCTGGTTGCCGTTCATGATGGATATGAGCGCCAGAAATGTGCCCATCAACGAACGTTTGACTGGTGTGACGACACACTATTAATTGAAGATTTCCTGAAAGGGAGTACCCGCGAAACAGTAGCTGTTTCCCGCTTGCATTTTCATCCGGACCGGAAAATACATATTAATGGAAACAAGATATATGTGGATAAGGACGCGTGGATAGAAGCAATTGGGTTTGATGAAATAATCCTGGAAACCTATTCCAATTGCAATGCATACAATGATTTAGTTCCCGCACAGCGCATTGCCGGCAGGTTTTCATCGGTCGCAAAATGGAGGCTTACTCTACTTTAGCCATGGCGTCTTTACCACCCGCCCATTTTTCAAGTTCGGACCAGATTGGCGTGTCGCCAAGCTGAGCGGGAACCGTTACTGCGGCCACCGCAGCCGGGCCCAGCCGGTTTTTCAATTGTTCCAGAAAAAAACTGCGGGGCTTCACAGGAATGCTCCAGCTGGCCCAATAAGCGTTTCCGTTCTTTTCGCCTCTGCACCCGATGCACCAGTTTATAGCGTTGGGAGGGCTCTCTATTTGAAATCCCTCCGTAGCCTTGCAATTCCAGAACATATTTTGCGCGCCGGCCCAGCCATGTCCGCCGCCCAGCTCCCGACGGTTACGGGCAGTAATGCGCCCCGCATATATATTGTCGTATAAAATACCAGTAGCCCAACGATGATGAGGACCGGTATCATTGTGTGTATCTATTGCATAACAGTCCAGGAAAACATTTGGTCCGGTTACTTTTGAACTAGTTGCAAAATCGTGCCTGCCGCCTTTTGAATAACATCGCTGAAAAAGATTCCCCATTCCCCCACCTCCTTCAATAAGAAAAGCATATTTGCGATCACCAATGGTTTGACCAGTAGGGTCCAACATGGCGCAATCCTGAATGGTGTTAAAATCCGATTCCCTCCCAATACTCACACAAGTAAAAATAAAGTTTACGGCGGTAATATTTCGTACCCAGCAATTCACCGTCCGGGACAAGCGGACAGCAGTCCAGACGCGATTTTCGTCCAACTCGAACTCGCTGTCTGCTATTGAAATCAGCCGTAAATTTTCCACTCCCGAATTTGACACACGTTTCGGCAGGGATAACTTGACAATATTACCTCCTCCCAGGCTTTTTTGAATCTGGTCTACCAGCGGAATGTCAAGTACGATCACATTATCCTTGATTTGGGCTATTTTTCGACGGTGGATTGTGGTGTATTGTTCTGGTGTCCATCCATACTGATCCATTCCAAGGGCAGAGATCCAATTTTGATCCGGTGTTTTAACCACTCCAATATGATCACCCTTCCGCAGGTCCGAAGCAGTATTTACCGGAATGGATCTGGCGCCAACATGTAACCGGTCCGCAGCAATAACAGCGCCGCCGGAAAGTTCAATAGGATCCGCTGACCCTTCAATCTCTATCAGGTTATATTGTTGAAACTCACTCACTTTTGTAAGCCCTAATTCCCGCGGTTTTGCGGTGGCCATTATTATGGTTCCCGCTTCTCCCTGCCCTTCTCCTCTAAGCACGACTCCGTTAGTGCGTATATATATGGTTTGCCCAACTTCGTAGGTTCCCGCCTTAAGTAATACGGCCCCCCTGAAGCCATTTATAACAGGCAAGTTGGAGACCGTGTCTATCGCATCCTGAATGAGCCCTGCATCATCTCCCTCTCCAGCTTCAATCACAATTTTTACCGGTACCAGCGGAATTGCTTCTTCACTCTGTTCATATCCGGCAAAGGAGAAATCAGGAAAATTCTCATATTTGATGGTAAGTTCCGTATATGTCTCCTTAGTAAGCAGAATATCATCTTTCTTACACGAGACTGCGGTAGAAAGCATTAAACAGATCAGTATAAAATAGCCATATTTACACATTATATACAGGCGAGTTTAGGAAACCAAATATATGAAAAATACGATATTCTTTGGGAGAGAGCTATTGTTTTCAGCCTTCTTACTGTTTATAATAGCAGGACAAGCGTTAGGCCAAAGTACTTCTGGTAGCTCATTAGGAATGGGTTTGATTTTCGAAGCCGGCAGTTTCCTGGGCGATGCGGGGAAAAATTATAAAAGGGGGGTGGGAGGAAGCCTGGCGGCTACGTATGCCATTGATAACGATGTGCAGCTCACGTTTTCTGCTGGCTATTTGCATGTTCAGGGCAAGTCATTTGAAGACGTGTATCTCGCTTATAAGATCGATGATTGGAAAGCTCTTCCCATCCGCCTGGGCACAAAATATTTCGCCACCCCACACCTTTTCCTGAAGGCCGAAACAGGCGCTGTTTTCTTTCTGGAACCGGGAACAGGAACGGCCCTCATTCTCAGCCCGGGTATCGGCCTCCAGCTCCACCATTTTGAGTTGGCGGCAAAGCTGGAAACCTGGACCGACGGCGGCACCGTTTCCTTCGCCGGCTTCAGCTTGGGATATTTCTTTTAAACCAGCGGAAACTGACAGTACATCGCGCCTTCTGACTGCCCCGCCACGAGGTTAAAAAAATCTTTAACATATTAATGACAAGACATGCCACTTTAAAGAAAAAGCGCTATCTTGACATAGGGTGATTTTATATAATCTAAATGATAAGTCGTGGTAAAAAACATGTTAAAGCGGCTCTGGAGAACCCTGGAAGTCAGGAGAATAAAAGCGAAACTTGGCCTTTTCAAAAACAATGATGTAGAAAGGCATATTCTGGAGTCCATCCTGGACTCCTTTAAGACTCCCTCCGATGCAGATCTGCACTGGATAAACAAAATCGAAAATAGAAGAAGGGAGCTTGAGAAAAGCAAATTAGAAGTGGAGATTACCGATTTCGGGGCGGGGACAACGGACGCTCTTTTTCAGGAAGGAGAATCCATTACAGGAGTACAAAGAACGACAATCATTGGAGAGGTATGCCAGAAAGCCGCCATCGCGCCAGCATGGGCTTACCTTTTGTATAGCCTGGTAAAAAGAGCGCGGCCGGCCTACTGCTTGGAACTTGGAACCAACTTAGGCGTTTCGGCCATGTATCAACTGGCAGCTCTTCAACGACATAATGGCCACCTGGCCACATTTGAAGGGGTAGAATCGTATGCCGGAATTGCCGAGAATAATTTCAGGGACCTCCAGCTGGGCGGCTTTACCATTACGGTAGGCAGGTTTGGGGATACGCTGCCTTCCTTTTTGCAGGAGCAAAACCCCGCAATTGATTTTGCATTTATTGACGGACACCATGATGAGCATGCCACAAAGGAATATTATCAATTATTACAACCGTATCTGAATGACCGGGCCATTGTCATATTCGATGATATAAACTGGTCAGATGGAATGCGGAAAGCCTGGGATTACCTCATACGTGACGAAAATTCCGGATCTAGTTTTGATTTGAGCAAGCTTGGGATTATTACCTATTACAAGCAAAGGGCCGGCAGAAAGCAGATGTTTCGCTTCAAAATATAGCCGGCATCGCAACCTAAATTATGCTATCTTTGCTCCACGCTTTTGCACAATGCTGCACACCTTGGTACAGCATTTGCAAGGCCCAAACCAATTAAAACGAGATCAAAGGAGCGTACATGAAATACTATTTCCTATCCATTATAGCTATAGCCCTCTTACTCACTTCCTGCGCGAGCCCGAAATATAGTGGCACACCTTATGGGGAAAATATTCCCACTTTTTTACACGATACCGTTGAGTACCGGATACAACCCGGGGATCAGCTGACTGTGCAAAGCTTTAATAACCTGTCGTCGGTCATCATCGAAAATTCGATGACCGGGGCAAGCTCCTCCCGGCAGGGACAGGTGCCTGAATTCCAGGTATGGGTGGAAGAAGACGGCGAAGTGGTGCTTCCCAAGGCAGGCAGGATCAATGCCCAGGGCCTTACCGAAGAAGAAGCGGCGCAGGCGGTGGAGCAGGCCTATGCCGGCACCATTAATGATCCCGCTTTTTACGTGAATGTAAGCAACAGGATGGTAAAGGTCCTGGGAGCAGTATATAATCAAGGTATGTATCCCATGACGCGCGAGAATCAAACCCTGGGAGAGGTGCTTTCCCTGGCGGGAGGCGTTAATTTCGAGCAGCTGGGCAAGCAGCTGATCCTGATCAGGAATGGGATCGGGGCAGATTCGGCTTCAGCGTCGAAACCCATGCTTTTTGATTTAGACATTCATAACCTGGCCGATCCGGCGCTGACCAATATCGTGATCCACAGCAACGACGTGGTGTATTTGCCGCCTTCCCGGGCAACCGTCAGCGCGGCCAAATTCCGGAACATTTCGGCCTTTATTCAGCCCGTATTGCTGGTATTGAATTCTATTATATTAATTAATACCTTAGCTAAGTAAAGCAAGCGGTATGTTGTCTTTGTTTCGCAGACGCAGTGAAGAAGGGGAGGTCCGCGAAGCCGGATCAGGTTTCCGGCTGGACTGGATGCAGACCGACATGCATTGCCATATCCTGCCCGGGATCGATGACGGGGCGCCCGATGTGGAAGCCAGCATTGCACTTCTGGAACAATATAATTCCATGGGCATTGACCGCTTCATAGCTACCCCGCACGTGAAGCAGAGTATGTTCCCCAATACACCAGCTACTATTCGCGCTGCCTGGGAGCGGCTGGCTGAAGCCTGCATACGTAAAGGGATCAATGTCCATATACAATATTCGGCGGAATACTACCTGGATGAAGGCTTTTTAGAAGCCCTCCGGAGCGATCAGCTGCTGCCTCTTCCCGGTAATTATTTATTGATCGAGGTTTCTTTTTCCCGGCGCCCCATGATTGATTTGGGTGAAGTAGCCCGTTCCGTCATGGACAAAGGCTTCTTTCCCATCCTGGCGCACCCGGAAAGATACCGCTACTGGTATAAGAACCTTAATAAATTCGAAACCTTAAAATCCCAGGGTTGGCTGTTGCAGGTAAATCTCTTATCTTTGGCCGGCTATTACGGCAGCCCCGAACAAAAAATGGCACGTATCCTGCTTGATAATGAATTGGTGGACTTCATCGGTACGGATACGCATAAGCCGGACCACCTTTATCACATCGAATCTTCCGGGAAGGACCCATGGGTGCAGCGTGCAAGTGAGATATATTTGATGAACAAATTCCTCGAACTGGATGGAAAATAAGGCGACAAATGGTGCGGCTAGTAACGGCAGCGCCCCTTTCTGGCAGAACATGCAGGCGGAGGACGTACAGATAAACCTGAACAACCTTTTAAAGGTGTTAAAAAGCCGCTGGTACTGGGTACTTGGTACGCTTTTACTGTCCGTGGTACTCTGTTACCTCTTTCTGAAGGTGACCCACCCGGAATACCAGGCCGAAGCTACCTTGAAGTACAACAGCAACGAACAATCACAGGTAACGGATATGAGCCAGATGCTGTTTCCTGATTTTATGAAGGACCAGCAATACCTGGCGGAGATCTATACCCTGAAATCCGTGAGCCTCGTAAGCAAAGCCCTGGATACCATGGGCCACCACTTTAGCTTCGAGGCCAGGGAAGGTTTGCGCATGGCGAATATTTACCCGGCAAAACCTTTTGAAGCGGATGTGATCTATTACAATCCCGATGAATTCCACCGCGGAACCTTTAACCTTAATTACGGAGAGGAAGCGCTGGAAATAAACTATTACCCGGGCGCAGGCCCTGAGCAAAGCTTTCAGCTTCGCCAAGGCGATACCGTGAGCGTTCCAGGGCTGCAGTTTGTGCTGAATAGCATTCACGGAGTAGGTCACAGCGATATCAGCTTCTCCTACCTGGATTTTTTCACCATTAAGGAAAATATTGTCAATTCGCTGAACATTTCCGAGGCTGAAAAGGGAGTACCTGTATTAAAGGCATCGTTCACCGGCAATAATTCATTGCTCACGCGGGATTTTCTGAAGGCCCTCATGCTATCTTATGAGGAATACGACCTGGAGCTGAAGCGCCGTTCTTCCGACCAGACGCTGGGCTTTATCAACGAACAGGTGGGCATTTTCGAAAGCCTCCTTGGCGAATCATCTTCCAAACTGGAAGACTACAAGAAACAATACGACTTCATCGATATACAGGCCTCATCGGCCGAAATGCTGCAGAGCCTTACCGAGCTGAACCTGCAGAAAAATACGCTGGAGATCCAGCGCCAGAATATAGGCGTGCTTACCAATGATATTCAAAGCGGCGAAGAAGTGATCGGCGGCGTTATCGGCCTGGACAATTCCACTGATCAGGTGCTGGTAGGAATGGTGGGGCAGCTGAACGAGCTGCGGGCCCAGCGCCGGCAAATGCTGTTGAATTATTCGCCGGAATCTTCGCAGGTAAAGAACCTGGATGAAGAAATTGCGGGATTAGAAGGCCGTATTGTGCAAAGCGCCCAGGTGCAGCAGCAAAAGAATCAGCAAGCCATACAGGTGATCAATTCCGAAATTGCGAAGATCAATAGCCGCCTGGGGAGTATGCCCACGGCCGAGAAAGACCTGATTTCCCTCACCAGCGACGTGCAGGTGAACCAGAATATGTACAGCATGCTGCTGAACAAAAAGCTGGAGTCGTCTATTACCAAGGCGGGCGTGCTGCCCTCTTTCTCGGTACTGGATATGCCCCGGGTCTCTAAAAAGGTAGCGCCCAAAACCACGATGATCATGGCCGTGTTCCTGATCCTTGGCCTTGGTTCCGGTGTCGGCCTTATCTTCCTGAAGCGCATGCTTAATAATCGTTTTGCCAACCTGGCGGGACTCAACCAGCTTAACGGCGTATCCGTGCTGGGAGTGATCAACCACTTTCCCGAAGATGTCACCCAATCCCGTGAAGCTCTGAAAGAACTGCTGGAAAACCGCAGCGTGTTCTCCGAAACCATCAATGCGATTCGTACGAATATTGCGTACCTGACACAAAACGGGAATAAAAAGGTAATTGCCCTTACTTCCGAAGTATCCGGCGAAGGCAAATCGTTCGTATCCCTGAATATCGCCATTGCCATGACCAAGCTGGGCAAAAAAGTGCTGATCATGGCCTCTGACCTGCGGCGGTCCAAGCTGCACCGCTATTTCAATAACCCCAACCGGGTTGGTTTAAGTACCTTCCTGTCCAATGGCCAGCATGATCCTAATGTGATCGTGCAGCATTCCGCCGTACAAGGACTCGACTTTATTACTTCCGGCCCCGTGCCGCTAAATCCTTCGGAACTTCTGTACCAGGACCGTTTCTGGGCAGCCATCGAGGATTTGAAACCCCATTACGACTATATCCTGATCGATACCGCGCCTATTGGACTGGTAAGCGATAGCATACCAATTGTCCGGCGGGCCGACCTTAATATTTTTGTTGTTCGCTGGCTCTATTCCAGCAGCCGTTCCTACGAGCTGCCGCTCAGCATTGCTAATGAATACAAGCTGAATAACATGTACATTGTCGTGAATGATTACAAGAAAGACGACCTGTATTCCAGCCTCAATGACGAAGAATTCAGCTACGGAGGCTATAATAAATATTACGCCAATTACAGCGCGTACTATGATAATGCCTACTACGAGAACGAAGACTCCTGGTGGGATAAACTGAAGAAACGAGTAACGGCTAATTAACGCAAGATTAATGCATAACCATGCAATAAATCACGCGGCCGTTAGTTAATATAACGAGTACCCTGAATGTGAAGTTCCGGGTATTTTTTTAAGTAAGTTCGAGTAAAAAAATTACTCAAAGTCTATCCCAAAAGTTTTTAAAATGGGACTGACCGGGCGAAGCCATGTTAGACGCACTCATTTCCTCTAAAACAAGAATCAAATTATTGCTCAGGCTCTTCCTGAACCCGGAGAATACCGCCTACCTGCGGGGCCTGGCGGATGAGTTTGGCGAAAGCACAAATTCCGTACGGGTGGAACTTAACCGTTTTGAAAAAGCGGAAATGGTTACTTCTGCTAATAGCGGAAATAAGAAAATGTACCGCGCCAATACCAGTCATCCCCTCTACCGCGAGCTGCAAAGCATTTTGCTGAAATACATAGGGATTGACCGGGTCATCGAATCGGTAACAGAGCGCCTGGGAGACCTTGAAAAGGTGTACCTGGCCGGCGACTATGCCTCCGGCAAGGACAGCGGGGTTATTGACCTGGTTTTCATTGGCAATATCGACAAAGTTTACCTGCTTCGGCTGGTGGAAAAAGCGGAGGCCATCACCGGGCGGAAAGTTCGCTTTCTCACGTATGAAACCAGGGAATGGGCGAAGCAGCCTTTGCCGCTGGTTACGGACTTTTTGCTGCTGTGGGAGAATGGAAGGCGGGTTAGAACAGCTTGAATTACAGTAGTTAAAACTTCAGATTTTGGGAAAGCCAGGGTAATATGGCGGTGTAGAGAACTAAATTTGTTAAATTCGGGTTGAAAAACAAATTAAGAATCATGTCTGCCTCAGCAACCCTAACACTGTATGAAATACTAACCAGGTATTTCCATAATGAACAAGACGCCAAGGCTGCCGTAGAAGCAGTGGAAGCAGTTAGCGAACGAAAGATTAAGAACATGAAGCCACACCTGCTCACCAAAGAAGATAAAGTGCATCTGGTTCGGGAAATGAAATCCGACAAAGAAGAATTAATGGATCGCATACATAAGGCGAAGATTGAAACTATCGTTTGGGTAGTGGGCGTTGGTGTTATTCAAATCGCATTGATATTTTTTTCCAAAGTATTATTCTGACTCCGCGTAACATGCCCTGGTACGCCCTCTATACCAAACCCCGAAACGAAAAAAAACTTACCGGTCTCCTGCAAAGCAAGGGCATATCCGCTTACTGTCCCTTGCAGGAAACCCTGAAACAATGGAGCGACCGGCGGAAAAAAGTAAAGGAACCCCTGATCCGCTCCTACGTATTTGTGCAGCTGGAAGACTATGAAAAAGACAGCGCTGCAGCGCTTGAAACCCCTGGCGCCGTTCGCTTCCTTTGGTGGCTTAAAAAGCCAGCTGTTGTAAGGGATGAAGAAATAGCTCGCCTGCGGGCCTTGCTCGAAGAAAAGGGCGGCGACTATGAAGTTGAAAGCCTGCAAAACCTGGAGCCTGGCGACCGGGTAAAGATTGTACAAGGCCTTTGGCAGGAAAACGAGGGCTACCTGCTCAGGAAAGAAGACAAGAGGGTGGTGTTGCTGATTGAATCACTTGAAACAGTTATTACTGTAAATGTACCTAAGCCGCAGGTGCGACCTCTATAATATATCAATAGCAATTTCATGAACAATAAAAATGTACCTAATGCTCGCATAGCCGTGATCGGACTAGGTTATGTTGGGCTTCCCCTTGCCGTTGAATTCGGCAAAAAATACGATGTGCTAGGTTTCGATATTAACGAAGAAAGGGTAAAGGAACTCAGCCAATGCAGAGACCGGACGCAGGAAGCAGATATAGACACATTGAAAAGTGTTACGGAACTCAAGCGCAGCGGAAAAAAGAACCTTGGACTGCATTTTTCATCTGATACAAAGGACTTACGGAGTTACAATACTTATATTGTTACCGTTCCTACACCAATTGACCAATTCAAGGCTCCCGATCTTCGTCCATTATTAAAAGCCTCCGAAATGATCGGTTCAGTACTTAAGAAGGGCGATCTGGTCATTTACGAATCTACCGTATATCCGGGTTGTACAGAAGAAGATTGTGTGCCTCAGCTGGAAAAAGTATCGGGCCTGAAATTTAATAAGGACTTTTTCTGTGGATATTCGCCGGAACGGATTAATCCCGGCGACAAGATCAATACCCTTACTAAGATCAAAAAGGTTACCAGCGGCTCGACACCTGAAATAGCCTGTCGGGTAGATGATCTGTACAAATCCATTATTACTGCAGGAACCCATAAAGCACCTAATATGAAGGTGGCAGAAGCTTCGAAAGCGATTGAAAATGCGCAAAGAGACGTAAACATCTCCTTTGTTAACGAATTAGCCTTGATTTTTGATCGGGTGGGAATTGATACTCATGATGTGATTGACGCGGCCGGAACCAAATGGAACTTTCTAAAATATAGTCCCGGGCTTGTAGGAGGTCACTGTATAGGAGTAGATCCATACTATTTGGCTCATAAGGCTCAATCGTTAGGTTATCATCCGCAGGTGATACTATCAGGTCGTAGAGTTAACGATAATATGGGAATGTTCGTCGCAAGCAAGGTTGTAAAGTTAATGATCGCGAAGGATCATAGGATTAGGGGTTCACGGGCGCTTATTATGGGTATAACGTTTAAGGAAAATTGTCCTGATGTCAGGAATACGAGGGTAGTAGATATTTATCATGAATTGAAGCAATATGGCCTTGAGGTAGAAATTTATGATCCGTGGGCTAATGCTCACGAGGTTGAAGAGGAGTATGGAGTGAAGATTCTTAATGATATTGACAAAGCGGTAGTTTATGACGCAATTGTAGTGGCAGTAGCTCACAACGAGTTTTTAAACTTTGACTATGAAAAGGTAAAAAGGAATAACGGAATTATATTCGATACCAAAGCTTGTTTGGACCGGGCGCTAGTTGATGGGAGATTATGATGGATATATTAAAGTTAATTGGTCGAAAGAGAGAGCTGTTCCAAGATGATATCGAAATCTATGACAATGAGCTTAGATCGGTAGTGAGTAGTTCCAGCTTTCTGGTTATAGGGGGAGCCGGGTCAATTGGACAGGCGGTTACCAAAGAGATATTCAAGCGCAATCCCAAAAAATTGCACGTTGTCGATATCAGTGAGAATAATATGGTTGAACTTGTGCGCGATATTCGAAGTTCTCTTGGGTATATTCCTGGTGATTTTCAGACGTTTGCATTAGACATAGGCTCTGTTGAATATGATGCTTTTATAAATGCGGATGGCAAATACGATTATGTGTTAAACCTTTCCGCACTAAAGCATGTACGTAGTGAGAAGGATCCTTTTACATTGATGCGCATGCTTGATGTTAACGTGTTTAACACAGAAAAGACTATTCAACAAGCAATTAAAAAAGGAGCTAAAAAATACTTCTGCGTTTCCACAGACAAAGCTGCGAATCCCGTTAACATGATGGGAGCATCAAAACGAATCATGGAAATGTTTCTAATGCGAAGAAGTCAGGAGATTGAGATTTCAACCGCCAGGTTTGCGAATGTTGCGTTTTCTGACGGCTCTTTATTATATGGTTTTAATCAGCGTATTCAAAAACGTCAACCTATTGTGGCGCCTAAGGATATTAAACGGTATTTCGTTACTCCTAAGGAGTCGGGGGAGCTGTGTTTGATGTCTTGTATTTTTGGCGAGAACCGTGATATATTTTTTCCAAAGCTGAGCGAGAATCTCCATTTAATAACCTTTGCGGATATAGCAATAAAATATCTTAACGAGCTAGGATATAAACCATTTATATGTGATACTGAAGAGGAAGCCAGACTCTTAGTTGATACACTATCGCATAAAAGAGATTGGCCATGTTTGTTTACAAATAGTGATACCACAGGGGAAAAAGATTTCGAAGAATTCTTTACTTCCAAGGAGGTGCTTGATATGAGTCGTTTTAGAAATTTGGGGGTAATCAAAAATGACTTAATCGTCAAAGACGAAAAACTAATACACTTTGCTAAAAGAGTTGACATACTGCGGAAATCTGGCAATTGGACGAAAATGGAAATTCTTGATCTTTTTTTTGAAATGATTCCGGATTTTCACCATAAAGAAACCGGGAAGTATCTCGATTCTAAAATGTGAAGCATGGCAAATTTTAAAGATGTTGTATTTTTTATACAAGACGCATTTCAAACGCGCGATTTTATTCCATTGCACGCGCCAAAATTTAGAGGTAATGAAAAAAGGTATCTATTGGATACAATTGACTCCACATTTGTTTCCTCGGTAGGGGCATACGTGGATCAATTTGAAGATTATATGCAGAAGCTTACTAGCTCGCGCAGGGCCGTTGCAGTAGTCAATGGAACAGCTGCCCTTCAAGTTGCATTACGCTTAGCTGATGTTAAAGAAGAGGATGAAGTAATTACTCAGGCATTAACCTTTGTTGCTACAGCCAATGCAATCGCATATAATGGGGCACATCCTGTTTTTATAGATGTGGATATTGATACCATGGGGTTGTCTCCAACTGCGGTTAGGGTATTTCTCGATGAATTTGGAGAACTAAGAGAAGATGGATGTTACAACAAATCTACAGGAAGAAGAATTGCTGCCTGCATACCCATGCATACCTTTGGTTTTCCTGTACACCTTAATGAGCTGATTGATGTTTGTGAAAAATGGCAAATTCCCGTTGTAGAAGATGCAGCAGAATCATTGGGAAGTTACTATAAAGGAAAACATACCGGAAGTATCGGCAAGATCGGTACTTTCTCATTCAACGGAAATAAAACTGTAACCTGCGGCGGTGGAGGAGCTATTACCACAGACGATCCTATAATCGGCGAGAAAGCGAAGTACCTTACTACTACAGCGAAAAAGCCCCATGCTTATGAATTTTTTCACGATGAGCTAGGTTACAACTTTCGTATGCCTAATCTGAATGCGGCATTAGCTTGCGCACAATTGGAACAATTAGAGGAGATATTGGCTAGCAAGAGGCAGCTTGCGACTCAATATTGCAATTTCTTTAGCGAGCAAAAACTGCTATTTCGAACCGAATTGCCTGAAACTAAAGCGAATTATTGGCTTATGTGTGTTGAATGTGCTGATAAGACTGAAAGAGATTTGTTTTTAAAATACACAAATGAGGCAAAAGTAATGACACGGCCTATATGGCAACTTATGTTTCGATTACCTATGTACGAAAATTGCCAGAAAGATGCGCAAACCAATGCAAAGTATCTCGAAGAAAGAATTGTAAATATACCAAGTAGTGCCAGATAATATCGCAATAGTAGGTTATTCAGGACATAGTTACGTGGTTGCTGAAGCTGCTATTGAATCCCATATGGATTTAAAATACTATTCCGAAAAAGCGAAGGTCACCCATAACCCCTTTCAGTTAGAGTATATAGGGTTTGAAGAAGATCCGAATTTTCCATGGGATTTGGATTTTCAATTTGTCTTAGGGATTGGTGACAATCTGATTCGTAATAAGGTTGCGTCGCTGCTCGTATCGCGGCGAAAAAAGATTCTAAACGTTATTGCCCAACATTCCTCGTGTTCAGCCAGCATGCAATTGGGCGAAGGTAATTTTATTGCCCGCCAAGTTGCAGTCAATTCTTTCGTCGAAATCGGCAATTATTGTATCCTCAATACTGGTTGCGTCATCGAACACGAATGTAAAATTGGCGATACCGTTCATATTGCTCCAGGAGCCGTACTCGCAGGCAACGTGGAAGTGGGAGATTTTAGTTTCATTGGTGCAAATTCAGTGGTTAAGCAGGGTGTCAGAATAGGTGCCAATGTAATCATCGGCGCAGGCTCGGTAATCATTGACGATGTACTGGACGGCCAAAAAGTTGTTGGTAACCCAGGTAGAAAAATATGACATCAGATAAAGTAATAATTATCGCAGAAGCGGGCGTAAATCATAACGGAAGCCTAAGTAATGCATTAAAGTTGGTGGATGCTGCAGTTGACGCCGGCGTGGATTATGTGAAATTTCAAACTTTTAAGGCAAGTAAACTGGTCTCTCATAGTGCAAAAAAGGCAGACTATCAAATTTCTAATACTCGTAAAAAGGAGGAAACTCAATTAGAAATGTTGAAGAAATTAGAACTGTCGAAACCCGAACACGAAAAATTAATCAAATACTGCCATGCCAAAAATATAAGGTTTTTTTCAACAGCATTTGATTTGGATTCTCTTAAATATTTGTCGACCGTTGGCATGGATATGGTTAAGATTCCCTCGGGCGAAATAAATAATCTTCCCTATTTACGAAGTGCTGCTTTTTTGTTTAAAAAGGCTCTATTGTCAACTGGAATGGCCACGATTGAAGAGATTCATGATGCAGTACAAGTATTCTTGGACAACGGGTTAAAACGGGAAAATATCACAATCTTACATTGTAATACGGAGTATCCTACGCCAATGGAAGACGTTAATTTGCGAGCGATGCTTCATATCGGAAGGGAGTTTAAAACTAAAATAGGATATTCCGATCATACCTTAGGAATAGAAGTTCCCATTGCTGCAGTGGCTTTAGGTGCAGCCGTTATCGAAAAGCATTTCACATTAGATAAGAATATGGAAGGGCCCGATCACAGGGCTTCGCTTGATCCATTGGAGTTGAAAGAAATGGTCTCGGGCATAAGGAATATTGAATCTGCCATTGCGGGCTCAGGCTTAAAAGCACCGTCCCCCTCGGAGTCAAAGAACTTAGTAATAGCCAGAAAAAGTATCGTGGCTGCCAGGAAAATTCAGAAGGGCGAGATTCTATCAGAGGATAATATTACCGTCAAACGTCCTGGGAATGGCATATCTCCGATGCGATGGGATGAAGTAATAGGGAGAATTGCTTCTAAAGATTTTGATGCGGACGAACTAATCGTCTTTTAAAACGAATCGGAATGAAAGTTGGAGTGTTAACAAGTTCAAGAGCTGATTTTGGTATTTATTCGTCGTTATTGAAACGTATTCAAGAAGATAGTTTTTTTGACTTGGAGATTATTGCGTTCGGGACTCACCTTTCTAAATTTCATGGATATACTGTTGAACAGATAGTCGAGGCTAGATTTCCGAAAATTTACAAGATTGCTTCGCTGCTTACGAACGATGATGAGCATTCGATATCAACTGCATATGGGTTAACTGCGTTAAAATTCTCGGATTTTTGGGCTGATCATATGTATGATTGGGTACTATGCCTGGGAGATCGGTTTGAAATGGCTGCCGCTGTGCAGGCAGGGATACCATATGATGTAAATTTCGCGCATTTGCATGGTGGAGAAACAACGCTTGGGGCTATTGATAATATTTACCGACATCAGATTACGCTGGCCGCAAAGTTACATTTTCCCGCCACTCAACTATTTGCTGAAAGAATTATAGATATTACCGGAAATAAGAAAGGTATTAATGTTGTTGGTTCCCTATCTATTGATGAAATCGGAAACTTAAATATTCCTGACGAGGATGAATTCAGAAATAGATATAATATTCAAGGTGATTTCATCTTGATTACTTTTCATCCAGAAACAGTATCGCCCGAGCGAAACCGTGCGAATGCAAAGGAAATGTATAAAGCTTTGAAAATGCTATCTAAGAATATGAAGCTTGTTATAACAATGCCTAATGCTGACACGTACGGAACAATATTTCGAGCGAATCTACTTCAATTGAAAAATGAAGAAGCTGATCAGGTTATTTTAATTGAAACCTTTGGGAAATTAAATTATTTCGCTGCTATGCGATACTGCACTTTTCTGCTGGGTAACACATCAAGCGGAATTATTGAGGCCGCATCATTTGGGAAATATGTAATAAATGTAGGAGATAGGCAAAAAGGACGGGCGCAAAGCGGGAATGTCGTAAATACATCGTTTGACGCGAAAGAAATAAATCATGCGGCTTTGTCGCTCCTGCCTAAAGGGCGCTTTGCAGGAGTTAACATTTATTATAGACCGGGAACCGCAAGGGCGATTTTGGAGTCTTTGAAAAACTTTAACAATGAGGAGTTATAGAGATCATTTAATCCTACGGGGCACAACAATTCTACAGGCACTCATCCGCTTGGATGAACTTGCAAAAGACGCAATACTATTCGTAGTGGATGGAAACGATACTTTAATAGGTTCTTTAACTGATGGTGATGTAAGAAGGGGTTTGATCAAAGGGCTATCCACGTCATGCCGCGTTGACGAAATTATTCAAGCTAATCCCAAATTTTTAAGAAAGGGGGAAACTGATATCGATCAGGTTATCGAATATAGGGAAAAAAACTTTAGAGTATTACCAATACTAAATAAGGAAAATAAGGTTGTAAATGTGGTTAATTTTAGAGAAACACGATCTTATCTTCCTATTGACGCGGTAGTAATGGCGGGCGGGCGAGGTCAACGCTTAACGCCCTTAACAGATACTATTCCCAAACCTTTGTTAAGAGTAGGGGACAAACCTATTATGGAGTACAATGTTGATCGATTGGCTCTTTATGGAATAGACGATTTTTGGTTTTCCGTCAAGTACCTTGGAGACCAGATTAAAACATACTTCGCGGACGGTGCCAGGAAAAATATTCAAATACAGTATGTATGGGAAGACGAACCGCTGGGTACAATAGGAGCGGTATCTAAAATAAAAGACTTCACACACGATTATGTGCTAGTTACAAATTCGGATATACTTACCAATCTGGATTATGAGCATTTTTTTCTGGATTTTATAAAGAATGAAGCAGATTTTGCGGTTGTAACTATACCTTATTCCGTTAATGTGCCATATGCGGTTTTGGAGACCAATAATGGACATATTGTAAGCTTCAAAGAAAAGCCCACCTATACATATTATTCCAATGGCGGGATATATTTAATGAAAAGGGAAGTATTAAAGCATTTGCCTCAAAATACTTTTTTCAATGCGACTGATCTTATGGAAAAACTATTGGTAGAAAATCATAAGATTATTTCTTATCCTTTAGCCGGTTACTGGCTAGATATAGGAAAACCTGAAGATTTTGAGAAAGCTCAGGTGGATATTAACAAAATAAAATTTTAATGCTACCAAGTAATAAACCTTACCTTATCGGCGAAACCGCCTTCCATCATCAAGGTGATGAGTTATTTTTACGGGAATTGATTGATCATGGCGCGAATGCAAAGGCGAATGCAATCAAATTCCATTTATTGTTAGACTTGGATGATTACATGATTAAAACCCATGACGCCTATCACATTTTGCAAGAATGGATGCTAACGGAAAGCCAATGGGAGAATGTCATTGCCTATAACTCTGAGAAGGGCTTGGATAGCATTTTATTGTGTAATGATTTAAAGTCTATTGAGTTTGCGGTTAAGCTAGAAAGCGACTCGCTTAAGGCGATTGAACTTCATGCCACAGGCCTAAATGATTATTTTCTATTAAAAAAAGCTTCGGAGTTTGATAAAACTGTTATTCTCGGTATCGGAGGGTCTTCAATTGACGAAATTAGCTATGCGATAGAGATGTTAAAATCTTTAGGTAAAGATGATATTTTTTTAATGTACGGGTTCCAAAATTACCCTACCAGATATGAAAATATCAACCTAAAGAAGATGATTAAATTACAAAATCTGTTCGCTCTTCCAGTCGGATATGCCGACCATACAGATCCAAGTGATGAGTTTAATGAGATCGTTTCTATACTAGGAATTCCCATGGGAATTAATGTCTGCGAAAAGCATTTTACACATGTATTCGGCGAGAAGCGAATTGACTCCCAATCAGCGGTGAGCATGGAGCAGTTTGCAAAAATACGTAAAATGATGGATGCAGCATGGACTGCTGCTGGAGACGGAATACTAAAAATGTCTGAGGCCGAGTTAAGTTATGGAAACACAGGTCCGATGAAAAAGGCTATTGTTGCAAGCACACCTATAAAAAAAGGTGAAATCATTACCCTTGCCAAAATAGCTTTTAAGCGGACCAATGAAAGTACTTATATTTTACAAAAGTTCTTGCCTCAACTGTTGGGCGCAATAGCATCTAAGGATATAGAACAAGATGAGTTTATCGATTTCGCGAACGTGATTTATAAGTTCCAGAAAACAGATTTTGGTCAATTTAGCGCAAATAAATGAAAATAGGATACTTTATTACCGCTCGATTGAAGAGCAGCCGATTGAAGCAAAAAGTAATACTGCCGTTAAATAATTTAAACGTCATTGAACATGTAATTCGTCGATGTCAGCTAGTAAGTGGTATCGAAGGTGTCGTCATGTGTACTTCGACAAATTCTCAGGATGCTTTGCTATATGATTACGCATTAAAACATCAAATAAAGTTCTTTCCGGGATCAGAACATGATGTGTTGGCCAGACTACTGGATGCGGCTAAATATTACGGGTTTGACGCGTTTTTAAGCATTACAGCCGATAACCCTTTGCACTCGCCGCATATTGCAAATATCATTGTCGATTGGGTTAGAAGAGAACCATCAGATTTTGTTTTTACTTCAGGGGTTCCCATCGGGCTTGCGCCATATTTTATCACGACGAAAGCTCTTGAAGTTGCTGTTGAGATGAAAAAGGAAAGTGACACTGAAATTTGGGGGCCATTTGTTAACAGGCCGGATTTTTTTAATATTGGATACCTTGATATTAAGACGGCTTTGTTCGCGCCTAACATTCGGTTAACTTGTGATTACTTAGAAGATTATTTTTTATTAGAAGATATATATAGGCATTTCATCCCTGGGTATTGCCCAAGCTTGTTTGAGATTGCAAGGTTGATCCAGGAAGAGAAAGTTGTGCTACAGAATTTACAAGTTGAACAAAGAACCGTAGACGATCTCGTTTTGGAAAAAATAAATGACAACTTTGAAGCAAACAAAAGGCGGGGAGAGGAAATAGCGAAAAATATTGGCTTGATTTTGCGTCCCGGAAAAAGAAAATTGGAGATAACATTATGATTTTTGACGAGATAAAGAACGCAAGCTTTTACTACAATCTTCACCCATACATAAGAGAAGGGTTGGAATTTTTGATTAATCATGACGATCTAATGAATCTTGCCGTAGGTAAACAAGATATTGACGGCGATAATGTTTTTGCTTTGGTGCAAGAATATCAGACCAAAGAATTTAACGAGGAAATGTGGGAAGCACATAGAAAATACTATGATCTTCAATTTGTTGTTGATGGTGTTGAGAACATTGCAATTTCTCATATCAACGATATTTCTCCACGAACAGAATATAACGTCGGTGATGACTATCGTTTATTCAAGGGTATAGGTGCCAAAATAAAAGTCACAAGAGGTCAGTTTTTACTACTTTCACCCAAAGATGTTCATCAACCTGGGTTAATAGCTACAGAACCTGGACACGTAAAAAAGATAGTTCTCAAAATTCGCATCGAATAAGCAGCGGTATAGATGACGAATAATCTTCTTAGGCACTCTGCTATTTATTCATTCTTTACCCTTCTGCAAAGAGGTTTAAGTTTTTTTTTGCTTCCTCTTTATACGATTTACCTTACGAAAGATCAGTACGGAATTATAAGCCTATTCATGGCGGGCATTCCTTTTTTTGTGCTAATTGCAGGTCTATCCATTCGAGGAAGTACGGCATTTTATTATCAGGAATATAAAAGTAAAACTAAGTATTTGCGGCTGTTATTAGGTTCTAATGTGGCAGTACTAATGATATTTAGCGGGCTGATATTCGCTATAATGTTAATATTTAGTGGGGCGTTCATAACTGTGTTTTTTCGAGGTGTAAACCCCTATCCTACGTTCTTTCTTGCTTGCGTTAGTATTTTGTTGCAACCACTATATTATTTCTATCAGTCATATTTAAAAGCAAAAGAACGTGCGTTCAAATCGTCAATGTATGATCTTTTATACTTTGTTATTCTGATTGGGCTAAATCTATATTTTATTTTAATAAGAGATAAGCAAGCCAATGGAGTATTAATGGCAATGGCAATTAGCAATCTAGTAATGTTTATGATTGCCTTAGCAGACATGTGGGGAAATATTTCTCTGAATTTAAATCTTTCTCTTATTAAGAAAACCTTAAAATATTCCTTGCCAATACTGCCCCACAACTTATTTAGTTGGGCAATGAATTTGTCGGATAGAATTATTCTCAATCGCTTAACCTCGCTTGAAATTGTAGCAATTTTTGATATAGGGTCGCAATTCGGAAAAGTATTAAGCATAGTAACTTTAGGAGTAAATGCCGCTTATACCCCATGGTTTTTCCAACAGGTGAAAGCTGATTATATTGACAAGAACAAACTGGCGGTCGTTGCGGAAAGCCTTACATTGGTTTATATATTATTTGCAGCAATTATGAGCTGGCTAGCTCCTGAACTACTTTTAGCAATATCGAAATCTCAGTATGGCGAGTCATGGAAGATAGTTCCTTACGTATCGTTTGCTTTTGCTGTTAATGGCTTCTACTATTGCTTTAGTTCGGTTTTTTTTTTAGATCATACTAGGTATCTTTTTAGACTTTCAATCTTCGGCGCTGCATTCAATATAGCGTTGAATTTTTTATTAATTCCTTTTTATGGATTTTTAGGAGCTGCGATTGCCTGCTTAATTTCAAGGGTGATATTTTGCATTGTGTCCTTTTACTATAGTCAAAGGATCTTTTATATACCATATCGCGTTTTGAACATTGTTAGCTTTTTTTTCGCGGGTTTTTTGTTGACAACTTTGATGTTTTTAACTGAGCCCTTATATCAAGACGTTTCCTTAGTTAAGAGGATATTGGCAAAATGTATTATGCTCGCAGGCATCGGTACGCCAATTTTATTATGGCATTGGAGGAAAGTGCGCGCCGCTATAAAGAAGTAGTTTCCAAACGACCCCAACTAGTTTTCATGGTCAAGAAGAAGAATCTCAGAGATATTGAACAGAATCATCGAGTAAAAGATATAAAAGTTCGAAAGATACCGATTTGGATATTTCTTAGACAGAAAATTCATTTGGAGTTAATTCGAAGTCAATACGGCTATGATTCCCATTTGAGGACAAAGAACTTATTACATTTATTAGGTAGCTTTTTTTGGGGCTTACCAAATTGGTTTAAGACTAGAAATATTGATTATATATTTTTTAACAATGCGGATAAACGCGTGAGTCTTAACGATAAATATTTCGATATTTTTTTTGATGCTATTGCGGATAATGTCGGTCAAAGGAAATGTTTTTTTATTGAATGGGCTATTACAAAACATTTTCCGGTTCGCAGTACCTACTCCTCAAATGTAGTTTCTGATCTTCCCGTAAAGTTGATATCAACAGTATTGGCCAGGTTAATGGGATTCTTAAAAATAGAAGGAGATGAGGTTTTGCGAAAGATTAACCAGGAATACGGCCTCGCAATAAATTATGAAAAACTTGGTAAGCGGTTTTTAGCCGAATACTATGTCTACAGCCTTATTTTTAAGTTTATTAAGCCCAAAGCTATATTCGTTTTGTGCTATTACTCACGAAGCAGTATTGTAAAAGCCGCTAAAGATCTTGGGATAAGAGTTATAGAAGCTCAACATGGTTATGTGGGCAATAGTCATCAATTTTATAGGAGCGAACATGACTTCTACGACTTTTTTCCCGATGATTTTATTTCATTCGGCGAATATGAAAAGGGATGTAGAACGGCGGATTTCATTTTTAAGGAAAACCAAATACATCCAGTCGGCAGCTTTTGGCTAGAACATGTAAGAAATACATCAGAGAGCGAGGAGCTAAAAGAGTTCGTACGTAAGTATAGCAAGGTCTTTTGTGTGACACTTCAGGGGGTTAAAGAACGAAAGGTTCTGCAGTGGGTAAAGCGGCAAGCAATACGAAATCCAACTTTTTTATTTGTGGTGCGACCTAAATATCCTAACAGGCTTTACGGGAATTATCTGTCGGAGAACGTGGTGGTGCTTCCGAAGTATAACATTTATGAAATTCTAAAGTATTCGGATTACAATATAACAATATATTCAACAACAGCGATAGAAGCTAGTTTTTTTAATGTTAAAACGCTTTTCTATAATATCAATAATTTAAGCACACAGTATTTCGAACCTGAGAAGATTTATTCAAGTGTTATAGAGGAAGATGAAGATCTTACTGCTTTACATTTAGAAACACAGGATCATATTAGGGCTAATTACTTTCGGGAAGGGTACCTAACGAACATCAAGCATTTCAATATTGTATAATGCATAAAGTAATATTTGTATTGCTAATAATTCAACCCTTTGTCAATAAGCTTACACTCAAGGCGGGTGTTCCGTTTGATATATACAATGAGCTTATCAGTCTAGTGGTATTTTTTCTATTTGTCTATCGGTTTTTTAAAAATCATAAGGTTAATCGGAACTATCTTTATATACTATATATAGTTCTTTATATGGTTTTCGTCACCATTCTTCGTCGAAATGGCGGGCTCAGTTATGTCCAGATTTTGCTCTACTTACAGTTTTTCTTTTATTTTCTGTATTTCTATAGTTTTTCCCCCTATGTGAAAGAACGAATGATTAGAGACATAAAAGTGCTTTTGGATTATGTAGTTGTTGTAATTATTGCGTTTACGTTCTACGAGGTTTATTTTTCCAGCGATGTTCGAAATTTTTTTGGGGTTTCTAACTTCAATCGAGGCATTGGAAATTTTTATTTGGTGTCTATTTTCGGATCCGGGCCTAGTCTTGCAAGTTTTATGTCCCTTTACGTGATATATTGGTTTTATTATCACAAAGTATTGAGTCATAAAAACAATGTAAGACAAAGTGTATTATTGTATTTGTCCGTGATAATATGTCTATTATCGTTTTCCCGAAAGGAAGTGCTTTTGTTAAGTTCGTTTTTTGTGTTTTTCCCCTATTCCATCAAGTCTAAGTTGCAACGGACATTGAAAATTATCGTTGCGGCGGTTGTTGTGTGCGCTGGGCTTTTTATATACTACCAAGAGTTTTTTCAAGAAGCAAATGAAGTAGCAATGACCGATGATTATGTCAGATGGCAAATATTGCAGTATTCTGTCGACGTTTTTGATAAATATGCACCATTCGGCTCCGGCCCAGGAACATTTGGTTCTCAAATGTCACTTCAGCAGACGCATGTATATAATGAGTTTAATATAGGTCGACGAATCCTTGGCGATGGTTTAGCGAATCGAGGCCCAATATACGATGTGTTTCTATTCACATTTATAGCTGAAATTGGAATCGGGTTTTTACTGTATGGTGCATTTTTTCTGAAGCTTGCGAGATCTGTCATTTTAAAAGAAGGCAGGGCGAAACGTTTCATTGTACGTTTTCTAGTTTTTTATCTGTTTATTATGAGCATGTTTACCCCTGTTTTAATGAATTCTTTTGGATTTCTTTTGGCTTCCACTTTAGGGGTGTTTGTGACAATCATCGGTACGAAAAGGTTCAGTAGTGAGTATGCATAGGTTGAAATTATTTTTATACTATTTTATCATATCTAAACTTCCTCATTCAAGGCTTTTAATGGTGTCAAACCGCATTCGTGTGTGGTATATATCAAAAATCTTAAAGATTGCACAGAATGATAAAAATTCAAAGTTTGAAAATGGGATATATATATCTAATGCTCGAACACTTAAAATTGGTGCCTATGTTAGAATTAATGAAAATGTATTCCTTCAGGGCAAGATCACAATAGGTAGTTATGTTATGATTGCTCCAAATGTGGCGATTTACAGTTCAACCCATATTTACAATGATAAAACAATTCCTATGGTACTTAGCGGCAGTACGGTACCCAAAGAAGTGACAATTCACGATGATGTATGGGTTGGTAGAGGGGCAATTATTATGCCCGGTATAACTGTTGGAAGAGGAGCGATAATAGGTGCGAACGCTGTTGTAACCAAAGACGTTGAAGAATATACAATTGTCGGAGGAGTGCCGGCAAAGATTTTGAAAAAACGATAATTTTATTGATATGGTACTATTATAATCAACTGAATTGAGTAATATATGGACGTTGCTGTTATAAATGGGAAAAGAGCCTATGGTTTTGTTTCCACTGGAGAACTATTAGATTTTATTGAAGGGAAAAAAGGACTGTTGGTAGCTCTGAACCCCGAAAAGCTTAATCGAAATGAGCCGTTACTTGATCAGATTATAAATAATCACATAGGATACCCTGACGGCATTGGGGCTGTATTTGCGTTACGACTGAGAGGTGTTAAGGCAATTAGAATAACTGGTGCAGATTTCTGGCTCGATATTATAAAAAATAACTATAAATCGAAAAGTTTTTATTTAATAGGTGCAAGGCAAGATGTCCTCGAAGCAACAGTAGCAAGACTAAAGAAGGAGTATCCGAAAATAGAGATTAAGGGCTGGAGGAATGGTTACTTCAAGCATGAGGAAATTAACACAATTGCTGAAGAGATAAAGGCTACCGAGCCAGATTTTGTATTTGTTGCTATGGGAAGTCCGCGGCAAGAGTATTTAATGAATGAGTTATTTGGGCAGTTTGATAAGGCGCTATATATGGGGCTCGGAGGAAGTTATGACGTCTATTCGGGAAGTAAAAAGCGAGCACCTAAGGTTTTGCAAGTACTGGGTTTGGAGTGGTTTTATAGACTGGCATCCGAGCCTTCACGTTGGAGGAGACAGACAAGCTTGTTTGTTTTTTTGTACCGATTATTGTTGAAGAGGATATAGGTGATATTTTCGCTATGGCGACATACTAATAATAGACGATTGGATGGTTTTCCGAAAATCAAATAGCAAAGCCTTTTTTCTAGTTTTCCTGTTATGGAGCGTTGTGGTAAACTCCTACGCAAGGGAAATATATTGGCCGGAAGGGCTGGAGTTTAATTCGAAGAATATACAATTTATCCATAGAGGAAATTCTAACGTCACCATACGATTTTCAAGACAAACAGAGATTGGGGGTAATCCGCTTGTTGTTAATGAGAATATATCTTTATTCTTTACTGATCAGGGCCAGCTTGTTATAGGGCCAAACGAAGCTATTCACATCAATGGGATAGTCCAGGCGCAACGGAAAAGGATTTTTATAAACGCCAATACGTCAGATGACTTACCAGAAATAAAATTCGGTAGACTACGTGATTTTTATCCGGAGTGGTGGGGAGTGGTGCCTAATGTTAAGCCGCAATCACCGTGGAATAATTATGAGAACGTTAGGCAGATGATGTTAGACTTGAGAAATTCAAATGGAGGGCATCTGCATTTTGCTGAGGGGATATATTTTATAAGAGATTTGATCATTGATTTTAGTAATTTAACTGTATCTGGTGCGGGTAATAAGACGATATTAAAATATGACGATAGGCTAAACTCTTTAGTAACAACGACAAGACAAGGGCAAATAGTAGCTGTAAGAGGGCCGTCACGGGAAGGTAAATTGATGGGAAACTGGCATTGGGCTATAGATGAACAAATTGAAAATGTTACAATCAAGGATATTTCAATTATATATGAGCATAGGAATAAGAAGGCATTTGATCCATTGTTAAATGGCCTCGTAGTGATGAATGCAAAGGATATAAAAATTGAAAACGTCAAAATTAACTTAAGTGGTGGTAATAGAGGGATTTATATTGGAGCATGGTTAAGTAATGAGCAAACCGAAAATATCATTATAAGGAGATGTGAGATTCGCGAATGCCTTACGGGGATTTTCATCACTCACGGTGCGAAGACATATGGGAAGACAAGAAAAAATAGAGTGTTAAGCGATGTGCTGGTGCAGGAGTGTAGGATTTATGTTCAACGATCAAAGGTAGATCGGTCACCATCCGGATATTCTAGTGGCGTTTATATTCACGGGTCAGTCAACGATAATGAGATCACTTCTAATGCCGGTAAAATACAAATTGTCAATAACGAGATTCAAAATGCCGATATTGGAGTTCGCCTAGAGTTTCCCGTAACAGTAATAATACGTGACAATCTAATTAGTGCATTTAAGTTTTGCGGCATTTCCGGTCTTTTTAAGGATTGTACAATCCTTGGAAATTACTTTGATACACACAGTTTGCAAAATGCAGGGTTGTTTAATTATAATAATGCAGCAATAAATTTACGAGCCAACGCTCTAGACGGCGATGATCGAAGAAGCAATGCACTCGATGTCACAGGAAATATTTTTCATAATATTAGCAGTGAGCGAGGAGGGCCGATTAGTCATACGATTTTTGTAATGCCAACTACAAGCAATTTAATAACCATTGTTGATAACAGCTTCAAATATGAAGGTGCCGCCAATTCTAGATCGATACCATTATCTGATATAAAATGCTGGGTGGATGGCGGAAAAAGGCCGCTTTCACAAAGTACCTTGATTCATAGTGGTAATAAAATTCATGAAGGGCAAAAGAGCTTACGTTTATCTATTACTGGAAGAAATGCTGCAAAGTTTAGCGTTAAATCTAAAGAATGAAATTGTTAATCTCTGGAACTACTGGATTCGTCGGGCGAAATTTAGTAAGATACTTATATAGCACAGAAAAAGAATTATATTGTTTAGGACTGAACACCAGACATGATGGTGGTGTATCTGAAAGTATTTTATGGCACAATCTAAATTCGCTTGGATGCTATAAATGTAATACGGTAATTCATCTTGCTGGTAAAGCGCACGATATTATAGGTGCTTCTGATCCTCTTGAGTACTTTAAAGTTAATACAGGGCTTACAAAGAAATTATTTGACCTATTCATTGATAGCGATGCCCGCGATTTTATATATTTCAGTAGTGTCAAAGCGGTTGCTGATACGGTATTGGGCGTGTTGAATGAAGATGTAGCAGCAAACCCCAAAACTTCGTACGGAGAATCCAAATATAAAGCTGAACAATACCTGCTGTCTAAGGAACTTCCTGAGGGGAAACGTATTTTTATTCTTCGCCCATGTATGATTCACGGCCCTGGTAATAAAGGAAATTTAAATCTTCTATATAATGTTGTAAAAAAGGGCATTCCCTATCCTCTCGCAGCTTTTGAAAATAGACGATCCTTTTTATCAATCAACAACTTGCTTTTTGTTATTGAACAGTTATTGAATAACCCTGCAATACCTGGCGGTATCTATAATATTGCCGACGACGAACCTTTGGCCACCTCCGAAGTGATTAAAATAATGGGAGAGGCAAATGGTTCTAAACCGCGTCTTTGGTCTCTTTCACCTACACTAATACAAACCTTTGTAAGGGTTGGTGATAAACTCCGCCTTCCACTTAACTCGGAGCGCCTAAAGAAGCTCACTGAAAGTTATGTTGTCAGTAATCATAAATTAAAAAACGCCTTGGGAATTAAAGCTTTGCCTGTTTCTTCTCGTGATGGCTTATTGGAAACCATCAGAAGTTTCGAAAAGTAATGTACTACCTTATCGTTTTAGCGATTCTTCTACTCCTCGAACGCATCTACTTCCGCATCGCCGATCGCTATAACATCATTGACAAACCCAACGAACGCAGTTCCCACGATCGAATCGTAATTCGGGGTGGTGGAATTATAGTTCCACTAGCCGCATTGATTTGGTGGGTGTTGAGTGGCTGGCATTATCCTTTTTTGATGGGTGGCCTGCTGTTAGTTTCGCTGATCAGCTTCCTTGATGATATTTATACCTTATCAAACAAGATTCGGCTACTGGTACAGTTTACTGCAGCGGCTTTGGTATTATATGAAACAGGTCTGGGGATATATAGCTGGCTGCTCTGGATTCCGCTGCTGGTTGTGATAGTCGGGTTTAAAAATGCCTTTAACTTTATGGATGGCATCAACGGGATTACTGCATTGTATTCCCTGTCAGCAATTGCAGGCTTTTTCTACGTTAATACTATTAGCCAGTTTACAGACGAAACGCTGCTTATTTATATTGCGCTGGCTGTCCTGGTGTTCGCTTATTTTAACCTCAGGAAGAAGGCGCGATGTTTTGCGGGAGACGTGGGTGCGGTGGCACTCGCCTTTCTTCTGGCTTTTTGGATGATACAGCTGGTGCTGGATACCGGGGAGGGTCTTTATATACTATTTTTTGCTGTGTATGGAGTAGACGCGGTACTTACGATTTTTCATCGCTTGTTAAAAAAGGAAAATATTTTTCAGGCTCATCGTTCTCATTTGTACCAATACATGGCAAATGAACGGAGAATGGGTCACGTACCGGTTTCGTTATTATACTTTGTATTGCAGGCTGCGATAAATCTGCTGGTGATCTTTTGGCTGCAATTGGTCGGTGGAACCAACTGGCCCCTGTTTATTGCCATCCTGCTTGTATTGAGCGCGATATATGTGGCTGCTAAATTTTCTATACTTCGTAAACTAAAAAGTCAAACAACCTGATGTTTTTATACGGAGCCGGCGGTCACGCGAAAGTAATTTTGGAAATTCTGGAATCCAGGGGGATTTTGATTAGCGGGCTGCTGGATGACCGGGACGCCATCTCGGAATTATTTGGTTACCCCGTAAAAAAATATAAACCTGGGATGGAAATTGACCATCTTCTGTTGGCTATTGGAAATAATTTGGTTCGAAAAAACCTGGCGACTGAAATCAGTACTACCTACGGAACAGCTATTCACCCCTCGGCAATCATTTCGGAAAGAAGTCACATAGGCGAAGGTTCGGTTGTGATGGCGGGAGCGATCATTAGTGCTTCAGCCAAAATTGGCCGGCATTGTATTATTAATGTTAATGCGGTTGTTGACCATGACTGCCGTGTTGCCGATTTTGCTCATGTAGCACCTGGAGCCTGTCTTTGTGGAGGGGCAGAAGTCGGAGAAGGCGCCTGGATTGGGGCGGGTTCCGTAGTGAAGTCTGGCGTTCGTATAGGCGATTGGGTGCAATTAGCGCCTGGGAGCGTTGTGTTGGAAGATATTAGCAGCTAAAGAATTTTTTTGGATATTTACTCTAGTTGGTCTATGGAGTATTTTAGTCGCTGTCTGTGATTTCCTGGTCCACGCTTAAAACTGATAGGTAGGAAACATTTTCATATTCTTCATTTTCCCGGAAGGCGGATTGTAGTTTCCGCGGGTTTTAGGAAAGGCCACACTATGGGAGAAATAGATGCTTATGCTCCATGAATGGTTTAATGGCTCGAAAGGTTTGGTCCGGATTATCCAAATAAGCTCATTCAGTATGGGCTTTAAGCTCAAATTGCCCGCTTTTTGACCCTAAAATCATTCGGAATTGAGCTTATAATTTCCAGTATGTAGTAACGTTGTAAACGGAAAATAAGAATGCACAAAAAATAGAAAATAGGAATACCCAGAATTTGGCAACAAGAATGCACAGGTTTTCCGGGAATGGGGCCGCGGCCCCATTCCCGGATTTCCCGAGCTTCGGCGGTTCACCAAAACACGTCGAAGATGAATGTATTCTTGAACAAATTTATGATGTATTACGAGATTCACCGCATGGACCGCGAAGATTGTTCCGTGTCCTACATCAGCCGAACGCTGGGCATTAACCGACGAACCGTCAAAAAGTACCTGCTCATGAGCGAGCAGGACTATGAGCAGCACCTGATCAGTGGAACCCGGCGCCCCAAAACACTGCTGCCTTATGAAGGGTTTATCAAAGAACGCTTAACCCTTTACCCGGACACATCAGCCGCTCAGTTGTTTGATTGGCTGAAGGAGCATCATGCTGATCTCCCCCCGGTTAGTAGCCGAACTGTTTTTAATTTCGTCGCCTCCATGCGGGAAAAATACAACATCCCCCGCACCAAAATGTTGAGAGACTGTGGCCCCGTCCCTGAGCTTCCCTATGGGCTGCAGGTCCAGGTTGATTTCGGGCAATACAATATGCGCAGAAGTGATGGCGGTACTGCCAAGGTCTTTTTTTTGACGATGGTACTTTCCCGGTCCCGCTACAAGTATGTTTGGTTCCTGGATCATCCGTTTACTACTGAGGAGGCCATCACCGCTCATGAAGCAGGGTTTGCTTTCTTTGGCGGAGTCGCCGGGGAAGCCGTTTATGACCAGGACCGGCTGTTTCTTATCAGTGAAAACCATGGTGACCTGATCCTGACCGATGCCTTCCGGCAGTATGTCCGTCTGCGCGCCTTCCGCCTCCACTTCTGCCGCAAGGCAGATCCCCAGAGCAAGGGAAAGGTGGAGAACGTGATCCGGTATGTCAAGCAGAACTTCCTGTATAACCGTACCTATTACGACCCGGACACCCTGCAGGAAGAAGCATTAGGCTGGTTGGGGCGCACCGCCAATGCCCTCACCCACGAGGGAACCGGCAAGGTCCCTTACAGCGAATGGGTCACTGAGCAGCCATTCCTGGTTCCTTACACACCCATTGCCGTTACCCCGGTGAAGGCAGCTTATACCGTGCGAAAAGACAACACCATCTGCTTCAAAAGTAATTACTACTCTCTTCCCCTGGGCACCTACCAGGGCAGGGGAAGTCAGGTCACCCTTCAGGTGGAGGGCACTCAGCTGGTAATCTGGGGGGAAGAAGGCAAATTGATTTGCAAGCATACCATCTCTGCGGGGAAGGGACAGAAGATCATCAATAACGATCACAAACGGGATAAGTCAGGGCCCATCTCGGCACTTATCGAAGAGGTAGCCGCTTTGCTGGAAGAGCCGGATCTGGGGCGGCAGCTGCTGCAGCGGATCCGGAAAGACAAGCCCCGTTACGTGCGCGATCAGCTGCTACTGCTCAGGGAGATCATCCAGGGAGCCGATAAGGAGATCGTGAAACAAGCCCTGGAATATGCCCTTGCCCGGCAGATCGTCAGCGCCACCGATTTTCGGGCTCTGGTAGCACACTATGGCAAACAAAAGGAGCAGAAAGACGGCCAAAGCAACATCCGCTATCTAAACCCCTTAGGAGGGAAGCTTCCGCTGGCGGCCCTGACAGCCCCCGATAAAAGTAATATCGATGATTACGAGCAATTGTTAAACGGTAAATAATAACCACTTCACTATTAGATCATGACAGAAAAAAAAGAACAGATCAAACACCTGTGCAAGCAGTTTAAGATGAGCGGGATCGCCCACTCCCTGGACACGCTCATCGCCCAGGGGGAATCCCAGGAAATGGGCCTGACCGAATTCACCTGGAATCTTCTTGAGACAGAAGCTTCCCATCGCCAGCAGCGGGAAATGGAAAGGCGGTTAAAAACCGCCCGCCTGCCTGCCTCCTCTTCCCTGGAAGCCTACGATGCCACCGTGGAGAACGGCCTTCCTAAAAATCGCTTAAATCAGCTCAGGGAGCTTAACTGGTTAGATCAAATCTATAATATCATCCTGCTCGGTCCCAGCGGCGTGGGTAAAACACATTTGGCGGCCGGTCTCTGCAGAGACGCCATCCAGGGAGGGTACAATGCCTTCTTCCGAACAATGGAGGATATTATGAATATGCTGAAAATGAAAGACATGACCCGATCTGCCATGGCCGACTATAAACGCCTGACCAAGGCACAACTCATCGTCATCGACGATATGATGCTCTTCCCGGTAGAAAAAGCTCAGGCCGTCGCCTTGTTCAACTTCATTAACCATTTGTATGAAAGCACTTCCTTCATTATCACTACCAATAAGATGCCGGCTGAATGGGCAGGCCTGCTGGGCGACGAGGTCCTGGCAACCGCTCTATTGGACCGCCTGCTCTACCGGTGCGAAGCCATCACACTCACCGGAAAAAGCTATCGTTTAAAGCATCGAAAATCTATCTTTGAACACTCCACTGCTTAACCTATATTTGACCCGGTAATTGTGCACCCTTGTTTCCAAAAACTGTGCATTCCTAATTGCCAAAAACTGTGCACTTTGAGTTTCCGGTTACAAACGTCTATCAAGTGTATAACCACTGCCAAAAATTAATATCTTTAACACAGTCAAAAATGAAAAGGATCAAATTCAGCGAAAACGCAGAATCAGCATGAAAGATATTATCAAAGGATTTGGATTTTTATCTGCGGGCTTCATCAGCCTTTTGCTCGCCGCCTGCACGGGCGCAGGAAAATCGGGCCAACAGACAGCTTCAGAAAAGCAGGCGCTTCCGAATATCGTATACATCATTTCGGATGACCAAGCCTGGACCGACTATGGTTTTACGGGGCATCCCTATATTCAGACCCCGCATATTGACCGCCTGGCACAGGAGGGAAGAACGTACACGCGAGGCTATTCGGTAGCTCCCCTGTGCAGCCCCTCGCTGGCCACACTGATCACCGGGGTTTATCCGCAGCAGCATGGAATTACGGGCAATGACCCCCGGTTTGATTTCGAAGGCAAGCGTTACAGTAAAGAGTGGATGTTGGAGCGCCGCCAGCGTTTTCAGCCCTGGCTGGACCGCTTTCAGCAGCACCCTACTGTGCCCCAGCTATTGGCGGACAGAGGTTACCTATCCTTTCAGTCAGGGAAATGGTGGGGCGGACATTGGAAAGAAGGCGGCTTTACCGGGGGAATGACCCATGGCGACGTAACCCGCGGCGGCCGGCACGGAGACGAGGGCCTTAAGATTGGCCGCGAGGGCTTGCGGCCGGTATTCGATTTTATTGACGATGCCATGGCGCAGGACAAACCATTTTTTCTTTGGTATGCGCCCTTTCTTCCCCATGCTCCTCATACACCGCCCGATTCGCTGCTGCAAAAATACATCGACAAAACCCCCTCGGAGGCCGTGGCTCGCTACTGGGCCATGTGCGAATGGTTCGACCAGACAATTGGCGAACTGCTTCAGGAACTTGAAGACAAAGGGCTTTCAGAAAATACGCTTGTGGTCTATGCCTGTGATAATGGCTGGATCCAGGATCCGGAAAAGAGCAATGCATACATGCCGGGATCAAAGCAGGATCCGAATGAAATTGGCATCCGCACACCCTTGATCTTCCGCTGGCCCAACCGCATCAAACCCGGCCTGGATACCACGACCCTGGTCAGCACCATTGACCTGGTACCTACCATGCTGGACGCCGCCGCAGTTCCCGCACTACCTGCCATGCCCGGCTTGAGCATGCTGGATGCAAAAGCGCTTGAGGCCCGCGACACCATCTTTGCCATTGATTTTGACCACGACATGGTCTCGGCAGACGATCCCGGAGCGTCCCTGCAGCACAGAATGGTACTAACACATCCCTGGAAACTAATTGATCCGGAGCCCGCAAACGAACCCGGACAACCCGAGCTATACAATATATTTGATGATCCCTTTGAGACCAATAACCTGGCCGGTGAATACCCGGAGGTGGTGGCAAAGCTGAAGGCAAGCCTTAATGGTTGGTGGAAACCCTGAGGGGTGGAATATAGCCAAAAGCTCTACGAATTTTCTTGCAGCTGTTTCCAGGTGTCACTACCTTTACTTTTGTTACTTCTGTACCAATTTACCTGAACAGTGATGCATCACCTGAAAGCACAAAAGAAGATTTTTTCCGGGCGGCCACGAAAATTCCCGGTGTCGCCCCTGGAACTATTTAAAAGCCTGCCGGAAGGAGCAAGGGCCCAGCTGATCGATGATGTGATCGTGATGGAACCTGCGCCGACATATGCGCACCAGGATGCACTGGGAACCATTTTTCTGTCAATGGCGAACTTTGTCCAGGCGCGGCATCTCGGCAAAATCCTGTTCGCCCCTTTTGACGTTTACCTGGACAGCAAGAATGTCTTTCAGCCGGATATCTTTTTTGTATTTGCGGAACATCAGCACCTCATCAGCACGAGTGGCCTTTACGGCGCCCCGGACCTGGTAGTGGAGGCGCTTTCTCCTTCTACTTGCCAATACGACCGGGGAAACAAAAAAAATGCCTATGAAAAGGCCGGCGTCAGGGAATACTGGACAATAAACCCGGATACTTCTGAAGTCCGCGGCTACCGGCTGGTAAACGGAATCTTTGAAGCCTTACCTTCTGCCCACGGCCTTATTTGCTCCCCTTTAATGGGTGGGGAGTTTAGGTGGATATTCCGTCAATGCTGACCCCGGTGTCGGGCATACTGACCCCTCTTGAGGGGATTGGTTTCCATCAGAGCTGATGGTGTGACAATATTACCGTTTTTTTCTTAGACTGTCTCCCTTAAGCTGGATTTTGTAGGCGCTGTGAACTAACCTATCGAGAATTCCGTCCGCGATCACGTCATCGCCAATTACGTCATACCAACTGGCAATGGGTAGTTGACTGGCAATGACGGTGGCTGTTTTTCCATGACGATCTTCAATGATTTCCATCAGGTCCAGCCGTTGCTGCTGATCCAGGTGCGCCAGACCGAAGTCGTCCAGGATGAGCAGATCGGTTCTGGAGAGTTTCTCCAGGAACTTGTAAATACTGCCGTCCAGCCGCGTGAGCTTGATCCTGAGTAATAGCTTTTGCAGGTTGTAATAAGCCACCTTGTACCCTCCTGCGCATGCCTGATGACCCAGGGCAGAGATAAGAAAGCTTTTTCCGGTTCCGGTCGCGCCTTCGACCAATACCGGCATTCCCTTGGAAACGTAGTTATTACTTGCCAGTTCGGTAACCAGGGTCTTATCAATACCGCGCGCGGCATCGATATGCAGTTCTTCCATGGAAGCCTGGTAGCGGAATCGGGCATTTTTGATCAGCCGGTCAAACCGTTTGTGGTCACGATCTTCCTCTTCGGCTTGCAGCAGTAGTGCCAGTCCTTCTATGAGCGTAAGCTCCTGATGCTGCCGGGTGGCTGTCATGGCCTCCAGGCTACGGCTCATGCCACTCAGGCGCAGCGTTTTCAGTTGTGAAAGTAGTTCTTGCATGTTATGATGGTGTTTTAAGTGTCAAGGTGAGCTGCTGGTAATAATCTTTACCGCGGACATTGCTCCCTCCGGGCAGGGGTGATCCATTGGACGATCCTGTTCAAGCTCAGTCATGTTGTTTTCCAGGATGCTCTGCACGAATTTATAGGAGTATACCCGATGCTCGGCCGCGATCTGACAGGCCCGGGCAAACCGGCCGGGGTCGCTCCGGCGGGCCAGCGAGAAGAGCCCGTCACAGGTGTTGTATAATTGTTCGGGATAACGGTTCTGTCCAAACAGAGCTTCCAGGAGATCGTATAATTCCCGGCAGGTATGTCTGGCCCGGTCCAGATAATACGCCGGACTCCGGTTATGGTAATGCTGATGCTGGGAGCACAGGTGCTCTTTTACCGAGGTGTATTTCCCCGGCGCATAATTTCGCTGATGCAAGGCAATCTGTTTGCCCTGGGCATAGATGCGTACCAGCATGCGGGTATAAATCACTTTTACCTTGCTGCCGATATAGGTGTAGGGAACACTGTAATAATGTTTGTCCCTCCCAAGGTATACGTGTCCGTTTTGGGCTACCTTGAGCTCGGCATAATATTTCAGCTCGAAACGCTTATCGGGCAGCGGCGTTAACTGATCTTTTTCCGCCGCCAGGAACTCTTCTTCCCGCGTGTAGGGCTTCTGCTGGCGGCGGGTCTGGTTATGCTCCCGGATTTTTTCGGTAATGGCGGTGTTGAGCGAATCAAGATCGAAGAACTGCCGGTTGCGCAGTTTGGCCAGTACCCGGGTATAGATCAGCTTCACCTGATTCTCCGCCAAACTCTTGTCTTTTGGTTTTCGGGGGCGGGCAGGCACGACCGTCATCTGGTAATGGTTGGCCAGGTCCTCGAGCGTCTGATTGATGGTCGGTTCGTAGCGATCGGCACGGGTGACGGCCGTTTTCATATTGTCCGGCACAAGTGCCTGTGCCGCCCCGCCGAGTGCTTCCAGGCAGCGGATAAGTGCATAAATGAAATCATTGAGGCGCTGGCTGGGGACGGCGATACAAAAAGCATAATCAGAAAAAGGCAAACAGGCCACAAATAGCTCGCAGACGATCATCTCCCCGGTTTCCCGGTCGGTGTAATGCACCTTTTTACCTGAAAAATCAATATAGAGCTTATCACCCGGTTTATGAGTGAGCACTGCACTGGGTTTGCGGGCCCGGGAGAGCTGGGCGAAATGGAAGAAGAACTGGGTACGCCCGTAGCCTGCAGGGTATGCCTGTTTATATTCCTCCCAGAGCAGCATTTTATTCACCCCCACCTTTTCCAATTCCTTTTCCAGGTAGGGTAAGCGGCGTTTCAGATCTTCAAAACGGAGATCTTTATACGCCGGATTGCCCGCATGAAACCGGCCCTCCAGCACCGGATCATCCAATTCAAGCAATTCCTTGATAGAAAGCGGGTCGGCTGCTGCCTTTTCCAAATATTGCTTAACCGTGTTTTTGCTGATGCCTAACTCCCTGGCAATGGTTTTCTTGCCATTGCCTTGCAGGTGCAAACGTATAAGCTGTTTTACTTGACTCATGGGTCGTGGTTTTCCTGCCATCAGTAGTGATCTTCTTTATTGAAAAATGATCACTCAAGAAACCAAAACCCATTCAATAAGGGGTCAGTATGCTCCGGATTCTGCCGCCTTCCGTCTTAAACAGGGGTCAGCATGGGCCGGATTACCTCCCCAGAGGGGTCAGCATCTGCCGGATTGGCATGTGAATACGAGCTGCAATCGCTCTCGCACATCCGAAATTCCGGCCCTTCTGAAGGGGTCAGCATGGTCCGGATTATCCATTTAGGTTTGACTGAAGCTTCATCTTGGAGATGGCCCGCCCGCAGAGAGTCATGGAGTATCGATGATCGGATGTAGACGCGTTCAAAAATTTTCCCTGATCCAGTGCTTCAATTGCTTCGGATCTATTTTCTTGCCGCCGGACGCCCCTTCGTTTTCGGTCAGGTAACCGTATAGTTTACCGTCAACGAAAATTTTCGGAGGTGTGGGCGAAAACGGGTTAAAGGCACTCAGGGACGAGAATCCATTGCCGTAGTCGCCGAATTTATTGAAAACGGATGTTGGGGAGTATTCATTTCCGTAGGGGCCGGTCTTATTGAGTACGGACTCGCTGTCCAGCGTATTGCTTGTCAGTTTTCCCAGGAACTGGCCGTCTTCCGCGACGATAAAGGATCCCCCGTATTGGGAACGGATATCTACGTCCGGTTTTTCAGAACTTTTGTTTACCAGGGAGCTTTCGTTCACCAGGGATTCGGGGTCGTTCTTCAGCAGGTAAAGAAAGGTATCGGTTGGAATTCTGTCGGACAGCTGGTTGTTCACGGTAACCAGTCCGACCGGGTTTCCATTAATGAACAGCCAGGGAGGGGTGTTGCAATAGGGGTTATTCAGGCTATAGGCGCCATATTGGCTTCCGTACGGTGAATGACTGTTGAATATGCTGGTAGGGCTGTATGGACTGCCGAAGGGGCCGTATTTGTTGAGGACGGAATCAGGATCATTTTCCCGGGCGAGCGTGCCCAGCAGCTGCCGGTCCTGTCCCATCAAATAGGACCGGCCTTCCAGGTAGGAGGTGTCCTTTGCAGCCGTTTCCCGGGCCTGCTCTTTATGGAGCAGGTAAAGCAATTGCTCCAGGATCAGTTTTGTACTGTCTTGTTCATTCACTGTCTCCGAATAGGTTTTCAAGTAATTTGGAAATTTCTTCGGCTGCCTTTGACTTTGGAAGCGTGTTGATCAGCACCGGCGCCGTGGCCAGCGCGATGTTCTTCTTTCGTAATTCTTTTACCTCTTTAATCGGATAATAAAGCAGCCCCGTGGTGATGGCGGGCGGCATTCCCCAGGCATATTCCTGCTTGACGATGGCCATGATAAAACAAGTAATGCCGCAAGCAAATAAGAGGCTGGTGCCGATCAGCAATAACATTTCGGTATTCCTGTTCCGCTTGTGAACTTCATCGATCCTTTTGATTATTTGCGCTAAATCCATCGGCCAAGGTATAAACGTTGCTGCTCTAGCTAAACTATTAAAAAACTTTGAGAAACAAAAATAAAGGTAGGTCCGTTTAAACACGATAACGATGTGTATCGCCCCAGGGAACGATAATGACGGTTGCTCCTAATATCTCCGCTACGCGATGTTGCGAATCAGCGCGTAGATTTTAGATTATTTTTCTGTTACGCAATAAATTAGCTTGTTTCAAACGACGTCCTCTTTATTTCTTGGCCTTTTGCAAATAATTATTTAAGTTTGCACTTAACCAATAGCTTAATTTGTCTTGGAGAATTTCTACCTAATCTGCGAGTGTCATGAGAACCGATTTAGAGTATATCTGAATCAAAGCAACTCTGACCTTGCAAAGAAGTTCAACGAGATAAATAGGAGTGAGAAGTTGACCAGGAAGTTTGTTTTGGTAATTGAAGCTGTAAAGGAAAACGTTTATAATTAGACGCAATATAATTGGGAGCGAGATTTTGATTTTGGATCCGTTTACGCGATAAAAGTTGATCAGCATAGATTTTATACGCTGCAAATGATAAACAAAGGGTATAGGGAACTCTATATTTGCAGGTACGGAAAGAAAGAATCGCAAGAAAACACAAAAAAGTTGACTACTACAATTGATGCTATAGAGTACATTCAGATTCAAAAAAGGCTATTATCATGAGCAAAGTAACAAAGCAGTTTTCCATTCAGTCGTACATCGATAAGAATAGAAACAGTTTGGATGAATCTTTAGTCAGTTTGCGGATTATGAAGGAGATTGACAAGATTTTGGATTCCAAGAATTTATCAAACAGGGAGCTAGCCATCGAACTGGGATATTCCGAATCATACATCAGCCAACTGATGACAGGCGTTAAAAACGTAAATGTATCTTTTATTAGCAAGTTTGAGAAGGCCTTTGCCGCGAAGTTTGACTTTAGAATATTTTTAAAGGACGACGAAATTTTGCGGCAAAAGATTAGAGAGCAAATATTCTGGTCCTTTGATGACCATTTAACGATGTTTATTTCTAATGATGATAGTCATGGATTTTCATTTAGACAGGGAAGTAAGTCAATGATGAACGTCACTGACATCGAATATGAAACGTTAAAATAATGGAAAGTAAAGCAGGTCCTCAATTCCAGATGAGGATATCCTCAATAATTGTATCGGGATTTTCTCAATATGAAGTAGGTGCTTTTAACATCGAGGCGGACGATGCATTGGAATTTCAGTCTGAATTCCAGGTACGTGTTTTGAGTGACTCAAGTGAATTGGAGGTCCTTACCACAGTCAAGCTGAATATCCGTGAACTCAATACCCTTTTTGGTGAGCTAAAGACTTCGGTGCGATTTAAAGTTCTTCCTTTCGAATTAGTTGTCAAGAAAGCGGAAGAAGGATATCAGATTCCCGATACGTTAATGGTTAACTTGTTTGGGATCGTAACAGGTACGGTTAGGGGAATTTTATACGAGCGACTCCGGGGTACGATACTTCAAAATGAAATTTTGCCCTTGTTAAATCCCAAAGAACTAATAAAGTAACTTGCTACGTCAGGCCTGATTTGCTACCGTTACGGGCCAGTGTGGGTAGGTGCTGATGCCGCCCAGGCCACCCCGTTCCTCAGCAGCCGGGATGTGCCCGGCACCTGCACGGCGCGGGCGTCGTGTCCAAGCGTGGTATGAAATACCTTCCCTTTTTGATAGTTGAGGGTAAAGGCCATGGGATGTTGGTCGTGGCTTACCACGGAGCGTGCCCTTGCCAGCAATGCTACCGGTTTGCTGCCAGTGAGGCAGGTATAGAGTTCATCATCAGTTACGTAGGATTCCATGCCCTTGGTCACGGGGTGGGTGGTATCCGTAAGCTCTACGGTAAATTGGCCTCTGGGGTCATGCGCGTTCTTTTGATCCCAGACTTTGCCGGCCAGCTGGGGGAATTCTTCCCAGTCCAGGAAAGCGCCGCAAGCGAAATGCATCAATACCAGTCCGCCTCCTTCCGCTACAAAGTTTTGCAGGTTTTCCTGTGCTTCCTTTCCCGGGTCCGGTTTTTCCCAATTGTTGAAGTTAAGGAAAACGACATCGTAATTTGCCTGCAGGTCGACAGTGTCAAGGCGGTAGGGATTATCAAGGATATCCACTTTCATGCGCGGGTCTTTCATAAGTTCCCGGCGGACGGCTTTGGAGGTGGTTTCCCAGTCATGGGCGGGATGGTCCATACCGGTGACAATGAGTACCTTAATTGACTTGGAACCCGATCCGCCTGAACAGCCTGGGTAAATAAAAAATATCAGCAGGAGAATACCGGCCCATTGCCGGAGGGATGAGGTGTTAATGTGCATGGCGGCTTTTAGTTTTTATTCTGTTCCGTTAAGTGATAAAAGATAGGCCGTCAGGTCGGCAAGTTCGGCGACTGTCATGCCGTTGTCCAGGCCGGATGGCATGGGGGACAGGTGGCTGGTGCTGCGTGTTTTGATATCGTCAAGGTCCACTATTTGTTCTGCACCCAGGTTGCTGATGACTGCTTTTTTATCCTTCATGCTCACTTGCCCTGAAAGGGTGCGTCCGTCTTGCATCTCCAGTGTTTCCAATTGAAATCCGGTCTTCAGGATTTTGCTGGGTTCCAGGATGGATTCAACGATATATTCAGCCCTGGCGGAAGCGCCAATGCTGGCAAGCCCGGGGCCAAGTTTTTCTGCGTCTGAACGGGTGTCGGTTGTGTGGCACGCGATGCAGGCGCTGGCGAAGGCCCATTTGCCGCGTTGAACAGAAGCTTCCTTTAACGAGGAAAGGATGTCGCGGGCAAGCTGCTGCTTGTCTTCACCGCGATTTGCCAGGTTTTTCAGGGCTTCGTCTGCGGCGGCCTGCCGGCGGAAAGTAAAGGCGACGTCTCCGGCAAGTGACGGGTGTGTACGGGCGGCTTCGGCGGCTGCCGGCCATAGGGTATCCATGAGCGCCGGGGGCCTGATGCCCTGGCGTAAGGCCCGTAAGGAGGCGGTAACCACATCGGCGGAAGCATTACTTATCCAGGAGTACCAATGGTGGCTTTCCGCTGTTTTCTTAAAGCTTCCCAATGCATAAATGGCTTCTGCCTGCAAAAAGGCAAGGTTTTTACTTCCGGCTTCATGCGCTGCATGCAGCACGGCTTGTCCAAGGTCCGGTGACGCCGGTTTGCTATTTCTTATTACTTCCAGCGCTGCCATTTGGACGGGATAGTCCGGGTCTTCCAGGCAGGCGGCTAAAAAAGCGATCAGTTTTTCCTCTGGGCCGGCCGGCTGTGTGGCCAGCCACTTCAGGGCGGTTAGCCGTTCGCTGGTGGAGAGCGGACCGCTGCCCGACAGTACCCTCCGGACGAGTGTTTCCCCGGCATTTTGATCAACAACGCCCATATCCCAGCCTGCTACGGCCTGCGCCAGGGCGTTTCCTTCATTTTGTGCGGTTTCCGCGGCAATGAAAGCGATCTTCTGCATTTCGGGGTCCGTGGATCCGGCCAGTTTCTCCAGTACTTCAATTTTGGCGTTCCTTCCAAGTTCGAATCCGATGCGGTAGCGCAGGCGTCTGTCAGCGGCAATTTCCAGGGCGCTCAGGAGGCCTTTGCTAATAGCCTCCGGGCTGCCTGATGACAGGGCGGCCTCTACTCTTACCTCCGCGGAGGGATCGGATTGTGCAAGGGGCCGGGCCAGGAGTTCCAGCTCGTTTTTGGTTAAAAAAAGCGCTTTCATGTCCCGCAGCTGGCGCATTGCCAGGCTTCGTATCCTGGTGTCGGGATGCTGGAGTGCCTGTTTTAATTTTTGGGCGGCGGAGTTGGTGTTTATCCTGACCAGCGCCCAAATTGCCCCCGCGGCAGCCAGCGGGTCTTCCCTGCTATCCAATACCTTACCCAGCGCCGGGAGAGCTGCTTCGCCGGACCTGGCCAGCCTTTGAATGGCCTGTTCCCTGGTAAAATGGTTCCGGTGACTCAGCAGCCCGCTCAGGCTTTCCGGATCCATTTTCCGGATCTCTTCCATGGCGGGGCCTGGTTCCGGCCGGTTGTTTTCCGGGACAATTTTGTAAATGCGGCCGGTTTGGTTGCTTTCATCGTCAACTCCATGCCAGTCTGCCAGGTACAATCCGCCATCCGGGGCGGGGATCAGGCAGGTGGGCCTGAACATGGTATCGGCGGACGTAATAAGCGGTTGCTCAGCTTCCCGAAGTGTTTCCAGCTGTTCTTCGCCGCTTGTGCGGTCTTTATCCAGGAAGAATTGCTTGATGCTCCGGTTGCCGGGATTGGCTCCGTGGCTGCCCCAATTGGCCATGAGGATGCTTCCCCGGAAGGAATCGCCGAACAGGGAACTGTAATAGTGGAGCGCGGCTGTATTGGCCCCGGCGCCCATCTCATATACGGGCGGGGCAAGTGACGTTTTTCCTGCCAGCCAGGCATAGGAAACATCCCTCGATTGGTACCCGTAATCCATGCCGGGGATCACTTTTACATACAGGTTGGGGCTGCCTTCACCATTGGAAACGGCCCAAAGGTTTCCCCAGGGATCAAAATCAAAGGCGAAGGGTGCGCGAAAGCCTTCCACCATCATTTCCAGGCCGGAACCATCCAGGTTACAGCTTACGATGCCTCCGCTCTGCCCGCTCAGCTGCACGGTTTTGCCGTCGGAACCCGTGAGCGTTACAGGTATTGTTCCGGGATGGTCAGCGATCGCCAGCCAAAGCCGGCCGTCGGGCCCCACCGCTACCCGGTACATACCGAATGGGTTCCAGGGTTCCGCGGCGTCTTTTACCAGGAGCCTGCGGTTAACTAGGTCGCCGGTGGGCGTGATGTCCATGACGAACAACTCATTCAGACAGGTGGCGTACAGCTTGTTTTCATAAATGTATACGCCCATTACGGGATTCTCAAACCCGCTGGCTACTACCTTTACTTCTTCTACTTCTTCCGGCCGGCCTTGCGTACCGGGCTTTATGCGTTTTATCGTATTGTCAGCCTTTCCCGAAGGGGAGCCTTCGACCCCGTACCGGTAGGTCGCCGATTCGGTAACGTAGATGTTTCCTTCCTCATCAACGCACATGGTCATGGGATTGATGACATCGGGTTCGGTCGCGATCACTTCCAGGCGCAAGCCATTCCGTAAGCTGAATTCCGTTTCCGGGCTGCTCTGCGGTGTTCCTTGTTTTATCCATAGCCATCCGGCCAGGGCCAGAAGGCCCAGGCCGGTCAGCCAGAATAAAATGCCGCTCTTTGATCTTAATTTTACCATCAGGCAATAGTGTGTTTTACAGGCGCGGCAATAACAGACCGCAGCCATTCGGTACTTTCACGGATATTGCCCGGTGTACCAAGTGTCTCGACTGAAAAGACTCCGTCCCATGTGGTTTCTTTCAAATAATTGATACAAGCTTCAATATGGCCTGCATTTGCGCCATTCCCGATAGATACCTCCGATGAAGCGATCCCGGTTTCTTCTCCGCGATCTGCTTCTGCCATTGCTTTGGGAACATCCTTGCAGTGAACATGACGGAGCCATGGCCGGATCGCCTTTAAATAAGTGAGCGGATCGTTGCCTGCTATGAAGACATTGCCGGGAGACACCAGGATATATTTTGTCTATAAAAATATCATTTAAAAAGCACTTTGTCAACGCAGGGCTAAACGACCTTGCTTAAAACTTTTAGCTATTCTTTTTTGATAGGATGTTTTTTGATGAATGGCTAAATTTGTTTAAGCATTTTTTAAGATGAATTCTGAAAACACTACCAGAACAGTAAAGCATAAATATCTTCCTGAAAGGAAGACGTATGGCAGCGATATCCGCTGGAAACAGCGTCTGCATAATTATAAAAAAGCATTTTCACAATTGCAGAAATTCATTGATAAGAGGACCTTGAACGAACTGGAAGAACAAGGCCTCATTCAGTCATTTGAGTACACCTGCGAGCTGGCCTGGAACGTAACGAAGGATTATTATACGTTTCAGGGCGTAGGTGGGATCCAGGGAAGCAGAGACGCTATCAGGCTGGCGTTTAACCGGGGACTGATCGGCGACGGGGAAGGATGGATCTCACACCTACGAAGAACACACAGCGAAGGAAATTGCCGATGCCGTTTTTGGCAAATATTATGACTTGTTCAAAGCCTTTCTCCAAGAAATGGAAGATCTTTACTGATATGCCGTTCGGATTAAGTACATCAACGATAGACAGGATCAACGCGGTGCTTACATCTTTTACTTGCGTACGGGAAGCAACCATCTATGGCTCCCGGGCGAAAGGAACGTATAGGGCCGCTTCTGACATCGACCTCACGCTGAAAGGGGAGGGATTAACACCTGCTTTAGTTAATAAGACCAGCTTACGGCTGGACGAACTGGCATTGCCTTACATGATCGATCTTTCAATGTATGAACGCATTAGAACCCCTGAATTGGTCGAACATATTAACCGTGTAGGTAAGGTGTTCTATTCCTGACACAGGCTCCCGAAGCAAACTCTACTTTTTCCATAGACTTTATATCTAATTTTTATACCTTTGTTGCCAGCCGTTGCTTAGCAGCGGTTTTTGGATTTAAATAAACGAAGGTGAATAATTACCTGCCCCTGATTATCAATGCCGCCCTGAATGCGGGTTCGGAGATACTGAATGTGTACCGCTCTGAAATTTCTGTGGAATGGAAGGCAGATCTGTCTCCGCTCACAGAAGCTGACCGGCGGGCTCACAGCATTATAGAAACGGCGCTCCTCACAACCGGGATCCCGGTGCTGAGCGAAGAGGGCGAGGCCATTGCTTTTTCGGATCGTAATGATTGGGAGCGGTTCTGGATGGTAGATCCGCTGGACGGCACGCGGCAGTTTATCAGCCGGAGCGGTGACTTCACGGTAAATATTGCATTGATTGAGGGCGGAAGGCCGGTTCTGGGAGTGATATACGCGCCGCTGAGAGGTACATTGTATTACGGTTCGGAAGGCACCGGCAGCTTTAAACTGGAAGGGATCAGGCCGGGAATGCCCCTGGATTGGCCGGTTATAACGGGGTCGGCCCGCCAGCTTCCTTTCCGGAACGGCCGTCGCTCCTATTCGATCGTGGCGGGGCAGTACTTTTCCGGCCCTGAAACGGAGGCGTTCATTGAATTGAAAAGAAAACAGTACGGAAAGGTAGAAACGACTTCCGTGGGAAGTTCCCTGAAGATCTGCCTGGTAGCGGAAGGATCCGCCGATGTTTATCCACGCCTGGCTCCTACCATGGAGTGGGATACCGCCGCCGGCCATGCCATTGCGAAGTTTGCCGGTTGCCGGGTATATGACCATGCAACCAATGCGGAGCTGAGTTATAACAAGGAGAATCTCCGGAACCCCTGGTTTATCGTGGAGCGGCCCGACTTCGCGGCAGCCGTCGCCAGTTAAAACTTTTAGCTATTCTTTTTTGCTAGGCCCCTTGCCGGCCAACGACTAAATTTGTTGAAGGCTACCGTCTGCTTCTGCACGGGGAATGTTTCAAAAGGAGTTAAAATTTTAATTGACGTCATCTATGAAAGCGTTAAAATTAACTAATGCGCTGGTAGATTTCAGGCTGATTACCTTAAAATACCGGGTACCGGTTACGGAGATGCGAAAATTCGCTATACATACCGGATTGGCGAATACGAGAATCTGTGGCAGTATTATTGCGCCTTGATGGACCGCTTACGGAAAACGGTAGATTTGCCGTTTACCGCGTAACCCGATAATTGCGAAATTATTTAGGGTGGTTAAACTGGTTGAAAATTCGGGATACGGATTTGATAAAATGGAAATGGGTTGGAGGACATATAACAACAATACTCCGTCTTTTCTTCAAGGGCAGGATTATATGAAGGTAGTTTTTCAGACGGGAAAGCGCGATTATTCAGGTGGCGCAAAAGGTGGTGCAAAAGATGAGCTTCTGCTTTCTGAGCGGCAGCGGGAAGTTTATCAGCTTATTAAGGGAAATCCTTCAATTGGATACAGGGAAGTGGCCGAAGGCCTTGGTATTAATCCCTCCGCAAGTCAAAAACATTTTGATTCTTTGAAGGAAAAAGGGATTATAAAACGAAAAGGCGCTTCGCGGGGCGGATACTGGGATGTGTTGAAATAGCGGATCCCGGGCTTCTGAAAGGCAGCCCCCGGCCTTGGGACGCGGGAAAAAAATTGTACGGAAGTTGAGAAACTATGTGCTGAGCATATTGGATGGAATAACTAATTTTACGATCTGGTTTAAACTAATACTAGCGTCAATTGATTTCAAATATATCTGTTGCTATTGGTGCCGCGCTCAGAGCGGGCGCGGAGATTTTAGATGTCTATAATTCAGAGATTGCGGTAGAATTAAAAGAGGACCGCACACCATTGACGGAGGCGGACCGCAGGGCCCATAAGGTGATCTCGGAAAAGCTGATCATCACGGGGCTTCCCGTGCTGAGCGAAGAAGGGAGGTCCATTCCGTACGACGTACGGCATCCCTGGGAAAGTTTCTGGATGGTGGATCCCCTGGACGGGACCAAGGAATTCATCAAGCGGAACGGGGAATTTACCGTCAATATCGCATTGATTGACAAGCGGGTACCTGTGCTGGGTGTGATCTATGTTCCGGTGAAAAAGATATTGTATTACGGCGCCTGGAACCAGGGCAGCACGAAACTGGAAGGTATTGAGCCCGCATGGCCGGGCGCTACGGATAAAGAACTGACGGCCTACGTGAAGCGAAAGCTTATAAAGGGCATGCAGGTGCTGCCCCTTGAAAATGAACGCAAAAATTACGCGGTGGTGGCCAGCCGCTCGCATCTGAGCGCTGAAACGGAAGTCATTATTGAAGAAAAGAGAAAACAGTACGGTGAGGTAGAAACGGTCTCCATGGGCAGTTCGTTGAAGCTCTGCCTGGTGGCTGAAGGCAGCGCCGACCTGTATCCCCGTCTGGCGCCGACCATGGAATGGGACACGGCGGCGGGCCATGCGATTGCGCGCTATGCGGGCTGCAGGGTGTACGATGCGAAAACGGGCCTGGAGCTGGAATATAATAAGGTGGATTTGTTAAATCCCTGGTTTATTGTGGAACGCCCCGTATGCTTGAGCTAAGTCCTTCCGCGCAGCAAATTCTTGTATTGACGGTCACTTTCCTGGTAGTACTGGCGCTTTTCTGGGAAAGGATCAAGCCTTCGGTAATATTTTTCGGGGCTGTTATTTGTTTCCTGCTCGCGGGGGTGGTACCTACGGAGGCCTTGCTGGAAAGTTTCTCCAATGAATCCATCCTGTCAATTTTCCTCCTGATCTTTATCACGGCGGCAGTAAACGATCATTTTAATCTGCTTGGAGGGCTTGACCGGCTATTCGGGAATGCCCGCAGCCCGCGCGCCTTTACCCTCAGGATGACCAGCGGGGTAGCGCTGATTTCTTCGGTAATGAATAATACGCCGATTGTGGCGCTGATGATTCCTTACGTGTATCGCTGGGCGAAGAAAAGGGGATTGCATCCTTCGCGGTTCCTGATCCCGCTTTCTTACGCGGCCATTGTTGGGGGGATGATCACGGTGATCGGGACTTCCACCAACCTGGTGCTGAACGGGCTTATTGCTTCCAAAGGCGATCCTATTCTTGAATGGGATGATTTCCTGTGGCTGGGGCTCCTGGTGACCGTAGCGGGCGTGTTATTTTTGTATTTTATCGGGTATCGCCTCTTGCCTGACAGGGCGGATGTGCTGGAAGAGCTGAATGAACAGACAAGGGAATACCTGGTGGAAACGCGGGTGCCGCCCGGGTCCAGCCTGGTGGGGCAAAGCATTGCTTCGGCCAGCCTGCGGAACCTGAAAGGGATCTATTTGTTCGAGATAGCGCGGAAGGGCCAGGTGATTAACCCGGTAGCGCCGGAAGAGCAGCTATGCGAAAACGATAGCCTTTTTTTTGCGGGCGATACGGAAAATGTGATAGAGCTGATCCGTGACGGTAACGGGCTTATGCTTCCCACGGCCGCGTCGCAGCGGGAGCCGCTTTCAAATGTGGTGGAAATGGTGGTCCCGGCCAATTCCCTGCTGATCGGCCATACGCTCAAGGAATTGAATTTTCGCGAAGATTATGATGCGGCTGTGATCGCGATTCATCGGAACGGGGAAAAACTTCACGGGAAAATTGGGGAAATATATATTAAGGCAGGCGATCTTATGCTGCTTTCTGCAGGGCGTAACTTTGACAAGCGCGTGAACCAGAACCGGATCCTTTACCCGGTATCCGTAGTGCAGAAAGTGCAGGAATCCAGTCCCTGGCAGCGTCGCTGGTTCATTTTCCTGTTCCTGCTGTTCATGGGGCTGGTCCTTGGCGGCCTGCTGGATTTATTCACCGGATTATTACTGGTAACTTCGGCACTGGTATTGCTTGGATTGCTGGGAATTGCTGACCTGAAACGGCACCTGGACGTGGAATTGCTCATTATTCTGGCTTCTTCACTTACTTTTAGCAGGGCCCTGATCGATTCGGGGGCCGCTGTGATGGTTGCGGAAGGGGTTACGTCATTTTTCGGAATGTGGGGGATTTTGGAGTGCTGACCGGTTTATTCGTGCTGACCCTGGTCCTGACTTCATTTGTGACGCACGTGGCGGCGGTATCGGTCGTATTTCCTATTGCTTACGCGATGTGCCACGGAATGGGAGTGGACCCTACACCGTACTACGTGGGAGTAGCGTTCGCGGCTTCGGCCTCGTTTCATGCGCCGTTCAGTTATCAGACGAACCTGATGGTGTACGGGCCCGGCGGGTATAAGTTTAAGGATTTCTTAAAGATAGGAATTCCTTTTACGTTAATTTATTCGGTAATTTGCATTGTTTTTATTATGTGGTATTATGGGTTCTAAAGAACATTCTGCGGAAGGTTTGTACATTATTCCTCATAAGCACAAGGTTACGGGGGAAGACCGGATGCGCAGGAAGGGCCATCGTCCGCTGCTGATCTGGTTCACCGGCTTATCCGGCTCGGGGAAATCCACGCTTTCCGGCCTGCTTGAGCAGGAACTATTTGAGCGGCAGGTACATACTTACCTGCTGGACGGCGATAACGTGCGAAAGGGACTGAATAAGGACCTGGGCTTTTCCAAGGAGTGCCGCACGGAAAATATTCGCCGGATCGGGGAAACGGCAAACTTAATGCTGGATGCAGGGCTGGTAGTGCTGGCCGCGTTTGTTTCGCCCTTCAGGAAAGACCGGGAAACGGTAAGGGAACTCGTGGGGCCGGAAAACTTCCTGGAAGTCTTTGTGGACTGTCCGCTAAAGGTTTGTGAGCAAAGGGATGTGAAAGGCCTTTATAAAAAAGCCCGGGACGGTAAGATCCAGGATTTTACCGGGGTTTCCTCGCCTTTTGAAGCGCCGGAACGGCCGGACGTTCACATCCGTACCAGCGAACAGACATTGGAAGTATCATTAAATGAATTGATTCAGGCAGTATTGCCAAAAATTAAAATTAAATAGAGTGCATAAGTATTATCTCGATCACCTGCAGGAACTGGAATCGGAAGCCATTTACGTTATTCGTGAAGTGGCTGCTCAGTTTGAGCGTCCTGCAATTCTTTTTTCAGGCGGAAAGGACTCCATCGTGGTAACCCACCTGGCGGAGCGGGCTTTCTGGCCGGCCAAGGTTCCCCTTCCCCTGATCCATATCGATACCGGGCATAATTTCCCGGAAACCATCAAGTTCAGGGACGACCTGGTACAAGAGCTGGGCGTGCAATTGATCGTGGGTTCCGTGCAGGAGTCCATTGACAAGGGAAGGGCGCGCGAAGAGACGGGTTTGAACGCCAGCCGGAATGCGCTGCAGATCGTGACCCTGCTCGATGCTATTGAAAGCAATAAAATTGATGCCGCCATCGGCGGCGCCCGCCGTGATGAAGAAAAAGCCCGGGCAAAGGAGCGGTTCTTTTCGCATCGCGATGAATTCGGCCAATGGGATCCAAAAAACCAGCGCCCTGAATTGTGGAATATCTTTAACGGCCGCAAGCAAATGGGAGAGCATTTCCGGGTGTTCCCCATCAGCAACTGGACGGAAATGGATATCTGGAACTATATTATGAAGGAAAATATTCCTATTCCTTCGCTTTATATCGCTCATGAGCGGGATGTTGTGTACCGCGACAATACCTGGCTGCCGGTTTCGGAACACCTGAAGCTTCGTGACGGGGAACAGGTGGAACGCAAAAAGATCCGCTTCCGTACCCTGGGCGATATCACCATTACCGGCGGCATTGAGTCAGAGGCTGACACGCTGGAAAAGATCGTGGTTGAAGTGGCTGCTAGCCGCCAGACCGAACGGGGGAACCGCAGCGACGATAAACGCTCGGAAACTTCTATGGAAGACCGCAAGAAACAGGGCTACTTTTAGGCTGAACACCGCCTGTAAGCGGGTTCAGGCCGCGGCTTTCAAAATTTTATAAATAGCACTTTCAAACAGAAAAATGGAAATTCTTCGATTTACTACCGCCGGAAGCGTCGACGACGGTAAAAGTACGCTCATAGGCCGTCTCTTATACGATTCAAAATCTATTTTTGAAGACCAGATTGCGGCGGTAAAGGCTAGCAGCGAACGTAAGGGGCTGGCGAACATAGACCTTTCCCTGCTTACCGACGGCCTGAAGGCCGAAAGAGAACAGGGTATTACCATTGATGTGGCTTACCGTTATTTCACTACACCCAAGCGTAAATTCATTATTGCCGATACGCCCGGCCATATCCAGTACACCCGCAACATGGTTACCGGCGCTTCTACCGCCAACCTGGCGCTGATCCTGGTGGATGCCCGTAACGGCGTGGTGGAGCAAACCTGCCGGCATTCTTATATCGCTTCTCTCCTGGAGATCCCTCACCTGGTGGTATGTATCAATAAAATGGACCTGGTGGACTACTCCGAAGAGGTTTTTAACCGCATTTCAGAGCAGTTCAACGAGTTTGCCAGTAAGCTGGTCGTGAACGATATCCGCTATATTCCTATCAGCGCCCTGCACGGGGACAACGTGGTGGACCGCTCGAAGAACATGGACTGGTACCAGGGCGGCACCTTGCTGAATACGCTGGAAACCATTCACATTGGCAGCGATGAGAACCATATTGACGCCCGTTTCCCGGTACAAACCATTATCCGCCCCCATTCCGACGAACACCATGATTATCGCGGCTACGCCGGGCGTGTTGCCGGCGGGATCTTCCGTCCGGGAGATAAGGTGGTGGTCCTGCCTTCAGGCCTGAGTTCCACCATTCGCAGCATTGATACATTTACCGGTTCCATCAACGAGGCTTTCCCGCCCATGTCCGTTTCCATGACGCTGGAGGACGATATTGATATCAGCAGGGGGACATGATCGTAAAGGAAAATAACCAGCCCCAGATGGAGCAGGACATTGACATAATGATCTGCTGGCTTAACGCGCGCGGCCCGCAGCCGGGTGCAAAATATACGATCCGCCATACCAGCAGGGAAACCCGCGCAGTGATCAAGGACGTAGTGTATAAAATGGATATCAATACCCTGCAGCGCGTGGAAAATGACGCCGAGCTGAAGATGAACGATATCGCCCGTGTCCGCCTTCGCACTATGCAGCGCCTTATTTTTGACAGCTACCGCCGCAACCGCAATACGGGCAGCCTGGTGCTTATTGATGAAAATACCAACGAAACGGTTGCCGCCGGTATGATCGTTTAATATCAAAGAATGAAAGTTACCATTGTAGCGGGCGCACGTCCCAATTTCATGAAAATCGCCCCGATCATTGCTGCCATCAAGGCCCGGCGGCAGGAAGGCCGCGATATTGATTACCGGCTGGTGCATACCGGGCAGCATTATGATAAGAACATGAGCGGCAGCTTTTTCGAGCAGCTGGGCATTCCCGAGCCGGACGCGAACCTGGAATCGGGCGGCGGCAGCCAGGCCGAACAAACGGGAAATATCATGGTGCGCTTTGAAAAGGACCTGCAGGAACATCCCGCGGACGTGGTGCTGGTAGTGGGAGATGTTACTTCCACGCTGGCCTGTTCCATTGTGGCCAAAAAGCTGCACACCCGTGTGGCACATGTGGAGGCCGGCATTCGTTCCGGCGATATCCGTATGCCCGAGGAGATCAACCGCCTGGTGACCGATGCCATTACCGATTATTTTTTTACTACTTCGGAAATAGCCGGCGCTAACCTTTCGAAAGCGGGCGTCCCGGGGGAACGGATCTTTTTCGTGGGCAATACCATGATCGATACCCTGCTGAAACACCAGCCGAACTTTGTCCAGCCCGCCATCTGGCAGGAAACCGGCCTCAAAGCGCAGGAATATATTGTCATGACCCTGCATCGGCCGGCGAACGTGGACCAGGAACAGCAGCTGAAGGCGCTGATGGACGCGATCGTAAGCGCTTCACGCGAACTTCCCCTGATTTTCCCGGTACATCCCCGGACGGGCAAAATGCTGAAAAATATTGGGATCTCCGCCCCGAACCTGCACATGATAGATCCCCTGAGCTACCTTGAGTTCAACTACCTGGTGCAGCACGCAAAAGCCGTGGTTACCGATTCCGGCGGCATCACCGAAGAAACTACGGTCATGGGGGTTCCCTGCATGACCCTTCGCGACAGTACTGAACGCCCTGAAACCTGTACCATCGGCACCAACGAGCTGCTCGGCATCAACCCGGCTGCCATTGCTCCGGCTTTCGAAAAGCTGTTCAATAACGAATGGAAACCCGGTGGGATCCCCGAACTTTGGGATGGTAAAGCTGCCGAACGCATCGCAGATCAGCTGCTGGCCCTGGGATAGCCCGCCCTGCCTAAGCCCCTGGCTCTGCTTCAGCTTCCCCGCTTCAGCCGCGTCTCAGTTCCCGCCCCTGCCTCAGGTGCAGCCCGTGCCTCTGCTTCAGCCGCGCCTCAGTTCCCGCCCCTGCCTCAGCCCTGCTTCTGCGGCGCCGGCAAACGTTAGTCCGTTTATTGTTTGATCCTGGTATCGAACTCCAGCGGCTCAATTCCTGCGATCTTTACCTGGTTGAAGTCCAGGTGCAGCGGGTTCAATATAAAGTTATGCTCCGCCGGAACAATGACACTTGGTATCCGGAAGGCCAGATGTTCCCTTTTTCGCAGCAAGTCAGATCCGAAAGCAACTGTTTCGGTGGGAAAAGGCCTTTCCTGCCAATTCGCCGGAAGCTCTTGTAATGAAATGGTTCTCCAGCAGTTATCCGGGATTTCATAAGTTGTCATGGCCAGGCTCGCCGGGAGATATTCCAGTTTCACGTTGGCGGCATATTCAAGAATGCCGAGCGACCTGCTTGAAGCTGCGTATATACAAGGTAATCCTGCTTCGTTCCACCGGCCTCCGTGTAATTCAGCGCCTTTTCCGGTCAGATCGCTTGCATACCGGCTATGTCCTATGTGGAATACAAACATCTTATGAAAATATGCCGAAAGCAATTCTGCCTACAAGGTGCTTTACTTCCTGGATACCGATAATAGTGTCCGACAGTTCAATCGGAGCTATTTGTCCCAGTGCGGCATTAGGTTCGTTCATCCAGGCATTGAATTTATCACCGTTTCCAAAAATGTCGAAGCCATAACTATACAAATCTGCCAGAGCCATTATTTTTTCGCTGACATTTCTGTTGAATTTCTCCTCGCCCTTCTTGTTAATGAGTGTTACCCTTGCTACGGAAAGCAGTTCAGCCAGCATATCATAATCCAGGCTGGCTGCATCTTTTAGCGATGTAAGATCTTTCTTGGAAATCCCTGACTTGATTTTAGCGATCTTCTGCTGTGGGCTTAATTCATAGGGAGGCGCTTCAGTATCGCTGAGCATAAGCGCCGGCTTTTCCGGCTCTTTTGCCGGGTAAACTGCCTTTTTTTTAGGTAATGCCATGCCGGGTCTTTATTTGAATCGAAGTTAGTGTTTTTTTGTACTTCCTCCAAAACTTCTTTACCCGGTCCAGGTTTACAATGTCGCTTCCACAGCTTATTTTGGCCTTGTCTGTACCCGGTCAGTCTGTACCCGATCAGTCTGTACCCGGTCAGTCTGTACCCGATCAGTCTGTACCCGGTCAGAGGGTTTACCTGTCTGAAGGGAAAGCGTTTTCCACATCTACTTCCGGGCGCTGATCGCGGTTGGCCAGTTCCCAGGCTGTGTGAAATACCAGGCGGGTCCGCTGGCTGAGGGCATCGAAATTGATCTTCTCAATGTCATCAGTATGCTTGTGGTAATCCTCGTGTACGCCGTTAAAATAGAAGATGATGGGGATCCCGTGCTTGGCGAAATTATAATGGTCTGAGCGGTAGTAAAAACGGTTAGGATCGTCCGGATCATTGTAGGTATAATCCAGCTCCAGCTTCGTATAGGTGGCGTTGGCCTTTTCATTAATGGCATGCAGCTGCGTGCTGAGTTTGTCGGAGCCGATAATGTACACGTATTCCGGCTTGCCCGCATGAACAGAATCCACCCTGCCTATCATATCAATATTCAGATTGGTGATGGTATTTTCCAGCGGAAATACGGGATGATCGGAATAATAGCGGGAGCCCAGGAGGCCTTTTTCTTCACCGGTAACGGTCATGAATAAAAGGCTGCGGCGAGGGCCTTTACCTGCTTTGGCTGCTTTGGCAAAGGCTTCGGCCATTTCCAGCACGGCGGTGGTGCCGGATCCGTCGTCATCGGCGCCGTTATATATTTTTCCATCGATGATGCCTTCATGATCATAATGGGCAGTAAGTACGATGAGTTCTTTTTTCAGTTCCGGATCGCTGCCCTCCAGGTAACCCAGGACATTGGCGGCATCAACCGGGGCTGAGCGGCGGTTGATCCGGAAGCGGAGCGACACTTTGACCGGGGCGCTGGCGGCTTTGCCGGTGGATGCGATCTTGCGCTGCAAGTCTTGCAGGGATAAGGAAGCGGGGGCTAACAGGCGGCCAGCGGCTTCGGGGCTTACGTACAGCAAGGCCGGTTTTTCTTCCTGGTTTTTCAGGTCGCTCGCTAATTTCATGGAGCTTCCGGCAAAATAATTCCGGTAATTTTTCGCGTAGGTGGCGACGCTCTTGGTAACCATAATGATGGCGGAGGCGCCTTTTTCCTTCAGCAGCTCCAGCTTTTTTTCCTGGTTGGCCGTCCATTCGGAAAATTCGCGGCTGCCGGTTACATAAGAAGTGCTGTCGGGGCCGAAGGGTTCTCCCGGGAGGATCATCACTACTTTCCCGTTAACATCCACATCCTGGTAATCATTATATTTTTCATCCTCAATGCCATAACCGGCAAAGATCAGCCCGGAAGCGTCCAGTTCCAGCTTCTGCAGATCAGGGAAGAACAGGAAGTCCTCAAGAAACTGAAGGGAATCGCCGTTTACCGTGAAGGTTTTATCGTTAATATGCTGCTTTACCAGCGCTACCTGCTGGTAATAACTGCCGTCCACCGGGCCTTCCAGCCCCAGCTTCTTAAAGTAGGCGGCGATGTATTCGGCGGCCATATGCCCGCCCTTTTCCCCGGTATTGCGGCCTTCATATTCATCCGAGGCCAACACGGAAAGATGCGCTTTGGCGTCTTTAGGAGTAATAGTTGCTCCGAATTTAGCAGCCGCACGGTCCGGCGCCGGGGCGCGGTCCTTGTCGGAGGTGACTGTTTCCTGGGCTTTTAACGAAGCAGCGGCACTCAGCAGCGCCAGTCCTAGAACAAAGATCTTCTTCATACAAAAGGTGTTGTGAATGGTTCAGCACCGGTCTATTTTATCTACCCGCCTGGCGTGCCTTCCGCCTTCAAATGCGGTACCCAGGAAGGTTTTCATGATCGTTGAAGCATCTTCAAGGGAAGTAAAGCGGGCCGGGATACAGCAGATATTAGCATTATTGTGAGAACGGCCAAGCTCCGCAAGTTCCGGCAGCCAGCAGACGGCCGCGCGAATGCCCTGGTGTTTGTTGGCGGTGATGGCAACCCCGTTGGCGCTTCCGCAGAGCAGGATGCCCAAGTCGTATTCGCCGGAGGCTACACCTTCGGCCACGGGATGCACAAAATCGGGATAGTCCACGGAATCACCGGAATACGGTCCGAAATCCTTTACCTGGTGGTCAAGCCCTTCCAGTTCACCGATCAGTACCTGTTTGTAATCAAACCCTGCATGATCGCCGCCAACAGCTATTTTCATACTCAAATAATTAGTCTTCCAGTTCCCGGTAATTTCCCCTGGAATCTTCAGCCAGCTCTTCTTCTTCCTTCTCCTTGTTCTTACGCACTACGTAGCCTGATACAAATATACTTATTTCGTAAAGAATCAACAGGGGCGTGGCCACCACGACCTGCGTAAGCACGTCTGCGCTGGGGGTAATCACGGCGGAAACGATCAGGATGATCACAATGGCATAGCGCCGGTTCCGCTTCATGATAGATGGGGTGATAATTCCCACCTTGGAAAGAAAATAAATGACAATAGGCAGCTCGAATATCAGGCCTGCGGCCAGGGTGAGCGTGGCTACGGTTGAAATATAGTTACTAAGCGTGTACTGGTTGGTGACGATATCGCTGACGATATAGTTGCTAAGAAAGGAAATGCTCAGGGGAACGAAAATAAAATACCCGAACAGGACCCCCATACCAAAGAGCATGGACGAAAAAAACACGAATCCCGTGCTGTATTTTTTTTCATTACTGTAAAGCGCGGGCCGGATAAAGCGCCAAATTTCCCAGAGTATATAAGGAAAGGCCAGGATAAAGCCTACAACCAGCGAGCTGGTGATATGCAGGGTGAACTGGCCTACCATCTGCGTATTCATAAGGGTAAACGGTATCTCTTCAATGCAGATACCGCCGATGTTCAGCATATCCCCCAATTTGCACATTTGCCGGTACGTCCAGAAATCGACGCTTTTAGGGCCGAAAAGTATCTTGTCAAAGACAATTTCGCGGTTCAGGAAGGCGACAATGGTAAAGGCGAATAATACGGCCAGTGATCGGATAAAATGCCAGCGAAGTACTTCCAGGTGGTCGAAGAATGACATTTCATCTTCCAGCGTCTGGTCCTTTCGCCGTATCTTTTTATCAGTTTTTTTGAAAATGACTCTTCCATTCTTATCGCTTATAGGTGACCAGTAATAAGCCAACTACAATTCCCGCCAGGATCCCGATGGCCATTTTTTTTATCAGCAACCCCACGGTAAGGCCGATAGCGATGGCAATCCAAGGTTTCAGCCGGGGGCTTATTTTCATTCCTCTCCATTTTCAGACAGGTCGAAACTTTCCATGAACTTGGTGGTGAAATTACCGGCCCTGTAGTTTGGATCCCGCATCAGGCGCTGGTGGAAGGGGATCGTGGTCTTTATGCCTTCTATTACGAATTCGCTCAGCGCACGTTCCATGGTGCTGATGGCTTCATCACGGGTTTGTGCCACAGTGATGAGCTTGGCAATCATGGAATCGTAATTGGGGGGTATCTGGTATCCTGAATAAACGTGTGTATCCACCCGTACTCCGTGACCGCCGGGCGAATGGAAGTTGGTGATCCTCCCGGGGCTTGGCCTGAAATCATTGAACGGGTCTTCGGCATTGATCCGGCATTCGATGGAATGCATGCCCGGGAAATAATTCTTGCCTGAAATAGGAATCCCGGAAGCAACTTTGATCTGTTCCTTAATAAGGTCATAATTGATCACTTCTTCGGTAACCGGGTGTTCCACCTGGATGCGGGTATTCATTTCCATAAAATAGAAATTCTGGTGCTTGTCCACCAGGAATTCGATGGTACCCGCTCCTTCATAGTTTACGGCCTTGGCTCCTGCGATAGCGGCTTTGCCCATTTTCTTGCGAAGCTCTTCTGTCATAAAGGGCGAAGGGGATTCCTCCACGAGCTTCTGGTGGCGGCGCTGGATGGAGCAGTCGCGTTCCGAAAGATGACTTACCTTGCCGTACTGGTCGCCGATGATCTGTATTTCAATATGGCGGGGATCTTCCACGAATTTTTCAAGGTAGATCCCGTCATTGCCAAAGGCGGCTCCTGCTTCCTGGCGGGCTGAGTCCCAGGCTTTCTGGAATTCTTCGTCCTTCCAGATGATGCGCATGCCCCTGCCGCCGCCGCCGGCCGTGGCTTTTAAAATAATAGGGTACCCTATTTCCCTTGCCACATTAATGCCTTCCTCAACGTCCTTTATTAGTCCGGTTGAACCGGGAATGGTTGGTACGCCGGCCTTTTTCATGGTTTCCTTGGCCGAAGCCTTGTCGCCCATGGCATTGATCATTTCCGGTGAAGCGCCAATGAATTTGATCCCGTGATCCCGGCAGATCGCCGAAAACTTCGCGTTTTCGGAAAGAAAACCGTATCCCGGGTGAATGGCGTCCGAATTGGTGATCTCAACAGCCGAAATGATATTGGGAATGTTGAGATAAGAGTCTTTAGCGGGGGGCGGTCCTATGCATACCGCCTCATCTGCGAAGCGTACATGAAGGCTCTCCTGGTCGGCAGTGGAATAAACCGCTACCGTTCTTATGCCCATTTCCTTGCAGGTGCGGATGATCCGCAGGGCGATTTCCCCCCGGTTCGCTATCAGTATCTTTTTAAACATTTATATAGGTTCTACGAGGAATAGCGGCTGATCATACTCTACAGGACTGGCGTCTTCGGCCAGTATTTTTACGATCCGCCCGGATATTTCCGATTCAATCTCGTTAAACAGTTTCATGGCTTCGATAATACAAACAACCTGGCCCGGCTTTATCTCGTCTCCTGCATTTACGAAAGCGGGCGTATCAGGGGATGAAGAACGGTAAAATGTTCCGATCATGGGAGATTTTACGGTGATCAGGTTCTGCTGCTGGGCGGCTTCGGGAGCTTTTTCGGCCTTTTCAGGGGCCGGCCGCTGGACTTCAGGAACTGGCTGGGCCTGCGGCAGCACAGCGCCCGCGGGAGGAAGCGTGGTATTGATCACGGTCTGCTCTTTGCCTGTTTTGATGGTGATCTTGAAATTTTCCTGCTCTATGGAAACTTCACTTACCCCCGATTTGGCTACGAATTTTATAAGATCCTGAATTTCTTTGATTTCCATGTTCTTAGGTTTTTTGGTCAATAAGCCCATTTAAGGTATACCGCTCCCCAGGTGAAACCGCCTCCGAAAGCGGACAATATCAGGTTGTCGCCTTTTTTCAGCTTGTTCTCCCAGTCCCAAAGGCACAAGGGAATGGTCCCGGCCGTGGTATTGCCGTATTTTTCAATATTTACCATTACTTTTTCCGGGCCGATGCCCATGCGCTCGGCGGTGGCGTCAATAATACGCTTATTTGCCTGGTGAGGCACGAGCCAGGCAATATCTTCTGATACAAGGCGGTTTCGCTCCATGATCTCCGCGGATACTTCAGCCATATTAACGACGGCAAATTTAAAAACAGCCTTTCCTTCCTGGAATACGTAATGCTCCCTGTTGGAAACTGTTTCAATGCTGGCAGGACAAGCTGAACCGCCGGCTTTTTGCCGGAGGAAATGCCGTCCGGATCCGTCACTGCGCAAAATAGAGTCCATTACTCCAAGGCCTTCCGGATTGGGTTCCAGCAATACAGCGCCCGCTCCGTCCCCAAATATAATACAGGTGGTCCGGTCTTCATAATTTATAATAGAAGACATCATGTCGGCGCCCACGATCACCACTTTCTTATGCATGCCGCTCTCAATAAACTGCGCGCCGGTTGAAAGTGCGTAAATAAAGCCGGAGCATGCCGCGTTTAAGTCGTAGCCCCAGGCATTTTTAGCGCCGATCTTATCACAAATGATATTAGCCGTAGCGGGGAAGGGCATATCCGGGGTGACCGTTGCGCAGATAAGCAGATCAATTTCTTCCGGCTTGATCCCTTTTTTGTCGAGAAGGCCTTTCACCGCTTCTACCCCCATGTCGGAAGTGGCCCGGCCGCCCTTGAGAATTCTTCGTTCCTTGATGCCCGTTCGCGTGGTGATCCATTCATCACTGGTTTCTACCATGGTTTCCAGCTCCTGGTTGTTAAGTATGTATTCAGGAACATAGCCGTGAACGGCAGTGATGGCCGCGTAATTTTTAGTCATGGGCGCTAATATAATTAATTAAAGATCCTTCTTATCTTTTCGGTGAGTTTCGTTGTTACCATGTCCTGGGAAAGGAGGATCATGTTCTTTATTGCTTCCGGCGAGGAGATGCCATGCCCGACCACTACGGGAGCGTTCACCCCAAGTATGGGCGATCCTCCGTATTGTTCATAATTAAATCGGTCAAAGAACACGTCATTGAAACCTTTTCTAACCGTTAAGGTGTAAAAGGTTTCAGCCAGCTTGAGAATCACATTTCCGGTAAAGCCGTCGCATACGATCACATCGGCCATATCTGTGAACAGATCGCGGCCTTCTACATTACCGATGAAATTGAAACTGGGTTCCTCACGCATGAGGGCATAGGCAGCCTGGGTAAGAAGGTTACCTTTTTCAGGCTCTTCCCCGATATTGATCAGGCCCACGCGGGGGTTTTTGACGCCGTAAATATTTTCCAGCAGGAGCTTTCCCAGTATCCCGAACTGCAGCAGGTTATCGGGGCGGCAGTCGGCATTGGCGCCCACGTCCAGTATCAGTCCCAGCCCGCCTTTCAGCTTTGGGACGATGGTGGGCATTGCCGGCCGGATGACGCCGGGAATGGTTTTAATGGAGAACATGGACCCTACCAGCATAGCCCCGGTGTTGCCGGCGCTTGAAAAGGCGTCAATATGGCCTTCTTTCAGCAGCTGGAAACCCAGGGGGATACTTGCAGTAGCTTTTTGGGCAATGGCCTTTGTTGGATGGTCGGCCATGCCGATAAATTCGCTCGTGTGAACGAACTCAAATGCATGCTCATCGGCATTCTCTTCCTTGAGGATGCGGCGGATTTGGTCCGTATTACCTATGAGTACGATCTGATTACCAACGGGTAATTCTTTTTGGGCTAAAACCGCTCCTTTCACCGTAGCTTCAGGAGCAAAATCGCCACCCATTGCATCTAAACCAATTCGCATCGAATGCCGGATGATTAAGCTTTTGTATTTTCAACAATCAGCTTTCCGCGATAATACAGGTTACCGTCAACTGTGTATGCGCGGTGCGGCAGGTGAACAGCTCCGGTTTCCTTGCAAACTACCAACGGAGAAGCAGTCGCCTTGTAATGCGTTCTTCTCTTATCCCTTCTCGACTTCGAAATTTTGGATTTCGGATGTGCCATAACTTAAATTTATAATCTTTACTTAATTGTTCCTTAGTTTTTTCAACGCTTCCCAGCGGGGATCTCCCTCCGGGGTTTGCTTATCTTCCCTGGTCCGCAGTTTCTCCAGCGCGGCAAGCGTTTCCGGGTTGCAGGCTGGTGTTCCGCCGGCATCGTCCGGGTGGATACTCACCATAGGCAGGGCCAGGTGAGTGAATTCATAAATAAAGGGAGTAACATCAATCTCATGTTCTTTTGTCCCGATATATACAACATCTTCCTGTTCGCCGCCTTCCACTTCATCACTGATTTTAACCAGTTGCTGCTGCCGGCTTTCCAATGGATAATCAAAAGGATCCAGGCAGCGGTCGCAAACCAGTTCCACCGTCCCGCTGATCGCAAAGTCCAGCGTCAGCAGGTGTTCCCGTTTATCTAACGAGAGGCGGACATCCAGGTTGCCTTTTTTGATGATGGAGTAGTCGAACTCTCCGAAGAATTTGTCGCCTACCTTAAAATCAAATTCATGACAGCCGTTTTTCAGCCCTGCAAACTGTATGATGAATTCTTTTAGCGGATTCAAAGTACGTTCCAGTTAAGCCCGCAAATTTAGCACTTTATATTCAGATCGAAAATTAAAATTCCTAAGAAGATGTTAAATTTTTGTTTACGCCGGTATCCGCAAAGCTTATTCATCGTCTTTTCTTGATACGGGAAGCGGGTTTACTGAAAGTTCGGCATGTTCCCTGCGACGGTTTACAATGTCAATCGCGCTGAACAGGGCTTTTCTGAAGGAAGACTCATCTGCCAGGCCCTTTCCCGCAATGTCGAATGCGGTCCCATGGTCAGGAGAGGTCCGCACTGCCGGAAGCCCTGCCGTAAAATTAACACCTTCGCCGGCGGCAATCGATTTGAACGGGATCAGTCCCTGGTCATGGTACATGGCGAGTACCCCGTCAAAGGTTTTGTATATTTCTTTTCCGAAGAAGGCATCGGCGGGATAAGGCCCGAAAGCCAGGATGTTTTCCGAGTAAGCCTGGTTGACGGCCGGAATAATGATCTCTTTTTCTTCCCTGCCTAGCAGGCCCTGGTCTCCTGCATGCGGGTTGAGCCCCAGTACGGCTATGCGGGGCTTTTCTATCCAGAAGTCTTTTTTGAGACTTTCATTCATTAACCGGAGCTTGGAATGGATCTTTTCCTTACTGAGAGAGGCAGAAACGTCCTTGAGGGGAATATGACCGGTGACTACGCCTATTTTCAGTTCGTCGGTGATCATAAACATAAGCACATCGCCGCTGCCAAAAGCCTGCTGCAGGTATTCGGTATGCCCCGGAAAATGAAATTCATCACTTTGAATATTGGTCTTATTGAACGGAGCGGTGACGAGCAGGTCGATCTTTCCTTCCTTTAGGTCCTTTACCGCTGCCTGAAGTGATTTAAGCGCATATTTTCCGCCGTTACCGGTATTTTCGCCAAGGTCCACTTTTACTTCTTCCTCCCAGCAATTCACCAGGTTAGCCCTTTTGGGATTGGCCGAAGCGGCGTCCTGGATGATCTGGAAACTAAAGTCTTGTATGCCCAGCGCCTTCCGGTGAAAGGAGGCAATCTTAACCGACCCGTACACTACCGGCGTGCATAATTCATTGATCCGGTTATCGAGCAAGGCTTTCATGATAACCTCCAGCCCGATCCCGTTTATATCTCCAAAAGTTATACCCGCTTTGAGTTTTATGTTGCTCATCCCTTAAATATCTTTTTCCGTGAATAGGATACAAAGGTAAGAATACGGCCGGACTATGTAAGCAGCCGCCTGGTGATATCCGCAAAGTCCTTCACGCTCAGCCTTTCCGCTCTCAACTGCAGCGTGGCCTCCTCTATTTTCCCTGCCGGGCTATATCGCGACAAGGCATTCCGGAGCGTCTTCCGCCGTTGGTTAAATGCGGCCTTTACCACTTCAAAGAAGAGCTTTTCATCACAGTCAAGGCTGAAATCTTTCTTTCTTTCCAGGCGGATCACTCCCGACCGAACTTTGGGCGGCGGGTTAAATACCCCCGGATTCACGGTGAATAAGTATTCAATATCGTAAAAGGCCTGCAGCAGTACGCTCAGTATCCCATAGGTCTTACTGCCGGGGGCAGCGGCAACACGCTCTGCGACTTCTTTCTGGAACATGCCGGTAAGCTCGGGGACTTGCTCCCTGTGTTCCAGCACTTTAAAAAGTATCTGCGAAGAAATATTATACGGAAAATTTCCGATGATCCCTACCTGCCCTTTGAAATACGCCCCTATATCGAAACGGAGAAAATCCGCATGAATGATCCTGTTCTCTAACCGAGGGAAATGCTGCTGCAGCCAGTTTACGGATTCCGCGTCAATGTCGATAACAGTCGTTTGGTATTGTTCGTTTTCAAGCAGCAGTTCTGTCAAAATGCCCATGCCGGGGCCTATCTCCAGCACCTGATCGTATTTGCCTTCGGGCCGAAGGCTGTTCACGATCTTCCTGGCAATATTCCTGTCCGTCAGGAAATGCTGCCCCAGGTGCTTTTTTGCTCTGACTGGTATAGACATTTGCGGACAAATATATATTATTATACTGCTTTTATTACTTTCGCAGAAATGAAACGCCTTCTTATTGTTGATAACCTGCATCCAGTTTTTATGGAACTCGTGGGAGCAGCAGGATACCGGTGCGATTACCGGCCGGAAATCACTTATAACGAATGTCTGCACGTAATCGGGGACTATGAAGGGCTCCTGGTGCGCAGTAAGTTTTATGCAGGCCGCGAATTGCTGGACGCCGCCGGCAAGCTAGAGTTTATAGGGCGTGCAGGAGCCGGGATGGACGGAATTGACGTTGCCCTGGCCGGCGAAAGAAATATTGCCCTGCTAAATGCACCTGAAGGAAACCGCGATGCGGTAGGAGAGCATGCGCTGGGGATGCTTCTTAGCCTGCTGAATAACCTTTGCACCGGCAACGCCGGAATCCGCGGCGGAACCTGGGACCGGGAAGGGAACAGAGGCATCGAACTCAACGGAAAAACCGTAGGTATTGTCGGCTACGGCTATATGGGGCAATGTTTCGCGAAAAAGCTTTCCGGACTGGACGTGCGCGTCATTGCCTATGATAAATATAAAAGCGGGTTTTCTGATCCCTTCGCAGAAGAAGTTTCCATGGAACGCTTATTTGCCGAGACAGACATTTTAAGCCTCCACATTCCTCTTACATCCGAAACCCGTCAAATGGTGAACCGCGATTATTGGAATTCCTTTGCAAAAAGTATCTTCTTTATCAATACCGCACGCGGTGAGGTAGTGGATACCGCGGCCTTGCTGGAAGCCATCGCGTCCGGAAAGGTACGCGGCGCCGGGCTGGATGTCCTGGAAGCGGAAAGATTTCCAGCCCTGCAGGAACAACCCTGGTTTAAAGACCTCGTAAATTGCGGTAAGATACTACTTAGCCCGCATGTAGCCGGCTGGAGCCATGAATCCTTCCGCCGTATTTCCGAGGTGCTTGCTGCCAAAGTGCTGGCCCTTTCAGCGCCTCGTCCTTAAAATTACGGATCGCTGCCCCTCACGGATGCTGCCCCTCACGGATGCTGCCCCTCACGGGAAATTAATACGCTCGGTTAGTCAGCGGGATTACCACGTTCGGTTCGGGTTCGTTGAAAGAGTTTGTAAAAAGCAGCCCGCCCTACCGCTCCGCCCGAACCCTTCTTACAAAACTCTCTTCAACTCCCTCGATGGAAGCAATCTTTTGATCATTCAAGTCCGTTTGTTTGATCAGGGCCAGGACAGATGAATGTTTCTGCTGTTGAATACCTTCTCGCAGGCCTTCCTGCCGGCCTTCCCGTTTCGAGGCGCTTGCAATACTTCTAAGGTCGCGATCATAGTCAATTGTCATTTTTTGGTCCTCCTTTAGCTTATTGTAATCGGTTAATTGAAATAGTTTTTCAAATAAGGGCCCCTGAAAGGACGAAGGTTGCTCCTGCAGATGAGGCAAGGCCTTCATGAGGTACAGCCATTTATCAAGATTGGTTTGCAGTTCGGCGATCGTCTTGGTGAACCTGGGAAGCTCCACCAGTATCAGTTCAAATGAAGCAGGGTAGGAATGATCCTTTCCGGAATTCGAATACTCCGATGAACGATAGCGCTTCTTTACCCGCAGTTCCCACGAGCTTTCCCGGCGATACTGCCAACCGGAATTGCTCCGGGGTGGCAAATTCCCGCATTCTCCTTTGGTTTTCAACTGGTACATGTATGTGGGGGTTTATTTTTGAATTCAAATTTTGCGCCTAATAAAACAGAACTCAATGCACCTTTGGCGGGCGGCAGGGCTTGAAAAGCTTTTTTTACGAGCTTATAGCCCTGCACCATGCAGCTGCCGGGGTTAACCAGCCAGTACTCCTTTACGGCGTTCCGTTCATACATGCGTTTTTTATCATGCCAGTCAAATTGCGAGGTGGCAGGGGAAATGATTTCCACGATCAGGTCCGGCGCGCCGTAAATTCCGTTCTTTTTAATAATAGACAGGCGTTCCCTGCTTATGTAAAGAATGTCCGGCTGGAAAGCATTTTCGTCATCCAGGTAAACATTTATGGGCGCGTATAATAACTTCCCTAAACCCCGCTGTTTAACAAAATTATAGATAGCTACCGCTAGCTGGGCCGAGATATCCTGGTGAAGGAAGGCGGGAGCCGGTTCCATGACAATCATGTTTTCGATTAGCTGAGCCCTGGTTCCCTCCGGCAGGCCTTCAAAAATATCTTTGGCCGTTTGCGGAGCAGGGGGGTACGGATAAGCAGGAGTGTTCATTTTCATAAGGTTTGTACAAAAATAAGGGTTCAGGGGATAGCGTCCTACCCAAAAAGAATAGCTAAAAGTTTTAGACTATTGTACACCGGCGGTGTTTGCTTTTTAAGAAAATTATGTTTTAACTTTGTAATGAGTTATAAGAGCAAGACCTCGTCGTTTGCGCGGGGTCTTGTTTATTTATTACAAATTGGTGCTGTGTTAAGCGTGAACTTGCGGCGCCAAGCCTGGTATTTTGTCCCTGGCAGCTTGCAGGCACAAAAATACCGGCGAATATGCTATAGTTCACGCTTAATACGGCACTTGCAAAAAGATTGGAAATGGCTGAGATTACCTATTTTACAGAAGAAGGAATGAAAAAGCTCAGGGATGAGCTTGCACAGTTGAAAGGGGAAGGACGCACTGCAATTGCCAGGCAAATCGCGGAAGCGCGCGACAAGGGAGATCTTTCCGAAAATGCAGAATATGATGCGGCCAAAGATGCCCAGGGTTTACACGAGCTCCGTATTGCAAAACTGGAGGAAACCCTTGCAAATGCCCGTATAGTTGACGAGTCCAAAATGGATGCATCAAAGGTGCTGGTGCTGTCTAATGTGAAGATCAAGAATATCCAGAACGGGAAGGTAATGTCCTACCAGCTGGTCTCAGAGAACGAAGCGGACCTGAAAGCAGGGAAAATTTCGGTGAAATCACCTATCGGGCAGGGACTCCTGGGTAAGACCGTGGGAGATGTGGCTGAAATTGAGGTGCCCACCGGCTTAATGAAATTTGAAGTACTGGGTATCAGCAGGTAACAAGGGAAAAATGGCGAGTATCTTTTCAAAAATAATTACGGGAGAGATCCCGGCCTGGAAAGTGGCCGAAGATGAAAACTACCTGGCCTTCCTGGACATCTCACCCCTGGCCGCCGGGCACACCCTGGTGATTCCCAAAAAGGAGATTGATTACCTTTTCGATATAGAAGATGACCTTTATACCGGCTTGCAGCTTTTTGCAAAGAAAGTAGCTAAAGCGGTTGGGAAGGCGGTTCCCTGCAAACGCGTGGGAGTAGCTGTCGTGGGGCTGGAAGTTCCCCATGCACATATTCATCTGATCCCGATCAACAAGGTGAGCGATATAGATTTTTCACGCCCGAAACTAAAACTGGGCGATGAGGAGATGAAGACGATCTGTGAAAAAATAAGGGCGGAGTTATAGCGCGTATCGATTTTAAACAAGCTGCTGAAGCTTTGCTTCGGCGTATTGTTCCCTCCGCGGCGGCCCGTTTCAGGGTCGGGATCATTGATGCGGAGAATGGTAAAGATGTTTTTGAGATAGCGAATGAAAAGGAATATATCCTTTTACGGGGGAATAACGCCGTTTCGGTTGCTTCGGCCCTGAACTGGTACCTGAAATATTACTGTCATTGCCAGGTTTCCTGGAACAGTGACAATCTCGATCTTCCCGCGGTGCTTCCTCCTGCGGAACCGGGGATCCGGAAGGTAAGCCCTTTTCGCTACCGCGCCTGCTTCAATTACTGCACCTTCAGCTATTCCATGCCCTGGTGGGATTGGGAACGCTGGGAGCGGGAGATTGACTGGATGGCATTGCACGGAGTGAACCTGCCTTTGGCGCTAACCGGACTGGAAGCGGTCTGGCAGGGTACGCTGGAAAAGCTGGGCCTGTCCCCGGAAGAAATAAGCTCATTTCTTGCCGGTCCCGCTTTCCTGTCCTGGCAATGGCTGAGCAACCTCGAAGGCTGGGGCGGCCCGCTGCCCCAAACCTGGGTAAACAGCCACCTGGAATTAGGCCGGAAGATCCTTGAACGCGAACGGGAACTGGGAATGACGCCAATCAAGCAAGGCTTCAGCGGCTATGTCCCACTGGCCGTAGCAGATCATTACCCCGAGGCCAGGATCTATAAGCGGTCCTGGTTCAATATCGGCGCCGGCACAGCTCAGCTGGATCCCCTGGACCCTCTTTTTGAAACGGCGGGACGGATTTTCCTCGAGGAACAGGACCGGCTGCTGGGAAGGGATCACTTTTATGCAGTAGACCCTTTTCACGAAGGAGTGCTTCCTTCAAAAGACCCGGAATACCAGGAACGGGTAGGCCAGGGTATATTTAACGTGACCCGTTCCCTGGACCGTGATGCAATCATCGCGATGCAAACCTGGTCGCTTCATACCGGCGTATTAAAAGGCATTCCGGTTGATCGGTCGCTGATGTTGGGGCTTACGGGAAGTAACTGGAAAAAGTACGAGGGTTTTGGGGGCCGGCCCTGGGTGGCCGGTATCCTGCATAATTATGGCGGACGGGTTTACATGGGGGGTAATCTTCCACATTATGCCGGTAATGCCCTTTCTTTGCTCGATAATCCCGGGGCCGGCAACCTGCAGGGAACCGGGATCTTCCCGGAAGGGATCGAACATAATCCCATCGTGTATGAACTCGCCACGGAAATAGCCTGGCACGACCATCCCCCGGACCTGGAACAGTGGGTGCAGGAATATGCGCGCGCACGCTACGGAAGCCTTCCCGTGGAGGCCGCCGCCGCCTGGAACCTGCTGCTGAAAACCGTATACGGGCAAAAAAAGGTGAAAATACCTTCTATGGAAAGCCCCGTCTGCGCCCGCCCGGCATTAACTATGCTGAGAGCGTCCATGAATGGGGAAATGGAGCGGGACTACCCGCTGCCGCATTTGTGGGAGGCCTGGGGCCTGCTGCTCCGCTGCCGGGAACTGCATGGAAAGGAAACCTACCAGTATGACCTGGTGGATACAGGCCGGCAATGCCTGGCTGATCTTGCGCTGCCGCTGCACAAAAAGATCACAGCCGCCTATGAAGCCGCTGACGCTACGGCGCTGGCCGGGGCAGGAAAACAATTTATAGCTCTCCTTGACGACCTGGACCAGCTGCTGGGCACCCGTTCTGAGTTCCTGCTGGGCAGATGGATCGCTGACGCGAGAAGCTGGGGACTAAATGAAGAAGAAAGGGCGCTTTTCGAGGAAAACGCCCGCACCCTGCTCACCGTTTGGGGCCCTCCCCACCCCGGCGGCCTGTTTTTTGATTACGCCAACCGCCAATGGGCCGGCCTGGTGGGGGGATTTTACAAAATACGCTGGCAAAAATTCATTCACTTTCTGCTGCAGCAACCGGCTGAACCTAAATACCGGTACCGTGAAAAAAGAAGCCTCAAATCGTTCGGCCGCCCGGGCAATGATGAGAATGCCTTCTACAAAAGCTTATCCGCATGGGAACATGCCTGGTGCAGGCAAACCGGAAGTTATCCATCCAGCCCTACGGGCAATCCCGAAGAAATATCCGCAGCCTTATTTGAAAAGTGGATGCCGGTCGCTTCCGGCCTGCCCGGCCTTTGATAAAAAAAAATCAAATTTTTTTTCACAAATCGTCTATAAGTCGCGCTTTTTTTTCTCTAAGCTGTAAAGAGCGTCTTACGGCCGGGCTGCCGATGTCTTCGGGCGAAAGATCCGGACCATGAACCAGGTATATGCAAGGGGAACACAACGAGTTGTTTAATGACAGGACTGCCGGAGATATCCGGAAAGTGTTGAAAACTCCGGAGGCTGAGCGGCTTTCTCCGGGGGAGAAGGAACAACTATGGGAAAAGATTGACGGAAGTATTCCCCGGAAAAAAGGGTGGGTCCGGCGGCTCGGCTGGTTGAAAGTAGCGGCCGCGGTTATTTTTTCAGCAGGAATGGGCAGCTGGCTGCTGTTTAACACGGCAGCTACTTCGCCGCTGGAACAAATGGTGGCTGCTGCCCGCCTGGCGGATACGCTGGCGGCTTCTGAGATCGAAGTGGTCACGATCAATACGAAGGAAAGCGCTGAGGAAGGGGACGAACCTGTGTATAAAACGGTGGTGGTCCCTTACGGGAAGCGGACCATGCTTACCCTGCAGGACAGTACGCGAATATGGCTTAATTCCGGTTCAAAACTTGTTTATCCGGAAGTTTTCGAGGACGGGCAGCGCCAGGTTTACCTGGAAGGCGAGGCCTATTTTGATGTGCAGCATAGCGAGAGCCGGCCTTTCTTTGTTCAGACGAAGGATATGGAAATAAAAGTGCTGGGCACGGAGTTTAACGTGAGCGCCTATTCTGACGACGAAAATTCCAATGTGGTGCTGGTAAAGGGAAGCATTGAGCTGACAACCAACCGGACCAGTTTTTCAGAGAAAGTTAAAACCCGGCTGGTCCCCCACGAGATTGCGGTTTATAACCCGGCGGAAAAAGACCTGGAAATAAGCAATACAGTCGTGGAGGAATACGTTTCATGGAGGACAGGCTCTATGGTCTTTAAGAACAGCCGCCTCAGCGAAATCCTTAAAAAGCTGCAGCGCTACTACCGGATGCAAATTGAGCTGGAAGATCCCGGGCTGGGAACGGCAACCTTTACGGGGCCGCTCGACCTGAAAAAAAATATTGAGTCGGTAATGGATATTATTTGCCTTACCACTTCTTTGGTTTATGAAAAGGAGGAAGGGAAGATCGTACTTAAAGAAAATAAATAAAAAACGGAAGGCGTTGCAGCGCCTTCCGCCGGGAACCGCTTGGGGGCGGTTCCTTAATTGTTAAACTAAAACTAAACAAATGTATGAAAAAATGTGACCGGAGAGTGACGGATCTCCTGCGTATTATGAAGCTCACCACTTTATTTCTCCTGCTTGGAATGATGACTGTTTCCGCTGAAGGCTATTCTCAAAAACGCCTTACCGTCCTGGTGAATAACGGGACGCTGAATGATCTTTTTAACCAGATCCAGCAGCAGAGTGACTATCTTATCTTCTACAGGGATGAAGTGCTGGCCGGAAACCGCCTGGAAAAGATCAACCTGGAACTTAAGAATAAAAAGATCGGCGATATTTTAGACCGGGCGCTGAAAGGCACCCACCTTACCTACCGCATTTCCGGCCGCCAGATAGCTGTAATTGAAGATATTCCTGAAAACAGGGAACTGATACAGCAGGAAGTGAGCGGGACCGTGCAGGATACCTCCGGCATGCCTTTGCCCGGCGTGTCCGTCCAGGTAAAAGGCACGACGACAGGAACTATGACGGATATAGAAGGCCGGTTTACCCTTCCTGCCGGACCTGAAGACGTGCTGGTGATTTCCCTGATGGGCTTTCTTTCAAAAGAAGTACCCGTTGGCGGGCAGGATGAACTCACAATCAACCTGCAGGAGGATGTAGCCAGGCTGGAGCAGGTGGTAGTGGTCGGCTACGGTACCCAGAAACGCTCCAGCATAACCGGCGCGGTTACCGCAGTAGATGCGGCGGATCTTAATAATATGGCCGCCTCTAACCTGTCCAATACCCTCGCCGGCAGGGCGCCGGGAGTGAACGTGACGAATACTTCAGGATTGTCCGGCGCCAGTTCCAGGATCCGGATCCGGGGAAGCTTCGGGGAACCGCTGTATGTGATTGACGGGATCGTTCGGGACAAAGCCGCTTTCGATGCGCTGGAAGCTTCCGAAGTTAACCAGATGAGCTTTCTGAAAGATGCCGCCACGGCTTCCATTTATGGTTCCCGGGCAGGGAATGGCGTTGTGCTGGTAACCACGAAAAAAGGAAAAGCACAGGAGGCGACTTTTAATTTCCAGTCCAATTACACGATGGGCCGGCCAACCATGACCCTCCTTTCAGACCTTACCACGGCCACGGACGAACTGATCTACCAAAACCGGGTCGCCGAATTTAACGGGAATGCCGCCCCCAACGGAACCGAGGAGTTCGAATATTTTGAGAACCGGAGTTATAACGTGCATGATTTTATCTGGAGAAACCCCAGCTTTCACCGCCAGTCCTTGTCAGTAACGGGAGGCAATGAAAAGGTTACATATTATTCCCTTCTCAGCTACCGCGATGAACAAGGTTCCTATACTTCCGTAGACCACCAGAAGTATAATTTGAGAAGTAATATTTCGGCTAATATCACGGATGCCGTTAGCGTGGATCTTAATTTGTCGGCCAATCAGCAAAACCTGGACCGCTTTTACTGGCCGTTTACCGGAGACGATGATTATGACGTTTCCGACCTTTACCGTGTAACGTTTAACTGGCCGAAGACTTATCCTTTTTACCTGGAAGAAGACGGGACGCCGGCCGACTATGTAACAGATTACCCTGTGCAAACTCCTATGGGCAGCTGGCAGGCCTGGAGCGTGATTGACCAGGTGATCGGCGACCGGTACATTCAAACCCGGCGGCGGCAGCTGAACTCTATACTCACACTCAATGTGAAACTGGATGCACTGACCCCGGGCCTTTCCACCAAAGTAACGGGCAGTTACCTGGCCGAAGACTATATGCGGAAGAAATACCTGACCTACCAGACAAATTACGTGTTCAACCAGGCAGATCCCGGCGGCAACCGTTTTCTGCCCGCTCCGCCGGATCCGAACGACATCAATATATTTACCTTCAGCCAAAACCAGCCCTTTATGAGCTATGATATGGCTACTTACTGGGGTTACCAGTTCAACTGGTTCCTGAATTATGATCGCACCTTTAATAAGCACACGGTGCAGGCGCTGGCAGTATTTGAACAGGCGGAAAGCGGGGGGCATGAGGTGCTGGCCCGCGCGGAAAATCCGATTACTTCGGATGACCAGATGTTCGTATACCCGACTGACAGGCAATTTCGCTACGGAGACGGCCGCGATACCATCGGGGCGCGTCAATCCTACATCGGAAGGGTACATTACGCGTATGATGATAAGTATATTGCCGAATTCTCTTTCCGCTATGACGGGAATACACTTTTCCCTGACGGTAAGCGCTGGGGCTTTTTCCCCTCTGTTTCAGCCGCGTGGCGGATCGCGGAGGAACCCTTTTTCCGTGAGCTGACAGGCGCCTTTGACGAACTGAAGCTCAGGGCATCCTACGGCACCACGGGGAATGATCTGAATGTGAGTAATGAAGAGATCGCCGCTTTCGCCTATGCCGAGAACTATGTGAACTCGGGGAATTATATTTTCGGTGACCGCTTATACCAGCAAATTGCCCCCGGAGCTACTCCTAATCCATTCCTCACCTGGGCCACTTCCACTACGTATAACCTGGGACTGGATGTGGCCGTGATGAACGGGAAACTGAGCGGTACATTAGATGCCTTTGTCCGGGAAGAAACCGATATCCTGGGCCCCCGCGGAGTAACGCTTCCTGTTGCTTACGGCCGGGCGCTGGCGCCGGAAAATTACGCGGCCCGTTCCTGGCGGGGAGGGGAGCTAACCGTGATGTGGCAGGATGATATTGGAAATGGCCTTAATTATGCCGTAACAGGCAACCTGGGATACGCAAGGGACCGCTGGGATACTTACGATGAAAATCCGGCCTATGCCCCGGCGGCAACCAGCATTTTCAGTCACGCATCGGCCGGCCGGAGGATCGCATTATCGGCCTCCGGGCGCTTGGGATCATCCGCACGCAGGAACAGCTGGACGCGCTTCTTGAACAGGGATTCACGCAGTACGGCCGCGATCCTTACCTTGGCGGGCTGTACTTTGAAGACGTACGCGGCGACGGGTACTCGCCCGGGCCTGACGGTAAAATAGACGGGAACGACTTCCAGCTGCTTTCCGACGACGCCGCGCCCCGGATCAATTACGGCTTCGGATTCGATGTATATTATAAGCGCTTTGCACTGCAAGCCCATTTCCAGGGCGTGATGGCATACGACCGTATTATAAGTAACCAGGAAGGGGCCGGTATGCGCCAGCACGGCGGAGCGGTCCGGCCTTACTATCCTATCTGGGCGTCGGACGTGTGGACACCTGATAATCCTGATGCGAAATATCCCCGTCCGATTGGCCAGAACTGGTACGAATCCGGCACAGGCTCTACCTCCTTCTGGATCCGGAACGGCGCTTACCTCCGGCTGAAGACCCTGAACTTGTCCTACAGCCTGCCGGAAGCCTGGTCTTCTACCTTGAAACTGAAGGATATCACGGTGTATTTTAACGGGACCAACCTGTTCTTCATTTCGGAAATGGACGAATTCCATGATCCGGAGCAGCGGAACTATGATTCCTATCCCATCATGAAAACCTTCACTTTTGGACTGGATGTTAGATTTTAATGACACGCAACATGAAAAAGATCATATATAGTATATTATCGTGCCTGGCTGTTCTTACCGTTTCCTGTAATGACGACGTCCTTGATATTGAGGACCTGGGCCATTACCAGGCAGAAGAAGTATGGAACGACCCGAATCTTGCCAATGCCTATATGGCCAATATTTATCCCATGTTCGGCAACTGGGCTGCAGACGTTAGCGAACGAAGTGAACAATTGGTGGGGATCCATTTTTATCCCAACCGGATTACTATTTCGAACGGAGAATATAAATCCTGGGATTATAACCGCATCCGCCTTATCAACCAGGCCATACAGGATGTGAATGGGGGTACCCTGGACCAGGAGATTAAGGACAATATTATGGGGCAGGCGCTTTTCATGCGGGCTTACGCCTATTTTAATATGGTGATGTACCACGGAGGCGTGCCTTACCTGACTGAGCCGCTGGACCGCTATGAAGATGATTTGCTGGTATCACGGAATTCGACTGCGGAATGTTTTGATCTGATCATACAAGACCTGGACAATGCCATTGCCAACCTTCCGGAGCGCATTGAACCTTCTTCCGACGAGTATGGTAAGATAGACGGAAGCTTTGCCCAGGCTTTCAAGGCAAAGGTGCTGCTGTACAAGGCTTCTCCTCAGTTCAACCCTTCGAACCCCTGGGACAATGCTTATTGGGAAGAAGCTTACCAGGTGAATAAACAGGTTTATGACGGACTTAGCAGCCTCGGATTCGCCTTGCATCCAGATTATTCCACCATTGCGCTGGATGAACGCAACAATGAGATCATTTTCTCCGTCATCAACAGCTACCCTGATAAGGTAGCGGCCTGGGACCACGGTGTGCGGCCCGGATCGGAAAGCCGGGGACCTGCTTCAGCCTGTCCCAGCTGGGAGTTCGTAAAAGAATTTCCGATGAAGGACGGGAAGCTTTACAACGATCCTACTGGCGCGTACTATAAAACAGACGAAGAATTTTTGCAGAGCTACTGGGAAAACCGCGATCCGCGGTTTGACAAATCAGTGGTATGGAATGGAAAAATTTACGAGGTATCCGGGAAAGCCGGAAAGCGGCAGTACACCGCCCTGGGAGTGGCGCATGAACTGGATGATTTTGGGGTAAACCCGGCGGCGGAAACCAATTCCACCAACCTGAACCGGTACAGTGGCTTCTTTATTCTGAAAAACAGCCTGCTGAACCTTAAGCAAGCCGAAGTTCAGCAATACGATGTGGATTACGTGGTGATGCGCTTCGCGGAAGTAATGCTGAATTATGCCGAAACGGCCAACGAAACAGGGAGGACCGGCGAAGCCCTGGAAATCCTGAAGCAGATCCGCGAGCGGGCCGGTATTGAGCCCGGCGCCGGCGGCAATTATGGGATCACAGCCGACACCCGGGAAGAGGTGCGGGAAGCGATCCTGGCCGAACGGAATATCGAGTTCTGCTTTGAAGGCCACCGCTTCTGGGACCTGCGCCGCCTGCGCATGCTGGACCGCCTGGACGGCATTACCAAGCATGGAGTGGAAGCGATAGCCGTTACGCCTTCCGGAACGGATATGCCCCTTGACCAGGCCAGGGAACAGGCCGATGAGTACCAGCTGGTGGAGGAAGATTTCCGCTACAGCCTGCTGCAGGTGCCGTTTTCCGGCGTAAAAGTAATGTCGCTCCCGGAACAATATTATTTCTTCCCTATCCAGGAGGAGGTGATCAACCGGAATTCCAATATTGAACAGAACTCCAACTGGGGAGGAACCTTTAATCCTACGCTGGAATAGTGACGAGACTTTCAAAGAGTTAAGAACCCTTTCAAAGTTTTTCATAAATTGGGCCGCCATTTCTTTTGTCCGCCGGCGCAATGGCTCCGCTGTGACTGTCCGGGGGCGTGGCGATTGTTATCTGGATTAACTTAAACATTAATGGAAAAACCGAAACAACCTTCGAGTTCCAGGAGGAATTTTTTGAAAGGCTCTGCCGCCGCGCTGGCTGCATTTACGATCGTTCCCAGGCATGTTCTGGGGCAGGGATTCCTTGCTCCGAGCGATCAGCTTACCAAAGCCGTGATCGGAGTAGGCGGCATGGGACGTAATCATTTTGGGTATGCCGGTACCCGCGTGGTAGCCATTTGCGACGTGGATAAAGGCCACCTGAAAAAGGCTTTGGGGATGCTTGATAAAGGAGTTAAAACCTTTGCTGATTACCGGGAACTGATACGGCTTCCGGAAGTAGATATCGTACACGTGGCCACCCCGCCCCACTGGCATGGTATTATCGCCGCCGACGCCGCACGGGAGGGGAAAGACATCTGGTGTGAAAAACCAATGACCCGTACCATTGGCGAAGGTAAGAGGCTGGTAGAAGCGGTGCAGCAGCACGGCCGGATTTTCCGGCTGAACACCTGGTTCCGTTTTGAAGATAATTTCTACGGGATGGGCACCACGGTGAAACCTATTAAGAAACTGGTTCAAAGCGGCCTGCTTGGCTGGCCCCTGAAAGTAACGATTGGCGGCGGGACAGGCTTTAACTGGAAATTTTTCTGGGTTGGAAAGGAACACCTGGACCCACAGCCTGTTCCCGCCGAACTGGATTATGAAATGTGGCTGGGCCCGGCGCCCTGGAAACCTTATAACCCGCACCGCGTACACCAGACTTTCCGCGGCTACTGGGATTATGACGGCGGTGGCCTTGGCGATATGGGGCAGCACTATATTGACCCCGTTCAGTATTTCCTTGACAAAGACCATACAAGCCCTGTAAGCGTAGAAGTAGACGCTCCCCAGCAGCATCCTGATGCCGCCGGTGCATGGAGGCGGATTGAATTCACCTACGAGGACGGTTGCAAGATCATCCTTGACGGAGAGAACAAGGATGCGAATGTACCTTATATAGAAGGGCCGAAAGGGAAGCTGTATCCCGGTTTCCGTTCTGATATCCCTGACCTGCAAAAGAAGCTGGCTGCTTTCCCTGACCCGGAACCGCAGGTGACCGATTTCGTAGAAGCGGTAAAGAAGCGTCAGAAGTTTGCGTTGAACGAAGAGAACGGCCATCGCTCCTGTACCCTGGTGAACATGGGTAAGATTGCCGTACGCCTGAACCGTTCCCTGAAATTTGATCCGGTGGCCCAGCGCTTTATAGACGATGAAGGCGCTAACGAACTGGCTTACCAGGCAATGAGAGGCCCCTGGACAATATAGATACTATTACAATGTTGAAAAAAATACTATTATTATTTACGGCTGTGCTTGCCCTGAACGGGGCAGCCATGGCACAGCTGGATGCAAACCGGACGGTTTCCACCCGGATCGCAGACCTGCTGGCGCAAATGCCGGCGGAAAACGGGGCGGAATTGAAGCAGCATGCGCAGGAAATGGCGGAACTCGGGGAAGCCGGGATCGTACAGCTGGCGGATATGCTGGCAGCTCCCGGCAAAGGGGATAACTCCAGGCTGGAATATGCAATTGGCGGCTTTTCGTTTTACGTTACCCAGCCCGGGCAGGAAAAATGGAGAGCGCTGGCCCAGCGCGCTTATTGCCTGAGCCTGGAAAAAGAAGAGAACAAAGACGTAAAGGCTTTCCTGATCAGCCAGCTGCAGATCGTAGGGGGAGAAGATGCAGTTGCCGCCCTGCAATCCTACCTGGCAGATGAGCGTTTATGCGATCCGGCTGCAAGGGCGTTAGTACATATTGCTACACCTTCCGCGGGTAAAGCCCTGCTCCTGGCGCTGGAAGACGCCCCTGAAGGCTGCCGCCTTTCCCTGGTGGAAGCCCTTGGCGACCTTCGTTACACGGAAGCGGCGGAGGCAATAGCTCCGTTTGCCGAAAGCGACGATAAAGACCTGCGTAAAGTGGCGCTGTATGCGCTGGCGAATATTGCCAGCCCTGCTTCCGCCAAAGTGCTTTCCGCATCCGCTGCCGAAAGCAATTATAATTTCGAAGAGACGAATGCAACTTCTTCTTACCTCCGTTACCTGGATCGTTTAATTGAAGACGGCGAAGATAATACAGCGGCGAAATTAGCCAGGAAGCTTATGAAAAAAGCGAAAGGCAGCGAACTTGTGCATACCCGTACGGCGGCGCTTGCGCTCCTGGCGGAGGCCCGCGGCCAGGAGGGATTGCCCTACCTGCTGAAAGCCATGAAGGATGATAGTCCGGAATACCGCCGGGCCGCGTTGAAATTTTCCGGCGATATCAGCGCGCCCGCGGCCGCAGCGGCATGGATAAAGCAGCTGCAGCGCTCAAAGGATGCAGAAGTGCAGTCAGAGATCATTGCCATGCTCGGCAATACGCAAACAAGCGCAGCCCTTCCCGTGGTAAGCGGCTTTTTAAAAGCCGGCGACCAGCAGGTCCGCCTGGCAGCCATAAAGGCCGTTCAGCAGATCGGCGGGGTGGAAGCGCTCGGCAGCCTGCTGGAAGTGATGAAGAACGGAGATGAAAAAGAAGTGCAGGCGGTTAAAGAAGCGTTGCTGGTAATGCAAGGCGATGGGCTTCCCGGCCAGGTGGCTGCGGCCCTGCCCGCCATGCCCGCCCCCGCAAAAGCTGCCCTCATTGATGTGCTGGCAGCACGGGCTGCGGATAAAAACCTGGACGTGGTCCTTGCGGAAGTGAAGAGTTCCGACAAAGCCGTACGGGCTTCGGCATTTGCTGCACTGGGTTCTATGGTTACTTCCAAAGACCTGCCCGCATTGTTTGCCCTCCTGAACCAGGTAGAAAATGATAAAGAAGTAAGCCAGGTGCAGGATGCGCTTGTGAATGCCCTGAGAGATACTGAAGGAGAGGAAGCGCAAACCAGCCTGGTGCTTGCACAAATGCAAAAGGCCGCTTCCGGGAAAAAACCGCGTTATTTAAGGCTTCTGGCAAGCATAGGCGGAGCTAAGGCGCTTCAGGCGGTCGCAGGAGCGTTTGACAGCGGAGACGCTGCAGAAAAGGAGGCAGCCTTGAACGCCCTTATTACCTGGACGGATGCAGGGGCTGCCGGTGAACTTTACAGGATCAGCCGGGAAGCAACCGGCGGCAGCGCCTCGAAAGCGCTCGAGGGTTATATAAACCTTATCAGCAAAACCGATGCTCCGCCTGCCCAAAAGCTGCTTCAGCTGCGCAAGGCTATGGAAATTGCTAAAAGCGCTGAACAGAAGAAACGCATTATCGCTGAAGTTCAAAAGACAGGGACCTTCCCCGCCCTTATATTTGCAGGCGGCTTCCTGAATGAGAGCGACGTGCAGCAGGCCGCCGCCCAGGCAGTTATGAATATTGCCCTGGATCATAAGGAATATTATGGCAGGGCGGTAAAAGAATTGCTGAATAAAACCATTGAAGTCCTGAAAGGCCAGGACAGCGACTACCAGAAGCAGGCGATCCGGAAACATCTTTCTGAAATGCCGGCTGATGACGGTTTTGTAAAGCTTTTCAACGGAAAAGACCTTAGCGGCTGGAAAGGCCTGGTGGCCAATCCCATAGAGCGGGCTAAAATGAGCGCCGCCACGCTGGCAAAAGAGCAGGAGAAAGCCGATGAGCGCATGCGCGAAGGCTGGTACGCCGAAGACGGCAACCTTATTTTTACCGGCCACGGCGATAATATTTGTACCGTGGAAGAATACGGTGACTTTGAAATGTTCATTGACTGGCAGATTGAAGCAGACGGGGACGCAGGCATTTATCTCCGGGGAACCCCCAGGTACAAATCTGGGATACTTCCCGCGTGGATGTAGGCGCCCAGGTAGGCTCGGGAGGCTTGTACAATAACCAGAAGCATCCGAGCAAGCCCCTGGTTCTGGCTGATAATGCCATTGGAGACTGGAACACCTTCCATATTATCATGAAAGGCGAAAAAGTAACGGTTTACCTGAACGGAAAGCTGGTGGTGGACAACGTGGTACTGGAAAATTTCTGGGACCGCAGCCAGCCAATATTTCCCAAAGAACAACTGGAACTGCAGGCTCATGGCACCCGCGTGGCTTACCGCGACATCTATGTTCGCCGTCTGTCCCGGGAAGGAGAAAAATTCACCCTGAGCAAAGAAGAAAAAGAAGAAGGTTTTGAAGTCCTTTTTGACGGTACCGGCCTGGAAAAATGGACCGGTAATAAGGAAGGATATGTGATTGAAAACGGGAATATCGTAATCTATCCCGAAAAAGGAAACGGTAACCTTTTCACGAAAGAGGAATACGCCGATTTTAATTTCCGTTTCGAATTCCAACTGACTCCCGGCGCCAATAACGGCCTGGGGATCCGCGCTCCGCTGGAAGGCGACGCTGCCTACCAGGGAATGGAACTGCAGATCCTGGACAATACGGCTGATATTTACAAGGACCTGCAAATATACCAGTACCACGGTTCGGTGTACGGGGTGATCCCTGCCAAACGCGGATTCCTGAAACCTGTGGGCGAGTGGAATCAGCAGGAAGTGATCGTGAAAGGCAACAAAGTTAAGGTGATCCTGAACGGGGAAGTGATCCTGGACGGAGATCTTGCTGAAGCCAGCAAGAACGGTACTATTGATCACCGGGAACATCCCGGCCTGAAAAAGGAATCCGGGCATATCGGTTTCCTGGGCCACGGCTCCGTTGTCCGTTTCCGGAATATTCGCATAAAGGATCTTGGAAAATAGCCCCGGGCGTTAAAAAAATCTGTTTTGAAAAAGCCGGCCGGCACAGAGGCCGGCTTTTTTCTTATATTGGTGCTGCAAGTTCAGGCTTAACAGAACACTAATATTCCTGACAAAAGAAAATTTAAATCATTGAATAAATGCAAGCGGTTCGTTCTCTTTTCTTTTCGCTGTTTTTAGCCTTGTCCTTTACCATTACGGCACGCGCGCAGGAGAAGCCTAATATTGTGGTGATCTTGTCGGATGATCATGCCTACCAGGCTATCAGCGCCTACAACAATGCGCTGATGCAAACGCCGAACATAGACCGGATTGCCCGCGACGGCGTACTTTTTAAGAAGGCTTATGTAACCAATTCCATTTGCGGCCCCAGCCGCGCGGTGCTGCTTACCGGGAAATACAGCCATAAAAACGGCTATAAGGACAATGCGAATTCGCATTTTGACGCCGGCCAGGACTCCTTTGCCAAAAAGCTGCAGGCAGCGGGATACCAGACCGCCTGGATTGGTAAATACCATCTTGGAAAGGAACTGCAGGGCTTTGACTATTGGCAGATCCTGCCCGGGCAGGGCCATTACTTTAACCCTGACTTCCTGTATATGGACGGCAGCCGCAAGCGAGTGGAAGGTTATGTTTCGGACGTTATTGAGGATGCCGCGGAAGACTGGCTCGACAGCCGGGACCAGGAAAAGCCCTTTTGCCTGGTCATCGGCCATAAAGCTACCCACCGTACCTGGATGCCGGATACAGCCGACCTCGGAAAATTCGATGAAGTAATAACCATACCTCCCCGTAATTTCTACGATTCCTACGATAACAGGGAAGCAGCCATGGTGCAGGACATGACCATTTCAAAGACCATGCGCCTGGATTACGATCTGAAAATGTATCCTGAAGATAGTAAAGACGGGAATATCGTTCGGATGAACCCGGCCCAGCGGGCCGCCTACAAGGCCTATTACCAGCCCATCCGGAAAGCCCTGGAGGAAGCCGGCCTGAGCGGGAGGGCCCTGACGAACTGGAAATACCAGCGTTATATGCGGGATTATTTAAGCACGGCGGTTTCTCTTGACCGCAACATTGGCCGCACGATCGACTACCTGGAGGAACACGGGCTTTGGGAAAATACCCTGGTTATTTATATGTCTGACCAGGGCTTTTTCCTTGGCGAACACGGTTGGTTTGACAAGCGCTTCATGTATGAAGAATCCTTCCGGACCCCTTTGCTGATGCACTACCCCGGCGTAATTGAACCAGGCAGCATATCTGAAGACTTTGTCATGAACCTGGACATTGCACCTACGCTACTGGATGCCGCCGGGCTGCCCGTGCCGGCTTCCATGCAGGGCCGTTCCCTGCTGCCTTTGCTGCAGGGCAAAGAAAAGGGCCGCGAAGCCATGTATTATCATTATTATGAGAACGGGGAACACGCGGTGTCTCCGCATTTCGGCATCCGGACAGAAAGGTATAAGCTGATCCGTTTTTACAAGCGGGTGAATTCATGGGAGTTGTACGACCTGGAAAAGGACCCGCGGGAAATGGATAACCTTTACGGCCGGAAGGGTTATGAAAAACGTACAGCCAGCCTCAAAAAGCAGCTGGCTTCCCTGATAAAGGAATATGAAGATAAGGAAGCATTGCTCATTTTTAACCGGCCCGTCCGGGATCAACCAGGTAATTAATATGAAACCGGCCATTTTTCTCTTTTTAGCATTCAGCCTTTTCCAACCTTCGCTGACAGCGCAGGAAAAAGTAAATATTATTTATATCTACGCCGATGACCTGGGCTACGGCGAACTTGGCTGTTACGGCCAGGAAAAGATCAGGACCCCGCACCTGGACAGAATGGCGCGTGAAGGGATGCGCTTTACGCAGCATTATACCAGTATCCCCGTTTGCGCGCCGGCCCGGGGCATGCTGCTGACGGGGATGCATGCCGGTCATGCCTATATCCGGGGTAATTATGAGTTAGGCGGTTTTGCGGACAGCCTGGAAGGCGGGCAAATGCCGCTGCACGAAGGAGCGTTCACGCTGCCCCGGATGCTGAAGCAGGTTGGCTATGCAACGGCGGCGATCGGGAAATGGGGGCTTGGCATGCACAATACGACAGGAGCGCCGCTGAAACAGGGATTTGACTATTTCTATGGTTACCTGGATCAGAAGCAGGCCCACAATTACTACCCCACGCATTTGTGGGCGAACGGCCGCTGGGACACGCTGAATAACCCACGGATCAATGTTCACCGGGCGCTGGACCCCGCTGCTGCCGGCGCGGATGATTTCGCCTATTTCAAAGGAAATGAATATTCCGGGGAGAAAATGACGGAAAAGGCCCTCGACTTTATCACGGCACATAAGGCCGGCCCCTTTTTCCTTTACCTACCCTATACCATTCCGCATGCCTCCCTGCAGGTACCGGAAAAATATACGAATGCCTACCTGGGTGAGTTTGAGGAGCAGCCTTATTACGGGCAAAACGGGTATGCCGCCGCCGAACATCCTTACGCCACCTACGCTGGAATGATCACCTTCCTGGACGCGCAGGTAGGGATGATCCTTGACCGGCTCAGGGAACTTGGGCTGGACGAAAACACGCTGGTCATGTTCTCAAGCGATAACGGCACTACCTTTAACGGCGGCGTAAACGCTGAATTCTTTAATAGTACGGGAGGGCTGCGGGGCCTCAAGCAGGACCTTTTTGAAGGAGGCATCCGCATGCCTTTCATCGCCCGCTGGCCAGGAAAAATACCGGCGGGAACGGTAAGCGACCATATTTCCGCGCAGTACGATATCATGGCCACGCTGGCCGAACTCACCGGACAGGAACTAAGGCATACCGACGGCATTAGCCTGCTGCCCACGCTGCTGGGAAAGAACGCCGCCCAGGAGAAACATGAATACCTGTATTTCGAATACCATGCAAGGGGCGGGCAGCTGGCCGTCCGCATGGGCGACTGGAAGGGGGTAAAGGTAAAACAGCAGCAGCATGCCGCTGAAAACCCCTGGATGATCTTCAACCTTCGTACCGACCCGGGGGAAACTACTAACCTGGCTGCCCGCCACCCGGAGCTGGCACGGAAATTCGATGCGATCGTGAAAGATGAACATCGCCCCGCCCATATCCGCGAATGGGAATTCCTGAACCCTAAATTCGCGCTAACAAACTAATATGCCAGGTAAAAAGAAGACCGAATATTACGGGGTAAAGGAAATAGCCCGGAGGGCGAATGTATCTATAGCCACCGTGGACAGGGTGATCCATAACAGGACCGGGGTGGCGGCCAAAACCAGGGACCGGATCAATGAGATCATTAAGGAACTTGATTACGAACCCAATATACTCGCCAGCCGGCTGGCTTCCCGCCGGGTTTTCCATTTTGCGACCCTCATCCCGGAAGTATCCGAAGAAACCGATTTCTGGCAGGCCCCGCTAAACGGGATCCGGCAGGCCGAAAAGGAAATAAAACAATACGGTGTAAACGTAGAGAAGTACTTTTTCGATCTTAACAATAAGGCATCCTTTGTGAAGGAGGCCGGCGCCATACTCAAAAGTAATGCGGACGGTGTGCTGGTGGCCCCTTCTTTCATCGAAGAGTCTGTTCAGTTCGCTGAAGCCTGCAAGCTCCGGGGAATTCCCTATGTATTCATCAACTCGGATATTCCCAACCAGGACAGTCTTTGCTATATTGGCCCCGATCTTTTCCATAGCGGCTACCTCGGCGCCCGCCTGGTCAGCTATGGTGCGGGGAACGGAAAAGTACTGGTAGTGAATATTTCCCGGGAAATGGATAACCATCATCATTTACTTAGGAAGGAAGAGGGCTTCAGGGCCTGGTTCAGGGACCATGGGAAACTTAATACGATTTTAAAAAGCGATATCCGCCAAACGGATTACACTTCGGTGGAAAGAAACTTGTCAGCTCTTTTGAAGCAGCACCGGGATGTTAACGCCATTTTTGTAACTAATTCCCGCGTGTCGGCGGTGGCTCAGTATTTTGAGCGGTCAGGCGCCAAAAACGATCTGTTATTGGTTGGCTATGACTTCCTGGAGAAAAACATCAGCTTCCTGGAAAAGAACCTCATCGACTTCCTGATCTGCCAGAAGCCGGAAGAGCAAGGCTACCGCGGCATCCGGGCGCTCTATCAAAGCCAGGTGCTGGCCAGCCCCGTGGAAAAGATACATTTCATGCCCATTGACATTATAACCAAAGAGAATTACAAAGTCTACAAAAATTAAAATTTAAATTTCTTTTGGATTCGGATTTTAATTTTTAACTTCGGGTACGTACCCGAAAAGATCCCGGTACTTCTGAACCAATATCGAGAGTTTATTTTTCAGACACGCGCAAATAACAACGCGTTTTATTTTTTTCAAATAACGGGTACGTACACGGTGTTGAAAAGATCAAACATGTCAATTAAATAAACACAAATGGAAACGGGAATTCACACAGGAATCTTTTGCCGGCCAGGACTTAAATTACTTATGATCCTTGCCGTTTTCTTAATTCCCTGCCGCGCCTGGACGCAAGCTTTGCCCTCGGTGGAAGGGCTGGTGACGGAACGGGCTACTCAGGCAGCATTGCCCGGCGCAGCGGTTACCCTAAAAGGCTCCGGCCGTGGCGTCACCACGGATGCGGAAGGCCGTTTTAAATTAAGCGACGTGCCCGCGAATGCGGTACTTGTGATCAGTTATGTGGGCTACCAGACGACAGAGGTACCGGTAGCGGGGCAGTCAAACCTGCAGATCCGCCTGGATGCGGTCGTGGAGGCATTGGATGAAATGGTCGTGGTGGGCTACGGCAGCGTTAAAAAAAGTTCGGTCACTTCGGCCATATCAAAAATTGAGAATACAATCCTGGATCAAATGCCCGCGGGCAGGCCGGAATCAGCCCTGGTGGGAAGAATGGCTGGTGTTAATATTACGCAGGAAAGGAGTTCCCCCGGCGCAGCTCCTACGATCACGATCCGCGGCCCCGGATCTATCTCGGCGAGCAATGATCCGCTCATTGTCATCGACGGCTTTCCCGGCGGCAGTTTCAATAATATCAATATGAACGATGTGGAATCGATCGAGGTGCTGAAGGATGCCTCTTCGGCGGCCATTTATGGTTCCAGGGGCGCAGGAGGCGTTATTATTATTACCACGAAGAAGGGAAAGCAGGGGAAATCGAGGCTCAACTTTAACAGCTACGCAGGTATTGCCGTTCCCATGGTACACGGCCCGGAAAACTGGGCCGCCGGCGGCCAGGATTTTTATGATTATACGGTCCGCTATATTAACAGGGATTTCGCCTGGACCGGCGGGGACCCCTCCCTGCCCTTGTGGGGGATGACAGGCGTCCGGCCCAGTACCGGGTGAACCCCGTGATTGCGGAGGGAAACCATAACTGGGAAGATATTTTGCTGAATCCGGAGCCTATTCAGAATTATAGCCTGTCCCTGTCAGGCGGCGGAAAGGAGTCTGATTACTACATATCGGGCACCTTCAGAGATGAACGGGGGACCATTATGAATACCGGGTACCGGCAGTACGCGCTCCGGGCCAATGTGAACCTGGAGATCAGTCCGCGGTTCAGGGCGGGGTTCATGATCAGCCCCAATTATTCCGAGCGGCAGACCTATCCGGGAGGCTTGCAGAACCTGGTCAAAATGCCGCCTTTCCTTTCCCCGGAGAAGCAGGAAGACGGCAGTTATCTCCGGCCCCTGGATTACTGGGGGTCGACCGTTTCTTCCGGGGTAAATCCGCTTGCTACCCTTGAGGGCACGCATAATCATACCAATGCTTTTAATAATGTAGGTGAAGTTTACGGGGAGCTGGACCTGGCGGATGGGCTGGCGATCAGGTCTTCTTTTGGATTTAATATTTCCTATGCGACCACCGATAATTTCCAGGAATCCCGCGCTACCAATCTTAACCGCCCTACCGGCAATGCCGCTGATTCAAGGGTGTATAACCTGATCAATGAAAATGTGCTGAGCTATAGCCGGGACTTTAATGAGGTGCATAACTTTACGGGGATACTGGGGGCGTCATACCAATACAATACTTCGCGGGCTTCAGCCCTGGCCGCTGAGCCGGGAAGCTTTGCCAATGAGATCATTCCCACGCTGAATAACGCGATCATTTCCCCGGGAGGAAGTTACACTTCCAAGTCGCAGTGGGGCCTGACTTCCTACTTCGCCAGGATCAATTACGGGTACAATGAAAAGTATCTTCTTTCCGCTTCTATCCGTACCGATGGAAGTTCCCGCTTCGGACCGGAAACCCGCTGGGGCTATTTTCCTTCGGCCTCGGCTGCCTGGAGAATTTCACGGGAAGACTTCTTTAAGCCCGTCCGGTTCATCAACGAGCTGAAGCTTCGGGCCAGCTACGGCGTTGTCGGCAATTTCAATATCGGGGATTTTCAATACCTGGGCACTATAGGGGACGCCTTGTATTCTCCCGGCGGCCAGCTGATCCAGGGCCAGGCGCAGGCTTCCATTGGAAATCCGGCGCTGAAATGGGAAAGGACGCAAAGCTATGATATAGGCATGGAACTGGGCCTTTTTAATAACCGGGTGAGCCTGGTGGCGGATCATTATAATAAGCTTACCAAAGACCTGCTGTATAATGTGAGCATTCCGGCCATTTCCGGGTTTACCAATGCCATCGTCAATGTCGGGGATATCAGGAACAAAGGTTTCGAACTGGAACTGACCACCAGGAACCTTATCCGCGATTTTAAATGGGGAACTTCGGTTAACTTTTCAATCAATAAGAACGAGGTAACTAACCTCGGGGGCGGCGTAGACCAGGTGATCAACACACACAGCCGCGGAATGGCCTGGATACTGAGGGAAGGGCAGCCGATGTTTTCCTATTACGGCTACCGGCAGGCGGGAGTTATTCAGACCGAAGAGGAACTCGGGCGCGTTCCTGTCATGGCGGGGCAGTTTCCGGGAACGGTCCGGTACGACGATGTGAACGGCGACGGTGCCATCACCCCCGAAGACAGGGTCATGCTTGGCAGTTTTATGCCCGATATCGTTATGGGAATGGTCAACGATCTTTCCTGGAAGAATTTTGACCTGAGCATTGCCATTCAGTCTTCGCTGGGTGCGAAAATGTACAACCTGGAGAACCTGTATTACCAGGGCCCTACAGTAAGCGCTTTTCTTCTGCCGGTGGTAGAAGGGCAGTGGTGGTCGGAACAGGAGCCGGGCGACGGACAGCACCCCGCTACCTCCCTGGCCGCACTGGAATACGTTGGCAACAGCGATTACTACCTGGAAGATGCTTCCTTTCTTGCGGTGAGGAATATAAACCTGGGTTTCACCTTTCCTGTTCCCGTTGTGGAAAAATTACGGCTCAGTCATTTGCGGTTATATCTTTCGGTAAGCAATGCCTTCCTGCTGAAAAGCAAGGGCTTCAATGGATATAACCCCGAAGGTTATACCGATAATGGCATTGACGGGATAAACAGTATGCCCGGACTGAATAACGGGGCGGAGCCTGTTTCGAGGATCTTTGCACTTGGCCTTAATGCGAACTTCTAAATCCTGATGTCATGAAAACAAGATATTCTTCACTCTACTTCGTGGTAATGCTTATGCTGGCCATTCCGGCCTGCGAGGTGGTAGATCTGGATCCTGTGTCCACGCTTACCGAAGCGAATTTCTACAAGACAGCTGACGATATGGATAAGGCTGTGCTGGGCGTTTACAGCCGCTACCAGTCCAGGATGCCCCGCGACTGGACATTGCTGGAAATGCCTACGGACCATCTGTATATGTCCAGCTACCGGCATATAGGCGGCCTGGAAGCGATCAATAACCTGGATTTTCAGCCTCAGAACGATATTATCAGGAACTTCTGGCAAAGCACTTATAACGGGATAGCAAGGGCCAATACAGTGCTTACCTACCTTGACGTGCCGGATGACTATATCGGTACCCGGAAAGAGCAGCTGGAAGCAGAGGCAAAATTTATGCGGGCGCTCTTCTATTTCGACCTGGTCAGGGTGTTCGGCGGCGTGCCGAAGGTGACAGGCATCCTTTCTATCGACGAGTCGAGGGAAACTCCCAGGGCACCGGCAGAGGAAATATACGCGCTGATCATCGCCGATCTGACGGACGCTATTCAAAAGCTGCCCGGCCAGGAAGCGATGGCAAGAGGCAGGGCCACTAAAGGGGCGGCCGTTGCTTTGCTGGGTAAGGTGTACATATACATGGAAGACTGGGAAAATGCCTACCGCTATCTTGAGCAGGCGGATGAATTTCACTATCGCCTGCTTGATGATTTCGCTTCTCTCTGGAAGGTCGCAAATGAAGATAATGACGAGGTAATATTCGCCATGAAATACATCGAAAATGAGAACGGGCACCTGCTTTCCTCGGATTTCATACCTTATTTCGGCGTGGAAGGAGTGGCTTCAAGCGGCCTTGAAGTGGCGCTGCTTGCCTGGGGGCTTCATAAAGAATACGATCCTGCCGACACCCGGAAAGCGGCCACCGTTGCCGAGTACTGGAAGGCGCCTGGCAGCGCCGGACCGGAGGAATGGAGGCCCTATGTGAAAAAGTTCGCAGTACCCCATTCGGGAAGGACTTCTTCCGGGCTGGATCTGCCTGTGCTTCGGTACGCGGATATCCTTCTTTTAAAAGCGGAAGCGCTTTACCATCTGAACCGGCCCGCGGAAGCCCTGGCGGAATTGAATAAGGTGCGTGCCAGGGCATTCGGGAATACATCGCATAACTATACGCTGGCTGATATTGCCTCACCGGAGGACTTCCTGGACAAGCTGCTGCTGGAACGTCAGCTGGAGCTGGCATTTGAGAACCAGCGCTGGTTTGACCTGGTGCGGACCGGTCGCTTCATGGAAGAACTGGACCAGGTGGAATGGAGCTATAACAAGGCTACCGAAACGCCGCAGGTGGTTGACCTGGACCCCAGGCCCCATTTCAAGTATTTTCCTATTCCGCAGCATGAAATTGACCAGGCCAGCCCCGGCGTGCTGACACAAAACGAAGGATATTGAACACGAGCAGAAGAAAATTTTTCAGGAATGCCGCCGGCATAGCGGGCGGTTTAGCAGCCTCGGGAGCCCTGGCATCCGTGGGCGAACAAGTTCCGGTTTCTCCCGGCAGCCATGCCACCCGGCGCCGGGGTATTCCCCTGATGGAGCAGGTGATGAGTTACCGTAAAATTGATTCCCATGCGCATGTCTATTTTTCTCCGGAAAGCCCCGGCGTTCAGCTCGCTTTTGCCGACAGGCTGGGCATTGAAAAACTGGTCATTTCCCGTCCTATGCGGCCCGGCAGTAAGGGTACGCCGGAGGAGTTCCGGGAGTGCAATGATCTGGTGCTGAGATGCGTCAGGGAATATCCTGACAGGTTCATCGGGCAAATGACCCTGAACCCGCAGTTCCGGCGGGAGTCAATGGAGGAAGTTGCCCGCTGCATAGACCAGGGAATGGCAGGGCTGAAAGTATACAATCACGTAAAGATCAACGATCCGTTGTTCTATCCCATCATTGAAAAATTTATTGATCTGAAGATGATCATCCTGATGCATGTAGGCATTGGCAAATCGCGCATTACCTATGATGCCGGGGAACCGCCAAATGTTTCCATTCCGTCCGATTTTGTGGAGGCCGCCGCGCGGTATCCCGAGGCCATGTTCCAGTTTGCGCACCTGGCGGGCGGGGAAGACTGGGAAGATGCCTGCAAGGCGCTAAAAGGGTCGCCCAATGTGTATGTGGATATATCCGGCAGCAATAATGACGCGGAGATCGTGGATTTTGCCCTTGAATACCTTGGGGAGGACCGGATCTTTTTTGGCTGCGATAATAGCTTTTACCAGGGGGTGGGGCATGTGCTGGCCGCGCGTTTGAGCGAATCCCAGCGGAAGAAGGTGTTTTTCGAAAACTACAATAAGATCTTAGGTAAATGCGGAAGAAATGTTGATTGACGGAAACGCATATATAGGCCACTGGCCGTTTCGCCGCCGGAAATACGGTACCTGCGAAGCGCTGCTGGGAAGAATGAACGAATTTGGCGTGGAACTGTCCGTAATCAGCGCCCTGGAAGGTGTTTTTTACAAGAACCCCCAGACGACTAACCGGGAATTGTATGAGCAGCTGCAGGCTCAGCGCAAATTCCGGGAGCGCCTGATCCCCTTTGCGGTTATAAACCCTATCTATGGAGGATGGAAAGACGATATAGAGGTATGCACCACGCGGTTCCGGATGAAAGGGATCCGCTTGTACCCCAAATACCACGGCTACCGGATAGATCATCCTCATTGCATTGAAACGGTAAAGATAGCCCGGGATAAGGGCCTGCCTGTCGCCTTTTCGCTGCGTATGGTGGACAGCAGGCCCAGTTCCTGGCTGGACATCCGGGAGGAATGGGCGCTGAAAGACGTGCTTCCCATTATCAGGGCGGTTCCGGATGCGAAGTACCTGATCCTGAACCTGGCCGGCAGCCTGAAGCTGAGCGGGGAAGAAACGGAACTGCTCCGGGGAGCGGACCTGGTCATGGATACTTCCGGAAGGTCCCTGACGGAACTCGGGCGGTTAATAAAGGTATTCGGGCCGGACAAGTTCGTGTTCGGAACGCATTCGCCCATCCTGGATTACTGCACGGGCTTGCTCAGGATCGAATCCCTGCACCCGGAAGAAGCGGGCGAAGAGGTAAAAGAAGGCCTGTACTCAGAAAATATCAGTCGGTTTTGTAACTTAAAGACATGAAGAGACGCAATTTTTTAAAACAGGGCGCCCTTGCCGGCGCAGGCGCGGCGGTTACAATAAGCGGGGGTGCGCTCCTCTCAGCAGGGCTCGCTTCTCCCATGCCGGCATCTCCCCCGCCGGCCGGCATAGCAGGGGAGATTGCTAAGCCCGCGATCCTTGGCGGCAGGCCCGTCCTGTCCGGCAACTGGCCAGGCTGGCCCATCTGGAATCCGGAAACGGATGAAAAAAGGATAATAGAAGTATTAAGGAGCGGGAGATGGTCCCGAAGCGAAGTGGTGAGCGAGTTCGAGGAAAAATGGGCGGCGGCAGTAGGTGCAAAGCGATGCCTGGCGGTAGTTAACGGAACGAATGCCCTGATCGCTTCGCTGGTGCAGCTGGGTATAGGCGGCGGGGATGAAGTGATCGTGCCTCCCTATACGTTCATTGCTACGGTCGCGGCGGTGCTGGCAACCGGGGCCATGCCTGTTTTTGCTGATACGGATCCCGAAACCTTCCAGATCGATACCCGGAAGATCGAAGCAAAGATCACTTCACGTACCCGGGCTATCCTGCCGGTTCATATCCTGGGGCTGCCTGCGGATATGGGCAGGATCATGGAAATTGCCAGCAAGCATGATCTTGTGGTGGTTGAGGACGCCTGCCAGGCATGGCTCGCGGAGATCAACGGCAAGAAGGCAGGTACCTTTGGCCATGCAGGTTGTTTTAGTTTTCAGAATTCAAAGAACCTGCCAATCGGCGAAGGAGGGGCGATCGTAAGCGATGATGAGGAATTTATGGACCGCTGCTATTCCTATCATAATTACGGAATGCCTTATGGTACCCTTGTCGGCGCGGTAGGCGCCGGCAGTATTATGGCGGGAACAAAACTCCGGCTAACGGAATACCAGGCTGCCATAGGGCTGGCCCAGCTGGAACGGCTGGAAGGACAAACGGCCAGGCGGAACGAAAATGCCGGCTATTTAAAAAAACAGATACAGGATATTCCCGGCATCACCCCCTATAAGCTTTATGATAATGTGACAAGGGCGGCCTTCCATCTTTTCGCTTTCAGGTACCGGAAGGAAGCGTTCAAAGGGCTTCCCAGGGCGGGGTTCCTGAAGGCGCTCCGGGCGGAAGGTGTTCCCTGTTCCAGCGGTTATGCTACACTGAATAACCAGCCTTACCTGGCACAGGCCTTTCAGACGAAGAATTTCAGGAAGATGTACCCCGAAGAAATGCTGGATATTGACCTGTACCTGGAGCGTAATCAATGTCCTGAGAACGACCGCTTATGCAATGAAGAAGCGGTATGGATCCCGCAGAATGTCCTGCTGGGAACCGCGGCGGACATGGGCGATATAGCCCTTGCCATTGAAAAAATACATAAAAATGCGGACCGCATTCAAAAATAAAAGAATGACCACTGAAAACAACCCTTTTTCCCGCCGCCGGTTCCTGGCAGGAACGGGCCTGCTGCTGGCGGGTACCGTGCTAAAAGCTAAAGGCGCCGGCATACTTGAAAATGCTTCCCTTGCCGGAGGCCGGGAACGTATTATCGACATCCACCAGCACACGGATTACACGGGCAGGCCCAATGAGCAATTGATCAGCCACCAGCGGACCATGGGCATTAGCACGACTATCCTTTTGCCCGCCGGCAGCCCCGTCGTTTCTGCTTCCACCCATCAGGGTGTGTCCAACGGCCTGCAGGCCGGCTGTACGGGGAACGAAGTCTGCTACCGCATAGCGCAGGAATACCCGGATGAGTTTGTGTTCGGCTCCAACGAAGTGCCGGACCTGCCGGGCGCTGTGAAGGAGATTGAAAAATACCTGAAGCTTGGCGCGAAAGTGATCGGGGAACTGAAGTTCGGGGTTGACTGCGATTCGCCCGAAATGCAGCGGATCTATGAACTGGCGGGAAAGTACGAAGTTCCCGTACTCATGCACTGGCAGCACAAGATGTACAGCTATCACCTGGAACGCTTCCATAAAATGCTGGAAAAGTACCCCGAAGTGAATTTTATCGGGCATGCGCAAACATGGTGGGCGAATGTTGATAAGAATCACGAAGATCAAAGTGTTCTGTACCCCGAGACAAAAGTAGCTGCGGGCGGCATCACAGACCGCCTGCTCAGCGATTATCCGAATATGTACGGCGACCTTTCGGCGGGTTCCGGCCTGAATTCCCTTTTACGGGATGAGGCGCATGCCAGGGAATTCCTGGAGCGGCATCAGGATAAGCTTCTCTACGGAAGCGACTGCAATGACTCAGCCGGGCAGGGAGAAAGATGTATAGGAGCAAAAGGTATCGATACGATCAGGAGGCTGTCCTCCCGGCGGCGGGTTGAGCGCAAAATTTTATATAAGAATGCAAAAAAACTATTCCGCATATAAGCACCCGTTTCGCATGAACCAATACCTGGCGCCAGCCATTGCCTTACTGGCCATATCCGGTGTTTCCTGCGCGGAAAACCGGTACCCCGACGCGCTTGAACCTGAGGAGGCGCTCCGCAGCTTCCAGCTGGACAGCGCGTTTACCATTGAATTATTTGCTTCCGAGCCCATGATCATGGATCCTGTGGAAATGGTCTTTGACCGGCGCGGCAGGGCGTACGTGGTGGAAATGGAAGATTATCCTTTCAAACCGGAACCCGGGAAGGCAAAAGGCCGGATCCGCCTGCTGGAAGATACCGACGGGGACGGGAAGGCCGATAAGGCCACGCTTTTTGCGGACAGCCTGTCGGAAGCCACCAGCGTGCTTCCCTGGAAGGATGGGCTCATCGTGACTACGGCCCCTTATATTCTTCATTTAAAAGACACGACCGGCGACAACCGCGCCGATACGCGCGAGGTGCTTTTTTCCGGTTTCTTTCAGAATAATTCCGAAGCCCAGATCACCAATCTTCACTTTAACGTGGATAACTGGATCTATGCTTCCAATCACGGGCAGCCGGGTGAGGTGCAGTTTGCAAGAAAGCCGGACGCGCCTGCAGTTTCTGTTCAGGGCGCCGACTTCCGTTTTCGCCTTGACCGGGAGGCATTTGAGCCGGAAACCGGCGCTGCCCAGTTCGGGCAAGCGATCAATGACTGGGGGCATCGTTTCATGACGCAGAATACTATTCATATTCAACAGGCGGTAATTCCCTGGCGGTATCTCCACCGGCATGCCTACCTGCCCTCTGACAGGGCTTCCACCGATATTTCGGATCACGGGCTTCGCATGTTCCAGCAAACGCCGGCTCCTTACTGGCGGGCGGAACGTACCCGCCGCCGCCAGAAAGAATATAAGGAACGCGGGCTGGATCGCCAGGAATACGCCGAAGATCATTTTACAGGCGCTTCGGGCGGAACTATCTACTCGGGCAATATCTTTCCCGACGCTTTTTACGGGAATATTTTTACCGGGGATGTAGCCGGAAACCTGGTACACCGGGATGTATTGACACCGCTTGAGGATAGCCCGGTGTACCAGGCAAGCCGAAGCGGGAAGGAAGGGGAAAGGGAGTTCCTAAGCTCCGCCGATCCCTGGTTTCGCCCCGTTAACTTCACGGTAGGCCCCGAAGGTGCGCTTTACATTATAGATATGTACCGGCAGCATATTGAAACGCCTCTTTCCATCCCGGAAGACCTGAAGAAGGATATGGATTTTATGAACGGCAGCGACCGCGGCCGCATTTACCGTATTGTTCCCAAAAGCGGGCCCGGACAGGAACAGCAGGCCTGGGGAGCGGAATGGCCTCCCCGCCCGGAAGGCCCGGGAACGGACGCGCTGGTAAAACTCCTGGCGCATCCCAACCGCTGGTGGAGATTGCAGGCACAGCAACTGCTGCTGGAGCTACAGGACAGATCAGCGGTTCCGGCGCTGCAGCAATTGTTCCATGAGCATACGGACCCCCGGGCGCGCCTGCATGCTTTGTACACACTGGAAGGGCTGTCGGCATTGGACGCGGAGATCGTAAAGGCGGCCCTGGCCGATTCCCATCCGGGGTTGCGCGAGCATGGGCTGATCCTTGCGGAGCGCTTTCCCGAATGCCTGCCCGGAATAAAGGAAAGGACGGCAGATCCTTCGCCAAGGGTTGCGCTGCAGGCTTGCCTGAGCCTTGGAGAATTCCCTGCGGCTGAAGCGGCGCCGGCTTTAAGCGCCGCGGCAGCCCGGTACAGTGAAGACCGCTGGTTCAGAATGGCCATACTGAGTTCGGATGCCGGTTCCTCATCCGCCTTGCTTGGCCTTCTGGACAGGGACAAGGTGTTCTTTGCCGAAGCAAAGCCGGGCAAGATCCGCTTCCTGGAAGATCTTTCTTTTATCATGGCCGCGCGTGGCGGAGAGGGAGAAATAGGGCGTCTCCTGGACGTATTATCCGGCCTTAATGCGGTAGAAGAATGGCAACTAGCCGGCTTAAGGGGCCTTGAAAAAGGCTTGAAAAAAATCAACACGCAGCAGCGTCGGTTGCCGGGGCGCAGAAACAGTTAACGGCCATGAAGGAAAATGCAAAGCCGGAGTCCGCCGAAATACTTGACCGCATCCTTAGCATGCCGGTAATGGCCGGACAGGAAACTAAATGAAGATTTACCATGAAGAATGTTCCGTCAAGAAGAATATTTATCCGTTCGATGCTGGGAGGCGGAACGCTGCTTGCAGGAGGAACCTTCCTGGCAGGTGGAGCGCTGCTTTCGGCCGGATGCGGGCGCGGGGGCAGTTCAGGAACCCCTGAAAAAGGGGGAATAAATCCTGAAGAAGGGGTGAATCCCGGAGAAAAGGCGCAGGAAGAAACAGCAGCAGCCGATCCCTGCGAGGATTTCTCACAGCTGAGCAGCGAAGAACTGAAAGCGCGTGAAAAGCTGGGATATGAAGAAGAGTCGCCTATTCCTGACAGGCAATGCGCTAACTGTAATCTCTGGCTTCCTCCTAAAGACGGGGAAAAGTGCGGCGGATGTACCTTGTTCAAAGGGCCGGTATATGCCGCCGCCTATTGTACTTACTGGGCGCCGCAGGTGTAAGCGCTAACAACAACTAATTAAAACCCATGAACAAACCCCTGATCGCAGCCTCTTATTATTCCGGCTTTGAGCTGGCTCACGATACCTATAACGCTATTTCCGCGGCAAGCGACGGAAAGATTTATTATGTACTCTCTTCAGAATCCCCGGAAGAAGGGGGAAAGGTGTACGTGTATGACCCGCGCCTTGACGAAACCCGGTTGCTGGCTGATTTGACGGCTGTTTGCGGGGAAAAGGGCGCGAATGCCATCCCGCAGGGAAAAAGCCATGTCGATTTTTACGAAAGTAATGGCAAATTATACTTTAGCACCCATATCGGGTTCTACGAGATGATCGGGGGCATGGAACGGCTGCCAAAGAATCCCCCGGGAGGGATGGGTTTGTACCCGGGCGGGCATTTCCTTTCTTATGATCTTGGCAGTGGGGAATTCCGCGACCTTGGGCTTGTTCCCCACGGCGAAGGTATCCTGACAATGATCATGGATGCGGCCCGTGGATACCTGTACGCGATCACCTGGCCAAGAGGATACTTTATCAGCTACTGCATCGAAACGGGTGAACTCCTGGATCACGGCCTGGTCTCCTCCAACGGGGAGGCGGGTATGCCGGGAAAAGATTACCGCGTACTCTGCCGCTCCATGTTCATTGACCCGGAAGACGGAGCCGTGTATCTTTCTACTTCCGAAGGAGAGATCCTGTGCTATACTCCCCGTTCCGGGACGCTGAAGAAGATGGAGGAGCTGAATTTGCGGCTGGATTATTTTGGAAGATATGAACCGGATAACCCGGGCAGCATGGGATACAACTGGCGGAAGATCCTCTGGTATGGTCCGGATAAAGCCGCTTACGGAGTACATGGCAATTCCGGCTACCTGTTCCGTTTCGACCCTCGTGAACATGCCATAGAAATAGTGGAGCGGATCACCTCGGAGCCTTCGAAAAAAAGCGGCATGTTCGATCAGTTCAGTTACGGTTACCTTGGCCTTCAGCTGGGCCCCGACGAACAAACCCTATATTACCTTACCGGAGGACCGGTATATATCAATGGTAAGCGGGTAAATGGCGCCCCCCGGATAGCAAAGGGAGCAGCCCGGGGCCTGGAGAACTTGCATCTGGTCACTTATAACCTGCCTGAGAGGAGATATACCGATCACGGCCCGGTTTTTTACCCCGGCGGGGGAAGGCCCACTTACGTGAATTCCATTGCCCTGGGGCCGGACGGTTATGTTTATACTCTTGCCCGGTTTGAACACGAGGGAAAGATCATCCAGGACCTGATAAAGTTTCCGGACCCGCTGGCAAGGGCTAAGCGTTAAGTTAAGACAATGGAAAAGCCTCCCGGCATCATACGCATACTCCGCTCGCTCGGCCCCGGCATTATCACCGCGGCCCTGGTCTTCGGACCCGGCAGCCTTACGCTGGCTTCCCGCCTGGGATCGGACTATGCGTATCGTTTACTGTGGGTAATTGCGGCGGCCGTGCTGTTTATGATCATTTTTACAGCGATGAATGCAAGGATAGGCGTAGCTGCGCAGCAATCCCTATTAATGGTGATCCGGGAAAAATGGGGGAGGGCCGTTTCAATAGTGAGCGGTATAGGTATTTTCCTGGTGACTGCCTCTTTCCAGGCGGGAAATTCCGTAGGAGTAGGGATGGCCTTTTCCGAATTGTTTGATTCTTCCCCGGCGCCCTGGATGATTATTTTTACGCTTGTGGGAATAGGGCTTCTTTTTTCCAGGGCTTTTTACAGAATATTGGAAAAGATCATGATGGCGCTTACCGGCCTGATGATCGTCGCGTTCCTGCTTACCATGCTGTGGGTCCGGCCCAGTTTGCCCGGTATCCTCTCCGGTTTTGTTCCGGTTATTCCCGATGGGTCTGTAGCCCTTATTATTGCTACGGTCGCATCCAATTTCTCCATTGTCGGTGCTTTTTACCAGTCTTATCTGGTCCGGCAAAGGGGCTGGAAGGACCGGGATGTAAAGAAGGCATTAAATGACAGCCTGGCTGGCATCGTTATCCTGGGCCTGATAGGTTCCATGATACTTATCACGGCTGCTGCTGTGCTGCACGGCGGCCAGACGGAGGTAAGTACGGCTACGGATATGGCACGGGCGCTGCAGCCGCTCCTGGGGAAAAGCGCGGAAACTCTGTTCATGTGCGGCCTGTTCGGGGCCTCTTTTTCTTCCCTGATAGGGAATGCAACGATAGGAGGCGCGCTGCTTGGTGATGCGCTGGGCTTCGGCAGTAACCTGCATTCCCCTAAAGTGCGCTTGCTGATTGCCCTGGTGATGATCCTGGGCAGCGTGGTGGCGGTCACGTTCGGAGGGCTTCCCCTGGAACTGATTGTTTTCGCGCAAAGCCTGACCATATTTATCGTTCCCTTTATCGGCGCTGCCATTTATGCCGTGGCAAATGATGCTGCCGTGATGGGAAAGCTAAAGAATAGTGTTTTCAGCAATATCCTGGGCGGAATAGGCTTGCTGATATTATTTGCACTGGCCTTTGCCAATGCAAGAAGCCTGTTCTGAACAGATGGAGATCAATTCATTCATGAATACTGACAGAAAGATGAAGCTGGAAGAAGTAAACGAAAAAGTAGCAGCGGCGCTTGAGCCTTCCCGTTCGCTGATTGCCGGGCTGGAGGCCCTGGACGGAGACATCCTTATCCTGGGAGCCGGAGGGAAAATAGGGCCCAGTATTGCCCGGCTGGCAAAGCAGGCCTTGCTGCGGGCGGGCAGCAGTAAAAGGGTAATCGCCGTATCAAGGTTCAGCGAGCCGGGCCTGAAGGAACAATTACAGCAGGAAGGTATTGAAACCCGGGCGGCAGACCTGCTGGACGAGCGTCAGCTGCAGGCCCTTCCGGAAGCGGAAAATATCCTTTACCTGGCTGGAAATAAATTCGGGACCACGGGGCAGGAAGCTTTTACCTGGGCCATGAACACCTACCTGCCGGGCAGAATAGCAGAAAAATACCGCAGCTCCCGGATCGTTGTTTATTCAACAGGAAATGTGTATCCATTTATGCCGTCAGGTTCCGGGGGAGCCGCTGAAGATCAGGCGCCGGAGCCCGTGGGTGAGTACGGGCAATCCTGCCTGGGCAGGGAACGGATCTTTCAATATTTTTCCTCACGTTATAATACGCCTTTGCTGATCTACCGCCTGAATTATGCCATTGACCTCCGGTATGGCGTATTAACTGAAATTGCAAGGGCGATCATGGAACAGCGGCCGGTAGACCTCGGCACGGGCCATGTCAACGTGATCTGGCAGGGAGATGCCAATGAGATGGCGCTTCGGGCGCTGGGGCATTGTTCGGTCCCGCCCCGCATCCTGAATATTACAGGGCCTGAAACCATACCGGTACGCTGGCTTGCGACGGAACTTGGGAAACTGCTGGGCCGGCAGCCGGAATTCGTTAACACGGAACAGCCTACCGCTCTTTTAAGCAATGCCGGCGCTGCCCATCGCCTTTTCGGCTACCCAAAGGTTACATTAACCGAAATGGTCGAATGGACGGCGGCGTGGGTCCGTGAAGGAGGGGAGCTGCTGAATAAACCTACTCATTTTCAGGAAAGGAAGGGGAGATTTTAATATGCGTACACCTGTATTGAACCCCGGGATAAAAGAGCTGCTCCGGGAGGGAACAGTAATACCGGCACATCCGCTTGCACTGAATGCGGACCGGCTGCTGGATGAGTCACGGCAACGCGCGCTTACCCGCTATTACCTGGATGCGGGGGCAGGGGGAGTCGCAGTAGGCGTACATACTACCCAGTTCGGGATAAGGAAACCTGTCCATTCCCTGTTGGAGCCTGTACTCCGGATGGCTGCGGAAGAGATAGACGGAACCCGGCCGGGCCGTCCTTTTATAAAGGTGGCCGGCATCTGCGGGCCGCCCGTCCAGGCATTGCAGGAAGCAGCCCTGGCGGTAAAATGTGGCTATGACCTGGGGCTCCTTAGTCTTGGCGGGCTCAATAATTACACCGAACCGGAGCTTATCCGGCATGCCCGGGCCGTATCCGGGATCATTCCTGTCTTTGGCTTTTACCTGCAGCCGGCCGTTGGAGGCCGCCCGCTCAGTTACGACTTCTGGAAGGCTTTTGCGGAAATACCCGGAGTACACGCTATTAAGGTGGCAGCCTTCAATCGTTACCAGACCCTGGATGTAGTAAGGGCCGTCTGCTGTTCTTCCAGGAACGCGGATATTTCCCTGTACACAGGAAATGATGATAATATCGTGGCTGACCTGCTTACTCCGTTCCGGTTTTCTGTTGACGGAAAAGTCGTGGAAAAGCGCTTTGCGGGCGGGTTGCTGGGGCATTGGGCGGTATGGACCCGCCGGGCTGCGGAACTGTTGACGGCGGTCCGGGAATGCAGGGATAATCACTATGAAGGTTCATTTGACCTGCTTCGGAAAGGCGCGGAAATAACCGATATGAATGCCGCCGTTTTTGATGCTCCAAATGCTTTCAGGGGATGCATTCCCGGTATTCACGAGGTGCTGCGCAGGCAGGGCTTGCTGGAAGGCCGGTGGTGCCTTGACCCGGAAGAAGAATTATCGGCCGGCCAGATGGAAGAAATTGAACGGGTGATGGCCTGGTACCCTCATCTTACAGAATAGTGGAAAGCTTTTTAACTATATATTAGCAATATGAAAAGAACGAGCGAATCACGGCGAAAGTTTATCCGTACAACAACCATAGCCGGCCTGGGGCTGAGCATCACCGGGCCGGCGACGTCGCTGTACGGATCCGCCCGGGCAAGCCGGGAGGGAAAGCGCGTAGGCATCATTGGCCTGGATACTTCCCATAGCACCGCCTTCACGAAAGCCTTTAACGATCCTGCCGCAAAGGCCGAACTCGGCGGGTACCGGGTAGCGGCGGCTTATCCGCAGGGGAGCCGCGATATCGAATCAAGCGTGAGTCGCATACCTGCTTATACCGAAGAGGTAAAGAAGCTGGGAGTGGAAATAACCGGCTCCATCGAAGAACTCCTGGACAAGGTAGATGTGGTGATGCTGGAAACCAATGACGGCCGCCTGCACCTTGAACAAGCGCTCCCTGTTTTTAAAGCGGGGAAGACCCTTTTTATAGATAAACCTGTAGCGGCATCGCTCTCGGACGCCCTTCGCATTTTTGAAGCCGCAGACGAATACAAGGTGCCGGTATTTTCCGCTTCCTCCCTGCGATACATGGGGAACGTACAGGAAGTACGGGAAGGAAAGATCGGGAAAGTGCTGGGTGCGGATACCTACAGCCCTGCGACGATCGAAAAAACACATCCGGACTTGTTCTGGTACGGCGTGCATGGGGTAGAGGCGCTTTTCACAGTGATGGGAACCGGTTGTAAAAGCGTTTCCCGCGTTCATACCGAAGGAACGGATATCGTGACAGGGATCTGGGAAGACGGGCGCGTAGGTACCTTCCGTGGAACCCGGACCGGCAAGCATGCATATGGCGGTACGGCTTACGGCGAAAAAGGCAATGCGGTGTTGGGTCCGTATAACGGTTACCTGCCCCTGCTGGTGGAGATTGTCCGCTTCTTTGAAACCGGCGAGCCGCCTGTGGAGGCCGCGGAAACGCTTGAAATATTTGCTTTTATGGAAGCTGCGGATGAAAGTAAGCGGAAAGACGGGGAAACGGTCATGCTGGAAAGCGTGATAAAAAAGGCGAAACGAAAATAAAGAGCAAGGAATAAGTATATGAAAACAAGTAAAGATACCCGGAGGGAATTCATCAAAAGTTCAATGGCAGGGGCAACACTGCTTGGCTTAGGAGGCATTTTGCCAGGTTTCAGTGCAAAAAGCTATGGAGCTATTTTGGGTGCGAATGAACGTATCAAAGTAGGAATAATGGGCGTCAACAGCCGCGGAAATGCGCTGGCCGAGAATTTTGCCCTCCAGAAGAACTGCGAAGTGTTATACATTTCCGACGTCGATTCCCGGGCGGCGGATAAATGCAGCGCCAACGTTGCCGGCATTCAGAAAAAGCAGCCAAAACTGGCCCCTGACTTCAGGAAGGCCCTTGAAGATAAGGACCTGGAAGCGCTGGTGGTGGCCGCTCCCGATCACTGGCATGCCCCGGCGGCTATTCTTGCCTGCCAGGCCGGTAAACATGTGTACCTTGAAAAGCCTTGCAGCCATAACCCTCATGAAGGGGAAATGGTCGTGAAGGCTGCGGAAAAGCACAAACGCGTCATTCAAATGGGAAATCAGCGCCGTTCCTGGCCGAATGTAGCGGCGGCTATCCGTGAAATACACGGGGGCATCATTGGCCGGCCGTATTTTGCTAAAGGATGGTACGCGAATAACCGGCCTTCCATTGGTACGGGGAAACAGGCGCCTGTTCCTGCCTGGCTGAACTATGAACTTTGGCAGGGGCCCGCTCCGCGGCGGCCCTACCAGGATAACCTGATCCATTACAACTGGCACTGGTTCTGGCATTGGGGAACCGGTGAGGCGCTCAACAATGGTACCCACATGGTAGATCTCATGCGCTGGGCGCTGGATGTCACTTATCCTGTGCGGGTAAACTCCGCAGGCGGCAGGTACCGTTACCAGGATGACTGGGAAACTCCTGATACGCAGGTGATCAGCTGGGAATTTGACAATAATACCAGCATGATGTGGGAGGGCCGCAGTTGTAATGGCCGCACGGTGGAAGATAGCAGCGTGGGTGTGGCTGTATACGGGGAAACAGGTACCGTCGTCATCGGAGGCGGCAATGCATACAAGGTGTACGACCTGAAAAACAACCTGGTAAAGGAAGTGAAAAACGATGTCAAGGTGGATGCGCAGAATTTATCCAGCCCTTCGCAGCTGCTGGACGCCTTCCACATACAAAACTTTTTTGACGGCATCCGGAATGGCGCTCCTCAAAAATCGGATATCCTGGGCGGGCATCAAAGCACCTTGCTGGTACAGCTGGGGAATATTGCCCAGCGGGCCGGAAGCAGCCTGGATATCGATCCTTCTAATGGCCATATCAAAAATAACAAGGAAGCCTTGAAATTCTGGGAGCGCGAATACGAATCCGGCTGGGAGCCGGCCGTTTAGTAGTCCAACCGGGATAAAAACCTTTAACCAATAAAGATGAAACAAATTGAAGCAGTTGACGCAGGTTCATTAAACAAAAGGGATACGCTTATTTCCATTCTGATCATCGGTTCGCTGTTCTTCCTGTTTGGTTTTTTAAGCTGGATCAACGCGATCCTGATCCCTTATTTCAAGATAGCGTTTGAGCTGAGTAATTTTGATTCCTACCTGGTAGCGCTTGCGTTTTATATTTCCTATTTTTTTATGTCGGTGCCTTCATCGTACCTGCTGAAGAAAATGGGCTTTAAGAAGGGGATGATGCTGGGATTCATCGCGATGGCCATTGGCGCTTATATGTTCGTGCCGGCAGCGATGAGCAGGACCTATGGCATTTTCCTGTTCGGCTTATTCCTGATTGGCATTGGCCTGGCCATCCTGCAGACGGCGGCTAACCCTTATATTACCATCCTGGAACCCCGGGAGCGGGCGGCGCAGCGTATCAGCATCATGGGTATCTGCAATAAGGGAGCGGGTATCCTGGCTCCTTTGCTGTTTGCCGCCGTGATCCTCCGGCCCACCGACGACGAAATGATCCGGCAGCTCTCCTCTATGACGGATATGCAGCGTGACGCCGCCCTGAACGAGCTGATCAGAAGGGTGATCATACCTTATTCCGTGGTGGGTACAGTTCTGCTGGGCTGGGGGCTGCTGGTCCGCTATTCTCCGCTGCCGGAGATCGATACGGAAAGAGAAAGCCCGGAAGTAGCCAGCGCGAACTTGGGCAAGAAAACTATTTTCCAGTTCCCGCACCTGATATTGGGAGCGCTGGCGATCTTCCTGCATGTGGGCACGCAGGTGATTGCGGTGGACACGATCATCCCTTATGCGGGCTCTATGGGAGTATCCCTGCTGGAGGCGAAAGTATTTCCTTCCTATACCTTGTTTATCACCATATGCGGCTACCTTACCGGTATTGTGCTTATTCCAAAGTACATCAGCCAGGCGAATGCGCTCCGTGTATGTACCGTGCTGGGGATGGTCTTTTCCCTGCTGATAATTTTTGCCAGGGGGCCGGTTTCGCTGCTTGGCCATTCCGTAGACATTTCTATCTGGTTTGTTGTTTTACTCGGCCTGCCTAATTCCCTGGTATGGGCGGGTATCTGGCCCCTGGCCATGAACGGCCTTGGCCGCTTCACCAAACTTGGCGCTTCCATCCTCATCATGATGCTTTGCGGGAATGCGCTCATGCCCTTATTGTATGGTTATTTCGCCGATATGTATAATGTTCGCAGCGCCTACTGGGTACTCTTCCCCTGTTACCTCTACCTCATTTACTACGCTTTCCACGGCTACCGGGTCAGCAGCTGGAGTCTCATGCCGGGTCAAAAATCAGATTATGCAAGTACGGTCAAAAATAGTTAACGCGCGGATAATCACTCCGCACCGGATCATTCCGGAAGGCTCTTTACTGATAGAAGACGGCAGGATCGCGGAAGTGAGGGAAGGGCATATGCCGGGAAAAAATGCAATTGAAATAGATGCCGGAGGAAATTATGTGGCGCCGGGTTTTATTGACATACACGTTCACGGAGGCGGGGGGCATGATTTTATGGATGGAAACGAAGATGCTTTCCTGAAAATAGCCGAAACGCATGCCCGCTTTGGTACTACTTCAATGGTGCCCACTACGCTCACCAGCGAAAAGGAAGAATTGCTGCATACCTTATCCCTTTATGAAAGGGCCAAAGCGAAGAATGTGTCCGGCGCGGAATTCCTGGGTATGCACCTGGAAGGGCCTTATTTTGCCATGAGCCAGCGGGGAGCCCAGGACCCGCGGTATATCCGTGAGCCGGATCCCGCGGAATACGAAGAAGTGATTGCCAGTTCCCCCATATTGTCCGCTGGAGCGCGGCTCCTGAACTAAAAGGCGCCATTCCCTTTGGAAGATACCTCCGCTCAAAGGGGATCCTTGCGGCCATTGCGCATACAGACGCGATCTATGAAGAAGTGCTTGAAGCAGTTGAGAACGGGTATTCGCTGGCTACGCATTTTTATTCCTGCATGTCCGGCGTTACCAGGCGAAATGCTTTCCGGTATGCCGGCGTGATCGAAAGCGCTTACCTGATTGATGAAATGGATGTGGAACTCATCGCGGACGGGATCCACCTGCCTGCGCCGCTGCTGAAACTTGTTTACAAGATCAAGGGGCCGAACAGGATCGCGCTAATAACTGATGCCATGCGGGCCGCGGGAATGCCGCCTGGCGAGAGTATCCTGGGTTCGCTTCATGACGGAACCAGGGTGATCGTGGAAGACGGAGTGGCCAAGCTGCCCGACCGCAGCGCTTTCGCCGGCAGCGTAGCAACCGCCGACCGGCTGGTCCGTAACATGGTCCAGCTGGGGGAAATACCCCTGGCCAGCGCCGTACGGATGATCACGGCTACACCAGCCGGCATTATGGGGGTAGCCGCCAGGAAAGGTTCGCTGGTAAGGGGAAAGGATGCGGATATTGTCATTTTTGACGAAAATATTAACGTGCTGCGAACGATGGTCAGGGGCAAGACGGTTTATGAAAAGGAAAACAATGGAAACAAGTAAAGTTGACAGGCTTCAGGTACAAATTTACCATGACCGGAAACAGCTCGGTGCAGCGGCGGCCGGCGCCGTGGCCGGCAAAATACGCGGGCTTCTTGATCAGCAGGAACAGGTAAACCTGGTTTTTGCAGCGGCGCCTTCCCAGGAAGAATTCCTGGCGGATCTTTCAGTAAAAGACATTCCCTGGAATCGTATGAATGCCTTCCATATGGATGAATACCAGGGCCTGGACGGGGACGCTCCCCAGGGCTTCGGCAATTTCCTGAAGAAAAGGCTGTTTGATAAGGCTCCTTTTAATTCGGTACATTATATCAATGGCAACGCGGCCGATGCAGCTGCGGAATGCAGCAGGTACGCTGCCTTGCTGGAAAGATATCCGGCGGACATTGTATGCATGGGCATCGGTGAAAACTGCCACATTGCCTTTAATGACCCTCATGTAGCTGATTTCAACGACAGTAAATTGGTGAAAATCGTTGACCTGGACCGGGAGTGCCGGATGCAGCAGGTACACGACGGTTGTTTCCCGCGCCTGGAAGAAGTGCCGGCTTATGCCCTCACACTCACGGTACCCGCCCTGATGCGGGGGCGTTTCGTTTTCTGCATCGTGCCGGGGAAGAACAAGGCGCGGGCCGTACACCATACAAAACATCAGCCGGTTAGCGAGAAGTATCCCTCTACCGTGTTAAGAACGCACCCCCAGGCGATCCTTTTTATCGATGAAGCGAGCGGCGGTTTGCTAAAATAGTACCAGTATTAGCCGCCATTTGCATAAATTTAATCAGGAAATTGCGCAATATTTGTGAAATAGATGCCTTTTTGGCAATTTACCTGAAATTTAAACATCATGCATAATGAAGCAGGCGGCCAGATAATCGGGTACAGCCTATCCAAAAAGGGTGACCGGACTTTCCGGGCATACGATCCTGTGAGGCAGGAACAGATCTCCGAAGTTTTTACAGACGCCACTACTGAGGAAGTGAATGCGGCCGCCGCCCTGGCTGCGGCAGCATTCAAAAAATATGGAAACCTTCCCGGGCGGGAAAGAGCCGGATTCCTGCATGCCATTGCAGCTGGCCTTGAAGCCCTGGGCGATGAGCTGACGCAGGCCGCCGCCAGGGAAACCGGACTTCCGGCCGGGCGGCTTAACGGCGAACGAAGCCGTACGGTAAACCAGCTTCGCCTCTTTGCCCGCCTGCTGGAAGAAGGTTCCTGGGTAAATGCACGGATTGATACCGCGGATGCGGCAAAGCAATTGCCGGACCTTCGCCAGATGCAGGTGCCACTAGGCGTAACCAGTATTTTCGGGGCGAGTAATTTTCCGCTGGCCTTTTCGGTAGCCGGTGGGGATACAGCTTCCGCGCTGGCGGCGGGCTGCCCGGTACTCTTCAAAGCGCATCCTGCGCACCCCCGTACTTCTTTTCTCGTAGGGAACGCCATAAAGGAAGCAGCCCTGGTTTGTAATATGCCGGAAGGGGTTTTTTCCCTGCTGCAGGGAAGTTCGCATGAAGTGGGAATGGCCCTGGTGAACCATCCGCTGGTATCGGCTATTGGTTTTACCGGTTCTTTCAGGGGAGGAAAAGCATTATTTGACGCGGCCTGCCGGCGGGAAAAACCTATTCCCGTATTTGCGGAAATGGGCAGTGTTAACCCGGTATTTTTGCTTCCCGGCGCGCTAAAGGAGAAGGGTGAAGCCCTGGCCGGCGGGCTCCTGGGCTCCGTGACGCTGGGAACGGGACAGTTTTGCACCAATCCCGGGCTTTTTGTTACCATGGACGCACCCGAGGCGGAAGCCTTCGCACTTGTTCTGAAGGAGAAGCTGAAAGACGCGGAAAGCGGCCCCATGCTTACGCGGGGAATACATTCAAGTTATACCGCCGGGATCAGGCGGCTGACGGAAGAATTCAATTTAAAGAATATAAGCGGTGGCGGGCCGGAAAAGGAAGGGATGGCTTGCGCTCAGTTCCTGGAGACGGATGTGGAAACCGTATTGAAGTTCCCGGCCGTCGCCGAAGAGGTCTTCGGGCCGGGCTCCGTTCATGTAAGAGCAAAGACTTTTGAAGAGCTATTGAAGCTGGCCGAAAACCTTGAAGGGCAGTTGACGGTTACTATTCATGGTACGGAAGAAGACCTGGAGAATTACGGGGAATTGGTAGCTGTGCTGAGAGAAAAAGCCGGAAGGCTGATCTTCAACGGTTTTCCCACCGGGGTGGCGGTGAGTCCGGCGATGGTCCATGGAGGGCCCTATCCCGCTACTACCTTCCCCTCGGGAACTTCGGTAGGGACAATGGCCATTTATCGCTTTACGCGCCCGGTTTGTTACCAGGACTTCCCCCAGGCCAGCCTGCCGGAGGAATTGGCCGATGAAAATCCGCTGGGCATCTGGCGCTTAGTGAATGGAGAGTTTACGAAAAATCTTTAAAATTGATGCGAAACGTATTGAGAGTGCATGCCAGTGATAATGTGCTGGTGGCCTTGAGCGACCTGGAAGCCGGTGCGATGGTCGGGACGGGGGAGGATAGCGTAGAATTGAGGGGAGCCGTTCCTGCCAAGCATAAAATCGCGCTCTCAGCTATCCCACGGGGGGAATTGTTGTATATGTACGGGATTTGTGTGGGTGTTGCCACGGAAGATATTCCCGCCGGAAGTTTGATCACCACAGGAAACGTCAGGCACGCCACCGGCAGCTATTCGGTAAACGGAGCCGGAAATATGGCATGGGAGCAGCCTGACGTCAGCAAGTGGAGGGGCCGCACCTTTATGGGGTATCACCGGGCGGACGGGAGAGTGGGGACGGCCAATTACTGGATCGTCCTTCCACTGGTGTTTTGCGAGAACCGGAACGTGGATGCGATCCGCGACGCCTTTAATGACTTATTTAATCCGGGAGGAGGGCTATATTACAAACGCTTCCTCCATGAACTATCCAGGCAGCATCAGCAGGGAAAAAGCATGGAGGAGCTGCTGCGGTATGAATTGCCGGAAGGAGGTTACGAATATCCCGAATCCTCGCTTTTTCCGAATATAGACGGCATTAAATTCCTGACGCATGCAATGGGCTGCGGCGGTACCCGGGACGATGCCCGCACGCTCTGCGGCCTTCTGGCCGGCTACATCACCCATCCGAACGTGGCGGGGGCTACCGTGCTGAGCTTAGGCTGCCAGAATGCCCAGATCGCGCTGCTGAAAAATGAAATCGCAGCGCGTTTCCCGGAATACGACCGTCCGCTGCATTTCCTGGAGCAACAGCAAATGGGCTCGGAAAAGAAGATGTTGTCTGAAGCCCTGAAGTTGACGTATACGGGCCTTATTAAAGCGAATGAACAGGTCCGGCAGCCAGCCCCCATCAGTAAGTTATGCCTGGGTATGGAGTGCGGCGGCTCTGACGGGTTCTCCGGTATCTCAGCCAATCCCGCCGTTGGAAAAGTGGCGGATAAGCTGGTGGCTTCAGGCGGTTCGGTGATCCTTTCCGAATTTCCCGAACTTTGCGGCGTGGAACAGGAGCTTTCCGATCGTTGTGTGAGCCGGGAACTGGCGGCAAGATTCCTGGAACTGATGCAAAATTATAACCAGCGCGCCAAAGCGGTAGGTTCTGGCTTTGACGCCAATCCATCCCCGGGAAATATTCGCGACGGCCTGGTTACCGACGCGATTAAATCAGCGGGAGCTGCCCGGAAGGGCGGATCTTCTCCGGTAGTGGACGTGCTGGATTACCCCGAGCTGGTGCGAAAACCCGGCCTCAACCTGTTATGTACACCCGGAAATGATGTGGAATCCACCACGGCCGAGGTAGCTGCAGGAGCCAATATCGTATTGTTCACCACCGGCCTGGGAACGCCTACCGGAAATCCCATTGCCCCTGTAATTAAGATATCAAGCAATACTTCCCTGTTCCGCCGCATGCGCGATATCATTGATATCGATTCAGGTTCGATCATCGAAGGGAAGGAAAGCCTGGATGAGGTTTCCGACCGTATGCTGGAATATGTGCTGGAAGTTGCCAGCGGCAATCGTAAAACTAAGGCTCAGCAATTATCACAGGATGATTTTATTCCCTGGAAACGGGGCGTTTCACTTTAAGCGCCGGTTGCCGGCCATCAGAGTCCGTTAAAATTTAAACATATGAGAGTATTCAAGACCGGTTCCGCTACTGTCTTTATCGAACATGAAGGCGAATTTTACCAGAAGGATATTCCTGCCTGGGATACTTTTATTAACCGAAAAGGGCTTTATTCCCTCCTTAAAGAGGAATTGAAGGATTTTGCTAAGGTGGCAGGCGAATTGCCGGAGGAGGCTGAGTTTGCCGCGCCGGTTGGCTCCCAGGAAATCTGGGCCGCGGGCGTAACCTATATGAGAAGCATGGAAGCGCGCATGGAGGAATCGAAAACCGCCGGGGGCGGCAGCTTTTATGACCGGGTTTATAATGCGGAACGCCCCGAGCTGTTTTTTAAAGCTACCGCCGCACGCACCGCAGGGCCGGGAGGAACCGTCAACATCCGGAAGGATTCCGCCTGGGATGTCCCCGAACCCGAACTGACACTCTTTATTTCCTCCGCCGGAACGATTGAGGGCTATACGGTAGGCAATGATATGAGTTCCCGCAGCATCGAGGGAGAAAATCCGCTTTACCTGCCTCAGGCCAAGGTATATGATGCTTGCGCGGGGCTGGGCCCCTGCATTTATGTGACCGAAAAGCCCCTGCCTCCCGAAACGGAGATCTCCCTGGAGATCCGGCGCGGCGGCCAACCGGTATTCACAGGCCGTACTTCCCTGAGCCGGATTAAACGCTCTTTCCCTGAACTGAAAGATTTTCTTTTCCGGGAATGTTCTTTTCCTAACGGCTGCTTCCTGATGACCGGCACCGGAATCATTCCACCGGACGATTTTACCCTTGCGCTGCATGACGAGATCCGCATCAGCATTCCCCCGATAGGCGTACTCGTGAATTATGTCGGGAAGAACCTTTAACAACCCTTTTTGAAAACCAGGTTCCTACGCGCATGTATTTGTATCTTTGCCGAATGAAAAAGAAATCGCTGATCGTCGCCTCCATTACCAGCCTTGGATATTTTATCATCGCTTTTTTCGTGTACTACAGGGGCGAAAAAGATTTCCTAGTCGAAGTGCTTATCCAAACACTGCTGTTTTTCATATCCGGCGGCCTGTTTTACTACTTCCTTAACAAAAAATTTTTAAGCTAAAAATTTTCTTAGTTTATAGTTCTTGGTTTTTGTTTATAGTTTTTAGCTTATGGTCTTTGGTTTATAGTTTTTAGTTTATGGTTTCTGGTTTATAATTTATAGTTTTTGGTTTATAGCTTTTATCTGCTGGTTTATAGGTTTTTGGCTTATAGTTTTTAGTTCTTAGCTTGTAGTTTGTAGTTTTTAGTTTGTAGTTTAAACGTCGAACCTTAAACCTTGAACTTGGAACCTCGAACCTTGAACCTTGAACTTTAAACTTGAACCTGGAACTTTAAACATCGAGCCTTAAACCTTGAACCTGGAACCTCGAACCTTGAACTTTAAACTTGAACCTTGAACTTTAAACTTGAACCTGGAACCTCGAACCTTGAACTTTAAACTTTAAACTTGAACCTTGAACTTTAAACGTCGAACCTTAAACCTTGAACTTTAAACGGCGACCCTAAACTGCAAACTAAAAACTTTGAACTTTAAACCTTGAACTTTAAACTACAAACTGTATATTATAAAAGATTACATTCATTTCTTCCGCCCAGGATTCGCTTTAACGAACGCTTCCCAACCCGAATACTGTTTCTGCGGAGCGCCGGTCGGGTTTCTCTGGAAGGCGTGGCATACAGCCACCGCAAGCCCGTCGGTAGCATCCAGGAATTCCGGGCTTTCGGAGAAGCTAAGCAATTGCTTGAGCATGCCGGCCACCTGTTCCTTCCCCGCATTGCCGTTCCCCGTTATGGATTGCTTTATTTTTTTTGGCGAATATTCAAATATGGGAATCCCGCGGTAAAGCCCGGCCGCCATTGCCACGCCCTGCGCTCTGCCGAGTTTTAGCATTACCTGAACATTCTTGCCATAAAACGGCGCCTCGAGGGCCAGGCTATCCGGCTTGTATTGATTAATTAGTGACAAGGTACGTTCAAAAATATTTTTCAGTTTCAGCGGATGATTATCAAAAGCCCCCAGCTGAACCACGCCCAAACTTATCAGCGAAAGCTTCTGCCCGCAACGGTTCACCAATCCATAACCCATCACAGACGTACCCGGATCAATTCCCAAAATAATCTCGTCTTTTTCCATCATTCACCCCAAAAGTAACGAAAAATCCCCCGATTAAATTTTGTAAAATTGCGCCACAAACAACCGCATGCGAATACGAAAGAGAACCATAGCCGTCTTGCTGAAGCTCATCATCCTGGCGCTTACCTGCTGGTTTATCTATAACAAGCTTTCCGAACCGCAATCGCTGGAAAAGATACGGGCATTTTTTAAGCAGCCCTTTTCTCCCCGCACGATCTGGCTACTTTCCTTCGCAGGTGGCCTGATGCTGGTTAACTGGGGAGTGGAGGTGTTCAAGTGGAAGTACCTGGTCCGGAAAATTGAGAAGGTTTCACTCTGGAAATCTACCGAATCGCTGCTGGCGGGGCTAACGCTTGCTATTTTTACTCCTAACAGGGTGGGAGAATACGGGGGGCGTATCCTGTACCTGGAACGTGGTAACCGGGTAAAGGGCGCTTTTGCCATGTGGGTGGGCGCTTTCGGCCAGATGCTTGTGACGAATGTGGTTGGGGCGGTGGCTTTTTACTTTTTTGCACTTCGCTTTATTGACCTTAACCAGGCCCTGCAGATTGCCCTGGGGCTTGGCATTCTTATTTTCTGCCTGCTGTTTGTGCTTTTCTATTTTAATGTGCGCTGGCTGTATATGATCCTGTTGTCCTTTCGTTTCCTGAAAAAATTCCGGCGTTATTTCAAGGTATTGCTGATGTACCGGAAGAAGGAACTCATGGTAAGCCTGCTATATAGCCTGTTGCGCTACGCGATCTTTACTACGCAGCATTTTTTGCTGATCCATTTATTCCTCCCTTCCATTGATTACGTTACTTCCATGATGCTGATCAGCGTGATCCTGATGGTGCAGTCCATTATTCCCACGATGGCTATGCTTGATGATCTGGGGGTACGGGGCGCTACATCGGCTTATTTTTTCGGCTTCGTGGTCTCCCCGGCGGACGCTTCCTTTGTGCTGGCTTCCGCCTTTGGGGTGTGGATCGTAAATATTATCTTGCCGGCCATTGCCGGGCTGTTTTTTGTGTTCAAGGCAAATTTCTTCGGGGGAAATGGCGGAAACAATCATTGAATTTATTTCTATACTGCTGACGGTAGCCTACCTGGTGATCGTGATCAGCTTTATCCGGGGATGGAACCGCCTTGAAAGGCCGGCGCCGCCTAAAAAAGGATTTTCTACACGGGTAAGCGTGCTTATTGCTGCGCGTGATGAAGAAAAAGCAATCGGGCGGTGCCTGGAAGCCGTTATTGCACAGCATTATCCCCCGGAATTGCTGGAGGTCATCGTGATCGATGATCATTCTACCGACCGCACCGCGGAGATGGTTCGTTCCTTTCAGCAGCCGGGCCTGCAGCCGGAACTTCGGCTGATCACCATGAATGAACATAAACCCATTAATTCCTATAAAAAGAAGGCGATTGCGCAAGCCATCCAAGTGGCAAAGGGCGAGCTGATCGTCACGACGGATGCTGATTGCTGGATGGGGCCGCAATGGCTGGCTGCTATTGTTTCCGCCTACGAGGAGCATGGGTATAAACTTATTTCCTCGCCCGTAGCGTTTTCGGAAGAGAATTCGCTTTTCGAACGGCTGCAAAGCCTGGAATTCATGTACCTGATCGGGTTGGGTGCTTCCGCCATCGGGAACGCGTTTCCGAGTACGTGCAACGGGGCTAACCTGGCCTATACCCGGGAGGTGTTTTTTCAGGTGGAGGGTTTTAAAGGCATTGATGACCTGGCTTCGGGGGATGATGAACTGCTGCTGCACAAGGTGGCGGCGCTGTATTATAATAAAATTGGTTTTGTAAAGTCGCGGCAGGCCATTGTATATACGCATGCCAAAGCGAACCTGAGGGAATTCCTGGATCAGCGGAAACGCTGGGCTTCCAAGAGTATCAAATACCGGAACAAGCTCGTGGTGGCGCTGGGGCTCTCGGTATATTTTTTTAATGTGTTCATTCTTTTGAATGCCTGTTTAACTTTGTTTAATTTTAACTTTGCCGTCCCGCTGCTGGGCATGCTGGGCCTGAAGATCCTGGTGGAAATCGTATTTCTTTATTTCCTGGCCGGGTTTTTCCGCAGGCTGCCGCTGCTGGTGTGGATGCCTTTGCTGAACCTGCTGCACGTCGTGTACATGTCATACATCGGGCTGGCGGGGCAGCGAAGATCCTATCGCTGGAAGGGAAGGCAGGTGAAATAAGCATGAATAAACTCCTGGCATACTATAAAAAGGACGTCGTTGAAGCCGGCTGCGACGAGGCGGGACGCGGTTGCCTGGCTGGCCCGGTGGTTGCGGCGGCTGTTGTTTTGCCCGCTGATTTTGAGCATCCCCTGCTGAACGACTCCAAGCAATTACCAGAAGATACGCGCTATCTGCTGAGGGAATATATTCTTGAACATGCCCTTGCCTGGGCGGTGGGCTTTGCCGGCCATGAAGAAATTGATAGTATCAATATCCTGAACGCTTCTTTCCTGGCGATGCACCGGGCGGTGGAACAGCTTTCCTGCCAGGTGCAGCACCTGATCATTGACGGTAACCGATTTAAAAAATTCAGGGAAGTTCCCCATCAATGCATTGTAAAGGGCGATAGCCTTTATTACTCGATTGCCGCCGCCTCTGTACTCGCCAAAACTTATCGTGATGACCATATGCGGGAACTTCACTCAGAGTGCCCTTACTACCGCTGGGATAGTAATAAGGGGTATCCTACTTCTGCCCACAGGGACGCCATCCGGCAATTCGGCCTGTCTGCCTACCACCGGAGGTCCTTCCGGCTGCTGCCGGAGCAGCTGGAAATGGAGTTTTAGGGATCAGCAATGGAGACTCGGAACCGCGGAACGAAGCGCTGCGCTGCGGAATATTATTTTGTGATCAATTATTTTTACCTTTGACAACCAAATAATCAACGGTTAACCTGAACGAGTATGAATTTTACAGCCTTTCACCGCCTTCATGAGCAGCTAGGGGCCAAAATGGTGCCTTTTGCAGGGTTTTCCATGCCGGTGCAATACGAGGGAATCTCCGCCGAACATGAAGCGGTAAGAAAAGGAGTGGGCGTATTCGATGTTTCCCATATGGGTGAATTTATCTTAAAAGGGGAAGGTGCCCTTGATCTTGTGCAGTACGTGACTTCCAACGATGCTTCGGTCCTTGTTGACGGAAAAGTACAGTATTCCTGTTTGCCCCAGGAAAACGGCGGGATCGTGGATGACTTACTGGTTTACCGGATTGATGAAAAGACGTATATGCTGGTAGTAAATGCCGCAAACATCGGAAAAGATTGGGCCCACCTGTCTAAATATAATCGTTTTGATGTAGAAATGATCGATATTTCCAGCCGGACTTCCCTGCTGGCGGTGCAGGGGCCCCTGGCGGCTGAGGCCCTTCAGCCCCTGGCGGAAATAGACCTTCGTGCTATGGAGCATTATACGTTTAAAAAGGGAGTATTTGCCGGCATTAGCAATGTACTGGTCTCTGCAACAGGCTATACCGGTTCAGGAGGCTTCGAAATTTATTTTGAAAAAACGCATTCGGAAGAAATCTGGAAACGTATATTTGAAGCAGGCGCGCCCTACGGGATAAAACCTGCGGGGCTGGGCGCCCGGGATACGCTGAGACTGGAAATGGGCTTTTGCCTTTATGGCAATGATATTGATGATACAACCTCGCCCCTGGAAGCAGGGCTGGGCTGGATCACGCGTTTCACAAAAGACTTTGTAAATTCAGCTAACCTGCAGTTGCAGAAGGAGAAAGGAGTAAGCCGGAAGCTGGTGGGCTTTGAAATGCTCGAAAGGGGCATTCCCCGGCAGGGCTATGAAATAACGGACAAGGAGGGGGCGCTTATCGGGAAGGTTACTTCCGGAACACAGGCGCCTTCGCTGAGAAAAGGAATTGGAATGGGATATGTACAAAAGGCCTTCGCAAAGGAAGGAACGCTGTTGAATATTCTGATCCGGGGCCAGGCCGTGGGCGCCCGGGTGGTTAAACCGCCCTTTTATAAAGCCGGCCAGTAGCTTTTCCCAAATAATAAAATTAATAGAATCTTAACTAGTACTGAATATTGTGCGGAAATTAGAGGTTTGTTTTACGCCCGCGCTGCTGCCGCTCTACGACATCCGGGACAGCATTGTAGTGATCATTGACATCTTCCGGGCTTCTTCGTCTATTTGTTATGGAATAGATAACGGCGCAGAGGGGATCATACCGGTAGCAACGGTGGAGGAATGCCTGCAATATGGAGGAAGTGATTTTCTTCTTGCGGCTGAACGGGAAGGCAAGGTGGTGGAAGGGTTTGATTTCGGGAATTCTCCTTTTTCGTACACGATTGAAAAGGTGAAAGGGAAACAAATCGTGCTGACGACCACGAACGGAACACAGGCGCTTCATCAATCGCTCCAGGCGGACAAGATCGTGATCGGGTCCTTCCTGAACAAGACGGCTTTATGCGATTATCTCCAGGGTCAGCAGAAGAGCGTATTGCTGCTCTGCGCGGGCTGGAAAGGTATGTTTAACCTGGAGGATACACTTTTCGCGGGAGCCGTGGTTAACTGCCTGCGGGAAGATATACAGAACGTGGATGATGCCGGTATCGCCGCCGAAGAACTTTACCTGATGGCGAAGGATGATCTCCGGGATTTTCTCCGTAAATCGTCCCATAGCATCCGGCTGGAAAAACTGAACATCGAAGAAGATATTTGTTTTTGCCTTCAGACCGACATCTGTACATCCGTTCCCATTTTGGAAAATGGCCGGCTCCGGAAAATGACTCCCACGACGATTTCACGGGTTCGTCGCGGTTCTTAGTTTTCAGTTTTTAGTCTTAATTTTTTAGTTTCTGGTTTCTAGTTTTTAGTCTTTAGATTCTGGATTTTAGCTCAAGGTTCCAGGTTTATAGTTCAAGGTTTAAAGTTCCAGGTTTATAGTTCAAGGTTCAAAGTTCCAGGTTCAAAGTTCCAGGTTCAGGGGTTATAATTTATAGTTTATAGTCTTTGGTATATAGCTAAAGATTCTAAGTTCAAGGTTCAAGGTTTAAAGTTCACGGTTCCAAATTCTAGGTGCAAGTTCGAGGTTCCAGGTTTCTGGGTTTTAGTTGGAGGAGATGGTTTAGGGAGTACGACTGTCGCTATTGATGGGGCGATTGCTGTGCGCGGTTTACAAAGTTCCCGGATTGCGCAAACTAAAGACCTAAAACTACTCAGATCTCAACCTACAAACTAAAAAACTAAAAAACTAAGGACTAAAAACTACAAACTACAAACTAAGGACTACAAACTAAAAACCAAAAACTAAAACCTACGAACTAAAAAATTTGCGAAGGAAGGTCATTTAAGCTTTTCATTATTCCTGTGTCTTTGGGAGTCGCGGGCGGTCTTCTTTTCGAAATTCTTTTCCAGGGCCGTTGTTAGGTCAACCCCCGTTTGATTGGCGATGCAAAGCAGTACCCATAACACATCGGCCAGTTCATCGGGAAGTTCTTTGCCGGTGTCGGAGGTTTTGGCTGATTGCTCTCCGTATTTTCTGGCCATGATCCGGGCGACCTCTCCTACTTCTTCGGTGAGGATGGCCATATTGGTGAGCTCGCTGAAATAGCGGACTCCCGTGGTGTTGATCCATTGGTCTACTTGCTCCTGCGCCTGTTTAATTGTCATTTCCAAAACGTTTGAATTGATATCCTTTTTCTTTTAACTGCTGAATAAGCTCATCCAGCTTTGAGTAAAATTTGTCTTCCCGCCGCGGATCCGTTCCCAGGTGTACGAGCAGGATATGCCCGTTGAGGCCGGAGCGGCGCTCTGTTTCCAGAAGGTCATTGAGTATGGCCTGGCTGCCGGTATATTTTTCTCCCAGCTCCGGCCAGGTATAGTCCCGTGCGGTACCGGTTCCGGGCGTATAATTGACGAGCCGGAGGCCGGCTTCCTTTGTCCACCGGGCAATTTCCTTGTTATACCATTCATAGGGAGGCAGAAAATAAGGCGCCGCTGACTTTTCAATGCCGAATTTTGCCATTGCGCGGTAATTTTCGCGGAGGTCTTCCCGGAACCTTTCCCGGGTGATGAGGGTGGAGTCGCGTTGATCCCAGGGGCATACAGGAGATGTGCGCCGGAATGCGGCCCCAGGTAATGGCCGTCATCCTTTAATCCGCGGATCAGCCGGCGGTTTTGCCTGCTGTTGTAAAATTCGCCGGTAAAGAAGAAGGAAGCAGGCACATCGTTTTCAGCGAGGCTTTCCCGGATAGCGGTTCCGCCTTCGTTGAAGTCATGAGCGGAAAAGATCAGGTAGATGTTCTTTTGCGTGCTGTCCATTCGTGTGACGGCCCCGAGCGTCCTTTGCGTATTTTTCAGGGGCGTTTTTTCAAGCCCTTTTGATCCGAGGGCAGCCAGGTAATAGGTGAGGCAGGCCGTTCCGTCCATGGTGGGTTCATTGGTGGAATAATCACCGTAGTCGTCATGGTAGACCACGAGCCGGGACTGGAAGGGAGCGTACTCGTCTCCGCCGGCCAGGTGGATGCCTTTCAGGCTTGCGAAAATGCTGCCGTAAACAGGTCCGTCTACCAGCCCGCCGTCAATGGGGAAATTATGCAGGGCCGTAAAGGCCGAATGGGGGTCAACGGGTGTGTCGCCGTTCCCGGGAAGGCCGACGATCATGCTGGTTCCCCAGGGATTGGATCCGAAAAGCCAATCGCGCAGGGAAGCTTCCATGTGTAGAAAAGCCGTATCGCCGCTCGCTTTCCTGTACAGGGCCGACTGGCTCAGCAGGGCGGTGGTAAGGTTATTGGAACACCAGATAAAGGGGATTCCGTTCAGAAAGGGATTGTCTTCCCCGCGGCGCAGTACTGCTTCCAGTCCGTCCCGGTAATAATTACGGAAGGTATCCGATATTTCCGGGGAGTTTTTCTGGGCAGCCAGGAAGTAATGTCCGGCATTGAAAAATGGGTACCATTGATAATGCCTGGCGGTGTCTGCTCCCATCCAGGGAGTTTTGGGTTCCTTCCGGCCGAAGGCCGCGGCCTGCTGCAGATATTCTTTTTTCCCGGTGAGCCGGAACAGCTGTGCCGCGGCGAGTTCCATATCGTCGGTCCAGTTATCTTCTTCGTAAAAATAGGGGGCTCTGCAGGGAGCCGTTTGGCAGGCGCCGGTATCACTCAGGCCGAATTCATAGGCTTCAACGGCCTTTTTGTCGATCAGCTGGCTGAATTCCGGGTAATGCTTTTCCAGCAACATGGCTCCCAGCGCAAATGCGGAGGCATATTTACCGGCGGTGGAAGCGACGCCGGTGGTACGGTTCTGGTATTTATACAGACCCTGTGGCTTCCCGTTCACGAAATAGACCGGCCGCTTAAGCCCCTTCCCATAAGAGATCGTGTCTTCGGTTGGAAGCCGGAAGCCGCCGTGGTCCCGGTCATCCGCGATCTGGTTGAACATCATGCCGGGAGCCGGGTTCATGCGTACGAGCCAGTCCAGTCCCCATTTTGCTTCGTCCAGGATATCGGGTATGCCGTTTTTGCCAGGCTCGCCGGAAGCATTGTAAGCATCCCCGAAGGCGGCGGGATAATGCTCGTAGGCCAGCAGCATCTGGAAGACGGCATTGGCCGAAGTGGCGACGTATTGCAGGTAGTCCGAGGCATCGTGCCAGCCCCCGGTAACGTTTATATGGGTTGAATCAAGCGTTGGGTGATAGATAATATAACCATCCTGCACATGGCAGGAGTCCTTTAGGTAAGGATTGTACCCGCAGCGCTGCTGCCGCATGTATTTCAGCAGGAAGTCAGCCGCACCCTGATAGGCATCATGGGCGATCCTGAAAACCGGCGACCGCAGCTTTTCCGCCGTAATATAATAGGCTCCCGGTGTCTTGAATTCCGAAAAATCAAGCCGGAATGAATTGCTGAAGGCGGCATATTCTCCGAAAGAGGCTGCTTCCCCGGACTGGTACACCACCTCGTTGGTGAGCGCATCCCGCAGCTCAAACTTCTTCAGCGGGAAATCTTTTTCCTTGCGAAGTAAGACGGCCGTTTTAATGCTTTCAGGCAAATATCCCATCTGGTTCACCCGTATCCAGCTACTCTCCGCGGCCGAATCCGCCGCCTCGCTGTTATTCTCCGGCGCATCCAGGTTTCCCCGTGCCGCATCCGGCGCGTCGCTGTTATTCTCCGGCGCTGCCAAATTCCCCGCCGCCGCGGCGACAAGAAGGAAAAAGAACGAAAAAAAGAAAAGCGAAAACAAGTGCCCTGACTTTTTCATGATGCTTTGCAGTTTGAATTGATCCGTAGCCGCCAGGGCGCGAGCCCCGGCGTGACACCTCTCCGGCGTTTGAAGCGGCCCGCGACCGTTCTACCGGCGTCCGGGCAAATAAATCACTCTTTGTTCTTTGTATCAATAAAAATAGTAACCGGCCCGTCGTTAAGCAAGTTTACTTTCATATAAGCGCCAAACTCGCCGGTTTGGACCTTTTTGCCAAGCTGGGTTTCCAGTAAGGCGATGAACCTTTCATATAAGGGGATGGCCTTTTCCGGGCGCGCGGCGCGGATAAAAGAGGGCCGGTTGCCTTTTTTGATCTGGGCGTGGAGAGTAAACTGGCTTACCAGGAGTATGTCGCCATTAACGGCTTGCACGCTGAGGTTCATCAGGCCATCGGCGTCGCCGAAGATCCGCATGTTCACGATCTTTGCAGCCAGCCATGCCGCATCTTCCTCCGAATCACCTTCTTCGATCCCCAGCAATACCAGGAGGCCGGGGCCGATGCTTCCCTTTACCTGGTCTGCTATTTCTACTGAAGCCTGCGTAACTCTTTGAATGATCGTGCGCATCTGGGTATAAATATCAGGCCTGAACTTCCGAATCAGGCGCGGTTATCGAAGCCTTCGTACATGCTCAGGTAACTTTCGTAGCGGCTGAGCGCGATCTCGCCGTTTTCAACAGCCCGGATAATGGCGCATCCGGGTTCGTTGATATGCCGGCAGTTATCGAATTTGCACTGGTTAAAACGTTCCCGCATTTCCACGAAGTAATGAGAGATCTCTTCCCGTTTTATGTCGAAAATACCAAATTCCCGGATCCCGGGAGTGTCGATCAGGTATCCCGCCGCTGTACCGCCGCTTTCGCCTGGAAGCGCGAACATTTCTGCAAAGGTGGTGGTATGGATACCTTTCCCGGAAAAGTCGGAAATGGATGCGGTTTTAAGATCAAGATCAGGAATAAGCTTGTTGATGAGCGTGGATTTGCCGGCCCCGGAATGCCCGGCGAACAAGCTGGTTTTAATTAAAAGGGTTTTTCTGAGATCATCCAGGTTGATGTTTTCCAGCGCGGAAACTTCCAGGCAGGGATAGCCGATGGAGGTATATATATCTTTTATTTCTGTTAGCAGCTCCTTTCCTTCGGCGGTGTAAATGTCTATTTTATTGAATACTAGTACCGCGGGAATGCTGTAGGCTTCAGCCGTTACCAGGAAACGGTCAATAAAGCCCATGGAGGTCCTTGGCCGGGCAAGGGTCACGATCAGCAAGGCCTGATCTATATTGGCTGCAATTATATGCGCCTGCTTTGAAAGATTGGTGGCCCGCCGTATTATGTAGTTCCTGCGCTCGTAAAGCTGTTCAATTGCCCCGGTTCCGGGGTCAAATTCCACCCGGTCTCCGACGGCAAGTGGGTTGGTGGTGGAAATTCCCCTGATCCGGAATTTTCCCTTGATGCGGCATTCATGAAAATTACCTGCCTCATCCCTGAGGATGTACCAGCTTCCCGTGGATTTGGTAACGATTCCCTGCAAAACGTTGGTTTTCTGCGAAGTTACTTTTTCCCGGCTTTAAAACAAGCCGCCGCGCGGACGATTCCCTTTAAAATAGTGCCTCCGCTATTTGCCGGGTAGGCTCCGACCGGCCCATTGTGTAAAAGTGAAGACACGGAACGCCGTAGTCAATCAATTCCTTACATTGCGCGATCATCCATTCCGTTCCCACCTGACAGACGTCCGCATTAGTCTTGCAATTAATCACTTCTTCACTCAGCTCTTCGGGAATATCAATATAAAAGACCTTGGGCAGGGTGCTTAGTTGTTTAAGGGTGGTAATGGGCTTTAATCCCGGAATGATTGGCACATTAATGCCAAAATCCCGGCAAGCTTTTACAAATTCGAAGTATTTCTTGTTGTCGAAAAACATTTGAGTGACAATGTAATCGGCGCCTTTATCTACCTTTTGCTTCAGGTATCTTAGATCGGTTTTTAAGTTGGGAGCCTCAAAATGTTTTTCCGGATACCCCGCGACCCCTATGCAGAAATCCGAAGGATGTGCATTTAACAGCTCGTCATCAAGGTATTTTCCTTTGTTCATACAGACAATCTGCTCAACCAATTCGCATCCGTAGGCGTGCCCTTTGGGTTCGGGAACGAATTCCCCGGTTACTTTATCTCCGTCGCCCCGCAAGGCTAATACGTTTTCGATACCGAGGAAATTGAGATCAATAAGAGCGTTTTCCGTATCCTCCTTTGAAAATCCGCCGCAGATCAGGTGCGGTACCGCATCGACCTTATATTTGTTCATAATCGCGGCACAGATACTGATCGTGCTGGGCCTTTTCCGATAGGCTACCTTTTCCAGCAGACCGTTTTCCCGCTTCTTATAAATAAATTCTTCACGGAGATAGGTAACATCGATAAAAGCAGGTTTGAATTCCATCAAAGGATCAATGGCGTCATAGATGGATTGAATGCTCTTCCCTTTAACAGGCGGCAGAATTTCTATCGTGAACAGCGTCTTCTTCGCATTCTTCAGGTGGTCAGTTACTTTCATAGAAAACTATAAACTGGAAACTAAAAACTAAAAACTTTAAACTTTAAACCTTGAACTTTAAACCTTGAACTTTAAACCCTGGAAGCCGGTTCATAAGCCAAATTCGGAGCAAGCCAGCGTTCAACTTCTTCCACCCCCATGCCCTTGCGGGTGGCGTATTCTTCAATCTGGTCTTTTTCTATTTTTCCCAGGCCAAAATACTTCGAGGCGGGATGGGAGAAATAGAACCCGCTCACCGCAGAAGCCGGGTACATGGCATAGCTATCCGTTAGTTCTATGCCGGCATTCTTTTCGGCCTGAAGCAGGTTGAAAAGCGTGCGTTTCTCGGTATGATCCGGACAGGCGGGATAACCGGGGGCGGGGCGAATGCCTGCATATTTTTCGCTGATCAGCTCCTCGTTGCTGAGGTGTTCGCCTTGGGCGTAGCCCCAGTATTCTTTGCGTACCTTTTCATGCATGCACTCGGCAAAGGCTTCTGCCAGGCGGTCAGCCAGGGATTTTAACAGGATGCTGTTAAAATCGTCCATATTCTTCCGGAAGTCTTCCAGGTGTTGCTCAATCCCAATGCCGGAAGTGACCGCGAAGCCTCCCCAGTAATCGGCAATGCCGGTTTCTTTAGGCGCAATGAAGTCCGACAGGGCGTGGTAAGGAAGCCCCTTTGCCTTTTCGCCCTGCTGGCGTAGTGTATGAATGGTAGCCAGGACTTCGCTCCGGCTTTCGTCCGTGTACAGTTCAATGTCGTCTCCCACGCTGTTGGCCGGCCAGAATCCGATCACTCCGCTGGCGGTAAGCATCTTTTCCCGGATGACCCGTTTGAGCAGGGCCTGGCCGTCCTCGAAAAGTTTTGCCGCTTCGGTGCCCACTAATTTGTCCTGAAAGATGTCCGGGAACTTTCCGTGCAGCTGCCAGGTCTGGAAAAAGGGGGTCCAGTCGATGAAATTCTCCAGCTCCGAAAGATTCATGTCTTTAAATACCTTCACTCCCAGGAACCGGGGCCGGGTAATGGCTGTCGCCGCCCAGTCAATGGGGGTGCGATGCTCCCGGGCATGCTGCAGGCTCACGTAGGTTTTGATGCTGCGCTTGCTGAGGTGCTGTTCCCGGGCCTTGCGGTATTCTTCGGCTATTTTGCGTATATATTCGCCGCGCGTTTCGGTATTCATCAGGTTGCTGGCAACGTTCACGCTTCGAGAGGCATCCAGGACATGTACCGTAGGCCCTGAATAGCCCGGGCTTATTTTCACGGAGGTGTGGATACGGGAGGTTGTGGCTCCTCCGATCAGCAGGGGTATATCAAAGCCTTCCCGTTCCATTTCCCTGGCTACGTGCATCATTTCATCCAGGGAAGGAGTAATGAGCCCGCTGAGCCCGATCATATCCACTTTTTCTTCCCGGGCGGTTTGCAGTATCTTTTGGGCGGGAACCATGACCCCGAGGTCAATTACTTCAAAATTATTACAGGCAAGAACCACGCCTACGATGTTTTTTCCGATATCGTGAACATCCCCTTTGACGGTGGCCATGAGTATTTTTCCGGCCGATGAGCTGCTGCCAGGCTGCGCCGCTTTTTCTTTTTCAATGAAGGGCAGGAGATAAGCTACTGCCTTTTTCATCACACGCGCGCTTTTTACCACTTGCGGCAGGAACATTTTTCCGGAACCGAAAAGATCCCCTACGATGTTCATCCCGTCCATCAGCGGTCCTTCGATCACTTCCAGGGGTTTAGGGTATTTTTGCCGGGCTTCTTCCACATCTTCGTCCAGGTAGTCGATGATGCCTTTTACCAGGGAATGAGCCAGCCGCTCTTCCACGGTGCCTGTTCTCCATGCGTCATCCTTTACCAGGGTCTTGCCGGCGGATTTTACCGATTCGGCATAGGTAATGAGTCGTTCGGTAGCGTCTTCCCGGCGGTTCAGGATCACGTCTTCCACCATTTCCAGCAGATCTTTGGGTATTTCATCGTACACTTCTATCATGCCGGCATTCACAATGCCCATATCCAGGCCCGCTTTAATGGCATGATACAGAAAGGCTGAATGAATGGCTTCCCGGACATGGTTATTACCGCGGAAAGAAAAGGATAGATTGCTCACGCCCCCGCTTACTTTGGCCAGTGGCAGGTTTTCCTTGATCCAGCGGGTGGCTTTAATGAAGTCTACCGCATAGTTATTATGCTCTTCCAGGCCGGTGGCGACCGTGAGTATGTTAGGGTCGAAGATAATATCCTGTGGAGGGAAGCCCACTTCCTGGGTAAGGATATCGTAGGAGCGTTTGCAGATCTCTTTCCGGCGTTCGAAATTATCGGCCTGGCCCTGCTCGTCAAAGGCCATTACTACTACGGCGGCCCCGTAAAGGCGTACTTTCTTTGCCTGTTCAATGAATTTTTCTTCTCCTTCTTTCAGGGAAATGGAATTGACCACGGCTTTGCCCTGCAGGCAGCGCAGGCCGGCCTCTATAATGTCCCATTTGGAGGAATCCACCATAATGGGCAGCTTGGCGATATCGGGCTCCGCCGAAAGCAGGTTCAGGAATTTAGTCATGGCTTCCACGCCGTCCAGCATGCCTTCATCCATGTTCACATCTATGATCTGGGCGCCGCCTTCCACCTGCTGGCGCGCGATAGCCAGTGCGCTTTCATAATCCCCGGAAAGGATGAGTTTTGAAAACTTCGGGGACCCGGTCACATTGGTTCGTTCCCCGATATTCACAAAATTGGATTCGGGGGTTACCGTAAGGGCTTCCAGTCCGCTCAGGCGCAGGTGCGGCTCAACAACCGGCAGCTCCCTTGGTGGAACGCCTTCCACCAGCGCGGCTATTTCCCGGATATGATCAGGGGTTGTGCCGCAGCAGCCTCCCACCATATTTACAAACCGGTGGGCAATAAAATCTTTCAGCACGGCAGCCATCTGGTTAGGCGTTTCATCGTACTCGCCGAATTCGTTCGGAAGGCCGGCATTAGGATAGGCATGGACGAATGCTGTGGACTTATTGGCCAGTTCTTCCACATAGGGCCGCATTTCCTTTGCGCCCAGCGCGCAGTTCAGCCCGATGCAAAGCAGGTCCGCATGGGAGACGGAATTCAGGAAGGCCTCTACGGTTTGCCCCGAAAGGGTACGTCCGCTGGCATCGGTAATGGTGCCGGATACCATGAGCGGCAGCTTTTTCCCTTTTTCAGCGAATAATTCGTTAGCGGCATAGAGGGCTACCTTGCAATTCAACGTATCAAATACGGTTTCAATCAAAATTATATCCGCCCCGCCGTCAATCAGTCCTGAGATCTGTTCGGAATAGGCCTGGTACAATTGCTCCCAGGTAATGGCACGGTAGCCCGGGTCGTTCACGTCTGGTGAAAGCGAAAGCGTGCGGTTGGTCGGGCCTACGGCCCCCGCTACAAAACGCGGCTTGTCCGGGTTCAGGCGGGTGAATTCTGCCGCCGCTTCCCGGGCAATGCGCGCCGATTCAAAATTCAGCTCGTAACTCAGGCTTTCCATGCTGTAGTCGGCCATGGAAATAGTGTTGGAGCTGAAGGTATTGGTTTCAATAATATCCGCCCCGGCATCCAGGTAGGCCTTGTGAATATCTTTGATAATATCCGGCCGGGTCAGGGACAGCAGGTCATTGTTGCCCTTCACCTCTTTCGGATGGTCGTGAAAGCGTTCTCCCCGGAAGTCTTCTTCGGAAAGCTTGTAACGCTGTATCATGGTGCCCATTGCGCCGTCCAGCACCACGATCCGCTGTCTGAGAATCTCTTCTATGCTCATTGCTCTGATCTTTAACCCGGTCTTGTAACCCTTCGGGCCTCGCGGCCCTGATCTCCAACTTATCTTTTGCTTATTTGAAAATCCGGTGACTGTCCGAATCCGCTTATCTGCTCCGCCTTTCGCGGATAGAATTTAGCACCTTGTTGGCACAGGTTGCTAAGACTTCGCAGGGTCTACTCCCTCCGTCTTTCGTTATAAGCAGGACAAATGTAGGGGTTTTAATTGAGATAACCTAACGGGATTTCGCTTTAAGGCGGCTTTTGACTATCCCTCAGACTTTTCGCGTATTTCGCGTATTTTCTCCAGCTCCATAACATCTATCTGGTCTTTCGGCCGGTTGGTCTTTTTCTTGTTTTCTATAAGATGGTTAATATGTAAAAAAGGAATGTTAATGCCTTCCAGATTAGCGATGGATGCTAGGCCCAGACATTCGACAAATGACAGATTTTCCAGACCTTTCATTTCTGTAACTATATCTAATTCAATTCCGCCGTCGATATAAAAACTAGTCCAGCCGGGAATAAACTGTATGGTTTCCATGACTTCGAAATCACCGTATTCCAGTTCTCTAGATGCTTTTTCCAGAATTTAAGAAGTTCTTCATTTAGAATGTCCATTAAACTTTATTTATGGGTAACAATCGCTTTTTTGAACAAGGCATTTGTGCGCAGCATGCGGATAAAAAGGTTAAATTTTTCCTCGTCAGAACGAAAGATATCTCTGCGAAGCCGTTTTGTTTCCTGGTCGAAGCGGGAATGGTCAGATCCGGGCAAGTTGCTGTCAACCTTTTTTTTATCTTCCATGCTATCTCTTTTCAGATGTTCACCTCATGCAAATTACGAAAAATCCTTTGATATTTTGAGCCCGGATCAGGGTTAACAGGCCCGAACGGTGTGTTGATAAATTGAAAATCCGGACTAAAATTATCCGGAAGATTTAGATTAATTGGTAATTAACATTAACTTAACATTGGATTAACAAATTACTAACTGCGTGTGAATACCTTTGCTCGCAAATACAAACCAGTTATGAAGAAGATTCAGTTGCTTTTCTATGTATCTTTTGCCCTGGCCGTGTCGGCTTGCGGGGGAAACCGGTCATCTAAAGGCCTGACAGGAGAGATTACTGTTGACGGTTCCAGTACTGTGTATCCCATTACTGAGGCGGTTGCGGAAGAATTCCGGGCAGTAGGCCCTGATGTGCGGGTGACGGTAGGTGTTTCCGGGACAGGCGGTGGTTTCAAGAAATTTGGTCGGGGGGAGACAGATATTAGCAATGCTTCCAGGCCCATCACTGCCAGCGAAGTGGCGCTTTGCGAGGAAAACGGGGTGGAATTTATCGAATTGCCGGTAGCTTATGATGGTCTTGCGGTGGTAGTTAATCCGGCAAATGACTTTGTGGATTACCTGACTGTGGAAGAACTCAAAAAAATATGGGAACCTGCTGCGCAGGGTAATATCAACAGGTGGAGCCAGGTACGCGAAGGCTGGCCGGACGAACCTATCAACCTGTACGGGGCGGGAGTAGCTTCAGGGACGTATGATTATTTTACGGAAGCGATCGTCGGGAAAGCGAAGTCTTCAAGAGGTGATTACACGGCCAGCGAAGATGATAACGTGCTTGTGCAGGGAGTAGCGAATGATAAAAACGGGCTTGGCTATTTTGGACTGGCTTATTATCAGGAAAATGCCGGAAAGCTCAAGCTGGTGCCAATTGAGGATGGAAATGATGAAAACGGAGCCGGGCCCATTGCGCCTTCGCTGGAAACGGTGAGCAATGGTACCTATCAGCCGCTGGCACGTCCGGAGTTTATTTATATTAACGCTGAATCGGCACAGCGGGAAGAAATGAAAGCTTTTGTGAATTTTTACCTGGAGAATGCGCCGCAACTGGTGGAAGAAGTTGATTATGTCCCCCTGGAGACGGAGGCCTACGAACTGGCCGCTCAAAAATTTGAGCGCGGTGTAACGGGTACCATTTTCGGGCAAGGTACTTCCATTGTTGGAGTGAGCATGATTGACTTGCTGAAGCAACAGGTTTCCGCGGATACGGTTTCCGGGGAAAAGGACAGCATTTCAGTGCAGTAAGATGCGGATCCGCGAAAAGATCATTGAATGGCTTCTGTTTTTATGCAGTGCGGTTACTGTATTGACTACCTTTGGAATACTTTTCGTCCTGCTTTCGGAATCTGTTAAGTTCTTCAGTGAGATCTCCATTATTGAATTTCTGACGGATAAGGAGTGGACGCCGCTGTTTGCGGACAAGCAGTTCGGTATTATGCCCCTGGTTTCCGGAACCCTGTTGACCACTTTCATTGCTATTCTCGTTGCCCTGCCGCTGGGCCTTACGATTGCGGTATACCTGAATGAGTACGCCAGCCGTCGTTTTACGGAGGTGGTTAAACCAATACTGGAAATACTGGCTTCCGTACCTACGGTGGTCTATGGCTTTTTTGCCCTGCTCTTTGTGACTCCCTTGCTGCAGCAATTGTTTCCGACCATGTCAGGTTTTAATGCTTTATCAGCGGGCCTGGTCATGGGGGTCATGATCCTGCCTTATGTCTCTTCCCTTAGTGAAGATGCCCTGAGGGCGGTTCCCCAGTCCCTGCGGGAAGCAGCCTACGGAATGGGGTCTACCAGGTTCCAGACTGCTTTCAGGGTGATGATCCCAGCTGCTTCCTCGGGAATTATCGTTTCTATTATCCTGGCGATATCCAGGGCAATAGGAGAAACGATGATCGTGGCTATTGCGGCGGGCCAGGAGCCTAAGCTGACGTTAAACCCCCTGCAGTCGGTGGAAACCATTACCACCTATATTGTGCAGGTGAGCATGGGCGACGTGCCGCGGGATTCTCTTGAATACCGGACGATTTTTGCAGCGGGTATTACCCTCTTCGTTTTTACGTTCGCTCTTAATAATGTCAGCGTCTGGATCAGGAAAAAATACCAGCAGAAATATGAATAGCTCGCAGATTAACCGAATAAAGGACCAGCTTTTCAAGTTCTTTGCCATCATTTGCACGGCGGTGGGCATCCTGGTTTTACTGGTGCTGCTGTTCGATGTGTTCTCAAAGGGGCTGGGCCGGTTAAGCTGGGATTTCCTTACCAACCTTCCCTCGCGTTTTGCCGAGAGGTCTGGTATTTATACTGCCTTGCACGGGATGATATGGATGCTCATACTGACCATTCTGATCTCTTTCCCGATTGGCATCGGCGCTGGGGTTTACCTGGAGGAATACGGAACAAAAAACCGGCTGTCGCGTTTTATTGAAGTGAATATAGCCAACCTCGCCGGTGTGCCCTCAGTGATCTACGGCATACTCGGACTGCAGGTCTTTAACCGCATGCTTCAGCTTGGAAACAGCCTGCTCACGGGCGCCCTGACGCTTGCGCTGCTGATCCTGCCAATCATTATCGTATCCACGCGGGAGGCCGTCAAGGCGGTTCCGAAGTCCCTGCGGGAAGCCTCGCTGGCACTTGGAGCTACCAAATGGCAAACGATCCGGAGGGTGGTGCTGCCCTCTTCCTTCGGGGGAATTATCACCGGGCTGATCCTTTCCGTATCACGGGCAATTGGTGAAACAGCGCCGCTGATCGTAATCGGCGCCCTGGTGTATGTTCCGTTCGTTCCCCGCGGACCCATGGACGAATTTACGGTATTGCCTATCCAGATATTTAACTGGACTACCCGACCCCAACAGGGTTTTGTGACCAATGCGGCTGCGGCTATCATTGTATTGCTTATCTTTACCTTTTTCCTTAACGGCATTGCTGTGTATCTCCGCAACCGGTGGTACAGGAAAATCAAATCGTAGTATTCAAATGTTTAAGCTGGAAGCCAAAAATCTGGACCTGTATTACGGAAGCAAGCAGGCGCTTAAGAATATAAGCATGGGGATCAAGCCCAATACCGTGACGGCCTTTATCGGGCCTTCGGGCTGCGGCAAATCCACGCTTCTGCGTTGCTTTAACCGCATGAATGACCTCATTGACAATGTGCGCATCGAAGGGGAGGTTTTGATCGACGGCCGCGACATTTATCATTCCCGGATCAACCTGGATGACCATCGCAAAAAGATCGGAATGGTCTTCCAGAAACCAAACCCTTTTCCTAAAAGCATCTTTGAGAATGTGGCCTACGGCCTGCGCATAAACGGGGTGAAACACAAGAAATTCATTGTTGAAACGGTAGAGCGTTCGCTCCGGCAGGCGGCATTATGGGACGAGGTGAAGGATAATCTAAACAAGTCGGCCCTGGCGCTGTCCGGGGGGCAACAGCAGCGGCTGTGCATTGCCCGGGCGCTTGCCGTGGAGCCTTCGGTAGTATTGATGGATGAGCCTGCTTCTGCCCTCGATCCTATTTCAACCTCAAAGATCGAAGAATTGGTGCATGCGCTGAAAAGCAAATACACGATCGTGATTGTTACTCATAATATGCAGCAGGCCGCCCGCATCAGTGATAAAACGGCGTTTTTTTATATCGGGGAACTGATTGAATATGACGATACCAGCAAGATATTCACCAACCCCAGCCATGAAAAAACCCAAAACTATGTAACCGGCCGCTTCGGCTGATAATACAGATTGTTATGAAACATCTTGAAGAAGATCTTCAGCGGCTGAAATCCAATATGGTTGACATGTCCAACCTGGTGATCAGCCAGATACACAAAGGCATCACCGCGCTTATCAACAACGACAAGGCGATGGCCCGCGAGGTGATTTTCAATGAAAAGCGCGTAAATGCCTACGAACTGAGAATCGACAAAGACTGTGAGAATATAATTACCCTCCAGAACCCCATGGCGCATGATATGCGTTTCGTGTTTGCGACGCTCAAGATCAACTCGAACATGGAACGGATAGGCGACAATGCCGAAGGTATTGCCAAATACGCCATGGACGTTGAAAAAGACCTGGACAATGCCCTTATAGAAAAAACACGCCTGCTGGAAATGACCGACACGGTAAAGCTAATGATCGCTAACGCGGCCGAAGCTTACCTGAACAATAACGGGAACCTTGGACGTGCCATCTTTAACCAGGATATGATCCTGGACGAGATCAACGCACAGGCCACCGGTATCATCGCCGATTACGTAAAACATAACCCGGACAATATTATCCAGGCCCTTTATCTCTTGTCCATTATCAGAAAACTGGAACGGGTAGGGGATCATATTACCAATATTGCCGAAGAAGTGATCTTTTACCTGGAGGCGAAGATATTGAAGCATGGGAAGAAAGATGAAGACTAGCTCGCTTGGGCTTTCGGGCTTCGAAGGACGCAGATTTTGGCGGGCCTGCGTCGCTCCGCTGATTTTTGGGGCCCCGGTTGCTTCGCACCCGCCCAAAAATCAAAGTCGCTCCTTCAGGCCCGCACAAAATCTGCTTCTATTCGAAAGCCTGTAGCCCGCGCTCACCATTTTCAATATTGGTTTGCCTTCGCTTTGCTCGGCAGTTGAGGAGTTGAATTGCCTTCGCTTCGCTCGGCAGTTGAGGAGTGTTTGCCTTCGCTTCGCTCGGCAGTTGAGGAGTTGAATTGCCTTCGCTTCGCTCGGCAGTTGATCAGTTGAGTGAGATTGCCTTTGCTTCGCGGTTGTTGAGTTGGTTGAATGCCTTCGCTTCGCTCGGCAGTTGATGAATTGAATCTTTCATTCATCTCCGGTTCATCATAACTAGGCTGACAGACACACACAGACGTAGTGGCACTGATTGGGGTTGGATGGCCTTTGCTTCGCCAGGCGGTTGGCGGGTGCTTGGTTTGCCTTCGCTTCGCTCGGCAGTTGAGGAGTTGGGTGAGATTGCGTTTGCTTCGCCCTGTCGTTGGCGGAGCGACTTGCCTTCGCTCGGAGTCTGATAACTTGAGTGAGATTGAATTGTTTTGCCTTGTGGTTGATGAGTTGGGCTGAATGTCTTGCCTTGTGGTTGAGTTGGGTTGGATTGCCTTTGCTTTGCTTGGCGGTTGTTGAGTTGGGCTGAATTGTCTTGCCTTGTGGTTGATGAGTTGGGTTGGATTGCCTTTGCTTTGCCTGGCGGTTGTTGAGTTGAATGTCTTGGCTTGATTGGGTTGAATTAATTGGTTTGAGTTGAATGTCTTGGCTTGAGGGGGCTTTGCGACGTGGAACTGGGGATTTAAATCTTCAATTTGAAATGGGGGAGGGGACGGATGTCGTGGGCTGGCCAGCGGAATTTTGCGTTGTCCGCAGCGAGCGACTTTTGATTTTTAGGGCGGGCGCGTAGCGGCCGGGATCCTAAAAATCAGCCTGAGCGAGACCGGACAACCAAAATCCGCGCCGTGCAGGAGGCCAATACCACCACCCACCATTAAAACTCTAAACTTTAAACTCTAAACCTTAAACCATAAACTTTAAACTTCAAACTAAAACGATTGCGAAGCCCTAGGCCGAAAGCCGGCGGCTTAAAACGTATTCTACCTTTTGGAAGACTTGCTGAGGCTGGAGAGTGCGCCAGTTCAGGGTGTCGAGTTCGCCGCCGAAGTTGACGTAGTAGTCGATATTCTGGGAGCGGAATTCTTCGATTACGTGTTCGCGGAAGTTTATGAAAGCTATCCAGCCGTCTTCGATTTCCTGGAACCATTCTTCGTAGTAGCAATCGTCGGAAACATGGAAGTTCAGGATGTTCTCGCCGATGAGTATGAACTTATTGATGCCATGCTGCATCAGCCATTCCGCTACGTACCGCTTCAGGAACATGATGTCGTTATTGATGCAGTCATTCCATTCGCCGATTAGTTCGATAATGCAGTAATTGTTATCGTAATCGGCAAAGAGGATTTTCAGGTAAAGTGTCTGGGAGCCGAAGTAGTCCCACTGGGGATGGATATAGTAGTTGTAGATCTGCTTATCAAACAGGAATTCGCTGTATTGCTGTTTGTAAAAGGGTGATTTACTGTCTTCGGAGGCGATATAATCATCCCGCCATTTATAGAATGGTTCCAGCTCGTGCATAACATTTTTGATTGCCGGTTGCCAGAATTCCGGGTTTCAGACTTTCTGGTTTCCGTCGATTGCTTTTCTAACGCTGCCGAATTCTTTCAATAATTTTTCAGCGGTTTCCTGGTCGGTTTTCAGCGCGTTCATGATCATTCTTATGCCCCGGTCTACAAGCTTCGTGTTGCTCAGCTGCATGTCGACCATTTTATTCCCTTTCACGCGGCCAAGTTTTATCATGACCGAGGTGCTGATCATATTCAACACCAGTTTCTGGGCGGTTCCCGCTTTCATTCTTGTAGAACCGGTCACAAATTCCGGGCCTACCACTACTTCAACAGGATGCCGCGCGGAACGGGCTACGGGGCTGCCTTCATTGCATACGATGCAACCGGTCTCCAGGCCATTCCTGTTGGCTTCTTCCAGGCCGCCGATCACGTATGGCGTTGTTCCGGAAGCGGCAATGCCTACTACCACATCGTTTTTACCGATGTTATAGCTTAACAAATCTTTCCACGCCTGGGTTTTATTGTCCTCAGCAAATTCCACTGCTTTGCGAATAGCCTTATCCCCGCCGGCGATGAGGCCGATAACGGTATTATGATCCACCCCGAATGTGGGAGGGCACTCCGATGCGTCCAATATGCCCAGCCGCCCGCTTGTCCCGGCCCCGATATAGAATAACCTTCCCCCTGCTTTCATTTTGTTAATGATCACGTCCACCAGCTTTTCGATTGCCGGTATGGCTTTTGCTACTGCCAAGGGTACTGTTTGGTCTTCTTTATTGATACTGGACAGGATCTCACCGGTCTCCATGTTTTCGAGATTGTCGTAGGAGGAGTCAGATTCCGTTATTCTTTTCATGCTGTATGTAATGGATATAAATTTCCTGATTGCTGCCAAAATTCATAAAAATTTTTATAATTAGCGGTATGAACGGGCGACAAAGAAGAAGAACTATGTATAATTTGCGCCTGGCAATGGCTGGGGCGCTTATCATGGTGCTTGGAATGTACTTTGGCAGCAAGATGAATGACAATAGCGGGCTGCGGAGTGCATTCGATTTTCCCTTCAACTTCCGGAAGTCAGATAAACTCGAGGAGATCATGGAACTTATCGAGGAACGTTACGTTGATTCCATTGATTTTGCCAGGCTGGAGCGGAATGCCCTGGAAGAGATCCTCAAGCACCTGGACCCTCACTCCAGCTATATTCCTGCCTCTGAATTCAAGCGCATGAACGCGAAGCTGAAGGGCCGGTTTGACGGGATCGGCGTCGAATTCAGGATGATGAATGACACGGTACTGGCTGTTACCGTGGAGCGGGACGGACCGGCGGAACAGGCCGGGATCAGGCCGGGAGACAAGATCATTACTGTGGATGGGACAACTGTTTCGGGTGAAGGAATGACGAACGGAAGCATCGTGAACCTTATCCGCGGGCCGGAAGGTACTTCGGTTCGCCTTGAAGTGAAAAGATACAAGACGCCGGATATCCTGGAGTTTGACGTAAAACGCGGTAAGATCCCTATCAATAGTGTGGAAGTGAGCTTTATGCTCAATGAAGAAACAGGCTATATCAAGGTGAACCGTTTCGCGGCCAGTACGCATAGCGAATTTGTGCTGGCAGCAGGCGAGTTGAAAGACCTTGGGATGATAAATATGGTGCTTGACCTCAGGAACAACGGCGGCGGGTACCTTTCCCAGGCGATTGCCCTTGCGGATGAATTTCTTACCAGGCGCCAGCTGATCGTTTATACCGAAGGCTATAATTACCCGAAAGAAGAATATTTTGCTACCTCCAACGGGCTTTTTGAGGAAGGAAAGCTGGTGGTGCTTATTAACGAAGGAACGGCTTCGGCCAGCGAGGTGCTTTCGGGGGCGCTGCAGGACCTGGACCGGGCAACGCTGATAGGCCGCCGTTCTTTCGGCAAGGGGCTGGTGCAGCGGCAAACTACCTTTCCCGACGGTTCGGCGCTGCGCCTTACCATTGCCCGTTACTACACGCCGCTCGGGCGTTCCATCCAGAAACCTTACAGCCAGGGAACGGACGTGTATTTCCAGGAACTGAGCCGGCGTCTTGAAAGAGGAGAGCTTTACTCCCTGGATAGCATGGAAGCCGCTTTTCCGGATTCGCTGAAAGTGGTTACCGCAGCCGGCAAAGTGTTATACGGCGGCGGCGGCATATTGCCGGATATTTTTGTACCAGTTGATACTGTTGGGGTTACGGCTTTTTACCGGGAACTGTACGCCAATGACGTAGTGTATGATTTTACGTACCGGTATATAGACCGGCAGATGGCCTCGCTTTCGGCTTATGAAAGCCTTGACGATTTCGCGGCATCCTTCTCGCTGGCTGATTCGAGTTTTGCCCGCCTGGTGAGCCTGGCTGCGGAAGAAGAAGTAAGGGCGCCGGAGCCGGAAGTCAGCGCTTCGGAGGCCTTGCTGAAGAACCAGGTTAAGGCTTTGATTGCAAGGCGGTTCTGGGGATACGCGGGTTTCTATAAGGTTACCCTGACGCGTGACGAGGCCATTAACCAGGCGCTGCAGGTAATTAGTGAATAAGCTACAAGTAATTAGTGAATAATAAGAAAGGACAAAAAAAAGTCCTGGTAGTGGTACCAGGACTTTTTTCTTCCGGAATACGCCTTCAGGCGTTGGAATTACAGAGAGTCAGCGCTAACTGAATCTGCAGATTCTTCAGCAGCAGCCTGTTCAGCGGCAGCAATAGAATCTGCCTGGGCAGCCATTTCGAGGGAATCCTGAAGAGCTTTTTCTTCTGACTCCTGGCTTGCCTGGGGATTACATGCTACAGCTGCAAACATTCCGGCGCTTAATAATAATGCAAATACTTTTTTCATTTTGATACTAGGGTTTAAAACTGGGGCAAAGATAAAGCATTTTTTTAATTTGCATCTTTTCCGACTATAAATTTTATTTCTGGCGGAAGTAAATACTTACCGGAACTCCGCTGAAGTCAAAATTTTCTCTGAGTTTATTTTCAAGGAAGCGTTTATAGGGATCCTTTATGTACTGGGGCAGGTTACAGAAGAAGGCAAAAGCCGGCGACGCGCTTTTTAACTGCGTGATATACTTGATCTTAATGTACTTTCCTTTCAGGGAAGGGGGCGGAGTCTGGTTGATGACTTCCAGCATGACATCATTAAGTTTTGAGGTGGGGATATGTTTCTCCCGGTTCTTAAATACCTTGAACGCGGTCTCTATCACTTTCAGAATACGCTGTTTCTCCGGAACAGACGTGAAAAGTATAGGGACATCGGTAAACGGGGCTATCTTTTCCCGGATCTGCTTTTCGTAATGCCGGGTGCTTGCCTGGTCTTTTTCTATGAGGTCCCACTTGTTGACCACGATGACCACGCCTTTCCGTTTCTTTTCTGCAAGGTGGAAGATATTTACGTCCTGTGATTCAAACTCACTGCCGGCATCGATCATTAAAATGCAGATATCGGCTTGTTCTACCGCCTTAATGGTTCGCATCACGGAATAGAACTCGATGTTTTCCTTCACCTTTGTTTTCTTCCTTAGCCCGGCGGTATCGATAAGCCTGAATTCGTACCCGAACTGGTTGTACGTTGTTTCAATGGCGTCACGGGTAGTTCCCGCGACAGTGGTTACAATGTTCCGGTCCTTGCCCAGCAAGGCGTTGATCAGAGAAGATTTGCCCACGTTCGGCCGTCCTACGATGGCAAAACCCGGAAGTTTTTCTTTATCCGTCTCTGCATCCGGATTCAGGTGGCTTACAACCGCGTCGAGTAATTCGCCTGTGCCGCTGCCACTGTTGGCGGCGATGCCAAATATTTCTCCGAGCCCTAACGAATGGAACTCATGAATATCGGGTAGTTGTTTATTATTGTCCACCTTATTGGCGACCACCAATACCGGTTTATTGCTGCGCCGTAAGAGAGCGGCGATATGATCGTCCATATCGGTTACGCCGGTGGTTACGTCTACCACGAAAAGCAGCACCGTAGCTTCTTCAATGGCAATGTGTACCTGCTCCCGGATGGCCTTCTCAAATACATCTTCGGAATGCGCGACGAATCCGCCCGTATCAATGACCGTAAAAGGCCTTCCCGTCCATTCGGCGAAGCCGTAGTGCCTGTCCCTGGTTACCCCGCTGACATTGTCAACGATGGCCTGCCTGGTTTCCGTAAGCCGGTTAAACAGGGTGGATTTTCCTACGTTGGGCCTTCCAACGATTGCTACTATATTGCTCATTCGTATCCAAATTGTTTGAGGTAATTTTCCCGGTTCCGCCAGTCTTTGATTACTTTTACATGTACTTCCAGGAAAACTTTTTTCTGCAGGAACTCTTCCATTTCCAGCCTTGAGGCGGTAGCGATTTTTTTCAAAAGCTCGCCGTTCTTGCCGATAATGATCCCTTTTTGAGTATCCCTTTCCGTAATGATCTCCGCGCTGATGCGGTTGATGCCGGGTTCCTCTTTAAAGGAATTGATCACCACTTCTGTGCTGTAGGGGATTTCCTTCCGGCAATGCTCGAAGATCTTTCCCCTGATTATCTCTGACACGAAAAAACGTTCATTCCTGTCGGTGAGTTCGTCTTCTCCGTAAAAAGGCGGGTGTTCCGGCAGGTTTTCCTTGATGAATTCATAGACCGCCTGCACGTTATAGCCTTCCCGGGCGGAGATGACAAATACGGCCTTAGGCTGCAGCGTCTGCTCCCAGTAAAGCACCTTTTCCTTCAGGGTGGCTTCATCCGAGGTGTCGGCTTTGTTGATCAGTACGGCCACGGGGGCTTCCAGGCGCTTTAATTTTTCTACCATCCTGCTTTCATCATGACGCTCGTTGACATCGGTCACTAATAATACCACGTCCGCATCTGTCAGCGACTCGTTAACGCTGCTCATCATGGATTTCTGCAGGCCGTATTTGGGCTCGATCATTCCCGGCGTATCTGAAAACACCATTTGCATGTCCGGTTCATTCACGATCCCGATGATGCGGTGGCGCGTGGTTTGCGCCTTTGATGTGATCACCGACATCTTCTCTCCGACCATGGCATTCATGAGCGTAGATTTACCCGCGTTAGGTTTTCCAATGATACTTACGAAGCCTGCCTTATGCGTCATGGGGCAAAGGTACGCAATTTGGCGATTGAAAATGTACGTGTTTCCGAGAGAAGATCGGCCTACAGGTTGACAAACCGATCAATGAACGCTTCGGCAAAGTCCGACGCCATTACAGTGTTGTTCAGTTTGGAACGCAGGTGATTTTGAAAGGCTATTACCGGAATCCTTTTGCTTACCTGCGAAAGTCCCCGCTTTGGAGCGGCTTTCCTACTCAAATCCGGATTTGCGCAGTATTCAGGCACGCTTCTTTTCGTGAAGAGAAAGGAATTCCTTTGGCGTCATGTTCTCCGACGCCTTGAATGCACGCTGGAAGGTAGCGAGGGAATTGAATCCCGCGTCGAAGGCCAGGGCGGCAATGGTTAGCTTCCGGCTTTCCGGCTTCAGCATGCTCGTTTTTACGGTACTGACCCGGTAGCTATTCACAAACTCGTTAAAGCTTTTGTCAATATGCTGGTTCAGGACGGCCGAAATGGTTTTCTGCGGAATGCCGGTGTGCGCTGAAAGCCGCTGAAGGCTGAAGGAGCGATCAAGGAACAGTTTATCTTCCTCCATTGCTTTCTGAAGCTGCCTGATGCTCTGAGCGACGATCTCTCCGGACAGGGACTGGGAAGGGCTTCCTTTTGCCGGCGGGCGGGAAGCAAGCCGGTAAGACATGGAGTATCCTTTTATGCCCAGCCAGTAAATCAAAAGCGCCAGGGGCACGTAGATAGGGTACCAGTCAAAAGTATCCAGCATGAAGTCGGTATAGCGGGGGATCACGTAGGGAATCAGGTAGAGGAGCCAGATGAGCTGGAAAACGAGGAAAATGCGTACGAAGTGCCGCAGCCATTTAACGTCTGTATACTGCTGCCCATCGTTCTTCGTTTTTAATCCGGAAAGGAACCTTTCAGAAAGCCAGAGATAAACCGTGACCGATATCCAGCGGGGAATATCGGAATAGACATTATACTGGTCGATAAAATTTCCCCATGGCCGTGGATTATCTTTCAGTAAGCCCCAAAGAACGCCTAACAAGAAAATAATTGCTGCCAGTTGGGGGACGATGTCGATGATCACGGGTAAAAATGCCTCCGTTGCCGGCGGCTCAGTGCAAAGCCCGGATCCAGGTATGCCTTGACATAAAAAAGATCAGCGGCCCGAACGGCATAATAATGATCAGCGGGATAAGATAAGACAGGAACTCAAGAAGCGGATAGCCAAACCAGCTATTGAACGATGCGTACAGGCAGAAGCTGGCCAGCGCCATCAGAAAAAGCAGTACACCCAGTAAGCGGTTCGGCAGCCGGGGTTCCTTCCGCACGAAAAGCAGGATGCTTACAATGAATCCCTGGGTGGCGCCCAAAAGGATGATCGTTTCGAAAATAGTCGTCCAGGCCATATTCCCGATCGCATTTGAAATTTTACCCGAACAATATATCCATTTTCAGATCATGCTGGATAAGGCCGGCGTACTTTTGCGGATTTTTTATTCCAAAGGTTGTCACCATGGTGAGGAAGAGTGTTTTGCGTGTGCGGGTTTGATTCCGGAAGGCGGCAACCTTGCTTTCGAGTTCAGCGGCATAGCTTTTCGTGATCTCAAATGCTGCTGTTGAAAATTTGAGTTCACAAATATTGATACATTGATCCTGCCGGTCGATCAGCAGATCTATTTGAACTCCCTTTTCTTCGTTTCGGGGCCTTGAGTGCCATACGGAGATTTCTGCATAAACATTTTCAATTCCCAGCGCCCTTTTCAGTCTGGAAGCGTGTTTCATGCAGATGTTTTCGAATGCGATCCCGCTCCAACTCTTCCAGGATGTTCCGTTGGAAAAACGTATCCATGACCCCTTGCCACGTGAGCGGCTGTTTTCTATAAATTTCAGGTAAAACCGGGAATATTCATCGGTCAGTTTGTAAATACTGTCCTTGGAGGTCCTGTTAAACGGAATGTAGGCGGTAATAAAGCCCGATTCAGTTAGCTCATCCAGCAACCTGGTCATGCCGCCTCCGGATGTTAGTTTGCTAAATTTTATGATCTCGTTCCTGCTGAGGCCTGAATTTTTTCTTGCCAGGGCCCGGATGATTTCCATGTGAGAGCTGGCATTGTCAAATAAGGAATAATAAAGGTTCTTGAATTCGTCATGAAGTAAGCCATCCTTGGTAAAACAGGTCCTGTCAATGGCCTGAGTGGCGCTTTCACCAATTTTTACCTCTTTTAAATAGTGGGGAATCCCACCCATTGCCATATAAAGTTGCAGGATTTGATAATGATCAAGATTGATTTTTCTTGCTTTCAGAAAGTCGGCTGTTTCTCCCAGCGTGAAGGGCATTAGCCTGATCCGTCTGGTAACGCGGTTGTGCAAACCTCCCCGGTTATTGATAACTTTCTGTATCATCCAGGAGGCGGCCGATCCGCATATGACAACTACCAGATTTTGTTGACGGGAGGCCCAGCCGTTCCAGAAATTTTCGAATGCCTTTAGAAAGCCGGAACGGGGAGTATTTATCCAGGGGAATTCATCAAAAAAAATTACTTTTCGTTGTTTTTTAATAAGGGGAGTCAGGTAGTCAATCAATAAGGAAAATGCGTTTATCCAGTTAGGGGGCGTAGCCAGCGGCAGGCTTTTTGATGCCCTCGTCAATGCCAGGCTAAAGTTTTCCAGTTGCTCATTTAATGTCGCGTGATGTGTGCCTGTAAATTCAAAAGCTAACTTTTCATTAAAAACGCTCAGTATTAAAAAAGTCTTTCCCACCCGCCTTCTTCCATAAACGGCAACGAGTTCCGGCTCCCCGGACGTTTCGATCTCCAAAAGGAGCGCTTTTTCGTCTTGCCGGCCAGTCACATTTTTCATTTCGGTTTATTTTGGCCAATTATGTTAATTTATATCTGGCCAAAACTACAAAAAAAAGTGAGTTTTGGCCAATTATATGAATTTATATCTGGCCAAAACTTAAGCGAAGTTTATAATAACAATACATCAATCCGGTGGGCGTGGACCATGCTGAGCTTCTCCGACCAGACGAATACGGTAAAGCGGCCATCCTGGGAGGCAACAAGCGCTATGGAGTCACGCTGGTCATGGACAAATTGGGCAGCTGCAAGGTGGCGGGTGCCGCCTATTTTCGCAGGGTGAACGATCCGGGCTTCCGAGCCGGAGACTGGTTCGGTCATCATTACCTGTTCTGCCGGGTCGCTCATGGCTGCTCTGGCAACTTTAGCCCCAAAAGCCAGGAGGCTGTGCTGCTGTGTTAAAATGGTGGCGCCATCAACCGCGGTGAAGCCGCCGACGATATCCACGGCACGTAAAAAGGATTCCTGCCATTCCGGCGTGCCCCGCTGATGTTCGTCCATTTGCAGAAGGTCGGCCAGGGCTTCATAAGCAGGGATTACGGGATAGCTAATAGGATGGATGACCGATTCGCGCCATTTTTGAGTTCCGGGAGGGACTACTAGTACCAGCGCGCCTTTGCCATGCGAGCGGATGGACGCCGCCAGCTCTACCAGGACATTTACCGCTTCACCTGTTCGCAGCGACATAGGGTGTCCCAGCAGCGACGTGAGTAAGGAAGGGGACGTATCCGAAGCAATGCTGTTTTTATCTACTATCTTGATCTGGTCGCCTTTCAAAATAGCTACGTTCACAAATTTTCCAAATCCGCCGATTTGTTTGTGTTTCACCACCAGCAATCCCGGTTCAACCACCTCCAGGACAAAGCAAAATTCCGGGATGAAATGGGTGCTGCCCCATATATACAGATCATTATCTTCATGCCAGACGCCAAGGTGAATACCCGGCTGTGTGACGGCGGGGGAGAGTTTTACAAGATTATAAGGGGTTAATCTTACTTTCTGGCCAAAAATAAGCGGCTTCCCTGCCTGCGCAGGTTTAAGAAAGGCAAGTGAGATCTTGGGGGAATATCCTTCTTCGCGCTGCAGGCTTGCCCAAAAAGCAGCATCGATAATCGCTTCGATATAGGCGGCGGGCGGAAGTTGCTTTTCCTCCTTTTTGCCGAAGCAGCCCGCATCCCAATGTTCTGTGAAATGTGCTTCCAGCGTGGAGGAAACCATCCGGGCGGCAAGGTATGTAGGTTCAGAGATCATTCAGGCAGCTCGCAGGGTATTTATCCTTCTTGTTGCACCTCTTTTTTGACGGCAGGCGTGTTTCTGATGGCTGCTTCTTCAGCAACTGCTGAATCGGCGGTTGCCATCGCATCCGTTACCGGCTCGTTCGGCGCTATTTCTTCACGGGGAGGGCTGAACAGGATCCTGAATCCTTCCTTAAAATTTCGCGCTTTTTTCATGTCCCGGACGATATCTGCCCATTCATGGAATACCAGGTAAATGGGATTATAGGATTTAACCGGCTTGGTGATCCCGTAATGCGGCCTTTCATCTTCTTCCATGAACGTCCCGAAAATGCGGTCCCAGATAATGAACGTGGAACCGTAATTTTTGTCCAGGTATTTTTTGTCGCTGGCATGGTGTACCCGGTGGTGGGAAGGTGTCGTGAATATGTATTCGATGGGCGCCGGAAGCTTTTTAATATATTCGGTATGGATCCAGAACTGGTAAAGCACCGCTACCTGGTGGCAGATAAAGAAGACAAAAGGATCAAAGCCCACCATTACTACCGGCACGAAAAAGATAAATTTTATATGCTGAGTCCAGCTAAGGCGAAAGGATACGGAAAAATTATACTTCTGTGAATTATGATGCGTTACATGTGTCGCCCACCAGAAGCGTTGTTCATGGGCGACCCGGTGCGCCCAGTACCTGGCAAGGTCAAGCAAGATAAAACAGGGGATAAATGACCACCACGTGGCCGGTATTTTCCACGGTACCAGGTTCCAGAAGAAGAGGACGGCGCCAAAGACAATAACTTTTAACAGGGCGCTGATGCCGACATTTACCAGGCCGATAGTTGCAGCGGCCAGGAAATCCTTTTTGTCATAGACGTCTTTATTTTGATAAATGCTTAATCCCCATTCTGCAAAAACCAGGATAAACATCACGGGCGCCGCCCACAAAATCACATTTGGCCAATCTGCTGCACCAATCTCTTCCAGGGATATATAATTATCAAACATAGTTGACAAGGTAGGGATTACAACGATAAAACAAAAGGGCAGGGACAAGGATTCCCATTTAAATTTCGGGGAGTGAAGACCGCCGAAGGCGGATCCTGCCTTGTAACCTTGCCGTTATCCAGTACAATTACCTCATCGGCGATCTTTAAAATTTCCGCCGTATCATGGCTAACAATGATGGTACTGAGGTGATACTGCTGATGTACCTGCAATATATATGCCTGAAGTTTTTCCCTGGTTTCGCTGTCCAGCGCGGAAAAAGGTTCGTCCAGAAGTAAGAGGTCCGGTTTGCACACCAGCGCCCGGGCCAGCGCTACTCGTTGTTTCTGCCCCCGGAGAGTTTTTGGGGGCGGCAGTTCTCCAGCTGGCCCAGTTCAGTAATCCCGATCAGTTCGTCTATAATTTTTTTATCCTGCCCCCTGTTAAGGGCAAATGCCAGGTTTTCCTTTACGGTCATATTGGGAAAAAGGGAGGGTTCCTGGAATACGAAGCCGGTTTTCCTTTTCCGGGCCGGCAGGTTGATCTTTTTCGAGGTGTTCAGCCAGGGAAAACCGTTAACGATTATCCGTCCGGAATCAGGCCTGAGCAAGCCGGCCAGCATCCTTAACAAGGAGGTTTTGCCGGCTCCGGACTTACCGTAAAGGACCACAAGGCGTTCGCTTTCAATTTCGGCCTGCACCCGGAGCAGCATTTCCCCGTAAGGAGACCGTAGTTTTTTTGACACATCCAGTTCAATCATTCCATCCGCTCTTAAATAAATATCCGCCCCTGACCAGATACACGATCAGCAGGATAAAAAAGGAAACGGCAAGCAGGACCAGGGAGTATTTATTCGCTGTTCCGTAACTGAGCGCTTCCACTTCGTTATAAATGGCAATGGAAGCAACCCGCGTCCTGCCTGGAATATTTCCCCCGATCATAAGCACTACTCCGAATTCACCCAGCGTATGGGCAAAGGTCAGCACGATGCCGGTTAGCAGGGCGGGTTTTATATTTGGAAGAAGCACTTTAAAAAGCGTCGTTGTTTTTGATTTTCCCAGCACATGCGCGGCTTCAGCCAGGGAGGGCGAAATGCCGGATAAGCCTGACTGAATGGGCTGTACCATGAACGGCAGGCTGTAAATGACAGAAGCCAGCACCAGGCCTTCAAAAGAAAATACAAGACGCAGGCCTATCCATTGATCCAGCCAGCTTCCGAAAGCGCCGGCAGGACTGAAGGCGATCAGTAAATAGAAACCCAATACGGTTGGCGGAAGCACCAGCGGCAAACTTATCAGCGCCTCAATCAGCGGCTTTATCCGGGTGCGGGTACAGGCCAGCCAGTATGCCAGCGGAACCGATAGCGCCAGCAGCAGCAGCGTGGTGATGAATGCCAGCTTAAAACTAAGTACCAGTGGTTCCCAGTTAATCATTTTGGTTTACCTTATAGCCGAATTCACGTAAGATCTGTTTCCCTTTATGGCTAAGCAAAAAGTCATAAAACCTTTGCGCCTGCGGTCTTCTTTTGCTTCTTTTTAGAAGAACAGCTCCCTGCGTTAGCCTGGAATAGCTCGCGGTATCAATCAGGATCCACTGTCCTTTGCCTTTCATTTCCCCGGCCATCACCGAAGAAAGGGAAGTGAACCCCATTTCAGCAGTCCCTGAAATAATAAAGTGATTTACTTCGGAAATGCTTTCACCATAGACCAGCTTGGATTCAACGGCTTTATACAGGGCAAAACTTTTTAACGCTTCGACAGCGGCTTGCCCGTAGGGGGCCGTGCGCGGGTTTGCCAGGGCGATATGATTTACGTTTTTTCCTGCCAGGAGACGAGATGTATCACTGCTCCACAAGACCAGCTTTCCGTAAGCGTACAAGCGGGGAGGCTTTTTGCTGAAGCCCTCCCGGAACAACTTTTCCGGGTAGTTCATATCCGCAGCGATAAACACGTCGAAAGGGGCGCCCTGGCGGATCTGGACAGTTAATTTCCCTGAAGAAGCAAAAATTGTTTCGCACATGATGCCCGTTTCCCTGCTAAAGGCGGCCACCAGTTCCTCCATAGCGAAGCGGGTATTGGCAGCAGCAGCAATAACCAGGTTCTCAGAATTTTCCGGACGGCAGCCTGCTGGCAGTAAACAGCTGAGAACAAGGAAAATTGTGCGTGCCTTCTTCATCCGGTAAAGATAATGAATCTAATGAAACTACGTATTTTTACTTATGTTTATTTAAAAACTACGTAGTTTTAGCCGGCCTCACCCCGCCGTTCGCCGTAAGAATGCATCGATATGTATTAAGGCTTCCTTTGAACTAGCTGAGTCAATATCTGCCAATAACCATACGTGTCCCTGATTTGTATACTCTCTCATTTCGCAGTTGGCCTGCAGGATTCTGATCTTTTCGTAGAATATTCTTGAATCATCAAACAATATTTCATCGCTGCCCACCAGGATAAATAGTGGAGGAAAGCGCTCAAAGTTTAACCGCGCAGGGTCCGCCTCTTCCCAGTTTCCGTTTGCGTAATAGCCGGCATATTCAAGTAGCAGTTCTTTTGTTAGCACCTTGTCCATATCTTTCCTGGTTATATGTGATCCGGTATCACAGTAAAGGTTGATCCAGGGTGAAATCAAGACCACACATGACGGCAACGCAATTTGCTCCGATGCAGCCTTGTGTATGAATGATGCGGCAAGCCCGCCTCCGGCGCTGTCTCCGATGAGCGAAATCTTTTCTTTAGGGGATCTCAGTATAAGTTGCTGATACACGCTAAAAACATCGTTTACCGCGTTTGGGAATGGCTTTTCGGGTGCCAGGGAATATTCAACAAACAGAATTTTCGAGGTAAGCGCTGACGCCAAATGGCTGACCATGGCCCGGTGGGATTGAATGGAACCCAGACCGAATGAGCCCCCGTGGAGATACACAATGAGCCTCTCCTCCTCAACCTGCGACGGGGTAAACCAATAACAGGAAACTCCTGCGATATGTTCCTGCGTTATGCCAACACGTTTATCGGCCGGGTAGATTGTTCCTAAATCGTTAAAGAAAGCCCTGTCTGCATTTATTTTATTTGCTATACTGTCCATATGGTTATATGATTAACGCCGATATTTTCTCCGCTTTTAAAAATTGTAAACCTCTTTAAGCCCGTCCTTCAATGAAGCGGGTTCCCGCGCAAGCACGATTTCCAAATCCCTGCTTACAGATTCGTATTGTCCATTGGAAACATCTGCTGAAAAGCCATTAACCACGAACACCACGATTTCGGGAATACCCAACCCCTTTAACGTATCTGAGAACGTCCCGGGGTCCGCAGCGGTGTAAGTAATGTCCTTTCCTGATAGCTCCGAAAGTACCCGGGCAACGTCTTCGTAGGAATATAAACGACTTCCTGTGAAGATATACGTCTTGTTTTCGTGTCCGGTTTGAAGTAACACATTAGCCGCTGCTTCGCCCATTTCCCTTCTGAGAGCGAACGCGACCCTGCCATGTCCTGCCGGAAGGAAAATGCCGGTCCGGAACACATTCTCGCCTGCGAACAAGGCAATGCCGTCAGTGTAAAGTGTATTCCGCAGAATGGTGTATATCATCCCGCTTTCCCTGAGTTCGTCTTCGAAGTTAAACAGGTCTTCCATAAACGGTTTGATAACCGATGTGCGGATATCATTCGTCGCCATGCCGGTAAACGCGATGTGCTTTACACCGGCCTTTTTTGCCGCATTTAGCACATTTCGGTGCCGCTGCAGACGGCCGTTGGGGTCGGGCGCCGAAACCAGCAATATCTTTTCGACGTCGCGCATTGCACGAACCAGTGATTCCGTATCATCATAGGCTCCAAAGCGGACTTTGACACCTGTTTCTTTCCAATGCTTTGCTTTACGCTCATCTCTTGCGAATGCGACGATACTTTCGGGCGACACATGTTTCAGCAGATGTTCTATCGTTGCTGATCCTAACCGACCCGTTGCTCCTGTTACTAAAATCATGTTTTTGTGGTTTTGAATGAACTAGTTATATTTGTTTCGCAAAGAAACTAATAATGGTTTTAAAAAGTAACTTGTTACCTTTTGGTAACAATGAAAATGTGGTAACGAACGGGTAACTATCATGGTGGAAGAAAAACAAAATTTTGAATGTCCGATAACGGCGATGCTGGAATTGATTGGCGGAAAGTGGAAGCCGATCATCCTGTATAACCTGACCTTCGGAACCAGGCGATTTGGCGAACTTGCCTTCCGCATTTCAGGTATTTCAAGAAAAGTATTAACCGAACAATTGAAGGAATTAGAGAAAGACGGATTGATTTCGCGAAAGCAATACCAGGAGATCCCGCCCCGTGTGGAATATTCTCTTACAGGCCTTGGGAATAGCCTTGTCCCGGTATTTAAGGAAATGGCGGGGTGGAGTTATGAGCATGTCCTGGGAAAAGGATCCTGCTAACCGGTTGGCCGTCGCTCGGCCGCCGGCGGAGGCACCACTGTTTATACTCAGTGTATTAAAAACAAAAAAGTGTATTATAATAAAAAAGGCGACTAACTTTTGTTAATCGCCTTTTTTATTATTAGTAGCGGGGGCCAGACTCGAACTGACGACCTTCGGGTTATGAGCCCGACGAGCTACCAACTGCTCCACCCCGCAATGTTTTGTGGACTGCAAAGATAGGATTTTCAATTTACTTATCCAAAGTTTATGCGAAAGAATTTTCCGGGAGTGATCGTTCTATCCCCATTTCCAGCCCGCGCAGCTCCGCGAGTCCGCGCAGCCTGCCAATGGCTGAATAACCGGGATTGGTTTGTTTGTGGAGATCGTCCAGCATTTGATGCCCGTGATCGGGGCGCATAGGGATATTGTGATCCGCCCGGCCCTGTTGCCGGCGGTTTTGCTGCTCTTTCACCAGGGCCTTTACTACGGCAAACATATCCACGTTGCCTTCCAGGTGATTAGCTTCATAAAAACTCCCGTCTGCTTCGCGCTGCGTGCTTCGCAGATGAACGAAATGGATCCGGGAGCCCAGACGTTCAGCCATTGCGGCCAGGTCGTTATCCGGCCGTACCCCATATGATCCGGTGCAAAAACAAAGCCCGTTGGCGGGATCGTCTACAGCATCAAGCACCTGCCGGGCATCTGCTTCCGTGCTGACTACGCGCGGAAGGCCCAGGATGGGGTAGGGAGGATCATCCGGATGGATAGCCATGCGAACGCCTTCTTCCGCAGCCACTGGGATGATCGCCTTCAGGAATTCTTTCAGATTTTCCCTGAGTTCAGCGGCTCCGGTTTCCCGGTAGGTATCAAGCATGGCCTGGAATTGTGCAAGGCTATAGCTTGCTTCGGAACCCGGCAGGCCGGCAATAATATTCCTGATCAGCAGCTCTTTTTCTTCGACCGTGGCAGAGGATATGAATGCCTGCGCTTTTTCTGTCATTTCCGGGCCGTAAACTGCTTCGGCCCCAGGGCGTTTCAGTAAGAATAATTCAAAAGCCGCGAAATGCACGGCGTCAAAACGCAAGGCCCTGGATCCATCCGCAACCTCCCAGGCAAGATCAGTACGCGTCCAGTCAAGTACCGGCATGAAGTTATAGCAAATGACCTTAATTCCACATTTACCTACATTGCGAATGCTTTGCTTATAATGCTCAATATAGGTTTTGTAATTGCCAGAACGAATCTTAATATCCTCATGGACAGGGATACTCTCCACTACCGACCAGCGCAGATCCCTTTCGCGGCTATTCTTCAGGTCAAGGCGGATATCCTGTTTCCGCTTTTCAATTTCTTCCACCGTCCATATTTCCCCGTTGGGGACATGGTGCAAGGCGGTAACAATACCGCTTGCCCCCGCCTGCATAACGTCCGCAAGGCTTACCGGGTCTCCCGGCCCGTACCATCTCCAGGTTTGCTCCATCATCGTATATGCTTGTTAGGCTTCATGCTTTGGGCGGTAGATGGGCCGTTTTAGCGTACCCGCCGTCGCTCAGGCTTATTTTCAGTACCCCAGGCGTTTCGAACCCGCCCCTGAAAATCAACCATTGCTCCCTTCGGCCCCGCCAAAACCTACCGCCATCACCCCTCCGTAAACAATCTTAAACCTTGAACTTCAAAACTTTGCGCTTTAAACTACAAACTTCAAACCCTGAACTTGAACTTTAAACTTTAAACCTTGAACCTTCAAACCTTGAACCATGAAACCTTGAACCATGAAACCTTGAACCTTGAAACCTTGAACCTTGAAACCTTGAACCATGAAACCTTGAACCTGAAACTATAAACTTGAAGGATTCAAGTTTATAATTTGGCCCGTTCCAATTTCGGCGCAAGCAAGTGAATCAACAGCAAAGCGATCAGGTAAGCACAGCTGGCATAGATAAATATAGGCAGGTATCCTGCCGCATTTACAATATAGCCGGTCGCCGCGGTTAAAATGGTTCCCCCGATAGCCCCCCAAACGCCGCCTATACCTACCACGGAAGCTACGGCTTTCTTGGGGAACATGTCCGACACGAGGCTGAAAAGGTTGCAGGAAAATCCCTGGTGGGCGGAAGTAGCAATGGCAATGAGCGCGATGGCCACAACCAGGCTATCCGTCATGGAGGCAAAGAAAATGGGAATAACTGTAATTCCGCAGATCAGCATGGTTACTTTCCGGGCCTTGTTGACGGTCCATCCTTTTTCAATGAAGCGGGTGGCCAGCCAGCCGTAAAAAATACTTCCCACGTCTGATACCAGGTAGATCAGGATAAAGGGCAGGCCGATGCTTTTTAAATCCAGGTTCTGGTCCAGCGACTGGCTGTCCTGGAAAAAGGACGGCAGCCAGAAAAGGAACATCCACCATACGCAATCGGTCATGAACTTACCGGCTGCGAAAGCCCAGGTTTGCCGGTATTTGAATAATCTGGCCCAGGGAACTTTTGTTACGTCGGCATTGTCTTTTTCATCCGCGTCGCTATTGATCAGTTCCAGTTCTTCCTTTGAAATGTTTTCATGTTCTTCGGGCCGCTTATACATTTTTAGCCAGAAGTAAAGCAGGACAAACCCGACAAGGCCGGTGATAATAAAGGAATATTCCCAGCCCCAGCTCAGAATGATCCATGGGACAAAAAGAGCAGTGAGAATAACGCCTACATTGGTGCCCGCGTTAAAGATCCCGGTAGCAAAAGATCGCTCTCTTTTCGGAAACCATTCGGCAACGGTTTTGATACTCGCCGGGAAATTTCCCGCTTCACCGAAGCCCAACAGGAAACGCAGGCTCAGGAGCCCTCCTATGGAACCGACGAATCCTGTACCTATTGCTGCAAATCCCCAAATAGTCATGGCAGAAGCAAAACCTTTCCGGGTGCCTATGCGGTCAACAAACCAGCCCACCAGGATGAATCCTAGTGCATAGGCAATTTTAAAGGAGGCATCGATCCAGCCTTTCACTTCATTGAATTCAGCATGGTGTTCCTCGGTGATCGCGTCTCCTTCGGGTATGTTCATAATGGCCCGCTGGAATTCCTCATCGATAACGGTAAAGGAAATCACCTGGCGATCAATATAATTGACCGTGGTGATGAAGAATAATAAGGCAAGGATTCTCCAGCGATAGCCTTTCAGAAATCTGTTCATGATATTGGGTTAGATTAGTTTGCGATTTATTTAATGGATTGTATTATTTCAAGCGCAGAGCGGGCCGTATCTTCCAGCTGGTCCCAGTCCTTGTTGCGGATAAGTTCTTTCGGGAAAAGGCTTGAACCCATTCCAACGCAGGCGGCGCCGGCCTTAAACCACTTTGTCAGGTTTTCACGGGTGGGCTCCACGCCTCCGGTGACCAGGATGCTGGTCCAGGGCATGGGGCCTTTCAGGGCTTTTATAAAATCAGGGCCCAGGATATTTGCCGGGAATAATTTAACCACTTCGGCACCCAGCTCTTCTGCCGAAGAAATCTCTGTCATCGTGGAAGCGCCCGGCATCCAGGCAATTTTCCGCCGGTTGCACAAAAGGGCGACATCGCTCTTTATAACGGGCGCTACAATGAAATCGGCTCCCATTTGTATATACAATGCCGCAGTAGGGGCGTCCATAATGGTACCCGCGCCAAAAACAAGATCGGGCAGTTCTTTTTTTACAAACCGCGAAAGCTCCGCGAATATTTCATGGGCGAAATCCCCCCTGTTCGTATATTCAATTACCCGGACCCCGCCACGGTAACACGCCCTGAATACTTCTTTACAAGTTTCGGGATCTTCATTATAAAACAGGGGAACAAACTTCGTCGCATGTAACGCCCCATATACTTCCAATCTGCTGAACCGTGCCATCAAAACTAAAAACTAAAAACCTTAAACTTTGAACCTTGAACTATAAACTTCAACCGTTGCGAAGCAACAAACTACCGGCTAACACGCCCTGAAGCATCCCCGGACATTAACTTTTCGACTTCCGCTACTGTTACCCTGTTATAATCTCCCTGAATAGTATGTTTCAGACAGGAAGCCGCCGTAGCGAAATTAAGCGCCTTTTGGTCATCCCCTTCATAGGTGACGAGTCCATAGATCAGTCCTCCCATAAAAGAATCGCCCCCGCCAACGCGGTCAACGATATGGGTGATCTGGTAAGTAGGAGCTGTAAAAAGCTTATTCCCGTCAAACAGGACCCCGGACCAGGAATTATGGTTCGCATTGATGGAACCCCGGAGCGTGATGATCGCCTTTTTCGCCCTTGTAAACCTTTGCATCAACTGACGGCAAACCGATTCATAGCCGGCAGCTTCTACATGGCCGCTGGTGACGTCGGCTCCTTCGGGATGGATCCCGAAAACCTTTTCGGCATCTTCTTCGTTTCCAAGTATGACATCGCATCCTGCTACCAGTTCCGGCATTACTTCTGAAGCGGTTTTCCCGTATTTCCATAGGTTTTTGCGGAAGTTAAGGTCGCAGGAAACAGTGATCCCTTTCTCGTTCGCCTTCCTGATCCCTTCCAGGCAAACATCCGCAGCGCCCTGTGAAATGGCGGGTGTGATCCCCGTCCAGTGGAACCAGCGGACGCCTTCAAATACCTTGTCCCAGTCTACCATTCCTGGTGCGATGCTGGAAATGGAAGAATGGGCCCGGTCATAGATCACTTTGCTGGAACGGCTTACGCTGCCGGTTTCCAGAAAGTAAATGCCCAGCCGCTCGCCGCCCCTGAGGATGCTGCCGGTATCAACCTGCAAGCCCCTGAGTTCGCTTATGAGGGCATCCGAGAGATCATTGTCCGGAAGACGGGTCACGAAACGCGCCGGCAGGCCGTAATTCGCGAGCGATACCGCGACATTGGCCTCCCCTCCGCCGAACGAGGCCTCGAATTGTTTTGCCTGCTGAAAGCGCTGGTAACCAGGAGTGGCTAAGCGAAGCATGACTTCGCCGAATGTGACGATTGATTTCATTGTAATATAATGGTTTGACTCCCTTAGGGTAAAAAGCTAAAATACGTTTTTGCGTTATAGTAACAAATATTTTGTATCATCTGGCCGAGCCATTTGGTGTCGTTTGGCAGCTCTCCGTTTTCCACATCCCTGCCGATAAGATTGCAGAGGATCCGCCGGAAATATTCGTGCCTTGGAAAGGATACAAAACTCCGTGAATCGGTAAGCATGCCAATAAAACGGCTCAGCAAACCGATATTGGAGAGGGTGTTCAGCTGCTTCTCCATACCGTCCTTCTGGTCAAGGTACCACCAGCCCGACCCGAACTGCATTTTGCCGGGAATGCTGCTATCCTGGTAATTGCCCATCATGGTCGCGAAGATCTCGTTATCGGCCGGGTTGAGGTTGTAAACGATGGTTCTCGCCAGTTTTTCTTCCCTGTCGAGCCGGTCGAAAAAGCGCATCATCCTGCGTGCATGAACAAGATCGTCGATGGAATCCACCCCGGCATCAGCGCCCAGTTTTGAGAGCAGCCTGCTGTTGGCGTTTCGCAATGCGCCTACATGAAATTGCTGCACCCAACCTTTTTCATAGTCCATGACCGCGAGAAAATAAAGCAGAGCGGATTTGAATTTGGCAGTCTCCGCCGGGCTGGGGACAGTACCTTCCCGTACCTTCAGGAAGATCAGCAGGACTTCTTCATCGGTATACTCTTCTGAATAAAAGGTATCCAGGCCATGGTCGGATACCCTGCAGCCTGCCTGGTGAAAAAAATCGTGACGGGCTTTCAACGCTTCCAGAAGAGAGGAATAGTTGCTGATATCTATGTCTGCCGCTTCACTCAGCCGGTCCATATACTGGTTGAATGCCTCCGGGTTTTCAATTGCCAGCGCTTTGTCGGCACGAAAAGCGGGCAGGACGCGGACGCCAAAGGGATCCCGGGCAATTGCCAGGTGATGTTCCAGCGAGTCACAGGGGTCATCCGTGGTACACAGCGCTTCTACCCGGTAATGACGGAGCAGCGAGCGGGCGCTGAAGGTTTCCTGCAACTGCCGGTTACATTCTCGATAAATAGCTCCGGCGCTTTGGCTGTTAAGGATGTCGGTAATACCAAACGGATTCCGAAGTTCCATATGCGTCCAGTGGTAAAGCGGGTTCCGCATTGTATAAGGAACGGTTTCGGCCCATTTTATAAATTTGGTTTCATCATCGGCATCACCGGTAATATACCGCTCCTCCACACCATTGGCCCGCATTGCCCTCCATTTATAGTGGTCGCCGTGCAGCCATAGCTGCGTCATGTTCTCATACCGCCGGTCCGCCGCAATTTCCGCGGGAGGGAGGTGATTATGATAGTCAATAACGGGCATGCCCGCAGCGTAGTCATGATATAACAGGCGGGCTGATTCGGTTTGAAGCAGGAAATGTTCTGAAAGAAATGATTCCATGTGATCAGGGTCTTGCTGGGGTGGTGTTTAAAAATTGTTCCAATACCTCCCGTGCGGGGGTTTGCAGTAACTGCTCCAGGAAAGAAAGAACAGCGGCGGCGAACAAGGCGGTTTGTTCCGCATCTTTGGTAAGGGCTAATTTCTCCAAAGTGGCGTTCACCACCTTTCCGGGAGAATTTCCCGCCCAGAGTTCCTTGAACCAAACTGCCATGTCGTCCTCTACGGCCAGATCCGCGGCATTTTTCATGAAAAGCAGGTAAGCAGCCAAGCCCAGGGCCATATGCCGCGGCGCTTTCCCCTCCAGTTTAAAATAGCGCTGGATGGTAGCAGCATTGCGCAGCTTCATCTTGGTACTTTGCTGGAACATGATGTTGATCAGCTTATGTACGATGTGCGGATTCTGAAAACGCTCGAATACTTGCCTGGCATAGGAAGAAGGACGGGGCGAAATGCCTTCCAGCGTAGGGGCAATTTCAACCTGCATGAGCTGCTGCATGAACCGCGACACCAGCGGGTCGTTGACCGCCTGGTACACCGTTTCCTGCCCGCAAAGAAAGGCAAGAGGTACTGAAAAGGTATGTGTGCCGTTCAGCAGCCTTAATTTTTGTTCTCTGTAAGGCTCGATATCATCCGTGATAATCACGCGGTCGTCTGCTTTCGCAAATTCCAGTACGTCTTTCACCCGTTGGCCTCCTTCAATAGCCCACAGCAGGTAGGATTCGCATTCAAGCAGGAGCTGATCTGTATAACCAAGGCGGGCAAAGGTTTCCTGTTGCTGCCCGGGATCGGGTTTGCCGGGGATGATCCGGTCAACGATGGTATTGCAAAAATGGTTGGCATCGTTCAGCCATTTGATGAATTCCGGTTCAAAGTTGTTCTTCCCGGCCAGTTTTACCACCATTTCCTGCAGGACCTTTCCATTGTTCACTACCAGTTCGCAAGGCAGGATCACGAGCCCGCTTTCGGGGCTGCCGCCTGAGGCTTTAAAACGCTCGTGAAGAACAACCGCCACTTTCCCCGGAAAAGAGGCGGGCGTTTTCCCCGTGGAAAGGTCCTCTTCCAGGTACTGGAGGCCGGCTTCCGTGGTGTTGGAAATCAGGAGCTGAAGGGAAGGGCTTTGAGCCGCTTCCAGCACAAGTTCCCATTGGTCGGTCGCGCTGACCACCCGGTTGAGGGCGGCGGCCAGCACGAACTCGTTTATTTCTTTATCTTTAATATTAACGGTATATAAATTATCCTGCCTGGCGAAATTGCCCGGCTGCCCGGGAGTTGATTTCACCACCAGGATGCTTCCGTTAAAAAGCTGCTGTTTATTAGCTTTGTCTACCAGGTAATCGGTAAAGCCCCGGAGAAAGCCTCCGGTACCGAATTGAAGAATCTTTTCCGGCAAGTCGAAGCGAATGCCCTTTGAAAGTTCCTTAATTTCCTGTTTTTCAGTAGTTTCTACTAGTTTACGGCTTAAAATCTCGTCCATAAATCACTGGCTCTATCAGGTCAACAGGTGGCTAATATAAATAAAATCAATCGATTGCGTAACTTTTTATTTTCTTCTAACGGTGAATAATGAATTTCCCGGCGAAGGATTCCCCGTTGATGCTCAGGGATAAGGCATATATTCCCGGAGAAAGGTGTTCCAGGATAAGCGGGATGGTATTTTTGCCGCTTTGGAGCCGCGGTTTTTCCCGGTAAAGGATTTTTCCTTGCATATCCACGACTCTTACTTCGGCATCGTCCTGTTCCCTGGCGTAGAATTCAATGGTCAGGGGAGTTTCGCGGTTGGCTGTTCCGGGGTTGGGATAGATGATTAAGCCATGGTTTTCCAGGCCCGAGATAAGGTCATCCAGCGTAGTAAACGAATAAGGCTCCGAAAAGACGATGCAATTTCCAAGGCTTGTGGTTACCTGGTAGGTTCCTGATACTTTTGCCTGAAGCCGTGCGCCGGTTTCATCTTCCAGCGGCTCTCCGTTCAGGTACCATTGCAGTTCAGTTCCGCGGCTGCTGAAGAGGGTGTCCCCCACCTGCGTGATCCCCGGGGCTTCCAGCGGCGTTCCCTGCACCGCGGTCCGGGGTCCGGGGCAGCCGAGGGCGCTGACGCTCATGCCATAAAAATAATAATAGTTGTTTTCCGCCTCCTGGCTTGCGGTGGTACCCGTAATGGACATTATCCCCGGAATACTGTAAGGATAGTCCGGGCTGCTGGTACTTCTGAAAATACTGGCGTCCGTGCCTTCGTAATCTACTGTGATCAGGTAATTGCCGGGCCGGGGAATGCGCAGGTCCAGGTAATACGTTCTTCCGGTGTCCAGGGGATCGTCTGGGAGGGGGCCGGGAGCAGCTGTACTTCTGCTTGCGCCAACGTGTTGTACGCTTCTTGCGATCTCTGTTCCGCCGTTGTCATATACAGTAAAGGATATTTTCCCGGGGTTCCCGGTGTACATCCGGGCGCTTTCAATGACGAGCGGCACCTTTGTTTCTATCATTACCGAAGGTGTGTACTGATGATAAGCATCTCCCTGGGTTACAGGCGGCAGATCGGACTTGGTCGCCGGCCCCAGCCGGCCGCTGAACTCGTTGATGGCGCCGTAAAATGTGGTATTGCTTCCTGTAAACGCCGTGGTCACCGTATCTCCGGCGCCTATTAAATTACCGCCCTGCAACTGATCATACCAATAGACAGTTTCCTGCTCCTCATCTATCAGAACAGCCTTTTGCCCGTCTTCACAGATAAGCGCGCGGATGCCGGCCGGGCTATCTGCGGCAGTATTGCTCTGCCTAACGGCCTCAAGGGAGTTGTTGGCAATAACCTGGTCGTCGTCCGGTCCTGCATGGACGGTAAAGGTGTACCGGGTAGCGGGAGCGGCAGCGATGAAATAAGGGAAGGTGTAAACAGCGGTGTCCCCGGGCTGGAGGATACCGTTGAAGGTCTCCTGAAGACTGGCAATGACAGACGCGCCCTCGCGTATTTCCGCGTTGAGGGGGAACCCTTCCAGGGCCTCCGTTCCGCGGTTCCGGAGCAGGATGCTTAGCAGGTTTCTTCCGCCCGGGCAGAAGCCGGAAGCTGAAGGGCTGATCAGCGCCTCGACAGAAAGGTCCCTGGCGGGTTTTATGATCTCAATACTGGTGTCCAGGGTTTCTCCCTTCTGGTAGGCGCCGCAGGGGCTGACTTCCGCAGCGCTGGATGTGCTGACTGCCACTATGCGCAGCCTGATAAAGGCGCCGGCGGAAAGCGAGGAGGGTATATGGATGTTCCCTTCGAATGTGCTGTTCCCCGTTAATACAGCGGATACTGCCAGCAATTCGCCTTCGCCTGTAAAATCCCCGTCGTTATTCCAGTCTCCGAATACCTTTATGGTATGGCTGCCGCTGCTTCCGCACGACCCGGTCTGTATAGAAAATGGCACGATGGCTCCGGGCCTCGCCTGAATGTATTCGCCCAGCAGGTTGGTATAGGTAGTGCATTCTTCTCCGGCGGTATAGTTTAACGTTCCCGCCTGGATGCTGCTTATTGACAGGCCGGTGTTTTCCTGCGCCCCGGAGCTGCAATAGGAGGTTCCTCCCGCTCCGCTGATAATCAGCGAGTAGGGCTGGGGACCGCGCTTCAGGGCCGCCTTATGGGAAATGGTGACCACGTACCTCCTTCCGTGAACCGGTGCGGGAATAACAAGTTTCTCTACGTTATCCAGTACATTATCTCCTTTTTCGGCAGCGGCGGCAGGCTGGGAGGGGTTTAGGATCCAGGGATAAAAGCGTTCATTATTTCCCGGAGAACCGGCGCGTACGTCCAGGTCATTGACCAGCCGCGGAGATGGATTGTCCAGCGCCTGCTCTTCCGAAATGGTGTCCGCTTCCGGGTCGGTCCAGCAAATGGTCACTTCCAGCGGCGCATACCCGGAGGCGAGCAGTTCATAGCTATCCTGTGTTCCCTGTTCAAGGCTTGCTTCCAGAATGCGGTGGCTTCCGGAAGTATTAAGGATTACTTCAGCGGCTTTTCCCGCGTTTAGCACGCCCCAGCCAAAGCGATAATCCGGACCGGGCGATGCTCCCGCTTCTCCGGCTGTGTGAATGGCAAGCCCTCTTAATGTGGCAGACCGCATGAATTCTCCTTCATGGAGGTTGGAATAGAGCTCCTGAAGCAGGAATAAAGTCCCTGCCACATTGGGAGAAGACATAGAGGTGCCCGAAAGTATCGTATAGCCATCGTCGGAGGCCGAAGAGGTGGAAAGTACGCCCACGCCGTTTCCCATAATGTCCGGTTTGATGCGCCCGTCATCGGTGGGTCCCCAGCCGCTGAACGATGCCATGACGACGTCGGAGGCTTCGCTATATCCGGCAGGAATGGGATTTACAGCCCCTACCAACAGGATATTCTTGGCATTGGCATACAGGGGAAGGATATCGTATCCGTCATTGGCGGAAGGGAAAGGCGCATCCCCGGGTGCGGGCGCCATCACTCCTTCTTTATTATACCGGTAATATGCCGAACCTTCCGCCGGCCCGTTGACATTCCGGTTATTGCCGGCTGATTTTACGATAAGATAATAAGGAGCGTTCCATGCGATCTCATCCCATTCCCTGGCGGTAATGTCATAATAACCGAATTTATAATCTTCGTTTGTCCCGCTTTCTCCGTACCATTCCCACCGGTTCTGCCCTTCGTTGAATCGCCAGCCCGCCAGGGCGCCGTAAGAATGGTTGGAGACCAGGAGCATGGGCGCTTCCCTGGCCATTTCCGCATTGTCATTGAGAAAATCGTACGCGATCAGGTTGGATGCGCCGAATGCCATCCCCCTTGCGGGCCGGTTGATCCCTGCAGCGACGAGGGTGCCGGCAACATGTGTGGCGTGTTGGTTTGCCGGTAAGGCCCGGTCCTTCTGCACGATACGGCCGCCGAATTCCTGGTGAGAGGCAAGAGTGGCCCCGCCGTCCCATATTCCGAGCCTTGAAAGCAACAGGGGAGAAGCTCCCCGAAGGTTGAGGCCGCTGCTGCCACCGGGCCAGAGCAGATCGGTGCCGGTGGTTGCTGCCGACCGGATATTATTACTTGTAAGTGTGTACACTGGAAGGCCCAGCTTATCTATTCGTTCCAGCCGGATAACGCCGCCTCCGGGTAATTGCTGGAAAACCGGCCAGTTTTTTTCCCTGGCCAGGCGAAGGGCAATATCAGACCGGAGGTCGCCGACGGCTTTGTATTTTCCCGCAAGCCGTACGAGGGGTGCGCGGTTGCTCAAAGGAACACCGCTTTCCTGTCCCCGGGCTGGAAAGATGCTGGCTAAGGTCAGAATGAGAAACAAGTAAGGCTTCATTCAATACGGCTTCCTCATGATATTAATGTAAATGTACAGTTTTTCGCCTTGGTTTTTTTCTTTTAAAATCTTAATTTGGGGTTCCCTATTTCTACCGGGAAAAACAATTTAAACACATATCCTATGTTCACTTTAACAACTATCTTATGCACGCTTATGCGGGATACCAGGTATCTGGCGGCTGCCTTTTTATTGATTTCCATGTTATATGCTTCATGCGGCAGACAACTTCCGGAGCCGAAGCCGGGGATGGCCGCATCCGGTGAACAGCGAAAGCCTGCAACACCCGCCGAGCGGGAACTTGTGAAGAAGATCCGGGAGGTGGCCGCGGTATTGAATTCGATTTATCATGACCCATCGGTAGTGGCGGAGGTGAATGCTGCTATTGCTTCGGGCTTTTACGAAGACGAACGCGTGTTGCTTGCCGATCTGCTATACCCGGAAGAAAGCGCTTTATATAGCTTCATGCATGAAAGGAAAACAGAAGCCGGGGAAGCAATTTCATGGGGCAGTTTTTCAAGAAAATTCCGGGAGGCTGCCCCGGAAATATTAAACCCCGAACGGGCAGCGGGGATCATTGCCTTGGTTAAGCGGTCGGAGCCCGGATTACGCCGAATGGAAACAGCGAATGAAAACCAAGGGCTTTCCGGGACTGCGCTGAGCATTTATTATCCGTATTCGGAAGATTTTCCGCCGGGACAGCATCCTCTTGCTGTTCCCGCTACGGTAGAGGCGGACTGGGTGGACGTGGCGGATCCGGCTTGCGGAAAAGCGCATGAACACCGTGCGACCGACTGCGATAAGATCAGGATTGACGAAAATTATGTCCGGGAAAACCCCGTCCATATTATTGGCTCAGGGGCGGAACCGGCAGCGGTCGCCAGGGAGAATGCCCTTCTTTCCGGCGGACAGGATTTTTCGCCGGCGCTTATTTACCTGGGAAAGGTAAAATGTACCCGCCAATATGACCGGCTCATTAGTTTTACAGGCAATGGAGGCGGTTCGGAACTGAAATTCATCCGGGGAGAAGCATACATTACCCTGAATAACGACCAGCAGGTGGTAAATACCGAGTTTGACGTTATTTCCGTGCATTTCCGAAGGAAGGACATACGAAAGGAAAGGGAAAAAGCTGTGTATGCCATATGGGACCCGAACTGGGACACTGCAAGAGTGGAGCAGGTTTTCGGTATCTACGAAGCGGACACGCGGGGAGAACGGGAATTCAGCGGCGCTGTTGATACGGAAATAGAACATCCCGGCGGGGAAACCACGATAACACCAGTAAGTTATTCGTACACTGTCAGCACCCAGGATAATATTATCAGGCAGATCAACTGGGCAAGAGCCAGCTTTTTCCGCTATAATCGCAGCGGCCTGGCCGGCTGTGGCCTGCGGAACGGCTACACCTGGTACGATTGCCGCCTTCCGGTATCCTATTCGCTCCCGGAACTTTGAGAAGTTAACTTATGTCACCATTGCTTTGCTGGCTGTATACCGGCCGGAGCCGGAGCTGAAAGAAACACCTTCGGCTCCGGCTTACCGGGATTGTGAATTTGCGAAGAAATATTATTAATATTGTTTATGCGAAACCTGGCAATTCATACGACATTATGCGGCTTTTTCCTGCTCCTTCTCACCGGCCAGACCACACCCGGATGTCAGTCACAGCAGGGCATTGAAGGAAAGATCGTATTCGAAAGCGGTAACCAGATGCCGGGCCCCGGCGTTCAAAGGGAACCGGCAAAAGGCGTAAAACGGGAACTGCTTATTTACCCGCTTTTGAAAGCCACCGAACTGGAAGCCGAAGGAAACGGCTTCTATAGCGAACCCGCTCAGCCGCCCGTCAAAACCGTTACCAGCAATGACGACGGCAGCTTCCGCGTACAGCTCCCACCCGGAAATTACTCACTACTGGTACGGGAAAAAGAAAAACTCTACGCAAACCTATCCGACGGAGCCGGCCACATCCACCCCGTAGAAGTAAAACCCAACGAAATGCTCCAAATTGAGTTCAAGATCACCTACGCCGCACATTACTAAACCGGCCGCTTTCGCAATATCATCAGACCCGTGGAGAGCATCCAAGCCAATCAGGGTTCAACAACGGTAAGAAAAGCGCCCCTTCCCTCCGCACGGCGCGGGATTTGCTTTACCCGGACTCGCTCAGGCGATTCTTGCGCCGTCGCGCAAGAATCAACATCGCTCGCTGCGGGCAAAGCAAACTTCCGCTGCCCACCGCACATAACCAGAACTTTTGCCTTTGAAGCAATGCAAACGATGGCGGGCGCGCTTCCCGCTACGTTCGACACGCCGCGAACGATCCGTGATCATTTCTTATTGCAAGGAAAAGTGGATGGGAAAAGTGGGCCGGGAGGCGCCCCGGGCTGGCCAGTGCCCCCTTCCGCACGTCGCGGGATTTGCTTTACCCGGACTCGCTCAGGCGATTCTTGCGCCGTCGCGCAAGAATCAACATCGCTCGCTGCGGGCAAAGCAAACTTCCGCTGTCCCACGCACATAACCAGAACTTTTGCCTTTGAAGCAATGCAAACGATGGCGGGCGCGCTTCCCGCTACGTTCGACACGCCGCGAACGATCCGTGATCATTTCTTATTGCAAGGAAAAGTGGGTTGGAAAAGTGGGCCGGGAGGCGCCCCGGGCGGGCCAGTGCCCCTTCCGCACGTCGCGGGATTTGCTTTACCCGGACTCGCTCAGGCGATTCTTGCGCCGTCGCGCAAGAATCAACATCGCTCGCTGCGGGCAAAGCAAACTTCCGCTGCCCCACGCACATAACCAGAACTTTTGCCTTATGAAGCAATCAGACGATGGAGAGGAGCGCACCCGCGCTAATCTGCAAGCCGCGACAATTTAGAATTTCTTAGATAGAAAAGTGGATGGGCAAAGTGGGCTGGGAGGCGCCCCGGGCGCTGGCCTGCCCGCAGCGAGCGATGTTGATTCTCCGGAATGGAGAATCGCCTGAGCGAGACCGGGCGGGCCAGTGCCCCCGGCGCCGCGCGCGAATGCCGCGAGGCGATGTTGATTCTCCGAACGGCGAGACCGGGCGGGCCAATGCCCCGGCGCCGCGCGCGAATGCCGCGCCGTACGAACATCCGGACTCGGCTAACGACCTCCAATCGCTAAAAAGCCCCCGAAAGCTCCTTAAGCGCTATTTCCGCCAGCTTCGCCTGGTACTTGGCATCAATAAACCTGTTCTCAGCAAGCAAAAGATTCTGCTGCGCTTCCCGCAGCTCCAGTTGCGTTATATTCCCTAAGCGAAACATTTCCAGGGTGATATCCAGGTTTTGCCGTGCTACTTCGCGGTTCTCCTCTTCCAGCTGCATCAGCACTTTGCTGTTTTCGTAATTGCTGAAGGCGATCGTTAAGTCGGATTCGACCGTCTGCAGCAGCTGATCATACACCAGCTGTTGGTTTTCGACGACTATTTGGGCGCTTCGTTCCTGCTTTTTTTGGAGAAAACCGCTGAATATATTCATGCTCGCGGTAATGCCGTAATTGAGGCCGTAGGACTGGTTGGAAAGCAGCTGTCCGGATTCGGAGTCCGATTTTACAAAGTTGTAACTGCTGTTTACCGATACGGTGGGGTAGCGGTTGGCCCGGATTTCCTTGTATTCAAGTTCCGCCACTTTTTTCCTCGCCTGGGCGATGGCCAGCTGGGGGTTTTCTTCTATGAGCCGGGTTCTCAGGTCTTCGTACCGGAGGTCCATATCTATTATAATGGTATCGGCTACGTCAAACGTGGTGGACAGGTCCCGGGCAAGGATCTCGTTCAGCCTGGTTTTCGCGGTTTTCACCGCTTCCTGCTGGCTTACAAAACTGGAGGTGTCTTCGTTAAAATCTACCCTTGAATTCAGGAGTTCAAGCTTTGAGCCGGTTCCTACGAAGTAGCGGTCGTCCGCCTGGTTTACACGAAGGCGGGAAATGTCCAGGGCTTCGGCAATGGATTTCAATTCCTGTTTGAGGCGAACAATATCATAATAGGTGCTGACGATATCGGAGACGGTGTTCAGGACGGTCAGCCGGGCGTTTAAGGAACCGATGCTTTTTAGCTCCTCGTATTTATCAATACTGGCAAACATGCCGAAGCCGTCAAAGATGGTCCAGTCAAGAGCCAGGGCCGCATTGTAAGAACTTGATTGGGCATTCTTCCGGCTTTGGACTCTTCCGTCAAAGAAGGTCAGATCGGAGTTAGTGCTTCTGCCGTCGGCGCCGCCTGTCAGTTCAAGACTGGGGAATAAGGCGGATTTCGCCATTCCCAGGTTCGTGGCGGCGATTTCTTCGTCTCCTGCGCTGATTTTTATGGAGTAATTATTTTCAAGGCCGGTGCGAACCGCGTCTTCCAGCGTGAAAATATCCTGGGAGGAAGCTCCCGTAAAAATGATGCTAGTTCCTATGGTGAGAAAAATTCTTACTGTTTTTTTCATGTGATGATCAAGGGCTTAAGTTATGCTAGCCAGTTCTTTCACTTCTTTTTCAGGCGCCGTTTCCTCTTCTTCTTCGGCAAATGAAAGATTGCTGCCTTCCTTGGACCAGTAAGAATACATGGCCGGGATAACGTACAGGGTAAGGACAAGAGAAAATAAGGTTCCTCCGATAATGACCACCCCCATACCGATACGGCTGGTGGCTGCCGCGCCGAGGGCCAGGGCAATAGGCAGGGCTCCGATGGCGATGGCAAGGCTGGTCATGAGGATGGGACGCAGACGGGAAACCGCGCCGCGCCGGATAGCCTCGGCCTTGGACAAGCCTTGTTCTTTCAGCTGGTTGGCGAATTCTACGATAAGGATGCCGTTCTTGGTCACCAGGCCAATGAGCATAATGGTCCCGATCTGGCTGAAAATATTCCAGCTTTGGCCAAATAGCCAAAGGGAAAGGAAAGCGCCTGCCACGGCCAGGGGAACGGTAAGGATAATAATGAACGGATCGATAAAGCTTTCGAACTGCGCGGCCAGGATCAGGTAGATCAGGATCAGCGCCATGATAAAGGCGAAAAAGGTATTGGAAGAACTTTCCGTATAGTCCCTGGCCTCCCCGGAGAGCGCAGTAGAAAAGGTATCATCCAGCACCCGGTCAGCAATGCCGTCCATTGCCTCAATCCCGTCCCCGATGGTATAACCGGGAGCCAGGCCCGCAGAGACAGTAGCCGACATAAAGCGGTTGTAATGATATAATTGAGGCGGGCTGCTGGTTTCCTCGATCTTCACCAGGTTGTCCATCTGGATAATCTCTCCCTGGTTATTGCGTACGAACAGGGAGGTAAGGTCCAGGGGCTCATTCCGGTTGGCATCAGGGAACTGGCCGATCACGGAGTATTGCCGGCCGTTCATGGTGAAATACCCGAAGCGTCCGCCGCTGAATGCCAGCTGCAGGGTTTGCGCAATATCCATGACGGAAACGCCCAGGCTGCTGGCCTTCCCGCGGTCAATCATGATCGACAATTCCGGTTTGTTGAATTTTAGATCCACATCCGTGATGGTAAACGTAGGGTCTTTATTTACCTCGGCCATGAATTCGGGAAGATGCGCTTCCAGCTTTTCAAAATTAGGCGCCTGTAACACATATTGAATAGGCAGGCCTCCCCGGCGCCCTACGGAAATGGTGGGTTGCTGGGTGACAAATACCCTTCCGGCAGTATAGTTTTTCGTCAGCTGGTTAATCTTATTGGCGATTTCTTCCTGGGAACGCTCCCTGTCGCCGGCGGGTTTCAGCCGGATAAACCCAAAACCGGTATTGGCCGCTCCCGACCCGGAAAACCCCGGCGAGGTAACGGTCAGGAGAATATTCTTTTCGGGGATGGAATCATTGATCAGCTCAATGAGATTCATCATATAGGCGTCCGTATATTCGTAGGAAGCCCCTTCCTGCATGCTCATGGACAGCCGCAGCGCGCCCCTGTCTTCGTAGGGAGCGGTTTCTTTCGGCAGGAGTACCCAGAAAAGCGCGATCATACCCAGGCATAACGCAAGGATGGGAAGGGCTAGCCAGCGCCGGTTCAGGAAGTTATTCAGCGAACCGGCATAACCTGCGTTCATCTTTTCGAAGAGCGGTTCGGTCCTTTCGTAAAAACGAGTGTGCTTATGCCCCCTTTTTTTCAGGAGAAAAGCGTTCAGCATCGGGGTCAGGGAAAGCGACACGAAGGCCGAGATAAGCACCGCCGCCGCTATGACCACGCCGAATTCCCGGAACAGCCGGCCCACGAAACCTTCCAGGAAAATAATGGGAAGAAATACGGCCGCAAGAGTAACGGAGATGGAGATTACTGCGAAAAAGATCTCATTGGCGCCTTTAATGGCAGCCTGAATGGGTGATTCGCCTTCTTCCAGCTTCTTGAAGATATTTTCCGTTACGACAATCCCGTCATCCACGACCAAACCGGTGGCCAGCACGATGGCAAGCAGGGTAAGAATGTTGACGGAGAAGCCCAGCAGGTACATAATAAAGAACGTGCCGATGAGCGATACCGGGATATCTATCAGCGGACGGAAGGCAATGCTCCAGTCGCGGAAGAAAATAAAGATGATAAGAATTACGAGTGCAAGGGCAATGAGGATGGTTTCCGCTACTTCTGTAACGGATTGTTTTATAAAAAGGGTATCGTCAAACGCGATATTGATCTTGTAGTCGGGCGGAAGCTCGCTTTTCAACTGCTCAAAGCGTTCGTAGAATTCTTCGGCGATGTCCAGGTAGTTAGCCCCGGGCTGCGGCACTATTGCCAGCCCGATCATTGTTTTCCCCGATTCCCTTAAATTAGTTTCAAGATTCTCCGGCTCAAGGCTTGCCTTGCCCACATCACGGAGCCTCAGAAGGTTGGCCCCGTCATTGAGCAGCACCATGTTATTGAATTCTTCCTCGGTGGTCAGGTTGCCGGCCGTCCGTATCAGTAATTCCGTATTGCTTCCCACGAGTTTGCCCGAAGGAAGTTCAATATTCTCCCGGTTCAGCGCGTTCCGGACATCCAGCGGGGTCAGGCCGTAAGAAGCTAGTTTGCCCGGGTCCAGCCACAAGCGCATGGCATACCTCTTTTCTCCCCACACCTGTACCCGGCTTACCCCGGCTATTGTCTGAAGCCGCTGGGCGACATAATTTTCCGCATAGTCCGAAATTTCCAGGTGCGTCCGGATATCGCTCTGGAGCGTCATGGCAATAATGGAAGAGGCATTGGCATCCGCTTTGGAAACCACCGGGAGCCCGTCAATATCTTCGGGCAGGTTCCGGACTGCCCTGGATACCTTGTCACGCACGTCATTGGCCGCGCCTTCCAGGTCCCGGTCAAGATTGAATTCAATGGTAATGGAACTGGAGCCCTGGTTGCTGGCCGAAGAAATATTCTTGATCCCCTCGATACTGTTTATCTCTTTTTCGAGCGGCTCGGTGATCTGCGATTCGATTACCTCGGCATCCGCGCCGGTATAGGTAGTGCGTACGGAAACGATGGGCGGATCAATGGAGGGGTATTCCCTGACCCCCAGGAAAGTATAACCCAGGACGCCGAACAGGATGATGATCAGGTTCATCACGATGGCCAGTACGGGTCGCTTGATACTGGTGGTTGACAGGCTCATTATTGTATCGTTTTTAATTGCACGGGCACGCCGGGGGTGAGTGTCATGATACCGGTGGTGATGATGGTATCACCGGCTTTCAGCCCCGAAGTAATATGTACCATGGAGTCATTCCGGATACCGGTCTCTACCATGACTTCCTCCGCCTTTCCGTTCCGGGTAACATAGGCTTTTTGCCCGTTCATTACCGGGATGATTGATTCGGTTGGTACCAGCAACGCGTTATTGGTTTGGGTAAGGACCAGTTCAACTTCGGCAAAGGACCCGGGTATCAGCAGGTTGTCATCATTGGGGACCATGGCCTTTAATTCCAGGGTACGGGTGCCCACGTTAATATTCGCTCCGCGGGCATATACGTTGGCGGTAAATTTTTTGTCGATCCCTTTTACGGTAAAATTGATGGTCGCATTATCAGGGATGTTATTGGCGTATTGCTCGGGTGCGGAAAAGACAATTTTTGCCGGGTTATTGTCCACTAAGCTGGTAATGACGGTGGAAGGATCCACATAATCCCCAAGGGATACTTCGCGAAGCCCTATTTTTCCGCTGAAAGGAGCCCTGATCTCGGTTTGTTCGATCTGTGCTTCTATAAGCCGGGTTTCCGCTTTAAGCGAGTTCAACTCTGCCAGGATGGCATCGTAATCTTGTTTACTCACTCCGCCTTTTTCAAGGAGCTGGCGTTGCCTGTACTCCTTTTCCGCGGCGAGTTTCTGCATGGTAAGCGCTTTGGAAAGCTGCGCCTGCAACTCGCTGTCATTGATCTTCAGCAACAGGGCGCCCTTTGATACAGGCTTTCCTTCCTGGAAATGAATTCCGGTAATGATGCCTGCGGCTTCCGGTCGGATGTTCACTTCTTCATTCGCCTGGATAGAACCGGTAATAATTATCTTGTCGCTGATGCTTCCCGGCTTTACTACATAGGCATTTACACTCATTGTCTGCATGCCAGCCCCTTGTCCTCCCGCCGTGGCATTTCCCGCCGAAGCGGAGATTCTTCTATACACCAAAAATCCCACCACAAGGATAATGAGGGCGTAAACAACGTGCTTGAACTTCATCTCTCCGAATTCAAAGTAAAATTTTTATATGCAATTGTAACAACAAAATTTAAAGGAATCTTGAACAAATTTACCTTTCTTTGAACGAAGCCAATTTTTGTATCAAGTTTTTTACCTCACTGCCGGTTGACTGGGCATCAGGGGGGAAGCCGGTTTTTTTAAAAATGACCAGGGCTTTGTATTATTGCCAATGTACTTTAAAATGCTGTTATGAAGTTAAGAAAAAAAAGTCTGGTGGCGGGTGTTGCCGCTATATTTTCAGTAATGACTACTTCCCTTGCAAAGGGAGATGATCTGAACCTGTCTTATGAATTGTCTTTTGAAGAACCCTATACGCATTATGCGGAAGTTTCAATGACCGTTTCGGGCCTGGACCGGGAATACGTGGACCTCAAAATGGCCGTGTGGGCTCCAGGCTCTTACCTGATCCGCGAATTTTCAAAAAACGTGGAAGCATTCAAGGCGGAATCCTCCGGGAAGGAGCTGAATTCCGGCAAGATCAGTAAGAATACCTGGAGGGTGTTTACCGGGGGAGCGGCTGAGATCACGGTAAACTACCGGGTATATGCCTTTGAAATGTCGGTGCGCACTAGTTTTATTGATTCGGATCACGCGTATCTGAATGGCACCAGTATTTTCATGTACGTGGACGGCGCACAGGAGCTGCCGGCTACCATCAAAATAAATCCTTACCGGGAATGGAAACAGATATCCACGGGGCTCGAAGCGGACGCTGCCGACCCTTTCCTGCTTTCCTCTCCGAATTACGATATCCTGGCAGATTCTCCCATTGAGATAGGCAACCAGGATATTATTGAGTTTGAAGCCGCCGGCTTGCCGCATGAAGTGGCAATCTATGGAGGTGGCGATTACGACAGGGAAAAAGTGATTGCTGATTTCACCAAAATTATCGAGGAACAGACGGCTATTTTCGGTGACCATCCCTGTGAGCGTTACGTGTTTATTGTGCATTTCCTTGCCTCCGGGGGAGGCGGCCTGGAACACCTGAATTCCACCACCCTCCAATTCCCGCGCCAGGCGGTGGAGTCGGCGCAGGGCTGGGCTTCTTTCCTGGGACTGGTGGCGCATGAGTATTTTCACTTATGGAATGTTAAGCGCCTCCGGCCGGCCGCCCTGGGGCCTTTTAATTACGAGGCGGAGAATTACACGCACATGCTTTGGGTCTCCGAAGGTTTTACTGCGTATTATGATGACTGGACCGTGCGGAGGACGGGTTTTTACAGCCCCGAAGAATACCTTGAGAAGATTGCCGGTGTGATCGGTACGGTGGAAAATACGCCGGGCAACCGCGTACAACCGGTCACCGAAGCCAGTTTTGATGCCTGGATAAAATACTACCGGCCGAATGAGAATTCTTACAATACGACTATTTCCTATTATAGCAAAGGCGCTATCCTGGGTATGCTCATTGACATGTCTATCAGGGAGAACAGCAAGGGGAAACATTCTCTTGATGATTTGATGCGGTACATGTATGACAGGTATTATAAGGAACTGGACCGGGGCTTTGAAGACGCGGAATTCAAGGAAGCAGTAGAAAAATTCGCCGGCGATATGGATGATTTCTTTGAAAATTACGTTTGGGGCACAGAAGAGATCCCCTACAATGAATTCTTTGATGCAGTAGGCCTTAAGCTGGTGGAGTCCCAGCCGCGTACCGGTGAAGCTTACCTGGGCGCCAGTTTTGAGCAGACGGGCAATGGCCTGGTAGTGAGCAGGGTGGTTCGCGGGACGGCCGCTTATACGTCCGGTATTAACGTGAACGACCTCCTTCTTTCTGTCAATGGAAAGGCCGTGGCGGATGTGGAAAGCCTGCTTGAAGGCCGCAAGCCCGGCGACGAACTTTCGCTGAAATTACTGCGAAACGGCATGGTGCGTACGATAGGCGTGGTATTGGGCGGGAATGAGAATTCTTCGTTCAGATTTGAAAAGATCAGCAATCCCGGCGCGCAGCAGCAGGAAAATTACAAGGCATGGATGGGATTGTAATTTTTTCGTAACTTGATGCACCGGAGGGAGGCCGGGAAAAATGAGCATTACAAGAGTTTCGGACTTACTGGGCCTCTACATGAATCGTTATCGCAAGGCCGACGTGTTTGCCGCCCGGCGGGAAGGACAATGGACATGTTGTTCAAGCGACGATTTTGTCCGGTTTGCCAATGAAATAAGCCTGGGGCTTCTTGCTTTGGGGGTACGAAAAGGGGATAAGCTGGGGATCATGTCCCCGAACCGGCCTGAATGGAATTTCGTAGACTTCGGGGCTATGCAGATCGGCGCTGTTACAGTGCCTTTGTATCCAACAATGTCAGCCCATGACCTGGAATACGTATTAAAGGATGCGGAAATAAAAGTCCTTTTTATCGGCGGAGCGGAATTGTACGAAAAGACCAATTCCCTGCAGGACGCTGTGCCCGGTATTTCGCTGTTTAGTTTTGAACAGGTCGAAGGAGTCCGTTCCTGGGAAGATGTAAAGAATATGGGTAAAGGGAAGGACGCCGCTGCTATTGAACCTATCCGCCTGGCCCAGCAGCCCGATGACCTGCTGACATTGATCTATACCTCGGGAACCACCGGTAATCCCAAAGGGGTTATGCTTACGCACAGGAATATTATCAGCAATATGCTTTCCTGCGAACCGCTGTTGCCGGAGAGTCTCCGGAAAGCGTTGAGCTTTCTCCCGCTTTGCCACATCTTTGAACGGATGGTCAGCTACCTGTATCTGTACAAGGGAATTTCTATCTATTATGCAGAGAGTATAGAAAGTATTGCTTCCGATATAAAAGAGGTCCAGCCCGACGTTTTCACGACCGTCCCCCGGCTTCTTGAAAAAGTCTATGATAAAATAGTGGCCAAAGGAGGCGACCTTTCCGGCATAAAAAAAGTCCTTTTTTATTGGGCGCTTGGGTTGGGCCTTCAATACGATCCCGGAAAGGCCGGGAATGCCTGGTACAGGCTGCGATTGCGGCTGGCCAACCGCCTGATCTTCTCCAAATGGCGCGCGGCGTTAGGTGGGAACATAAAGGTAATCGTCTCTGGCGGCGCGGCTCTTCAGCCGCGGCTGACACGCGTGTTCAATGCGGCAAATATCCCGGTAGTGCAAGGCTACGGATTAACGGAAACCTCGCCGGTGATCGCGGTTAATTTCCTTGGAAGAGGAAATCATAAGCTGGGGTCTGTGGGCAGGCCGGTAGAAGGAACGGAGGTGAAAATAGCCCCTGACGGGGAAATCCTTTGCCGGGGGGAGAATGTAATGATGGGCTATTTCAAGCGGCCGGACGCTACTGCGAGTGAAATTGATGAAGATGGCTGGTTCCATACCGGGGATATCGGCCGCCTTGACGGGGACGGATTTTTGTTTATTACCGGGCGAAAGAAGGAACTCTTTAAAACGGCTGGCGGCAAGTATGTTTCCCCTCCCGTCATTGAAAATAAATTCAAGGAATCTCCTTTTATTGAATACATGGTGGTGGTGGGAGAGAACCGCCGTTTTCCCGCTGCGCTTATTGTCCCTTCCTTCACTTTTCTCCGGGAATGGTGCGTCAGGAAAGAAATTCCCTGGAGCAGCAATGAGGAAATGATGAAGCATCCCCAGGTACTGGAGCGCTACCGCCAGGAAACTGAGAAGTTCAATCAATTATTCGGGCAGTGGGAACAGGTGAAAAGAATTGCCCTGATCCCGAAGGAATGGTCGGTGGACAGCGGCGAACTAACGCCCAAGCTGGATGTGAAGCGCAAGGTGGTGCTGGAAAAACATGCGAAAGAAATTGAGGAACTGTATGAGATATAGGATAAGCTATTTATTGTTATTCCTTCTTGCCTGCTCCGGACAACTGGCGGGGCAGGGCTATGAGAACGGGCTGGTAGTAAGCGCCCATCCGGAAGCATCGCAGGTAGGCCTGGAAATCCTGCAGGATGGGGGAAATGCTGTAGATGCCTCCGTTGCTGTGCAGTTTGCTCTTGCTGTCGTGTACCCCAGCGCGGGTAACCTGGGTGGTGGCGGTTTCATGGTTTTCCGGCAGGCGGACGGCGCCACGGCCTCGCTCGACTTCCGCGAAAGGGCGCCGGGAAAAGCGCACCGCGACCTCTACCTGAATGAAAAGGGAGAGGTGGTCCCCGGCCTTAGCATTCGGGGGCACCTGGCGGCCGGTGTACCCGGCACGGTAGCAGGAATGGTTGAAGCCCATGAAAAATACGGAAAGCTGTCCTGGAATGAAGTGCTTAGGCCCGCCATCCGGCTGGCACTCGGCGGGTTTCCTATAACAGGGGCACAGGCCGCGGGGCTGAACGGGCACCAGGATTTATTTAGAAAATACAATCCCGGTTCTGCCTATTTTTTAAAGGAAAAATGGAAGGCCGGGGATACGCTGGTGCAGGAAGACCTGGGCCATACCCTGGAACGCATTCGCGATAAAGGAATAGCGGGGTTTTATAAAGGCAGAACGGCCCGCCTGATCGTGAGGGAAATGAAGGAGGGTGGAGGTATTATCAGCAGAAGCGACCTGAAAAACTACAAAGCAGTCTGGCGTGAGCCGGTAACCGGCATGTATAAGGATTATAAAGTGATTTCCATGCCGCCCCCTTCCAGCGGAGGTGTTGCCTTGCTGCAAATGCTGAAAATGGCTGCCCCTTATGAGCCCGGGGCGTTTCATAACGCTCCGCAGGTTCATCTCCTGGCGGAAATTGAACGCCGGGTATTTGCCGACCGGGCTGCTTACCTGGGAGATCCGGATTTTTACGAGGTGCCGGTTGAGAAACTGCTGGATGAGGATTATCTCCGCCAGCGCATGGAATCGTTCGAAGCCGGGAAAGCCAGCCCGAGTTCGGAAATAACAGCCGGCAAGCTGGCCGCGGCGAATGCGCTCCAAGCCGAGAGTATGGAAACAACACACTTTTCCATTGTGGATAAGGAGGGCAATGCCGTGGCGCTTACCACTACATTAAACGGAAGCTATGGCTGCCAGGTAGTAGTGGACGGGGCAGGCTTTTTGCTGAACAATGAAATGGATGATTTCAGCGCCAAGCCGGGCGTGCCGAATATGTTCGGGCTGGTGGGCGGGGAGGCGAATGCCATTGAGCCGGGTAAGCGTATGCTAAGTTCCATGACTCCTACGATCCTGGAAAAAGGCGGGAGGCTGTTTATGATGGTTGGAAGCCCCGGAGGTTCTACCATTATCACCACGGTGTTCCAAACCATTTTAAACGTTGTAGATTACGGGATGACAATCAGTGAGGCGGTAGATGCAAAACGTTTTCACCACCAATGGCTGCCGGACCAGATCCTTGCCGAACGGGATGCTTTTGACGAGGCGGTAATGCAGGGCCTTGAAAAGAAAGGCCATCAGCTGAAATTTACCGGTTCCATTGGCCGCTGCGATGCGATCCTTGTGAAAGATGGAAAATATTACGGAGGGGCCGACCGGCGCGGCGATGATACGGCGGCCGGGTATTAGTGCTGCGTTAAGCGTGACATAGTGCCGAAAGCCGCCGGCAGGGAAAAATATTAAGTATGAAAAGGGCAATTAAAAAAGTGGCTGTGTTGGGTTCGGGGATCATGGGGTCCCGGATAGCTTGTCATTTTGCCAATATTGGCGTAGAAGTTCTTCTGCTGGACCTGACCCCGGAGACCGCTGACAAGGCGCTGGAAACAGCCGTGAAAAGCAAGCCGTCCCCACTTTATACGTCGGCGGCACTACGGCTGATCCGTACAGGCGGCTTTGAAGACGATCTTCCCGCCATCGCTTCGGCAGACTGGATACTGGAAGCCGTAGTGGAAAACCTGGAGGTTAAACGGGAACTCCTGGAAAAGGTCGCCGGTTATCGCGCAGCGGGCAGCCTGGTCACTTCCAATACTTCCGGCATTCCGCTGCACCTGCTGGCCGAAGGCATGCCGGAGGATCTCCAGGCAAATTTCTGCGGGAGCCATTTTTTTAACCCGCCCCGTTACCTTCCCCTGCTGGAGGTAATTCCTGCCCCCGCACCAGCCCGGAAGCAGTAGATTTCCTCCTGGATTACGGGGACCGCTACCTGGGCAAAACGACCGTGCTTTGCAAGGATACGCCGGCTTTTATCGCCAATCGCGTAGGCGTTTATTCGATTTCGCAGCTATTCCATTATGTGGCGGAAAAAGGCCTTAGCGTGGAAGAAGTTGACAAATACACCGGACCGGTACTGGGCCGGCCAAAATCGGCCACTTTCCGGACCGCAGATGTCGTGGGGCTGGACACCCTGGCGCGCGTGGCCCGGGGGCTTTACGAGCATTGCCCGGAGGATGAAGAACGCGAACTTTTCCGCCTTCCGGCCTTCGTGGAAAAAATGCTGGCAAATAACCGGCTCGGGGCCAAGACGGGCGAAGGCTTTTATAAAAAAGTTAAAAAGGAGGATGGCAGCACGGAAATTTTATCGCTCCGGCTGGATAGCCTGGAATATGGCCCGCAGGCGAAAGTGGCCTCGCCCGCCCTGGATGCAGCCCGTTCCCTGGACAGCCTGGAAGAACGGCTGAAATTCTTTGCCACCGGAACCGGCGAGCCTGCCGGCTTATTCAGAGCGAATAGCTTCGGCCTTTTTAGTTATTGCTCCAGGCGAATCCCCGAAATAGCTGACGAGCTTTACCGCATTGATGACGCCATGAGGGCCGGTTTCGGTTGGGAAAAAGGGCCATTTGAATTATGGGACCTATTGGGGGTTGCCGGAACGCTGGAAGCCATGGAAAAGGCCGGTAATCAGGCGGCAGCATGGGTGAAGGAGATGCTGGCGGCAGGCTGCTCTTCTTTCTACAGGCTGAAGGAAGGCCGCAAGGAATACTACGATCTTTCTTCGAAGGCCTACCGCGAGGTGCCCGGCAGCGGATCCTACCTGTCGCCAGGCCTGCTGAAGCGCCAGGGAACGGTTTGGAAAAACGCGGGGGTGACGCTTGCCGATATGGGAGAAGGTATTTTAAACTGCGAATTCCATACGAAGATGAATACGATGGGGAGCGAAGTAATCGAAGGCCTGAATAAAGCCATTGCTATCGCCGAAAAAGACTTCCGGGGAATGGTCATTGCCAATGAAGGGCAGGATTTTTCCGCGGGGGCCAATCTTGCCCTTGTACTGATGTATGCCGCGGAACAGGAATGGGAGGAGATAGACCTGCTGGTGCGTGCCTTCCAGGATACAATGATGCGCATGCGTTACTCCGCCGTACCGGTCGTGGCGGCGCCTCATAACAGGGCCCTGGGAGGTGGTTGCGAGCTATGCCTGCATGCTGACCACGTACACGCGCATGCGGAACTTTATATGGGCCTGGTAGAATTCGGGGTGGGTATTATCCCGGCGGGGGGCGGCACCAAGGAATTTGCCCGGAGGGCGGCGGAAGAACGGGTAGCGGGAGGGATAGACGACCTGGAGATCCTGAAAAACAGGTATATGACCATTGCGATGGCAAAAGTATCCACGTCGGCTGCTGAAGCCTTTGAGCTGGGCTACCTTGACCGAGGAAGCGCTTCGGTAAGTATTAACCGTAAACGGCAATTAAGCGCCGCAAAGAAGAAAGCGATAGAAATTGCCCGGGGCGGTTACGTGCAGCCGGTGCCGCGGAATGATATCCGGGTGCTGGGGCGCCAGGGACTGGGAATGTTCACCGTGGGCGGCTCAAACATGTTTTCGGGAAATTATATTTCGGCGCATGACCGGAAGATCTCCGAAAAACTGGCCTGGGTCATCTGCGGGGGCGATCTTTCCGCGCCGGCGGAAGTGAGCGAGCGTTACCTGCTGGACCTGGAACGGGAAGCTTTTCTTTCCCTTTGCGGGGAAAGGAAAACCCTGGAGCGGATGCAGTCAATACTTAGCGGCGGAAAGGTACTGAGGAATTGAGTGAGTAAAATAGATAACGTGATGACCGAAGCATTTATCATATCGGCATATCGAAGCCCTGTCGGGAAAGCTCCCAGGGGGCAATTGCGTTTTATGCGGCCGGATGACCTGGCTGCGGAAGTGATCCGGCACATGCTGAATACCCTGCCCGGCCTGGAAAAGGAAAGGATTGACGATGTGATCGTCGGGAACGCTACACCGGAAGCTGAACAAGGATTGAACATCGGCCGGATGATCTCCCTGCTGAGCCTGGATACGGAAAAGGTGCCCGGGATGACGGTGAATCGCTACTGCTCTTCGGGCCTGGAGACCATTGCCATCGCCAGTGCGAAGATACAGGCCGGGATGGCTGACTGCATTATTGCTGGGGGCGTGGAATCTATGTCCTGTATTCCCTTTGGCGGATGGAGGATCACTCCTAATTATGAACTCGCCAAAACTCATCCCGAATATTACTGGGGAATGGGCCTCACCGCCGAAACACTTGCCCGCGAATACGGAGTTTCGAGGGAAGACCAGGACGCCTTTGCTTACCGTTCGCATCAGCGCACGATCAGCGCCATTGACCGCGGCGCATTCAAAGACGAGATCGTGCCCATACCGGTCCGGGAAACTTATGTGGACGGGGAGATGCAGCGGAAGATCAGGGAAACTATCGTGGACACCGACGAGGGGGCGCGGCGGGATACTTCCCCCGAAAAGCTGGCGAAGCTGAAACCGGTTTTTGACGCCCGCGGAACGGTCACGGCCGGCAATTCTTCCCAAACTTCGGATGGGGCTGCCTTTGTGATGATCGTTTCCGAAAAAATGCTGAACGAATTGAATGTCCGCCCCATTGCCAGGCTCCTCAGTTACCGGGTGGCTGGCGTGCCGCCGCGCATTATGGGTATAGGGCCGGTGGAAGCGGTTCCGGCCGCGCTCGCCGCTGCCGGTAAAAAATTGCAGGATATAGACCTGGTAGAGTTGAACGAAGCGTTTGCCGCCCAGTCGCTGGCCGTGATGCGCGGGCTGGACATGGACCCTGAAAAAGTAAATGTGAACGGAGGCGCCATTGCTTTAGGACATCCCCTGGGCTGTACCGGCGCAAAACTCTCCGTACAACTCTTTGGCGAACTGAAACGGCGCGGACAAAGATACGGCCTGGTTACCATGTGCGTAGGTACGGGGCAGGGAGCCGCTGGCGTTTTTGAACTGCTGAGTTAAGCCTCACAACAGAAGTGCCACGCCGGCGCCGGCAGGTTGATGGCCGCGCTGATGACCGCTAAAACGGTGCCGGCAACTGCAAATACTCCCTAAAAAAAGAAAAATGAAACAGCATATTCCAAAAGGCGGTGAGTTCCTGGTGAAGGAAACCGACCCCGGCAGTATCTTCACTCCGGAAGAGCTGGACGAGGAGCAGCGGATGATTGCGCAGGCCTGCAATGAATTTTTAACCCGGGAGGTGTTTCCGCGGCTGGAAGAACTGGACCGGCAGGAAGAAGGTTTAATGGAATCCCTGCTGAAGAAGGCCGGCGAGCTTGGTTTGCTCGGCGTGACCGTGCCGGAAGAATACGGCGGTTCCGGAAAAGGGTTCAATACCGGCCTTCTTGTAGGCGAAGCCATTGGCGCCGGCCATTCCTTCGCGGTAGCCTTTCTTGCCCATACGGGTATCGGGACGCTTCCTATTCTTTATTACGGAACGGACAAGCAGAAGGAAAAATATGTTTCCGGGCTTGCAGCCGGGGAGCAGCTGGCCTGTTATTGTTTAACTGAGCCGGATGCCGGATCGGATGCCCGCGCCGGCAAAACCCGGGCGGCCATCGTGGAGGATGGAAAAGCCTACCTGCTAAACGGGCAGAAAATGTGGATCACCAATGGTGGATTCGCGGATCTATTTATTGTGTTTGCAAAGATCGAAGACGATCGCGAGCTGTCTGCCTTTATCGTGGAGAAGGGTTTCGGCGGTATTACCATGAACCCCGAGGAACGGAAAATGGGGATCAAGGGTTCTTCTACCCGCCAGGTCTTTTTTAACGACTGCCGCGTACCGGCAGAGAACCTGCTTTCCGGGCGGGGTCAGGGCTTTAAGATTGCCGTAAATATCCTGAATACGGGAAGGGCTAAGTTATGTGCCGCTGCCCTGGGAGCCTGTAAAGAAGTGATCGCTAAATCGGAAAAATACGCGAATGAAAGGGTGCAGTTTGGAGCGCCAATTGCCAGTTTCGGAGCCATTAAGCATAAGCTGGCCGAAATGCGCCTGCAAACCTTCGCGCTGGAATCGGCGATGTACCGCACGGGGAAATATGTGGAGGAAGTCTGTGATGAGTACCTGCGGGAAGGCCTGCCTGCCGACCAGGCAAGGCTGAAAAGTACCGAACAGTTCGCTATTGAATGCGCTATTCTAAAGGTTTGCGGGTCCGAATGCCTGGATTATGTAGTAGATGAAGGCGTTCAGGTATTCGGGGGCATGGGTTATTCCGCGGAAGGCCCAATGGAGCGCGCCTACCGGGATGCCCGAATTAACCGGATCTTTGAAGGAACCAATGAGATCAACCGCCTGCTGGTGGTGGACATGCTGCTGAAAAGGGCCATGAAAGGAGAGCTTAACCTGATGGGGCCCGCACGGGAGGTGGCCGGGGAACTAATGCGCCTCCCCGATATGGGATCTGCGGAACCGGATACGGTCTTAGCTGCTGAAAAAAGGTTGCTTGCCAACCTGAAAAAGGTGGTTCTGATGGTTGCCGGAGCCGCCGTCCGAAAATTTATGCAGCACCTGGAAAAAGAACAAGAGTTGCTCATGAATATCGCGGACATGGTTAGTTTCATTTACCTGGCCGAATCGGCCCTGCTGAGAGCGGCGAGCTTGTCCGAAAAACAGGGAGAAGAGAATGCTTCCCTTTACCTGGATATGGCCCGGGTGTACCTGCAGGAAGCCGCCGATAAAATCTGGCTGGCCGGAAAAGAAGCGGTCAATTCATTTGCGGAAGGAGATGAGCTGAAAGCGATGCAGCTTGGCCTCAAACGTTTTACCAAAGCTGCGCCCTTTAATATGAAAGAGGCACGGAGAAGGATTTTCAATGGCAGCAATTCCCCTGAAAACCAATAGTAAATAAGCGCCTGCGAGAATAAAATAAGCGGCAGACGAAAGGGCCTGCCGCTTATTTTATTGCCGGAACGCCGGTCAGCGCAGTCAGCGCCGGTTTAATTACCTGTCTATCTGCCCGCGCATAAGGCCGTCAGGGGCAAGCGTGGAGTGGAGGTTGAGATAGGTATCTTCATTGTTCAGCAGGTCCACCTGGCCCGCGTTAAGCGTAAGTTTTTTGGTCGTATTAACATCATCCTGCTCAAACGCGAGGTCTATTTCCACCTCACCGTTTGTTCCGGCAGCGCCTTTATGGATATGACCGGCGGTAATAGGATCGGGTACGGCCACTTCTACATCCTTCACCTTATAAAAAAGGATATTATCAGCAGTAAGCCGGATATGCGCGCTTGCGCTTGCCTCATTTACCGCAACCGGGGGAACTTCATTATCCGATTCCAGCCGGATATCATCTGCGAAAACTATTTCCTGGTCTATTTGCCCACGGATCAGGCCAGCCGGAGCCTGGGCGGAATGCACGTTAAAATAGATGCTGTCGCCCATCATAAGGTCCACGTTTTCCTGGGTAAGAGCCACCGAACCAACGGCTGTAGTCCCGCTAAAGCTGCGGGTATCGCCGTCCACGATCGTAATGGCAACCGGGCCGGAAGTTACGGGATCACCGGTATGCACGTGAGCCATCGTCAGTTCATCACCGGAGGCGAGTTCGTCCACCCTGATCTCATATTCCAGTTCGTTATTTGTGTAAAGAACAAGATGGGCCGTGCCGGTTTCCGTCCGGTTAGTACTCGGGACTTCGAGTTCACCTGAAAGTGCAATCGTCCATTCCTTTACTACATCTCCGTTGCCGGCGCCATTGTCTTCTTCACAGCCTGTGATGGCAAGCAGAGAGGCGGCGGCGCCGAGTCCATAAATAGTCAACTTTTTCATATCAAAAAAAATTAGTTCAGGCTTCTGCATGCAAATCATATACCAGAAGGCTTTCCGCGGATTCGCCTGTTATGCTACGAAGCTGAGTAAAATAAAAACCTAATTTGTTTTATATATTGAAAAATATGTATTTATTTTGCGGAATTAAATGAAATCAAAATATTATTATTAATGAAGGTTCTGAAGTTCGGCGGTTCTTCCATTGCTGATCCGGGAAGGGTCACCGCGGTTATTGAGTTGGTGAAGTCCCGGCTGGAGGCGGAGGAAAAAATCTGCCTGGTCTTTTCAGCTTTCGGTGGCGTTACTGACAAGCTGATCGAAGCGGGTGTGACCGCAGCCTCAGGCAACGAAGGGTATAAAAAAGGTTATATGGAGTTGGAAATGCGGCATATCCAGGCCGTAAAAGCGCTCCTGCCTCCCAAAGAGCAGAGCATGCCGCTCACGAAAGTGAAATTACTCCTCAATGACCTGGCAGATGTGCTGCATGGCATTTACCTGCTGCAGGAACTCAGCCCGAAAATCCTTGATTTCGTAAGCAGTTTCGGGGAAAGGCTTTCCGCCTATATTATTTCGGAAGTGCTGCGTTCCCGGGGCGTGAACGCCGCTTTTTCCGATGCCCGCGAGCTGATCCTTACCGATGATAACTTTGGTTCGGCGCGGGTGGATTTTGCGAAGACGAATGAGAATATCACCGCATTATTTGATAACAATTCTACTTTACAGGTAATTACCGGATTTATTGCCGCCGACGAAAAGGGACAGACAACCACTATCGGCCGCAGCGGATCGGATTATACGGCTGCGATCGTCGGAGGAGCGGTTCTGGCCGAAGAAATTGAAATATGGACCGATGTGGACGGGATGATGACCGCCGATCCGCGCAGGGTCCCGGAAGCTTTCCCGGTAGCCTCCATGAGCTACCAGGAAGCCATTGAAATGTCGCATTTCGGCGCGAAAGTGATCTACCCCGCTACGATGCAGCCGGCGATGGCCAAAAATATACCCATCCGTATTAAAAATACGTTCAATCCTTCTTTCGGCGGAACCCTGATAAGCGGGAAAACCGAGGGCGGAAAGGCCATGATCAAAGGGATTTCTTCCATTAACGAAGTTGCCTTGCTGAGCCTGCAGGGAAGCGGGATGATGGGGGTCGTGGGAACTTCCATGCGTTTGTTTGGCGCTCTTGCCCGGAAAGGGATCAATGTGATCCTAATCAGCCAGGCTTCTTCCGAATATTCGATCTGTATTGCTGTGGACCCGAAGCTGGCGGATGCCGCCCGCAAAGAGCTGGAATCCGAATTTCGCTACGAGATGTCCCTGGAGCAGATTGAATCGATCAAGGTGATGCGCGAGCTATCAGTAGTGGCGCTCGTTGGGGAAAATATGAAACATTCCCCGGGGGTAGCCGGCCGCATGTTCCGCGCGCTTGGAAGGAACGGCATTAATGTTTTCGCTATTTCCCAGGGATCCTCCGAGTTGAATATTTCAGCCGTGGTATCCCGGCGGGACGAAGCTAAAGCCCTTAATGCCCTGCACGAAGCCTTTTTTCTTTCCGACAGGAAAACGGTCCCTGTTTTCCTGGTAGGGACCGGCCTTGTGGGAAGTACGCTGCTGGCTATTATCCGCAAGAACATGGAACGGATCGGGAAGGAGCAATCCATCTCTATCCGGCTGGCGGGCTTGTCAAACAGTCGGAAAATGCTGGTGGATGAACGCGGGATAGATCCCGGCGACTGGCAGGCCCGTCTGCAGGAAGGAACGCCTGCGGATATGGATGGCTTCGTACAGAAAATGCAGGAACTCAATCTTCCTAACAGCATTTTTGTAGACTGTACAGCCAGCGATGAGATCGTGGCCCACTACCGGCAGGTGCTGGACGGCAGCATATCAGTAGTTACTCCGAATAAAAGGGCGAATACAGGTTCCCTGGAACAATACCGGGAACTGCGCAGGGCCTCGTCAAAATTCGGCGTAAAGTACCTGTACGAAACTAACGTGGGGGCGGGACTGCCGGTAATTAATACCCTGAACGATTTGCTTAACAGCGGTGATCAGCTGCTGAAAATAGAAGCGGTCCTTTCGGGTACCATCAGTTACATTTTTAACACCTTCGGCGAAGGGGCGCGTTTCAGCCAGGTTGTCCGCGAGGCCCGGGAAAAGGGCCTGACTGAGCCGGATCCGAGGGAGGATCTTAACGGCATGGACGTTGCCCGGAAAATCCTTATCCTTGCAAGGGAAGTAGCCGTTGACCTGGAGCTGGATAACGTATCGGTAGAAAACCTGGTGCCGGAAAATTGCCGTAATGCGGCATCGGTTGACGCGTTCTTTGAAGAACTTGAAAAAGCCGATGAGTATTTCCGGCAAAAAGCGGGAGAGGCTGCCCGGGAAGAAAAGAAACTCCGTTATATCGCTACTCTGGAGAATGGGAAAGCCAGCGTAGCCCTGCGGGCAGTTGGCCCGGATCATCCTTTTTATAATTTATCGGGAAGCGACAATATAATTTCCTATACGACCAATCGGTACCGGGAACGCCCCCTGGTCATAAAAGGCCCGGGAGCCGGCGCGGAAGTAACGGCGGCTGGCGTGTTTGCCGATCTGTTAAAGATCGCTAACTATTCCCTGGAATAAAAATCAATCAGATGAGAGAAGTAAGAGTTTTTGCCCCTGCAACGGTGGCAAACGTGGCCTGCGGCTTTGATATCCTGGGCTTTGCCCTGGAACAGCCGGGGGATACGGTAAGGGCCGGCCTTAGCGAAGGGAAGGAGGTAAAGATCCTTTCCATCAGCGGGGACAGCGGGCGTTTGCCACTGGATGCCGCCAAAAATACGGCAGGGGTTGCCGTCCGGCATTTCCTGGATCATTTAGGCGAAGAAAGGGGGATTGAAATACATCTTGAGAAGGCCCTTCCGCTGGGAAGTGGGCTTGGCTCCAGCGCCGCCAGCGCCGTAGCCGCCGTAGTGGCCGCAAATGTGTTGCTGGGCGAACCGCTCAGCCGCGAAGAACTTATTCCTTTTACCCTGGAGGCGGAACGAGCAGCCTGTGGCGCAGCCCATGCCGACAATGCGGCGCCTGCCATGCTGGGAGGCTTTGTACTGATCCGGGGATATGATCCCCCGGACCTGGTCAGGATACCTGCTCCCGAAGCGCTGTGCTGCGCCGTGGTGCATCCGCATATCGAGATCAGAACGGAAGATGCCCGGAAAATTCTCCGCAGGGAGATTCCCCTGGAAGATGCCATTGTGCAATGGGGAAATATCGGCGGCCTTATTGCCGGCTTAATGAAAGGCGATTACAGTCTGATAGGCCGGTCTATGAAGGATGTGATCATTGAACCGGTTCGTTCCTTGCTGATCCCTGGCTTTGAAGAGGCAAAACAGGCGGCAATGGATGCAGGCGCGCTGGGCTGCAGCATTTCAGGCTCCGGCCCTTCCATCTTCGCGCTCGGAAATGATCGCCGGAAAATTGAAGCAGCGGGCCAAGCGATGCAAGCCGCGTTTGCCGCCCTGCATATCGACAGCGACCTGTTCGTCTCCGCTATCAATAACCAGGGACCAACCGTTTTAAACAGTTTTTAGTTTTTAGTCCATAGTTTTTAGAGGTGGTCGCTCTCAAAGAGAAACTAAAAACCATGAACCGTTGCGACGCACCCTGAAGACTTCTAAAAACAGAAACTAAAAACTACAAACCGGAAACTAAAAACTACAAACTAAATAAAGGTGTTTTACAGTACCAATAATCCCAAATCAAAAACTTCGTTTTCGGAAGCGGTGCTTCAGGGCATTGCCCCGGACGGAGGGCTGTTCATGCCGTATTCTTTTCCCGTGCTTTCGAAGGAGTTTTTTGCTTCCGTTCACCGCCTTTCTTTCCGGGAAATGTCCTTTGAAGTGGCCCGGACGTTCCTGGGAGGGGCTATTAGTGACCCGGACCTGGAAAAAATCGTTGATGAGGCGCTGGAGATGGACGCTCCCCTGGTAAAGGTGTCTCCTTCCGTATATGCGCTGGAGCTTTTTCACGGGCCTACCCTGGCTTTTAAGGATTTTGGGGCCAGGTTCCTGGCGCGTACAATGGCTTACCTTACCAGGAATTCGGAGAGGGAGATCACCGTGCTGGTGGCTACTTCCGGGGATACGGGAAGCGCGGTGGCGCAGGGCTTTTACGGGGTGCCTGGGGTAAAGGTGTGCCTGCTATATCCTTCGGGAAAAGTAAGCCACATCCAGGAACAGCAGTTGACCACCTTGGGCGGCAACATTACCACTCTTGAAGTGGAAGGGACTTTTGACGATTGCCAGCGAATGGTGAAGGAAGCTTTTGCCGACCGAGAGCTTGCTTCAAAGAAGCAGCTCACTTCTGCAAATTCCATCAATATTGCCCGGCTGCTTCCCCAGATGTTTTATTATTTTTACGCGTATTCGCAACTGGAAGACCGGCAGCGGCCCCTCGTGTTTTCCGTGCCCAGCGGCAATTTCGGCAATCTTACGGCCGGGCTGTTTGCCTGGAAAATGGGGCTGCCTGTAAAAAGGTTCATTGCCGCCACCAACAGGAATGATGTAGTGCCAGAGTACCTGAAAGAAGGGCGTTACCGGGCGCGGCCTTCCGAGTCTACTATCAGTAATGCAATGGATGTTGGCGCTCCGAGTAATTTTGCCCGCATGGTTGCGTTGTTTAATAATGAGCTGGCTGCGTTCAGAGCGATTATCAGCGGCTACTCATTTACGGATGAAGAAACAAGGGCATGTATCAGGGATGTTTACGACCGGCAGGGATACGTTCTTGATCCGCACGGCGCTGTAGCGTTTGCCGGACTGCGTTCGTATATGGAGGAAAACAGGGAGCTGAACGGTGTTTTTTTGGAGACCGCCCATCCCGCGAAGTTCAGGGACACTGTTGAGGAGATCCTGCAAATGGAAATTCCTGTTCCCGGGCCCCTGGCAATTTGCCTGGATAAACCCAAAAAGAGTATTCGCATTAAAAGTGGTCTAGAAGAACTGAAAGAAGTGCTGTTGGCTTCCGGCGAAAATGCATAATCTGATGAAGAAACAATTACTGGTATTAACTTGTCTGATCGCTGTTTTACTTACCTCCTGCCTGAGCGATGATTACGTGGACCGGAATTCCATTGATCAGCAAATAATCCAGGAGTATATCCAGGAAAAGGGTTTAACGCTCGAATACGATGCTAATAGCGGGATCCATTATAAAATAATAAGGCTGGGAGATACCACCAGGCGCCCCAGCCCGGACTCCTCCCAGATAACCGTGAACTATGAGGGGCGTCTTTTGACCGATACGATCTTTGTAAAAGGAGATTCGGTTGAAATGGACCTTGCCCGGCAGCCGATTGGCTTTCAGCTGGGTGTTTCATCCATTGGAGAAGGAGGGGAAATTATGATGATACTGCCTTCCCTGGTGAGCTACGGATCAGCCAGTTTCGTGACGGATACTCCTTACAGTGTGCTGGTGCCTCCATTTTCGGTGCTTGTATACGAGGTAGAGCTTTTGAAAGTCGGCGAATAAATCTTATAGATAGATCTGCCGGAGCGCGGCGGGCAGTTCAGGAAAGCGGAAGCGAAAGGAGGAGTCCAGGACGCGTTCAGCGGAAACCCTGGTGCTGTCAAGGACTACCGAACTCATTTCCCCGAATACCGCCCGTAAAGCCAGGGCGGGGACATTGGGAAGCCACAGAGGTTTGTTCAGCGTTCGGGCAATTTCTTTAATTAATCCCTTATTGCTTACCGGATTGGGTGTTGCGGCATTGTAAGCGCCATGCATGTCCTGATTTTCAAGGGCATGGATATATATTTTGCAGATATCGTCTATGTGGATCCAGCTTACCCATTGCTGTCCGTTTCCCAGCGCCGCGCCGATCCCGGCTTTTACCGGCCCGGCCAGTTTTGGCAAAGCTCCGCCTTTGTCTGAAAGAACCATTCCGGTTCTGATCCGGATGGTACGTATATCAAGGGATTCCATCTGACAAGCCGCCTTTTCCCATAGCCGGCAGCAGGTTCCCAGGAAATCATTGGCTGCGGGAAAATCCTCCGTCATCCATTCGCTGCCCATATTGCCGTAATAGCTGATACCAGAAGCGGAGATATATGTTTTTACTTCGTTGGGGCATTCCTTCAGGGTTTTGAAAATCAGGTTGGCACTATTCACACGGCTGTCTACGATGATTTTTTTGCGTTCCTCCGTCCAGCGGGTATTCAGGTTGGCGCCGGCCAGATTAATGATGTGATCGGCTTGTTCAACCGCGCCGTTTTCAATAACGCCCTTTACAGTATCCCAATGATATACCCGGAAAGAGGTCTTGTTCTCAGTAGAGCGGCTGAGCCAGGAAACACAATAATCCCTTTCCAGCAAAAGCTGGGTGAGCCGGCTTCCGATCAGGCCGCTTCCTCCCGCAATGAGTACATTTTCAGACATAATAAGGTTGTGATAAACAACACTTTAACAACCTCCTCTCCGAAATTTGGTTTTACAAAGATGTTCACAATGCTGTTACCGAACAGAGCGTTTCCCTGAGCCGGGCCGGGTAGGTGTCCGTACGTATGTGGGCTTTAAGTTCGTTCAGTATATTATAAAGCCCGAATAAAGTACGATTCATGTAAATGAAGTGTTTCACTCCCCTTGCCTGCTTGAATTCTTTCATTTTGGTGACTTTCTCACCATAGCCGTAAAGTTGGCGGAAGTACTCATCCCGGCCGAAATCAAATTCGCCGGATTTATAAGGCAGGGCGAATAAGGCGATCATTTCCTTGTAATGCCGGTAGTAGAATTCTACCTGGCCTTCGGTATCGCCAGGAAGGATCATTTGCATCTGCCGGAAACAGGCAATGGTTTCTTCCCTGTCGGAAAGCGGTTGGGGGCATACGAAGGAAAAGAAAGGGCTGTAAAAATCTTCCGGAAGCTCCTTTATACAGCCAAAGTCGATAATGCCCAGTTTGCCGCCGGGAAGAACGAGGAAATTCCCGGGATGCGGGTCGGCATGTACAGCGCGCAATTCGTGCAGCTGGAAATTGTAAAAGTCCCAGAGAGCCTGGCCTATTTGGTTTCGGACTTGGGCAGAGGGGTCTGTTTGCAAAAATTCCCGCAGATGCAGCCCTTCCAGCCAATCCATGGTAATTACTTTTTTACAGGAGAGTTCCGGGTAGTACCGGGGAAACACGATGCCGGGCAGGGAGCTTTTGTCTGTAAAGAAACGGGAACGCTCCAGCTCCAGCTCGTAATCGGTTTCTTCAAGCAGCTTTTCCTCTACTTCCTGCATATAAACGCTAAGCTCCTTTTCGCTGACGTCCATGAGTTTCAGCGCAAAAGGCTTTACCATTTTAAGGTCGGAGCTAATGCTCTCGGCCACGCCGGGATACTGGACTTTCACGGCCAGCTCGCGGTCATTGAGCCTCGCCCGGTGTACCTGCCCGATGGAGGCAGCGTTGGAAGAATGCAAATTAAACTCATCGAAGAGGGCGGAGGGCGGTTTCCCGAAATGCCTGGTAAACGTTTTTATAATAAGCGGGCCGGACAGCGGCGGGGCATTGTACTGTGCCATTGAAAAGCGGTCGGTATAGGCTTTGGGCAACAGGTTACGATCCATGCTCAGCATCTGGGCTACTTTAAGCGCGCTGCCTTTCAGCTGACTAAGGGAGTTATAGATGTCCTCCGCATTATCCTTGTTCAGTTCTTCCCTGTCCAGCTGCGGATTGACTAGCTTTTTGGAATAATGTTTCAGGTAGTTGCCGCCAATCCTGATACCGGTACCAATGAATTTTCCGGAACGGCTGATCCTGGAACTGGGGATGCTATTTTGCTCCTTCATAGGCGAATTTAGCGTTCCGGAAAAGGAATTTTCCGTATTCCACCAGGTTATCAAGGGGGCTGTGCCCCATCAGGTCAAATGTTAGCTGAACGCCTTTTTCTATGGCTTCATCCGTTTTTTCAAACTCCGGGCTGGTGTCATTTACCCAGAACCGGATAATGAAAATAAACTGCAGCCAGAGTGCATCCTTGTAGCGCTGGTCAAGGTATTTCCGCTTGCTCAGCTCGCCTGATTCCAGTCCCTGTCCGATGACGTTCTCGCAAAAAAGACGGAAGGACTCGCGGACCTTTCGCAACACACGGACCTCGCCGGGAAAGCGCGGTGAATCTTTAAAACTGTACCGTATAAAGCTCCTGTTAGGCTTCATGGCCTCCGTAAAACTATAAAAGAGTGTCAGTGTTTTGTCCCTGGCCGAGAAGGAAGCGAATTCCGGGGAAGCTGTAACGGCTGCCAGCGTGCTGCCGAAAATTTCGTCCCAGATCCCTGCTTCCAGCGCTTCAAAAGAAGGGTAGTGTCTATAGAAGACACTTTCGGAAAGCCTTAATTTTTTCATAAAGGCGTATACCGATACCGGCTTTTGATTATGGGTAAGTACATGATCGATATAAGCTTCCCTGATACGTTCTTCGGAGGTTTTCTTTTCCATGATTTCCTGATTGTCAATAAATAAACATTCCGCTTCCCGGATAGTTTTACCTTAACGGCGGCAGGACGGCGCGCTTCCCGGTCCCGGTGGGGAAAACTCGTTAAAACAATTGCCCTGAACCGGATGTATAGTATAATGTAATATATTTGTTGGAAAAGAGATTTATTCGGATTTTGGAACGTGAAAAAGTTTTCCATTAGAGACATTGAATGCTTAACGGGCATAAAAGCTCACACTATTCGTATTTGGGAGCAACGTTATAACCTGGTACCCCCCAAGCGTACCGAAACCAATATCCGTTATTACGACAACAGCGACCTCAAAAAATTCCTTAATATATCCACCTTGCTGGAAAACGGCTTCAGAATATCAAAGGTAGCCGAGATGACAGAAGGGGAAATGTGCGATCTTATTGCAGAGCTGGTGGAGAATAACCATGTCTGCGATAAGGCCAACGCACTTTGCACGGCCACCCTGAAGCTCGATGAACAGCAATTTAACCGTACCATATCTTCCTGCGTAGCCGTGATGGGAATTGAGCATACGTTTACGGACGTGATTTTTCCCTTCATGAGGAAGATAGGGTTAATGTGGCAGGTTGGCACTATTAATCCTGCCCACGAGCATTTTATCACCCACCTGATCAGGCAAAAGCTGCATGCTGCTATTGACGAGCTTCCTACCGTGAACTCCGAACTGGCCAGGAAATACCTTTTATTTCTGCCGGAGGGCGAAACGCACGAAGTAGGGCTCCTGTTCGCCAATTATTTACTAAAAGCAAGAGGGCAGCATGTGCTGTACCTTGGGCAGAACCTTCCGCTTTCCGACCTGGAGCAAATTGTCAACTACTACCATCCTAATTACGTACTCACCACCCTTACTTCAGATACTGTTTTCGGGGATATGAACTGCCTGGTTAAGAAAATACAGGAAGTTATCCCCGGCATCCCGGTGCTGCTGACAGGCCCGCTGGTTAAGTGCAACCAGGTCCGGGAAAATGAATTTCTCCATACGCTCAGGGATATCCGCGACCTGCCGGAATTTATAAGGGCACATTCCCATCAGGGAAATGTTTTTTTTACATGTTAATTTATTAATTTTGTTCCGTATACGGATACAGACGAATGGACAATCTTTCATACCTGACCAACGCTCACGCATCTTATATTGAATCCCTTTACAAATCGTATCAAGATGATCCTGCTTCGGTAGAAGCGGAATGGCAAAAATTTTTCGAAGGTTTTGATCTCGGGCAGCGGGAAGGGGCTGACGGGAGACCTGTTACCGGCGATACCGCAACAGGAGAAACCCCTGAACATTTTATCAAGGAAATACGTGTTCTTGATATGATAAATGGCTTCCGTTCACGGGGCCATTTGTTTACAAAAACCAACCCGGTACGGGAACGCCGGAAGTATTATCCCGGCAAGGAGCTGGAAACTTTCGGCCTGGGCGAGGAAGACCTGGATATGGTCTTCAACGCCGGCGTACAGCTGGGCCTGGGGCCGGCGACGCTTCGGGATATTTATCAATTGCTGCAGGATACGTATTGCCAGTCCATTGGCGTGGAGTACAGGTATATCCGAAACCCCCTTAAAATGAAGTGGTTCGAGGATCGCATGGAGCATACCCGGAACACCACTCAGTTCACTACGGAACAAAAGAAACGCATTCTTCATAAGCTGAACCAGGCAGTTGTTTTCGAGAACTTCCTTCATACCAAGTTCCTGGGCCAGAAGAGATTCTCCCTGGAAGGAGCGGAAAGCCTTATTCCGGCTTTGGATGCCGTTATAGAGAAGGGTTCCGAGCTTGGGATTGAAGAGTTTGTAATAGGCATGGCCCACCGCGGGCGCCTGAACGTACTGGCGAATATTCTCAATAAGACCTATAAGGAGATATTCAGTGAATTTGAAGGTAAGAGTTATTCTGTAGAGGACCCTTACGGCGGAGATGTTAAATACCATCTTGGCTTTTCCAATGACGTGGATACAGTGAACGGCAGCAAAGTGCATCTGAGCCTTTGCCCCAATCCTTCCCACCTGGAGGCGGTTGATCCGGTAGCCCAGGGGATGTCGCGGGCCAAAATTGACTTTAAGTACAGCGGGGATTTGAATAAGCTGGCGCCGATCCTCATTCACGGCGACGCCTCCATTGCGGGACAGGGCGTAGTGTATGAAGTGATCCAGATGGCGAAGCTTGAAGGTTACCGTACGGGCGGATCCATTCACCTGGTGATCAATAACCAGGTAGGTTTCACCACGAATTTCCGGGACGGCCGCTCAAGTACGTATTGTACGGATATTGCTAAAGTGACCCTCTCTCCCGTATTCCACGTAAACGGGGACGATGTGGAGGCCCTGGTACACGCTATCCAGATGGCCATGGAATACCGGCAGCAATTCCATAACGACGTCTTTATTGACATACTCTGTTACAGGAGATTCGGCCATAATGAATCGGATGAGCCCAGGTTCACCCAGCCGACCTTATACAAGGCCATTGCCGCCCACCCCAACCCGCGGGAGATTTATGTGGATAAGCTGATTGCCCAGGGAAGCGTGGACGCAAAAATGGCGAAAGAGATGGAGCGGGACTTCCGTAAAATGCTGCAGGAACGGCTTGATGAGGTAAAACATGAACCTCCAAGCACCGTCAAGCCCATCCTGGCGGGAGCATGGACGGGTTACCGTTTTGCTAATGCGGATGATTTTCTTAAATCTCCCAAAACTTCAGTTCCGGAGCAAACGCTGATGGATATCGGCGTGAAAATGAATACGCTTCCTAAAGAAAAGACCTTCTTTAAGAAAATCGAGCGCCTGTGCAATGAGCGCCTGAAAATGATCAGGGAAACAAAAGTCCTTGACTGGGCAATGGGCGAATTGCTTGCCTATGGCACGCTTGTGCTGGAAGGGCACCGCGTTCGCGTGAGCGGCCAGGATGTGGAACGGGGTACTTTTTCGCATCGTCATGCAATTGTAAAGGTGGAGGATTCGGATGAAGAATATACGCCTATTGCCCATTTGTCCAAGGATCAGGCGCCTTTTGAGATCTATAACTCCCATCTTTCGGAATACGGGGTGCTGGGCTTTGAGTATGGTTATGCGATGGCCTTGCCGCAGGCCCTGATCGTCTGGGAAGCGCAATTCGGCGATTTTGCCAATGGCGCCCAGATCATTATTGATCAGTTCTTTGCCAGCGCCGAGAAAAAATGGAAGCGTCAGAACGGGCTGGTCCTGTTGCTGCCGCATGGTTATGAAGGGCAGGGCCCCGAGCATTCTTCTGCTCGCCTGGAACGTTTCCTGGAACTTTCGGCCGAGAACAATATACAGGTAGTGAATTGCAGCACGCCGGCCCAGCTATTCCATGTGCTGCGCCGCCAGCTGAAGCGCGATTTTCGCAAACCGCTCGTGATCTTTACCCCTAAGAGCCTGTTGAGGCATCCTAAATGCGTAAGTCCGCTGAAGGACTTCGCCAAGGGAGGTTTCCAGGAAGTGATCGATGATGATAATGTTTCCGTGAAGGATGTAAGAAGGGTGCTTTTGTGCAACGGTAAAATGTATTATGATTTGCTGGAGGCTCAGGAAAAAGAAAAACGCAAGGATATAGCGCTTGTTCGCGTGGAGCAGCTTTACCCTACTCCCATTGATCAGATTGAAAAGATCCGGGAAAAATACAAGCACGCCAAAGAATTCTTCTGGGTGCAGGAAGAGCCGGAAAACATGGGCGCATGGCCGTATATTTCCAGGAAGTTCCGCAAGAGAAACCTGGATGTGATCAGCAGGCGGGAGAGCAGCAGCCCGGCTACCGGCTATGCGAAACAACATACGGCACAGCAATTGGAGATCATAGCAAAGGCGTTTGAAGAACCTGTAAGCGAGGTAAGTCCGGAAGTGAAATCAAAGGTACGGAAGACGGTGAAGAAGGCGGTTAAAACGGACTAGCCTTACCTTAGCCTTAGTTTAAAGAAGGTTTGAAGTTTAAGGTTTGAAGTTTTTAGTTTCTGGTTTGAAGTTTTTAGTTTCTGGTTTTTAGTTTGTGGTTTTTAGAGAGGGGGGCCGGGGTACTTATCTCCGGGCTATTAAAGACCCGATATTAAATAAAAAATAAATTATAATGAGCGTAGAAATGAAGGTGCCGCCTGTAGGCGAATCGATCAACGAGGTAACCTTATCAAGCTGGCTGAAGAAGGACGGTGATTACGTTGAAATGGACGAAGTGATCGCTGAAATGGAATCAGATAAGGCTACATTCGAACTAACCGCTGAAAAGGCGGGTGTCCTGCATATCAAAGCTCAGGAAGGTGATACCGTCCCGGTAGGGGAAGTAGTTTGCGTTATTGAGGAAGGGGAAGGGGCACCGAAGGAAGAAGCTGCTTCCGGCAAAGAAACCGGTGGCGGTGAGTCAGCTGGCAAAGAAGGAGCTGACAAAGAAGCAGCTGGAAAGGAAGCGGCGGCTGCCGCCGAAAAGGAATCTGCTCCGGCTGAGGAAGTACCGGCATCTGAAGGTAGTGATAAGTTCCCTTCTCCGGCGGCGGCAAAAATACTGGCCGAAAAAGGTATTGATCCGGCATCGGTGAACGGAACCGGTAAGGACGGCCGTATCACCAAGGACGATGCGCTGAAAGCAAAGGCCCCCGCGTCGGAGAGCGCCGGCGGCAATGAAAAGGCCGCGCCTGCTCAGACGCCGTCTGCTCCCCGCGAAAGCCAGCCAAAAATAGCTGCTGTCGCGCCTGCGGGAGCCGGCTCCCGGGAAGAACGCCGCGAGCGCATGTCCAATCTCCGTAAAACCATTTCCAGGCGCCTGGTACAGGTCAAGAACGATACCGCCATGCTTACCACCTTCAACGAAGTGGATATGTCAGGTATCATGGAATTGCGCGCCCGGTACAAAGATAAATTCAAGGAAAAATACGGGGTAGGCCTTGGTTTTATGTCCTTTTTCAGCAGGGCTTGCTGCCAGGCTTTGAAGGAATTCCCCGCGGTAAATGCGCGGATTGACGGCGATGAACTTGTATATAATGATTACGTTGATATTTCCATCGCGGTATCCACACCCCGCGGCCTGGTAGTCCCCGTCATCAGGAACGCCGAAACCCTGTCCCTTGATGCGATTGAAAACAAAGTGATTGAACTTGCTGTAAAGGCCCGGGACGGCAAGCTGACGATTGAAGAAATGACCGGCGGCACGTTCACCATCACCAACGGAGGCGTGTTCGGTTCTATGCTGTCTACCCCGATTATCAATGCACCGCAGTCTGCCATTCTGGGAATGCATAATATCGTGGAGCGCCCCGTTGTCCTGAATAAGGAAATTGTGATACGTCCCGTGATGTATGTGGCTCTGTCCTATGACCACCGTGTCATAGACGGAAAAGAGTCGGTGAGCTTCCTGGTTCGCGTTAAGCAATTGCTGGAAGACCCGGCAAGATTGCTGCTGGGCGTTTAGGCGCACGGCCGCGAGAACCGGCGGCCCTGGCCTGCAGGCAGCAAGGTGAAGAACGGGCAGGTGTGATGCCCGGATGGCAGTGCCCGGATAACAAAAATGTTTCATTGCTTTTCCGATAAAATGCTGATTTTTACATGGTAACAGCAGGGAGAAGCAATGAAAAAGATCAGCCGGTTTTTCTGGTTTTGTGCGGGAGCTAATATTCCCCTTCTTGACAAACATCCCACCGAGCATAATAAATATTTCAGCATAGGAGCGACGGTGGTTTTTACCGCGCTTTTTGCCGCGCTGGCCGGCGGTTATGCCTTGTATTTTGTTTTCTCAGGCAGTCCGGGCGCGGTACTGCTCGTCATCTTCTTTGGAATACTCTGGGGGCTGGCCATCTTTAATTTAGACTGCTACATTGTATCCAGCATCAGTAAGCAGGACACAGCCTGGAAGCAATTCCTGCAGGCCAGCCCCCGCATTATTCTCGCCGTGTTGATCGCTATCGTGATCGCCCGCCCCCTGGAACTCAAAATATTCGACAAGGAAATACGGGCGGAACTAAAGGAGCAATTTCTCGCAGATGCTAAAGCGCGCATCGATACCGTTAATAAGAGCTTTGATAAGAAATACGCCCTTGAGTCCGGCCGGGCAGCCGCGCTGAAAGCGGAAGGCGATAGCCTGTACAAGGAGATCAATGAATTAAGATACGTACTGAACCAGGAATTCTTCGGAGAAAAGACCAGTCAAACGTCGGGGATCCAGGGCTATGGCCCCTATTCAAAGAAGAAGGAGGAGGTCATCCGGCAAAAAGAGGAAAGGCTCGCCTACCTTCGAAATGAATACGCCCGCGCCGATAGCTTTATCCTGGTTCGCAAAAAGGCCGACGGGCTTCTGGACCAGGTTATCCCCGGAGAAGCAACCCTGGATAGCCTCGCGAGCCTCGCCGGCTTTGCCGATCGCAACAGCGCACTTTCCGGGATCTCCGAATTAAGCACCGGCCAAAACGACAAAAGTACCGCTGGCGCCGTACTGTTTATTACCCTCCTTTTTGTCGCTTTTGAATGTATGCCGGTGTTTGTAAAGCTCATTTCTTCCAAAGGCCCCTACGATGAAGAAATCCTTACCCGTGAAACGCTCCGCATACGCGAACTTGAACGGGAGCGGGAGGCAACGGAACGTATCAAAAACCGGACGCAGGAAACATATATAGATGCCGAAGCTGGAAAACAAAGCTCCATTATCCGCAGCAAAGCAATAGCCGAATTGGAACTAACCGAAACCGCCATCGAAGCCTGGAAGAACAAGGAACGCAAGGGCATCGCCGAAAATATCACCGATTATATCCGGATGAAGTAGGCCTCCGCTTGATTTCCGGCCGGAAAGGCGCAAATGCCGTAGAAATGCCGGGGCTTAAATATTGCATTCCGAAGGCGTTAGTGTTACTTTTGGTTTAAAATTACTGTTATGAATAATAGTTCTTTGGCTCAGGAGATCATCGCTCTGCGAAAAAGTAAAAGGCTTTCGCAGGAAAAGCTGGCCGAGCTGGCTTCCATTAACCTGAGAACATTGCAGCGTATTGAAAAGGGGGAAACCGAACCGAGAGGTGATACGCTCAGGCTAATTGCTGCGGCATTGGAGGTACCACTGGAAAACCTGTTCTACGCCCTGGAAAAGAAGGACGCGCAGGAAAAGAAGGACCCGCAGGAACAGAAGGACGTGCCGGAAAAGGAAGATTTGCCAGAAAAGGAAGATAAAAGCTTTCTGCACTTCCTGAACCTATCCGCCTTGTCATTCTGGTTTATTCCTTTTGGAAATATTTTTGTGCCGATGTTCCTTTGGCATATAAAAAAGGATCAGGTAAAGAATGCCCGGAACCTTGGAAAGCGCATTATTAACTTCCAGATCACCTGGTCGCTGGCAGCTTTCTTGTTATTTTGCTATCTGATTATGGCGAAAATTATGCATCTTCAATTGTTTTTTCCGCCTATCGTTGGCTGGCTGATGCTGCCAGGATTTTACATACTGAATACCTTCCTGATACTGCTGGCATCTTATCAATTAAACAGCGGCAGGGAGAAAATTTTTTCAGCTTCTCTGAAAATAGTTCGCTAAGCTTTAACCCGGCAATACCTCTTTGCCGGAAAGATCGAATGTTTCCGGTTGTGCTTCAGATCTGATGTCGGGTCAGCGATCGTTTGATGTTATTTTCGCCTCGCTGACTTCCAGATTCTTGCCGGACTCAGTTTCGGGCAATGGCTTTGCCGGAACCGCTGCTTGATATGCTTTTACGGACAGGGTTGCCACTGTAGTGAACATTTCCGGAGCCGCTGATACGGGCCTCAAGTTCCTCCTCAACCCTTAGCCAGGCATTTCCGGAACCGCTGATATGGATTTCCGCCTCGTTGACTTCCAGGTTCTTTCCGGAAAAGTCGCCCGATCCGGAAACCCGGATATCTGCTTCGCCGCTGCTGCCTGAGACGACCAGTTTCCCGGAACCGCTGATATGGCTTTCCAGCGAAGATACGTTAATGGGCGCTTGTATGTTTCCCGATCCGCTTACATACAAGCCAAGGGAATTATTGCGCAGCTCGCTTTCAGATTTGATGGTTCCGGAACCGCTTACGGAGAGAGCATTGAGTTCCTTATACGTGATGTAAATATTGACGGGCCCATTATCAATCCAGCCCTTCCAATCCCACCATTTCCTTTCGGTGTAAATTTTCAGCGTTCCGTCCCTGACCTCGGTCTTTATCTTATTCATGGTTTCGGAATCACCTTCCATCCGGAGGCTTTCCCTGGCGCCTTCTTCAATAAAAACTTCAAAGGAGCCTTCCAGGCTAATGGCCTCGAACCCGGATATGTCACGGGACTGCGAATTTTGCGCGGTTGCACTAGGTATACAGCCTGAGAGAAGAATAATGCTGATCAAGAGTTTTGCGGGAAACCTTTTCATATTGTTGGGTTTTCTATATAAGACGCTCCCAAAACGGAAAAAGTTGCAGGTCACTGCCGCTTCTCCGGCCTTCTATTTATTGCCGGGTGCTTACGAATGAAGAGGCGGCGATATTCCAATCGTGATTACGCATTAAACCGAAATTCCGGTAGTACAACCGTCCTTTGGTATTTATGAGGGCCAGTTTTCCATTGTTTGCCGAGATGGCGCTTCCATCGCTTCCATCCAGCTGGGTCCAGTTATTTCCCTCCCGCTGGTATATATTGCCAACTGTATTTGTGAGAAAAACGGTTCCGTCATTTGCAACGGTAATATCCCGGCCATCGCTGCCGCTGGTCTGCGTCCAGCCCGAACCGTTGAACTGGTATATTTTTCCAACAGTATTGATGAGCCATACCTGTCCGCCTCCTGCGGCAATTCGGATTCCGTCGCTGCCTGGCATCTGCTTCCATGAGGATCCCTGAAATTGATAGATCTTGCCGGCTGTGTTCACCATCCAAATGGCGCCGTCCTGGTTAATGGCTATATCTATTGCGTCGCTGCCGGGCATTCTTTCCCAGGTTTCGCTTATTAACCGGTAAATCATCCCTTCTGTATTGACCAGGCAGACGCTGTTATTATTTGCGGCAATGGAACGTCCGGCGCTTCCCGACAAGCGGCGCCAGTCCTTGCCTTCGTACCGGTAAATAAGGCCTGCGGTATTCACCAGGTAATAAACTCCGTTAGCATCAACAGTGATGTCCCTGCCGTCGCTGCCAATCAACAACTTCCAGGTTTGGCTGTGCAGCGTTTTCCTGGCAACGGCAGATGCGCAGGGGTCTTTCCGGAAATAATCAGATATAATTTCCCCTTGCTGCTCAGCATTATAATCGCCCAGCGTTTTTGTTGCATCGCAGACATAAGAATAAGCGTCGTCAGATAGTACCTGGTTATCAATTGCCTGGGCGCCATACCATAGCAAACCATAATGTTCAATTTGCCATGCATGGGTAAGCTCATGCGCGAAAGCTGCTTTATTGCTGTCAGAATCCAGGCATTTATCATAAAGTGCGCCCATGTAGATCCTGATGTGGCCGTCAATGGTCGGGCGAACATAAGGCCTGCCGCCAAGTCCCGTACCGTCCGTAATGGTGATTTCATCGCGCGGAGGAAATTCCCTTTCAAAAATGGACAATGCGAACTGGTACTCTTCCGTTGAGATCCTTCTTTTTTTCATGACTTTGCTTTTTTGTTTTCCGGCAACAGGTCAAAGTCGTTCCAATCCAAGCCCTGGTATTTGTCTGGCTTTTTCGGTGTCGCCTTGTACAAATATGCGGTAATAACTACCTGGATAAATAGTAAAAAAGCGGCAAGATAGCGCAGGCATCAGAATGTACTTAACTCGGACGGGCGGAAAATGTGTTTGGTTTGAAAGTGATCAGATAAGCTGTAGCGTGGATTGGCTGCTGCCAATAAGGCGGCGTCTATTGATCAGGATTTCTACCAGATTTTACCCAGTCAAGATAGTTTTCAATCTGCCCTCCTAAATAGTAAGGAAGATTCAACAGCAGGTATTTTTTGCCGTTTAGTGTAAATATGTGATCTGTTTTAAGTTTTCCATTGTATAGTCTTACCGCCAGGTTATGCGGAGCAGTATCCATAAATGCGTGCAAAGATCTTAGGGACCCTGTAGAACCGGATTTTACTTCAATGGGAATAATATTTCCATTGTGTTGCATTACAAAATCAACCTCCGCAGAGGCGTCTGCCTTTTGGCGTACCCAAAAATTAAGACTGTTAAGTACCTTGAATTTCGATGCAAGCAGTTCCTGACCTCCTTTAGGATGTTTCTATGCAACATTTTTCCCATTTTGGGGGCAAATTTACAAAATAATCGCCCTGTTTTGTGGGTAAATTCATGAAAATATTACCCTATTTTGACGGCAAATCTGAAACAACTACGGTATGCCATTACTTCAAACCGGGCTTGTTGCCCGGGAATTCAAATCACTTTGCTTATGGAATAAACACCAACGGCGAGGATCACCAGCGCGCTTATCCAGAGGCTGACATCATAAAAGCGGGTTGGGAGGAGGTTTGCCGGCGTGCGCCGGTACCTGAAATTATACGCGGCAAAAACAACGATCAGCAGCAGGATGGATGTACTGAACCCGCCTAGCAGGATCATCAAAACCGGGAGCTTAATGAAGAGGTAGAGCAGCGACCAGGCAAAGGGAAAAACCCAGGCCATGATGGCAATGCTTTTTTTCCTTGTTTCCTGCCGGTAAAAATCAAGCCAGCCTATTTGCCCGAAGGCATCGGAGAAAATGCGCGTCCAGCTGGCCAGGGCGGCAAACAAGGTAGAGTAAAGAACAATAAAGGCACCCAGCAGGTATACCGATTTTGCCCAGGGGCCGAGGGTTTCCGTATAAATATAGGACAAGGTCTCAATCATTGCGTATCCTTCCGGTACGGTGCCCTGGCGGTGCAGGATAGCTGCACCCAGGAGATAAAAGGCTGCTGTTACCAAGGTATAAATGAGCATGGAAAAGAGGGCATCCAGGTACATCACCGATATCCATCCCTTCGCCCTGCGCTGCCATTCCGGAGTATCCCGGTAAGGGCCGGTAAACCGGGCATAGCCCTTCTCAATGCACCAGTAATTATAATACATGATCTCATCCCCGCCTACGCCGGTAATGCCGAAGGCGGCGATCGCCACGCCAACAGCCGCCACGGGCAGGTTGAATGATAACCCGCTGGCTATTTCATCCCAGCCTAATGCGTATGGGGTATATTGAAGCGAAAAAAGCGAGGCAAAGGTCAGGAGCGTGAATAAGCCGATCATCAGGAGGCAAAGTTTTTCGACCGAACCATAATACCCTTTATAAACCAGTAAGGCGGCCGAAATGGCTGCCAGAAAGGTCCAGGCCGGAACCGGAAGGAAAGCGAAGGCGATATGCAGGGCAATCGCTACCCCTCCAATGATACCGCCCACCTGCAGTAGCTTGAACAGCTGGATGAAAAGCCAGGTCCAGATGGTCCAGCTGGCCTTGCCCAGGCGGGGGCCGGGAAGCCGGTTGAAGGCGGCCATAATGGTCTCGCCCGAATAAATAGCATGCTTGCCAAATTCAAGCTGGAGCGTTACTTTCACCAGGCAGCTCAGTAGGATTACCCAGAAGGTAATAAATCCCGCTTTCGCCCCAAGTGTAGTGGTGGCGATCAGTTCCCCGGAACCGACGATGGCTGCCGAGAGAATAAAGCCGGGGCCTAATTGCCGGAATTTCCCGGAAAATGTTACCGGCGGCTCCCGGATGCTGTCCTCCGAGAGCAGGTAAGGATCTTCCCGCAACGGGTTGTTTGTTGGTTCAGGCAAAGCTTCTTTTTACCTAATTTAGCACATTTGTCCGAATAATCCTTAACGGGGTCCGGAATTTCCCGCAAAGGCATCATCTCGCCGCGATTTGCATTTCCCGGATGAGGTCCATCAGGTATCCGGGGTATATGCCAAACCAGACCAGCATCAGCAGGAGGGCGGCAAGCGTAGTGCCTCCGATTATATAGAATGCCGGGTGCAGCGATTCGCTTGTTTCCCGGGCATCCGGCGGCTGGAGCATCATGACTACCAGGCGCAGGTAATAGAATAGCCCGATAACGCTATTGATAACCAGCATAATGACCAGCAGCCAGCGGCTGGAATCCACGCCGGCTGCCACCACGTAGAATTTGCCTATGAAACCGGCGGTGAGCGGAATGCCCGCTAGTGACAGAAGCATGGCGGTAAATACCAGGGCCAGCCAGGGGCGGTTCCAGAGGAGGCCTTTATAGTCTTCCATCTTTTCGGCATCGCGTACGGGATCGGAAAGCACGGTAAGGACGCCGAAGGCGCCCAGCGTGGTGATGAAATATGCAACCAGGTAAAAGATGACGGCTTCCACGCCGGCGCCGCCCGCATTTCCAGCAACGGCGATAAAGGCTACCAGAAGGTAACCCAGGTGGGCGACAGAGGAGTAGGCCAGGAGGCGTTTTACATTTTGCTGCATAAGCGCAAGCAGGTTTCCTGCGAACATGGAAATAATGGCGATTACCGAGAAAATAAGCAGGAGTACAGGGTAGCGGTAAGCATTCACCTCTGCAAAGAAGCGAAGCAAAAGGATCATCATTCCCCCTTTGGAAACAGTGGCGATAAAGGCGGTTACCGGGGCTGGAGCGCCCTCGTACACATCGGCAGTCCACATATGAAAGGGCACCACAGCCAGCTTGAAGCCGATGCCCACGATCATCATTCCGAAACCGGCCATCAGCAGCGGGGTAAGCTGCTCCATCGCTGCCAGGGATTTGCCTATTTCCGGGAAAGACATATTCCCGGTCTGCGCGTAAATAAGCGCCATGCCAAACAACAGGAAGGCGGAAGAAAAGGCGGCCAGGATCAGGTACTTAATACCAGCTTCATCTGATCTTTCGCGGCGGCGAAGGTAGGCGATAAGGCCGTAAAGGCTTACGCTAAGTGTTTCCAGCCCCAGAAACAGGGAAGCGAAATGCCGGCTGATGACCAGGACCAGTGCGCCCAGGGTAGCCAGGACCAGCAGCACATAATATTCTTCCCTGCGGCTTTCTCTTTGTTCAAAATAGCCGTAGGAAAGGAGGGTTACGGCCAGCGCTGCCAGCAGGATAAGCCCCATGCTGAAAATGCCTGCGCCGTCAATGATAAAGAGCGGCTCAATAATATGCGGAATGCTGTCATATGAATAAAAAACTCCTGCAAACGCGGCGAGGAAGGAGAGCAGGGTCAGTATATACATTAACAGGTGATTGCGGCGAATGGCAATGGCGCTGATCAATACGAGGGCTGCTGCCGAACAGATCAGTAAAGGGAGAATGCTCATAAAATCAGTTCCGTTCATCGAAGACCTCCTTTTCGCCGGGTTGGATTTTCAAAGTATTCTCCGCCTGATTTAGCGCGGGGGCGCCGGGTGAGATGTTGAAGACGCTTCCTGGCTGGTTTAGTTTCATGATCGCATTTTCCGATGTTTCCAACGCTTTTTGCGGAAATAAGCCAAGCCAGATGATCGCCGCCACCAGGGGCATCATGATCAGGTACTCCCGGAGCCGCATATCTGGAAATTCCCATTCCTTCTGTGTTTGTCCGAAAAACACTTTCTGCATAATGCGCAGCGAGTAGATAGTGGCGATTACCAGGCCCGTCGCGGCCAGTACCGTCATTAGCCGGTTGGAAGGCCAGGTACCGTTTAACGTGAGGAACTCCGCAATGAAATTTCCCAGGCCCGGCAATCCCAGGGAAGCCATGACAAAGACCATCATGGCGGCGCCGAGCGCCGGATGCCCTTTCCACAAACCTCCCATTTGGGTAATGTCCCGGGTATGCGTACGTTCGTACAGCATTCCTGCCAGGAGAAATAAGGCTCCCGTGCTGATGCCGTGGGTGATCATTTGCATCACTACTCCCTGCAGCGCCATTTCAGTAAAGGCAAATACCCCCAGCATGACGAAACCCATGTGGCTTACGCTCGTGTAGGCAATGAGCCGTTTCAGATCGGTTTGGGCAAAGGCGAGCTTGCCTCCGTACAGGATCCCGATCACGCCCAGCAGCATTCCCCAGGGAGCGAAGTTCATGGCTTGTTCCGGGAACAGCGGCAATACAAAGCGGATCAGGCCATAGGCCCCGGTCTTTAGCAGCAATCCGGCCAATACCAGGCTGCCGGCGGTAGGGGCTTCTCCATGCGCATCGGGAAGCCAGTTGTGGAAGGGGAAGGCGGGCAGTTTCACGATAAAGGCAAGGAGGAAGCCGCCCATGAGCCAGCCGGCAATACCTGCCGGTAATTCCGTACCCAGTAAGTCAAAATAATCGAAGGAATAGTTCCCGGAGCTTTGTCCCTGGATGAAATAAAGCCCCAGGATGGCCAGTAACATGAATAGCCCGCTGGCCTGCGTGAAAATAAAAAATTTATAAGCGGCGTAAATGCGGTTTGCGTGGCCCCAGATACCGATCAGGAAATACATAGGAATGAGCATGACTTCCCAGAAAAAATAAAAGAGAAAAAGGTCCATTGTCAGAAATACGCCGGTTATGCCGGCGAGTACCCAAAGCAGGTTAAAATGAAAGAAGCCGGGCCGCTCCCTGATCTCTTTCCAGGAGCAAAGCACGCCCAGCGCTCCCAGGAAAAAGGTAAGCAGGAGCATTAGCAGGCTCAGGCCGTCGAGCGCTAAATGAAAGCGGATGCCGAAGCGGGGGATCCATTCCAGGTTCAGGTCTGTTATCCATTCCCCGGGCGATGGGTTTTGCAGCCAGATTCCCAGGGCGATGGCGAAGTCAAGAAGCACCGCTGCCAGGGCCGTATACCGCGCCAGCAACACATTCCAGCGGGCAATCAGCCAGGAAAGCAGCCCTCCGGTCAGCAGGATCAATATCAGCCAGGCGAGGATCATATTTAAAATAGTTTCATGCTAAAATGCTAATAGTCAAAATAATAAGGGCTCCTATCGCAGCGCCGAGAATGTATTGCCGGAGGATTCCTGTTTGGGTTTGAATAAATTGCCTGTTCAGCCAGAAGCTGAAGGAAGCAAGGCTTGTATAAAATTTATCCGTAATATCTTCACGGTTGATGGCAGCCAGCCATTTATAGGGCCTTACCAAGAGGGCTCCGTATAATTGGTCAAAGGCCCATCCGGAATGAAAAAGCCGCTGCAAGCCCCTGGTGCTTTTATCCAGTCCGGGCAGCAGCTGCGGTTTCCGTATAAAAAACAACCAGGAAATATAAATGCCTCCAAAAGTGAGTATCGCGGCGATGCCCTGGGAGAGCCATTCCAGTGCGATGGACTCCCTGACGGAGTGGGATACCGGCAATACGGTATTCAGAAAGCCGGAAAATAAGGTAATATGCCCCAGGTTATGCGGTAATTCGATAAAGCCGGCAAAGATGGAAAAGAAAGCAAGGATCAGCAGCGGGACAGTCATCGCCTTGCCCGGATGATGAGAAACGGCTGTTTTGACTTCACCCCAGAAGGTGATGAACACCATCCGGAAGGTATATATAGCGGTAAGAAATGCTCCCGTTAACGCTGCAAGCCATAGCCAGGTACTGCCATTTTCACCGGCGAAGGCCAGCCAGACGATCTGGTCCTTGCTGTAAAAACCGGCGGTGATAAGGGGCAGCGCAGCCAGGGATGCGGAGCCGGCGAGAAAAGTCCAATAGACCACGGGAAGTTCCTTGCGCAAGCCGCCCATTTTGAACATATCCTGTTCGTGATGCAGGGCTTCGATCACGGCGCCCGCTCCCAGGAATAGCAAGGCCTTGAAGAAAGCATGGGTAAAAAAATGGAAAATGGCGGCCGTCCATGCGCCGAGCCCCAGCGCCAGGAACATATACCCGATCTGGCTGATGGTGGAGTAGGCCAGCACCCGTTTCAGGTCCCGCTGGCAAAGGGCGCTGAACCCAGCAATGAGCAGCGTCAGAGCCCCGATAAGCGCCACGGTACTCATTGCCGCGGGAGAAAGCTCGAAGATGGGATGCATCCTGGCGATCAGGTAGACCCCGGCCGTAACCATGGTGGCAGCATGGATCAGCGCCGAAACCGGGGTGGGGCCGGCCATTGCATCTGGAAGCCAGGTCTGCAGGGGCAGCTGGGCTGATTTTCCCACCGCTCCGCCAAGCAGAAGCAGCGCAATTACCGTGGGGCTGGCGGCGGCAGGCCATACGCCTTCCGTACCGCTCAGGATCTCCCGGATATTCAGGGTGCCGAATGCCTGGAACAGCATAAATAATCCGATGGCAAAGGCCGTATCGCCGATCCGGGTAACAATAAATGCTTTTTGCGCAGCCGCTCCGTTTACAGGATCCTTATACCAGAAACCGATAAGAAGGAAGGAGCAAAGGCCTACGCCTTCCCATCCCAAATACATCAGCAGCAGGTTGTCGGCCAGCACCAGCATCAGCATGGAGCCCACGAACAGGTTCAGGTAAGCGAAAAAGCGAGTGAAGCCCTCATCTTTGGCCATGTAGCCGGTGGAATAGACATGGATCAGGAAACCCACAAACGTAATGACAAAGGTAAAAACCAGTGACAGGGAATCCAGGTAAAGGGTGATCCCGGGGCTCCAGCCAGCCACGTCAAACCATTCCCAAAGCCGGAGTGTCAGGGGTTCGCCTTTCCCGGAAATAAACGCAACGCCGGTAATAATAGTCAGCAGCGCGGAAAGCCCCATGCTTCCGCAGCCAATGATCCCTGCTGCCGGTTTAGAAAGCCGGCCGCCGGCAAGGATCAGGATCATTGCTCCTAAATAGGGGAAAGCCGGAATTAACCACCATGCCATATTGGTTCAAAGTTTAATGTTCAAAGTTCAACGTTGGCTACGACGGGCGCCGCCTTTTGCAGGAACTTTGACTTCGTTCAAAATTTCATTTTACTTGCCGCATCGCTGTCAATTGTTTTGAGTTGATGATAGATCTGGAGGATCAGCGCAAGGCCTACGGAAACTTCGGCGGCGGCCATGGCCAGGATGAACATGAACATGATCTGTCCGTCGGGCTGGCTCCAGCGCGCCCCGGCCACGATAAATGCCAGCCCTGCAGCGTTCAGCATGATCTCTACGGACATCAGCATGAAAAGTATGTTCCTCCGTATTAATACGCTCAGCAAGCCAAGCATAAAAAGTATGCCTGCCAGCAGCAGGCCGGTTTCCATTGGCGGTAAATTCATCTGTCACTCCTTTCCAGGAAGCGGTGTACGATCTTTTTCCGCTGCCGCCCCAGGTGATAGGCGCCCACTATGCCGGCCATCAGTAACATGGCCGATAGTTCAACCGCCAGCATATAAGGGCCGTACAGGGACAAGGCTACTTCTTTCGTATCCACTACCTTTATTTGTTCGTTGTTTACGTAATCTTCTGAATAGATGAGCCAGATCAGTTCCACCAGCAGTACCAGGGACAGTAATGCCGGGAATATCCATATGCGGGGGCTTAGCCACTGTTTTTCTTCTCCGGCCGATTCGCCTCCGAGATTTAGCATCATGATCACGAATACCATCAGGACCATGATGGCGCCTGCGTACACGATCAGTTCCAGGGCGGCGATAAACGGGGCTCCGTAGGTAAAAAAGATGACTGCAACCGCCATAAAGGAGGTTACCAGGTATAGCAGGGCATGCATGATATTATACCGGGTCACCACCATGATGGTGCAAACGACGGCGATGACCGCTGCTATGTTAAAAGCGAGGTTCATGGCAATAAGTCTTTCAGGTTTACAGGAGGATCTTCTTTCTGCGCTTCGCCTTTTCCTTTTCCGCCAATGGCCAGCCCCGCTACTTTATAGTAGTTGTATCCATGGTATTTTCCCTGGCCGTTTATCAGCAGGTCTTCCTTTTCATAGACCAGGTTCTGCCGGTCGTACTCCGCCATTTCATAGTCCGGTATGAGCTGGATCGCATAGGTAGGGCAGGCTTCCTCACAATAGCCGCAATAAATGCAGCGGGAAAAATTGATCCGGAAAAACTCCGGGTAACGGCGCCCCTCCTCGTCTTCGGCGGCTTGAAGCGCAATGCAGTCAACCGGGCAAGCCGCTGCGCAAAGGTAACAGCCTACACATCGTTCACCCATATCAGGGTCACGGGTCAGCACGATCCTTCCCCGCCACCGCGCCGGTAAAGGGGCTTTCTTTTCCGGATACTGATACGTTTCCCGCTTATGGAACATATGCAGGAAAGTCAGCCACATGGTTCTTAATAAACTGTACATACTATAACAATTTTATCGCTGCCGTCACCAGTAAATTCAGCAGTGAAAGAGGCAGCAAGAATTTCCAACCGTATTCCATCAGCTGGTCATACCTGGGGCGTGGCAGCGACGCCCGCAACAGGATGAACAAGCAAATGAACGCGAAGGTCTTAATCACAAACCAGATGATAGGGGGCAGGAAATCCGGCCCAAGCCAGCCGCCGAAATAGAGCGTCGTTACAAGGCATGATATCAGCGTAACGCCCATGTATTCACCGATAAAGAACATACCGAATTTCATTCCCGAATATTCCGAATGGAAGCCGGCGACCAGCTCGCTTTCCGATTCGGGTATGTCGAAAGGCAGGCGGTGGGTCTCGGCGATCCCGGCCACCAGGAAAATGAAAAAGCCGACAAACTGCGGGAAAATAAACCATCCGCCCTGCTGGGCCAGTACAATGTCCTTCAGATTAAAGGATCCGCTCAATAGGACCACACCCATCAGCGACAGTCCCATGAATACTTCATAGGTGATCATCTGTGCCGCTCCGCGCATGGCGCCCAGCAAGGAATATTTATTGTTGGAAGCCCAGCCTCCCAGCATAATGCTGTAGGCTCCCAGGGAAGAGAAGGCGAGGAACAGCAGGATGCCAATGTTAAAGTCAGCTACCATAAGGCCGGGCGCAAAAGGGATAATGGTAAAGCTCATGAGTACGGTAGCAACCACAATGGCGGGTGCGAAGACGAAGACCAGGCGGTCGGCAAAGGGAGGGACCCAGTCCTCCTTGAAAAACATTTTAATGGAATCGGCCAGGACGATCAGTATGCCGAAGGGGCCCGCGCGGTTGGGGCCATAGCGGTCCTGCCATAAGGCCAGCAGCCGCCTTTCCAGCCAGATAAGGCCGGCGGCGGTATTCAGTACCACGAATAGGACACCTCCAATGATCCACCAGGGATTAATAGCTGCTTCCATTTCTTCCATCCGACTTTAGTTTTACCCATCCGGGAAGATCCATATAGGGAACACCCGTTAGTCCGAGCGGAACCGTCCCCATGCCCGGCGGGCAATTTTCTTCTATTTGCAGGGGCAGTTTATATTCCTGCCCTTTGTACTGGAATTCCAAAGAGTCGCCGTTGCCCAGCCCCCATAAAGCGGCATCTTTTGTACTGACCCTCAGCCCGGGCGCGGGACTTTGGGAAGCGATCCCCGGCGTATAAACACTGAGTTCTTCAGTGCCGAAAATAAAGTGGCGCGGAATGAGGTAAAGGCAGCCTTCCCGTGCCTGAAAGGGCGCTGCTTGTTCGGCAAAAAAGGCCGTTTCTCCCACCTCTTCCGGGTGGATCAGGCGTTTCCCTGGATCGCCTCCGTGCAGGGAGCCGCCTACTTCTACCTGGTACTTATTGACGGACTGTATGGAGTTCCATCCCGGCGACCAGAAAAAAGGAATGACGGAAGAAGGAGGAATGCCTTTGTAGCCTTCCATTGTAAAGGAAAGCGGGGTATCCTCGTCTTCTGGCGGCTTGGGTTCGCTTACCTGGATGTGGGCATCTTTAGCTGTGCGGCCGCTGTAACGATGAGGCTGCCGCGGGATCTTCTGTGCGCCAATCCGGAAATCCGCGGAGGGGCTGATTTCTTCCACACCCTGGAATTGCGGCAGCACCCTGGCCATTTCGCGCAGAAAGTCATCAAATGTTTTAAGATGACTCAGGTTTTCCCTGCTGCAGGCGCCCGCCAGCTGCTGAAGCCATCGCCAGCTTTCCTGTATAGGTTCATCTGGCGTAAATACCTGGAAGAAACGCTGACCCCGCCCCTCACTGTTTACCAGCGTGCCGTCTGCTTCGGCAAAGGTGGCCACGGGAATGAGCATACCGGCTGCTTCCGCCGTTTGATGATATAAATGGTCGAGCAGGATCACCTCCCGGCTGCTTTGGAAGAATTCATCGGCCAGCTCCTTTTCCGCCCGGCGGTAAAGATCGTTTTCAAGTATTATTACGGTATCGGAATGCCCGCTTTTAACGGCGTCAAGGGCTGATTCGAACCGGTGTCCGCCCATCATGGCCAGCCCCATACTGTTACATTCGGGAACCGTAAGGGCAAGCCGGACATTCCTTCCCTTTTTGGAAAGGGCCCAGGCAACATCGGCAGCTGAACGTATGACCGGCTCGCTGCCGGCGCCGTAGCCGGAAATGATCAGCGGACGTTCGGCCCGAAGTAACGTGTCGGCGATCAGGGAAACCAGCGTTCTTTCTTCGTCGTTAAGCCGTTTGATTTCCGTAGTGGCGGCATAGATCGAATGCGCAACGGCAAAGCCAAGGCGGGAAATATCGTCAGGGCTTTCATACAGGCTTTTCGCGGCAAGCTCATCCTGTTTAGCCGGGTAAGGGGTAATGCTGTACAAAGGCGCCTTGTCATCCTGGATGGCTTCACGAATTGCGGCATCCTGCCAAAGCGGGACCTTTATGGATTGGGAAATTGCTTCGGCAGGTGAGCGTTGCACCGCCTGCCGGAGGGCCAGCGCCATCCTGGGGGCGGTATTTATCAGGTCTTCTCCCAGTATCAGGATGGCGTCGGCCTGTTCGATCTCGCCAAGAGTGGGTGTCTTTGCCGGGCCTTCCTTCAGGATGCGGAGCGAAAGATTCACCAGGTCGAAGTCTGTATCGGAAACGCCATGGTAAAAGTTATCCTCTCCCACCAGCATGCGCAGGGCAAAATTGGATTCCAGGGAAGCTCTCGGTGAGCCGACGCCCAGGACTTTCCCTTCCATGATCTTAGCGGCCGCAGCGCTAAGGAGGCTGTTTTTGTCTTTGGCCGCGGGCTTGTCTTTCAGGGCGATTTCGCGGATGCGGTTATCGCTATTGACAAACTCATAGCCGAAACGCCCCCTGTCACAGATAAAGTAGCCGTTCACTTCGCCGTTAAAGCGGCTGCTGATCTGCCGAAGCTCCCCGTACCGTTCGCTCGCAATAATATTACAGCCCATTCCGCATCCCTGGCAAACGGACGGCGCACTGCGCATATCCCATTTACGGGTATAATGCTGTTTCAGTGTTTTATCGGTGAAAACGCCCGTGGGACAGACTTCCGCCAGGTTCCCGCTGAATTCGTTTTCCAGCACGCCGTCCTCACTTCGGCCAAAATATACGTGATTATGCGCTCCCATAGCGTCCAGGTCTTTGCCGCCCGCATAATCTTTGTAAAAGCGTACGCAGCGGTAGCAATGGATGCAGCGGTTCATTTCATGGTTAAGGAAGGGTCCCAGGTACTGGTTCCGGTAGGTGCGTTTGTTAAACCGGTAGTCCCGGTAATTATGTCCTGTCATTACGGTCATGTCCTGCAGATGGCAGGAGCCTCCTTCATCGCAAACGGCGCAGTCGTGAGGATGGTTGGTCATGAGCCATTCAATGATATGCGCCCTGAAATCCACCGCTTCACTATTACTGATGGAAATCCGGGCCTGGTCACGTACGGGCTCCATGCAGGCCATCACCAGCTTGCCCTGCGCATCTTCTTCATCCTTAAAAGATTTTACGGCGCACTGCCGGCAGGCGCCCACCGATCCCATGGCCGGGTGCCAGCAAAAGTAGGGCAGGTTAAAGCCGAGTGAAAGACAGGCTTCCAGCAGGTTTTTACCTTCCTTTACTTCATAAGGAGCGTTATCAATGAATAGTGTGGCCATAAGGACATCTTTTTTCGTGAATATGCTGCTCAAAATCCTGTCTGAAATATTTCAGAGCGCTTTGCAAGGGTTCCATGGCGCCGGGCGCCAGCGCGCAGAAGGTATGACCGGGTCCCAGGGCCTTCGTGTGGAATGCCAGTGTATCCAGGTCGTTTTCCCTGCCTTCCCCGTTCTCCAGGGCTTTTAATATTTTTTCAGTCCAGGGAAGGCCTTCCCGACAGGGGGTACACCAGCCGCAGGACTCCTGTGCAAAAAAATGCTCCAGGTTATGTACGAAGCCAACAGGGCAGGTCCGGTCATCCAGGACAACCACCGTTCCCGTGCCGAGCCGGCTTCCGGCCGCCGCTACCGATCCGTAATCCATGGCCACATCCAGGTGTTCTTCCACCAGGAAATCGGTGGAAGCGCCTCCCGGCAATGCGCCTCTGAAATGAAATCCGTCCTTCATGCCACCGGCATGTTCTTCGATCAGTTCCCGGAGCGTAACGCCCATGGGAAGTTCCCAGGCTCCCGGCCGCTTCACCTGCCCGCTTACACCATAGATTTTCGTGCCTCCGTCCTGCGGGTTCTTGCTCAGGTTCCTGAACCAGTCCGCCCCCATGGAAATAATGTGCGGAATGCAGGAAAAGGTTTCCACGTTATTCACGATTGTGGGTTTTCCGAACAGGCCGCTTACCTGGGGGAAGGGAGGTTTGGCCCTGGGGGTGGCCCGCTTTCCCTCAAGAGAATTCAGCAGCGCTGTTTCTTCTCCGCACATGTAACGCCCCACACCGGTATGCAGGTGCATTTTCAGATGGAAGCCGCTTCCAAGGATATTTTGCCCGAGGTAGCCCGACAGTTCGGCTTCTGCGATTGCCCTACGAATTCCTTCAGCCGCTGTTTTGTAAGCCCAGCGCAGAAACACATATCCTTCCGTGGCCTGTATGGCATAAGCGGCGATCAGCATGCCTTCCAGTAATTGATGCGGGTGCCCTTCCAGCAGCCACCTGTCCTTGAACGTCCCCGGCTCCATTTCATCGGCATTGCAGATCAGGTATTTCGTGTCAATATTTTCGTCCATGGGCACGAAGCTCCATTTCATCCCGGTATTAAAGCCCGCCCCGCCCCGGCCTTTCAGGTTGGAATCCTTTACTTCCGCCGTAATTTCCGCCGGCGACATTCCCAATGCCTTGCGCAGCGCCTGGTAACCTCCCAGCCTTTCATATTCTTCCAGGCTAAGCGGGCTGCCGTCTGTTTTGATATGGGTGGTTAGGGGTTTCATTTGTAGTTTAAGGTTTAAAGTTCAAAGTATAAAGTTCAAGGTTTAAGGTTTGTGGATAAGGTTTCAGGGTTTTGGGTTTTGAATCTTTCTCCCTTTAAGTTGGACCGTTTGAGATACTGAATAAGACTCATGATCATTTTGCTGATGCCGAGAACTTTTCCAACCAGTTCATCAAATTCTTCCCGGGTAATATAGTGGAGATCTAATGCCCTATATAGTTGCGAGCGAACTTCTCCGGCTGATCCCTTTGCAATACCAAGGAATTGCATGAATTCTCCGTTTCCACTTCGCTCCGCCCCTTCGGCAATATTGTCCATTATTGAGCCGCTTGATCTTCTGATCTGGTCCTTCAAGCTGAAATCAGATGCGAATTTTCCCTGCTCCGAAATTTCATAAACTAATTTTGACAATTCCCTTGCCTTTTGCCACACCTCAAAATCTTCAAACCTTCTAACAGTAGCCATCAACTAAAAACTTTTAACTTTGAACCTTAAACTTTGAACTATTTGTATTTGCTTAACACTTCCTCCAGCATTTCAACCGATACATCTTTATATAAGTCCCCGTCAATCATCAATGCCGGGGCGTGGTCACAAGTTCCCAGGCAGGGGTTCGGCAGGAGGGTGAAACACCCGTCCGCGGTGGTCTGGCCGAAACCGATACCCAGTTTATGCTGTAGCTGAGTGCGCAATTGCTCGTATCCCATGACCCAGCAAGAAATACTGTCGCAAAGCAGGATAATGTGCCTGCCCACCGGCTGGCGAAAGATCAGGTTATAAAAAGTGGCCACGCTGTCCAGTTCCTCAGGGGCCACTCCAAGATAAGCAGCGACCTCCCGAAGGCTTTCGTCCGATACCCATCCCCGGTGCTGCTGAATAATTTTCAGCGCTTCAATTCCGGCCGCCTCCTTAACAGGCACCGCCGCAACCTCCCTGTCAATCTGTTCCTTTTCAATCTCCGATAACATCCCCGTAAAAACCTTAAACCTTGAACTTTAAACCTTGAACTTTAAACTTTGAACTTTAAACCTTGAACTTTAAACCTTGAACTTTAAACTTTGAACTTTAAACTTTGAACTTTAAACCTTGAACTAAAAACTGTAAACTACCTATCCACATCCGCCAAAACAAAATCCATCGCCCCCAAAATTGAAAGCAGATCCGCTACCGTATAGCCGCGCGAGATATAGGGAAGCATCTGCATATGTGCGAAGGAGGGCGCTCTTACCCGCACCCGGTAGGGAGAGGTGTTCCCATCGCTGATTAAATGATACCCATTCCATCCTTTGGTTGCTTCAATGCAGCTCATTGCTTCGCCCGGGGGGATCACCGGCCCCCAGCTGACATTCAAAAAATGATTGATCAGGGTTTCAATGTCCTGCATGGTGTGTTTTTTGATGGGTGGGGTGGTGAGGGGGTGGGATGCTTTGTAGGGGCCTTCAGGCATGTTTTTCAGGCATTGGTCGACAATGCGCAGGCTTTGCCGCATCTCCTCGACCCGGACGGCCGCACGATCATAACAGTCTCCGTTGCTCGCTGTGGGTATGTCGAACTCAAAATTTTCGTATCCGGAGTAGGGGCGCTTTTTGCGCATATCCCATTCAAAGCCGCAGGCGCGCAGCCCGGGGCCGGTGACTCCCCATTCAATGGCCTCTTGCAGGGTGAAAATGCCGATGCCTTTTGTGCGGGCTTTGAAAATGCTGTTCCGCATGACCATCTTATCGTATTCCCTGAGCTTTTTGGGGAAATAAGCGACGAATTCCCTGACGGGCGTTTCCCAGCCATCGGGAAGATCCTGCGCCACGCCGCCTATGCGGAACCAGTTGGGATGCATACGCCCACCGGTGATCGCTTCTACAATGCTGAATACTTTTTCGCGGTCGGTGAACATGTAAAAGACCGGAGATAGCTGACCCACATCCTGGGCAAAGGTGCCGTACCAAACCAGGTGGCTGGCGATGCGGAAGAGTTCGCAGAGCATTACCCGGATGGTTTGGGCCCGCGGGGGACTTCAATGCCGGCCAGTTTTTCAACTGCCAACAGGTAGGCAAGGTTATTCATTACCCCGCCCAGGTAATCGATACGGTCGGTATAGGGAATGTAAGTATGCCAGGATTGACGCTCTCCCATTTTTTCTGCGCCGCGGTGATGAAAGCCGATTTCGGGTACAGCGTCCACGATCTCTTCGCCATCAAGCTGCAAGACGATCCGGAGTACGCCATGCGTGCCGGGATGCTGCGGGCCGATGTTGAGGAAAAGAAAGTCCGAATCTTCCGACTGCGTTTTTAATCCCCAGTCGGCCGGTTTGAATTTCAGGGATTCCTGTGCTGCGTCCTGCTTTTCGTCCCAGAGACGGAATGGGCCCATTTCGGTGGCCCGGGCGGGATGCTCCTTCCGGAGCGGGTGCCCTTCCCAGGAGGAAGGCATTAAGATGCGGCGAAGATGGGGGTGGCCCTCAAAGCGAATGCCGAACATGTCGAATACTTCCCGTTCATACCAGTTCGCTGAAGGCCAGATAGCTGTCGCGGTGGGATGGGAGGGATAGTCGCCTTCCAGGCCCACCTTTAATCGTAAAAAGGCGTTTCGTCCGAATGAGAATAAATGATAGACGACGGTAAAATCGAATTTGGCGCGCCCGTTAAGGTCTTTCCCGAAAGCCCGCATATCAATGGCGCTCAGGTCGTACAAAAGTTCATAGGGTTGTTCGATCCCTGTTTTGAGCCAGGTTAGCAGTTCTACGATCTTCCCCTGCGGCGTCCAGTAAGTGGGCGTCTCATCCCGGGTGGTTTCGGGCTCTACGGAACCTTCACCAAAGCGGGAGCTTAGGGCCGCTGAAAGATCAGCGTACATGGGTTTATATTTCGTCGGGCGAACGCAGCGTCGTCATTTCCTTTCGCTGTGCGCGCTTTAGTTCTTTCATGGAGATCTTGTCCGGTTTTACAATGCCCTGCTCGCCGATCATCCAGCTAAGCGGGCGTTTTTCTTTTCCGACAGCATCACGCAGGAGCAGCAGCCCCTCCATAAAGGCGTCCGGACGGGGCGGGCAGCCGGTTACATACACATCCACGGGCATGAATTTATCCACTCCTTGTACCACGCTGTATATATCATACATGCCGCCTGAATTGGCGCAGGAACCCATGGAAATGATCCAGCGCGGTTCCATCATTTGTTCATACAGTCGTTTGATCACGGGAGCCATCTTAATAAATACGGTCCCGGCAATGATCATGACATCTGCTTCCCGGGGCGTTCCCCGGATGACTTCCGCGCCAAAACGGGCAAGATCATACTTCGGCGTCATACTGGTGGCCATTTCGACGAAACAGCAGGATAAGCCGAAATGAAAAGGCCACATAGAATTTTTTCGGCCCCAGGCGATCAGTTTGTCCACCGAACTTAGCATGACGCTTTGTTCGACTGCTTCTTCCATGGTACCTGTTCCTTTCAGGGTTTCGATGGGATCGTCCGGTTTACTAAGCCACCATTTCATTTTTTTATTTCAAAGTTTATACACCAGGGCTGCTTATGTTCACTATGGGGTTCGGAAGGGGGGGCTGCTTCCGCTCACTTCCCGGAAGGGAGCCCTGCTTCCGCCTGCTTCCCGGAAAGTTGACTCCGGATGCTGCGACTCAGGGCGATATGCTTCTCGGAGTGTTTTCCTGTAGCCCTTTAGAATTCTTTTACCGTCCGGCCCGAAATTCAGGGCGCCGTTGCGCCACTCGTAGACAAGCACGACCAGTAATATGAAAATGAATACACAAATGCTGATATAGCCCGGCCAGCCAAGGTCCTCAAAGGCAATGGCCCAGGTGATGATGAAAACAGCTTCTACGTCGAAAATGACGAAAAGCATAGCTACCATGTAAAATTGGGATGGAAACCGAAGGCGGGCGGTTCCGGTACTGACGATGCCTGATTCATAGGGTTCCCCCCTTGCCCGGTCATTGTGGTGCTGACCGAGTACATAAGACAGGCCAAGGATCAGGCCTACCAGCGCGAAAACAATCGCTGTATAGACCATAAAAGGCCATATCTGAGTCGTATTGGCTACAGAACTTTCCACTTGCTTCGCCTCCCCGCGAAATAGTTGGAGTTCTCTTATATAAAGCTATTGAAAAGCTATAAAATTCCTTTTATCGACTCTTGGTTTCCGCACTATTCGTTTGCTTGGGCTGCTGCTTACGCTGGCGCCCCTTGGGAAACGGCGGCGTCACGAACGTTCCGGCCTCACTAAAGATGAAGATAGCTAATTACTTGTAATTGCCAAAATATCCGGAAGTTTTCATTGCTATCTGCGTCCGGTAATGTACCCTTCCAGGTTTTCGATGATGTACTTTTGCTCATCGATAATAAATTTTACGACGTCCCCAATGGAAATAAGGCCGATGAGTACGCCTTCTTCTATTACGGGAAGGTGCCGGATCCGTTTATCGGTCATTTTCTGCATGCAATATTCGATGGTATCGTCCGGGCAAACCGTTTCCGGGTGTTCGGTCATGATCTCACGGATAAATGTTTCCCGCGAAGCTTTACCTCTCAGAATTACTTTCCGGGCATAATCCCGTTCGGAAAAAATACCGACAAACCGATGCTCTTCGGTTACCATCAAGGCGCCGATATTTTTTTCCACCAGCATTTCCAGCGCATCGTACACCGTACGGCCGGGATGAATGGAGAAAACCTCATGGCCTTTTGACTCGAGTATATTCCTTACTTTTCCCATGACTTACCTCCTTTATTGGTCTAGTAAAAATTATTTCGGCAGCTTTATTTTATTGAAGATAGAATTTTAAACAGTAAAAAACAAGGGGCGGATACAATAGTAACTTTTTTGTTACTTTTTCAATTAAATACTAAACCGTTTAACTTTAATCGCTTAAATGCTAACTTTAGAGGTCTTAAATTGAATAAACGAAGAATAGCTTAGAAAATTAAATCTCAACTCATGAAAGGAAAGAATACGGATAATGGCTCCGGATTTAGCAGGAGGAATTTTATAAAAGGAGGCGCGGCTGCGGCCGCCGGGTTCATGATCGTACCACGACATGTACTCGGCCGCGGCTTTACTGCTCCGAGTGATAAGCTGGTAGTTGCAGGGATCGGCGCAGGCGGAAAGGGAGAAAGCGATATTAATAATTTTTATAAGAGCGGCAACGCGGAGATCGCATTCCTTTGCGACGTGGACGACCGGCAGGCAGCCGCGTCCCGAAAACGCTTTCCTAAAGCGGAGTACATTCATGACTGGAGGGAACTGCTCGACAAGCACGCGAAGAAGTTCGATGCTGTGTCTGTTTCCACTCCTGACCATAACCATGCAATTATAGCCCTGGCGGCAATGCAATTGGGCAAGCATGTTTACGTGCAAAAGCCGCTTACGCATGATATATATGAAGCGCGGATATTAACCGAAGCTGCGAAGAAATACAAGGTGGTGACCCAGATGGGTGACCAGGGGGCTTCCAATGACGGCGTTCGTGAATTAAAAGAATGGTTTGAAGCCGGAATTATCGGCGATGTACATACTGTTCATTGCTGGACCGACCGGCCGGTATGGCCCCAGGGAATTCCATGGCCTTCGCAGAAAGCGGAAGTGCCTAAAGAACTGAACTGGGATCTTTGGTTGGGAACGGCTCCCTATAAGGATTATATTGAAAACCTGGTGCCTTTTAACTGGCGCGGCTGGTGGGATTATGGTACAGGTGCTTTAGGCGACATGGGCTGTCATATTATCGGCCCTGTGTTCAAGGTGCTTGAGCTGGGCTATCCTACGGAAGTGAATTGCAGTGTGAGTACCATCTATGAAGGAATATTTAAAAGGGCCAATTATCCGGATAGCGGGCCTGTGTCTTCTTCCGTGCATTTTAAGTATAAGGGAAAAGACGGCAAGGATATCGAACTCAACTGGATGGACGGCGGCATTCAGCCGGAACGGCCGGAGGAACTGGGACCGAATGAAATAATGGGTGACGGCGGAAACGGCGCTATTTTCGTTGGAACAAAAGGGAAAATGATGTGCGATACCTACGGAAGGAACGCACGCCTGCTCCCTACATCCCGTACGGAACAAGTGAAGGTGGCCGAAAAATACAAGCGGGTGGAAGGCGGCTCAGAGGGCCATTATGCCCAATGGGTAAATGCATGCATTGCCGGACACGGCAACATGGAAGTCAGCTCTCCTTTTGAGGGATATGCAGGCCCGCTTACGGAATGCATCCTGATGGGGAACCTCGCTATCCGCAGTTTTGACCACCCGGTGCCCAATAAGGACGGAGACGGCCATAGCTTCCCGGGACGGGGCATTACCCTGCAATGGGATGGTCCTAACATGAAGGTAACCAATTTTGATGCGGCTAACCAGTTTGTAAAGCGCGAATACCGCGAGGGCTGGTCGCTGGCAAAAGTATAAATGATCCGTTTGACGCTGTCAAACATATGAACCAGAAAGGCGCCCTGTTGCATAAACGGGGCGCCTTTCTGGTTATTTAATGATCCTCCAGCTGATGGGATAGCGGTAGGGCTTGCCTTCATTGGCTTTGATAGCGGCCATGATCGCGCATACCAGGCTCAGTATCCAGCAGGCGAAAAGGATAGGTATGCCAATTAAAAAGGGCGCCAGGAGCCCGCCGGCTATATAACCCAGGAAAATAGTGATCTGGAAATTCAGGGCTTCCTTTCCGTGGTGGTCCACAAATGCCGAGTCATCTTTTTTTACCAGCCAAATGATAAGCGGTACCAGGAAACTGGCTATAATAGTACCCAGATGGGCGAAAACGGCAAAAAGGCGGTCATCGCTGTTAACGGAATTCCAGGGGGGCGGAGTTTGATCTGACATATTACTTGAATATTTATTTAAATATACAATTATTTTTATTTGGCTAATCCCTTACCTTTGCGTGTACCATCATACATTTTACACTCATCAAATAAAATACTATGCAATACGATGTTGTAGTTATCGGTTCAGGCCCCGGGGGCTATGTGGCGGCTATCCGCTGTGCGCAACTGGGTATGAAAACTGCTGTTGTAGAACGCTACCCGTCTTACGGCGGTACCTGCCTGAACGTGGGCTGCATCCCTTCCAAAGCTTTGCTTGATTCGTCGGAACATTACCACAATCTGGAAAAGAATTTTAAGACGCATGGTATTGAAGCCAGCGGAGTAAAGCTTGATTTTGGCCGCATGATCGCCCGGAAGGAAGAAGTAGTAAAGCAAAGTACCGATGGGATCGCTTACCTGTTCCGGAAAAATAAAATTGATGCTTTCCAGGGCCACGGATCCTTCGTTGACAAGAACACCATCAGTATTAAAGGTGAGGACGGAAAGGAAAAAACTATCCAGGCGAAAAAGGTGATCATTGCTACCGGGTCAAAACCTTCTTCCCTGCCTTTTCTCAAAATTGATAAAAAACGCATTATTACCTCTACGGAAGCGCTCACCTTAAAGGAAGTTCCCAAGAACCTGATCCTGATAGGCGGAGGCATCATCGGGCTGGAGCTGGGCTCTGTTTACGCCCGGCTTGGCGCCAATGTAACCGTTGTGGAATACCTGGATACGATCATTCCTACCATGGACAAGCAGCTGGGCAAGGAATTGCTGAAAAGCCTGAAAAAACTGGGAATCAATTTCCTTCTGAGCCATAAGGTGACCGGCGCCTCTGTCAAAGGAAAAACGGTCACCCTCACCGCTGACGATCCCAAGGGGAACAAAGTGGAACTGAAAGGAGATTACTGCCTGGTTGCGGTGGGGCGTTCCGCCTATACCCGGGACCTTGGCCTGGAGAAAATCGGGATCCAGCCGGAAGAGAAAACGGGGAAGGTACCGGTGAACGAGCATCTTGAAACATCGGTGGAAGGCGTTTACGCTATTGGCGACGTGATCAAGGGCGCTATGCTGGCCCACAAGGCAGAGGATGAAGGGGTTTATGTTGCCGAAAGGATGGCCGGCCAGAAACCGCATATAAATTATAACCTTATTCCGGGCGTTGTTTATACCTGGCCGGAAGTAGCCTCGGTTGGAAAAACAGAGGAAGAACTTAAAGAGGCAGGCGTACCCTATAAGCAAGGTTCCTTCCCGTTCAAGGCCAGCGGCCGGGCGCGCGCAAGTATGGACCTGGATGGTTTCATTAAAGTACTTGCTCACAAGGAAACTGACGAACTGCTGGGTGTGCATATGATCGGCCCCCGCGCTGCGGACATGATCGCAGAGGCCGTTACCGCCATGGAATTCCGGGCGTCGGCCGAAGATATTGCCCGCATCTGTCATGCCCATCCCACTTATACTGAAGTTTTCCGGGAAGCTTGCCTGGCGGCAACGGACAACCGGCCCATACATATTTAAGGTAAGGACTGTATGGTCTTCCAGGAGAATAAGTCACTGCGGGAATACAATACCTTTGCTGTTCCTGCTGTTGCGCATCGGTTTATAGAAATTAACCGGAAAGAGGACCTGCCCGCTTTGTTTTCCGCGAAAGATCTGCTGAAACTCCCTCTGCTGGTACTCGGCGGGGGAAGCAATCTCCTGTTCACCGGCGATTACCAGGGGACTGTCCTGAAAATGAACATACAGGGCGTCTCGGCAGAGCAAAAGCAGGAACTGGTTTTTGTAGAAGCCGGGGCGGGTGTGCCCTGGAACAGCCTGGTTATTTATTGCGTAGACCGTGGCTACGCAGGTATCGAAAACCTTAGTTTGATTCCGGGTTCCGCAGGTGCGGCCCCTATCCAGAATATCGGCGCTTACGGCGTGGAACTCAAAGACGTATTTGATTCGCTCGAAGCCTTTGATACCCAAACAGGAGAATTCAGGCGTTTTAACAGGGAAGAATGCGAATTCGCCTACCGGGAAAGCGTATTTAAAACCAAGTATCGCGGCCGTTTCATCGTGACTTCCATCCGGTTAAAATTGTCGACAGTCTTTCATCCCAACATTTCCTACGGGGCAATAGAAACTGAACTTCAGAAAAGGGATATCAGGGAACCAAGCCTTAAAGATATCAGCCAGGTGGTTGCTGACATCCGGGTTGCCAAACTGCCAGATCCGCAAACCATTGGGAATGCCGGCAGTTTTTTTAAGAACCCGATCATCAACAGTGACGAATTTGAGCGCCTGAGGAAGAAATTCCCGGATGTGGTTAATTTTTCCATGTCCGAAGGCCGTGTCAAAGTGGCAGCCGGCTGGCTGATCGAGCAATGCGGATGGAAAGGGAAAAAAGTAGGTCATACAGGCACCTGGAAAAACCAGGCATTAGTCCTGGTGAACCATGGAAGCGCTTCCGGAAAGGAAATTTATGACTTCTCCGAACAGATCATCGGCTCGGTTTATGACAAATTTTGCGTGATACTGGAACGTGAAGTTAATATCATCTGACAATTTTGTACTGGTACATTTGTTGAAGTAAGATACCTGTTTTGGTTAAACAAAAGGGGCGCTTGGGGTTTTTTGTTTAAAGAATTTGTAATATTTGTTTTACATATTTGGGAAATTACGAAGCAGGCCCTATATTTGTTTAACCAAACAGAGGAAAACATTAAACACCATGACAAAGACAGAATTCAATACGTTGGTGCTTCATCAGACAGGTTCTCTGAAAATGTACGCACTTAATTTTACAAGGGATACCGAAGATGCCAACGACCTGGTTCAGGATACCTTGTTAAAGGCGATCACTTATTACGATAAGTTTAAAGAAGGGACTAACCTCAAAGGCTGGTTATACACGATCATGAAGAATACCTTCATTAATAACTACCGGCGGGTGGTGAAGATGAATTCCCTGGTTACCAAATCGGATGAAATTCCTTCTTCCAGCCTGCTGCACAGCGCTACGAGGAACGGCGCAGAAGGTAAGTTCGTAATGAAAGATATTAACGATGCGCTGGAAAGCCTTCCGGCCGAATATTACGTACCCTTCACTAAATACTATACAGGGTTCAAATACCATGAGATTGCCGAGGAACTTGATATTCCTATCGGCACAGTAAAAACCCGAATCCACGTGGCCCGGAAATTGCTTAAAAAGAAGTTAAAGGACTACGATCAGGTACACCGGGAAGTACTTATAGAAGAAGCTGCTTAATAAGCGGTTGTTTGCTGGAATGGGGGTCTTTGCGATTAACGCGGAGACCCCTTTTTTTTTGTGCGCCCGGTTGCGCAAAAAAATGCATCTTTGGGACGCTATGCCATTATCATTAAAGGAGCTTCCGGTTTATACGCGTTCGCAGCTTGCTTTGCGAAATGGGCAGGATAAGCCGCAGGTATGGGTTGCGTTTCGCGGGATTATTTATGATGTCAGCGGGAGTACACTTTGGAGGACCGGACAGCATTATGAACATTGGGCGGGGCAGGACCTTACCGGTGAGATGGAAGACGCTCCTCACGGAGAGTGGGTCTTTGATGGCTTTGAAAAGGTGGGACAGCTCCTTTGAATGACAAATCCTGCCTGCTTGCGTAAACCAAGAATCTAAAAGCTCGAAACGGAGAAGCTGGATAATTCTGCGAGCTGGTTTACGCGGGCGTTTATTTCTCCGGGGCTAAGGTTCTTAATTCGTTCCGTGCCAAATTTTTCTACGCAGAAGGAGGCCATCGCTGAACCATAAATTACCGCCGTTTTCATGTTTTCGAAGGAAATGTCGCCGGTTTTTGCCAGGTAACCGGTAAATCCGCCGGCAAAAACGTCCCCGGCCCCCGTGGGGTCGAATACTTCTTCCAGGGGGAGAGCTGGCGCGGAGAAAACCTTGTTTTCCTGGAAGAGCAGGGCGCCGTGTTCGCCTTTCTTTATGACAAGGGTACGCGGGCCCATTTTCATGATCTTGCGTGCAGCTTTCAGCAGGGAGTATTCGCCGGCCAGCTGACGTGCTTCTTCATCGTTGATGGTGAGGAGGTCTACCATTTTCAGGACGTCCAGGAGGTCGTCGAGCGCGGTATCCATCCAGAAATTCATAGTATCGAGTACGATCAGCTCCGGTCGTTTGCGGAGCCTTTTTATGACCGTGCGCTGCACGGAAGGGGTGAGGTTTCCCAGCAGGAGGTGCCGGCAATCCTGGTAGCTTTCCGGGATAACCGGGTCAAAGTCAGCCAGCACATTCAGTTCAGTAACCAGGGTATCGCGGGTGTTCAGGTCTTGCTGGTATTTTCCGGCCCAGAAGAAGGATTTTTCTCCTTCCTTTACCTGGAGGCCCTCCGTTGTGATTCCATGACGGTGGAAATCTTCAATGTCTTCCCGGGGGAAATCGTCTCCGACAACAGCCACGATCTTTACTTCTTTTGAAAAATACGAAGCAGCCAGGCTTGCATAGGCTGCGGCTCCGCCGACGATCTTACCTGTTTTTCCAAAGGGTGTTTCTATACTATCGAAGGCAACGCTGCCTATTATTACTAAACTCATTCTGTGTTTGTTTCTGTTTGTTCAAACGGTTTTTCTATATCCAGTATGACCTTCCAAAGCCCCTTCTTATCTTTTCTCCATATGCGGACATAATTAAAATGCTGATCGAAGCGGGAAGTCCGGATATTTTCATAATAATAGCCGGTGCCGAAAGTATAGGCAATATCGCGGACAAGGCTCAGGTACCCGTCTCCGGTCGTATACGCATATTTCCCCTTCATCTGGAGCAGGTGTTTCATCGCTTTTTCCCTTCCGAGCATGGGCTGGTAATTCTCCCGGTAGAGCTGGACGCTGTCGTCGAAAAATTCCTTGTACCCAAATTCCAGTCGGCCCGCTTTCATAGAAACATTGAACAGCTCATCGGAATCAAGCAGGATTTGTTTGGATTTCACGAGTTCATAGGCCGGGGTAATGGGGATATCGCCGGTGATACGCTGCTTGTAGTTGATCGTCCGCATGGCCGCGGCCCCGGCATGGTTCACGCTTATATCCAGGATGATCTCCCAGCTGTCCCGGTACGATTTGCGGCGCCATATAGAAACATAATGGCCGGTGGCCGAGGGCTTTTTGTCAGTAATATGATCGCGTAATTCAAAAGGGCCCGTAGTATAGCCCAGCAGGCCATCGTCGGAGACTTCCGCCCAGGCGGGAAAGCGGAACAGGCCGGCGCTGTCTGCTTCCTGTTTCCGGTAATGATCAGGGCCGTTAGCAGCATCCGGTGTGAATACCATGCTTTCCCGGTCCAGGAATTTGGTGTAGGCCTTCCGGATGCCGTCTTCCTGCAGCGCCAGGGCGAATTCCTTGTCGGTGTTCACCAGCGAGAGTACGATCTCCGGACGCTGGCCCAGGACGGTTCCGCTTAGTAAGGCCAGCAGGCCGAATAGTAAAATGATCTTTTTCCCTGTCATTCGCTGAATAATAGCTTTCAAAAATAGGAAAACAGTTTGGATTTACGGGACAGGGGAGGCTCCGGCTGCGGCTGTCAGCCTGCAGGGTACCCGGCCGGCACTCAGGCCCTGCTCCAGTTCGTGCCCTCCTTACCGTCATGAAGGAGGAAGCCTGCTTCCAGTAAGCGGTTCCGGATCATATCCGCCGTAGCGAAATCCTTTCTCTCCCGGGCTTCTTTGCGGAGGTCGATCAGGATCCGGATACTTTCGTCAAGGCCTTCTTCCGTCTGCTGTTCTTCCTGTAATCCGAATATATCAAAGAGAAACAGTTTGTATATTTTCTTTAACCGCTCCAGGTCGGCGGCGGTAATACTTTCTTTGCCGTCATTTATGGAATTGATGACACGGGCTGCGTCGAACAGCTCGGCTATGGCTACGGGACTGTTAAAATCGTCGTTCATCGCAGCGTAACAGCGTTCCTCCAGTGCCGGGATATCGTAATTGGAGTTGTTTCCCGGCTGAATCCGGTCCAGCAGGGCGGCGGCGGCCATCAGGCGGCGCAATCCTTTTTCGGCGGCTTCCAACGCCTGATTTGAAAAATCAAGCGTGCTGCGGTAATGGGCCTGAAGCATGAAAAAACGGACAGTCATCGGGCTGTAGCCCTTGTTTAGCAGGGGATGGGTGCCTTTGAACAGTTCATGAGGCAGAAAGCTGTTTCCCAGCGATTTCGACATTTTTTGCCCGTTCACCGTGAGCATATTGGTGTGTATCCAATAATTGGCCGGGTTTTCGTCACAGCAAGCGACATTCTGCGCGATCTCATTCGTATGGTGGGTAGGGATCAGGTCAATTCCCCCGCCGTGTATATCGAATTTCTCGCCAAGGTATTTATTGCTCATGGCCGAACATTCCAGGTGCCAGCCCGGGAAGCCCATTCCCCAGGGCGACGGCCATTGCATCAGGTGCTTTCCTTCTGCCCTGATCCACAAGGCGAAATCGAGGCGGCCTTTTTTTTCATCCTGACCGCCAAGTTCCCGGGTGTTTTCCAGCAGGTCTTCCAGTTTTCGCCCGCTGAGGATACCGTAGTTCTGCTGTTGATTGTATTTTTCTACGTCAAAGTAAACGGTGCCGTTGACTTCGTATGCATAGCCTTTCGTCATGATCTGCCTGATCATCTCAATTTGTTCAATGATATGGGCGGTTGCCGCCGGTTCTATGCTTGGCGGAAGGACGTTAAACGTCCGCATTACTTCATGAAAGTCTACCGTATATTTCTGGACTACTTCCATAGGTTCAAGCTGCTCCAGCTTAGCCTTTTTGGAAATTTTATCTTCGCCGTCGTCCGTGTCGCCCTCCAGGTGCCCGGCATCGGTTATATTCCTGACGTACCGGACTTTGTAGCCAATATGCTGCAGGTACCGGAACAGGAGATCGAAGGAAATGAATGTCCGGCAATTGCCCAGGTGAACATCGCTGTAAACGGTAGGGCCGCATACGTAAAGCCCCACGAAAGGGCTTTTTATGGGTTTAAACAGTTCTTTTTGCCTGCTTAGCGAGTTATAGATGGTTAATGGTTGCATTATGGTGTTGGCTTGCGGCCTTGGTTCAAAGTTCAAGGTTCAAAGATTTTTTTTCGGGTTTTAGTTTCAGAGCGCTGGTAATGGGATAATGGTCGGATAATTTCTTTTTCATGATCTTGTAATTGAGTACCTCGAAAGAATCCTCATCGCATAAAATATGATCTATTTGAAAATTGGGGAAAGCACCTGCGTAAGTAATGGAATAGCCGCTGCCTTTTTTGCTGAAGGCGCTTTGCAAACCCTCATTGCGAATGGTTTGATAAGCGTATGACATAGGGGTATCGTTAAAATCTCCGCAAACAATTACCGGGTAAGGGCTTTCGCGGATTAGACGGGCCACGGTTTCCGCCTGGCCGGCGCGTTCTACAAAAGCTCTTTTGAGGCGTCCCCCTATCCTGCGTGAAGAACTCATGTCCGGTTCCAGCTTGTCCTTTACCTTTGAAAGATACCGGTAATCTTCGGGCTGAAAACTAATAGACTGAAGATGGAGGTTAAACAGGCGTATCTTTTGACCCCTTACGGTGATGTCCGCGTAGATGCAGGAATTGTAACTTTTATTCTCTGCAAAATGAACGGCCTCCTTATTTTCAATGGGATACTTGGAGAAGATGGCGAGGCCCCTGGTCTCAAAATCATTTCTTTTCACCACTTCCACAAAATAATGGCTGGTTCCAAGGATGTTTAATAAACTATCGCGTATATCAAAGGAACCTTCCGGACGGGTATAAAATTCCTGGATGGCAATGATATCCGGATCGGCTTCTTTAATGAGGCCCAGCATGCCGGTCTTCTTTTTTCACTAAAATGTTTTCCATACCGGCTGAAACTATGTGAGTTGTAACTCATAACCTGCAGTGCGCTGTCAGGCATGGGTTCATTGGACGGAAAGCGGAAGCCAAAATGCTGACGGTGGAACGGGAGCCCCGCCAGGAGGATTGCCAGCGGCAACCAGAAGCGCCTGCTCCTGCGGAAAAGCCATAAAAAAAGGAAAAGAAGGTTCAGCAGCACCAAAAAAGGATATGCCAGGCCGAAAAAGGCGATGGGCCAAAAGCTGGATGGGCTAATGTAGGGCGACAGGTAGCTTAGCAGCAATCCTGCTCCGGCAACCAGGTAAAAGGCCAGGACAAGATTGCTGAAGAATCCGCGTTTCTTCCTTTTTCTTCTTCGTCCCATTAATCTTTGCCGCTTGCCCTGAATAATTTATTTTTTTCTTCCGCAGTCAGGCTTTCATAACCCGATTTGGATATTTTGTCCAGTATGGCGTCAATTTCGTCCTGCTGGCTGACAGGCCTGGGAGAGCTGTTTTTCCGGTCCTTATTGCTGTATTTTACCTTCAGAGGTGGCCTGCGCTTAAAAACAGACCCCAAGCCCCCAACGACCTTAATGAAGGGCTGCGACCAATCGTTCCCTTTCCGGAGTTGCTTTATAAATACGAAGCCAAACAAGGCGCCTCCCAGGTGGGCGATCATTCCGCCGGGATTGGAGCCGGCAATGCTTAAAAAGTCAAAAATAACCAGCACCAGGGCAATATACTTCAGTTTGACAGGGCCAAGCAACAGCAGGAAAAACGTATAGTCCGGCAGGAGGGTGGCGCAGGCCACCAGGATGGCCATCACGCTGGCCGAGGCGCCCACGAGAAAAGCAAATTCAAGCTGGTCCCGCAGGTACGGAAAGATATTATAACTGATTATATAAAGCAGTCCCCCGGTAATCCCTCCCAGGAAATACAAGCTGATGATCTTTTTACGGCCCAGGTATTCTTCCAGCAAAAGCCCGAACCAGAACAGGAACAGCATATTAAAAAGAATATGGAAGAGCCCGGCGTGCAGAAACATATAAGTAATAATGGTCCAGGGACGGGTAATCAAAACGTCCAGGGAACCGGGAAGGAAGAGGTAGTCATGATAAAAATCGGCCAGGATGCCCGTACGGAAGAGCAGCCGCTCAAAAATAAACAGGATATTAAAGAGGAGGAAAAGCCCCACGTTTACCGCGATAAACTCGTAGGTTACCTTCCCCGATTGCCGGATGTTTTGCTTTAGCTCACTCAAAAAGCTCATAGATCAATAGCTATTGCGTTTAATAAAATCGCTTCGGCTTACCTGTATTCCATATCTTAATCAGGATAAACCCGGTCACCAGCCCGCCTATATGCGCAAAATGCGCCACATTGTCTCCCTCAAAACGCGCGGCCCCCATAAATAGTTCGATCAATCCATACAAGATAACAAAATATTTAGCTTTAATGGGGATGGGAAGAAAGATCATCATCAGTTCCACATTCGGGAACATCATGCCAAAGGCGAGCAGCAGCCCGAAAACCGCACCGGAAGCGCCCACCAGGGGAGCATTCCCAAGGGTGAACAACTCAAGGGAGAAGGCGTCCGGGCAGCGGTAAGCGTCCGCCAGAATTTCGCATCCCCCCGTATAGGGTGCGGTCACGAACCCGCCCGTAAGCTGGTAGATCTCGAAAGCATTTACTCCCATTTGGATGACCAGCGCGCCAAGGCCTGTGTATATATAATACTGGAGGAAACGCTTGGGCCCCCATACGCTTTCAATGGCGCTCCCGAACAGGAAAACAGCATACATATTGAAAAAGATATGGAAGAAGCCGCCGTGCATGAACATGTACGTGATGGGCTGCCATACCTTAAAAAATTGAGAATCAAAATAATGGGCGCCGAACGTGTTCATCATGAAGGTTTGGTCAACCATCACGGTGGCAAGGAAGAACAGGCCGTTGATGATCAGCAGGTTTTTTACTACTACTGGCATGCGGGGTGCGAAAGAGGGTCTGTAGTTCATAACTTTTCAAATCGTTTTGCTAATTCGTCCAAGCCAATGGTAATAAAGGTTGGCTTGCCTGAAACGCTTGTCTTGGGCATTTTGCAGGCAAATAATTCATCAATAAGCCGGTTCATCTCTTCCCGGTTCAGCCGGGTGCCGGCCTTCACAGCGGCGTTTTTAGCCAGGGAGCGGGCCAGGTTGTTTCTCTTATCGAGTTTCAGCAACGCAAGGTTCTGCTTGTAATCTTCCACCAGGCTCTCCAGCGCCTTGTCTTCATTGCCCTCGGCAAGATCAGCCGGGCTGCCGTCTATAATTATAGTGGTTTTTCCGAATTCCCGGAAATCGAAACCCAGGGCCTTGATTTCTTCCTGCAGTTCCATGACCAGCGAGAAGTCCCCGGGGCTTAATTCAACCGTCCTCGGGAACAGGTTTTGCTGGCTGGAGCCCTTTTTGTTTTCCAGTTGCTGCAAATATCGTTCATAGAGGATCCGTTCATGGGCTGCCTGCTGGTCAATAACAATGCAACCCGATTTAATGTGTGAAAGAATGTATTTCTGATGAAGCTGATAAGTTTGTAATTCCTGCAGCGGGTTATCGCCCCCTTCTTCCGCAGCAATCAGTGCGTTTGCCGGCGGAGGCTCTTCCGCGCGGCTGACGCTGTAAAGCTGTTCCCAGTTCCCGAGGTTGAGCCGGGGGGACTGATAACTTCCTTTGGAAGATGAAAAAGGATTAAAGTCCGGATCCACCCGGACAACGGGAGGGATGATCTCCGTTGGATTTTGCCGGAACTCCACCAGGTTTTGATCGGCCTCGAAATCAAGGGAAGGCGCAATATTATACCTGCCAAGGGAGCGTTTAACGGCCGACCGGATAATTGCATACACCGGTTTCTCATCTTCAAATTTAATCTCCGTTTTGGTAGGATGTACGTTCACATCAATGGCGGCGGGATCTATGCTGATAAACAGGACATAAAACGGAAAGCTGCCCGGAACCAGCAATTCTTCGTAAGCGTTCATTACTGCATGGTGCAGGTACCCGTCCCTGATATACCGGTTATTGACGAAAAAAAATTGTTCGCCCCTGGTTTTCTTTGCGTAATCCGGCTTGCCGGCAAATCCCTGCAGGCGGATGATATTCGTGTCTTCTTCCACCGGCACCAGCCTTTCACTATACTGATGACCGAAGACATGTACGATCCGCTGCTTGGGACTTGCTTTTGGCAGATGGTAGACTTCCTGCCCCTCATGATGCAGGGAGAAGAACCGGTCGGGATGCGATAAGGCGATCCGGAGAAACTCATCAATGATGTGCCGCATCTCCACGGCATTGCTTTTCAGAAAGTTACGCCGGGCAGGGATATTGTAGAACAGGTTCTTTATACTGATAGTGGTTCCCTTAGGGCACTGGCAGGGTTCCTCCCTGGTAATGCTGGACCCTTCGGTCTGGATCAGGATACCTATTTCATCTTCCTCCCGGCGGGTTTTCAGTTCTACCTGTGCAATGGCTGCCATGGAAGCAAGCGCTTCGCCCCGGAAGCCCATGGTACGGATAGAAAAAAGATCTTCCGCTTTGCTGATCTTGGAGGTGGCATGGCGTTCAAAACAGATATGCGCGTCACTGGCGGACATACCCTGTCCATCATCGCTGACCTGGATGAGTGCCTTCCCTGCGTCCTTTATGATCAGGCGGATGGTGGAAGCGCCTGCATCAAGAGCGTTTTCCATCATTTCCTTCACCGCAGAGGCCGGCCGCTGGATCACTTCTCCTGCCGCAATCTGGTTGGCTACTGAATCTGGTAGTAAATGGATGATATCAGGCATTAATTTTTATCCGGGCCGTAAATTTATCTATAAATTTGTTAGTTTGCCAATCATTATGAAAGGTCTTTACATATCCTTCCTTCTGACGCTCCTGTTTCCCGCCCTGGATTCCGCCGCACAGAAGCGTCCGGTGGGATACGTGGATCCTTCCGTCATTGAACAAGCAAGGCAAAAGGCGGGAACATCTTATGAAGAATGGGCTGCCACGGAAGAATCACTCACACTTCTTAACAATGAAGAAGGGCTGGTGCCGGTACAGGAAGTACTGCCGGGCCGCATAGCAGCCGTGAGCATTGTATCAAATGAAGAGTTCCAGGCAAGCAAGGAAATGAAAGATGTTCATTTCAATACTTTCCTGGATCATATATCGAATTATACGCCGGCAAGCCTGTTCCTGCTGCCGAATGATACGACTACGGTGGTCTTCGGCGAGGTGATCGCCAGCCTGGAAAGGTTTCCGATGGTGATCGTCGGCTTGCATACCGATTCCCGGGCCTGGGCGGACAATTACGGTATCAGCCCGCAGGCCCTCTTGTTCATTGAGCAGCTGAGAGCCTCCCACCAGGTGGTACTGGCTTATTTCGGGAATGTGCAGGGCCTTGGAAATTTTGACGGGTACGGCCCCCTGGTTTGGGCCCCTTCGGATAACGAAGCGGCCCGCAGCCTGAGCCCCCAGCTTATTTTCGGCGCCTTTCCTGCACACGGAAAATTGCCGGCCGGCGTAGGAGAAGTATTCGAAGCGGGAGCCGGGGATACTACAGAAGCTATTAACCGGTTAAAATATACGCTTCCCGGGGAACTGGGCATCAATCCGCGCGACCTGGACGAGATCGATTCCATCGTGACGGAAGGGATCAGGGCGAAGGCCTTTCCCGGCGCCGTAGTGATGGCGGCCAGAGAAGGCAAAGTGTTCTACTGGAAGGCATTCGGGCACCACGAATACGGCATGGAGAAAACCTGGCTGCCGACGAGCAAAAACGACGTATTTGACCTGGCCTCGATCACGAAAGTAGCTGCAACCCTGGTGGCTACCATGGATCTGCAGGAAGAAGGGAAAATTGACCTGGATGAAAAGTTCGGCACTTATATTCCCGCTGCCGCTGCTACGGATAAAAAAGAAATTCTCATCAAAGAAATACTGACCCATCAGGCCGGCCTCATTCCTTTTATCCGGTTCTGGGTGCCGGCGCTGGAAACACAGGGAGTGTTCAGTTCGGATTCATCGGCAAACCATCCCTACCGGGTAGCCGAAGGCATGTACATCCAAAAAGATTATTTTAAAGAAGTAATGTGGAAGGAAATGCTGGAAACGCCCCTTCGTTCAAGGGGTGAATATGTTTACAGCGACCTGAGCATGTATTTTATGCGGGCCGTGGTTGAAGAAGTGGCCGGCGAACGGATAGATCATTACCTGTCCCGTGAATTTTACCGTCCGCTCGGTTTAAGCACCATGGGCTTCCTGCCGCGTTACCGGCTTCCGCTGACTCAGCTGGTACCCACCGAAAATGATACGTATTTCAGGATGCAGCTTCTCCTGGGCGACGTCCATGACCAGGGAGCCGCCATGGCAGGCGGGATTTCCGGCCATGCCGGCTTGTTCTCCAATTCCAACGACCTGATGGTGATAGGGCAAATGCTGCTGAACGGGGGCTTGTACGGCGGGCGGCAATACCTGGAAAGTGAAACGGTGGAGTTATTCAATACGCCTCCCTACAAAGACAACCGCCGCGGCCTCGGATTTGACAAACCGCGCCCCGACCCCTCTTCCGCCCTGATGAAAGCGGGCGTTTCGCCGGAAACATTTGGCCATACGGGTTTTACCGGCACCTGCATCTGGGTTGATCCCGAATCGGATATCGTCTATATCTTCCTGTCCAACCGCGTAAACCCAAGCGCCGATAACTGGAAATACAACGAAATGGAGATCAGGCCGCGAATACAAAAAGTGATCTATAACAGCTTCAAGTAAGGCCGGCGCTGCGCAGACCTTGGGGTATTCGCGATGAGCGAATACCCCAAGGTCAGGCGCTGCGCCTCCGCATGTCTTTCCATCTCAGGCCGATTTTTGGGATCCCGGGCGCCGAGCGCGCCCATCCCCCTAGCTGCAATCCCTGAATTTATTCCAGTTTGGTTTGCCCCTGCCGGCTTGCTTGGTTGGTTTTGTGTGCGATTTGCAGGCATGCACGCTGCGCCGTCTGTCCCTCATCTGTTTGTGTGCGCGATTTGTGTTCGGGGCGCTGCGCCGGACTTGTGTGTCCGATGTGCGTGTACAATTTGTGTGCGCAATTGGTGTGCGGGGGGGGCTGCGCCGGGGCTTGCCTGCCCGTGCGAGCGAACTTCGACTTTCAGGGCGGGCGCGCTCAGCGCCCGGGATCCTGAAAATCGGCCTGAGCGAGTCCGGTCAGGCAAGCCCCCTCGCAGCAGAGCGGAGGCAGGGAAAGTAACAGCAAAGCGACGCAGCGACCGTAGCCGCAAAGGGTCGGCAACGAAAGTAACAGCAAAGCGGTGCAGCGGAAGTAGCCGCAAAGCAGCGGCAATGGCCGGCAACGCGGCGACAGCAGCAGCGGCGCAAGCAGCGCAGCGCGCTTCACAATTCAAAAACAAATTATATAAAACAAGGGTTATCCTATTTATGAAAATAGGAATAGTATGCTACCCCACTTTTGGAGGGAGCGGAGTAGTAGCCACCGAATTGGGCAAAGCCCTTGCCGATAACGGGCACCAGGTCCATTTCATAACCTATAACCAGCCAGCCAGGCTGGATTTTTTTTCTGAGAACCTGTATTATCATGAAGTGGCTGTGTCGCAATACCCGCTATTCCAATATCAGCCTTATGAGTCCGCCCTGGCCAGTAAAATGGTGGACGTGGTAAAGCATGCCTGCCTTGATATTCTGCACGTTCATTATGCAATTCCGCATGCTTCGGCAGCGTTTATCGCTAAACAGATCCTGGCAGCAAATGGCATTGATATCCCGGTGATCACTACCCTGCACGGAACGGATATTACGCTGGTCGGAAAAGACCGCACATATAACCCGGTAGTTACTTTTTCCATTAACCAGTCGGACGGTGTAACGGCCGTATCGGAACACCTGAGGAAGGATACCTATGAGCATTTCGCCATTACCAAGGATATCCGGGTGATCCCTAACTTTATTGATCTCAACCGGTTCAATCACCAGGTCAGAGACCATTTCAAACGAGCTATTGCGCCGGAAGGGGAACGGATCTTTATTCATACTTCCAATTTCCGGAAGGTAAAACGCGTAAAGGATGTCGTGCTTATTTTCGATACAGTGCTGAAGAAACTGCCGGCCAAGTTATTGCTGGTAGGGGACGGTCCTGAACGGGCGCCGGTAGAAGAACTCTGCCGGGAGCTGGATATCGCCGATCATGTTCGTTTCCTCGGTAAACAGGAATCTATTGAAGAGCTGCTTTCGGTTTGCGATCTTTTCCTGATGCCTTCCGAATCGGAAAGTTTCGGCCTTGCGGCATTGGAAGCGATGGCCTGCAGCGTGCCGGTTATTTCCTCGAATACCGGGGGCTTGCCTGAACTCAACGTGGATGGAGAAACCGGTTTTCTCCTGAATGTTGGCGATGTCAGTAAAATGGCAGAAAGGGCGATCTATATCGTTGAGGACGAAGACCGCCTGCAGCAATTCAAGAAAAACGCCCTCGCCCGCGCACGCAAATTTGACATCAAGCTGATCATGCCAATGTACGAAGATTACTACCGTGAAATTGCCGGATTATATCCCGAACGGGTGAAGAATTGCGATTCTATCGCGTGAAAACGCTTCCCGGGTTTCGTTTTGCATGGCCCGGAAAGCATTTTTCCGTAGCCTTCAGCTATTTGAGCAGGTACTTCAACTGGATAACCTCATTATCTTTGAGAAAACGCCATTTCCCCCTGGGAAGGTCTTTTTTCGTAAGGTTGGCGTACAATACCCGATCAAGTTTGATAACCTGGTAATCAAGGAATTCAAAGATCCGGCGTACTATACGATTTCGTCCGCTGTGAATTTCTATTCCAATTTCTTTTTTTGAGCCCCCTTCCACATAGGCGATGTCATCGATCTTTACCGGCCCGTCTTCCAGGGTCAGGCCGTCCTTGATCTTTTGCAAGTCTTCTTCTTTCAGCGATTTATTAAGCGTTGCATAATAAACTTTGGGAATACGGTTTCGGGGATGGGCAAGCTTTTCTGCCAGGTCGCCGTCATTGGTAAGCAAAAGTAGGCCTGTCGTGTTCCTGTCCAGCCGCCCCACAGGGTACACACGTTCATTGCTGGCTTTTTTAACCAATTCCATGACGGTCCGGCGTTCCTGCGGGTCAGAAGTTGTCGTAATATAATCTTTGGGCTTGTTCAGCAGTACGTAAACAAAACGCTGCGGTTTGAGCAGCCGCCCGTTAAATTTTACCTTATCGCCGGGCATTACTTTATAACCCAATTCAATCACAGGCTCGTCATTTACGGTTACCGCGCCGGCAGTAATAAGTTCATCTGCTTTTCGCCGGGATGCGACGCCTGAGCTGGCCATATAACGGTTCAGGCGGATAGAACGATCATCGGAACGCTTTGCGCCGGTTGCGGGTTCTTTCCCGGTTTTAGCGCCTTTGGCGGCTCCGAAACCTTTACTCGTTCCGGCGCCCTTTGCAGCAGCCCCTGGTTTGCCTGGCCTGGAAGCCGCGCCCGTATCATCCTGCCTGGAAGCAGCCCTGCGTCCGGCGGATCGGGAAGCAGCTCCTGTTCTCTCCGGCCTGGAAGCAGCCCCTTGCCTGGAAGGCGCGCCGGGTCGGCCCGGTCTGGAAGCAGTTCCAAGTTTTGCCAGTCCCGAAACAGCGCCTGGCCTGGAAGTAGTTCTGCGTTTTGCCGCTCCCGAAGTCGCTCCTGGTGTGGCCGGCCTTGTATTTCCTGTTTTTCTTTTTCCCCTAACTGGCAGTTCGTCAGGGCTTTCGCTGGAAAATGGGGAGTTTGTTCCCCGTTTTTTCGATAAACTTCCCCTTTGCTTCTGCTCCGGGCCTTTTCGTTTTCCTGACGGGAGCTTGTCATCACGACCGTTCCTTTTGTTTCTCATTTTCAATCAATTAATTTTTGCAAAGCTACGATAATTATGAATGCTTTTTTGCGGCTAAGCCGTTTTTTAAAGCGAAAGGTGTTGCCTGACTGCCGGCCGGATCCGCCTGGCCGCGAAAAAATGCAAGACGGTTTTGTTCTCCGCGAGGCGGACGGAAGAAGTTCCCCTCCGGCCGGTATGGCATGAAGCTTGCAAGGGACTGCGGAAATTCTTGGAAAGAATTGATTTTTAATGATTTTGGAATAAAAAAATTGCAATGATCAAGCGATACCTGCTATCGAGCGTTGCGCTACTTATAATCCTTTCGTTTAACAAGCTCTTTTCTTATCCGGAGCCCGGCAAAGCCGCCGGCCCGGAGAAAGAACGGACGGCCCGTATTGCGGAAAAGGCTCCTGATGTCTCAAGGAATGAACTCCTGACTGCGGAAGCAGCCGGCTTTCCAGTAAGGCTTAGCTTTGCCGGTGAGCCCATACCCCTGGAAAACCAACGGGTATTTAAGAAAATGGATTACGCGCTCAGAAAACATTATCGACAGCTTGCCCTTAATAAGAAGTTGATGGAAGGGAATCCCCGTACGATGTCGGTCATTGACCGTATCCTGGAGAAGCATAAGATCCCTGAAGATTTCCGGTATTTGCCCGTTATAGAGAGCCGGCTCAGCAGAGCTACCTCGCATAAAGGAGCGGGAGGGTACTGGCAGTTTATGCCTGCTACGGCGCGGGCGCTGGGCCTGGTCGTGAACGACGAGGTGGATGAACGGAACGACCTGGTAAAATCCACCATAGCCGCCTGCAAATACCTGAAAACGCTTTACCGCGAACTGGGTTCCTGGACACTGGCGGCAGCGGCCTATAATATCGGGCAGGGAAAGCTCCAAAAGGAATTGAGGAGACAGGACACCGGAAGCTATTATTTCCTTGACCTCAATGCAGAAACTGAACGTTACCTGTATCGCCTGGTGGCTATGAAGGAATTACTTAATAATCCTTCGAGGTACCGGGAAGTTTACGGTAACTGATGCCTGAAATTTTTAAGGCTTATAAACTTTTCGGGGAATAACTCGTTATTTTGCAACACATGAGCGAGTTAATTCCGGACCTGGGCGAACAGGCCAATGTTGAGGTGTATGGCGCCAGGGTACATAATCTGAAAAATATAGATGTTTCTTTTCCGCGCAATAAGCTGGTGGTGATTACCGGCCTGAGCGGGAGCGGCAAATCTTCCCTGGCATTTGATACAATTTATGCCGAAGGACAGCGTCGGTATATCGAGACATTCGGGGCTTATTCCAGGCAATTCCTGGGAAGTCTTGAACGGCCGGACGTGGATAAGATATCCGGCCTGAGCCCCGTAATTTCCATCGAACAGAAGACCACCTCACGCAATCCCCGGTCCACGGTAGGAACGGTTACGGAGATTTATGATTTCATGCGTTTGCTTTTTGCCCGGATCGCCGATGCTTATTCCTACAATACGGGTGAGTTGATGGTGAAAATGTCGGAAGACGAAATCATCGGCGTGATCATGAAACGGTTTGAAGGGCAGGCCGTGAATATTCTTGCACCCGTGGTTAAAGGCCGGAAGGGGCATTACCGGGAATTATTCGAGCAAATAAGAAAGCAGGGATATCTTAAAGTCCGCCTGGACGGAGAGATAAAGGATGTTGTTCCCAAAATGCAGGCAGATCGCTATAAGATTCACGACATTGAGATCGTGGTGGATCGCCTGGAGATCAATTCCGCCAACCGCAGGCGCCTGGCTGATTCGGTTCGTTCGGCCATGAAGCAGGCAAAAGGTATTATTAAAGTAAGCGACCCTTCGGGCCAGGAGTTCCACTACAGCAAATTCCTGATGTGCCCCACAACCGGGATTTCCTACGACGAACCTCAGCCGAATACCTTTTCCTTCAATTCCCCTTACGGGGCCTGCCCGCAGTGCGGCGGACTCGGTTACGTAATGGAAATAGACGAAAAGTCGGTCATTCCTGATCCTTCGCTCAGCATCATGCAGGGCGGCCTTGCCCCCTGGGTGAATTCCGCCAGATCTGGATATTCCAGATATTGCAGGGGCTTGGTAAAAAGTATAATTTTTCCCTGGGCGCTCCCATCGGGAAACTGAACGAGGACATAAGACGGATCCTGTTATACGGTACCGACGAAATCATCCCGGTAGAAGTGGCTTATAACAAGGAATATAAGCAAACCTACCAGGTCCATTTCGACGGGGTCATAAAAATGATGGAAGAGCAGCAGAACCGGCGCGACGATGAAAAGGGCAGCTTGGATGATTTTCGATCCATTAAAGCCTGTCCTTCCTGCGATGGCGCCCGTCTGAAAACGGAATCGCTTCATTTCAGGGTGCTGGATAAGAATATTTACGAGCTGAGCTGCATGGACATCCGCCTGCTGGATAAATGGTTTTCCTCGGTGGGGGAACAGTTAAGCGAACGGAAACAGGTAATTGCCCGGGAGATCCTGAAGGAGATCAGGTCAAGGATTGGTTTCCTGCTGGATGTCGGGTTAAATTACCTTACCCTTGACCGCCCGGCCAGGACCTTGTCAGGAGGAGAAGCCCAGCGTATTCGCCTCGCCACGCAAATCGGCTCTCAGCTGATGAACGTGCTTTACATCCTGGACGAGCCCAGTATCGGCCTGCACCAGCGCGATAATGAACGCCTTATTACCGCCCTTAAAAACCTTCGGGATATAGGAAATACGGTATTGGTGGTGGAACACGACAAGGATATGATCCTGGCCGCTGACCATGTGATAGACATGGGCCCTGCGGCCGGCCTGCATGGCGGGGAAGTGGTGTCGGAAGGAAATTACCGCGCCTTGCTGAAGGCTACTACTGTCACTACCGATTATCTGAGCGGCAGGAAAGAAATTGCCGTTCCTGCTAAACGCCGGGAAGGAAACGGGAAATCCTTGGTACTTGAGGGGCGGCAGGACATAATCTGAAAGACGTTTCCGTAGAATTCCCCCTGGGAAAATTCATCTGCGTTACGGGGGTTTCCGGGAGCGGAAAATCATCACTGATCACGGAAACTCTTTATCCGATTCTGAACCGGCATTTTTTTAATGCAAAGAAGAAGCCCCTGGCTTACGCCGAAATCCGCGGCCTGGAACATATCGATAAGGTGATCGAAATTGACCAGTCGCCCATTGGCCGTACCCCGCGCTCCAACCCCGCAACGTATACCGGGGTCTTTTCGGACATACGCTCCCTGTTCGCCCAGCTACCGGAATCCAAGATCAGGGGTTATAAGCCGGGAAGGTTTTCTTTTAACGTGAAAGGCGGGCGCTGCGAAACCTGCCAGGGCGCGGGCATGAAAGTCATCGAAATGAACTTTCTCCCGGACGTGTTAGTTCCCTGTGAAGAGTGCAACGGCCGCCGGTATAACCGTGAAACGCTGGAAGTTCGTTTCCGGGGAAAATCCATCAACGACGTGCTGGATATGAGCGTGGAAGAGGCAGTCCCCTTTTTTGAAAACCTGACCGCCATCCATCGCAAGATAAAAACCCTGCTGGACGTGGGCCTGGGATATATTACCCTGGGCCAGGCCTCTACGACCTTGTCGGGGGGAGAGGCGCAGCGGGTAAAACTGGCGACGGAACTTTCCAAGAAGGATACAGGGAAAACTTTCTACATTCTTGACGAACCAACCACCGGCCTGCATTTCGAGGATATAAACGTCCTGTTGGGGGTACTTGAGAAGCTGGTTGACCGGGGCAATACCGTACTCGTCATAGAACACAACCTGGACGTGATCAAAGTTGCTGACCATGTGGTTGACCTGGGCCCCGAAGGTGGCGCCGGGGGAGGCACAATCATCTTTTCAGGTACCCCGGACAACCTTGCCACTAACAAAAACAGTTACACGGGACAGTTTTTAAAAAAGGAACTTCTTTTTTAGTTTAAAGTTCAAGGTTTAAAGTTCAAGGTTTAAAGTTTAAAGTTCAAGGTTCAAGGTTTAAAGTTTAAAGTTCAAGATTTAAAGTTTAAAGTTCAAGATTTAAAGTTTAAAGTTTTTAGTTTAAAGTTTTTAGTTTTTGGTTTTGACTTTGGTTTTTAGTCTTGGGTCGGTAGTTTTTAGTTTCTAGTTTTTGGCTGGCTGCGGCGGTACAGATTGGGGTTCGGTGGCCGGTCTCGCTCAGGGTGCTTTAGTATCTTGGGTGTTATGCGTTGGCCAAAATCAAAAACCGCTCGCTGCGCCAAAAATAATCCCTTAGCCGGCCCGCCTTTCGCCCTGCACCTGGAACACAAAACCGAACCATGAACTGTTGCAGCAAATCTAAAACCAGAACCAAAAACCGTTGCAAAACACCTTTAAACTCGTAACTTCAAACCAGAACCGGCAAACCCGAAACTTCGCGAACTTCAAACCTCGAACTTTAAACTAGAAACTTTAAACTATAAACCGTTGCGAAGCAACTTTGAACTTCGAACCTTGAACCAGAAACCTTAAACTGTAAACCGTTGCGAAGAACGATAAACTTCAAACTAGAAACTAGAAACTATAAACCGTTGCGAAGCAACTATTGCCCATTCGTTGAGCTGTCAATGACTTCCCATTGAACGTCGCCTTCGTTCACGGTATATTTGAGGAGCATGTTTCCGGCTATGTGGCCGTCTTCGAAGTAGGCAAGCGCCCAGTTCCGGCCCAGCAGCGTAGCATGCCAGATCCGCATATTGCCGCCCAGGACGCCCTGTTCCGGGATGAGGTCATGCTGCTGGTAAAGGCTGTTCAGCAAGTCCCTTTCAGGGTTGTTTAGTCCCCTTTGTTTAAAATAGCGGATATCGGAGTCGTTAAAGAGGCTATCGGAGAGGTTATTCAGATAAGTGTGTTTTCCTTCCATTTCGGCCATGGAGTCGGAGCGGAGTTTTAGCTCGAAGTCCAGCCCTTGTTTGCTGGCGCGCAGGGCATTCCGCTCTTTTCTTATCTGCCTGTACTGAAAAAAAAGGATGACCAGCAAAAATATGAGGATGATCTCAACTAGAATATGGTAAGAATGCTTCATTTCCGATTTTTTTTAACTGACCAAAAACCCGGCCAGTTAGACCGTTTGGGAAGTGTAACTTTTTTTCCATTCAAGGTAGCCCACGATGCACATAAATGTATAGAAAACAGATAAAGCCGCGTAGAAATACAATCCCCGGTCAATATGCAGCCAAACAGACACGCCGTTGAGGATGAACCAGTAATACCACGTGGAGAGTACCTTTCGGGCTTCCATATAAGTGGCGGTAAAGCTGAATATGGTTAGGCCGGCATCTATAAAAGGCCGGGGAGAATCGGTATGAAGATCCATGATCTGTCCCAGTCCGAGGCTTAGCAGCGTGCCCGCGAAAAGTACAAGGAGATGGCTGCGAGGGATCCAGTCGGTAACGGGAGTTTTGCGGTCCTTGTTTTTATGCCGCGACCAGAAGATCCAGCCGTAAATACCGGCAAGGATGTAGTAAAAATTCAGCCCTGCTTCAAGATACAGCTTGAACTCAATATAAAGAAACACCGTAATAGCCGAAGCGAGGATACCAAAGAGCCAGCACCAGATATTTTCCCGGATAATAAGAAGGAGGTATAGCATGCCGCAGGTTACTCCGACAATCTCGAGAATCTTGAAAATATCCATAAATCAATTCGCTGAGATAAAATATTGCACGATTTGCCGGCTAAATTAATATTTTTGCGCGGCGGGATCATAAAATAATCAATTCATGAAAGGTAACTGCTTTTTAAGGACTACTGCCTGCCTGTGGTTGATGTGTATCTTTTCATGGCCGGCGGCGGCTCAGGATAACGCTGATCGTTTCCCGGTGATTCCCCGTCCTATGAGTCTGACTGCGGCGGAAGGAGAATTTACTATTAGTCCTGCTACACTTCTTATTGCCAACCGGGAAGCGGGGGAAGCAAAGGAATTGCTTGATTTTATCCGGGAGTTCCTGTCAGTGCCGCTGGGAGGAAAAGCAATCAGGCTGAAGATAAATGAGGCCTCCGGGGAGCCGGAAGCAAATACCATTCAGTTACTCATTGATAAGAACAGCGCTATCCCGGCCGAGGGTTACCAGCTGCAGATACGGCCAGACCATATTCTATTGAAGGCGAGCAGTCCTGCGGGCGCTTTCTGGGGCTTTCAAACCTTGCGGCAGCTTATGCCCCCTTCGGCGGAAAATGCCCGGGTAGAAACGCTGAAGGTGCCCTGCGTAACGATCGAAGACGCGCCCAGGTTTTCTTACCGGGGGCTGCACCTGGATGTCGTGCGCCATATGTTTCCCGTTGAATTTATCAAAAAATACATTGACCTGATGTCGATGTATAAGCTGAATAGATTTCACTGGCATCTTACCGACGATCAGGGCTGGCGCATCGAAATCAAAAAATATCCGAAATTGCAGGCGATCTCCGCTTTCAGAAAAGAAACATTGATCGGCCATTACAGCGATCAGCCGCAAAAATTTGACGGAGACCGCTACGGTGGCTATTATACACAAAAGGAGGTGAAGGAAATTGTCGAATATGCCCGCCTTCACCATGTTACCGTTATCCCGGAGATCGAAATGCCCGGGCATAGCCTGGCGGCGCTCTCGGCTTACCCGGAACTCGGCTGCACGGGCGGCCCCTATGAAACCGAAACCACCTGGGGCGTTTTTGAAGACATTTTTTGCGCGGGGAACGAAGAAACATTTCATTTTCTTGAGAACGTACTAACGGAAGTGATGGAGCTGTTCCCCGGGAAATACCTTCATATCGGGGGGGATGAAGCGCCGAAAACGCAATGGGAGAAATGCCCGCGGTGCCAGGCACGTATACAGGCTGAAGGGCTGAAAGACGAACATGAGCTCCAGAGTTATTTTATTCAACGCATCGAAAAATTCCTGAATGAACACGGAAGGCAGATCATCGGCTGGGACGAAATCCTTGAAGGCGGCCTCGCACCCAATGCGACTGTCATGTCCTGGAGGGGAACCGAAGGCGGTATAGCCGCTGCCCGGCAAGGGCATGATGTGATCATGACACCCAATGCGCACCTGTACCTGGATCATTACCAGTCCCAAAGCCCGGGCGAGCCTGTCGCTATTGGCGGATTTACGCCGGTTAAAGAAGTTTATGAGTATGAACCCGTTCCGGAGGAGCTGAGCGGCGCTGATGCAAAGCACATACTGGGGGCGCAGGGAAATCTGTGGACGGAATACATTCCCACGACGGGCCATGTGGAATACATGGTGTACCCGCGGGCTCTTGCCCTGGCGGAGGTGGTATGGTCGCAGGCGGAAAAAAAGAATTACGATGATTTCCTGGAAAGGCTAAAGGGCAGCCTGGAACGGCTCTCAGCACTTGACGTGAATTATGCCGGGCATGTTTTTGATGTGCAGGCAAAGGCGGAAGCAGGCGCTGAGGGTATTATGGTGAACCTCTGGTCAGCAGACAAGGAGGCGGAAATACGTTATACGCTTGACGGGAGCGCGCCGGCCGCGTCATCCGAAAAGTATGTTCAACCCATTAACATTAGCTCAGGGCTCACCCTGAAAGCGATACGCTTCCGGAACGGGAAGGCCCGGGGAAAGGTGTTTGAGCAGTCCTACCTGGCTCATAAAGCTTTGGGCAAAGCCGTTGAGCTGAAAGAGGCGCCAAGTGATAAATATAATCCGGGAGGGGCACCGGCCCTGGTGGATGGTCTCCCCGGCAGCCTGCGGACGGCTGATCATTGGCTGGGCTGGAACGGGAAGGATATGGAAGCGGTAATTGACCTGGGAAAAGCCAGTCTGGTAAATTCCATCTCGCTGCACTTCGGGAATTCCAATTCGCAATGGATCTATGCACCCGCCGCGGTGGAAGTGTTATTTTCCTATGACGGGTACACGTTTACCCCTTTTTATGAAAAGGACGGCATCTCTTCCACGGAAGAAACCGTTAACATAACCATTCCGGTCGGAGAAGAAAATATCAGGTATATTAAGGTGATAGCCCGCAATGCCGGCGAAATTCCCCAGGGCAAGCCCGGGGCCGGTCATGAAGCCTGGCTTTTTGCCGATGAAATAGTAGTTGAATGAAAATGAAAAGAGATACACAAGTGTTTAAGCTCATTGATGAAGAGCTTAAACGGCAGCGTGAAGGCCTGGAGCTGATCGCTTCGGAAAATTTCACCAGCCTGCAGGTTATGGAGGCGCAAGGTTCCTGTCTTACCAATAAATATGCCGAAGGCTTGCCCAAACGGCGCTATTATGCCGGATGCCAGGTGGTGGATCAAACTGAGCAGCTGGCTATTGATCGTGCCAGGGAGCTTTTCAATGCTGCCTGGGCCAATGTTCAGCCGCATTCGGGCGCACAGGCAAATGCGGCTGTCATGCTGGGCCTGCTTAAGCCCGGCGATAAGATCCTTGGATTTGATCTCTCTCATGGCGGGCATCTCACTCATGGTTCTCCGGTAAACTTTTCGGGCCGTCTTTATCAGCCTGTGTTTTACGGAGTAAATAAAGACACAGGCCTGATCAGCTATGAGCAGATGGAAGAAAGAGCGCTGGCTGAAAAGCCGAAGCTTATTATCTGCGGCGCCTCTGCCTATTCCCGCGACTGGGATTACGAACGGATCCGTTCCATTGCCGACCAGGTAGGAGCGCTGGTAATGGCCGATATCGCGCACCCTGCCGGGCTTATCGCCAGGGGGCTGCTCAACGACCCGCTTCCTCATTGCCACGTGGTAACTACTACTACACATAAGACGTTAAGGGGCCCCAGAGGAGGAATGATCCTGGTTGGCGAGGACTTTGAAAATACCTGGGGCGAAAAAACGCCGAAAGGTGAAACAAAGAAAATAAGCGCTATCCTGGATGGCGCGGTATTTCCGGGAACACAGGGAGGGCCGCTGGAGCATGTGATTGCAGCCAAGGCGGTGGCCTTTGGAGAAGCTTTGAGCGAAGACTATTTCAACTACGTACTCCAGGTTAGGAAAAATGCCGCCCGTATGGCAGCTGCACTGAATGAGCGGGGATACGACATTATTTCCGGCGGAACCGATAACCATTTGATGCTGATCGATCTCCGGAATAAAGGTATTACAGGAAAAGCAGCTGAGGAAGCGCTGGTAGCTGCCGATATTACGGTGAATAAGAACATGGTGCCCTTTGACGAGCGCTCTCCTTTCGTGACTTCCGGGATGCGCGTAGGCACAGCAGCCGTTACCACCCGCGGAATGAAAGAAAAAGATATGGACCAGATCGTGGAACTGATCGATACTGTGCTGCAGGATCCGGAAAACGGAAATACCATTGAGGCGGTAAAGAAAAAGGTTAACGCCTGGATGCCGGAATTTCCCTTGTACGGGGAATAGAAAGGCCCTTGCATTATTGCCTGCGCTCCCCGGGAAAATTCAGGGAGCGCAGGCAATAGTAGCAATGCTCACCCGGGTGCCGGCAACTCCCAGTATCGCTGAAGCACAAGCCGCGAGCGTGGCGCCGGTGGTGATCACATCGTCTACCAGTAATACATGCCTGCCGGCCAGGCGCAGGGCATCCTGAACGCTAAAGGCTTTTTTGACGTTAAGGAAACGGTCGAACCGTGATTTTTTGGTCTGGCTTTCCGCTATTTCCGGCCTGCACAGCAGTGTGCTGTCTACTTCTTTCTGCATGGCGGCTCCCAGCCCGCTGGCAAAATACTCGCTTTGGTTATATCCGCGCTTCTTCAGGCTTGCCTTGTGCAGCGGAAGCGGACAAATTATATCGGCTTCGGCAAATCCGCTCGATTCCTTCAGCATCGTTCCATAGCGTTTGCCAAGATAAAAGCCTACTTCGGTTTGCTTCCTGTATTTGAGCTGGTGAAGCAGGTGCTGTACGCGCTCTCCTTTTTTAAAGTAAAGGAAGGAAGCCGCTGCATTGATGTCTACCCGCCCCCAGAATTGTTTTGCCGTATTGTTCTCCCGGTCCAGGTGGAAATTGGTATATGGGAGATGCTGGCTGCAATACGTGCATAAGACATGTTCCTGCTTGTACAACCCAGCGCCGCAGGCCTGGCAGATGTCCGGGAAAGCCAGGGAAATAAAATCGGAAAAATAGTCTTTCAGGTTTTTCATAGATGGTTGTTTTAGATATTGTTTATTCTTTTCTGCCCAACATTTGACGCCCCTCCTGGTCCCTGTTTTCCTTTTCGAGCAGGCTTTGTTCCGCGACGGTCAGGGGACGGTATTCCAGGCGCCCCAGGTTGGGCTGGCCGGCATTCACCCAGGCGGTGTACCAGAAGCTCCCCACTTCGAGGACAGCTTGTATCATTCTCCTTTCGATCATCCCCTGCAGGCCTTCCTCGTAGGCTGCCGAATAATCCCGGGAGTAATTTTTTACCGGCCTGTTATTTTTAAGATACACCGTGTATTTACGGTCGGAGGGAAATTTTTCGCTTAGCGTTTTTTCAATGGCGAGTACCGAATCAACGGCCCGGTAGCTTTCCCGGATAATATTCCAGGTTTTGGCGGGCAGATCGGAAATATATACCGCTTTTCCGGTGAAATAATCATAATTATCAGAAAATAATTCGGGAATGCGGCTTTCCCAGAAGCCGTGGATCCCGGTCTGGCCTGTCAGTTGTCCGTTATAGTTCATGGTTGTGTGCAGGGGAACATGCGCGTCGGCCAGGTAGTGGCCAAGGTCGGCTGAGTAACGCAGTATCCGGACGGAATCCCGCTCCCGGAAAGCCCGTGTCAGGCGGGCCGTCATCCGGAGAATATGCCAGGGGAGGATGCCGTTTTCCCGGAAGGAGCCGGAAGGGAACTTTTGCTCCATTTCTTCCCAGCCGGGCATTTTTTTCTTTAAGAAGGCTTCTCCATAGTGTTCGGTATCGAAATAGTGGCGGGCGGCTTCTTCTTCAATAATGTACCGGCGCTTGTCGGCGCTGACGGCATGTTCGGTAAGGTAGTCCAGGTTGCTTTTGTAAAAACGCAGCATCTCGGCCGGCAGCGTGAATACTGCCGTACGGTTGATTTTTTTGTGGGCGAAGAAGCCCCATTTGAAGCCGCCTGAAAGACATAGGAGCAGCAGCGAGGCCGGTAAAAAGAGGCTTCTGCCGGCAAGGATGTGTTTTTCATTTTGTAACATCGGAATAAATTTGTTTTTCAAATTATTAGCTCTATATTTGCAGTCCTTTTAGAAAAAGAGACAAAATATAACATGGCAAACCATAAATCTGCATTAAAGAGGATCAGGCAAAGTGCCGCAAGAAGGCTTAGGAATCGTTATTATGCCAAAACTACGCGTAATGCCGTGAGGAAGCTGCGGGGAACAACTGACAAGGCAGCGGCTGCAGAGCTTTATCCCCTGGTGTCTTCCATGCTCGACAGGCTGGCAAAACGTAATGTTATTCACAAGAATAACGCGGCAAATAAGAAATCCAAGCTGGCGCGGTACGTGAACACGCTTCAATAGGCAGCTTTAAAAATATATGAAGAGCGGTGCGAATTTCGTATCGCTCTTTTTTTGTTTTTCACTTCTAATTTAGGAAGTTTTTTGTAATTTCCCAGGAAATTCTACTACTATGTTAACCTTTGAAAAACGGATCAGCATCAAGGCCTGGGCTGAGGAAGACCGTCCCAGGGAAAAATTACTTCAAAATGGCCGCCACAGCCTAAGTGAAGCCGAGTTACTGGCAATCATTCTCGGATCCGGGAATGAAAACGAAAGCGCGGTGGAACTTTCCAAACGCATTCTGCAGAGCTGCGAAAATAAGCTGGATAAGCTGGGCAAATTATCGGTTACCGACTTGCAGCATTTTCATGGGATCGGCCCGGCGAAAGCTGTGAGTATCATCGCAGCCCTGGAACTCGGAAGGCGAAGGAAGGAAACAACTTCCGCAGCTGACAGCCGGATCACAGCCAGCGCCGACGTATTTAAGGTCATGCTTCCCTTCATGGAAGATCTTATGCATGAAGAGTTCTGGATGATAAGCCTTAACCGGGCAAATCGCATTATTTCCAATAAGCGCATCAGCTCCGGCGGGCTTTCCGGAACGGTTGCCGATCCGCGGATCATTTATAAGTCCGCCCTGGAGCAACTCGCTACCTCAGTGATCTTTAGTCATAATCATCCTTCGGGAAACACCAAGCCCAGCAAAGCTGATATTGAACTGACCAAAAAGCTGGTGATTGCCGGAGATATACTGGAGATCAACGTACTTGATCATGTGATCGTTTCCGACAGCGGCTTTTTCAGTTTTGCCGACGAAGGCATGATCTAAGCGCTGCCGGGAACTTTCCGCGGGCAGGAACATGCCTTCCGCGACACCTAGCCCATACCGCGGTGTTAAAGCCTGCTGTGGCGGTACTCCTTCCTGGTTTTACCGGAAACGCTGCTGCATTTTTTTGACCGCTTCATTCAGCAGGGGAGTCACGGAGGAATCCGCACTCCGGAACCACCTGATCTTCGTTCCGAACTCACGGGCCATTGGAGCTGTTATTGAATCGGTAACGGTCACTTCTGCAAAAAGGCCCTGAAGGCCGGCATCTTCCGGCCCGCCATCGCCGATCCGGATAATATGTGCGATGTTCCTGTAGTCCGGCACCCAGAGCAGGAAGGATGCGCTGACGCTGATTGCCTGCGGCAGGCCGGATCGGTAGCCATAATAGTTCAGGGCCCCGGCCTGGCCGTAATTATCGCAGAGAATAATGGTGTTTTTTTGCTCCGGGGCAGGTATTTCCCTCAAAGCGGCTACTGTTTTTTGGAGCAGCTCTTTCCGGCCCAGCATATCGGCGAAATCCTGGGGAAGGGCATGGTCGCGGAGATCTTCCCATTGCAGGATACCGGTTTGCCCAAGCCCGGTGTCTTGATAGTACTGCGCCAGCCGGGGAGGTGCCCATATGGGTAAGAGTACCGGAATCAGGGGCATTCCGGCTAACAATATAAAGCTTATGCCGGCGTACCGGATCCAGCGCCTTGACTGCGACATTTGCTCCAGCCGGAAGGCCCCCAGGGCCAGTAGAACCGGGTAGATTCCAAGTGCATAATAGCCTTTTCCCTGGAACAGGATCAGCAGGATCATTACCAGGAGAAAGGTCCAGCCAAAGACGATATACTTTTTGCCTTCGGTGTGGAAAAAAGTATAGCAGAGGCCCGTGAGCCAGATGAAGAAAACCGGAAGCGTCATCAGCAATTGCTCCGATAAGAAGGACAGCGGACTGACATGCCTTAGCTGAGTTTCGTGCAATTCTTCCATATGATGGAGGACGGGAAAATTATGCAGATATTGCCAGATCAGATTGGGAAGAAAAATCAGCAAGCCGGTCAATGCGGCCAGGTAAAGATGCTTTCCGGCAAATAACTTTCGCTGCGGAGATAATGCTAGTGCAACAGCCAGCGCCAGGAGAAAGATGGCAACGGAATATTTGCTCAGAAAGCCCAGGCCGGCCGTAAAGCCCAGCAGATAGATAAACTTATTTTCCTGCCGGTCGATATAACGGAATACCCAGTACGCTGCCAGCGTCCAGAAAAAAACATCCAGAAAGTTCGGCTGGAACAGGAAATGCAGCCGAAGAAAAGCGGTAAAGATAAAAGCCAGGAAAAGCAGGAATAGGGCCGGGCCTTTTCCTCCCAGGCGCAGCACTATTTTACCGGCAAGCAGGAAAGTAAGGGCCCCGAAAATGGCTGGCCATAGCCGTACCCAAAATTCATGATCGCCGGATAACAAGCTTACCCAGGCCAGCAGGGAAAGCAAAGGAGGCGCTTCCAGGTATCCCCAATCCAGGTGCCGGGCTTCTGCCAGGTATAAGAATTCATCCCGGTGTAACTCATAAGCCGGATGCACGATCAGGAAAGGAAGCAGGAATTTTACAAAAGCAAGTATCCGGAGTAATACCAGGGCCTTGTCAACCGGGAGCGCTTGTTTCCTGCCGTTCATACAAAGGTTAATGTAATAAAATTTTACCTTTGCCCTCGAAAAATATTTTGATCCGGCATTTATGAAAATTTCTTATAACTGGCTGAATGAATATATCCAAACCGGTAAGTCGCCTGCCGAGTTGTCGGCCCTGCTTACCGGAACGGGGCTGGAGGTAGAATCCCTTGAAAAGGTTCAGTCCATCCCGGGCGGATTGGAAGGCCTGGTAGTGGGAGAAGTGATCTCCAAATCACCGCATCCCAATGCTGACCGTTTAAACCTCACGCTGGTTGATGTTGGCGCAGAAGCGCCGCTGCGGATTGTCTGTGGAGCCGCGAACGTGGCGGAAGGGCAGAAAGTAGTAGTCGCTGTCGAAGGAACCACGGTGTATCCGCTTTCGGGCCAACCTTTTGAGATCAGGAAAGCTAAAATAAGAGGCGAAGCGTCGTCAGGGATGATCTGCGCCGAAGACGAGATCGGGCTTGGACGTTCACATGACGGCATCATGGTGCTGCCCGCGGACGCCGTACCCGGCACGCCTTTGAAAGAATATTTCAAGCTCCGGGATGACTGGGTAATGGAAATAGGGTTAACGCCCAACAGGGCGGATGCAGCTTCTCATATAGGCACAGCCCGCGACGTGGCCGCAGTACTGAAAAAGAAAATTACTTATCCCTCCCTCGAAGATTTCCGGGAAGGGACGGGCCTGCAGCCGGTAAAGGTCCGGGTGGCCGATGAGGAAGCTTGTATCCGGTACAGCGGATTAGTTATTCAGAACATTACGCTTGGAGAATCCCCGCGCTGGCTGCAGGACCGGCTAAAGGCGATTGGTGTGAAATGCATCAATAATGTCGTGGATATTACCAATTATGTGCTTCATGAAACAGGACAACCGTTGCATGCTTTCGACCTGGAAGCTATCCGGGGCGGTGCAGTTGTCGTAAAGACATTGCCTGAAGGAAGTACATTCCTTACCCTCGACGGAGTGGAGCGCAAGCTTTCCGCGGAAGACCTTATGATATGCGATGCTGACGGCGGTATGTGTATTGCCGGCGTTTTCGGAGGAGCGGACTCCGGGATCAGGGAAGACACCACCGGTATTTTCCTGGAGTCGGCCTGTTTTAATCCCGTGAGCGTGAGGCGTACGGCGAAAAGGCATGGATTGAAGACCGACGCCTCCTTCCGTTTTGAAAGAGGAACGGACCCGAATGCCACGTTATTCGCATTAAAGCGGGCAGCGATGCTGATCTGTGAAATTGCCGGCGGTGAAATACCTTCAGAATTGATCGATCTGTACCCCAGAGAGGTGAAGAAAGCGGAGGTCCACTTTTCTTTTGAAAATGCCCGGCGCCTGATCGGGAAGGAAATCCCCCGGCAGGAGATCCTCGCTATCCTGGAACACCTGGAGATCGCGATCCTGAAAGAAGACGCAAACACCCTTACCCTGGCCATCCCTACCGCGAAAGTGGACGTAACCCGTGAAATTGACGTGATTGAGGAGATCCTCCGCATTTACGGGTATGATAACGTGGAAATGCCAGCGAAAGTTAATGCCTCCCTTTCCTATTCGCAGAAACCGGACGAAGCGTCCCTGCGGCACAGCATTGCTGATCTGCTTAGCGGCAAAGGCTTCTTTGAGATCATGTGCAATTCCCTTGGAAGCTCTTCCCATACCAGGCTTATACCGGCGCTTGAAGAAGAGGAAGCAGTAAAGATCCTTAACCCGCTCAGCAGCGAGCTGGACCAGATGCGCCAGACACTCCTTTTTTCCGGACTTCAGTCCGTAGCCTATAACCTTAACCGTAAGAATACCGATCTGAAATTTTATGAATTCGGGAAAGTGTACCGGAAAATGGGAGCCGGCTATGAAGAAAAAAGAAAGCTTTCTCTGTATGTTACCGGGCGGAAGTTCCCGGAAACCTGGAACAGCGATAAAAGCAAGGCGGACATCTTTTACCTGAAGGGGTTTGTGGAAGCCGTACTGCAAAAACTGGGCATTCAGCCCGGGGAATTCAAACCCCTGGAAAATGATTTCCTGGAAGAAGCGTTTGAATACAGCTCCGGGGGCGAACGCCTTTTGCGTTCGGGAAGCGTGCCGGCCGGAATAAACGCGGCATTTGAAATTGAAGCGCCCGTATTTTATGCGGAGTTTGAATGGGACCAGTTGCTTCGTTTAAGGCGGGAACATAAAGTAACTTACAGGGAAGTGCCTCGCTTTCCCGCAGTTAGACGTGATCTTTCCCTGCTGATCACCAATGAGGCCAGCTTTGGATACCTGGAGCAGATAGCGCGGAAGACGGAGAACAGGATTTTGAAGGAAGTTAGTATATTTGATAAATATATTTCCGGCGAGGGGCAAAAAGGGCAGCTTCCGCCGGGAACAAAGTCCTACGCTTTGAGCTTTGTTTTAAGGGACGATGAGCAAACGCTGACGGAAAAGCAAATAGACCAGGTAATGCAGCGTTTGATCAGGGCTTTTGAGAAGGAAGGCGTAGAAATTAGAAAATGAACCTCTTATGGCTGAAATTGTTCCGAAACTTGCCTCGCTTGAAAAGAAGATTGGAAAGCTGATCGCTTATTGTGACGCACTGGAAGCGGAAAGAACAAATTTAAGAGAGCAGAACGAGGCGATGCAGCTTACCTTGAAAAAGCAGCAAACGGAACTGAAGGAGCAGGAAGAGAAGATCAGGGTCTTGAAGTTAGCGCGGTCAGTATCAGTGAATTCTGAGAAGACTATTGATATTAAGCAAAAAATTAACGAATTTGTGCGGGAAATAGATAAGTGTATTAACCTGTTAAATAGATAAAGGTTTTTAAGTGATAAATTAGCTTAATGGGAGAGATTTCCATAAAAATAAATATTGCTGACCGTGTGTATCCGTTGAAAGTGGAAATGCAGGAGGAGGAACAAATACGGAAAGCGGCCAAAAACATTAATGAACATATGCGATCGTTGCAGCAAGCGTATGATGTGCGCGATAAGCAGGACCTGTTGTCAATGAGCCTGCTGCATTATGCAACTACTGCGTTAAAATACGATGATAAAAAGATCATAGAGGACAACGGCTTATCCGAACAGCTAACCGTTCTCCATGACCGGCTGGATGCATATCTCTCTGACAAAAATGTTCTTTAACATAGCTAATGAATAAAGAATTTAACCGCAGTTAAGTTCTGTAGTGTCACTATTAAAAACCTAAGGCTTAAATATACAAAAGGCCATGGCAGGCTGTCTATGGGGAACCGGCAACGGATTCGCAGAAGCAGCCGCAGACCTTAATCTTTTGTAAAAGGTTTTCCAATACATGATGCTATAGGAGTTTAATTGCGGTTTTTTTTATTCAATAATTATGGATCAACTACTTTTATATATTCTTGCCGGCTTTCTTGCCGGTATTTTACTTGACCGCCTGTTGTTAAGGCGGATGTTCCGGAAACAGGAGATGCAGGCTAAGAACAAAGCCAAGCAAGCCCTGAAAGAAGCAGATGCGCAGGCCGAAATCCTTAAAAAGAACAAGCTGCTGGAAGCGAAGGAAAAGTTTCTCCAGCTAAAGGGGGAACATGAAAAGGAGCTGGCTTCAAGGAACCAGGGTATTGCACAGCGGGAGAACGCCCTGAAACAAAAGGAACAGTCTCTGAATCAAAAGCTGGAAAATAGCAGCAGAAAAGAGCAGGAACTGGAAACGCTGAAGCAGGGCCTCAATCGCCAGATGGAAGTTTTGGAAAAGAAAAAGACCGAAATTGAGGAAGTAAAGAACCAGCATGTACTGCAGCTGGAGAAAATATCCGGCCTTTCGGTGGAGGAGGCCAAAAGCCAGTTAGTGGAAGCCTTAAAGGATGAGGCCAAAACAAAGGCAATGGCTTCTATCAAAGATATCGTGGAAGAGGCCAGGCTCACCGCGTCCAAGGAAGCTAAGAAGATCGTGATCCAGACCATCCAGCGGACGGCAACCGAATCGGCTATTGAAAATACCGTTTCCGTATTTAATATTGAGAACGATGAAATTAAGGGCCGGGTGATCGGGCGTGAAGGCCGTAATATCCGTGCCCTGGAAGCTGCCACCGGCGTAGAGATCATCGTGGACGATACCCCCGAAGCGATTATTCTTTCCGGTTTTGATCCGGTACGGCGCGAGATTGCCCGCCTTTCCCTGCACCGCCTGATCACCGACGGCCGTATTCACCCGGCAAGGATCGAGGAAGTGGTGGCTAAAACCAAAAAGCAGCTTGAAGAAGAGATCGTTGAAATCGGTGAGCGGACGGTAATAGAACTGGGCATTCACGGGCTGCATCCGGAGCTTATCCGCATGGTGGGCCGCATGCGGTACCGTTCTTCCTACGGACAGAACCTGCTGCAGCACTCCCGTGAAGTGGCTAACCTTTGCGCAAGCATGGCTGCCGAACTGGGGCTCAATGTAAAACGAGCCAAGCGGGCAGGCCTCCTGCATGATATTGGAAAGGTGCCCGAGGATAATCCCGACCTGCCTCACGCTATTCTTGGAATGCAGCTGGCAGAAAAATACAAAGAACATCCCGAAGTCTGCAATGCGATAGGAGCGCATCATGACGAGGTTGAAATGACCAATATGATTTCGCCAGTGGTCCAGGTATGCGATGCTATCTCAGGCGCCCGTCCGGGGGCTCGCCGGGAAGTGGTGGAAAGCTACATTAAGCGTTTGAAGGAAATGGAAGACCTGGCACTCTCCTATGCAGGCGTTGAAAAAAGCTTTGCCATTCAGGCGGGCCGGGAATTGCGCGTAGTAGTTGAGAGCGAGCGGATTTCCGACCAGCAGGCCGAAATGCTGGCTTTTGATATTTCCAATCGTATTCAAAACGAAATGATCTATCCGGGCCAGGTCAAGGTAACCGTGATCCGGGAAACAAGGGCGGTATCTTACGCCAAGTAATTAACAATTGTCCAAACTCGACACATACCTGGAACGTTACGGCGAGCATCATCGCCACCCGGTGAATAAGACGATTCACTGGGTGGCCGTTCCCTTGATCATGTTCAGCCTGCTGGGGCTGATCTGGATGATCCCGTTTCCACCTGTTTCCACGTTTCTGAATTGGGCCAGCTTCGTAATTGCCTTTTCCATTTATTATTACTGGACCCTGTCCAAACCGATGGCGGTAGCAATGCTGCTGGTAGTGGGTGCAATGTCTTATTTTATCGTCCGGATCGAACTCACCGCCGAACAGCCGGCGCTGATCTTCGCTATTATTTTTGTAGCGGCGTGGATATTCCAGTTTGTTGGCCATAAAATAGAAGGTAAAAAGCCTTCTTTCCTCGAAGACCTGAAGTTCCTGCTGATAGGGCCGCTCTGGCTCCTGCACTTTGTGTTTAAAAAGCTGGGCCTTTCATACGAATAAGCGGCAGCTATCCCTGACTGCCTATTTCTCCTCCTGCTTATTTAATGATTACTTAATATTTCGGACGTCTTTGCCTAACATTCGATAGCCACCTTTGCAGCAAAAGCAAAAACTAAAAAAGTTTTATGATGGCTATGTTAAAAAATTACCTTTCAATGCTGGTACTCGGAGCATTAGTACTCGCATTACCTGCCTGTAATGACGACGACGATGGCTTTACTCCTCCGCCTTCCGGTGAAGCGCATCCCTTTGCGGAGGATGCCGCCGCAATAGCCGGCGATAAGGCCGTTATTCTTTATGAGCCTGTTACGGCCGATCGTACCTTGTCCAGCGACTCCGTATATTTCCTGGACGGTTTTGTATTTGTGAACAGCGGAACGCTTACCATTGAGCCCGGTACCGTGATCATGGCCTTTGAATCACCTTCTGCATGGGCGGAGAATGTCAATCCCGGGATCACCTCCAGTACACTCATTGTTACGCGGGAAGCCAAGATCAATGCCGTAGGCACAGAAGATGCCCCGATCATTTTTACTTCGGTTGAAGACCAGGAAGCACTAGACGGAACAGTTAACCTTACACCCACCAGTTCCGGCTTATGGTCAGGCCTTATTGTATTGGGCAAAGCACCCATTCATAAGGCCGGAGCCTCCGAAACAACTATTGAAGGTTTACCTAACGGGTTTAATAATACCTCAGGCGTTACTTACGGGGGAAATGACGCCGCGCATAGTTCCGGAAACCTTGAGTACGTATCCATCCGCTTTACCGGTTCTGAAACATCACCCGGCGAAGAGATACAGGGACTAACGCTGGGCGGCGTCGGAAGCGGGACCACCATTGAGAACATCGACATTTTTGTTTCCAGTGACGACGGTATCGAGATCTTTGGCGGTACCGTTAACATTAAAAATATCAGCGTCGTCTTTGCTGAAGATGACAGTTATGATTTCGACCTTGGCTGGAAAGGCTACGGACAATTTTTATTCGCCCTGCAGCGTGCTGACGCCGCGGATCACGGAGGAGAGTGGGACGGCGCGGATCCGGATGATGCGCCGCTTTATACGACTGCAAGAATTTATAATGCCACCTTTATCGGTAAAGGGGCAGCAGGGGAAGTAGAAGCCGGAAACGCTGCCATATTAATGCGCGAAGGCGGAGCCCTTTCGGTCTATAACAGTATTATTGCCGACTTTAACAGGAAAGGTATCCAGGTGGAAGACCTGGCCAAAGAAGGCGATGCTTTTGACCGGCTTGTTAACGAGGGCGAAAATGCCATTGGCAACAATCTTTGGTTTACCCTGCAATCCGGTTCCATGGATGACCTGGTACTGCCGACAGAAGAAGGCCGCGCCGATGACGGGGCCCAATTGACGGCGTACCTGAAGAATAACGCAAATGTATGGGCCGATCCTCAGCTGGGCGGCATTAGCCGGGACTTTGACAGTAAGGGCCTGGATCCACGCCCTGCAGCAGCGGAAGCGAAGGGCAATGTATTTGTTCCTTCCGAACCGGGAGTTAGCCCGGCTGCTTACAAGGGGGCGTTTGATCCCGCCGGGGAACTGTGGATTGCCGGCTGGTCGTCTCCCGCCAAATTCGGGATATTGAAATAGTGAACTTTTTGCAATAATTCAGGAAGGGGAGGCTTTGTTAAGTCTCCCCTTCTTACTTAATAATAAGTTAATCATTTATTAAAGAAGCGGTAAATCGGGACGCCTAGCTTTGCCTGCAAATTAAATTATCATGAATAAATGGATTTTGTTCTTGTTAGCGTTCGCAGGTTTTACTACCACTGCATATGCCCAGCAGGGCACACTTACGGGTGTGGTGGTGGACGGAGCTTCGGGTGAGACGCTGATTGGCGTTAACATAACAATACCGGAGGCAAATGCTGGCCTTGCAACAGACCTGGATGGTAAGTATAATATTCAACTGGCCCCGGGCACCTATACACTGGAAGCTTCTTTTATCGCTTATCAGACTAAGGTCATAAAGGAAATTGTCATTAAGACGGGAGAGGTCACCAGGGTTGATATTCCGCTCACCCAGGAAAGCCTGGAATTGCAGCAGGTGATCGTTACCGCCAGTTCCGTGGATAACAGCGAGGTTTCCATGCTGCGGCTACAGAAGAATTCGCTTTCTATCCAGGATGGAATATCTGCCCAGGAGATTAACAAGATCGGTTTCAGCAATTCGGCCGAGTCAATGAAAAGGATCACGGGCGCAGCCATTGAAGATGGAAAATTTATCGTGATGCGCGGACTCGCGGACCGCTACAGTATTGCCACGATGAACGGCGTGGTATTGCCAAGCACCACTCCCTACCGGAACAGCACCAGTATGGACCTGATCCCAAGCACCATGCTGGACAATATAGTGGTGAAAAAAACCTTTACGCCGGACCTTCCTGGGAATTTTACGGGCGGGGCGGTGGACATTTCCACAAAATCGCTTCCTGATGCATTTTACCTGAATATTGGACTCTCAGCCAGCTTTAACGATCAGACTACATTCAATGACAATTTCCTCAGGGATCCTGTGGAAGGCAAGTATGACTGGTTGGGTTATGACGACGGTTCCCGTAAAATACCGGATATTTTGCTGAATAATGAAATGCTCACCAGCCTGGGCGGGGCCATCAATGACATCAGGAGCAACCCGGAAGATCAGCAGCTGATCAATCGTTTTAACTCCACCATGCAAGCCCTGGCTGGCCGCGGATTCTCCGTTAACAGACATTCCCCGGGACTCAATAAGGGAATCAATTTTTCCGTGGGTAACCGGTTAAGGCTGAAGGACGGAAGGTCTCTGGGTTATAATTTAGGGATTAACTATAAACAGGATCATGCCCAGTATGATAACAGGGTGGTGAATAATTATACCGCCAGGATGGATTTTGACAACAGGATGGTCCCGTATCTTTTAAGTAATGGAACTGAGAGCGTTACAGGATCTAACCTGGGAGGAATTTTTTCCCTGGGATATCAGCTAAACAATAATAACCGGGTAAAGGCCAGCATCCTATATAATAACAGCGCCGATCAATCGGTACTTAATTTTGATGACGGCAGCATGCCGCAGCTGCTTTCCGGCTCGGATCTGCGTAACAGGGCCATCAGTTTCACCCGCCGGAGTTTATTGAATGCCCAGTTGCAGGGGGACCATGTAGCCGGGTTTTTAGGAGGCACAAAAGTGGAATGGTCAGGGAATTATATTGTCTCAAGGCAATACGAGCCCGATAAACGCCTGATCGCCGCTCCCGTATTCCCGGGAGGAACTTATAATTTTGTTGCGGAGATGTCTTTGCCTTTCCATTTTTTCCGGGATCTGCGGGATGAACAATATAGTGGAAAAATTGACCTGAGCAGCGGGCTTGAAAAAATCGACCTTAAATACGGGGCCTTTTTCAGCCGGAAAGAACGCGATTTTGAAGAACGCCGTTACCAGCTGAGTACTTCACGAACACCGGACGCTTCACAGTATGTTAGCTTTAGCGAGGCGAATGGCGATTATGAACGATTCTTCGCCGCCGGCAACACCGGTGTTCTGGGTGTAAGAGATGGAGAGGTGGAATTCGGGAATGCCTACCAGTACCAGACACCGCCTTCCAGCTTTTACGAAGGCCATGAACAAGTGGCCGCTGCCTACCTCATGAGTACCTTTGATATTACGGATAAGCTGAAAACGGTACTCGGAGCCCGGGTTGAATTTACTGATATTGCAGTGGGCATTAAATCAGGCGCCGGGGAAAAGGGTACAATCAATACGGTGGACGTGCTGCCTTCCCTGAATTTTATCTATGCATTGAACGATAGAAGTAATTTGCGTTTAAGCGGAACCAGGACCCTTGCCCGGCCGAATATGCGGGAACTGGCTCCTTTTAGCTCCTTTGAGTTATCGGGAGCATTTGCGGAAGTGGGGAATCCCGGATTAAAACGTACCAATATTACCAACCTGGACTTCCGGTATGAACTATTCCCGCGGCCTTCTGAGCTTTTCGCACTTAGCCTGTTCTATAAGAATTTTGAGAACCCTATCATCAAGGAGCTTTCGGCCACCTCAAGCAGCCCTGTGTACCAGTACGTGAATACAGGGACGGCAAAGCTGATGGGGGTAGAGGTGGAATTAAGGCAAAAGCTTGATTTCATTAGCCTGGCGTTGGAAAAATTCAATATCGGAGCCAATTTTTCCTATATCTATTCAAGAGTGGACATGCGTCCTGAAGAATACGAGATTCGTAAGAATGTTGATCCTGATATTAAGGACTGGCGGCCTTTTGCAGCGCAGTCGCCATACATAGCAAATCTGATACTTTCTTATGATAACCCCGAAAAAGGCTGGCAAAGTACGGTTTTTGCCAATATGTTCGGCCCCCGGTTATTTGCTAACGGACGGGGAGCGGCGCCGGACACTTACGAGATGTATGGAAGGATCAATGATAAAGCTAATAACCGGATCACCAGCAATTTCCCCCTTCCGGAATTGAATTACCGGCTTAGGAAAAGCTTTGCCAATAGCTTTTCGGTGGCCCTGACGATCAACAATATCCTGGATTACAGCGTAGTCCGCTACCAGGAACATAACGGTATCTATTATACGAATGACGTCTTCAATCCGGGCCGCACATTCCAGCTTTCGCTGGGATATGAAATCAGATAATCTTAATCAATCCTAAAGCGCCGTAGCACCAGCGCGCGGCGCTTTAGTTAAAGCTAAGAATGGCGAGTACAGATCCGACGATCGCCAGAAACTGAACTACCCCTACAACATAGATAGTTTGATTAATGTCGTTTCTTGTCGAATTAATCTTCTCGACAAGTTCGATTTTGTCATTTTTGTTGAGAAAAAAGTCCTTGTAATGCATAAAGAATGTTTCCTGTTTCCGGCCGTTATGGAAATATTTCAAGTACAATCCTAAAACTACAGGGAATATATGGAAATTTAACCACCGGGATTTTTTATATTTACCAGGCACCTGTACTTCATCTACCATGAGGCGGTATTTGCGAATATTATTTACTTTTTCCAGAAAGGAGCTGAACGGCATGCTGGTATTGTTCAGCCTGTTGGCCCTGCTGCTGGCTGCAAGGTTGCTAACGGACTGGCTGGTTCCCCGGCCTGAGGTTGACTTTTCTGCGTTCCAACGACAGGTTGCATTGCTTCAGGTGCCTGATTCTTTATCAGACCGCATCAGCGGGCCTGAGCGATCTTTTGATCGTTCGGAAAAGGCTGCTGCGCGGCTGCCGGAAGAAAGCCGGGCCCGGAACGAAACGGCGTTCCCGGGGGCGGGCTTAACCGCAAAGAATTCTGTCTCTTTACCAAACCAGGTATCCCCTGATAAGGCCCGGTTATTCCCTTTTGATCCAAATACCGCAAAAAGAGCGGACTTACTGCAACTGGGGCTAAGGCCCCGGATAGCAGATATACTTTTAAAATACCGGGAGGCCGGAGGGGAGTTTCGTGCCAGGGAAGACCTTAAAAAGATTTATGGACTTAAACAGGCGGTTTATCTGAAGCTTCTGCCATATATACGAATAAGAGAAGGCAGGTTTAGTGGTGGTGTTCCGCCGGATAAAACAGCGCGCGCTGGCCGGCCCCGCTGCACGGAACTGGAGATCAACAGCGCCGATTCCACCGCTCTGCTCCCTTTGCCCGGGATTGGCCCGGTGCTTTCGGCAAGGATTGTCCGGTACCGGGAACGGCTGGGAGGGTTTCATTCGCCGGAGCAGCTGCTGGAGGTATATGGCATGGACACAGCCAGCTTCCACAGTTTTAAAAATTGCCTGCGGGCGGATAGTTCAGGCCTGAGAAAGATAAACCTTAACGAAGCCGGCTACCAGGAATTGAGACGCCTTCCTTACTGGTCGGCTGCGGAGATCAATGTGGTGCTGAATTACCGGGAACAGCATGGCCCGTTTGCGGAAATAACAGCTCTTTATAATATTCGGGCCCTGGAAGAACAGACAATTCAAAAAGTTATGCCATATTTGAGTTTGGAATAAAATTTCTTCAGCCATGCTCGGGGAAAAAATAAAGTCAGCCATACGTGACGTCCCCGGCTTTCCTAAGCCGGGTATTATCTTTAAAGACATTACGCCCATTCTGAAGGATGCCGTCCTCTGTGAGTCAATTACTGCTGCATTCGCAGAAAAAGTGAGCGAACTCCGTGCGGACGTCCTTTGCGGAGTAGAAAGCAGGGGCTTCCTTTTTGGAATGCTGCTGGCCCAGCGTTTAAGAATACCCTTTGTGCCTGTCCGAAAAGAGGGAAAGCTTCCTTACCGCACCTTAAAACAGGCCTATGACCTGGAATATGGACGGTCGACGGTTGAGATGCATGAAGATGCTGTTTTGCCGGGACAGCGGGTGCTGGTACACGATGATCTGCTGGCCACCGGCGGAACCATTACGGCTGTCAGTGAGATGATCGGCCGGGCCGGCGGACAAGTGGCCGGTTATTGTTTTCTCCTTGAACTCGGCTTTTTAAATGGAAGGGCACGGCTGGCTCCTTATTCAGAAAACATCTATAGTTTGACTGTCTATGAATAACTGGGCCGGGATAGCCATGCGGAGCAACAGGCCGCAGCGCTGGCTGGCGTTCAGAATGATCAATAAACCAATCAAAAAATAAAATGGATGAAGTTTTCACGAATATTCCGGATTTTGAAATGACGGAAGACCAGCGGATGGTACAACAGATGGTAAATGACTTTGCTGAAAAACACATCCGCCCCCATATGATGGAATGGGATGAGCAGCAATTCTTTCCGGTTGATCTTTTTAAGGAAATGGGCGGCATGGGCCTGATGGGCGTGCTGATCCCGCAATCATACGGCGGAAGCGGTTTGGGTTACCATGAATATGTGTCGGTCATCAGCGGGGTTGCCAGGGTATGCGGGGGGATCGGTCTTTCATTGGCGGCACATAATTCCCTTTGCAGCGGGCATATCCTGTTGTTCGGAGACGAGGCGCAAAAAAATAAATGGCTCCCCCGCCTTGCAACCGGGGAATGGATAGGCGCCTGGGCCCTTACGGAAGCGGGCACGGGCTCCGATGCCCTGAATATGAGTACGACTGCCGTCCGGCAGGGAGACCAGTACCTGATCAACGGTACGAAAAACTGGATCACGCATGGAAAATCGGGAGATCTGGCAGTTGTGATGGCAAGGACGGGAGAGAGGGGGAAGTCAAACGGGATCAGTGCCTTTGTGATCGAAAAGGGAACCCCGGGTTTCGGTCATGGAAAAAAGGAGAATAAGCTGGGCATGAGGGCCTCTGAAACTGCAGAGCTGATCCTGGATAATTGCCTTGTGCCGGCGGAGAACCTTCTTGGAAAAGAAGGGGACGGATTCCGGCAGGCCATGAAGGTGCTGGACGGAGGACGCATTTCCATCGCCGCTCTTTCCCTGGGTATTGCACGGGGAGCCTTTGAAGCTGCGCTAAAATATTCCAAAGAAAGGCATCAATTCGGAAAGCCCATATCCGACTTCCAGGCGATTTCCTTTAAACTAGCCGATATGGCAACTTCTATTGAAGCAGCGGCCCTGCTGGTCCATCAGGCGGCCGACATAAAGAACAGAGGAGAACAGGTAACGCGGCAGGCTGCTATGGCAAAATATTTCGCCTCCGAGGTGGCCGTAAAGGTTGCCACGGAAGCTGTTCAAATCTTTGGCGGGTATGGTTATACGAAGGATTATCCCGCGGAAAAATATTACCGGGATGCCAAACTCTGCACCATCGGTGAAGGTACGTCTGAAATCCAGAAGATAGTAATAGCCAGGGAAGTGCTGTCCGGGTACCCTGGTCAGCAAACCGGGAAAGCGATATGAAAGGGCTCATCGGGAGACTTTTTTTTCGCAGGTCGGGGAAGGAACCGCAGCGGGTCGCACTGGTCCTTTCCGGCGGGGGCGCAAGGGCCTGGGCTCATATCGGTTTGTTAAAAGCCCTTGAAGAGGAAGGTATTTATCCGGAAGTTGTTTCCGGCGTGAGTGCAGGGGCTATTGTGGGCGCCATGTACGCGAGCGGGCGCTCCGCAGATGAAACGCTGGAGATTGTTCAAAAAACGGACATGTTCAAGATATTGCGGAAAGGTTTATTTTCTTTTATGGCGGGCGCCTTTTCAAGTCTCGGGCATTTGCAGCAGCAGCTGGAAGTGTTTCTTCCTGATAATTCCTTCGGTTCCCTGCAAAGAAAACTCTTTATTACCACCGTTAATTTGAATACCGGAAGGGTGGAAATATTCGATTCGGGAGAACTTCATAAACCTATCATGGCCTCCTGCGCAGTACCCCTGCTGTTCGCGCCGGTGAAAATGGGGGAGTATTTGTATGCGGATGGCGGGGTCCTGAATAACCTGCCGGTGGAGCCGCTCCTTGGCCAGGGGTACAAGATCATCGGAAGCAACGTGGTATCGCCTTCGCTCAATATGCGGCTCGACGGTTTTCGTTCGGTTAGTATGCGAAGTTTTGAACTGGTTTCCTATAAGGGAATAGAAGACAAGGCCGGGTTATGCGACGTTATGCTTACTTATGAAGGCCTGGAAAACTACAATATATTCCGGTTTGCAGCTGCCCGGCAAATTGTGGACCTGGGATATAAATCAGCCAGGAAACAAATGGACCTGCTGCTGGCAAAATTGAAATAGAATTAAATGATCCAAAACCTTGTGAATGACAGATCCTTTACGTACTTTTGCCCTCCCTCATGAAAGGAGGTATTTTGAGATGATCGTTATTAATGTAAAAGACGGTGAAAGTATTGACCGGGCGCTGAAGCGCTTCAAGAAAAAGTTTGAAAAAACGGGCGTTTTACGCGAGTTACGTAACCGTCAGGCTTTTGAAAAGAAATCTGTAGCGCGCAGGAATGCTGTTAAGCGTGCGGTTTACCGCCAGCAACTGCAGTCAGAAACTGTATAAGTTCGACTACTTTATATTAAAATAGTCGTATATTCACAAAGAGTATACGACTATTTTATTTTTGATGCATACAGAACGCTTTTACCGGTATTTACAGTTTGAAAAACGCTTTTCGCAGCATACGCTTCTTGCCTATAAAATCGATCTGAAGTCCTTTGCCGGCTTCCTCCGGCATCAGTATGAGATAAATGAATTAAGCGACGCCAGCCCAGACATGATCAGATCCTGGCTGGTCAGCCTCCTCGAAGAAGGGCGCAGCGATACGACCATCGCCCGAAAACTTTCCGTACTCCGCACTTATTTCCGGTTCCTGTTGAAAGAAGGGAATATCCCGGTAAATCCAACCGTTAATATTCGTGCCCCGAAAATAAAGAAGCGCTTGCCCGTATTTGTGGAAGAAAGCCGAATGAACCTTCTTCAGGATCTGTTGCCCCTGGACAAGAGCTTTCCGGGCCTCCGGGATAAACTGGTCATTGAAACGTTTTACCAGACCGGGATCAGGCTGGCCGAACTGATCGGGCTCAGGGAAGAAGATGTGGATATTTACAGCGGCCGGATACGGGTATTCGGAAAACGGCGGAAGGAGAGACTGGTCCCTTTTAATAATGCCTACGGAGAGTTGATCCGGGAATACCTGCAACTGAAAAAGCTTGAAGATTTTGACAACAATCCGGAGGTCTTATTCGTTAAAAATAATGGAGAGAAGCTTAGCCCGCGTTTTGTATATACGTTAGTAAGAAAATACCTGGAAATGACGGAAACTCCCGGAAAAAAAAGCCCGCATGTACTTCGACATACCTTTGCAACACATCTGCTTGATCATGGAGCTGACCTGAATGCCGTAAAGGAGTTGCTTGGGCATGCCAGTCTGGCTGCCACAGAAGTTTACACCCATAATTCCACAGAGCGACTGAAAAAAGCCTGGAAGCAGGCTCATCCCAGAGGATAAATTTTAAACAAGGAGGAAATATGAGAATGACAGTTCAATCGATCCATTTCAATGCCGACAAGAAATTGTTGAACCTCATTGAAAAAAAAGTAAAGAAACTGGACACATTTTGCGACCGGGTAATCAATGGCCTGGTGTACCTGCGTTTGGAAAAAGCAGACGATTCAGCCAACAAAATCACCGAGATCAAACTCAATCTCCCCGGAAGCACCTTATTTGTGAAGGAACAGTGCCGAAGTTTTGAGGAAGCAACTGACCTTGCGGTTGAAACAATGTGTAAGCAACTGAAGAAGCATAACAGGAGAATAAAAAATCATGTAAAGGAACCTGCCAAAGAGGTGATCAGTACTTTGGTCCAGGAGCAGGAATATTAAATTTTTGTTAAAGAAAGGGGCCGCGCCATCCGGTATGCGGCCCCTTTCTTTTTGCGGTGAAAGCCCCGCGCGGAAGAGCCCCGGAACCCTTCTTAATTCTCCCGATAAATATTTCAATTTAATTTTGCGGGAATATAAAAATTCGTACATTTGCAATCCCTTTGGAAAAGCACTTGTTTTGGCTTTTTTCAAAGGGTTGTTCTTTAAAAAAGATGCCGGCTTTCTTGTTTGAGGATAAACTCGCGATGTTTTACAAAAGCGGGGCAGAGCCGTTAATAAGCCTCCTTAGCTCAGCTGGTAGAGCAACTGACTTGTAATCAGTAGGTCGCTGGTTCGATCCCGGCAGGGGGCTCATCCTGATTCAGGAAAACGTGATTCAGGGCTCAGATTTTTGAACAATAAAAAGGGGAGATTCCAGAGCGGTCAAATGGGGCAGACTGTAAATCTGCTGCTTCGGCTTCGTAGGTTCGAATCCTGCTCTCCCCACGGAAGTTTTTCCGGTTCCAGCCGTTGCCAGCCGTATAAAGGACAACACGGTTAGATAGCCGGCGGCCCCTGCAGGATAGCGGCAGGCCCGGATGAAAGAACGGAATACCGGCATAAGAAACAAAAAAAGCGGGAGTAGCTCAGTTGGTAGAGCGACAGCCTTCCAAGCTGTAGGTCGCGGGTTCGAGCCTCGTCTCCCGCTCAGATAGTTTAAGGTTTAAAGTTCAAGGTTTAAAATGCGAAGCTTTGAACTTTAAACTGTAAAAGCCGTTGTAGCTCAGCCGGTAGAGCACTTCCTTGGTAAGGAAGAGGTCACGGGTTCAAGTCCCGTCAATGGCTCCAAAATAGAGGGACAAAGAATTTATATAAATAACCCACTACAATTACAATAAACATGGCAAAAGAAAAATTTGACCGTTCCAAACCACACGTAAATATTGGTACAATCGGTCACGTTGACCACGGAAAAACGACGCTGACGGCCGCTATTACAAAAGTACTGTCAGACGAAGGATTGTCCGAAGCACGTTCATTCGATTCTATTGACGCTGCTCCAGAAGAAAAAGAGCGCGGGATCACCATTAATACTTCCCACGTGGAGTATACCACTGCCAACCGTCACTATGCACACGTTGACTGCCCCGGCCATGCCGACTACGTGAAAAACATGGTTACAGGTGCTGCGCAGATGGACGGTGCAATTCTTGTAGTTGCCGCTACCGATGGTCCTATGCCGCAAACCCGTGAGCACATCCTGCTTGCACGCCAGGTGGGTGTTCCCCGTATCGTTGTATTCATGAATAAATGCGATATGGTGGACGATCCCGAACTGCTGGATCTCGTGGAAATGGAAATCAGGGAATTATTGTCATTCTATGAATTTGACGGTGATAATACGCCGATCATTCGCGGTTCCGCTCTTGGAGCATTGAACGGTGATGCCCAGTGGGTGAAGACTGTTACTGAACTCATGACGCAGGTTGACGAATTTATTCCGATTCCTCCGAGGCTGACAGAACTTCCTTTCCTGATGCCGGTTGAAGACGTATTCTCTATCACCGGTCGTGGTACGGTTGCAACCGGCCGTATTGAAAGAGGTCAGATCAACACCAGCGACCAGGTAGACATTATCGGAATGGGCGCTGAAAACCTGAAATCAACGGTAACAGGGGTGGAAATGTTCCGCAAGATCCTTGATTACGGTGAAGCAGGCGATAACGTAGGACTGTTGCTGCGCGGTATTGAAAAAACCGATATCCGTCGCGGGATGGTTATCTGCAAGCCCGGTTCGGTAACACCCCATACAGAATTCAAGGCAGAGGTTTACGTGCTTTCGAAAAACGAAGGCGGACGCCATACTCCTTTCTTCAACAAGTATCGTCCCCAGTTCTATTTCAGGACCACGGACGTAACCGGAGAGATCACCCTTGAACAAGGTGTGGAAATGGTAATGCCCGGCGATAACGTGACTATTAACGTGAAGCTGATCGCACCGGTAGCTATGGAAAAGGGGCTGCGCTTTGCGATTCGCGAAGGCGGACGTACAGTAGGTGCAGGCCAGGTAACTGAGATCACGAAGTAAATTCGTTTAAGATAAATTGGCTTTGGCTGTGGTTTTTCCCGGCCAAAGCTAATTTTTTAATACGTTCTGCATTGCCGCAAGTGCAGAATCAGTTGAAACGGGTGTAGTTCAATGGTAGAATAGCGGTCTCCAAAACCGTTGATCTTGGTTCGAATCCAGGCACCCGTGCTTACAGAATTGAGTAACGGATCTAAAAATAAAAGATGAGTAAGATCATTTCATATATTAAGGAGTCGCGTAACGAGCTGTTACATAAAGTTACCTGGCCTACCCTGCGGGAATTGCAAAGCAGTTCCGTGGTGGTGCTGGTGGCATCGCTGATCATTGCACTGATCGTATTTGCCATGGACTCTGTTTTTGAGAATCTCATCAAGTTATTTTACGGGATCAATTAAACAGCCGGGAAAATGAGTGATCAATTAAAGTGGTATGTAGTCAGGGCTGTAAGCGGGAAAGAAAAGAAGGTCAAGCAATACATTGAGTCGGAAATTAACCGCATGGGCCTCAACCACCTGGTCCCGCAGGTTTTAATTCCTATGGAAAAGTATTTCCAGATGCGGGAAGGGAAAAAGATCGCCAAAGAAAGGAACTTCTACCCCGGATACGTACTTATTGAAGCCCAGCTGGACGGAGAACTGACGGATACCATCAAGAATGTTCCCAGCGTAATCGGCTTTTTGGGCGAGCAGGGCAACCCGGTACCTTTGCGCGAGTCGGAGGTGAACCGGATCCTGGGCAAGGTAGACGAGATGTCCGCCAAAGGTGAAGCCATGAACTTTAACTTTTACGTGGGTGAGAGTGTGAAGGTAATGGACGGGCCCTTTAACGGGTTTAACGGCGTTATTGAAGAGGTGAATGAAGAGAAGAAGAAGCTCAAGGTAATGGTGAAGATCTTTGGACGGCGCACCCCACTTGAGCTGAATTACATGCAGGTAGAAAAGGACTAAGTTCCTGAAAGCCTGAAAAGGAATATGAGCTCTTAGAATTATAGATTGTTACATTTTCATTGCTTCCATCACAAAAATCACAATTAACAAACAATGGCAAAGGATATAGCTGGGTACGTTAAATTACAGGTAAAGGGAGGCCAGGCCAATCCTTCACCTCCCGTGGGACCCGCGTTGGGTGCCAAGGGGGTGAATATTATGGAGTTCTGCAAGCAGTTCAATGCCAGGACCCAGGATCAGCAAGGCAAGGTACTTCCTGTTGTAATTACCGTTTATTCCGATAAATCATTCGAGTTTGTCATCAAAACCCCTCCGGTAGCAGTACAGTTGAAAGACGCCTGCAAACTGAAGAGCGGTTCAGCAGAACCTAACCGTAAAAGGGTGGGTTCCGTATCCTGGGACCAGGTGCGCACCATTGCTGAAGACAAAATGCCTGACCTCAACGCCTTTACGGTAGAGTCGGCAATGCGGATGGTGGCCGGAACGGCGCGTAGTATGGGAATCACCGTGAACGGTGAAGCTCCCTGGAACAATTAATAAATAAAAAGAAGTGGCAAAGTTAACCAAGAATCGCAAGAATGCGATGGCCAAATTAGAGGCAGGCAAAGTATACTCATTGTCTGAAGCAACGGCTTTGGTGCGGGATATCACGACGACGAAGTTTGACGCTTCGGTTGACCTGGACGTACGTCTGGGAGTGGATCCCCGCAAAGCTAATCAGATGGTGCGTGGAACTGCCGTTTTACCTCATGGAACCGGCAAGTCAATTCGGGTGCTGGTACTCTGCACTCCGGATAAGGAGCAGGAGGCCAAAGACGCCGGGGCTGACCATGTTGGATTGGATGAGTACATCCAGAAGATCGAACAAGGATGGACCGATGTGGATATCGTGATCACTATGCCCTCCTGCATGGCAAAAGTCGGGAAACTCGGTCGCATATTGGGACCCCGTAACCTGATGCCCAACCCAAAAACCGGAACGGTTACTAATGAGGTTGGGAAAGCTATCCAGGATGTAAAAGGCGGTAAGATCGATTTCAAGGTCGACAAGACCGGTATCATCCACACTTCTGTTGGAAAGGTTTCTTTCACTCCCGAGAAGCTTTACGAAAATGCGCTGGAAGTTATCCAGACCATTTCCCGTCTGAAGCCCTCCTCTGCGAAGGGAACATATTTCAAGAGCGTTTATTTGTCAAGTACCATGAGTGCCGGTATAGCCATTGAAACTAAAACAATCGCGGGGATCTAAACATGAGGAAAGAAGATAAACAGCAGATTGTTGATGACCTGACCGGATTGATCAGGTCGTACAACGGGTTTTACATTACCGACACCTCAGCGCTTACTGTTTCGCAGATCAATGTGATCCGCCGCAAAGCTTTCCAAAAAGGTATTAAAGTACAGGTGGCAAAGAACACCCTGATACGTAAGGCCATGGAAGCGGTTGGCACGGACTATGCCGGGTTATATGATGTGTTAAAGGGATCATCCACTTTGTTGTTCTCTGAAACCGCCAATCTTCCGGCAAAGCTGATCAAGGAACTGCGCAAGACAGGAGACAAACCGGTTCTCAAGGGCGCCTACGTGGAAGAGTCGTTTTTCATCGGAGATAACCAGCTGGAGCAGCTGGCATCGCTGAAGTCGAAGAACGAACTTATCGCCGATGTGGTTGCCCTGCTTCAGTCACCTGCCCGGAATGTGGTATCTGCCCTTCAATCGGGTGGCGGCAAGCTGGCTGGTATTGTAAAGACCTTATCTGAAAGAGGCGAGTAGGAACCGCCGTAAAATGTTCCTGAATTAAAACAATTTTGTAAAATTTTTCTTTAAAATTCATAAGATGGCAGATTTGAAAACGTTTGCTGAACAGTTGGTAAACTTAACAGTAAAAGAAGTTAATGAGCTTGCTCAGATACTGAAGGATGAGTATGGCATCGAGCCTGCTGCAGCAGCTGTGGCTGTTGCCGGTCCTGCGGCCGGCGGTGAGGCAGCCGCTGCCGAAGAAAAGACGTCATTTGACGTAGTACTTACCGAAGCCGGCGGAGCTAAGCTGGCCGTGGTAAAATTGGTAAAGGATCTTACCGGACTTGGTTTGAAAGAAGCCAAGGAACTGGTAGACGGTGCGCCTAAAGCTGTTAAAGAAGGTGTAAGCAAAGAAGAAGCTGAATCACTTAAATCACAGCTTGAAGAAGCCGGTGCAAAGGTTGAAGTTAAGTAACGAAAAGTCTTAACATAAAAACAGGCAAGACCCTTCATCCGGAGGGTCTATGCCTGTTTATACCCATCGCTATGATTAGCATAGCTGTATGATCCAAGTGTTCAACTAAAACAATAGTTCATTGGCAACTCAAAACAAAAATGTAGATAGGGTTAATTTTGCCAAAAGCAGGCATATAATTGATTACCCTGATTTTCTGGATGTGCAGATGCAATCCTTCCAGCAGTTTTTCCAGCTGGAAACTACGTCTGACAACCGTTCGAAGGAAGGATTATACAAGGTTTTTAGTGAGAATTTTCCGATCACGGACTCGAGGAACATCTACGTACTCGAGTTCCTGGATTATTATATAGATCCGCCGCGGTACAGCATTCCTGAATGTATCGATCGCGGGCTGACCTACAGCGTTCCCCTGAAAGCCAAGCTGCGGCTTTCCTGTAACGATGAGGATCATGAAGATTTCGAGACCATCGTACAGGACGTGTACCTGGGAACTATTCCTTACATGACCCCCAAGGGAACGTTCGTAATCAACGGGGCGGAGCGTGTCATCGTTTCACAGCTTCACCGCTCACCCGGCGTATTCTTCGGCCAGAGCCGCCATACGAACGGGACCAAGCTGTATTCAGCCAGGGTGATCCCTTTTAAAGGGTCCTGGATCGAGTTCGCCACCGACGTGAACAACGTCATGTACGCCTATATTGACCGGAAAAAGAAATTCCCGGTAACCACATTATTGCGTGCAATCGGCTATGACTCCGATAAAAATATTCTGGAGCTATTTGACCTTGCCGATGAGGTGAAGGTTAGCAAGTCCGGTCTTAAGAAGCAGGTAGGGCGGAAGCTTGCCGCCCGCGTGCTGAGGAAATGGGTGGAGGATTTTGTGGATGAAGACACCGGCGAAGTAGTTTCCATTGACCGTAACGAGGTAATCCTCGAGCGGGAAACCATTCTTGAAGAAGAACACATTGATCTCATTACCGATGCGGGGGTAAAAAGCATCATCCTTTCCAAGGACGACGCCACCACCGCCGAGTATGCGATCATTTATAATACATTACAAAAGGATACTTCCAATTCCGAAAAGGAAGCGGTAGAACATATTTACCGGCAGCTCCGGAATGCGGAACCGCCCGATGAAGAAACCGCAAGAGGAATTATCGAGCGCCTTTTCTTTTCCGACAAGCGTTATGATCTTGGCGATGTGGGCCGTTACCGGATCAACCGGAAACTGAACCTGGACACGCCTGAAGATGTAAAAGTGCTTACCAAAGCGGATATCATCGCCATTGTGAAATACCTGATCAAGCTGATCAATTCCAAGGCAGAGGTGGATGATATCGATCACCTGAGCAACCGGCGCGTGCGTACCGTAGGCGAGCAGCTTTACGCGCAGTTTGGCGTAGGCCTGGCCCGTATGGCGCGCACGATCAGAGAAAGGATGAATATCCGTGACAACGAGGTATTCACGCCTACAGACCTGATCAATGCCCGTACGCTTTCGTCGGTCATCAATTCCTTCTTCGGCACCAACCAGCTGTCCCAGTTCATGGACCAGACCAATCCCCTGGCGGAGATCACGCATAAAAGGCGTTTATCTGCTTTGGGACCCGGCGGTCTTTCCAGGGAACGGGCGGGTTTCGAGGTGCGTGACGTGCATTATACCCACTACGGGCGTTTATGTACTATTGAGACGCCGGAAGGACCGAATATCGGCCTTATCTCCTCTCTTTGCGTCCATGCGAAGATCAATAACCTCGGCTTCATTGAAACTCCTTACCTGAAAGTAGATGACGGCCGGGTAAAGGTGGAAGACGCGGTGATCTATATGAGCGCGGAAGACGAGGACCGGAAGGTAATCGCCCAGGCAAATGCACCGATTGACGAAAAAGGAAATTTTGTTAATCCCCGCGTGAAGGCCCGGTACGAAGGAGACTTCCCGGTTATTGAACCGGAAAAGATCCAGCTGATGGACGTGGCGCCAAACCAGATCACTTCCATCGCTGCTTCCCTGATCCCCTTCCTGGAGCATGACGATGCCAACCGTGCGCTCATGGGATCGAACATGCAGCGGCAGGCAGTGCCCTTGCTTCGCCCCGAGGCGCCCGTAGTAGGCACCGGACTGGAAGGCCGCGTTGCACGTGATTCCAGGGCGCTGATCAATGCAGAAGGCGAAGGTGTGGTGGAATATGTGGATGCGGAAAAGATCATCATCCGTTATGACCGTACCGACGAGCAGCGGCTGGTTTCTTTCGTGGACGATACCAAGACCTATGTGCTGACCAAGTTCAAGAAGACCAACCAGAATACCTGTATAAACCTGAAGCCCATTGTAAAGAAGGGGCAGCGCGTTACAAAAGGACAGGTAATGAGCGAGGGCTATGCTACCCAGAACGGGGAACTGGCCCTTGGACGTAACCTGAAGGTTGCCTTCATGCCCTGGCAGGGTTTCAACTTCGAAGATGCGATCGTAATTTCGGAGCGGGTGGTACGCGAAGACATCTTTACTTCCATCCATATCGAAGAGTTTGAGCTGGAGGTGAGGGATACCAAACGCGGAGAGGAAGAATTCACATCCGACATCCCCAACGTGAGCGAAGAAGCCACGAAGGACCTGGATGAATACGGTGTGATCCGTATCGGAGCAGAAGTAAACGAAGGAGATATCCTGATCGGCAAGATCACCCCTAAAGGGGAAACGGATCCCTCGCCGGAGGAGAAACTGTTGCGCGCTATTTTCGGCGACAAGGCAGGCGACGTAAAGGATGCCTCGTTAAAGGCTTCTCCGTCCATCAAGGGAGTGGTTATCGATACGAAACTTTTCTCCCGGGCGAAGAAAACAAATAAGGCCGAAGAAAAGAGCCAGCTGGACAAGCTGGAGGAAGAGCATCAGAATAACCTCAAAGCCCTGAAAGGCGTCCTGGTTGACAAGCTGTTCCAGCTGGTCAACGGAAAGACGTCCCAGGGTGTATATAACAGCCATAAGGAGCTGCTGATACCGAAAGGGGCCAAATTTACCCAGAAGATGCTGCATGATCTGAATTATGACAGCATCAATCCGCTCAAATGGACTACTGACGAAGATAAGAACGAGTTAATTAAGCAGCTGTTGCATAATTACAACATTAATCTGAACGAGGAAGTAGGACGTTACCGGCGGGAAAAATTCACGATCAGCGTAGGTGACGAGCTGCCTTCCGGTATCGTACAAATGGCCAAAGTTTATATCGCCAAGAAGCGGAAGCTGAAAGTAGGCGATAAGATGGCCGGCCGCCACGGGAACAAAGGGATCGTAGCCAGGATCGTGCGTGAAGAAGACATGCCTTTCCTGGAAGACGGAACCCCTGTGGACATTGTACTCAACCCGCTTGGCGTACCTTCCCGTATGAACCTCGGGCAGATCTACGAAACCGTACTCGGCTGGGCCGGACAGGTACTGGGCGTCAATTTTGCCACGCCTATCTTTGACGGCGCCGAACATGACGAAGTGGAAGGATGGATCCATAAGGCAAAACTTCCCGAAGCCGGCCGTACCTACCTGCATGACGGGCTTTCCGGGGAACGTTTCCACCAGCCAACCACCGTCGGTATCATTTATATGATGAAGCTGGGCCACATGGTAGACGACAAAATGCACGCCCGTTCCATCGGGCCGTATTCACTCATCACCCAGCAGCCGCTGGGAGGTAAGGCGCAGTTCGGCGGGCAGCGTTTCGGGGAAATGGAAGTATGGGCGCTGGAAGCCTTCGGAGCTTCCAACATCCTGCAGGAAGTACTTACTGTGAAGTCCGACGATGTGATTGGCCGCGCCAAGACCTACGAAGCCATTGTGAAGGGTGAAAACCTTCCTACGGCAGGCGTACCGGAATCCTTCAACGTACTGATCCATGAACTCCGCGGTTTAGGGCTGGATATTACATTAGATTAAGGTTATAATTTTTGACCATGTCATATAAAAAAGATATAAAGATCAAAAGTAATTTCACGAAAATTACGATCAGTCTTTCTTCGCCTGAAACGATCCTTGAACGTTCCAGCGGGGAAGTCCTGAAGCCGGAAACCATCAATTACCGGACCTATAAGCCGGAACGCGACGGTTTGTTCTGCGAGCGTATCTTCGGCCCTGTTAAGGACTACGAATGCGCCTGCGGAAAATACAAGCGTATCCGCTATAAAGGGATCGTATGTGACCGCTGCGGGGTGGAAGTGACAGAGAAAAAGGTTCGTCGCGAGCGTATGGGCCACATTCACCTGGTAGTTCCGGTAGCGCATATCTGGTACTTCCGCTCCCTGCCTAACAAGATCGGTTACCTGCTGGGCCTTCCCACGAAAAAGCTGGACCTGATCATTTATTACGAACGTTATGTCGTGATCCAGCCGGGTGTAAAGGCGGAAGACGGTATCCAGTATCTTGATTTCCTTACCGAGGAAGAATACCTTGACATACTGGACACGCTTCCCAAGGAGAATCAGTACCTGGATGACGATCATCCCGATAAATTCATTGCCAAAATGGGTGCCGAGGCGCTGGAAGACCTCCTTCGCCGGCTGAACCTGGACCAGCAATCCTACGATCTGAGACACCAGGCCGCCAATGAAACTTCCCAGCAGCGTAAGAACGAAGCATTGAAGCGCCTGCAGGTGGTAGAAGCATTCCGTGACGCCAATACCCGGATCGAGAACAGGCCGGAATGGATGATCGTACGGATCGTGCCGGTGATCCCGCCGGAACTGCGGCCCCTGGTACCCCTGGACGGCGGTCGTTTTGCGACTTCCGACCTGAACGATCTGTACCGCCGGGTAATTATCCGTAACAACCGCCTGAAGCGGCTGATCGAGATCAAAGCTCCTGAAGTGATCCTTCGCAACGAGAAGCGTATGCTCCAGGAAGCCGTGGACTCCCTGTTTGACAACTCCAGGAAGGTGAACGCGGTGAAAACCGAAGGTAACCGGGCGCTGAAGTCGCTTTCGGATATCCTTAAGGGCAAGCAGGGGCGTTTCCGCCAGAACCTTTTAGGTAAGCGCGTAGACTATTCCGGCCGTTCGGTGATCGTGGTAGGCCCCCAGCTTAAACTGCATGAGTGCGGCTTACCCAAAGACATGGCCGCTGAACTCTTCAAGCCTTTTATTATACGGAAGCTGATCGAAAGAGGAATCGTAAAAACCGTTAAATCGGCGAAAAAGATAGTAGACCGTAAAGACGCTGTGGTATGGGATATTCTTGAAAATGTCCTGAAAGGCCACCCGGTACTGCTGAACCGGGCGCCTACGCTGCACAGGCTAGGGATCCAGTCTTTCCAGCCAAAACTGGTGGAAGGAAAAGCCATTCAATTGCACCCGCTGGTTTGTACGGCATTCAACGCCGACTTCGACGGTGACCAGATGGCTGTTCACGTTCCTTTAAGCCATGCCGCGGTAGCTGAGGCGCAAATGCTGATGCTCGCTTCCCACAATATCCTGAATCCTGCCAACGGAACCCCCATCACTGTTCCTTCGCAGGACATGGTACTTGGACTTTATTATATTACCAAGGGCCGTAAATCAGAGGAAGGCCATCCCGTGAAAGGAGAAGGAATGACCTTATTCGGTCCGGAGGAAGTCCGGATTGCCTATAACGAGGGAACAGTTGACCTTCACGCCAATATAAAGGTGAAAGTGGACGTCCTTGAAAAAGGCGAAGCCGTTAACCAGATGATTGAGACTACCGTTGGACGCGTGTTGTTCAATGAAGTGGTTCCCAAGGAAGTTGGCTTTATTAACCAGCTGCTTACCAAGAAATCCCTCAGGGATATCATTGGCGAGGTAGTGAAGATAACAGGTATGGCGCGTACAGCCCAGTTCCTTGATGATATAAAGGAAATGGGATTCCAGATCGCGTTCAAGGGCGGGCTGTCATTTAACCTGCTTGACCTGACCATCCCTGAAGAAAAGCTGAAGCTTATCAATGGCGCTCAGGCCGAAGTTGAAGAAGTTTGGACCAACTATAACATGGGCTTCATCACCAATAATGAGCGGTACAACCAGGTGATCGACATCTGGACGCGTATCAACTCGCGGCTTACCGACAACGTGATGAAAATGCTGGCAACAGACAACCAGGGCTTTAACTCGGTTTACATGATGCTGGATTCCGGGGCCCGTGGTTCCAAAGAGCAGATTCGCCAGCTTTGCGGCATGCGTGGACTGATGGCCAAACCGCAGAAGTCCGGTTCAGGAGGGGAAATCATTGAAAACCCCATTCTGTCCAACTTCAAGGAAGGATTATCCGTACTGGAATACTTTATTTCCACGCACGGTGCCAGGAAAGGTCTCGCGGATACCGCCCTTAAAACGGCCGACGCCGGTTACCTGACCCGCCGTTTGCATGACGTGGCGCAGGATATGGTGATCAGCGAGAACGACTGCGGTACGCTTCGCGGGGTAACCACTTCGGCATTGAAAGATAACGAAGACATCGTGGAGCCTTTATATGAGCGGATCCTGGGCCGGGTATCACTGCACGATGTCTACGATCCTCTCAGCAATGAGCTGATTGTGGCTGCCGGCGATGAGATTGATGAGGATAAGGCGCGGACAATTGATTCTTCGGCTATTGAGTCAGTAGAGATCCGTTCCGTACTTGCCTGCGAATCGAAACGCGGAGCTTGTGCGAAATGCTACGGACGTAACCTTTCTACCGGGAAACTGGTACAGATCGGGGAAGCCGTAGGCGTTATCGCCGCTCAGTCCATCGGCGAGCCGGGTACCCAGCTTACGCTGCGTACTTTCCACGTAGGGGGTACCGCTTCCAACATTGCGGCTGAATCGCAGATCGTTGCAAAATTCAGCGGTAAAGTAGAATTTGAAAACGTCCGCACGGTGGACACCAAGAATAGTGAAGGCGCAGATGTGCGGGTAGTGATCGGGCGGTCCGGAGAATTACGGATCGTTGACGAGGGCCTGGGCAAAGTGGTGATGAACAATAATATTCCCTATGGGGCGCAATTGTTTGTCAAGGAAGGCCAGAAGCTTGAGAAAGGCGACCTTATCTGCAGCTGGGATCCGTATAACGCGGTAATGGTATCGGATTTCGCGGGTAAGATTGAGTTTGAATCGGTACTGGAAGGGGTAACTTTCCGGGAAGAATCCGATGAACAGACCGGGCACCGTGAAAAGGTGATCATCGATACCCGCGATAAGACCAAAAACCCTGTTATCAGCGTGATCGGGAAGAACGGCCAGGAAAAGTCCTATAATATCCCGGTGGGTGCGCATATCATTGTAGAGAACGGTGAGAATATCAGAGCCGGACAGGTACTGGTGAAGATTCCCCGCGCCGCCGGTAAAACAAGGGACATTACGGGTGGTCTGCCGCGGGTTACCGAGCTGTTCGAAGCACGGAATCCGTCTAACCCCGCTGTCGTCACCGAAATTGACGGTGTGGTAACGCTGGGCGGTACCAAGCGCGGCAACCGGGAGATCATTATTGAATCCAAGGACGGACAAACCAAAAAATACCTTGTTCCCCTTTCCAAGCATATCCTGGTACAGGATAATGACTTTGTAAAGGCGGGGACCTCGCTTTCTGACGGGGCCATTTCCCCGGCGGATATCCTGGCAATCAAAGGGCCGGGCGCCGTACAGGAGTACCTCGTGAACGAAGTACAGGAAGTATATCGTCTGCAGGGTGTGAAGATCAATGATAAGCACTTTGAAGTGATCGTACACCAGATGATGCAGAAGGTTACCATTGATGATCCGGGAGATACCCGCTTCCTGGAAAAGGAATCGGTCAGCAAGCTGGACTTCATGGAAGAGAACGACTGGATCTACGATAAAAAGGTAATTACCGAATCGGGTGACTCTCCCAACCTCAAGGCCGGCCAGATTATCAGCCTGCGCAAACTTCGTGATGAAAATGCGCAGCTGAAGCGGAAGGACCTGAAACTCGTAGAAGTACGCGATGCTCATCCGGCTACTTCCAGCCCCTTGCTGCAAGGGATTACCCGTGCATCTTTGGGTACCAAGAGCTTTATCTCGGCGGCTTCCTTCCAGGAAACAACGAAGGTACTCAATGAAGCAGCAATCAGCGGAAAGGCGGATACCATGCTCGGGTTGAAGGAAAATGTCATTGTCGGACATTTGATCCCGGCCGGAACAGGTATGCGTATCTATGATAAGCTGATTGTCGGCTCGCAGGAGGAATACGATCGCTTACTCGCATCGAAGCAAGAAGTAGAACAGGATTAAATCCCTGTGTTCCTAAAATAAAAAAGGCTGACCCCACGGGGCCGGCCTTTTTTTATTTCCTGCCCGGACAAGTCAAAATTTTGTTATTTTTAACGAAATGTAAACACAATACCATGGAAGAGAAAAACGAGACCCAGTTGAATATCGAGTTAACTGAAGAGGTAGCTGAAGGCGTTTATTCCAATCTTGCTATTATTACGCATTCCACTTCGGAGTTCGTCATTGATTTTATAAGGGTAATGCCCGGGGTTCCGAAGGCCAAAGTGAAGTCAAGAATCGTTCTTACCCCTGAACATGCCAAGCGCCTCCTGGGAGCCCTGAACGATAATATCCAGAAATACGAAGCCCTGAACGGGAAAATTGAAGTAAAGGAAGGGCCTCCTACCATACCCATGAACTTTGGAGGGCCGGTCGCGCAGGCTTGATTTTGGGCCGGGTGACCTTTAGCGAATGAGTGTTCCCTCCACGCGCAGCGGGCTATTTTTGTGCCCGGACTCGCTCAGGCGATTCTTGCGCAGCGGCGCAAGAATCAACATCGCTCGCTCCGGGCACGAAAATAGCGGGCTGCGCTGGCCCGCGCACATTTAGGCAGCACTCAACCCACCTCAGATTATCCTTGCGCCCGTTGAAGTAAGCGCATCGGGCCGCTCTCGCCCAAACTAAACCGTCCTCATGGATTCGAAAGTATGAGAATTAACCGAGTCAAACGGATAAGCCCCCGGCCTTTGTTTTTTTAACAGACCCGTGTTTCGGGGTTGCGGAGAGAGGCGGCCCAGCGCTTGATTAGCCTGGTCGTATTTTTGAACGGATTCGTGTGCAGGGGTGGGGGAGGCGGCCCAGGGCTTGATTGCGTCCGCAGCGAGCGATGTTGATTCTTGCGGCCCCCGCAAGAATCGCCTGAGCGAGTCCGGGCACAATCAACCCCCGCCGCCGCGCGCCGGCCTTACGCGCCGCTTGCAACCAGCAAAGGAATCTTCGAAAAGTCCCCGGCCCGAACCCAGATGACTTCCGGATCCCGTTTCAACCAGGTGACCTGCCTTTTTGCAAAGCGCCGGGTATTCCGCTTGATAAGTTCAACGGCTTCTTCCAATGAGATATGGCCATCGAAATATTCAAACAATTCGGCATACCCTACGGTCTCCAGGGTTTTCAGATGCCGGTAAGGATAGACCTTCCTGGCTTCCTCTACCAAGCCAGCGGACAGCATCGCATCTACCCTTGCATTGATCCGTTCGTACAGCAGGGAACGTTCAAGGTCAATGGCAAATTTCTGGATACGGAAGGGGCGGGGTTTGGCATTTTCTTTCAGGAAGGAAGAATACGGCTTTCCGCTCGAAATGAATACTTCCAGCGCCCTGATCACGCGCTGGGGATTGTTCAGGTCGATCTTTTCATAGTAAACGGGGTCCGCTTCGCGGAGCATTTCCTGCAGGGGGTGCAGGCCTTCCTCCCGGTGCTTCTGATTGAGCGCCTCTCTTGTTCCGGGGTTTACCCGGGGCAGCTCATCCAGGCCGCGGCAAACCGCATCGATGAACAAGCCCGAGCCGCCTGTGAGAATCAGCTGGTCGTGTACCTTAAAAAGCCGGGAAATGAGTTCCAGGGCTTCGGCCTCGAAACGGCCGGCGTTTAATTCCTCAAAAACGCTCCTGGATGCGATAAAATGATGGGGAGCGGCAGCTAGTTCGGTAGCGGAAGGTTGGGCAGTTCCAATTGGCAGTTCCCGGTAAAATTGCCGGGAGTCGGCGGAAATTATTTCGGTTTGATAGTGCCTGGCCAGCTCAATTGACAGGGCTGTTTTCCCCGATGCGGTGGGGCCCGAAATGACGATCAGTATTTTGGAACTCAAGGCATACGGCTAATAATCCTCTTCGTTATCTTCGAAGCCGATATCGTCTCCTTCCGCACCTTCGAATTCATCGTTATGTTCATCCGCTTCGGTTTCGTGTTCGTCCTGGTCTATGCCGAATTCTTCCAGGTCCATCTTGTTTTCGTCATCCGGTCCCAGGTCATCTTCTTCGAACTCATCACCTGGCGCCGGCGGCGCGGTAGTGACTATGAACTGTTTTGGCGCTTCCCCGGAGGATTTTACGCAATGGGGGTACGTGATTTTTGGATCGGCTTCAATCATAATGCGGATTAATTCCACCTGGAAGTCAAGCGGCTGTTCAAAATTAAAGATATAGTAAAATTTCTGATGAGGGTCATCGATAAACTTACTCAGTTTCGTGTCCTTCATCAGGTTCACACCTGCCGCTTTCTTTTTTTCACTGGGAAAAAGAGCTATTTCTTCTCCTTTATGCCATTGATCATTACTCACATAAAAAGAAGAAGCGTACTCTGCTTTATAGCCAATGGCCTGATGAATAGCATAGTGCAAATCTTCAAATGTCTGGTTGGACCGGATATCAATGTCCCGGAATCCATCATAATCCTCAAAAGCAACTCTAAAACGGTAAACAGCCATGTTTTTTGCTGATTTTTGCAAAAATAGAAAAAGATTGCTTATTTGCGTAAATACGGAAAAATGAATCGAATCGATCGCTTGTTTGGAATTTTGATCTTACTGCAATCCAAGAAGCATGCCAGCGTTGAGTGGATAGCAGGTAAATTCCGGATCAGCGAGCGCACCGTTTACCGCGACCTGAAAGCGCTTACTGAACTGGGCATCCCCCTTAGCTTTGAGCCCTACAAAGGATATTGTATTGTCCAGGGATACTTCCTGCCCCCAGTTTCCTTTAGCTCCGAAGAAGCAAACGCCCTGCTCCTCATGGAAACGGTAGCCTCCGGGTTTGCCGATAAGTCTATCAGAGAGCATTATACCAATGCCCTGAATAAAGTAAAGGCAGTTTTAAGGACCTCCCAAAAGGATAAGCTGGAGATACTTGCCGGGCAGATAAAAATACAGTTGCCGGCTTCCTACCAGCATGACTTTGAATATCTCTCGGAACTGCAGGAAGCGATTTCTTCCAGGGAGATCATTGAGATTGATTATAAGAATACCAGAGAGGAACAAAGCAAAAGGCAGGCGGAACCTCTCGGCCTTATCTTTTACGCCTTTAACTGGCACCTGGTTGCCTGGTGCCATCTCCGTTCGGGCTACCGGGATTTCAGGGTTTCCCGCATACTGAAAGTGAGTAAAACCGGACTTCCATTCAGGAAAACCGATCATATAGACCTTAACGATTACATGAAGACCTTACCGGTAGATTTTTGATCCTTCAGGATACTGTTTCCGCAAGCGGGATTCAGCCTGCCGCTGTTAAGCCCATTTCCCCGCCTATTTGACGTAACAAAGCCAGCGCCTCTTCCCGGTTATTGCGAATGTCGCCGTCAAGAATGGCTTCGCGAATCCTGTTTTTCAGAATGCCCACTTCCCGGCCCTCTTTCAGCCCGAATAATTCCATGATATCATGGCCGCTAACCGGGGGCTGCCAGTTGCGCATACGGTCCCTTTCTTCCACGTTCACCAGTTTTTGCTTTACGAGTTCAAAGTTTTGCTTGTACTTCTTTATTTTGTACTCGTTTTTGGTGGTGATGTCGGCATTGCAAAGGGTCATCAGGGAATCAATGTCATCACCGGCGTCATACAGCAGCCTGCGTACCGCTGAATCGGTCACTATTTCCTGTGCCAGTACTATCGGGCGGAGGTGCAGCGCGACCATTTTCTGCACAAATTTCATTTTTTCATCCTGCGGAAGGCGCAGCTGCCGGAAAATTTTAGGCACCATGCGGGCGCCCCGGTCTTCGTGTCCGTGGAAGGTCCATCCGGCCCTGGGATCAAAACGCTTGGTAGCCGGTTTGGCAATATCATGTAGAATGGCGGCCCAGCGCAGCCAGAGGTCGGTCGTATGTTCCGAGATATTATCAAGTACCTCCAGCGTATGATAGAAATTATCCTTATGCGATTTTCCTTTGATCGTTTCCACTCCCTGGAGCGCAGCCATCTGGGGAAAGATGAGCTGCAGCAGGCCGGTGTCGAATAAATGCCGGAAGCCGATGGACGGCCGGTCTGCAAGAATGATCTTATTCAGCTCGTCCGTAATCCGTTCCTGGGAAACAATACGAATGCGTTCACGCTGGCTCCTGATGGCTTCCAGCGAATGTTCCTCAATCCTGAAGTCCAGTTGTGCGGAAAAACGTATGGCGCGCATCATCCGCAAGGGGTCGTCTGAATAGGTTGTTTCAGGATTAAGCGGCGTACGAATGATCCTGGCCTTCAAGTCGTCCATTCCTCCGAAAGGATCGACTACTTCTCCGAAATAAGGCCCGTTCAGGCCAATGGCCATGGCGTTTATACTAAAATCACGTCGCTTCTGATCGTCTTCCAGGTTTCCGTCTTCCACAATAGGCTTGCGGGAATCATTCCGGTAGGATTCTTTCCGGGCGCCAACGAATTCCACTTCCAGGTCCTGGTAGCGCAGCATGGCAGTACCAAAATTCTTAAATACCGCCACCTTGCTGCCCGTCTTTTCTCCCACCTCCCGTGCGAAAGCAATGCCATTGCCAACGACCAGGATATCCACATCTTTGGAAGGACGCCCCAGGAACAGATCCCGGACGAAGCCGCCTATTACATAAACTTCCTGACCGGTTTCTGCTGCTGTTTCCGCGATAATAGCAAATACGGGATGTGAGAGGTGTTGCTGCATCCAGGCAAAAATAAGAAACCCCGCAAATATTCCTGCCCGTTTATTTACGGATCAGGGAATATTCGCCTCCCGGGCCGAGCCGGATGATTGTGGAGGGCCGGGGGGTTCCGGGTGTGGCCTCCTTTGCGGGGACCACGTAATCCACGCCTTTTATAAGTATTTCATCCACCTCCTCAAAGATCGCGGGCGCCGGCTGGCCGCTGAGGTTGGCCGAAGTGGAAACAATAGGATGTCGAAATTTTTCCAGGAGTTTACGGCAGAAAGAAGGCTGCCGCACAATCCTGATCCCTACGCTGCCGTCCTCGTTAATGACGCTGGACGCCAGGCGCCGGGCGCCGGGAAAGATGATGGTCAGCGGTTTCTCCGCATATTCGATCAAGTCATAAGCTACTCCGGGGACATCCCGGACGTACTGCTCCAGCTTATAATCGGCGTCGAGCAGTACGATAAAGCTTTTCCCTGCCGGCCGCTGCTTCAGCTGGATCAGCTTTTCAACGGCCTCTTCGTTGGTCGCGTCACAACTCAGTCCCCAGACCGTATCAGTAGGGGTGAGCAGGATGCCTCCGTTTTTCAGAACCTCCAGTGCCCGGTTCAATGCCTCCTGTGTAGGGCTTAATCCTTTCATGGCATGGTATTTAATAATTGCATCGGATCTATAAGACGTGCGCATTTAAAATGCCCTTCCGGGCATTCGCGGTAACCGTGCAGGCCGCAGGGCCGGCAATAAAGCGGCTCTGCCAGCTGGACAATATGTGAATTAGCGGATAGCGGTCCGTAGCCAAATGCCGGAACCGTGGAACAGTAAACCGCTGTCACCGGGGCATTCATTGCCGAACAAAGATGCATCGGGGCAGAATCGTTCACATAATTCATTACCGCGTCTTTTAACAGGGCGGCAGACTGAAGAAAGCTCAGCTGCCCGCAAAGGTTTCGCACGCTTTCCCGGCGGGTAAGCTGACGCAGGTCTTCACACAGGGCGGCATCCCCGCTTCCCCCCAACAGGTAAACCGGCAATTTCGGCGGAAGCAATTGGATGAATTCTATCCATTTATCAAGGGGAAATTGCTTGGTAAACCAAACAGAGGTGGGGGCAATGCAAATATAGGCGGAGCCTTTAAACGGCGCCACCGCATCAAAATCGGCATCAGAGGGATACAGCCGCGGCATTTCCGGTTCAAAGTCCGTAAAGCTTTTGACCAGGTCCAGGTTTCGCTCCACTTCATGTTTCGCATCTTCTCCGGTTCCGAAAACATGCTTTACCTTTTTTGTGAAAAGAAACGAAAGCGGGTTTTTATTGAATCCAATGCTGCGGCTGGCTCCGGAGAAAGCCGTTAATGCCCCCGTCGCGGCAAATCGCTGCAGGTTAATAACGGCGCTGTACTTTTTTCTGCGTATTTCACGAGAAAGGGAAAGCAAATTTTTGTATTTACCGGCTCCCTTTTCCCAGATCAGTACTTCGTTAAGAAAAGGATGGCCTTTTAATAACCCTTCATTTCCCTTCCGAAGCAGGAAATCTATCCGTGAATCAGGAAAATGCCTGTGTAGCTTTTCGATCAATACCGTAGCCAGGACAACGTCCCCTATGAACGCTGTTTGAATGATCAGGAAGCTTTTGCCAGCCTCCCGGCTTTTCGCCCGCCCGGTATTTTTTTCGATGATCCCGTTTAACACGTTAACAGCTTAGACAGCTACATTATATTCCCTGAGCGCATCGTTAAGGGAAGTTTTAAGATCTGTTGACGCTTTTCTGCGGCCAATGATCAGGGCGCAGGGAACCTGGAATTCCCCGGCCGGGAATTTTTTGGTATAGCTGCCGGGAATAACCACGGACCGTTCGGGAACCACTCCCTTGTATTCCACCGGTTCATCTCCCGTCACGTCTATGATCTTCGTCGAAGCTGTCAGTACAACATTAGCACCCAGAACCGCTTCTTTTTCCACCTTAACCCCCTCAACCACAATGCAGCGTGAGCCGATAAAGGCGCCGTCTTCAACGATCACCGGGGCAGCTTGTACAGGTTCCAGCACACCGCCTATCCCAACACCTCCGCTAAGGTGTACATTTTTTCCGATCTGCGCACAGGAGCCGACCGTAGCCCAGGTATCCACCATGGTGCCTTCATCCACATAAGCCCCGATATTTACATAAGAAGGCATCATAATAACCCCCTTGGCAAGGAATGCGCCATGCCTTGCAAGTCCGTGCGGCACTACGCGTACGCCCAACTCCTTAAAATTAGTTTTAAGAGGGATCTTGTCATGGAAAACAAAAGGACCGGTTTTTATTTCCCGCATTTCCTGCGTAGGAAAGTAAAGAATGACCGCTTTTTTTACCCAATCGTTTACATGCCAGGTATTCAGCACAGGCTCCGCCACCCGCAGGTCGCCTTTATCCAGGAGGCCTATTGTTACTTCGATTGCTTCAATGACGTCCGGGTAAGTCAGCATGGAACGATCTTCCCAGGCTTTTTCAATTTTTTCTCTTAATTCTACTTTCATGTTGCAACTGTGAAATCAACTATACTGCAAAGAACGCATTTTTTGTGCAGAATTTTATAATTGGTAAATTTGGACATGAGTGAAAAGGAGAAGTCCCGGATAGACAAATGGTTATGGGCTGTGCGTCTTTTTAAGACCAGGAGCCTCGCCAGCGAGGCATGTAAATCAGGTAAGGTAAAAATTAGCGGCAAAAGCGTAAAGCCTTCCCACGTCGTAAAGGTATCTGAAGAAATAAGTATTCAAAAAGGCGGATCAAAAAAAGTTGTCCGGGTAAAAGACCTCCTGGAAAGACGGGTAGATGCTGCAACCGCTGCCTTGTTTTTTGAAGACATCACGCCTCCGGAAGAAAATCCGGCTTTCCCTTCGGCCTTTCATACGCCCGTATTCAAACGTAACCGGGGCGCCGGCCGCCCCACCAAAAAAGAACGCCGGGAAATGGATCAGGTTCGTTCAAACGACAACTTTTAGTTTTTAGTTTTTAATTTTTAGTTTCTGGTTTAAAGTTCGAAGTTCAAAGTTCAAGGTTCAAGGTTCAAAGTTCAAGTTTTTGGTTTAAAGTTTCTGGTTTAAAGTTCAAGGTTTAAGGTTCAAAAGTTCCAAGTTCAAGGTTTAAAGTTCAAAGTTCCAATTTCAAGGTTTAAAGTTCCAAATTTGAGGTTCAATGTTTCTTGTTTGATGTTTTGGGTTTAGGCTTGACCCTTATGTGTTTTAGTTGTGCGCGCTGAGATTTACAGTTGAGCTACAGGCTGTGCGAAGTCAGTAGAAATACGTCTAAAAACTAAAAACGATAAACTAAAAAATATGACTCCCGTTTGTTGCGGACATTAGTCACAAGGCATGCGCCTAAAAACTAAAAACTAAAAACGATAAACTAAAAACTATGACTCCCGTTTGTTGCGGACATTAGTCACAAGGCATGCGCCTAAAAACTTTGAACCAAAAACAGTAACTGCGTAATTAGGACATACGCCTAAAAACTAAAAACTAAAAACTTTAAACTTGGAACGTTAAACCTTGAACTTGGAACGTTGAACTAAAAAAGTTTATTTTTTCTCTTTCGCATAAGCGGCATTCAGTCCGTTCAGTACCTCGTCGGTTACGTCCAGGGTGGAGTCGGCGAATAGTACGGCATTATTGCTGCGGCTGTAGGTTAATACAAATTTATAGTCGTTCAGGCCGGCGTATTCCTGGAGGAATGCCTGTACTTTGCTATGCAGCTTATCGTTCGCATCCTGTTCGGCTTTCATCAGGTCCTGGCTTACCTTCTGCTGGAAGGCCTGGAGTTCCTGCTGGGCTTTCCCGAGGTTTTGTTCCGTACTCTGGCGTTCGCCCGGCGTCATGGTAGCTGCATTTTGCTGGTAATTGCTCACCTGTTTCTGAAAGTTGCCTGTCCGGCTGCTTACCTGGCTTTCCAGGGACTTTCCTTGCTTTTCAAGTTCTGCCTGCAGGTCTTTAAAGAATTGGTATTTGGCAAGGAGTGTATCGGAATTTACATAAACAATAGCATCTGCTGCAGGAGGAACCTGCTCAGGGGCAGGATTGCCGCCTGAGGGGGCCGGCTGATTACAGGAAGCCATTATAATTGCCAGGAAACTCATTGTCATTATACCTCGCCCGGAGATTATGCGCTGTCCGGAGATCATCTTTTGCATCATTGTTTGCGTTTTTATGTCCTGCGATGTTACACTTTTTCCACTTCTTTTTGAAATCGCCGCTGTAATTCTTTTAAGCCGGTTGCGAGCCGCCTCAAAAATTATGCACAAATGTGGATAGCGTGCCGGAATATTTCAATTTTAGGGTAAAAATCGTTATTTTTGTATAATATATGTACAAATAATGAGCGAAACAACAATCAATAGATCAGACTATTCGGCAGATAATATACAAGTTCTTGAAGGATTACAGGCTGTGCGGAAACGACCAGCCATGTATATCGGAGATGTTGGTTTTAAAGGGCTTCACCACCTGGTTTACGAAGTGGTCGACAACTCCATTGACGAGGCCATGGCCGGGTACTGCGATGAGATCTTTGTAACTATTCATAAGGATGAATCCATTACCGTACGGGATAACGGCCGGGGTATTCCTACGGGCATGCACCAAAAGGAAGGCCGTTCCGCGCTGGAAGTGGTAATGACCGTGCTTCATGCCGGCGGAAAATTCGATAAGGACACCTATAAAGTATCGGGTGGATTACACGGGGTAGGGGTTTCCTGCGTAAATGCGCTATCTACTGTACTTCGTGCGGAGGTGCATCGTGAAGGAAAGATCTACGTACAGGAGTATGACAAGGGAATCCCGAGGTATGATGTGAAGGAAATCGGTGAAGCGGACGACACGGGTACCATTGTTACATTCTGGCCGGACGACAGCATCTTTATTACCACCGAATACAAGTACGATACGCTGGCTTCCCGCCTCCGGGAACTTTCCTTTTTAAATAAAGGGATAAAGCTTAGCATAACCGATGAACGGGAAGAAAGAGAAGACGGGTTTTTGAGCGAAACCTTTTATTCCGAAGGCGGGTTAAAGGAGTTTGTAAGCTACCTGGACGGGACAAGGGAACCGCTGATACCCGAGCCTGTTTACATGACCGGCGAAAAAGCCGGCACCCCCATTGAAATTGCGCTGCAGTATAATAGCACCTATAATGAAAACGTACACTCCTATGTAAATAATATTAATACCATAGAGGGTGGAACGCATGTTGCCGGATTCCGGAGGGGCCTTACGCGTACCCTGAAGAATTATGCCGAAAAATCAGGCCTGCTGAAAAATGCCAAAATAGAGATCACCGGTGACGATTTCCGGGAAGGGTTGACCGCAGTCATTTCCGTGAAGGTCCAGGAGCCGCAGTTTGAAGGCCAGACCAAAACCAAGCTTGGAAATAACGAGGTGACGGGCGCGGTGGATACTGCCGTTGGCGAAGTGCTGGGTATTTACCTGGAGGAACATCCGAGGGAGGCCAAAATGATCATCAATAAGGTGATCCTGGCGGCTACTGCCCGGCAGGCTGCGAGGAAGGCCCGCGAAATGGTCCAGCGGAAAAACGTGCTTTCGGGTACCGGATTACCCGGCAAACTGGCGGACTGTGCCATTACCGATCCTGCTCAGTGCGAATTATTCCTGGTGGAAGGGGACTCGGCAGGCGGAACAGCCAAACAAGGCCGTAACCGCGACTTCCAGGCTATCCTGCCGCTGAAGGGAAAGATCCTGAACGTGGAAAAGGCGATGGAACACAAGATCTATGAGAACGAGGAAATAAAAAACATATTTACGGCTTTAGGGGTAAGCATTGGTACTGCTGAAGACGACAAGGCGCTTAATCTCGATAAGCTCCGTTATCACAAGATCGTGATCATGACCGACGCCGACGTGGACGGATCACACATTACCACGCTTATCCTGACTTTTTTCTTCCGTTATATGAAGGAGCTGGTGGAGTTCGGGTATGTTTACATTGCCACGCCGCCGCTGTACCTGGTAAAAAAAGGAAAAGAACAGGAGTACTGCTGGACCGATGAACAGCGCGACCAGGCCATCCAGCGCCTGAAAGGCAATGGCCGTGAAGAAAGCGTGGGTGTGCAGCGTTATAAAGGTTTGGGAGAAATGAACGCCGAGCAGTTGTGGGATACCACCATGAACCCGGAAACACGGACCCTGCGACAGGCGACCATTGAAAATGCCGCCGAGTGCGACCATGTATTCTCCATGCTGATGGGCGATGAAGTAGCGCCGCGCCGTGAGTTCATTGAGCGTAATGCCAAATACGCCAAGATCGATATTTAAACTGGCTGGCCTTACTGCTCATACCAGATATAAAGTACGTCGCTTCGTTCATAATCCGATTCGAGCTTGATCCGCTGGCGGCCTTTCCGGTCTTCCACAACCATCAGTGCCGTATTCGGGGGAATGCGGCCGAGATTATCGGCGTAAAGCAACAGCTTGGCAGGCTGCGCCGTATACCCGACCCGGAGGTGAAGTATGATTGGTTCCTTGTTGATCAATTGCCGGTCAACTACTTTCTCTTCGTTAAAATAGACGGTTACCGTATCGCCGTCCAGTATCTGGTAGTCTACGATCTTCACCACGATGTCCGGGCTCCGGACCGTGACCTGGTTTCCTGCTTTTAAAGATCTTCCTCCCGGAACAGGGAGGCTTTCGGCCGAGGGGCCGGAAAGAGCGGATGCTGAGTCGCCGGCCTCCGGAACGGGTAAAGCCACGGTGATCAGCGTATCATCCAGCGGAGGGCGTACATTTTCAGGAAGCAATTGGGGAATATGCGGCGTTTTGCTGAGGTATACTTCTCCGGGAACGCAGGCTTCGCCGTCTGTTATGCCTACCCCGGCCCATTCACCTTCCAGGTATTCGACGCTGTCGGCTTTACGGTAGGTCAGCGCCATTCTTTTGATGCAGACTACCCATTGTGGAGGTGTCTTTTTTTCGAGAACCAGCCCTTCCTGCAGAACGATCCGGCCGGCCTCTTCAAAAAAACCATAATAATTGAATTTAGCGACAACGTCCTCCTTGTAGTAAGCAAAGGAAATACCGGAAAGTTCTTCGTTCTTTTGAAGGATCTCCAGCTCAAAGGCATACTCGCTGGCGTATCCCCCCGGTCCCTGCGTGATCTTCCCATACCATTTTCCAGAAAGATCCTGGCTTACTACCTTAGAAGGTATAAAAAAAACCGCAGCGATGAAGACCAGTAACTTCACAACCTGGCCGTTTTGGTTTAGCCTCTATGAAGTTACTGATCTTTTTTTGGAATATCAAAATTCTGTTTTCCTGAGAGTTAGGGTTTGACTTTCGTAATCGATCAGGGCTTTGTATTCATGCAGCAGGTCGCTGCCAATAACACCCAGAACCTGCTCCAAACCCAGCTTTTGATAAGCCTGGTTAATATGCGACAGGTCCAGTACCGCCACTTCGAAATCAGGAATACAAAAATCACCCACTTTCAACTCCGCAATGACCGCCGTGAAACATTGCATGGAATTAGTTCCCAAGCCGGTTGACAGCCGTTCGGCAGCCGGGAACTCTTCCTGGCTCAGCAGCTGTGACAGCAATTGCATGTCAAAAGCCGTTTTGGAAGCTCCGGTATCCAGGATGGCCGTTTCACGCCGGCCATTAATGCTGATCTCCAGTTTGGGATGGAACCCATCGCCCTCAAGGCTGAATATGTTAAGCGCTATGGTTGTTGAAATCATTTATTCATGTTGTCCAATACCTTCATCACTTCCTTCACCGCTTTGGACGATTCATTCAATAAAGCTTTTTCGTCTTCATTCAACTGCAATTCTATGATCTGTTCAATTCCCTTGCGGCCCAGTTTTACCGGAACGCCCAGGTAAATATCTTGCTGGCCGTATTCGCCCTGCAACCAGGCACAGCAAGGGAAAATGCGTTTCTGGTCCCTTACTACGGCTTCCACCATTTGTGCGGCAGCAGCACCCGGCGCATACCAGGCCGATGTGCCCATAAGGTTCACCAATTCGCCGCCGCCGGATTTAGTGCGCTGAACGATCGCTTCCAGTTTTTGGCCGTCAATGAGTTCGGTAACGGGAATACCGCCAACCGTCGTGTAGCGGGGAAGGGGTACCATGGTATCGCCGTGGCCGCCCATCAGCACAGCCTGGATATCCTTGGGAGAGCAATCCAGGGCTTCCGCCAGGAAGGCCCGGTACCGCGCTGTATCAAGAATGCCTGCCATCCCGAATACGCGGTGGGAGGGAACTCCCGCAGCCAGGAAGGCGCAATAGGTCATCACGTCAAGCGGATTGGAAACGATGATGATGATAGCCTCCGGGGAATGCTTTATAATATTTTCGGTGACCGAACGTACAATTCCTGCATTGGTAGCGATCAGGTCGTCCCGGCTCATGCCCGGCTTGCGGGGAAGCCCGGAGGTGATCACAACTACTTCGGAGCCCGCAGTTTTGGAGTAATCATTGGTAGATCCGGTAATACGGGTGTCAAACATATTGATAGGGGCCGTTTGCCACATGTCCAGTGATTTCCCTTCCGCCACTCCTTCTTTAATGTCCAGTAAAACTACTTCATTAGCCAATTCCTTGTGTGCAATCACATTGGCGCAGGTAGCACCTACATTGCCGGCACCTACTACAGTTATTTTCATTTCGTTCGTAAATTAAATGGGTTATTAGAAAACCCGAAAGTAAGGATTTTGGACGGATATTAAAAAGGATAGCCGATGGCAATATTAAAGACCAGGTTCTCCTTTCGCCAGTTTTTATCGCTGAAATCCACCTGGTCAATTACCCATCGCTCACCCTCGGGCAGCCAGGGCTTCCGCAGCGGAAAGGCCACATCCAGCCGTACCACGAAAAAGGAAAGATCTACGCGTAATCCCAGCCCGGTTCCCACGGCGATCTCTTGATAAAAGTTGCTGCTGAAAGCCGCCCCGGGCTTCAGAGGGTCTTCCCGCATTAACCAGATATTACCTGCGTCGGCGAAGATCGCTCCTTTCAAAGCGCTGACCAGGTCAAAGCGCAGTTCGGTATTCGCCTCCAGTTTGAGATCGCCTGCCTGGTCAGGGAAAAAGCTGCCGGGCGTTTCCTCCCCGCTGTTTTCAGCGCTTGTTTCCGCATCATAGCTGCCCGGACCAAGCGAGCGCGCACGGAAAGCCCGCAGACTGTTGCTGCCGCCTATAAAAAACTGTTTTACGAATGGAAGGCTACTGGAATTTCCATAAGGCTGGCCTGCCCCAAGTATCAGCCGGTTGGCCCAGGTAAGGCCGTCATTGATCTTATAATAACTGCGGGCGTCAGCTTCCGCCTTTATATATTGTGAGAAAGGGGTCCTGAAAATGGTTGCCTGGTCGGTGGGAGAGTTCTTTCCGGTAAACAGCCCGGCGATGTTTCCTGAAAGATCAAGCATTCCCTGGAAATAAAAATTATGACGGCGTTCTGTTTCCAGCTGATCGGTATATGTAAAGGAATAATTGGCGCCGAGGATAAACTGCCGGTCGAAACTATTCCGGAGCGTCGGGTCGGCTCTTTTCAGGGAATCAAAGAGCGGCGTGGTATTGAATGGCTGGACAAACGTAATGGAGACCGGGTTCAGGGTGTGTTCTTTCCGGGAGCTTTCTTTCCAGATATAACCAAAGGAAAAACGGTAGGAATTGATGGAATAATAATTGGCACGGTTGCGGAGTTCATAAGCGCCCGTAAAGCGGGTACGCGGAACATAAGCGCCGGTACTGCTGACATAAAAAGGGGTGATGAACCTGGGGTACTGCAGGTCAACTTCTGCTCCCAGGAAATAGGAGCCACCCCCGGTCCGGGACTGCTGTCCGCTTGTCTGAGTTTCAAATCCGCCGGTGAGATTGAGTTGCAGCTGCTCAGCGCCTCTGAATGCGTTCCGGTGCAGCCAGCCTACCGATACCTCGGATCCCACGAAGTTGTTGGATTTGGAGGTGCCCGAAAGCTTGGCGTTCAGTGATTTTTTCGGCATCGGAGTCAGGTAATAGGACACGTCCAGCCGGTGCCTGCTTTCCGGCTGCACTTCGGTAAACTGGTTCTTTACAAATTTAAAGGTACCCAGGTGAACGAGCCGGTTCAGCGAAAGATTATGGTCTTCCAGGTTATATATGTCCCCGGTTTGAAAAAACATGGTTCGCCGGAATACATGGGTCTTGAACTTCTCTTTCGGATCGAAAATATGGAACCCGTGGTAAAAAACCGTATCGCCCTGAAGCCGCGTAGTGTCTTCCTGAAGGCTGTAATCAGGATAAATATAAATATTGTTGATCCGGTAGACCTCCCTGGCCTTCCGGGGGGCGTTCTCTTTGACGCGGACATAAAGTTCCACATCGCTGCCGCCTTGCGTACTATCGGCTTTTACGATCAGGTAGTCCGGGTTGAAATAGTAGAATCCATGTTCTTTCAGGTATTTGTCAATTCGTTCCCGTTCTGCCTTGATGGTGGTAAGGTCGTAGGGTTCGCCCAACTTTAACAAAGTTTCAGCCGTGTCTGCGCGGATCGCTTTGGCAAGCGCGCTGCTGTCGGCCGGAAAGCCTACTTTGCTGATCATATACCTGCTGCCGGGCGCCAGCGTATAGGTAAGGCTCGCTTTTTTTTCGGCCACGCTGCTGTCTACCTGGCTTTCCGCTTTAAAGTAACCCTGGTTTTGCAGGGAATTCACCAGAATGTTCCTGTTCTTTTCAATATCTACAGAGCTGTACAGCACCGGCGGTTCTCCCATTTTTTTCTTTATAAAGGCAGCCGGGCTTTTTTCCTTTTTAGGATTCCCGGCAAGATTGTAAAAGAATAATTTAAGCCGCATGCCCAGGAATTTGCTGTTGGGCAGCGGTCGTGTAAGGTCCGATAATTCGTCTTCCAGCCTTTTCTTTTCTTTCCGCGGCAGCTGTTCCCCTTCCACCTGTACTTCCGCTCCCGTATACAGTTTTTCTCCTTCCGGTAAATGCTTTAGATTGCTGCAGGATGCAAAACATAAAATACATAGCAAAAAGGCGACGGTTTGTAGTTTTTGGTTTGTAGTTTTTAGTTGGTCGTTGCCGGTTTTCGGGGTGCGGCGAGTGGGATAGTTTTTGGAAACTGTGAGCCAAAAACTATGTATTAATGACCGCTGACGGTTATTTTTGGAAGAGTTCTTTAAATTCATCATAATCCAGAGAGATGATAAAGCTTAATCCGGTTTCAATGATCTGGCCCTCGATCACGCCTTCATATTCATTCTGCCGGTAAGCGCGAAGGAGGTACCTGCCGTCTCTTGACAACTGGTAGTCCACAGAAACATCGCCGGCTATGGTGCTGGCCTGGCCGCGGGTTTCCTGTCCTTCCAGCCCGAAGCTGCTGCCAACGTTTACTGTGATGCGGTCATTGAGCAGGCTTTTGGACAAGCCCACGTTCAGGTCGGTGCGGTCAACTTTCTGCCCGGTGGAATAATCCTCCGTAGATTCGAGGTCGAAATTGAGGTCAACACCGGCAATCAGGTCGCCGGCGAGGCGGTTCAGCTGCGCACTCAGCAGTTTGCTGACACTTTGACGGGCGAGGGAGGAAACGCTGGAGCCGCCTGTGCTTTCCAGTGGGTTCTCCGCTACGAAACGATTCAGGACCAGCAGGGCGAAAACCTGCTTATTGAGGTCGGATTCCTGAAGCTGCAGCTGCTGCAGCTTCGCATAAACAATGCCGCCGTGCGCTTCCCTTTCTTTTTCAGGGAGGTCAATATTGAAGGATATCTGCGGCTTCATGAGTTCTCCTTCCATATGCAATTCTACCTGGAAAGGAAGTGTTTGCTTGAAGGTATTCTTCTGGGATTGCGACATGTTTGTCAGCTGATCCTGTACCAGTTCCAGCGGAGCTGTCTCGGCAACATATACTGCGGTAATGTCCACATCGGCAGAATAAGGATCACCCACCCACGTAATATAACTGCCCTCGCTGATCTCAAACCGCCGCCTGATCAGGTTAAAGGAAAGCTCGTAGGAGCCTTCACTGATCTCGTACCTCCCGGTAAGGTTAATAACGCCGTTCGGGTCAATACTGGTACTCAGTGCCGCATTTCCTTTGACTTTCAGGTTGTCCCCGTTCACGGGATCCACGATAATGGTAAACTGGGCCTCCTCATCCACTTCCAGGTCGGCGCTCAGGTTAAGTCCAATGATACCGGCTTCCGCCTTCAGCGTATCCGCCTGAAGCGTGTCCGGGGGAGCGTCCATATCCACGAATTCCACAACTCCCTCCCGTTCCTGCACCCCCGGTTCATCCGAGGGGAGTATCATGGTCAGATCTGTTTTTTCATTTACACGAAGATAGGCGTCCACTTCCGGGTTATCCAGGCTGCCCCGGATGCTGATATCCGAATCAAGGTAAAGCTGGCCGTAGTACAGTTCGTTGTCGCCTTCCCGGGTATTGATGGCCCGGAAATTGGTGGTTTTCAGGTGCAGGTCGAAACGATAATCGCTGAAGTCAGTAGTTAAAATGTCGCCGTCCAGGACCGCCTTGTTCTTCATGGAATCCAGCAGCGTGAACCCCCTGAAGCCGATTCCTTCTTCGGTTAGCGCAATAGTTTCGTCTTCGAGGAAGAGCGGCGAATTAATATAAGTAGGGGTAAAGGCGACTTCCTTGAAAGACAGCCCTCCCAGAACGCTGGGCTTCTCCATATTCCCGGTGATATTGAAGCTGCCTTTCAGGCTCCCGCTCGCCTCGCTTATCTGGCCGAATGAAAAGGCTTCTACGGTAGCCATATCCAGGTTGAGAATGTCCAGGGCCAGGTCAAAGTTATTGCCGTTCACAGGTTCGGGATAGTAATAGCCTGCCAGGTTCAACTGGTTATCATCGCCTTTAATAGAAATGTCCGCCGCGTAGGCATTTTCTTCTTCATTATTCATCTTTAGGCTAATGTCGCCTACCGTGTCCCTTCGAAAGCTGAAATCGCTGACCAGCAGATCGGAAACAAAAACCATGCTGCTGTCGGAATTGCTGATAAGGGCGCTGCCGTTCAGTTCCCCGCCTATCGCCAGGGAATCCTGCTGTGCTATCCGGGTAAGCGTGGACAACTCAAAATCGTTAAAACTGACTTCCAGCGGCGCCCCGGGCTGGTATTCCCGGCTGTTTACCATCAGGAACTGGTCCCCTTTGGACAGCCGGATAGTCCTGGCGTAGTACCCTGAATCGCTGTAGTAAAAAAGATGGTTATTTTGGATCGCCCATTTCTCGTAATCCAATAGCAGTTCGCCAGGATTAAAGCGAAACATGTAGGCATCTTCTTCCGCGGTCAGTGTTCCTCCTATCCGGTAACGCTCTTCCATGTCCGTGTTACGCGTCACCAGATGAATGCCTGCATGATTCCCTGCCAGCTGACCGTCCAGACTGGTGTTTACTACTTGTATGGCGGGATTGTAGAATCTCTTTATCCAGAGATTGTAATCAATGCTTGTGTCTGCGGTGTTGACCGTCAGCTGAACGCTGTCGATCTCATTGGAACCGTAGCGGATGCCTGGCGCAATGGCATTAAGCTGCAGGATATTTGCCCGGTTATCAAAATGGGCGTCAATACATATGGTATCCAGCCGGCTGAGTTCCGGGAGCAGCTCGTCCAGCACCGGGGGATGGAAAATGCGGGCGGTCAGGGTCAATTGCTGCACGCTCGTATCCGCCAAAGCCGGCTCGTTTTCCGCATCGGATTTAACTGTTTCCCGGGAGGCGCGGGCGGCAAGCGCGAGTGAATCTTCCGCTGCGGTCCTGAAATACCGGTTAACGTGCGCTATCATGGAGGGTACCAGCCCCCCGGTGCTAAAGTTCCCCGCCAGGTTCGCCCTCAGGAATTCCGAGTTCAGGTCTATTGTTTTAAGACTGTCGCTCGCGCTTGCACGAAAACGGATGGTATCTATGCGGTAAGCGCCGCTGTCGAGTTGCATGGACAAATCATTCACCGAAACGGTTCCGTTCAGGTAATCCGGGTCGGCTGTCGGAAGATCAGCGGCCAGCGTCATGCTCAGCTGCAATTCCTTCTCATACAGGTTCAGGGCGCGTAGGTCAAGGGTATCGAGCTGCAATTCCAGGTTTAGCGAAGGATACGTTCCTGATAAGTCGGCTGAAGTATTCAAGCTGAAATGAAGATTGGGATCCTGCATGCCGGCCCGCGCCTGCAGTTGCTGGTTGCCGACAGCCCCTTTCAACTCCAGGTTCTTGTATTCATAACCATTATATTCCGCTTTTTGCAGACGGCCTTCCAGGCGGGCATCGGCCGTTTCAACGGTGGTCCCGCTTCCTTCCAGTGCGGCGTTGAAGCTTACTCTTCCAAGCGTATCTTCCTGCCTGAGAAGGCGCCCCAGGTCAAAATCCGTCATACTCAGCCGGGCCTGGTATTGCTCCCGGCCTTCTCCGGCTCCCGGCGCCATGCGTCCTTCAGCGTGTATATTTCCATAGCTGGAGCGAAGCAGCGCCTTCCCGGTGAAGTCATTCATGCTGCCCTTAAAGGCGCCTTCCAGTGAAAGCGAAGCAGGCAGCCGAAGCGAAGAAGGGAGCATGCCCGGGCCCGCCAGCCTGAGGATATCTTCCCTTCCCGAGGTCATGTCCCGGAGCTGAATATCAAACCATGCCTTTTCCATATCCGGAAGGCCTTTCAGCCGGGCGGACGCGGCCAGGTACGTTTTGTCAAGGGTGGCTAATTCCAGGTTTTCGATCTCAAGATCATCCAGCCTGCCGCGGGCAAGGCCGTCAATTTCGATAAAACCATTGCGCGTAGATTTAAAAGGTTCGTATTCCAGCAGGAATGGAGCCAGCAAAAGGATGTCTGCATAACTCAGGCGGCATTCCGGTAAACGGGCCTCAATAGCCAGCCTTCCCGGGTTTTCCGAAACTGCTTCCAGGGAGGGGTAGCCAATTTTGATCTCTTCCCGCAGCAGGCTGCCGGCGGTTTCGAGATAAAGCTTTTCAAGAGAGGCGCCCCTGGCGGTATAGAGAAAATCGGTGCGGAGCGTTTTTAAGGTAAAGCCGCTTTTTTCTACGAAGGAAGCTTCTTTCAGGCTGCCTGCCAGCTGATCCGGGGAGTAAAGGAAGTCCCGGAGGTCCAGCCGGAGGCCTTTCACATCCATGTGCATATAATCCATCCCGGCCGGCTGCAGCGGAGCTGAATCGTCATCAAAACGAAGGCGGGTATTGCTCACCTGCAATTCCTTTACCGTCGCCTTCCAGCCGGAATCAGCCGAGAGAGTTTCCGTTGCCGCAGCCGCAATCCTTGCGGAATCCGCAGGGCCGGGCGTTCCCGCTGCGACGCTGTTAGTATTTTTGACAGCTGCCTGCCTGGGCGTCATTGCTGCCTGGCCGGGCGTCCCGGGCGTCGTTGCTGCCTTGCCGGGCGCCGCCGTCTGTCCTTCCGCAGCCATCTCTGCCGCTGCTGCTTGCCCGGATGCAGTTTCCCGGAATGCAAGCACAGCCAGCGAGCTGTCCAGGCGAACGGTTCCCAGTTCTGCCTGCTGCCGGAGCAGATCAAATTCCAGTGAGGATAGATCCAGCCGTCCCAGTCTTACCCGGGTTTCCAGGCCACCGGCTTCGTCCTTATAGAACAGCCGGAGGCCCGCGGTTTGGGTTTCCTGCGCGGCGAACCTCATTTCAGCGATGTCGGATTCGTTAATCCTTGTATTAAAGTGGCCCAGGGAAACTGCCGCTTCCGAAGAGAGTGTTTTGTCCAGGTAATCCAGCCGGATATTATTCAGGGTAATTTCTCCCAGGGAAATGATCAGGGGAGTGGCCGAGGTATCCTGCAATTCCGGCGGAGTTTCTTCTGTTTCGAAGGCTTCGGTAATAAAATCAAAATTGAAGGAGCTGTCAGCTTCGCGGCGAATGTTCGAGTAGAGATTTTCCACCCGCACTTCGTTAATTTTAATCTCGTTTTGCAGTAACCTGAACGGGCTGATATCCACGAAAAGCTGACCCGCCGCCAGCAAAGTATCCTCTTGTCTGTCTTCCAGGTAGACGTCTTCAATCAGCAGGGTGTTGGGAAGGCCCAGCCGGATATGGCCGATAGCTACTTCGGTTTGAAATTTTTCCTGAAGGTAGCCCACTACTTTCTTCCTTCCGAAATCCTGCACTGCGGGTATTTGTATGACCAGAATTAGCGCCCCAGCCAATAGAATGACGCTGGCTACAACCCATAAAATTACCTTAAAAGCGATGCTGATTCCTTTTTTCAAAATGTTTTATCCCGGACGTACTGCGAATATCTTAACAAAATACGTGCTGAACTGTTGAAAAGTCAGAGATTTTTTAAAAATAAAGTTTGATACATTTGTCTCATGCCGGAATTTTCTCACTTACATGTACACACGCAATATTCGCTGCTGGACGGGGCAGCCGGAATCAAAGGACTGTTTCAGAAAGCGCAAAAAGATAATATGCGCGCCGTGGCCATTACCGATCATGGCAATATGTTCGGCGTCTTCAATTTTGTAGCCCAGGCGGGGAAATTTAATGTGAAGCCCATTGTAGGCTGCGAGTTTTACGTGGTGGAAGACCGGCACCGGAAAAGCTTTACCAAGGAAAGCGGCGACAACCGTTGTCATCAGCTGCTGCTGGCCAAAAATGCGGAAGGATATAAGAATTTATCCAAGCTTTGCTCCCTGGGGTATATCGAAGGCATGTACAGCAAGTGGCCGCGGATTGATAAAGAACTGCTTTTACAATACCATAAAGGCTTAATTGCTACCACCTGCTGCATAGGAGCGGAAGTACCGCAAGCTATTCTTCATAAAGGGGAAGAAGCTGCGGAAACGCTTTTTAAATGGTGGCTTGACCTGTTCGGTGAAGATTATTACGTGGAACTGCAGCGCCATAAAATGGAGGAACAGGAGAAGGTGAACGCCGTCCTGCTGCGGTTTGCGAAAAAATATAATGTAAAGATCATTGCCTCTAACGATTCGCATTATATAGACCAGCAGGATGCGGATGCGCACGATATTTTACTGTGTGTCAACACCGGGGAGTTAAAAAGCACACCTATCGGGGACGGAAAAGGATTCCGCTTCGGTTTCCCGAATGACGAGTTTTACTTTAAGACGCAGGCGGAAATGAACCAATTGTTCAGCGACCTGCCGGAAGCCATTGACAACACCAACGAGATCGTGGACAAGGTAGACCTGCTGCAATTGAAGCGGGATATCCTGCTGCCCGATTTTCCCCTGCCTCCGGGGTTTGCGGATATTGACGAATACCTTCGGCATCTTACCTACGAAGGAGCCCGGAAGCGATACGGCGAGATCAGCACGGATGTGCGGGAACGGCTGGATTTTGAATTGTTTACGATCAAAAGCATGGGTTTTGCCGGCTACTTCCTGATCGTTTCCGACTTTATACGGGCAGGAAGGGACCTTGGTGTCATGGTGGGGCCTGGCCGTGGTTCCGCGGCAGGAAGCGCCGTAGCCTATTGTATTGGCATTACCAATATTGACCCGGTTAAATACAACCTGCTGTTTGAACGTTTCCTGAATCCCGAACGGATGAGTATGCCCGATATCGATACGGACTTTGACGATGAGGGACGCCAGAAAGTAATCGAATATGTCGTAGATAAATACGGCCGCAACCAGGTAGCGCAGATCATTACCTATGGTTCCATGGCCGCTAAAATGTCCATCAAGGACGTGGCGCGAACCCTGGAGCTGCCGCTGGCCGATTCCAATTACCTGACCAAGCTCGTGCCTGATAAACCGGGAACCAGCCTCCGGCATGTGTTCGATATGGATATCGACGTCCTGAAGCAAAAGGGGTATAACAGTGACGATATTGCCAATATTCAGAAGCTCAGGGGCATAATTGAAGGCAATGATCTTCAGGCGAAGATATTGAAAGAGGCAAGGCTGCTGGAAGGTTCCGTTCGAAACACGGGGATACATGCGGCAGGAGTGATCATCGCACCCAATGACATTACCGATTGTATTCCCACGACGACTTCCAAGGACTCCGACCTGCTGGTGACCCAGTTTGACGGGAAAGTGATCGAAGATGCGGGGTTGCTTAAAATGGACTTCCTCGGGCTGAAGACCCTGACCATTATCAAGGATGCGCTCCGGATGATCAAGGCCAATCACGGCCGGGACATTGATCCCGATGCCCTGCCCCTGGACGATGAGAAGACCTTTGAGCTTTTCCAGCGCGGGGAAACCAACGGCGTGTTCCAGTTTGAAAGTTCGGGTATGCAGAAATACCTCAAGGAGCTTCGTCCCGACAAGTTTGACGACCTGATCGCCATGAACGCCCTCTACCGGCCGGGTCCGCTCGAGTATATCCCGAAATTTATCAGGCGAAAACACGGTTTGGAAGAAGTCGTGTACGACCTGCCGGAGATGGAGGAGTACCTGGCCGATACCTACGGTATTACAGTATACCAGGAGCAGGTGATGCTGCTTTCCCAGAAGCTGGCAGGCTTTTCAAAAGGAGAAGCAGACACGCTGCGTAAGGCGATGGGAAAAAAGCTGAAGGATGTCCTTGATAAAATGAAGTCCAGGTTTACCGAAGGCTGCAAGGAGCGGGGCCATGACCCAAAGGTCTGCGACAAAATATGGACCGACTGGGAAGCCTTTGCTTCCTATGCTTTCAATAAATCGCATTCAACCTGTTACGCCTTCGTGGCCTATCAAACGGCCTACCTGAAGGCGCATTATCCATCGGAGTTCATGGCAGCCGTGCTGAATGCCCAGAATAATATAGAAGATATTTCCTTCTTTATGGATGAATGCCGCCGTTTGGGCATAGCCGTGCTGGGCCCTGACGTGAATGAAAGTAGTTTCAAATTCACGGTAAATAAAAAGGGTGAAGTCCGCTTTGGCCTTGGCGGTATCAAGGGGGTAGGAAGTAAAGCTGTTGAAAATATTATTGAAGAACGCTCGGAGGCCGGGCCTTACCAGACTATTTTTGAATTCGCGAGCCGCGTGAACCCGCGCATGGTCAACAAAAAGGCCTATGAGTGCCTCGTTTACAGCGGCGCTTTTGATTGCTTCAGCGAGTATCACCGCGCCCGGTATTTTGCCGTGGTGGCGGATAAGTTCAACGGCATCGAAAGGCTCATTAAATATTCGAACGATTACCAGAATAACCTTCTTTCCAACCAGCATTCGCTTTTCGGGGGAACCTCAGAAGCTGATATCGCTGAGCCGGCGCTTCCGGAGTGCGAGCCCTGGCCGCTTCTGGAAAAACTCCGGCTGGAAAAGGATGTGATTGGCATGTATCTTTCAGGGCATCCGCTGGACGATTTCCGGCTGGAACTGGAAAGCTTTTGCGGAATTACTATTGATAAATTATCGGACGAACACCTTCCGGCCCTGAAGGGCAAACAGTTTTCGTTCGCCGGGATCATTACCAATGTATATGTAGGGATGGACAAGCGGGGCCGCAATTTCGGGCGCTTCATGGTGGAAGATTATAAGAGTTCGATGAAGATGCTGCTATTCGCGGAAGATTACCTGAAATTCAAGCATTTCCTGGAGGAAGGAACTCCCGTATATATTACCGCCCGGGTAGATGAGCGGTTCAGGAACCCGGATCTGCTGGAGATCCGGGTGAACCAGATGCAGCTCCTTTCCGAAGTCAAAGACAAAATGACACGCAGTCTTACCCTTTCTGTCAGCCTGCAGGATGTGGCCGAACCCTTTATCAGCAGCCTGGAACTCCTGGTTAAGAATCATCCGGGAAAATGCAGCCTGAAGATCTGTATCAGTGATCCTTTAGAAAATATAGGAGTGGATATGCCTTCCAAAACATTAAAGGTAGCAATCAGCGAAGAGTTCCTTGCGGAACTGAACCAGATTGAAAAGATCAGCTACCGTTTAAATTAATCCGTTGTGGAACAAAATTTGATGATGGTTGTTATTTAGCGAGACTGGCAGGGATACTGCCGGAAACCGGGATCGTGAATCTCATTTTTAAAAAATAAAATAAAAATAAAATGGCTTTAGAGATTACTGACGCGAACTTTGATGAACTGGTTTTAAAGTCAGAAAAACCTGTACTGATCGATTTTTGGGCGGAATGGTGCGGACCGTGCCGCATGGTAGGACCGGTTGTGGAAGAGCTGTCCAAAGAGTATGAAGGGAAGGCAGTGGTTGGCAAAGTGAACGTGGACCATAACCCCGAGATATCCATGAAATTTGGCATCCGGAATATCCCTGCTTTACTTTTCTTCAAAGGAGGCGAAATCGTGGACAAACAGATCGGCGCCGTGCCCAAGTCAATTCTTGCCGGCAAGCTGGAAGCTCAGCTGGCCTAAGGTTTTTTCCCATAGAAAATGAAATCCCTGCCTCTGAAGGCGGGGATTTTTTTGTCGTGTGCCCGGCAGGGCACAGCCTCTCGGAGGTGAAAGTCCTCTACAGGCCCGGTAAGGGGAACTGTTAGCCGAGCGACAAGGGTGTCCATCGCGAGGTGGAATCTGAAGGAAGCCGAAGGCAAAGCGCTGGCCTGACGAACAGGAATCGCATATAAGGCATACATGCCGGACAAGGAGGCCATCATCTCTAAAGTCCTGTACTTATCCGGAAGGCATGGATGTAGATGCGGCAGGTATAAGCGTGAAGGAGCTGTGCATTACCCGGGGAGACCTGATCGGAAAGTTAGCGGAGGGGACGTGCGGTATCCCTGTAAGGAACAACCCGGATGAAGACATCCGGCTGAGCGATCAGGAGTCAGCAGAGGCCATAGTAGTTCTACTATCCGGAACGAAGGGCCGAACCAATGATTACGGGAAGGAGCTATCATGTTACAGAAGCAAGAAGCAGAAGCGAATGGTGGAAGCCATTTGGCCAGGGGTGAAGGACGACTACCGGAAGTGGTCGGGAAAGCACCTGGTGCGGATACTTCTATACCCGCGGTAGAAAATCCGACCCCAGTAAAGAAGTATCTGATAGAGGAAATTGTTAGTAAGGAGAACATGGAGCTTGCCTACCGAAAGGTAGTGGGCAACAAAGGCTCGGCGGGGATAGACGGGATGGAAGTCAGCCAGCTGCGGCCGTATCTCCAAACACACTGGCAACGAATCAAAGAAGAGTTGGAAGGGGGCATCTACTGCCCCCAGCCGGTAAAGAAGGTAACCATACCGAAGCCGGGAGGAGGCCAGCGAATGCTGGGTATCCCCACGGTCACCGACCGGCTGATCCAACAAGCTATCCAGCAAGTATTGAGTCCGATCTGGGAACCCACGTTCTCAGATCAGAGCTACGGTTTCCGTGCAGGGCGCAGGGCATCATCCGCAGTTGAACAAGCAAAGACTTATCAGGAGCAGGGCTACAAATACGTAGTGGATATGGACTTGTCAAACTTTTTTGACGAGGTCAACCACCGAAGACTGATGAGCCGGATTATGGAAAAGACCCGGGGAGAATGGCAGCTGCACCGCCTGATAGACCGTTGCCTGAAAGCAGGTATAATGGAGGGCGGGGTGCTGGAACCACGCAGTAAAGGCACTCCTCAAGGGTCACCGCTATCGCCGCTGTTGTCCAATATCGTATTAGACGAACTGGACAAAGAGTTGGAGAAGCGGGGCCATAAGTTTGTCCGATATGCTGATGACTGCAACGTGTACGTGAAAACCAGGCAATCCGGGGAACGGGTATATGCCTCATTAACACGCTTTTTGGAAGGGAAGATGCGGCTGAAAGTGAACAAGGAAAAGAGCAAGGCAGATCGTCTGGGAAAACGAAAATTCCTGGGCTTCAGCTTCTACTGGAAGAAAGGCGGGGTGGGGATCCGGGTATCCCCCGAGAGCCTGAGACGTCTCCGGCAGGAACTCAAGAGGCTATTCAGGCAAGGTAGAGGGAGAAACATAGGAAGGTTTATCACTGAACAGCTCAACCCTCATCTCAGGGGCTGGCTGAATTATTACCGTATAGCGGACATGAAAGGGATTGCGGAGGAGCTGGATGAATGGATCCGCAGGCGGTTACGACTGATCAAGTGGCGGCAATGGAAACGAAGGTGGACAAGACGCCTGCGTCTGATGGCCGCAGGGCTGTCGGAGGAGCGAGCTGTTCAGTCTTCGTTCAACGACCGCGGCCCATGGTGGAATTCCGGGGCCAGCCACATGAATCAAGCCTTTCCTAAGAAGTATTTCCGACACCTTGGCTTAGAAAGCCTGCTGGACAGATATTTGATTTACAAGAAAACAGTAGGTACTGGAACCGCCGGATACGGAACCGTACGTCCGGTGGTGTGAGAGGACGGCGAAATCTAACAATTTCGCCTCCTACTCAATTATAAATTGTCAGGGAGTTAAATGAAATACGTATTTTTGTGTATAAAACAACACGTGTCATGGATACGAAGCTTACACTTACTATAGAGCAAAGCTTGATAAAAAAGGCGAAACGATATGCTCAAACCAAAGGAAGAAGCCTTTCGGATTTGGTAGAGAGTTATTTTAAAATCCTCGCAGAGGAAAATAGCGGAGATGATGAAATAGAATTGACTCCGGCGGTTAAATCGTTACTGGGTTCGTTTAAAGCGCCTGACGATTTTGATTACAAAAAGATATTGCAGGAAGAGATCATAAAGAAATATGAATAAAGTTTTTATTGATACGGATGTAATCCTGGATTTTCTACTTAACAGAAAACCATTTTCCATGGATGCCGCAAGAATATTGTCGCTGTCAGAAAAAAAGGTAATTTGGGTGGGCACAACCGGTTTAGTATTCGCCAATGCTTATTATATTTTGAGAAAACTTTCCACGCATAAAAATGTAGTTGAAAAATTGACGAAGCTGTCGGATCTTATCAAGATCATTGATTTGCCAAAAGATGCAGTAATGTCTGCTCTCAAATCTGATTTTCGTGATTTCGAAGATGCTATTCAGAATTTTTCTGCAATTCACGCAGATGTAAAAGTACTGATAACCAGGAATAGTAAGGATTTTAAAACGAGCAGCCTGGCGGTTATGTCACCGGATATGTTTTTAAGCCTGGCAAAGTGATGCAGTCGCTGAATGATATAAACGATCTCCACAAGTTCCAGTCGCTTGACCTGATCGCCCGCCAGGTGGTGGAAGGTTTTATCACGGGGCTGCATAAAAGCCCTTTTCATGGGTTTTCGGTGGAATTTGCCGAACACCGCCTGTACAACACCGGGGAATCCGTGCGAAATATCGACTGGAAACTCTACGGCCGCACCGACAAACTTTTTTCAAAACGGTACGAAGAGGAAACCAATCTGCGCTGCCAGCTGATTATTGATTGCTCCGCCTCCATGTACTTTCCGGAGACAGCAAACAATAAGCTTGCATTTTCAGCGTATTCCGCGGCTGCACTGACACAGTTATTAAAGCGGCAGCGGGACGCTTTCGGCCTCAGCCTCTTTTCCGATCACATTTCCCTGCACACCGCTTCCCGTTCCACCGCTTCTCATCAAAAGCTACTGTATTTTGAGCTGGATAAGTTGCTGCAGGCGCAGCCGGAAAAGAAAGGGAGCGCTATCGCGGCTACCATTCATGAGATAGCCGAAAAACTCCATAAACGTTCGCTCGTTGTGATTTTTACCGACATGATGGATAGCTACAAAAAGGAGGACGAACTTTTCGCCGCGCTGCAGCACCTGAAGCATAACAAGCACGAAGTGGTACTCTTCCATGTCCGGGATGCCAAACACGAAATCGAGTTCAGCTATGAAAACCGTCCTTATATTTTCGTGGACGTGGAATCCGGCCATGAAGTAAAGGCCTTCCCCCACGAAGTAAAACAAACCTACCGGCTCGCCATGGAGCGTTTCCGCAAAGAAATGAAGTTACGCTGCGGCGCGTACGGCATTGACCTGGTGGAAGCCGATATAGATGCCGGATTTTACCCGGTCTTATATGCCTACCTGGTCAAACGAAACCGGATGAAAGGTTAGGGCCACCGGCGCTCGCCTGTTTTAAATACTTTCCAGAATAATCTTACAGGCTTTCCAGGATGACGGCGCAAGCTTCCCGGATTTGTTCTTCGGTAATTATCAGGGGCGGGGCCAGGCGCATCGAGCAGCTGTCGTGCAGGAACCAGTCGGTGATCACGCCTTTTTCTATGCAGCGGTCTATGATCGCTTTGTTTTGATCGAAGCTTTCAAATTCTATGGCCATGAGCAGACCGGCGCCGCGGAACTCCTTTATTTTCGGATGCTTCAGCAGGCTTTTGAACAAGCGGTGTTTTTCCGCTACACCGGCAACCAGGTTTTCTTCCAGCAAAACATTCAGCGCCGCAAGGCCCGCTGCGCAGCTAACCGGGTGGCCGCCGAAAGTGGTGATATGGCCCAGAACCGGGTTTTGACGAAGGCTTCGCATGATATCCGCCGATGCGATGAAAGCGCCAAGCGGCATGCCGCCCCCGAGCGCTTTGGCCAGCAGCAAAACATCAGGGATGACCCCGAATTGTTCAAAGGCGAAAAGCGTCCCGCTTCGGCCGAAGCCCGCCTGGATCTCGTCCAGGATAAGCAGCGCGCCGGTTTCATCGCAGCGGCGGCGAAGCGCTTGCATATAAGTTCTCTGAGGAATACGCACACCCGCTTCGCCCTGGATTGTTTCTACGATCACACAGGCCGTTTCCCCGGTGACAGCGGAAAGGTCCGCCTCCTGGTTAAACCCGATGAATCGTACTCCAGGCAGGAGGGGCCGGAAGGCGGATTTATATTCCTCGTTACCCATGACACTTAAAGCGCCCTGAGTGCTGCCGTGATAGGAATTTCTGCAGGCGATGATTTCCCTGCGCCCGGTAAAGCGTTTGGCCAGTTTCATCGCGCCTTCTGTGGCTTCGGCCCCGGAATTGGTAAAATACACCGTGCGAAGGGTTTCCGGCAGCTGCGCGGCCAGCTTTTCTGCAAACCGTACCTGGGGGCCTTGTACAAATTCGCCGTAAACCATCAGGTGCATGAACTTTGCGGCTTGCTGCTGCACGGCCTCTACAATCTTGGGGTGTGAATGGCCGGCATTTCCAACACCTATCCCGGAAATAAGATCGGTATATTTTTTTCCGGCTGCATCGTATAAGTAGATTCCTTCGGCCCTTTCAAACTCCAGCAGGAGCGGCGCGTCTGAGGTTTGGGCATTATATTGCAGGAAACGTTGTCTTAGCGGTTGCATCTTGCAAAGATAAAGTTCTTGTTATCTTTACAAGACATGAAACTATTCGTTCACGCCTTTCTGACGGAGGCAAATAAGAAATTCCTTCGGGAGAAGCTTCCCCGCGAAGCTACGGTCCTGTTCCTGGATGAAATTGCCGAATCCGCACGCCGGGCGGAATTCGCCGGCTGTACGTATGTATATGGGAATCCCCCGCCCGAATGGTTGAGGGAAGAAGCGCGGAATATTAAGTGGATTCAGCTATATTCCGCGGGCTTCAGCGAATACCAGCAGCTTGGAAAGCAAATCCCTGTTAGTAATATGCATGGATTTTTCGCGTCGCCATGTGCGGAAACAGTGGTAGGGGGAATCCTGGCGCTTTATCGTAAAATAGATGAGCTGACCTTGCTTAAAAGCAGGAAAGAATGGATCGGGATTGATATGCGCCCGGGAATGAAATTACTGTCGGGCAAACGGACGCTTTTGCTGGGGGCAGGGACGATCGCTGTACGCATCGAAGAATTATTAAAAGGCTTTTTTTGCGATGTGAAATATTACAGCCGCAAGTCGCCCAGGGCAATCGCTCATACGCGGGAAGAACTCTTCGAAGCAATACCTTCGGCGGACATTGTGATCAATACCCTTCCCGGTACGGCTGAAACCTATCAATTTGTTTCGGCCTCATTTCTTGAAGCCATGCACAAAGAGGCCATTTTTGTGAATATAGGCAGGGGAAGCACTGTAGATCAGGCTGCCCTCATACAGGTTTTGCTCGAAGAGCGGATCGGCGGGGCGGTGCTGGACGTATGCGAAGAAGAACCCTTGCCTCCGGACAGCCCCTTATGGACTTGCCCGAATACCATTCTCAGCCAGCATACCGGCGGTGGTTTTGACCGGGAGCAATCGGAAAAAGTCGGGATTTTTATCGGGAACCTGTACCGGGTATTGGAAGGCGGAACTCCTGATAACCTGGTGGATCTTGAAAGAGGATATTAATGCCGTTGTTTATTTTGTTCTACATATTTACAAAAAAATATATCAAATTTGATCGATAATTAGAACGCCGGCGCCCGGGACGTGTCAAACGCATTAATGCGGGGCGAAAAGAACAGGCACACTGCCCGGGAGGCCGCAAAATATTGCAGCTAAAGCAAAAATGGAATGTCGCAAGATGATTTAAGAAAAGACCTGGGCCGTATCACTACAAGTAGTATGGCGGACGTGATAGAACTAAGGATACGGGAATACTTAAAAAAGAAGTCGTTTAAACCGGGTGATGCCCTTCCGAGGGAAATCGAGCTTGCCGAAGCATTGGGTGTAAGCAGGAATGTAGTAAGAGAAGCCCTGAGCAGGCTAAGAATGCTGGGGATGATCGAAACCAAGCGCAGAAGGGGAATGGTCCTGGCCAATCCGGATATACTGGGAACACTTGAACGGGTAATGGACCCCCTGATAATGGACGAGGACACCTTGCAGGATATATTCGAACTGCGGCTTGTATTGGAAATGGGCCTGGCCGATATACTGTATATCCGCAAAACTGAAAAGCACATCAGGGAACTGGAAGAGATCGTTGAAAACGAAGTAGCCAGCACTGATCATACCTTCCGGATAAAAAACGAAATTGCCTTCCACGGAAAATTATACGAAATTACGGGAAATAAAACGCTTAAAAGGTTTCAGAGCCTGCTAATGCCGGTTTTTGGTTACCTGATGAGTACTAAAACAAATCATAAATCCGGGGCGGTAAGCCATAAGGACCTGGTGGCGATCCTGAAGAACGGGAGCAAGCTTGAGTTCCGGGAAGGAATGTATGAACATCTGTTGCCGCATTTTGACCGGTTGGAGAAATAGGCGCCGGCGGACCGGCAGCCTTCGGTAACACTAATTTCATTTTTTTCTAATGCATATTTGACATTCCGGAAATTTTTTCTGAGTTTTGATATGTACTACATGAGGTATTAACTAAATAAGTATAATAGATCAAAACCTAAACAATGAAAGGAACCATTATTCCAGCTGCCATTCTATTAATGGGAATTAGCGCCTGCACAGGGACGGCCGAAAAAAAGGAAACTACATCTTCATTCACGGTAGATTCTATTCCGCTTATAGACCTTTCGGAAGATACCGCCCGGCATGTGATCATTGCGCGCGGAACGGAGGATGTTTATCAGGGACATCCCACCACGGAACTGCTGCCGGACGGTAAAACCATGTACTGTGTGTGGAGTTATAATCATGGCGGCCCCCTGGGGCCCATGAAACGCAGCAGCGATGGCGGACTTACCTGGAGCCCGTTGCTGGAAGTGCCTGAAAACTGGGCTTCCACCCGGAATTGCCCTACTATTTATCGTCTCCCGGACCCGGAGGGCAACCACCGGCTTTTTGTTTTTGCCGGGGAAGGTCCTGACGGGGGCATGTACCAGGCATTTTCCGAAGATGAGGGCGCCACCTGGAGCCCCATGGTGAGCAATGGCCTCGGGCCTTCTGTAATGCCTTTTTGTACAATAGAGCCGATAAACGGCGGGAAACAGCTGCTGGCAATGACCAATATCCGCCGCCCCGGCGAAACCGAAGAAAAAAGGTCCAACATTGTCGTTCAGAGCATTTCCTCTGATGGGGGATTTAACTGGACGCCATTTGAAACCATCCTTGACTTGCCGGGACTTAAACCTTGTGAGCCGGAGATCGTTCGTTCTCCGGACGGAAAGCAGCTGCTTGCCCTGATCAGGGAGAATGTGGAACGGGTCGCCCTGTTTATTACCAGCGATGATGAGGGGAAAACCTGGTCGGAACCCAAACCACTCCCGGCAGGCCTTCACGGAGACCGGCACAAGGTGCAGTACGCGCATGACGGCCGGCTGATAATTGCGTTTCGCGATACGGAAAAGGGCAGTCCCACCCGCAATCATTTCGTGGCATGGGTAGGCGATTACGAAACCATCCTTAACCAGGGGAAAGGCCAGTACCGTATAAAGCTGCTGCATAGTTATAAAGGCGCTGACTGCGGTTATCCCGGTTTGGAACTGCTGCCGGACAGCACTTTTGTTGCCACTACCTACATAAAATACCGGCCAGGCCCGGAGAAAAACTCGGTAGTCAGCGTCCGGTTTAAGCTGACAGAGATGGACAAGCTAAAATAAACCTATTCAATAGTTATGAATACAAGAATTTTGTACGCCCCAAACCGGCTTAAGTATACGAATTTAGTGATCGCAACACTGCTAACATTATGTTGCCTGTCAATTTCATTCTCATCGCTAGGGCAGGAGGGCGGTTTTACCATATCGGGCACCGTTACTTCAGCTGAAACAGGCGAAACCCTGCCCGGCGTAAGTATTGTTTACAAGGGGTCTCCGGAAGGCGCCGGTACGGACGTGAACGGGCGATATTCATTAAAAGTACCCTCCGGCGAAGGTGTACTCGTCTTTTCCTACGTGGGGTTTCAGACAGCTGAGGTGGCCATTGGTAAACGCAGCGAGATAAATGTATCCCTGGAGGCAAGCGTTACCGCGCTGGATGAGATCGTGGTAGTTGGTTACGGTACGCAACAGCGTGAAGATCTGACGGGGGCTATTTCCTCCGTTTCTGCGGAAGACCTGCAAAACCAGCCGCTTGTCAGTGCAGACCAGCTGCTGCAGGGTAAGGCTGCCGGCGTGCAGATATCCAATTCATCGGGCGCCCCGGGCGGCAGGGTCAATATAAGGATACGGGGCGCCAGCTCCATCAACGCCGGAAACGAGCCTTTATTCGTCATCGACGGGATTCCTGTATACAATAGCAGCAAAGACCCGGGCGGTACTTCTTATGGTACTTTTACACCAACCAATGCCCTGGCGTCTATTAACCCGAATGATATCGCGTCGGTAGAGATCTTAAAAGATGCTTCAGCGACGGCCATTTACGGATCGAGAGGTTCCAACGGCGTAGTCATTATCACTACTAAAAGAGGAAAGGGAGATAAGGTAAAGGTGAATTATAGCGGGTACTACGGAACGCAAAAACTGGTAAGAAAGCTGGACCTGATGAACGGGAGTGAACACGCCGGGTTTTTGAATGATTGGGCAGCAGCCAACGAACTTACTCAGCCCTTTGCCGATCCGGCCGCCATCGGAGAAGGTACGGACTGGCAGGAAGAGATCTTTAATTCCGCCCCCATCCAGAATCACCAGGTATCCATTTCCAGCGGAAGGGGCAATACGAATTATTATATTTCAGGTAATTACTTTAACCAACAAGGGATTGCCTTGAATTCCGGTTTGGAGCGCTATGCCATCCGGGTGAATGTCGACAATAAAATAAATGATAAACTCACCTTCAGTCAATCCCTGACCTATAACCGGACCATCAACCGGTCGGTACCGGTCAACAGCGCCGGTTCCGATAATATACGTTCAGTGGCCGATAAGGTATATGCCACCTCCCCGACCATAGCCGTTTATGATGAGAACGGGGAGTACATAGAGGATTGGTACGGAGCGACCAAAGCCGAAAACCCTGTGGCTTCCCTGCTTACTATCCGGAACAAAGTTAACGGGGATAATTTACTTGGAAACCTATCTCTGGATTACGAAATAGCCGAAGGCTTGTCATTTAAAACCCTTCTGGGGGTAAACCTGCTGAACAGGTCGAATGAAGAATATTACCCCAGGGAAACTACTTATATCGGGGGCCTGCTGGGAGGGCTTGGAATGGTTTCCGACCGGCGCATTACCAATATCCTGAATGAGAATATTTTGCGCTATTCCAAAACCATTAATAATGTGCATGATCTCGAGGTGATGGGAGGATTTACCTGGCAGACGGAAAAAACGACCGGTGCTTCCACGCAGCCCTCCGGTTTTCCCGATGATCGCCTGGGTGTCAATTCCATAGGAAGTTCGACGGGAGTCCCTGAAATTGCCTCTTCAGTGAACGAATGGGCGCTGGCGTCCTGGCTGGGAAGGGTCAATTACCAGTATAACCGTAAATTCCTGCTTACCGCGACCTTCCGGGCGGACGGCTCCTCCAAGTTCGGAAGCGGCAATAAATGGGGTTATTTTCCGTCGGTTGCCCTGGGGTACCGCTTATCGGAAGAAAATTTTATGAAATCGCTGGAGATGGTTGACGATCTGAAGATCCGGGCCAGTTACGGCCTTACCGGGAATCAGGAGATAGGCAGCTACCAGTCGCTGGCCCGGTTAGTCACCAGTAACATTTATATCATCGATAATCAGCTGGTATCCGGAGCGAGCCAGGTAGGGCTCGCCAACAGGGAGCTGAAGTGGGAAAAGGCCATGCAATGGGATGTAGGGCTGGATCTTTCCTTATTTAAGAACAGGCTGCGGATGGTAGTAGATTACTATGAAAAAAATACGGAAGATCTTCTGTTTACTATCAACCTGCCGGCGTATTCCGGTTTCAGTTCCGCTTTATATAATACAGGGGAACTGGAAAACAAAGGAATAGAAATAAACCTGGAGGCCGATATTTTTACCCGGGAATTCGGCTGGAATGTGAGCGCCAATTATGCCAGGAACCGCACGGAAGTAACTTCCCTGGGCAAGTCCGCTTCCACCTCGCTTTTTATCGGATACCCTCCGGGAGTTATCCGGGGATATTTGTATGACGGTGTTTTCAATGACCAGTCTGAAATTGACGCACAAACTGCCCAGGAGGGAATAGCGCCCGGCGATGCAAAATACAGGGACGTAAACGGAGACGGGGAACTGGATGCCGATGACCGGGTAATACTGGGAAATCCCCTGCCGGACTATATTTTCGGTTTTCGCAATAATTTCAGCTATAAGGGGCTTACGCTGAGTGTATTTATCCAGGGAGAAATAGGGATGGACTCATTCAACGGCATATCAAGTTTTGACCCTTCCACGGGGAGCAGCAACAAGTCCAGGACCTTACTGAACAGGTGGACCCCGGATAATTCCGGCAGTGATATTCCACGGGCGGGTGTCAGCAACTGGCTTTCGAATTCCAGCTATATGCTCGAGGATCGTTCCTACATCAAGATCCGGAATATACAGCTGGGCTATGATATCCCGGCAAACATCGTTCCCTGGGCAGGCAGCGCCAATATTTACCTGTCCGGTCAGAACCTGGTGACTTTTACCGACTTCCCCGGTTATGATCCGGATGGCGGACGACATTATCCCACCGCCCGGACAATTATTCTGGGTGTGAACCTTGGTTTTTAATCTATTAATTTACAAGACCATGAAAGGAAAGAATAAAATAATTATCGGCTGCCTGCTTGCAGCGGTAAGCTTCGGAAATTATTCCTGCGAAGACTTTCTGGAAGAGAAGCCCCAAAGCTTTCTTTCCCCCGAAAACTACTACCAGGATGAGCGCGATCTGTTTGCCGCCCTTATAGGCGTGTATGAAAGCCTGGGAGATAACAGCCAGACGTTTTTGGCAAGGCGGCTGCATTACCTGACCTGGTTTACTTCCGGTGAAGCCCTTTCACCCAATCTGTCTAACCAGCAATTGCTGACCAATTACACGTATACCGCCGACCATTCAGATATTAACAGCGTATGGACCAGCATGTACGCCACCATTAATAAGGCAAATACGGTGATAGGCAGGGCCGCCGAAGTTCCCATGGACGAAAACCTGAAACAGCAATACGTAGCGGAAGCCAGGTTTTTACGCGCGCTTAGTTATTTCTACGGGGTCCGCCTGTGGGGCGCGCTTCCCCTGGTAACCGAAGAGGTGACCGCCATCGACGAGGTAAATGTGGCCCGCAGCCCAATATCGGATATTTATAACCTGATCATCGAAGACCTGGAATTTGCTTCCGGGCTTGTCCCGGCGACGAATCAGCAGGGCCGGGCAATTAAGGGCGCCGTAAAAGGGCTGCTCGCCAAAGTCTATTTAACCAGGGCCTCTTCCGAAGCCGCCGGAAGCAATGATTACCAGTTATGCGCGGATCTCTGCAAGGAAGTAATAGAGATGCCTGAACATCACCTGATGCCTGATTACCAGCAAGTGTTTGGTCCGTCGAATGAGTTTAATCCGGAGTCTTTATTCGAATGGCAGGGTGACCGGAACCTGGCGCCGGTAGGCGAACACAGTCCGCTCGGCGCCTTTACCATGCCAAGGGGGATCAAGATGTTTGAAGAACAGGGCCCCTCAGACGGGGGATCAATCGTAAGCACCGTTGAATATTTTAACCTTTACCAGGAGCAGGATTACCGCAGGGAATCCACTTTTGTTACCGAAGGAACTACTTTTGACGGAGAATACCTTACCTGGCAGCAATTTGTCAATCCTTATCCCGCCCCCTGCCTGAAATACGTAGACCGGACAGCCACTTCCCGCAACGGATTTGAATGGGGCGGTAATTTTATCGTCCTCCGCCTGGCGGATCTTTATTTAATGCGCGCCGAGGCCTTAAACGAAATTAATGGGCCTACTTCAGAAGCGTACGCGATGATCAATGCAATCAGGGAACGCACCAGGAATAGGGACGGGGATTCCACTTCCGCTTTCCCGGCGGATGTTTCCGGCTTGGACAAGGCGGCATTCAGAGATACTATACTGCGTGAAAGGGCCGTGGAATTGGGATTTGAAGGGCATCGCTGGTTCGACCTGGTCAGGACCGGGCGCCTGGTGGAAACAATAAAATCGATCGATTCCGATTACCCGGTTTCGGAAAAGCACCGGTTATTTCCGATTCCTCCCGATGAATTAATCCTAAACGAAAAATTAACTCAAAATACCGGATGGTAAGAATTTTATCGGTACCGTTTGTAGCCTGCATAATTGCCCTTACCTTTTTCTCCAATCATGTAAATGCACAGGAACAAGGTCCGGTAACGGAACACCCGGCAACGGTAACATGGAGTGAACTTCCGCCTATACCTTCCGTATCAGCCGCCGGTGAGAATACGGGGGAGGGTGAAGGAGAAGGATTGGCGGGTCATTTTGCCGGCGTACACAAGGACGTAATGCTGGTGGCGGGCGGCACCTTCTTTCCTGAAAAGGGCCGTCCCTGGAATGGGGCTTCGCGGGTTTGGAACGGTTCCATCCATGTGCTGGAACGAAAAAACAGCGGGGAATACCAATGGCTTGACACGGTTTTCAAATTACCATCCGCCAGGGCTTACGGGGCGTCAGTCAGCACGCCTGAGGGTGTGCTGTGCATTGGCGGAATGGATGCATCCGGCAATCTCGCGGACGTTTTTTTGCTGAGCTGGGATGAATCCGGCCGGACTGTTCAAACCACAGCGTTTCCGGACCTGCCTGCTCCAATGGCATTCATGGGGGCGGTGTTACTGGATGGCTACGTGTATATTGCCGGCGGAACAGCCGGGCAGGACAAAGGGCATACCACGAAATCCTTTTACCGGCTTAACCTTCAGGGCGGCAAGCAAAGCAGCGGCGATGACTGGCACTGGGAAAAACTGCCCTCCTGGAACGGGCCCGGCAGGATGATGCCGGTACTTGCGGAACAAAACAACGGAAAATATCATAGCTTATTCCTGTTTAGCGGAAGGAAGGGTGCGGCGGAAGGGGAAGAACTATTGTATGACGCCCATGTATTCGATGTGCATACCAAAGAGTGGAAGCAGCTTCAGGAAGTCCGCCTGGGTGACGGTTCGGTGCGTTGTTTAAGCGGCGCCTCATCCGTTTCGGTTGGGCTGAATCACATATTGGTGTTCAGCGGGGCAGACAGTGAAGACCACCGGGAGTTCCGGGCAGCTCAAAATCAATACAGGAATTTGAAAACGAGCGCCGCGCAGGATAGTATGCGCGGAGTGCTTAATGAAATAACGGATAAGCATTCGGGTTTTTCGAGCGAAGTGCTTGTTTACCATACCCTTACGGACACCTGGATAAAAGTTGGCGATTTCCCCCGTGCCGCCCCGGTCGCGACGCAAGCCTTCTGGTGGAAAGAAGAAATCATCATCCCCGGCGGGGAGATAGCGCCGGCCTTGCGTTCGCCGGCGGTATGGAAAGCCAGTCTGGGCGCCAAAGAATCATCCATATTGAACGCTTGGGATTATTTGCTGATTCTCCTTTACTTTATAACTGTCCTGTATATCGGATACCGGTACAAGAAGAATATAAAAACTACAGACGATTATTATAAAGCAGGCGGCCGCATCCCGGGATGGGCCTCCGGCATGGCCATGTTTGGCACCTTGCTGAGCGCCATCACCTTCCTTACCACGCCGGCAAAAACATTCAATGAAAGCTGGATTTATTTTTTGCCCACCATCAGCAGCTTGGTGGTTGCCCCGATCGTCGTGTTTTACATTATTCCTGCCTACTTTAAAATCACGGTGACAACTGCCTACGAATATCTTGAAAACCGGTTCAATGCGACAGCGCGGATATTGGGAAGTTTAAGCTTCCTGGCATTCCAGGTGGCGAAGTTCGGGGTAATGCTGCTGCTGCCTGCCCTGGCGATATCGGCGATAACCGGCATCGACGTGATGGTTTGTATTATAGTGATCGGCCTGTTTTCAACCATCTATGGAACGGTGGGTGGCATCGAGGCGGTAGTCTGGACGGAAGTGCTGCAAGTAGTTGTTTTCCTGCTGGCCGCCGCCCTGAGCATCCTCGTAGTTGCCATGAAACTGGATGGTGGAGTGAGCGAAATTATTGCCACAAACAGTGATTTTGGAAAGTTCGACTTTGTCAACTGGGATTTTAGCTTTGCCGAGATTACTATATTTGTTGCCATTTCATACTGGGTGGGCGGCGGCATGGTGCCGTACATTGCTGATCAAACCGTCATCCAAAAGTACCTGGTGACCAAGGACGCAAAAAGTGCCTCACGCGGGGTATGGGTGAACGGAATATTGATTGTGGTATCTTCGGTATTGTTCTTCGCGATCGGAAGCGCGCTTTTTGCCTATTATGCTGCCTATCCCGAAAAATTGAATCCCGCACTCCCGACACAAGAGTCTATCTATCCCTGGTTTATCGTCAATGAATTGCCTTCCGGAATCAGGGGAATTGTGGTGGCCGGAATATTTGCCGTGGCTATGTCCACCATCAGCAGTACAATGAATAGTATGTCGGCAACGGTGGTTACCGATTTCGTTCGTTTCAAGCCCACGGAGCATAAGAAGCTGCTGGTTATTGCAAAAGTTGTCTCCGCGCTGTTTGGGATTCTGGGCACCTTGCTCGCCGCTATCATGTTTATTTACGAGGTGGGTTCATTGTGGGATATGATCAGGCGCCTGACCGGGTTACTTACCGGGGGCCTGGCGGGACTATTTCTTTTGGGAATCTTCACAAAGAGGGCAAATCACATAGGGGCGCTCGCCGGCTTCACCGGCAGCGCAGTTATACAATACCTTGTAAGTATGCACACGCCCATGCATTTTATGACCTACAGTTTCACAGGCATGTTATCCTGCTTCGTTATCGGCTACCTGGCAAGTATAGTGGCTCCGGTTCAGGCTAAAAAAGTGGTTGAGAAAAGTAATGAATGAGATAAACAAGAAATTTATAGCAGAACCCGCTCGTCAGATAGAGGTAGTAAGGGAAGCGGATGTGGTTGTTTGCGGCGGCGGGCCTTCCGGGTTTATAGCGGCTATCGCGGCTGCCCGGAACGGGGCGAAGACATTGTTATTGGAACACTATGGATTTCTGGGGGGATGGCCACCGCGGGCCTGGTAGGCCCGATCAGCAAATTTAATTTCGGGGGAGATCGCATTGTTTCGGGCATTCCGGAAGAATTTATCGGCAGGATGGCTCATTTAAACGGCGCGATAATCGACCTCCAAAGCGGCAACGTGCCTTATGATCCTGAAATATATAAGTACATTGCCTTGAAAATGGTGGAAGAAGCCGGTGTGGACATCCTGCTCCATTCCCGTATAGTGGGATGCGTTCCTGATCCCTCCCGGGCCGGAACACTCAGCCATGTGCTGATCGAAAACAAGTCCGGAAGACAAGCCATCGCCGCAAAATATTTCCTAGATTGTACCGGCACAGGCGACCTGGTTTCGCGCAGCGGGCTGCCATGGGAAATGCGTAATAGAAATGACGGGGAGCTTCAACCCATGTCGCTTTATTTCCGGCTTGGCGGGGTGGATACAACAGCTTTTAACTTGCTGATGGCCCAGGACGGGGTGAAGTATGCAAACGTGGAGCTGAAAAATTTATTGTTGGAAGAAGTTGCTGCGGGAAGGCTTTCGAATTTTGGAGGGCCCTGGGCCCTGCACGGGAGCGCCCTGCGCGAAGGGCAGCTTTCCGTCAATGCGACCAGGTTCCGGGGCAATGCCGCTGATGGAGATGATATATCAACAGCCGAGCAAACCCTGAGAGAAGATGTGATGCGTATCGTGCGGGTTTTTACAGAAAAGGTACCCGCCATGCGGGATGCTTACCTTATCGATACCGCGACACAGGTTGGTATCCGCGAAACAAGAGGAATCAAAGGACTTTATACGATGACTCTTGAGGATATCATAAGGTCCGGGGGCTTTGATGACACGGTTGCATACGGAGGGCACCCGGTGGATATTCACCGGGCAGCTGACAGCAAACAGGACGTCAATTTCCTTCAGGAGCCTTACGCGATTCCTTACCGCTCACTCGTACCCCAGGGCGCTGCTAATCTGCTGGTAGCAGGAGGATGCCTTTCTGCCACACGTGAAGCATTTGCTTCAATACGGGTCCAGGCCCAGTGCATGGCATTGGGACAAGCGGCAGGAACCGCCATGGCGCTATGTACCCGCGGGAATATCAGTGTGTCGGAACTTGATGGAAAATCTTTGCGTGCAGCGTTAAAAGGACAAGGAGCCATAGTTTAATAAACAGTATGAAAGTAAGATTTTTTTGTTTGATAGTGCTTTTCCTGTCGTATAATAGCAGTGGTTTTTCGCAAGGATTAAAGCAACCGCAGAAAAAAAAACCGATGCAGGAGACGATGGTTTGGACCGGCAATGAGCGCGGCATGAAAAATCACCGCATCCTCGGGCTTACGCTGGGCATAAAGGGCACCATCCTCGCATTTACTGAAGCCAGGCTGGACGGAAGCGATGAAGGTCCGCATGACCTTGTATGTAAACGTTCAACAGACGGCGGAGCCACCTGGTCTTCAAATATTTATATTGAAAAAGGTGATGGCAGTTTTTGGAAGTCCCAGGGAGTTCCCGGGAAAAAAGAGGCCTGGGCAAATCCTGCCGCCCTGACAGATCGTAGCAACGGGAGAATATTTATCTTTTATGTATTGAACGAAGGGGAGCATAAGGGAGTTAATGCGCAGCGCATGACCCGTGTCTTTTACCGGTTCAGTGACGACGAAGGGTTAACCTGGAGCAAACGAACCGAAATAACTGCGGTGTTAAACGTAAATCCCAAAGGAAAACCGCACCTGGATATTAACGGGCAACCCATTAAGAATGAAGATGGTTTTGCAGCTGACTATTTGGGGCGGGCTTTTCATATGCCGGGGCCGGGGCATGGTACCCAACTGGAAAACGGCCGTTTGCTTGTCCCGTTCTGGCATAGAAGAGCCCTGGGCCGGACAAGGCCTGATGGTACTGTCCAGAAGATACCGGTTGATGACCGCCTTTACAGCTCTTCGGCAATTTATAGTGATGATCATGGAGTTACCTGGGAAAAGGGAACGGATACCGGCCTTGGGCACAGAACCACGGAAGCACGAATACTGGAACTGGAAGACGGGACCGTGATGATGAATGCCAGAATGCACAATAAGAGCAGGAGATGGGTGGCGTTAAGCGATGATCAGGGTCGTAGCTGGTATAAGGGATATGAAGAACATACGGTAATGCCCTATACCTCGGTTGACTGCGGACTCCTTAGGATCCGCCCGCCGCACCCGAAAAGCAAACAAGAGAACTGGCTCCTTCACTCACATCCAAATAAAGAGAAGGAGCGGGCAGGGCTGACGGTTAGCTTAAGCACTGACGGCGGCAAAACCTGGCCGGTAAGCAAATTAGTGTATGGGTACGGAGCGATGTATTCAGATCTTGTCCAGCTCAATGACGGGAGTATTGGCCTGATATACGAAAAAAAGAATAACCACCCCGGAAGTGACCTGCCGGGCGGAATTTCATTTGCGCGGTTCGAACTCGACTGGCTGACTGAAAGTATGGGAAAATGATATGAAAATTAAAACGATCAACGCATTGCTTCCCCTCTTATTGCTTGCCGCGATGGTTTCGATAGTTTCGGCAAGGCAAACTCCCCGGCATCCCGATAGCCTGCGGCCGCCGAATATCGTAATTATCTTCATGGACGACCTGGGCTACGGCGACCTGGCTTCTTATGGCGCAACGCAGTATCATACCCCAAACCTGGATCGCCTGGCCGGCGAAGGAATGCGCTTCACACACTTTTATGCCGCACAGGCAGTATGCAGCGCGTCAAGGGCGGCGCTGCTGACCGGCTGCTATTCCAACCGCGTGGGCATCTCCGGAGCCTTAGGGCCAACATCGGAAATCGGTCTGAATCCCGCTGAAACCACGATCGCCGAAGCACTTAAATCCAGGGGCTACCGCACCGCCGCAGTCGGAAAATGGCACGTCGGACATCATCTGCCCTTTCTGCCGCTTCAGCAGGGATTTGACGAATATCTTGGATTACCCTGGTCAAATGATATGACGCCGTTTTATTATGATGGAAAACGTACTTTCCCTGAAGGTCAGGAGCGGAGGAAAAACTATCCCGAACTTCCCCTTATTAAGGGAAACAAAAAAATACGGGAACTCACCACACTCAGTGACCAGGCAGAGCTGACCACGCTTTATACAGAGACGGCGGTAGATTTCATTGAACGTAACCGGGAACATCCGTTTTTCCTTTACCTGGCGCATTCTATGCCGCATGTGCCGCTGGCGGTTTCTTCCAAATTCAAAGGTAGAAGCGAACAGGGACTGTACGGCGATGTGCTGATGGAGATAGACTGGTCAGTGGGCGAAATCGTTAAAACGCTTGAAAAGCTGGAGTTGTCAAACGAAACATTGATCATATTCACCTCCGATAACGGCCCCTGGCTAAACTTTGGTGACCATGCAGGGTCCGCCGGCGGGCTCCGCGAGGGGAAGGGAACCAGTTTCGAAGGCGGGCAACGGGTTCCCTGTATTATGCGCTGGCCGGATGTGATCCCGGCAGCAACTGTATGCGAAAAGCTCGCATCCGCTATTGATATCCTGCCCACCGTCATTGACATCAGCGGAGCGGAGCAGCCTGAAAATAAAATCGACGGTGTAAATATACTTCCCCTGCTCCGGGGTGACCGGGAGGCGAATCCCAGGGATCATTTTTACTATTACTACGGGAAAAACAATCTGGAGGCGGTGAGGCGGGGGCAGTGGAAACTGGTGCTGCCGCATTCTTACCGTTCCTACGAAGGCGTTATTCCCGGCCGGAACGGGATGCCTGGCAAATATGCCCGGGGCAAGACCGAACTCAGGCTTTACGACCTGCGCCGGGATCCCGGTGAACGATACGACATGTCAGGAACCTATCCCGAAGTCGTGGATGAGCTGCTTGGCCTGGCCGCGCAGGCACGCGCCGACCTGGGGGATGATCTTACCGGTCATGCAGGAAGTAACAGGCGCCCTGCGGGGAAAGTAGCGCAAAATACCACGAAGCAAGAATAATAATTGATGAAACGAACGGCTTTTAACGCAATATTCCTCCTGGGATGTTTAGTGTTTTTTATGTCTGAAACGCGCGGTCAGCAGGCGCCCAATATGCTGGTGCTTATCGCTGATGACTGGGGGTATCCTCATGCCGGAGCTTATGGAGACCATGTAGTTCAGACCCCCAATTTTGACAAAATTGCTAAACAGGGAATGCTGTTCACCAACGCGTTCACAACGCCATCCTGTTCTCCTTCACGGGCTTCTTTACTTACCGGCCAATGGCCTCATCAGCTGGAGCAAGGGGTGCATCTAAAGGGATTCTTAAATAAGAAGTTTCCGAATTATGTCGAATTGCTGGCCGGGCAAGGATATGCAACCGGGCATAGCAAGAAAGGCTGGGGCCCGGGAAAATATCAACTGGGTGGCTACGAATACAATCCCGCCGGCCCAAAGTATCCGGATTTCGAAACGTTTTTCAAAAGCAGGTCAAAAGACCAGCCTTTTTGCTTTTGGTTTGGAAGCCATGATCCACACCGGCCCTATGAACAGGGTAGCGGAGCTACATCGGGAAAATCAATAGCTGATGTAAAAGTTCCTGCCTTTTTGCCGGACAATGCGGTGGTAAGAAATGATATACTGGACTATTATTATGAAATAGAACAATTTGACCGCGATGTTGGAAAAATTCTGGCGGTTTTGGAAGCAGCGGGTGAACTTGACAATACGTTGATTGTAATAACCGGCGATAACGGTATGCCTTTTCCGCGGGCAAAGGCAAATATCTACGATGCCGGCACACATGTGCCATTAGCAATATCCTGGCCTGTCCGAATAAAACCGGGACAGCTTTGCACAAGCTTTGTCGGCTTCATTGATTTAGCGCCTACCTTTTTAGCAGCCGCAGGCATGCAAGCGCCAAACGCGATGACTGGTACGAACTTGCTTCCATTAATGACAGGAGGGAAAGAGCTTGTCAAACGCGAAAAGATGTTTGTAGAACGCGAACGGCACGCGCGTGTCCGTAAAGGAAATGTTGGCTACCCTTCACGCGGCATCCGAACAAAGGACTTTTTGTATATCCGGAATTTCAGGCCGGACCGGTGGCCCGCGGGCGACCCGGAATTCGGTACCGGACGTTTTGGAGATGTAGACAGATCACCAACCAAAGACTATATCATTAAGCGTAAGGATGATCCCGGGATTGCTCCGTTTTTTGAGAAGGCATTTATGAAAAGGCCTGCGGAAGAGCTTTATGATTTAAGGGTTGACCCGGATCAGTTGAATAATCTTGCCGGAGTAAAGCAATTTACGGCAGTTCGCAGGAAGCTGCGCCGGAAATTACACCGCTGGATGAAAAAAACGAGTGATCCTCGCTTAAATAATGGCGGCGACCATCTTGAAAGGTATCCCTATCAGTAAACCTGACCATATGTGAAGACCGCCGTTACAAATAAAGAATACCAGGAAAAGAAGCTGTTGCTTCGCATCTCCGGGGGAGACGAACGGGCCTTTGCTCAGCTGTTCCATGCCTGGCAGGGAAGGATGTTCCAGTATATCCGAACGATCGTCAAATCCCCGCAGGTAGCTGAAGAAATAGTGTTGGATGTGATGACCAAACTCTGGCTGGGCAGGGAGATGCTACCCCGTGTTGAAAATTTAAATGCTTTCTTATTCCGGATTGCCTACCGGAGGTCCGTCGATTTTCTCCGCACCGTTGCTCGCAGCCCGAAATTGACAGAACTATTATCTGACGAAATGGAATATGCGAGTACGGTTTCGGCCGACAGTACTGTCATTCAAAAGGAATATGAACTCAAACTAAGCGAGGCGATAACACTGCTAAGCCCGCAGCGCCGTAAGGTGTATGAAATGAGCAGGAAAGGCAGCTTATCGCATGAGGAAATCGCTGCCAGGCTTAACCTTTCCAAATATACGGTGAATAATCATGTCTCTGATGCTGTACGTTTTATACGCCATTACCTCGTTAAGCACCTTGATATTGAGGTGATTATTCTCTACTTTTTTCTTCTGCCATAAAAAGCTGTCTGAAGCTGCATTATAACCGAAGGCAAACTTCAAAAAAAACAGGGGCCAATTAGTTGTTGGTTTAGTATTCAGCGTCATGCCTTTATGAGGGGAAATCCCCTGCCTGAACCATGAACACTAGAAACGACAGACTGGCTGATTTGCTTCGGCGATTCCTGGATAACAACTGCACCCGGCAGGAATTGCTTGAATTATTGGAGATGATTGAGCAATTCCCGGATAGCGAAAATCTTCGACACGTCATGCGGGAGCAATGGCATGCTATTTCTGACGCGGAAGGAATACCGCATGCCCATGCTAAGCTGGAAAATCTTTTACGGGCATCGAGGACTGCGACGAAGGAGAGAGGCGCTGAAAGAACAGAGAAAAGGTCCGAAACAACAGGAGAACGTTGGTGGAAGCAACGACCTGCCCGACGTTTTGCTGCGGCAGCGGCTATCGCCCTGATACTTGTAAGTATCACTTACCTGTTTTTTAAGCCGGACACTTCTATCCCGAAGCAGGCGCTGAGTGCCTATAATTCACAGAACGATATTGCGCCGGGGAGTGAAAGGGCTATCCTTACTCTGGCGGATGGGACAGCGATTTCTCTTAATAGTAAGCGCATCGGAACCCTGGCACAACAGGGCAGCATGCAGATAATCAAACTTGATAGCGGCCAACTGGCTTACTATCCTGCCGGCGATGATGAGGGACAGGGGGAAATTGCTTATAACACACTGACCACTCCCCGCGGGGGCAATTCAAAGTCACCTTACCCGATGGCACCAAAGTATGGTTAAATGCGGCGTCAACGCTTCGTTATCCTGCCGCCTTTACCGGTAAAGAGCGTAAAGTATCGCTCACCGGGGAAGCTTATTTTGAAGTGGCATCTCAACCGCTTTCTTCCGGCGGGGCGGAGGGCGGTAAGGAGAGGATGCCTTTTATTGTTCTCGTAAACGGCATGGAAATAGAAGTGCTGGGCACTCATTTTAATGTGATGGCTTACGAAGATGAAAACACCATCCAAACCACCTTGCTGGAAGGATCTGTAAGCGTCATTCCGACAGCAGCCTTATCCGGGAGAGTATCCGGGGAAGCGAAGCTGCTCAGGCCCGGTCAGCAGGCACGGCTTACCAATCCGGAAAAAGCGGGATCCAGGGGGGCTAATGAAATCCGGATTATCGGCGATATTGATACCCGCCAGATCATCGCCTGGAAAGAAGGATACTTTCAGTTTGACCATACCGATTTGCCCACTGTTATGCGGCGTCTGGCAAGGTGGTATGATGTCGAAGTAGTCTATGAAGATATCGATTCAATACCAAACCAATATTTCGGAGGTCGCGTACCCAGGAACCTGCCCTTGTCAAAACTCCTGTCTGTTCTGCAGCAGAACGAGGTGAGGTTTCGTATCCGGGGGCGGCAACTCATTATCCTGAAATAAATCATGAACAAGACAATGTGCAAAATTCTTTTGGCAATGAAATTACATGCTGTACTATTATTAGCCGGAGCATTGCAGGTAAGTGCAGGCAGTTTTTCGCAATCCATAAGCTTTCAGGGCGAAAACGTAACACTTGAAAAGGTTTTTACCGCGATCAATCAGCAGACGGACTATAGCGTATTCTATAATTACAGTGTGTTGAAAGATGCCAGGCCGGTTACGCTGAATCTCCGGAATACATCAGTGCAAAACCTGCTTGATGCAAGCCTGAAAGGACAAGGTTTGACTTATTCCATAGAAGAGAAGCTCATCCTTATTAAAAGAACGGAGCGATCGGGGCCGTTGCTCCGACCTCCTTCAGCAATTGATACCATAAGGGGTTCGGTGACGGACGCGGATGGATTTCCTCTGCCCGGTGTTTCTGTGCAGGTAAAAGGAACCCTTAAGGGAACACTTACAAATGAACAAGGGAAGTATGAGCTTCCTGATGCGGACCAGGGAGAGCTTTTAGTGTTTAGTTTTCTGGGCTTTAAAACTGTTGAGACGCTGATAAATGGCCAGGCAGAGATAAGTATAACGCTGCATCAGGATATCGCCGCCCTTGATGAAATTGTTGTGATCGGATACGGAGAGCAAGAAAGACGGGACATTACCAGTGCGATATCTTCCGTAAAGGGCGATGACGTTGAAAATAATCCCATTGCAAGCGTTGATAACTTATTGCAGGGCAGGGCTGCCGGGGTACAGGTCTTGCAGACTTCGGGTGAGCCGGGCACAGCGGTTTCCGTCAGGGTCAGAGGGTATACTTCTATCGGCGGAGGAAATGAACCGCTTTATATCGTTGACGGCGTCCCCATAAAATCGGGTAGTTATACAAGCCTTGGTCAGGGTTCGGCGGGATTTAATGCCCTCGCTGATATTAATCCAAACGATATTGCTTCTATAGAAATATTAAAAGATGCTTCTGCTACATCCATTTATGGGGCAAGGGCGTCAAACGGGGTAGTGCTGATCACTACAAAGCGCGGGCGGGCTGGTAAACCAACTCTGTCCCTGAACTTCTATTCGGGAGTGTCCAGCCTTGCAAACAAATTACCGGTACTCAATGGAAAGGAACACAGAGCCTATTTTACTGAAGCATGGCTGAACAGGGGAAGAGGGCTTAGAAATGAAATCACAGATAGTCTGAATTGGACGTTCAGTGGTGATACTGATTGGCAAGATGAAATTTTCAGAAGCGCTTCTGCCAATAATGCGGATTTTTCCTTGAGAGGAGGGAGTGATCAATTCAAATACGCTGTTTCCGGCGGTTATTTTAAGCAGGAAGGTATTTTGCTGAATTCCGTTTATGAGCGTCTTTCCGGGAGAGTGAATACTGAATATCAGGCAACAAAGAGTTTAACGATCGGCAGTAATTTATCATACAGTATTTCTTCAAGGAACACGGTGAGGCAGGGTAGCGGAAACAACTTTCCGATATGGATGGCGCTTCGAACTTTTTCCTTTCTGAGGTCAACGGATACTTTAGGGCGTTTATGGAAAGGAACGAACCCGATCCGGCAGCTGGAGGACATAAAAAACGAAGAGAACTCGGACAGGATCATAGCCAACCTTTACGGCGAACTGGAAATAATCGAAAACCTGAAGTTAAGGTCAAATATCGCTGTCGATTTGTTGTCATTGAAGGAAGACCGTTTTACACCGGCAAGTTTACTGACCACACCACTTCGACAAGCAAACTCCAACTATTACCGGGACCGGGGCTGGGTAAACGAAAATACCCTGACCTATCAAACGAATTTTAACAGCGATCATCATGTTTCCGCACTCGCAGGGTTTAGTCAGCAAGCAAATAATATTCAGGTGCTTTCTGCTTTTGGAAGTGGGGCAGCCTCGGATAAAATTCCTACCATCAATGCCAGCGCCTCGATAGATGGGGCGTCTTCAAATGAGACCTCGTGGGGTATTTTCTCGCTATTCGGGAGAGTAAACTATTCGTTTAAGGATAGGTACCTGTTGAATGCTACCATCAGAAGAGATGGGTCTTCGAGATTTGGCAGGGAAAACAGGTTTGGCACGTTCCCGTCTTTTTCAGCCGGCTGGCGAATTGCTGAGGAATCGTTTATGCAAAACAGCTCCCTTGTACAGGAATTAAAGCTGCGGGTGAGTTATGGGGTGACCGGGAATCAGTCCATTGGCAATTTTATTTCACAGGGATTATTTAACGCCGGCGAGAACTATATGGGACAAGGAGGAATCGGGCCTGCTTCCAACGGAATTCCCAATCCGGATTTAAGCTGGGAGTCAACCAATCAATTTGATATTGGGCTGGACCTTTCTGTTTTTGATAACAGGATCTATCTGATTGCTGATTATTATCATAAAAGAACCCATGGACTGTTGTTTAACGTGGATCTTCCGGGAACATCCGGTTATAATTCCTTAACTACCAACCTTGGTGAAATTGAGAATAAGGGATATGAACTGACCCTCCATACCAAGAACCTAACGGGCGATTTTCAGTGGAGTACCGAAGCCAATTTCTCATACAATCAGAATAAGGTGATAAGCCTGCCCAACGGTGAAGATCAATTTGCAGGACTGGGAATCGTCCGTGAAGGAGAGCCATTGGGGAGCTTCTACGGTTGGGTATTTGACGGCGTGTATGCACGCGATGAAGATGTTCCGGAAGGTTTAACGACCGGGGGCGGCATAGGATTTGAAGGCGGAGATGCGATATTCCGCGATCTTAATGGTGATAACAGGATCGACGAGAACGATCTCACCATTATCGGCAATGCCCAGCCCGATTTTGTCGGCGGACTCAGCAACAGCTTTAGTTATAAAGGTTTCGATTTAAGTATTCTATTTACCTATTCGGGCGGGAATGAAATTTTCAATGCCGTCGAGCAAATGCGCGGAGGGAACGGCTTTTCTCAAAACCCCAGGCCTTATATCTGGAAGAATGCATGGAGAGAGCAGGGAGATATAACCGACGTTCCGGTAAACTGGATGGTTAAACCGGTGGAAAATGATAGAAATTCCTCCCGTTGGGTAGAGGATGGGTCGTATTTGCGGCTAAAAAATATCTCTTTGTCCTATAACCTCAATGCTGAATTTCTAAATCGGTACTTCATTTCAGGTATGAGAATTTACGTGACCGGACAAAATGTTTGGACGGGAACCAGTTACCTTGGCTATGACCCGGAAGTGGTTACTACATCATCTGATAACTCCAGGCAATTTGGAATTGATAACGGCCGCATGCCTATTCCAAGGACATTTATGATGGGTATTAATGTTACTTTTTAAAGCAGAAAAATGAAACGAATTTATTGCACAATCCTGATCGCCTCCCTTTTTAGTTGTGAAGTATTGGATCAGGAGCCGGTGAGCCAGATAACCATAGAAAATGCACTGGAGACCGGAGAAGATGCTGAATCAGCGCTGATCGGTTGCTACCATCAACTTGCCAATACATTAAGTCAACGGTACATTCAATGGGGAGATGCCCGCGCGGATAATCTGGCTGTCGGCCTTGCGTCATCGGCTAACCTTATTGAGAATACATTTAACGCCAATAGCTCATTTTCAGACTGGAGTCCTTTATACAATACGATCAACCGCTGCAATATTGTAATAAACGCTGTTCCGGAAATAACCGATGGACTTACCGAAGAACGAAAGAACCAGATCACAGGGGAAGCCAGGTTCATCCGGGCTTTGTGCTATTTCTATGCCGTCCGGCTATGGGGAGATGTCCCATTGATCACACATCCGACGCTTTCCGCAGAAGGCTTAAAGGTTTCAAGGGATCCCGGGGAAAATGTATTTGCCCAGATAGAAGCCGATCTCAATGATGCCCTGGAAGCAGTACCCGTTAAATACAGCAGTGCTATAGAGAATAAAGGAAGGGCAACAAAGGGAGGGGTGCTTGCCTTGCAGATGCATGTATACGCGTGGATGGCGCAACGCGAAGGAGGAGGAGCCGGCTATTTAAACAAGGCAGTGTCGGCATATCATGATATTTTGGAATTGAATCAATATTCTTTATTGCCTGAGGGAAGCTACGGCATGCTCTTTTCACAGGAGAATACGGAAGAATCCATTTTTGAATTGCAGTATAATTATGAAAACCAGAATACGAATGGCTTAGCCGGCCTTTTATTACAAATCCCCTTTAGCAGAGCGGCAAGGGCTGCTTACAGAATTGATCCAAAACTACTGAACGCATTTGAAGAAGGCGACTTAAGGAAAGAAGCCATCGTCTATTATCCGGATCCGGGGCAGATCGCGCAAGATCCCTATACGATCAAATATGCGGGTAAGACCCAAACTCCCGAAGGGATCAGCCTTTCGGATGATAATATGATCATCTTCAGATTAGGCGGTGTCATGTTATTGCAGGCCGAAGTGCTTAACGAATTGAACCGGAAGGAGGAGGCGATTGGCCTGGTGAATCAGATACGCAACCGGGCAGGTTTGCCGCCATTGGATACCGGGCTTTCCAAAGAGCAAACAAAACAAGCGATCCTGGACGAAGGATTTATTGAGTTGTGTTATGAAGGACACCGCTGGTTTGACCTCATCCGGAATGGCGTTGCGCTGGAGGTATTGGATGATATCCAGAGCGAGGATCACCTGCTCTGGCCAATCTACACCGAAGAACTTGTCAAAAATCCCAATCTTGTTCAAAACAGTTTTTATTAATCGAATTATTATGAAAAGATCTAAGTTCATATATCCTGTTATCGTCTTCTGCATGCTGGTATCAGCCTCATGTGACGATTTTGAGTATAAGCCGGCAGGGCCATACGAGGGGAAATTTGATTTATCGGTCAATGAATTCGTAACCCAGCGATACGACTCCCTGCAAATGCTCAATGAAGCGTTGAATATTACCGGTCTTTCCGAAACTATTGAATCAGGTCAGTATACCATATTTGCTCCCTACAATTCCAGTTTTGAGAGTTACCTCAGCGATAACGATTACCAGTCGCTGCAGGATGTACCCAAAGATGACTTGATAACGCTGCTGCAGAATCATATTATCTCCGGAAAGAAAAAAGCTTCGGCATTTCCTCCGGACGGCCGGCAATTTGAAACCCTGAGCGGAAAACTATTAGCGATCCATACGGCGGAAGATACTCGTGGTTTAAGTACAGCGTACGTGATCATTGCTGAAGGAAGGACCGTCTTAACATCAAATATAGAGTTGCGTAATGTTGTATTACACGCTTACCAGGACGATTTGCTAGCTGATTGAAATTTATCGCAGGGGAAACCAGGGCCTGGTAGGAGAAAAGATAACGAATCCAAATAAATTAACAGATTGAAGAATATGGAAAACGAGTCAAGGCGAACATTTTTAAAAAATTCAGGTCTTCTGATGGGAGCAGGCGGGCTGGCCAATTTTTCATTTGATCTGCCTCAGAAGAGCGTGTATAATACGACCGCCGCCAGCAATTACAAATGTGATATCCTGGTGGTAGGCGGGAGTTTCGGGGGCTGCGCCGCTGCTTTAGCGGCTGCAAAATTGGGGAAGAATGTAATAATTACCGAGGAAACCTCATGGATAGGCGGGCAGGCAACCACCCAGGGCGTTCCCACAGACGAGCATCCCTGGATTGAAAAATTTGGCAGAACATTAAGTTATGCCGGTTTTCGTCAGGGAGTAAGGGATTACTACAGAAACTATTATCCGCTGTCGACTGCAGCGCGGGCTGATCCCTTCCTGAACCCCGGCGCATGCTGGGTCAGTGCCCTGGGATTTGAGCCCAGGGTAGGGATGGCCGTACTAGACCAAATGCTGATGCCTCATTACACAGCCGGCCGGGTGAAGGTCCTGACAAATGTCAGACCTGTAAGTGTGGATATGAATGGGGACAGGTGCAGAGGCGTGATCGTTAAGAGTGATCTTACGGGACAAAATATTGCGATTGAAGCTTCTTACATTTTAGATGCCACGGAACTTGGAGACGTATTGCCCCTGGCGCAAATGGAATTTGTTACCGGATCAGAGTCTCAAAGTGAGACGGGAGAACCTTCGGCAATGGAAGGCCCGCCTCAGCCGGACAGGATACAGCCATTTACCCATTTAATAGCGATAGATTATTTACCCGGCGAAGATCATGTGATCGAAAAGCCAGCGTCTTACGAGAAATGGAGAGGCAGTTTTAAAAATTTAACAGGAGTTGATGACGGCGGCCCGCTTGAAAACAGAATGAGGCGATTGTTTGCAGAAGGCTCCGAGGGAGTATACAAACAAAGTATCTGGAACTTCCGGCGGGCATTTTGCAAGAGCAATTTTGCTCCTGGTGCATTCGCCAGTGACATCACTATGCTGATGAATGGCAATTCCTACAGCCATGGAAATTTAATCGGGGGAAGCGAGGAGGAGGCAAAGCTGCATTTTGAACAGGCCAGGCAAAAGTCCCTGAGCTTGTTATATTTCCTTCAGACAGAGGTGCCGTCTGGCTATAATAACAAGCCTGGGTTTCCCGGACTCAGGCCTCGCGGGGATGTGTTTGGTACCAGCGACGGTCTTGCGCAATACCCCTATGTCAGGGAATCAAGGCGGATCAAGGCGGAATTCACCGTACTGGAACAACATTTCAGGACGGATTTGCATCCTGACGGGCCTGTAAAATATCCTGATAGCGTAGGTGTAGGGGGGTATAGGGTAGATATCCATCTTAAGGCAAAAAATAAAAATTCAAGTTACACCCAGGCATTGCATGGAATGCACTGGCCCCAGCAAATACCATTGGGGGCGCTGATTCCGGTAAGGGTGGACAATATTATCCCGGCTTGCAAAAATTTGGGTGTTACCCAGGTCACCAACGGCGCATTCCGGCTGCATCCTGTTGAATGGAACATTGGTGAGGCAGCGGGAGCCCTTGCCGCATTTTGTCTGGATAAAAATGCGACACCGCGGCAGGTACGGAAAACGGATGGTTTGCTGCGGGAATTTCAGGGTGTCATTACAAAAATGGGGTTCGAACTGGAATGGCCCACCATGGAATATGCCCGGTCTTATAACAGCCATTATGTGAATGAACCGGACTGGTATTGGGGAGAGGCGGACCTGATATATTCCGATGACTCTTATTTGAAGTAACAGATGGAGCGATTAAAGTTTGCCTTACTAACAGGTGTCAGTTTGCTTTTCCTGAATTGTCAGGTCCTTGCCCAGTTTCGTTTAAACGCTCCTGCCGGATTACGTGTTCAACTAGGCTCGGCTTCGCACGTTAACTTGGTTTGGGAGGATCATTCGGATGGAGAAGGAGGTTTCCTGATTGAACGTAAAAAGAAGGATGATCCCTTTTGGGTAAAAATTGGTTTTGTGCCATCCGATACAACGCAATTTCAAGCTGGCGGATGCGCTGCGGCTGTTGAATACGCGTTCCGGGTAAGGGCTTACAAAGGAGCCGCTTACAGCGACTATTCCAATATTGCAAAGGCTAAAACCCTTCAATCTTTTGATAAACCGCAAGGCAGTGTTATAGAAAGTTCCACGCCACGCCAGGGGGAGGGCACTGCGATTAGAACGAATAATGGAAATTATCAGCTCTACTTTGGATCCTTTACGGGAGTCGGAGACAAGAGTGTTTCCAGCATTGCGAGAAAGGCCAGTACGAACAAGGGAAATACATGGAGTGAGATGGAGATCCTGTTTCAGGAAGAGGGGATCTCGCTTTTGCACCCTTCCGTTATACGGTTTTCCGAAAAGAGGATAGGGCTGGCTTATTCTAAAATGGTAAAGGGGCGGGCCTGGAAAGTGTTCCGTTATTCGATGGATGAAGGGGAAACCTGGAGTGAGGAGATAAACGTATCCGATGGTATCTATGAATACATGACCGGCGCGCATGACAGATTTGTAAGGTTAAGCAATGGATTGGTCGTTAATCTTGTTCACAGTATAATCCCTGCGGAAGATGATCAGCCAAAAGGTAAATTACTTGGTACCGATCTTTATGCGACTCAGGATCAAGGGCTGACCTGGTTCCGGCTGAACAGCGAAACCGTGGTTAATCAGGAAAATCCGTATGGATTAGGCGAATATGGCTTTTATGAGGCGTCCCTAGCAGAGTATGAACCGGGTAGGCTGGTCATGTTCGGCCGGAGTGCTTCGGGGTTCCTGATGGGTAGCTATTCGGATGATTTCGGGAAGACCTGGAGTGATCCTGAAAAATTCGGTATTCAGCACCCGCTGGCCCCAGCCAGGGTTCAAATGATACCCGGAACCAACGAAATCCTGCTGATACACAATTCCATGAAGGATGTGACAAGTACCCGCGGCGCCAGCGACAGGTACGTATTAGCCGCAAGGCTAAGTAAAGACGGAGGGCAAACCTGGAAGCATTATAAGCAACTGGAGTACGATAACGTGCATCATTATTCTTATCCGGCCATTTTAATCGACGGGGCCCGGGTGCATTTGTTCTATTGGAAAACGGAGCTGAAAAACAACCGCTGGGCGAAAGTGGAGCTGGCGCACCGTGCGCTGCCCCTTGAATATTTTATTAGCGAATAATATCAAGTTTTGTTTAAACCTGCATTATTATGACGAGTAAACTGAAGGATATCCATACGGAGGTATTGGTGGTGGGGGCCGGCGCGGCAGGGATAACCTCCGCGATCGCTGCTGCAAGAAACGGCGCCAAAACTCTTTTGATCGAATATAATGGATTCCTGGGAGGGATTTCCGCTACACTTCCCTGGCTGGGCTTTCATGACCGGGATTACCGGCAGGTCATAAAAGGACTGCCCCATGAAATAGTAACGAAGCTGCAAAGGATGAACGCTGCCTCAGATTATGTGCTTGATCCGAAATGCAGTTCTCTGGTAAGCGTGGACAATCATTCCTGGAAAGTACTTGCCATTCAGATGGCTGAAGAAGCCGGCGTGGAAATCATGCTTCATACCCATATGGTGGATACGCTGAGAACGAATGACCGGATCGAAGGAGTGGAGGTGGAACACAAATCGGGAAGACAGAAGATTTACGCTAAGGTGACCATTGACTGCACCGGGGATGGGGATGTGGCGGCACGCGGTGGTGTTGAATGGGAAAAAGGACGTACAGCAGATGGTTTGGTTCAGGCGCCGACATTGGTTTTCAGGCTGGGCGGTATGGACAGAGATAAGTTCGTGGCTGCATGCAAAGATAAATCGTTGAATTACAGAGAATGGATCGCGCCTTATCCAGAGTTATGGGCTAAGCTGCAGAAGAACCTGGATAAACTGGACGTATTCGTTTTGGGCGGATTGGCTGTCCTCGTCGAAAAAGCACGGATGGCCGGAGATCTGGACGTTCCGCAAACGCGGGTAGTGGGCGTTAAATTACACCGGTCCGATCAGTTTCAGGTAGTCATGACCAGGGTGCTGGGCCTTGACCCCACGGATGTGAAGAGTGTAAGTATGGCCTACAGCCGGCTATACGCCCAGATCCCGCAATTGGTCCGTTTTTTTCAGAAATATGTACCAGGGGGAGAAAACTGCTATTTGCTGGAGATTGCCCCGATGCTGGGGATCAGGGAAAGCCGGAGGATCATGGGAGATTATCTTTTGAAAAAAGAAGATCTGATAGAAGGAAGGGTGTTTGAGGATGCCGTGGCCATGGGCGGATACCATATAGATATTCACCGGCCTAAAGGCAGCTGGGTGGAATCCCATAATGTTAAGGCCTATACCATTCCCGTCCGGAGTCTGATCGCAAAAGGCGTGGAAGGCATGATGATGGCCGGAAAATGCCTTTCAGCAACACATGAAGCCGTAGCCTCGACGCGGGTGATTCCCATTTGTATGGCTCAGGGGGAAGCGGCCGGGACCGCTGCCGGATTGGCCGTTAAAAAAGGCATGGAAGTAAGAGATATGCCGGTTGCGGAATTGCAGCAGCAATTAAGAAAACAAGGCGCCGAGATAGGGGAAACGCTTGGAGAACCGAACTGGAAAGCCATAGAAGAAGTGGGGCAGCTTCCCATGACAGAACCGCCGACCGCCGGGGATGAGGATGCCGTCACAAAGCAAGAAAAAGCCTGGATCCAATAAATGCAGACCATACTTCGATTTACTGTTGCCCTGATATTATGGGCGGTACTTCCCTTAAAAGCCTTTCCGGAAAATCCTCCGCAAGGGCTGGAATTACAGCTTCAATGGGAGGAATACGATCTGGTTAGCCCCGTCGGGAGCGGCGCGGAAATGATTGGCCTGCATCAAGGGGTGGTTTTTGCCATGAGCGCCGGGGGAAAGGACCTCGAACTGTATTTCAGAGAGGTGGATCAAGAAACAGGACGATGGAAGAAAGCTGATCTTTCCGTAGAAAGCGCCTTCGGGGAAATAAAGCCTGTCCCTACCCCGGAAGGTATCGTCTTTTTTCAGAAAAATGAACAGTTTGGGGGATACGACCGCCCGGGGCTATTATACTGGGACAAGGACAGCCGGTTACCGGTATGGCGGGAACTCGAGCCATTGCCCGTACCATTGATAAATCCTGTGGCCAGCGCGGCTGAGGGCAGGCTGATCGTAGGCGGAAAGGAACTGCGGGCGGGTAATAAAATACTGTTTTATCAACTTCCATTACAAGCTGTCGGTAAATGGCTGGAACTACCGCCATTGAAGACGTCCGTGGACCTGCTCAATCTCCGGTTATTTATCCAGAGTGAGGGGGAAAACGATGCTGTTTTCTTGTTTGCCGGCAAGCAGAATGATAATGCCGGGAAAAGCGCGGGCTTTTATCTGAGCCCACTAAAACCGGAATGGAAAAAAATCAATATGCCCTCGTACCTTTCCGGAATTAACGGAGGGATCGTATTAGGGAACGTTCATATCTTATTAACCGCCGGCGAACAGGCAATGGCCTATCATACGATCACGAAAACCTGGGTAAAGGTAAACGGTTTTTTATCCCCGGACCTGTCTTGTCAATTAGCCACCGATCAGACAAATTTGTACGCCTGGGAATTTGATCGATCCGGATACCGGCTTTATATAAGCCACGGTGTTTCCCGTCCCTCAGGTATCAGGCCCCTGGACTACCTGGTGCTGGTCGTGTATTTTCTCTTATTGCTGGGGGTGGGATATCTCTTTTCAAAAGGGCTAAAGAATACGGATGATTACTTCCGGGGAGGGAAAAGGATACCCTGGTGGGCCGCCGGATTAAGTATTCTGGTTACTAAGCTCAGTGCCATCACTTTTATGTCCCTGCCCGCAAAAGCCTACGCCACCAATTGGTTGTACTTCTGGATACCGGTGGGGAATATCGTATTGGCTATCATTGTTATCAAGTATGTGCTGCCTTTTTTTTGCAGGCTGGATATTACCTCTACGTATGAATATCTGGAAAAACGGTTCAATACGACTACCCGGGTGATCGGCAGTATTACCTATATGCTTTTTGAACTGGTCCGGATGGGGGTATTGCTGTTATTGCCGGCCATTGTTATCGCGGTGGTAACCGGCTTTGATATTTATCTATGCATTATTCTGATAGGTGTCGTGGCTACGGTGTATACGATGATGGGAGGGATCGAGGCCGTTATCTGGACAGATGTGCTGCAGGCGATCATTTTAATTGCCGGGGCCATCATAGCACTGATCGTCGTCGGCAGCAAGATAGAGCTGGAAAATTTGAACACGTTTTTACAATCGCCGCTCGGCCAGGAGAAGCTGAAATACACCGATTTTAGTATTGACCTTACAAAGGCAACCTTCCTGGTGATCGCGTTAAGCTGGATCGGCAAGATACAGGACTATGTGTCTAACCAAACCGTGGTGCAGCGATTCATTTCCACCAAAGATGAAAAAAGCGCTGCCCGTAGCATTTGGGCTGCAAGTTTATTAGGCATACCGGTGATCACCCTGTTTTTAGTACTGGGTACGGCGCTTTTCCTTTTTTACGAGGCGAATCCCGGCAGATTGGACCCCTTCATGGAACAACCGGATGCCTTATTGCCCCTGTTTATTGTAAATGAGATGCCCGCCGGTGTCGCGGGGTTAGTACTAGCGGCTATTTTCGCGGCTGCTATGTCCAGCCTTGACAGTTCGCTCAACAGTATGTCCACTGTGATCGTTACGGATTTTTATAAGAAATTCGGCACCGGTATTTCGGAGGCGAAGTCGTTAAGATTGGCGAAGGTCCTTACCGTATTTTTGGGAATTTTCGGAACAGGATCCGCACTTTTTATGGTTGGTACTGAAATTTCATCGCTGTATGATCAGCTGTTTTCAGTGATCGGGCTTTTTGGGGGAGGGTTAACAGGTGTGTTTATTTTGGGTATATTTACCCGGCGGGCCAATACTGCCGGTACATTGACCGGCTTTTTTGCAAGCGCTGTCATTTTATTTGGAGTGAGTAATTATTCCGATCTGCATGTGTTCTTATATGCGCTGATAGGCATGGTTTCCTGCGCCGGAATCGGATATTTGATGAGTTTCATTCTGCCATCCGAACAGCATGCTTCACCTGCATTCACCATCTATGATTTACCTGCAAAGGCCCGCTCAAGCTCCCCCGAAGGGAAGAATAAATCAGGAGGTTCGTATTAAGAAGCTATCCTAAATCATTATGAATCAACACATTTCAATTTTTCTTGTCTTCGTTTTATTTTGTTCCGTCAACCTGCAGGCCCAGCGGTTTGAGCGGCTTTGCGCCGAAGTGCGGACGGAGAAAGATGTCCCGCGGCTGTTCATTAACGGGGAACTGTACCCGCCCTTTGCCTATATGTCTTATCTGGGCGAAGAAAAGTTCTATGCGGAAATGGCAGGCGCGGGGCTTCACCTTTACAATATTCCGGCCTACCTGGGCGACAGGGGTATCAATTCTTCTTCCGGCATTGGCCCGTTCAGGCCGGCGATCTGGACAGGAAACGGGCAATACGATCTTTCAAGCATTAAAAAAGACTTCGAGGAGATATTAAAAGCTGACCCCATGGCTAAGGTGATCATCAGGATTCATCTGGACCCGCCCGCCTGGTGGGAAAAGGAACATCCGGATGAAGTATGCGCGCTACCGGGAGGCGGTTCGCTGCGCACCAGTTTTTTTTCGCGTAAATGGCAGCGCGATGCGGGGAAAGCATTGAAACACTGTGTGAAAACGCTCCTCAATTCACCCTACGCCGCCCATCTTGCAGGGATACACGTTGCAGGAGGGTTTACCGAAGAGTGGTTCTATCACTTCAAAGATGAATTCCATGATGAGAGCGAAGTCCGGCTTGCCAGCTTCCGGGACTGGCTGCGGGATAAATATGGGAACAAGAGGGCGCTTCGCCAGGCATGGAAAGATAGTAAGGCAGATTTCAAAACGGCGGCGCCGGCAAATATCAGCGGGGCTGAGAAGGAAAAGCACTGGAGGGACGCCGGCGATCAGAAGTATTTCGACACTTTTGATTTTCATGCCGAAACCATGGCGGAACATATTAACTTTTTTACCAGGATCGTTAAGAAGGCGAGCAATGGCTGCCTGCTCACCGGCGCTTTTTACGGCTATCATTATTTTGTGACAGATCCAAGGCGCGGCCACGGCGCCCTGGCAAAAGTGCTGGAAAATCCTTACCTGGATTATCTTTCCAGCCCGAATGATTACAGAAGACGTGCAGGAGAGGACTGGCCGCCGATGGCAGCGATCAGGTCCGTTCAGTTGCACGGGAAATTATGGCTGGCCGAAAACGATACCCGTACCTCCATTACTACCCTATTGAAGGACCGCGCGCCGGAAATTGATCCTCCGGGTGATTATTACAGCAGCGGGGTTTGGCACGGTCCGGAAGACATGCAAACCTCGAAAGCGCTGCTGTTAAAAAATCTTGGCCGGATGCTGGCCTATGGATACGGGGGCTGGTGGTTTGATATGTGGGGTGGCTGGTTCAGCGACCCGGAGCTGCTGGCAGTTATCCGCCAGGGACAGGAATTTTTCAAGCATTATCCTTCTGCGGCTGTGGAAGAAATGGAACCCGAAGTCGCCGTCGTAGTAGATGAAAGGCTCCAGTTTTGGGATAAAAGTTATGGCAGCCTTACCCGGCAGATACTGGGCAACCGGTATGCCCTGGGGAAGACCGGCGCTCCTTACGATCTCTATCTCAGAAGCGATCTTGATAAGATCCCGGCCGGGAAATACAAGGTAGTTTGGCTAATGGGAATCCCGGACTTATCGCAAGGGGAGCAGAGCATAATAGAACGCATCCATCCGGTGCTTTTTATGCATACCGACAATAGTGGAACGGTTGTCCATGCGGGACAGGCGAGCCAGCCCCGGATCTTTGAAGAGAAATTGGCCTGGAAGGCGGAGTCGCTGGCGGAGCTATGGGACCAGGCCGGCGTACACCGCTACGGTCAGGCAGGCGATATCATTTATGCCGGGCGAGGATGGCTGGTGATCCATTCTGTAAGCGGCGGAAAAAAAACCTTAAGGCTTCCCTTCGCAGCGCGGGTCATTGACCCCGTGCGTAATATCACGCTTGCAGACAACGCACGCATAGTGCCGCTGAACCTGGAGCCAGGGGACACACGGATGCTGAGAGTAAAGCCTGAATAAACCTACGCCCAACAAAACGGGCTTCCATGTTTCTCGTATTAATATTGCTTAGCGGGCCTGTATCCAGCGATTTTTTTATCCAATTATTTTTCTCCGAAATATTTGCAGCTGCAATAAACTTTTGTACATTTGTTAATATGTAGTGCATACCGACAATTATTATCGGAACTAACCAACAAACCAAATACCCTAAAGAAATATGTATGCAAAGATTATTTACCCGTTTTTGACAGGGCTTCTTCTTTTCGTTTCTTATGGAGCGAAACCGGCAGGCTACGACCGTTTCCCGGAGGGCCCGGCCGCAGTTCACCTCGATATCGGGGTTAGAGGAACCGTACAGGATTCCGCAGGGAATACCTTGCCCGGTGTATCCGTGACGGTAAAAGGACAGACCACTATTGGAACAACAACCGATTTGAATGGCAAGTATTTCCTTGAAGTGCCGGACGGAGCCACTCTGATTTTTAGTATGATCGGTTATGAGCAACAAGAGATCCCTGTAAACGGGAGAGAACTGATCGACGTTACGCTGCACGAATCCACATCGCAACTGGATGACGTGGTGGTGGTCGCTTTCGGTACCCAGAAAAAAAGCGAGATGGTCGGTGCTGTGACGACGATCAACCCCTCGGAGTTGAAAGTGCCGTCCAGTAACCTTACAACCGCCCTTGCAGGACGGCTGGCCGGAGTGATCGCCTACCAGCGGAGCGGTGAACCAGGTCTGGACAATGCAGATTTCTTTATCCGGGGAGTGACCACATTCGGCTATAAGGTCGATCCCTTAATTCTCATTGACGGTGTGGAATTTACCGCTACCGACCTTGCCCGGCTTCAGCCGGATGATATCGCCAGTTTTTCCATTATGAAAGATGCCACCGCCACGGCTTTGTACGGGGCGCGGGGGGCGAACGGCGTGATCCTGGTGACCACTAAAGAAGGTAAAGAAGGGCCTGCAAAGGTTAGTTTCCGTTTGGAAAATTCCATTTCCGCTCCAACCCGGAATGTCGAACTGGCCGATCCGATTACGTATATGCGACTGCATAATGAAGCAGTGTCCACGCGGGATCCCCTGGCTTTCCGGCCCTATTCCCAAAGCAAGATCGATAATACGGTAGCCGGTACCAATCCGTACATGTATCCTGCAACCGATTGGCGGAAAGCGCTGTTTAAGGATTATACGATGAACCAGCGGGCGAATTTCAATGTAAGCGGCGGAGGACAGGTAGCGCGCTATTATTTCGCCGGTACCTATAACCAGGACAATGGGGTATTGAAAGTGGACGGCCGTAACAATTTCAACAATAACATCGATTTGAAAAGCTATTTGCTGCGGTCCAATGTCAATGTTAACATCACCAAGACTACGAAGGTGGGTGTGCGGTTATACGGCTCATTTGATGACTACAGCGGGCCGGTCGATGGCGGCAAAGGATTGTACGAAAAGGTGATGCGTTCAAACCCTGTGATGTTTCCGGCCTACTACCCCGTTATGCCGGGATATGAGCATGTTCAGCATATCATGTTTGGAGGTACGGTGGAAGAAGGATATATCAACCCCTATGCCGATATGGTGAAAGGATATAAGGACTACTCACGTTCGCTGATGCTTGCCCAGTTTGAGGTGGAACAGGATCTTAATTTTCTGACAGAAGGCCTGTCTTTCAGGGCTCTGGGCAATACCAACAGAGAGTCCTATTTTGATGTTTCACGTTTTTACGACCCGTTTTACTACGAAGCGTCAGGATACGATAAGGCAAGCGACACCTATAGCCTGCAAATATTGAATGAGAACCAGGGAACAGATTACCTGGACTATAAGGAGGGTGAAAAGAAAATATCCTCCGTGTTTTACCTGGAATCTGCCATGAATTACAACCGTACATTCGGGGAAAAGCACGGACTGAGCGGTATGCTGGTATATACCATGCGCCAGAAGCTGAATGCCAATGCGGGAGATCTTCAGCAATCGCTTCCGTTCAGGAACCTGGGATTATCAGGCAGGTTTACGTATGCCTATGACAGCCGTTACTATGCTGAGTTTAATTTCGGATATAACGGATCGGAGCGGTTCCAGTCCGATTACCGGTTTGGATTTTTTCCGGCCGGCGGGGTAGCCTGGCAGGTCTCCAATGAGAAATTCTGGGAGCCTTTGCGTAATACCGTTTCCCTGCTGAAAGTCAGGGCAACCTATGGTTTGGTGGGCAACGATGCCATTGGCGGTCCTGAAGACCGGTTCTTCTATTTATCCAATGTAAACATGGATGATGCCGGAAGAGGGGCTACGTTCGGCATAGACGACGGGTACACCAGACCAGGGGTATCGATAGAAAGATATGACAACGCCGCCATCACCTGGGAGACCGCTGAAAAGGTCAATTTAGGGCTTGAAATGAACTTATTCGGCAAGGTGGGTATCCAGGCGGATTTCTTCTCGGAGTACCGCAGGAATATTCTGATGACCCGGGCAACGGTTCCCGGGTACATGGGATTGTCTGCTGATGTGCGGGCCAATGTGGGAGAGGCCGCTGGCCGCGGTATGGACCTGTCCGTTGACTATAGTCAGACCTTCGGGCCCGATCTATGGATTATCGCCCGGGGTAATTTCACCTATGCAACCAGTGAATTTAAAGTATACGAAGAACCCGAATATGAAAGAGAGTGGTGGAAGTCGTATGTGGGGCATTCACTGAAGCAGAAATTCGGATACATCGCCGAGCGATTATTTGTAGATGACGAGGAGGTGCTTAATTCTCCCACGCAGGGCTTTGGCTCCATGGTAATGGGAGGAGATATCAAATATCGTGATATTAACGGAGACGGGCAGATTACGCCCCTGGATCAGGTGCCTATCGGGAATCCCACGGTCCCCGAAATCGTTTACGGGTTCGGCTTCTCGGCCGGCTTTAGGAATTTTGACATGTCGTGCTTCTTTCAGGGGCTAAGCAATGAGTCATTCTGGATTGATGCAACGAAGACAAGGCCGTTTGTGAACCAAAACCAACTGCTAAAAGCCTATGCTGACAGCCACTGGTCTGAGCGGAATGGCGATGTGACGGCGCTTTGGCCCCGGTTGAGTGCCTCGTCAGTGGCTAATAATAACCAGACAAGCACGTGGTTTATGCGTGACGGTTCATTTATTCGTCTGAAGACGGCAGAATTAGGCTATACGTTCCGGGAGGAACAAATGAGCAGGCTTGGCCTGGAGAGCTTAAGAATATACCTGAGCGGTACCAACCTGCTCAGCTGGAGCCGGTTCAAATTATGGGATATCGAGATGGCAGGAGAGGGTTTAGGCTACCCTGTTCAGCGGGTATTCAATCTGGGCGTGCAGGTATCACTTTAAAAATGAGAGAATCATGAAACAAAGAATAAAAGGAATAATCATTGTTTTCTGCATGTGTGCCTGTACTTCGTGCAATTACCTGGATGTCGTTCCCGACAACGTCGCCACCCTCGATAATGCATTTAATATGCGAAGCTCGGCCGAACGCTACTTATTTACCTGCTATTCCTGGCTGCCGAGCGAGGGGGAATACATGGGGGAAATCCCGCGTTGACCGCCGGCGATGAAATGTGGTTCCTCACCAACCGCCCCGATGAGCAATACGCCTGGCGGATTGCCACGGGAAACCAGAATGTGGCAAATCCCCTGGTTAATTTCTGGAGTGGTACAAACGGTGGAAAGAATATGTACCGCGGCATACGGGAATGCAATATCTTTTTGGAAAATATCGAATCCGTACCAGACATGTCGGCATCTGAAAAGGCCGTATGGACCGCGGAAGTCAAGTTTTTGAAGGCCTATTATCATTTCCTGTTATTCCGCATGTACGGGCCCATTCCGCTAATACGAGAGAATATCCCTGTATCCGCGAGCGTGGAGGAGGTAAAATCGGTTTTCCGGGACCCGGTGGACGGGTGCATTGACTACATCGTGGAGTTGCTGGATGAAGCTATTGCCGCCTTGCCCGATGCCGTACAATTTGACATACAAGAGGGCGGGCGGGTTACAAGGCCCATTGCATTAACGTTGAAGGCATACGTACTTGTGACGGCTGCCAGCCCATTATACAATGGCAATACAGATTTTGCCAGCTATAAGGACCCCGACGGGCAATTATTTTTCAATCAAACCTATGACCCCCAAAAATGGCAGCGGGCGGTTAATGCCTGCAAGGAGGCTATTGATGTCTGCCATGCGACAGGACGCGAGTTGTATGAATTTCAACCGGCATCCGGCGAAGACCTTTCCGAAGAGACAATTACGGAACTGAGCGTGCGGAACCCATTGACCCAGCGCTGGAACAGCGAGCAAATATGGACGAATACCAATTCCATCGGGGGGATTATCCAAAGCGCCGCGCAGCCTAAGCTGCTAAGCGGTTCCTCGATGCCCAGGTCCAGGCTAAGCCCGCCGATTAAAATTGCAGAATTGTTTTATACGGAAAACGGCGTGCCTATCAATGAAGACAAGGCGTATCGTTATGAGGACCGGTATAGCCTGAAACAGTCGGAAGAAAGTGACCGGCTGTACCTGAAGCCCGGTGAAGAAATTCCGGTGCTTCACTTTGACCGGGAACCGCGGTTTTATGCTTTTTTGGGTTTTGACCAGGGCAGATGGTATGGTACAGGATGGTATTCAGACGACGATAATATGTATGTGGATGCGAAATCCGGCGGCATTGCGTCCAGCGCGGGCCTCAATAACAGGTCGGCTACGGGCTACTGGCCTAAGAAATTGGTCAATTATCTTAACGTGGCTACACCGAATGCCTATAATTTGCAGAATTACCCCTGGCCTACGTTTCGCCTGGCAGATTTGTACCTTTTATACGCCGAAGCGCTTAACGAAGCGAATGGTCCCGGAGCCGAGGTGTATCATTGGCTGAACCTGATACGCGACCGCGCCGGTTTACCCACTGTAGAGGATGCCTGGACAAATCATTCTACCCAGCCGGCCAAATATACCACGCAGCAGGGCTTGCGGGAGATCATCCATCAGGAGCGGATGATCGAGCTGCTTTTCGAAGGTCATCGCTACTGGGACCTGAAACGCTGGAAAAAGGCGCCCCAGGTATTGAGCCAACCCATTACCGGGTGGGATATTTACCAGGAAGACGCCGCGACCTATTATCGGGTAAGGTTGATATTCAACCAGCAGTTCAGGATGCGCGATTATTTCTGGCCTGTCAGGGAATCTGAATTACTGATCAACCGGAACCTGGTACAAAGCCCGGGATGGTAAAGCGTTTGAAAAACATTGGAAATTTTAAAAAACACACGTTTTATGACGTACAGAATATTGATGCTACTCGGAATAGGCCTGTTGTTTCTGAGATGCTCGGAAGAACGGCCGACCATTATTAATGACAATGACCATGTACCCCCGCCTGTCTCCAACGTAGTCGTGGAAAGTATCCCAGGCGGCGCTGCAATTACCTATGACCTGCCGAAAGGGGGCAAATCACTCTATGTGCTGGCCGAATGGGAGCAAAATGGCAAGGTGATGACCGCTCAGGCATCTTTTTATGATAATTCCCTGGTAGTCGAAGGATTTGGCGACACGCAGGAATATGAAGTCAATTTATATACCGTGGGCCGGAACCTGAAGCGTTCCGAGCCTGTGCTTGTAAAAATAAAGCCGCTCACCCCGCCGATTTTATCCGTTCTCGAATCGTTTGACATACACGAGGACTTCGGCGGACTAAGGATGGACTTTTTTAATACGAGCGAGGAAGAAGTATCCATCGAAGTATACACCATGGACGATTTGGGCGACTGGGTGCCTGTGGAGACGTTCTATACCGGCCGGCCGGAAGGAAGGCTGTTTGTACGCGGCTTCGGTGCGGAAGAACGCCAGTTTGGATTTATCGTCAAAGACCAATGGGGAAACCAGACCGAAATGCTGACCAAAACGGTGACTCCCTTGTTTGAAAGGAAATTTGACACGGAGTTATTCAGAACATTATCCCCCTCGCTTCCTGGCGATATGGAGGCCTACGAGGGTACCACGCTTAGTAATATATGGAGCGGCAACTACACGGCTAATAACAGCATTCCCACCGACGGCTTTTTTCGGTCGGCCAACGGCTTAACCCTGCCCGCGCATTTTACCTTTGACCTGGGCGTTGTCGGTAAGTTAGGCCGGTATGTACTGCGGCAGCGCGGCGCCTATATATCGCCATATACTTTCACGTATTCAGGAGGGTCCCCCGCACGTGGGAAATATGGGGAAGGGCCGACGAACCCACATCCGGAGGCTGGGAGGGCTGGACTAAGCTCATGGACTGCGAAATGCTGAAACCATCCGGATTGCCCGTAGGGCAGACCAGCAATGAGGACGTCGAGCTTGCCCAGGCCGGGCATGAGTTTTCCTTTTCGCCGGATCTGCCGGAAGTGAGATACATCCGTGTCAACATACTTAGCAACTGGGGCGGGGTACAATATGTTAACCTTAGCCAACTGGAGTTTTACGGCGCTCCCGGTGAATAAACATGAATCAATAAACGAATGATCATGAAAAGAATGAAATACAGCCTGGCTGGCCTCATCACGGCGATAACCATATGCGGTTTTTCTGCCTGCAGCGACCAGGACGATACCTACAAACAATTTTTGGAAGGCGGCGAACACGTTTACGTAGAACGGGCCGATTCGCTGAAGGCCTATCCTGGCAAAAACCGAATAAAACTTTCCTGGGCTATTTTTTCAGATCCGGATGTAAGTAGTGCGAGGATATTCTGGAATAACGGCTCGGATTCTATGGAAGTCCCTATTACACGTACCACAGGCATAGATACGATTGAAGTCGTTCTGGATAACCTGGCTGAAGGGTCGTACACTTTCGATGTATATACCTATGACAAGGAGGGTAATTCCTCCATCAAAGCAGATGTATTCGCCGAAGTGTATGGCGATGTCTATGTCAGCTCCTTACTTAACAGGGCGATAGAACAGATTGGCTATAATAATGGCAAGCTGGAACTGGCTTGGTACAGGGCCGACAACGAGGACATCGGTACGGAAGTGACCTATACGGATGCGTCGGATGTGCGGCGCAAAATTACCGTATACCCGGAGGATTCAGTTTCTGTACTGGTGGATTACAAGCCCAATAGCCCTTTCGAATATGTGACCTATTATAAGCCTGATTCTACTGCGATAGACATTTTTTCGGCCAGCGCCAGCACAGTGGAAGTATTGATGCAGCACCATCAGGACGTCGATTTGGATAAATCTTTGTTCGCACCGCTTTACCTGCCGGGCGATGCGCCTATCTGGAAGACCTCCTCCTCAGAAGGCAATGATCTCTCCAACCTGTGGAGCGGGATATTTATAGGCAGAACGGCTGCAAGCCGCGCCTGGTACCGAACCGCGGATGGTACCGGTGTGCCCCAGCATTTCCAGTTCGACCTGGGCGTAAGCGCCAAGCTGAACAGCTTCAAGTTGCTGCAGCGGGGTGTGTTTGATCACCAAAGTTTAGTATATGCCAATGCGAACCCTCGTCGCTGGGAAGTTTGGGGGAGTAACGAGCCGGCGGAAGACGGAAGCTATGAGGGATGGATAAAATTGGCGGATTGTGAATCCTATAAACCCTCGGGTACGCCTGTAGGCGAACTGACCGACGAAGATATCGCTTATGCGCAGGCAGGTGAAACCTTTGAGATCCCTGCCGATATGCCTGCGGTAAGGTATATCCGGCTCAATATACTGGAAACATGGGGCGATAAAACGGCTGTTTTTATCAGCGAGGTATGGCTCAACGGCAGTTACTGGACGATTGATCAGGATTAAGAAGCCTTGTACTAACTAAATATTTACTGATCCGATTTTATTTATGATACTTTTTTTGAAGTTCACGATATATTTGTTTTCCCTTCCCTTTTTTATCGGTGTGCCCGCGAACACAGCCGATGTAACCTCAGTTGCCCCGCCGGGCCTGCATTCACAATCGCTCGAAATATTCACTCCGCGGCCAGGCCAGGTTTACACTGATGATTTTGAAGACGAGAAGGAAGCCGGCAGTCCAAGCCCTTGGATAGAAAATAATAAGCACAACTACTGGAACATCGCCAGGGAGGGCGCCAATAACGTATATCGCGTAAAGAGCAATGAAGTTTCTACCTGGTCATGGCTGCATGTATTTGAAAGGGACGTCACGTTCGATGTCCGTTTCAAGGTGGCTGAAGTTGCCAAAGAGGATGCTGAACTCAAGTTTGCCGTGAGATTCAATGATTACGAAGCATTGGTTTACCTGGGGTATAATTTCAAAACTGAAAAATGGTACCTGGCTGAACAACGGGGTAAGGATTTTGAGGAGGTTGTTTTTGAGCAGGTTATCAATTCAAAACGTGAGGTAGAGCCGCTGAAAACTGACGTATGGTATCATATACGGGTTCTGTCTGAGAACGAAACGGTAACGGTATATATTAATGACATGACACGGCCCAAATTATGGGCTACGGACGTCAGGCACCAGTCTCCCGGACGCGTGGCCCTCGGCGCATATAATGCTACCGTTGACTTTGATGATGTGGCGCTAAACCTCAGAAGCGGTCAGGGCCGGGTAAATGAAGGTGTGCTGGAATATACGATCGGAGATGATGATCGTTTCAGGGAGGGAGCTTCTATTGTTGAAAAGAGCAATGGAGACCTTTTGTTGCTGCATCGCTCGGAAGAATTCCATTCCTCGGATCAGGGCGAGACGTTTACAGGCCCCTTTCCGTTTAGCTGGCCAAAGAATGCGCATGGGCATCATAGTGTCCTGCGATTGAAATCGGGGAAGCTGCTGAATATGGTCGCCGAACGCGCCGGCAAGGGGCAGGGGGCACGGTTCAGAGCCAAACTATCAAGCGATGACGGCGCTACCTGGGTGGATGGAGGAGTGACATGGGAAGCCTACCGGGAAGGGCTCCCGGGCAAGTCCGAAGTGATCGTAATGAACGATAAGCTAACCCAGGTGCCCAACGGACGTATCTTCTTTGTCGTGCCTGTCAGAAAGGACGACGGAGAAAAGATCACAGGTCATAAAACAGAAATCTACTATTCCGATGACGAGGGTAAAACCTGGAACCAGTCAAAGAACGACTCTGATGATTTTACAGAAATTAACCGCTATGCGGAAGGAAAAGTTATTCAAACATCCAAAGGTACGTTAAGACTATATACCCCTGGAACACCGCCCATAGTGTGCGGTATTCAGTATCCCGCGACAACGGCGAAACATGGAAGGGTGACTTCGCGCTGGATAAGCTCAGGAACTCAAGATCATCCTTTGCGCTGATACAGGACATGTACGCGCCAAGAACCACGTTTTATATGGTTTGGGTGTTTAATAACACCTTTGATACGGACATCGTATTCCTGCCTCGTTCAAGGTTAGGCTTAGCCAGAAGTTACGATGGTATTCATTGGGAGTACATGATGGATGTGGAACGATGGATCAGCCCCGCCAGGAAAGACAGGCGGGTAATCACCCAGATCCTCGACCCGAGCCTGACTGCTACGGACAAATACCTCTATGTGACCATCGGACGCTCCGACCGGGCAGGCGAAAGCGGGCACAATCACCAAAGATTAAGATTTTATCGGATAGAAAAGTCCAGGCTGGAGCCTTATCCGGCCTGGCCAACAGAATTTTGAAAAGCAATAAAAAAATAAAATGGAAAGAACATTAACTTATGACGGGGGATTGGCGAAATACCAGCCCCTTCGGCATATCATCTGCTATGATGATTTCGACCGCGGCCCCTCCGGCTGGCTGAACCTGATGCCAAATTATACCCTGGAGAATTTCGGCGTGCGGAAAAGTATTGTTGAAAAAACCCAGTGGGGACCCATTATGCTCAGCAGCGCTACCTTCCGGTTTCCCGGTACGCACGGATCGATGAATGGAACGTATTCCCTGAAATTGGCTACCAGGCCCACAGCGTGGAAATATGAAGGGCCTCCTGCTCCGGGAAGCGTCAGCCACGCTATCAAACGGCTTACCACTCATCGTAAACCCGGGCTGCTGCAATTTGAAATGTGGTACGCTTATAAGCCGGAGCAGGACCGGATAGGATTAAGCGAAAAAGATATCCGGGCATTTGGCATCTGTTTCGATATGCAGGACGCAAAAGCAAGGAACTTTGTGGGTGTACGCTATGTCAATTCCGTGAACGGGGAAATGAAAAAGGAATGGCAGTACATGCAAGCGGCTGATGTGAGTGATGAGGAATGGGCCTACGACACAAGCGGCGATTGGTGCAAAAGGGGAATAGACCCGATATGGTATGGTAAGCGCTATCCGGACGGCGCAACTGACGGGTTTAAGTTTGTTCCCGGAGGCAGGCAGGAGCTATGTTACAACGAAAGCGACGATAAGATCAACTGGTTATACCTGCGCTTGCTTTATGATACCGCTAAAAAACAGTATGTTGAATTCCAGTCAAAAGACCAGGTATTCGACCTGAGGGGGAAATCGCCATCCGATACACCACCTTATGCAAGGATAGAAGGCTTGCTTAACCCGGTAATATGGGTAGAGACAGATACCGATAGAAGAGCATTTCTTTTTGTAGATTCAGTGGTTATATCAATGGAATAAGGGAACATATGAGACAATTTATGACCACTACCGTGGAACAGAGAAAGGATTTCACGGGCGCCTTTTCTACTCATCCTATGGAAACAGCATGGGCCGGCGAAGCTATTTTTTTTATTACCGTTGAAAAAGTAAGCGGCAATGCCGCCTTGCTGCATGCCCGGGTGCAGCTGTCCGTGGATGGGGTAAACTGGCTGGACGAGGGCACGGCGTTTTCACCTTTAAATAAACCCGGGCAGTATTTTGTAAGGGTAAGCCATTTCGGGGGATGGCTGCGGTTAAATGTTGACATTGAAGGTGAGGACAGCGTTTTTAACCTCACTATTCACCTGGTACTTAAAGAATAACGAATATGCAGCTTTTGGATTATTGTGTGCTGGCCGGTTATTTCCTGGTCATATTTCTGATCGGCAGTTTCTTTAGTACAAGTCAAAAGTCCCTGAAAGACTATTTCCTGGGCAGCAGGAATATCCCCTGGTGGGCGGTGTCCTTTTCAGGCATTGCTACTGTGATCAGCGCTATTTCTTACATAGGGGCTGTGGGCTTGGGCTTTAGCAGCGATTTTGGCTTCCTTCAATACAGGCTGGCCATACCAATTGCCATCCTGGTAATCGTTGTCATTATTCTCCCCTTCTTTTACAACCTGCAGCTTTATTCAATCTATGAATATCTTGAAAAGCGGTTCAATTTGACCATTCGCCTGCTCGGAAGTGGAATATTTATCCTTTTCAAATGCTGCTACCTGGCGCTTGCGATTTTTGCGCCTGCTATTGTGATTGAAGTGCTTACAGGCATCAACCTGATCTGGATCGTACTTATTACCGGGGCCGTAACCACGCTTTATACCCTGCTTGGCGGAATTAAATCCGTGATCTGGACGGACGCTCTTCAGCTGGTCATTCTGCTCGGGGGCATTTTTCTGGTGATTGGGATCAGCGTTGAAGGGGTGGACGGCGGGCTTTCAGGCGTCCTGGACACAGGAAAGGAATTTGACAAGTTCCGTTACTTACGTCCTTCTTTGAGCCTTACGGAAACCTATACCATCTGGAACGGATTGATCGGCGGTGCATTCTTAATGATCTCCCAGTTTGGTACGGATCAAACAGAAATGCAGCGGTTCCTGACCACCCGTTCTTTGAAGAAAGCGAATATAGCCCTGGCTTCTTCCTTGCTGATAGCCGCCCTGATGGGCTTTTTGATCTTCTTTGAAGGGGCTGCTATCTTTGCGTTTTACGAGCAGCGGGGCCAGGCCGGCATCGAGCCCAACCAGGTGCTTGTAAAATTTATTGTAGAAGAACTGCCAACTGGTGTGAAGGGCTTCTTGCTGGCCGGTATTCTTGCGGCCGCGATGTCCACGATCAGCTCGGTACTGAATTCATTGACCACGGTTTCCCTGTCAGATTTCTATAATCGTTTTAAAAAGCGCGAAGCCAGTGTTTCGCTGGCCCGCATGGTGACCCTGGGCTTCGGCCTTTTGGCTACTTTCCTGGCTTGTTTTGGAAACTATTTCGGAAATATCCTTGAAACAGCCATGACGGTAATTAATTTTTTCGGCGGAGGCCTGGTTGGTTTGTTTCTCCTGGGTATGCTGAGCAGGAAAGCTACTCCGGGCGGCGCCATGGCAGGTTTTATCGCGGGTTTTGTGGTGATTTTGCCGGTAGCAGCGTTCACTGACGTGGCGTACATGTGGTACAGCGCCATTACCGCCATATGCACCTATGTGGTGGGTTTACTCGTAAGCCGGCTATCCGGCACAAAGCCCCTGCCCGGCCAGGAAGCGCTGGTTTACTCACGACATAAAAAAAAATAACCATATTTGGAACATATTAAAAGCACCGAGAGAATGCCCAATGATGATTTGAGAAAGGATTTGAAACGCGTTACGACCAAAACAATGGCAGACGTGGTGGAACTTCATTTAAGGGAATACCTGAAAAAAAAATCATTCAAGCCCGGAGATGCATTGCCAAAGGAAACCGAACTTGCGGAAGCCTTAGGGGTTAGCCGTAATGTGGTACGGGAAGCATTGAGCAGGCTGCGGATGCTCGGAATGGTCGAATCCAGGAAAAAACGCGGGATGATCCTTGCCAATCCGGATATCCTGGGAGCCTTTGAGCGTGTCCTGGACCCCTTGATTTTGGATGAAGTAACCCTCCGGAATGTGTTTGAATTACGGTTGGTGCTGGAAATGGGACTGGCCGATATCCTTTATATACGTAAAACCCAGAAAGATATCGAAGAGCTGGAGGAGATCGTAAAAAGGGAAGTCAACAAGAAGCAAAAACCTTTCAGAGTAAAATACGAAATTGCTTTTCACGGGAAGTTGTACGAAATGACAGGAAATGATACTTTTCTCCGTTTTCAGAGCATGTTACTCCCCGTTTTTGAATACGTGGTGGACGAAGAGATCAAGACCAGCGGTAAAGCCGAGGTGGGAAAGGTCACGCATCATGACCTGGTAGAGATACTCAAGGCCGGCACGCCGGATGAGTTCCGTGCGGGAATGAGGGAACACCTGAAACCGCATTTTGACCGCTTGAAGTGAACGGCCACCACCGAAGTAGGTGGCTTCACAGTCCCGGCCATTACCGGCGCGCGGACGCGGATTTTGCGTTGTCCGGTCTCGCTCAGGCTGATTTTCGGGGCACCACACTTTCGCGTGCGCGAAAATCAAAAGTCGCTTGCCGCGGACAACAGAATGTTGATCTTTGTGGCTTTGCCGCAAAGATCGCCTTAAGGGAATCCGGGCAATCAAACCAGCACGCCGCGCGCGGTCCCGATGTGCGAATTTTTCCGGATTAATTTGGATGTGGCGGCGAAACTTTCTATTTTTGTTAATATGTAGTTCATAACTACTTGACTATCGCTTCAGCTCCTGAACCGAAGCGCCTGAACAAAAATATGAATAGAGAGAAATACGAGGTTCAACCGCCGTTGTATCTTATATTGTTTTTTATGCTCGTGGCCGCCGGATGCGGCCCTAAGCGGGAAAAAAACAACAGCGTTTCCGAAAACACGAAGATGAATGTGCTGTTCATTGCCGTTGACGACCTTAACGACTGGATACAGCTGCTGGACAGCAATGCACCGATTAAAACGCCTAACCTGGAGCGGCTTGCCAGCAAGGGAATGCTGTTTACGCAGGCTTATTGCCCCTCGCCTTCCTGCAATCCTTCACGGACGGCTGTTCTGACAGGAAAAATGCCTTCTTCGTCGGGCGTTTATAACAATGCCGCCGATTGGAAAAGCGCACTTCCTGATGCGCTTACCCTTCCCCGTTATTTCATGGAAAACGGCTACCGGACCGAAGGAGCCGGAAAGATATTTCACCATCACATGAACGGCGCGTTTCATGATACGCTTGCTTTCGATGAATTCCGGCAAATGCCCTGGCCTCCTGACGCGCCTATGCCCGGGCAGAAACTGAACGGGTTGAAATGGTACGGTACATCCAATACCGATTGGGGGATCTGGCCCGCGGAAGACAGCATGCATGTAGATGAACGTACGGTCGGGTACATTACACAGAAACTGGCGGGAACGTTCGAAGAGCCTTTCTTCCTTGCGGCCGGCATCTTTCGTCCTCATATGCCTTTTTTTGCTCCTTCTGAATACTTTGAACAATACCCTTCCGATAAGGTACAGATGCCTGAAGTGCAAGAAAATGACCTGGATGATATCCCCTCTGGCGGCAGGGTGTTATGGGAAGAAACACGCTGGTTCTTCGACGGGATGATGAAGGCCGAAAAGCAGGAAAGAGGCGCCTGGAAAGAAGCCGTCAGGGCCTATCAGGCTTCGGCTACTTTTGCAGATGCGCAGGTAGGAAAGATCCTTGACGCACTTGAAAAGAGTGCTTATGCAGATAATACGATTATCGTACTCTGGTCTGACCATGGTTACCATCTTGGGGAGAAACGGCACTGGGAAAAGTTTGCCTTATGGGAGAAGACCACCCACGTGCCGTTTATTATCGTTGCTCCCGGTATTACCCGGCCCGGGTCACGCTGCAGTCAACCGGTAAGCCTCGCGTCAATTTACCCGACGCTGGTGGAACTATGCGGGTTGCCGCCGAAGCATGGATTGGACGCCCCCAGCCTGGTGCCTTTGCTTAAAGATCCCGGAACAGCATGGAAATACCCCGCGCTGATGACGTACGGAAAGGGAAACCACGCGATACGCAGCGGGCAATGGCGGTATATCCGGTACGCGGACGGAACCGAGGAGCTATACGACCGTGAAAGCGATCCGCAAGAATGGCATAATATTGCAGACAACCCTGCTCATGCAGCGTTGAAGAAGGAATTAGCGCAATGGCTGCCCGCGCAGGAAGCGGCGCCCTGGCCCGATATGAAAAAATGAAACTACTTGTACTAAGCGGAGTATTTGTTTTACTGGCATTTACATCCTGCGGACAGGAGCAACCGCCCGCCCGCCCGAATGTCTTATTTATTGCCGTTGACGATCTGCGCGTGCAGCTTGGCTGTTACGGCGACCCTGTTGCGGTAACCCCGAATATAAACCGGCTTGCCGCTAAAGGGATGGTGTTTAACCGGGCCTATTGCCAGCAGGCAGTCTGTAATCCGTCAAGGGCTTCCTTAATGACCGGAAGGCGTCCGAATACCACCAGGGTGTGGAACCTCAGCACACATTTCCGCGAAGCGCTTCCGCAGGTAGTTACCCTGCCGCAGTACTTTAAGCAGAATGGGTACCATACCCGCGCGATAGGAAAGATCTATCATGACCCTGCCTGGGCGAAAGACTCCGTCTCCTGGTCGGCGCCGGAAATTCTGGCGGTGACCGGAACAAAAGGAAAATATACGCTGGATTCCAACCTGAATAAAAAGGGGTCCTGGAAAGCCGGTGCTACCGAGCGGGCCAATGTGGAGGACGAGGCCTATATTGATGGCAAAGTAAGCCAGGCTGCCGTTGAGCTGCTTTCGGAAATAAAGGACGAACCTTTTTTCCTGGCTGTGGGTTTCCGGAGGCCCCACCTTCCCTTTAGCGCGCCTGAACCGTACTGGGAATTATATGATCCGGCCGCCCTGCCTCTGCCGAAATTCAGGCAGGCGCCGGCAAACGCCCCTGAACTTGCCCTGCATCATTCAGACGAACTCCGGGGTTACCGGGATATCCCGGATGAAGGTCCTCTCCCCGAAGAAAAAGTACGGGAGTTAATACATGGATACTATGCCGCTACCAGCTATATCGATGCACAGATAGGGAATGTAATCCGTGAACTGGAAAGATTAGGCCTTAGGGAAAATACCATTATTGTACTATGGAGTGATCACGGATTTCATCTTGGAGAACATGGCCTTTGGAGCAAAACAACAAATTTTGAACTGGATACGCGGGTTCCCCTCATCATCTCCGCTCCCGGGCAGGAAGCGACAGGCGTCCGTTCGGACGCTTTGGTTGAACTGGTTGACCTTTATCCCACGCTGGCGGAACTGGCGGGCCTCACACTTCCGGCAGGCCTGGAAGGTACCAGTATGAAACCCTTGCTTGCCGACCCTGACCAGCCCTGGAAAACGGCAGCTTTCAGCCAGTTTCCCCGTCCCTGGAGATATAAAAAACAGCCGGCGATAATGGGCTATTCCCTCCGGACAGCGGATTATCGCTATACCGAATGGCAAGACTTTGAAACAGGCGAGGTGGAGGCGCGGGAATTATATGATCATCGTAAGGATCCGCTGGAAACGGAGAATATAGCCGGTAAGAACGAACAAGCGAAAAATATAGAACTTTTAAGCCAGATGCTGAAAGAAGGTTGGCAGGGGCCGTACCCGAAGTAAAATAATTTGCAATTATAGGTAGATTAATTATATTTGCATATATGTTCTACATTAAGACTACTTAATGTAAGGACAATTAACCGAACCGAGAGCGATTAACCTAAAAAACCGATAAGGATGCATGCAATCCAGGGGAACGTGTTCCGTGTAGTTAAATACTTTCTTTTCATAGCGGTATTGCTGTTTCCATCGCAAAATATCGATGCGCAGCACGCAAACCTTCCTTTTCCTGTGACCCAGCGGCAGTTCCAGCTTCCTGTCTTAAAGAATAAGCCGCGGAACCCTGTGCTTCGAATCCGCATTACGGCAGATGCTCCTGTATTGCTTACCGGCTTAACGTTAACGGCGGCGGGTACCAGCCGGCTTCGCGACTTACATACGGTAAGTGTCTATTACCGTGGGACTGATTCCCTTGCCGGCGATCTGGCAAGCGGGAAGGCTAAACTTTTTGGCGCCGTCTCCCGGCCGGGAGAACAAATGGAGGTCTCCGGAAAGCTAATGCTGGAAGCCGGAACGCATTATTTCTGGGTGGCAGCGGATCTGGATCCCGCGGCGAGCCTGGATCATTTAATAAGCATTTCCGGAACCAGTTTGATCCTTGAGGGAAAAGAGGGAAAAGAAAGCAAAACATTGCCGGTACCCCCGGTCGCCCGGCCGGTCCTGCAGCGTGTGGGAGTAGCTGTAAGGCAGCATGGGCAAGACGGTACTCATACCGCCCGGATCCCCGGGCTGGTCACTACGAACAAAGGCACCTTGCTGGCAATTTTTGACGCCCGCCATGACAGCGCCCGGGACCTGCAGGGAAATATGGATATAGGCCTGCACAGAAGCACCGACGGAGGAGCCACCTGGGAGCCCATCCGCATTGTGCTGGATCAAAAGGAATGGGGCGGGCTGCCGGAAAAGTTCAACGGAGTATCCGATGCGTGTATTCTTGTAGACCGGAATTCCGATGTCATTTATATTGCCGGGCTGTGGATGCACGGCGTGATCAATCCGGAAGGCGAATGGGTGGAAGGGCTGAATGAACAGAGTGATGTATGGAATCATCAATGGAGGAATAAAGCCTCCCAGCCAGGCTATGGCGTAAAACAGACCTCTCAATTCCTGCTGGTTAAAAGCACCGACGATGGAAAAACCTGGAGCAAACCTGTAAATATTACCCGCATGGGTAAAAAAGAAGACTGGTGGCTGTGGGCGCCCGCGCCCGGCCGGGGGATTACCCTGAAGGACGGCACACTTGTTTTTCCCACCCAGGGAAGAGACGCTTCGGGCAAAGGATTTTCAACGGTTACCTACAGTAAAGACGGTGGGGAAACCTGGATTACCGGCAGCCCCGCGACCATGGCGGTGGAGGTAAGTACGACCGAATGCGCCGTGGTGCAGCTTGGTGACGGATCCCTGATGCTGAATATGCGATCGGGGAAGAATAAGGGAAATACCGGCGACGATAACGGCCGCCCCATTGCCGTCAGCCAGGATATGGGCAAGACCTGGCAGGAACATCCTGCTTCTTTCGGCGCGTTGCCGGAGCCCACCTGTATGGCCAGCCTTTACAAGCATACTTTTCTTAAAGGACGTAAAGAGCGATCCATACTGCTCTTTTCGAACCCGAATTCCAAAACCCACCGTGAGAACATGACCATAAAGACAAGTTTTGATGACGGTAATACCTGGCCGGTAGAAAATCAGGTTTTACTTGACGAGTGGCGGGGAAGGGGATATTCCTGTCTGACCTCGGTGGATGAAGATCATATCGGCATCCTTTACGAGAGCAGCCAGGCCGACCTGGTATTTCAGCGAATCCCACTAAGCGCCTTATTAAATCAATGATATATGAATAGACAGCGACACTCGCATTTGCTTCTTCTTTATTTCACGCTGGCAGTTTTCATGACAGCATGTTCCAAAGATTTCGATGAGCATTATTATCCGTCCACCCAGCTGGAGGATAATATTATTGAAGTGCTTGAAAAGGACGGCCGTTTTTCAGCTTTCGTGGGGATGATCGATACGCTGGGGCTGCGGGAAACGCTCGGGGAAGCGGCTATTTATACCTGTCTGGCCCCAACCGACGAACAAGTGCAGTCATTTGTCCGGGATGCCGGTTATCAAACCCTGAATGAGGTGCCGCGGGAGCAGCTGGAGCAGTTTGTAAATTACCATTTCATCAATGGCATGTACTATGCCTATGACCTGGAGAAAAGATACCTGGACGCGAACACGGAGCTGGAACAAACGCGTGCCACCATTTTTAAGACAAGGGCCAGCGATAAGATTCCCGGGAAGTCTATCCGCATTTTCGCGCCCGCGTTTTTTAGCCGGCAGCAGGAAGATTACAGCGGACTGTTCTCCACGGGAGGGAGCGGACTAATGGTGGAATCGGCGCAGATATCGGAAACCGACAGGGACATCGACGCCAATAACGGGGTCATCCATGTACTGGCCGGGCCCCTTCCTGTGCTGCCGCGCACCGACATTGCCCTGATGAATGACCCGGAAACGAGCATTTACAGCCAATGGATGGAAAAACATGTACAGTATACGCTGGGCGAGAAGGATGAATACGGCTGGGTGGACACCACACTGTACAAAGGCTATTCATTCGGACGCAACCTTGCGGACGAGGACGTGCGGTCTACCTTGCTGGTGCCAACCGATGAAGCCATCCTTTCCTATTTCGAGCCGTATATGGAAGAGGATCTTTATAATACGATCGATTCGCTTCCCAAAAAAGTAATGTATTCGCTGCTGCGTTCCACCATTATCAGCGATTTCTGGTTCAAAACCGACCTTGTACGATACGATCCGATATGGCGTCCTATTGTGGGCCATCCTGAATCGATCCTGGATGTTTCAACCGCCATTACCGGTTCGGTGCCAGCCAGCAACAGCGTTATTTATAAAGTGAATAAAGTGGTAGAGTCGCCGGAAATGCACAGCGTTGAGGGCGGTGTTTACATGAAATTCAGGGAATACAGCCAGTGGTACTGGATGTTCGAGCATACCAATCTGGAAGAAGGGCTGACCGATATCCTGCGTTACCAGCATGCCCCCAAGACTGTTCTGTTGCAGTCCGACGAGCTATGGGGCGTTCCGCTGGCGCAGGATATGAACGAAGACGAACTGGAATACCGCTATATGCAATGCCGGGCCGGGATCCTCAACGAGGATGTCCGCACCGAAGAGGGATTCCGGAGGAAGTATTACCCCACCGAATTCGGTTATGTTTATTATGAAGACGGAAAGATCTATGATTATACCGGCAATTCGGTTTCGCTGGTTTCGGCCGCGCCCACCTGGGAACGCGGTAACGGGGCCATTTACGAGATCGACGGCTTCCTGACACCGATGAATAAGCTGGATACCACGCTAAGCGTGTATTCGCTGATGCGCCAGGACCCGGAGCTGTCGGTATTCGTCAACGCTTGCGGGCGGGCGGGCCTGGGTGCGGAGCTGAACCTCACCGGCTTTTTTTCCTATACGATACTGGCTCCGACCAACGATGCCATCGTGGCGGCGGGCCTGCATCCCGAACTACTCAGCGGGGATGAGTTGAAGGCTTTTGTGAACGCCTACATTATTCCTAACCGCTATGTTTTTTCTGACGGCACCTTCCAGGGCCAGCTTCCCGATAAGAACGGCGACCTGGTCCGGGTAGCCGGGGAATGGGGCAGTTTCAGTATCACCGGAGCTTCGGGAAATACGGTAATGCCCTCGGAAGCCAACCTGCAAGGCTGTAACGGGGTGATTCACAAGATTGCCGATGTCTTATAAAATGATTAATTGTTTACGCATGAAATTTTTCAAAACAGGTATTTTTATCGCGTTCATCATGTGTTGCGGCGCTGGTGCCTGGGGACAGCAAACCGTCCTGCAGGGCGGTGTGTATTTCGCCACGAAAAACAACCCGCTTCCCGGCGTATCGGTGATGCTGGTCAATCGCAACGGGCTTGTACTCAGTGGGGTCAATACCGATGAAAACGGGCAGTTCCGGATCCCTCACGATCCTGATGCCGAAACAATCACTTTCTCCATGATCGGTTTCAAGACCCAGGAACTTCCGCTCAGCGGGACGACTGAATTCGAGGTCTTTCTCCTGGAGGATCTGGCCGAACTGGAAGGCGTGGAAGTGGTCGCTGAGAAAGACCCCGACGTAGACCTTGGTTTTCTTTCGATCGATAAAAGCGAGATGAGCAGCGCGGTGTCTTCGATTGATATGGAAGGCCTGGACAAGGTGCCGGTAACGTCAGTAGATCAGCTGATCCAGGGCGCCGCGCCGGGACTTCAGGTGGTGGCCGCCAGCGGCGACCCGGGGGCAGCCGCCTCCATCCGGATCCGGGGTGTTTCGAGTATTTCAGGCATCAATGACCCCCTCTGGGTAATCGATGGACGCGAAGTGATCGGCAGCAATTACAAGGTGGAAAGTATTACCGATTTCGGTTTCAGCCCCATCGGTGACCTGGACCCGGCCGACATTGAGTCAATCGACATTCTGAAGGATGCCTCGGCAACGGCGTTGTATGGCTCGCGGGGCGCTAACGGCGTGATCGTGATCCGTACTAAACGGGGAAGGAAAGGAAAACCTCAGCTGACCTTCAATTCCAAGCTGACCATGACCGAAGTGCCGCGCACTATCCCCATGCTCTCCGGCGATGACCAGCGGATCTATTACCTTGAAAAGTGGACCAACGGCCAGGATAACGGAACGGCCCTTCCCCAGCTTCGGGGCGATTTAAGCCGTGAAGATGCATGGATCTTCAATAACAATACCGATTGGGTGGATGTCATCAACCGGGATGGTTTTTACCAGCAATATAATACGGCCCTGAGCGGGGGCGGTGACCGGGTGAGCTACTACTGGGGACTGGGATACACCAACCAGTACGGCACCACTTTAGGGACCGGTTACGATCGGTTCAATACCCGTTTCAACCTGAACTACCAGGTTTCTGATAAGCTGAAGGTATCGGCGGACCTTTCTTATACCAATTCCCTCACCGATAAGCGCGGACAGGACCATCCGGTCGATAATGAAAACGTCAACCCCATTCGTTTGTCGCGGGAAACCCCGGCCTATTTCCCGGTGTATTCCAGGAATGGCCTCAACTATTTCGTTGACCAGAACGCGGCGGTTTCCAGCCATTCCCGGTATAATCCGCTTGCAATTATTGACTATTCCAGCTATCTGACAAAGGCCAACCGGTTCATGGCCTCTACTTCCATTGATTATAAGATCTTAGATAATCTTGAATTCCGGACGCAGGTGGCGGCTGACTTCCGCGAGTCGGCTGACGAATACTTTCTGCCGGGATATGCGACCGATGCTATTCCCGGGGAAGACCTTTACAACACCGGCCGGCAAACCGATGGTTACCAGCTGCTGATCAATAATAATAACCGGCTTACCTGGAATCCCGTACAGGAAGACAACCACCGCCTGACGGTGACCGGGGTGCTGAACCTGAACATTGACCGGAATAACTCAACGGCCCTTTCCTATTACAACGGCGCTTCCCCGGAACTTCGGTCGGCCGACGCTTCCGCAGTGATTTCCAGTGCGACCGGCATCTTCGGGGCAAGAAAATACATGGGCATGTTCATCCAGGGGCACTATGTCTTTAAGGACCGGTACTTTTTGACCGTTACCGGCAAGACAGAGGGCGATTCGCGTTACGGCAGCGACAATCCCTATTCGCTTTTCCCGGCCATCGGCGCCGGTTGGGAACTCTCGAAAGAGCCCTTCATGGAATCAGCCGCATGGGTGAATTCGATCAAGCCGCGTTTCACTTTCGGGATTACGGGGAACCTGCCGGATGTGCTGAACCTGTACGATGTCGCTTATTCGACCGGTATCGGTTACATGGGAGAAACCTATATCTATCCTTCCAAGTTTGCTTACGATAATATCAGCGAGGAGCGAACCACCGAATATAACCTGGGCATAGACTGGGCCTTGTTCAACAACCGTATCACCGGCCAGTTCGACTACTATAACCGGCGTACCAGGGACCTGCTATTGAGGGAGCTACTGTCTTCGACCCTGGGTTATTCCTCCCAATATGTCAATTTCGGTACCGTGGAGAACTCGGGTGTTGAATTTGGTATTACGGCGGTTATCCTGGAGGGAAGGGACAAAGGCTTCCGCTGGAAGACATTCTTTAATATTGCCAGGAACCGGAATAAGTTGCTCAGCCTGCCGGACAATTTCGACGCAGATGCTTTTAGTTCCACCCGGGACGGCTTTTCTTCGAAACTGCGGGCGGGTGATGTGATCGGCGGCTTTTACGGATACCGGGCGCTTGGCGTCTATTCCACCGATGCCGATGCGGTACTGCTCGACCCGGACGGGAATATTATCTACGAGGCCGATGGCATCACGCCCAAGTATATGCGTTACGGTTCCAGTACAGGCCACCAATTCCAGGGCGGAGATATGATCTACGACGATATCAATGGCGACGGGATTATCAATGAACTGGACCAGGTGCAGATTGGCGATGCCAACCCCGTATTCTTTGGCGGCTGGAACAACACCTTCAACTACCGGAACTGGATACTTAGCGTCAATTTCCAGTACCAGTATGGCAACGATGTGATCAACGGTACCCGCTATACCATGGAACGGATGCAGTACTCTCATAACCAGTCGCGGTCGATTCTCGGCCGCTGGCGCAAACAAGGCGATATTGCCGATATACCGAGGGCGCAATCGGATGGCGCCTGGAACCGGATCGCTTCTTCGCGCTGGGTAGAAGACGCTTCCTACCTTCGGCTGAAGACCGTTTCGCTCACCTATAACGTGGAGCGGGAAGCGATCAGCCGGCTGAACATCGGTTTACGGCAGCTCAGCATTTTTGTGACGGCTTACAACCTGTCCACCTGGACCGACTACCTGGGGCTGGATCCCGAAGTACCCATTACCGGCGGCGTTACCCTGTACGGTATTGACAGCAGCACCACCGCGCCCGCGCGCCAGTTCACCTTCGGATTAAGGGCTAGTTTTTAATCAATAAAAAATGATGGTCAAGATACGATATAGCTTGCTGGGACTCATCTTTCTGATGTCCTCCTGCGACAAATTCCTGGAAGTGGAAACACCGGATAACCTGGTAAAAGATGAATTCTGGCAGGACGAAGGGCAGGTACATTCCTCGCTGATGGGACTGTACACTTCGCTGAACAGCTGCCTGGATGTTTACCAGAGCTGGGGTGATATCCGTTCCTCGCTTTATGCGCCCGGAGCCGGCGATGACTTTAACAGTAACCGGGCCGAATTCTTGCGGCACGATATTTATCCCGATAACGGGCTGGTGTCCTGGTCGCCGGTGTACCGTTCCATTACCTGGATCAACTCGTTTATCAAGAACGCGCCTGGCGCGCTGGAGCTGGACGAGAACCTGACCCAGGCGGAGCTGTCTTCTATGATGGGCGAAGCCCGGGCGCTGCGCGCGCTGAATTATTTTTACCTGGTGCGCGCCTTCCGGGAAGTGCCGCTGATCACCGAACCCTATGAATCAGACTCGCAGACCTTCAATACGGCGGCGGCAAGTGAAGACGAGGCACTCGACTTTATTGAGGAGGACCTGGCGTTTGCGCTTGAGAATGCCCCGGAAACGTTTGAGAATGTGAATGAACGGTACGGCCGTATTACCAAAAACGCGGTACGGGCCCTGTGGGCGGACGTGAAACTATGGAGGAATCAGTACCAGGCCTGCCTGGACCTTTGCCTGCAGTTGGATGCGCAATACGCCGGTTCAATGGTACGTCCGCTGGACTGGTACAGTATCTTTAACCCGGGAAACTCCACCGAAAGCATCTTTGAATTGCAATACATGCTGGAAGGGCCAAATTCGCCGCTTTATAACTGGTTTGCCCATGTAAATACCTCGGGCAATGATCGCCGGTACCTGGCTAATGCCACCAATATCGCGCTGAACGCGACCGAAGTGCTTTACCCGCCCGTATTACCCGAATACGCAACGTCCGATACCATCCGGCTGAAGAATTACGCCATGCTTAGCGCTTCACTGGTTACGAACGGCTATGGCCTCGGCGCCGAAGTCTATAAGTTCCTTGGCGAAGCCCCTTATCAGCGGGCCTACCGTTCCAGCGCCAACCGGAACGCCAACTATATTTTTTACCGTTACCGGGAGGTCCTGTTTATGAAAGCGGAAGCCTATGCCATGCTGGGACGTTACGCAGAGGCTGAGGCCGCCATTAATGTGGTGAGGGAGCATTGTGACATTCCTCCACTTGGCATCGGCGAAGGCGGCGAAGGGACCGAATTCTTCAGCAGGCTGCTCATGGAGCGGGAGTTTGAGCTGGGTTTTGAAGGGAAAGAATGGTTTGCGGCCGTCCGGATCAGCCGGCGCCAGGGCTATTCGAATATCCTGATTGAGAAAGCGGCCAACGGACATTCCATGAATGTTAGCTATCCGGTGATCCGCGCCCGCCTGCTGGATCAGGAAAGCTGGTTTTTGCCTTACCATGAAACCGAGCTGGAAAATAATCTTCAGCTCGAACAGAAGGACTATTACCAAAACAAATAAGACATGCACACCATGCGACTCAACACCAGCCTTCTCCTGCTGCTGATACTGGCAGGCCTGACCGGATGCGAGAACAAACTGTCCGATGCCCGGTTCGACGAGACGGAAGACCTTCAGATCATGGACTACATCGAGACCCGTGAAGATCTCAGCATTTTCCGTGAACTGGTGGAATATACCGGGCAGCGAAACCTCCTGCGAACGGCCGGTACCTATACGGTATTCATTCCCGATAACGCGGCCTTCGGGCGGCTGTTCGCGCGCCTGTCGGAAGGCGGGAACACCGTGGACGCCATTTCGGATATGGAACCGGCATATTGGCTCAGCTATTTTAAGTACCACCTGCTCGACCGGAAGGTCAATACCAACGCCTTTACTCCCGGGCCGCTGCCCGCCGCCACGGCGTTGGACGGCAAGTACGTGATCGCCGATATCCGTGATTCCTATGCCGCCATACGGCTCAATAATGCCGCCACGATCATTCAATACAATATTGAACTAACCAATGGCTATGTAAACATCATTGATGATGTGCTGATGCCCCCTATTACCACGATTTACGAGCAGCTGAAGGCCACTGGCAAGTACGAGATCATGCTCGGGATATTCGAGGAAACCGGACTGGACGTTTACCTGAAAGACAGTCTGCTGACCCTTTTCATTGAAAGTGACAAGGTGCTGGAGGCATACGGTTTTAACAGGGATTCCATCGAAAACCTGAAAGACTGGGCGTCTTATCACATCATCCCGGATTCGGGATATTTCCTGAATCAGCTGACCAAACAGCGTTACTTTCCGCTTTACACGGAAGAGTCTCTGAGCTTTCAGGAAGATGAATTCGGCCAGTATTACATGAATGAAGATTACCGCTTCGACCAGTCGGCCGAATACGGCATCGACCGCGTGGGCTACAACGGTATTTATCATAGTATGGACACTATCGTCAGCATCGTGGAAGCGCCGCCCAGCACCATCCGGATGAACTTGTATCCGCCGGGAAGCCCTTACGGAGAACAAAACGTATTTGCAAAGCTGCCGGCCCGGATCCTGCTGAATACCGGGACCAAAAGTTACCATCAGAACCAGGAAGGCAAGATCGTGCAGTTTGACGCGCAGCAGATCGGCGATTCGTTCTACCTGACCTTCCCGGATGTGCCGGCGGGAGACTACCGGGTCCGCCTGATGCATCGCGGGGGAGGAACGCGCGGCACTTACCTGACCATTTATAATAACCAGATCATTGATGACGAGATTGTACTTCGTACTCCGGACGGAACATTTGAGGAATGGGATTACCTGAAATACAACTATTGCGGTGAACTAACCGTGGAATCGCGCTCGGACGTCACCATTACGTTTGCATTCAAGGATTTCGGTTCCAACAAGAAGCCGAGCTATTGCTGCGATGTGTTGATGGACATGATAGAATTGATCCCCATAACGGAAGAATAAATACATGAAAATGAATTTGAAACTGATCGTACCTGCGGGAATTTGCATAGCCCTCTGCAGTGCCTGGGAAAGCCGCCTCCTGGCGCAGGATGTGCCGGAGGCAGGCCAGATCGGCCAGCAAACCAAAGAAGCCGCGGACGACTCCCTGAAACTTATACAGCAGGAACTGGCCGGGGGAGGCGACGCTGTTACGTTTGGCGAGCTGCTTAGCGGACAGGCCGGCATCCGGGCCGTAGAAAGCGGGAGCGCAGGCGCCGCGCCGCTGCTGATGATCCGGGGTGTTAACTCCATTAACCTGCACGCCCAGCCATATATCTATGTGGACGGCGTTCCGGTCCGGTATAACAGCGCCCTGGATCCTTTCCTATCCATGCTGCGGCCCACCCGTTTTGCCTATGTAAACCCGCACGATATCAGTGATATTACGATCGCGAGGCGCGGCGAGGCCTTGTCCGGGATCGGGGGCCGGGGCGGAGCGGGCGCCGTTTATATTACCACCGACCGCGGGGAATTCGGCGGGACGCATGTTGATTTCAGCGCCAGCCATGGCTGGCTGAACGCTGATTATTCGGTACCCCGCATGGGAGGCGCCGGTTTCCGCGATTACCTGCGTTCGTACATGGCCGAAAACGGAGTGCCGGAAAGTGAGCTGAGTACCTCTCCGCTGTTCAATTCTACACTTCCGCAATATAATAGCAATACCGACTGGCTTGGCCTGATTTCGCGTAATGCCAGTTTCGATGATTACCATGTGAAGCTCAAGGGTGGCGACGCAGACGCGAACTACATGTTCAGTATCGGCTATACCGGCAAGCAGGAAACCCTGAAGGGTTCGGGGCTGGAACGCATCAGCATGCGCTTCAACCTGGATTATAAACTTTCTCAAAAATTCGAGATATCCAACAACCTTTCTTACGGAAACACAACGCTGAATTACCTGGAGGAAGGTCCCGACTGGGGTATTCATCCCCTGTTCGTAGCGGCCAGTAAGGCGCCCTTCTTTCATCCCATGTCACACGACCCCACGGGGGCACAAACCCGTTCGCTGGCCGGCGTGGATGAACTGGGGAAAAGCAATCCCCTGGCGCTCGTAAATTCCATGAAGAATAATAACGAAGAAAACCGGGTGGACGGGTTGGTGACTGCCAAATGGACCGTTTCTCCCGAGCTGATGCTGAATACATCGCTGGCCGTAAATTATTATAATATTAAGGAAAAGCAATACCGTCCTTCGCTGGGCATTGTCAACGACCTGCACCGGCTTCGTCAGAATTCCAAACGCAATTCCAGCGAACTGATGTTTCGCTCCAATAGCTGGGTGGAAAAATCCGGGAAATGGGGCGCCGTGAACAATTTTAACGCCCGGGCTGGTTTCCTGGTAGAGACCTACGAAGAAAAATCAGTATTCGCCCGAAAGGTCAACGCCGGAACCGACGACTATGAAACACTGGAACAGGGCACGGTTGACAGCGCATCCGGCGTGAAATACGAATCGAACCTGCTGGCTTTTTACCTGCGCGGCGAAGTGGATCTGCTGGAGCGGGTACATGTGTCCGCCAATGTGAACCTGGAAGCTTCCTCCAATTTCGGCCCGGAAAGCCGCTGGATGGTGTACCCGGGAGTGACCGCTACCGGCGACCTGCTGGACCGGGATCAAACACACCAGGTATCGCTTCGCGCGGAATGGGGCCGCAGCGGCAACAATGACCTGCGGGGATACTACTATAAAAGCCTGTATTATCCCGCCAATTATTTTGGTTTCGGTGGCGTTTACCTCGGGAACGTAGCCAACCCCGGCATTCGCCCGGAAATGACCGATACCTACGATGCCGGTATCAGGGCCGCGCTGTTCAATGACCGTGTGACCCTGGACGCAGGTTACTACTATAAAAATACAAGCAACCTGATCACCTATAAGGCCGTGCCGATTGAGATCGGACTGGATCCGCAATTAGAGAACAATGGCGAGGTGGTGTCTCAGGGGATTGAAATTTCCCTGGACGCCCGTATCGTGGAGAAGGAAGGTATTACCTGGAACGTATACGGGAATGTTTCCACGCTGAAAAATGAAATAACAGCGCTGGAGAACGGGGATATTGTCCGCAGCCTGGGCGGCATCAGCGGAATTGCCCGGGAAGGTGAAGCCCTGGGATCGTTCTATGGCTATAAGGTGCTGGGCGTATTCCGTTCAGCGGCGGAAGTAAACCTTAGCAAGGCCGACGGTACTGCCTATAAGCCCGGCGACTATATTATTGAGGACATAAACGGCGACTCAAAGATCAATGAAATGGACCAGCAGGTGATCGGGTCGGCACTGCCTGACCTGTTTGGAAGCCTTGGTACCGTTTTACAGTACAGGCGCCTGTCGCTGAATGCCCTGGTCGCCTTTTCATCCGGCAACGAGATATACAATAGCCTCAACCAGCAGATGCACCTGATGAAAGATTACTCCAACCAGTCGCCCGATGTAGCAGGACGGTGGATATCAGAAAGCCAGTCCGGCGCCGGATGGAGCCGTGCGGCCCTGGACGATCCCTCTTCCAACGGCACCGCCTCCGATCTTTGGGTCGAAGACGGCAGTTACCTGAAACTCCGGAGGGTGACCCTGAGTTATGAGGTGCCTGTACAGCGCAGCCTGCGTTTCCTGGAGGGATTACAACTGTATGTTACCGGTGAGAACCTGCTGACGTTTACCGGTTACAGCGGAATGGACCCCGAAGTGGCCGGCTCCTTTGATCCTTTGCTGCGGGGAATTGATTTCGGCGCGTCGCCCATGCCGCAGTCTTTCCTGCTGGGCCTGAAAGCGTCGTTTTGATGGAATTTGAAATTATGAACAGATGAAAAGATTTACGATAGTAACCGCAAGCCTGAGCCTGCTCCTGCTGCTTTCTTCCTGCGAGAATTTCTTTGATGTGAGACCCGGAAATGCCATTGAGGAAGACGATTTTTTCCAGAATCGCGAAGACCTTAACGCCTCGGCGGTTGGCATGTATGAAGCCCTTTCGGGCGAAGTACATAAGTTCCTGCTTTGGGGCGATGCCCGCGCCGATATGGTGACAACTGGGCAGGATGACCCCGACCCCTACATAAATGAATTCGTCCTCAATAATGTGAGTGCCAGCAACCCGTATACCGATTATTCCGGCCTGTACCGGACCATCGCGCGCTGCAACCGGCAGCTGGAAAAGGTATATGAGGTGGCCGCCCTGGACGATAAAATGCTGGAGCGTGATGCCGGGGCTTATTACGGCGAAGCATTGCTGTTGCGGGCGCTTTGTTATTACATGTTGGTACGCACCTATGATCAGTTTCCACTGATCACATCCGACTATTCCGAGGATATCCGTTTTGTGAATGAACAGGGCGATACCGTTTCGCGTAGTACCATCGCTTTGTCTGCCGACGAGATCCGCGGCTTGTATAATATGCCCTCCGGCAAGCAGGAGGTATGGCAGCTGATCTACAACGATGTACTGACGGTATTAGGGATCCTCCCGCTGAATTACCAGTGGAACAGGAACAATCTTCCCGCCCAGGAACGTTATGGAAGGGTATCCCAGCCCCTGGCTAGTACGCTGGCGGCAGAAGTGGCGCTCTGGCTGGGCGAATACCGGTCTGCATCGGCGTTTGCCAATTCACCCATCCTTAACCATCAGCACTCCCTGGGGTCCTCGGGAACCTGGCCGAACCAGTTTACGTCGTCGTATGCCAGCGCTCACTCTTTGTTCCTGCTGGGGTACAAGTACAGCAATAGCTTCGAGACTAACCGCCTGCAGGAGTTTACGTCTTCCTTGCGGGCTGACGGCGGAAAATATTACCTGAAGCCCGTTTCGCATGTCGTGGATTCGATCTTCTCTCACGAGGACGAAAATGCCGATATCCGGACACAATTCAGTTACAAGGCCATCGGAGCCGATACGGTTATCTGGAAGTACATTGGCCTTGATAATGTCTCTTCACGGCGTCCGCCTTATGAAAGCAGCGCAAGCTGGCAGGTTTACCGCAGCGCTGATGCGTATATGCTGAAAGCCCTCGCCAGTCTGATGCTGAATGATTATGCTACGGCCTTTAATTTCGTGAACATGATCCGCGAGGCGCGCGGGCTGGAAGAACTGCTTCCGGAAGAGACCGATTATACCAATAAGGAATTAATGATGAACATGATCTTCCGGGAACGGGCCCGCGAATTTGCCTTCGAGGGCAAACGCTGGTACGATCTCATGCTTTGGACGGAGTTGTCCGGCCGCAATATGCTGGCCGAAAAGGTGGCTGAAAAGTATCCCGAAAGCCAGCGGGCTGAGCGAAAAGCCTACCTGGAACAGGAGTCGAACTGGTATCTTCCGATTGATGCCCGTTTGTGGCAATAGGATGCAAAAATAACAGAAATGAGAAAGATGACCGCTAAAATACGAGTGTTACGATCACTAGTGACTGCAGCACCAGGCACGGCCCGATTGCTTGCCGGCGCGCTGCTGAGTGTTGCGCTGCTGACCAGCTGCTACGAGGAAGAGCATTTTGATTTTCCCGGGCCTTTTGAGATAGATCAGCGCATTCCAGATACGCTGCCCTTCCCCTTTGATGAAACGAGGCAGGCCGGCGAATGGCTGATGAAAGAGGGGGTGCCCGACTACAGAAAAATCCTGTTCAAAGGTTATACGGACTATTATCCGGCCGGCGATACCACTTCCTGGAGTTTGTTCCCGGATGGCATGCACATGATCCCCCACCGGAATTACTATCCCATTACTGACGATGACCATTTCGGCGGTAATCCCAATAGTTACCAGGATAACTGGGTCTATTCAAAGTATTTTGTACCCATCGGTCCCGGTAAGAGTTTTTACATGTATGCTAAAATAACCGTTGGTACTTTTAGCGGGACTGCGATGGGCCTGGCGCTGGGAAGAAGCTGGGAAACGAAGGAAAATTTCGTTTTCGGAATGGACGGTTTTTCATCCATTGCACCTACGTTTTTCCTTGACTTCTATGGAACCACGGTAGGAGTTGATCCGAACGACGGTTGGCCGACAGTGAATGAAGTTATCGTTCCGGGCATACCCGCCGAAGTCGAAGTGGTGATCCATGACGGCCGGTTCTATACGCTTATTAACGGTACCCTGTGCTTTACGTTCAAGTTCCCGCAGGGGCAAACCTATTATTATACACCGGCCATCAGGCCCTGGCGAAATTTTGTGAATGTTCACGATATGTACATAGAAAGCAATGACATGTACACCGTGGATTATGCGATGCATGAACACGAACAGGGATACACGCGCATTCAGACTCCCGCCCTGGCTAGCGCCGGTGATAATCAACTGTTGTTATTCGCCGAAGGGCGCTCCAACCCGCGTACGGCGGAAGAGCGGGTGGTGCAAAATACCTATCCGGCCGGAGATTGTGATATTCTGATGCGGCGTTCCACAGATGGCGGAGTCACCTGGGAGGATCAGATCACGGTCATCGCCGGGCAGGGGAGCGGAGAAAGCTACTGCTTCCCGCAAACGGTTAGCACGGCCGGCGGAAAAATCATTCTGCATTACAGCGCCCTTTCCGGAACAGTCATTGGTGATGATGAATATGAATACGACCCTGCCAGCCAGGAGATCTACCAGGTTGAATCGACTGACGGCGGCAACAGCTGGTCGGCGCCGAAGACCATTACTTCCGCGCTGGTGGACGGTACCGGATATGTGCGTAATGGCCCCTCGCATGGGATTGCATTAACTTCAGGAACGTATGCCGGAAGGCTTTTGATGCCACTAACCGTCGGCGACGATGCCGTGCGTGTCGCTCTGTCGGACGATGAAGGCGCTTCCTGGCGCCTAAGCCAGGTGGTTGAGGGTGATGGACTGCAATATGGTTCAGTAGTTGAACTGGAAGACGGGCGCCTGATGATGATGACGGGCCATAATAACAGCAGTCCCAGAAGCAGAATGGTTTCTTACAGCAGTGACGGCGGAGAAAGCTGGAGCCCGGCTGAAGCAATCGATGCTGATCTGGAAACGGGAAGCTTCGGCCATCTTTATCCCGGCCTCCTGGTCAAGGGATCCGATCAGACAATTTACACAGTGAATGCCACCGGCCGGCAAAAAGACGGTGAAACGTACAATGGCCCTACTTATGGGATAAACCCCTTGCTTTTCAGCAGTACTGATGCTGGTGTTACCTTTCAACAGGTGGGGCCGTTGTTCGAAAAGCCGGCTTACGAGGGTTATGTTACTCCCACGGGCTTTATGGATGCGATTGTCCTTGGGGACGGTACGCTGGTTATTGTTGGGGAGGGCGGGGTTGAAAGTCCGCAGGAAGGGGTTGTTGTTTATCGTAAATGATAACCCGGCGGTTTTCCGGGTTATGGTTCAAAGTTCTAAGTTCACAGTTTAAAGTTTTTAGTTAAAGTTCAAAGTTCAAAGTTCAAAGTTCAAAGTTCAAAGTTTATATTTTATAGTCTTCAGTTTATAGTTTAAAGTTTATAGTTTTCAGTTTTTAGTTTATAGTTTTTAAGGTTTAAGGTTTTTGGATGGGGCGAGTGGGGAAAAATGTGCAAAAGCTGGGTGGTTGGGGGTTTGTGGTTTTGGGGTGGAAAAACTATCTTTGTTTATATGTGCTACATTAGTGCTAAATAACCCAAAACAAAGCAGTTTTATGAGAAAGCGATTTATTTGGATGTGGATGCTGGGCTGTTTATTGGCCGCGGCCCGGCTTAACGCCCAGGATGCCGGGGACTTCCAGGTCTCCGGGACGGTGACTTCGGCCCAATCGGGCGAAACGTTGCCAGGTGTGAGTGTGGTGTACAAAGGTACTGGCATTGGTACTTCAACAGATACGGAGGGGAAGTACGCCTTCCGGATCCCCGATGGTGAAGGAGTACTGGTGATCACTTACGTGGGTTTCGAGACCCTGGAAGTGCCCGTAAACGAACGATCTGAAATTGACATTGTCCTGGAGCCGGACGTGGCCGCCCTGGACGAAGTGGTGGTGATCGGTTACGGCGAACAGTCGCGGGCGACGCTTACCAACGCCGTCTCTAAGATTGATGTGGAGGAACTGGAGAATACGCCTTCCATTAATCCGGTTCAGGCCTTGCAGGGGAAAGCTGCCGGTCTTGATATCCGCGTTACCACGGGGATGCCGGGTTCCGGGGCGGATGTAATTATTCGCGGGGGAACCTCCCTTTCTTCTGATCCGGACGACAATGCTCCCCTGGTAATTATTGACGGGGTTTACCGGACGCTGGCGGATGTGAATCCCGCCGATATCGAATCCATTCAGGTGCTGAAGGATGCCGCCTCTACGGCTATTTACGGTGCGCAGGGAGCCAATGGTATCATTCTCATAACTACGAAATCGGGTGGCGCTAATGAAAAAGGGCAGATCACCGTTGATTATTCCCACCAGGTCGAACAGATGTCAAATCAGTATCCCTGGTCTTCGGCGAGGGATTATATCTGGGCCTCGCGCATAGCGGCCAATGCGGAGCTGGATCATAATACTAAGAACAGGCTCACAGGCGGCGCCTATCCGTATTCTACCGGCGCCATTAACGGAAGCCTTCACGGGGAAGGATACGGCAATTCGGTTTCCACGGTTGAATTTACCGATGATCTACGGGCCGCCGAGGGCGACGATTATGTGAACAACCTGATCAATAACCGCGGCTATGAGACCATGACTGACCCGGTCACCGGCAGGGAATTGATTTTCAAGGATAATAACTACCAGGATGTCATGTTCCGGACCGCCGCCACGAATGATCTTAACGTGGGTTTCCAGAAGGGCGGTAAACAATACAGTATTTATACAAGCCTGGGTTTTGCGGATGCTAACGGAATGATGCTCGGCACGTATTATAAGCGGCTGAGCTATGTGATCAACGGGGAGTTCTGGCCGCGCGAAAATATTAAAGTGTCAGCCGGGCTCAATTACCAGTATGCCGATTATGCCGGCCCGCAGGATTATAGTAATACCATGCGCCGGTCATCCAAATTGCCGCATACCACCCGTTTGTATTATGACGACGGTACCCCCGCCATCGGGGAATCGGCCGGGTCGCCCAGGAATATTCTTCATGAATTGTACTATGAGGATTTCGGGACCAAGCGGAACCGTACCACGATGCGCCTGGGGATGGATTGGGAACTGATCGACGGCCTTTCCTTCAAGCCTTCGGCTTCCGTTTACCAGGTCAATTCACAGTCCACAGGTTTTGAACGGTACCATGAATATAATACCAGGAGGGAAATGTATGCCGATCATGAGCTGAGTACGCAGTACATGGTAGACGGTATCCTTACCTATGATAAAAATTACGGAGACCACAGCCTGGGGCTGCTGGCCGGTACCAATTATACATTTGACAGGCGTTTCCTGCTGCAGGGCGACGGCGAGAATGCCCCTACCGATCACATCCCCACTTTGAATGCGTCGGCAACGGAATTTGAAAGGGTTACTTCCGAACAGCTGGAAGATGCCCTGCTTTCCTATTTCGGCCGGGTGAATTACGATTTCCGGAAGAAGTACCTGTTCAGCGCCAGTCTGCGATATGACGGGTCATCCCGCTTCGCTGAAGATAAGAAATGGGGATTATTCCCTGCATTCTCCCTCGGATGGAATGTTCACCGGGAAGATTTCTGGAACTGGGAACTGATGAATCGCCTGAAGGTGAGGGGTTCCTGGGGCCAGGCAGGAAACAATAATCTCTCTATTTCAGACACGCAGGGCGAATACGCGATCGGGTATAATTATGCCGGACAATCCGGCCTGCTCAATACCGTGCTTGCCAACAGGGGATTGCTTTGGGAAACCACGACATCTTTTGACGTTGGCCTGGATATCGGCCTTTTCAATGACCGGGTTACCTTACTCGCCGATTATTACAACAAGATAACCGATGACCGCCTGGTAAGTATTCCCCTGGCAAGTCAGACAGGATTCAGCTCTATCGTGGCCAACTACGGGAAAATAAGAAACCGGGGGCTGGAACTGGAACTGGGCGCGGCAATTCTGCAAAACAGCGCGTTTAAATGGAACACAAGCCTTACCTTCAGTTTTAACCGCCTGATCGTAATGGAACTGCCTGAAAACGGAAACGAAAAGAACCGCGTCAATGGCGGTTTAATATATGATAAGGCCCTGGGCGATTACATTATGGTAGGAGGGCTGGCGGAAGGCGAGCGCATCGGCGGGGTTTGGGCTTATAATATGCTCGGCGTTTACGCTACCGACGAAGACGCGGCGAATGCGCCTTATGATACCAAAGTTGCGGGCGCCTGGCTGAACGTACCTGATGGCGAGCAGCAAAAAGTGGGCGGGGATGCCATTTGGGAAGACCTTGACGGTAACGGTATTATTGATGACCGGGACGTGATTTTCATGGGATATACCAGCCCGGATAAATTCGGCGGAATGGTCAACAGCTTTTCCTGGAAAGGCTTTTCCGCAAGACTGGTAGTAGATTATGCGCTGGGCCATGTGATCAATAATTCCTGGCGTGCAAGGGCCAATGGAAATGCCCGGAACCGCGTTATGACGCTCACCGATGTCACCAGCGGGGAAATGTGGTGGAATCAGGGCGATCAGGCAAAGTATCCGCGCTATAACGCGGCATCCGACTGGGACAATGGTAAACGTAACCATGTACGGCAGATTGATTCCTATGATGGCGTAGGGGTGGATGTGGGCTATAATACCGATAACTCCCTCTATTTCAGCAAAGGCGATTTCCTGGCTTTCCGGGAAGTATCGTTCAGCTACCGGTTACCGTCGGAACTTGTTGCCAAAAGGGGCATAAACGGGATCACGTTAACGGCAGGAGCGTACAATCTGGGTTACCTGACTGCTTTTGACGGGCTTTCTCCCGAGCAGTACAATGGTATTGAAGAAGGCGGCTATCCGCGGCCCCTGCAGTTTCGCTTCGGCATAGATGTTAATTTCTAATCTAAAAGCGCTTCAAGATGAAAACCTATTATAAATTATTCTGCATGCTGATGCTGACCGGCGCTTTGACCGGTTGCGCCGATAAACTGGACCTTGTTCCGGTTTCGGATATCACTTCTTCCGGTTTCTGGAATACCGAAGATGACTGCAAAGCTTATTTAACAGGAATTTACGATCAGTTAAGAGATAACTACGGGCATGACGACGATGGCACCACCTATAACACCACCTTGTATTTCGAAGATCGCTCTGATTCCTTTCAACCGGGCGATATCGGCCCGGTAACAGAAGCCTGGAGCCAAAGCCTTACTGCTTCCAATGCGCCTGACTGGAACGGCTGGTACAACCTGATCTATCATTGCAACCTCCTTTTGACGGAGATAGAAGGCATCTCCTTCAGGGAAGAGGCGGAAAAGAACCAAATAAAGGCGGAGGCACACTTTCTACGGGCATTTGCCTACTTTTCCCTGGCCAGAATATGGGGCGAGGTTCCCCTGGAGCTGGAACCCATCCTGGGGCCCGATGTTGAATTAAAAGCACGCGCCCCGCTGGAGGAAGTATTTGGGCAGATCAACCAGGATATTGAGCAATCGCTTGGTTTATTCCCCGAAAGCGGCTTTAGCGATAAGAACCGGGGCAGCCGCCCTGCCGCGCTGGCTTTAAAGGCCGATGTGAAAATGTGGACAGGAAAAGTCCTGGGAGGCGGAAGTGCTGATTTTGAAGCTGCCATCCAGGCCATTGATGAAATAGCTGCAGCCGGCGCCACCCTGCTGGACGGACCGGATAAACTGGCTAATTACCGGGACCTGCTCTCTTCGGGCAACAAGAAGAATGAGGAGATCGTTTTTTCCATTTTCTTCGATTACCAGGAAACCAATTACCGGGGCGATCTTTACCAGATGTACGCTACCACGCTTGCTTCCTGGGGAATCAATGTACAGGGGGCTGATAACTACGATGAATTGCCGGTAACCGAGGCCAACCGGGCGCGGGCCGTATATGCGCCAAGTGAAAAGCTAAGAAATATGCTGGAAGAATACCCGGCTGACGTACGGGATGAGATCGTGATCATTGATGCAATTGATGGCGGCGACACTATTCTTACCTGTTTTAATAAATTCCGTGGCAGCGTTTACGATGACCGCTATTTTGACGATGACATCATCGTTTACCGCTGGGGCGGCCTGCTGCTGCTGAAAGCGGAAGCATTGGCTGCCTTGAACAGGCCGGCCGAAGCTGTGACGGAATTGAACAAGATCCGTAGCCGTGCCGGGGCTCCTGCTTATTCAGGGGCAATGACGAAAGCCGCCGTGGAGAAGGCAGTGCTGGACGAGCGCTGGAGGGAGCTGGTTGCCGAGCTGAAACGCTGGCCGGACCTGGTCCGCTTCCATCATGGCGGAACCATCAATATTTATGAAGAAGTTCCGAATCTGAACGGGAAAAGCGGGTACCCGCTGTATTTCCCGGTGCATCAGTCTGTATTGGATAATAATGAACTGATCACACAAACGGATGGGTATATTGATTAGTTAATGGGTCAAAGTTTTTTAGTTTACAGTTTTTAGTTTAAAGTTTTTAGTTTTTAGGGAAGATATTATGAAGAATTTGAGGACGCTGCTACTTGCTGGTTTGCTGCTGTTTTCCGGCGGGGCCCGGGCGGAAATTACCCTGCCCGCCATTATCGGGAACAATATGGTGCTTCAGCGGCAATCCGATGTGAAGCTTTGGGGCAAAGCAAACGCGAACGCGCAGGTTAGCGTGATGACCTCCTGGGATGAAAAGCAGTATTCCACGAAAGCGGATGCGGCGGGGAACTGGAAGCTGACCGTGCAAACCCCTGCTGCCGGTGGCCCATACGAGATAAACTTTCGTGAAAACGGGCGCGACGGAGGGCAAAAAGGCGCTTCGATAACGCTTAGCAATATACTGATTGGCGAAGTATGGGTGTGTTCGGGGCAATCCAACATGGAGATGCCCCTGAAGGGTTACCGGAACCAGCCAATACTGAATGCCAACGAGATCCTGACAACGGCCGGCGAACCCATGATCAGGCTTTTCCACCTGGAGCGGGCGGCTTCGGCCACGGAACTCTTTGACTGTAAAGGGGCCTGGGAGGTTTCTTCCGCCGGATCAGCCGTGTCCTTCAGCGCGGTAGGTTTTCAATTTGCCAAAAAGCTCCAGGCAATACTGGGTGTTCCGGTAGGCGTTATTCAGACCGCCTGGGGCGGCACGCCCATAGAAGCATGGACCGATAAAGAAAGCCTTTCTGCCGTTCCCGGGATTGAGATCCCTTTTCCGTCCGACAGCGTGGAGGCCGGACGGCTGGTATCCACCTGCCTGTATAACGGAATGATCGCGCCCATTGCCGGATTCGGTATAAAAGGTTTTCTCTGGTACCAGGGAGAAGCCAACCGTGCCCGTCCCGGGCAGTACGCACAGTTAATGGAGGCGATGGTCACGGGATGGCGAAAAAAATGGGGAAATGACAGCCTGCCTTTTTATTACGCCCAAATAGCGCCTTATGATTATCCGACCCATGCGGCTACGGTTCCTTACCTGAGGGAAGCCCAGCTGAAAGCCATGGAGCTGATCCCTTTTTCAGGAATGGCCGTAAGCATGGACGTGGGAAGCAGCGAGACCATTCATCCGCCGGATAAAACAACGATTGCTGAACGGCTGCTCTATTGGGCGCTCGCCAAAACTTATGATATGGAAGGCATTGCTTGTGAAGGCCCCGTATATAAGTCCATGAAAATTGACGGAAATAAGGTACTGCTTTCTTTTGAAAACGCTCCTTCAGGATTTGTCGTGAAAAGCCAAGGCTTCTCTTGCTTTGAAATAGCAGGCGCCGACAAAACCTTTTATCCTGCTACGGCAGAGATATCCAAAGGAGGGATCCTTGTGCAAAGCGATAAGGTTGATAAGCCGGTGGCGGTCAGGTATGCCTTTAAAGATTGGGTAGAAGGGGATTTGTATAATACGGCCGGTTTACCGGCATCGTCTTTCCGCACAGACGACTGGCCGGCGGAATAAATTTATAGGCTTGAAAGGGTATTTAACAACTTATTTATTGACCATAGGCGTGATGGCACTGCCTGTATATTTGTTTGCACAGCCTGCCGCCCCGCCTAGCCGGCCTAATATTGTTTTTATCCTTGCCGACGATCTGGGCTGGTCCGATATCGGATGTTATGGCAATCCGTCCATATCCACGCCAAACCTCAACAAGCTTGCCCGGGAAGGGATGCTGTTTTCCGATGCTTACGCACCTGCGCCTATCTGCTCGCCCTCCAGGGCCGCGTTTCTGACGGGAAAATCACCAGCCAGGCTGCATTTTGAGTTTGTGAGCAAACCCGACGGCAGCAAAGCGCCCGCAGGCACACGCTTGCAGCAACCCGCCTACCCCCGGGATCTGCCGCTGGAAGAAATTACGCTGGCAGAAGCCATTGACAGTACGTATGCAACCGGCTTTTTCGGTAAATGGCATCTTACGCAGGAAAATGACCGTTACCTGGGCTGGGGCGATACGTTCGGCCCTTTACAGCAGGGCTTTGACAAAGGATCGGAAGGGCTGGGGAGTCATCCTTATGCTTACAGTAAAGAAGAAAAGAAGACATTTGGTAATTTCCAACGTGGGGAATATCCTGAAGATGCGCTGACCGGCGAGGCGGTTGCCTTTCTAAAATCCGTCAAAGGCCGGCCTTTCCTGCTCTATTATTCAATGTACTACGTGCATACGCCGGTTCAAACGCGCTGCCGGTGGCTGTATGATAAATATAAAAAGCTGCAGGGAGCAGCTGCGACGGAAAAAAGTATCCATTATGCGGCCTTTGTGGAAACCATGGACGGGTATGTGGGCCAATTGCTGGAGGCGCTGGAAGAAACAGGCCAGGCAGAAAATACGGTAGTGATTTTCACCTCGGATAACGGAGGCCATCCTTCTTTTACCGCCCGGGGGAAGCTGAAAGGCAGTAAATGGAACCTTTATGAAGGTGGAGTCCGGGTACCTATGATCGTTCGCTGGCCCGGCGTAGTGAAGCCGGGGTCGATATGCCGTATTCCGGTGACGGGCGTGGATGTATTCCCGACGATTTGCAGTATTACAGGCGCTAAAACCGATCCGCCAAGGGCACGGGACGGAGCGGACATTACTCCCTTGCTTCGGGACCCTTCCGGCGCGGGTTGGAAAAGGGAAATGCTTTACTGGCATTTTCCGTATTATCATCCCGACTTTGTCAATACCAAACCCCAGTCTTCCATTCGGGAAGGCCGCTATAAACTCCTCTATTTTTATGAAGAAGGACGAACCGAATTATACGACCTCTCAAGAGATCCGGGCGAAGGCCGGGACCTTAGTTTGGCCATGCCGGGTAAAGCGGCACGGATGAAGGATAGTTTATTTGATGAGTTGCAAAAGGTAAAAGCAAGATTCCCCCTGGTAAGAAATTAATATGAAGCCATTAAGCGCCAAAGAGATCTACGGAAACTGGGCGACCCTCTTATTACCCGTTAATGCGGATAACAGCATTGATTATCCCGCGCTTGAAGCGGAGATTGACCTGCTGATCTTTATGAATGTAAACGGAATTTATTCCAATGGCACAGCCGGTGAGTTTTACAACCAGACGGAAGCGGAATTTGACCGCGTGAGCGGCATCCTGGCAGATAAATGCAATGCGGCCGGAATGCCCTTTCAGATCGGTTGTTCGCATATGAGCCCGCTCTTGTCGCTGGAACGCCTGCGGCGAGCCGTTTCGTTGAAGCCCTCGGCCATCCAGGTGATCCTTCCCGACTGGTTTCCGCCCGGCATGTCCGAAATTATTGATTACCTGGAGGTGATGGCAGCGGCCGCAGGACCCGTCGGTTTGGTGCTTTACAATCCTCCGCATGCCAAGAAACAACTTTGTCCGGAAGATTTTGGCTGTATCCTGGAAGCAGGTATTCCCCTGGCCGGCTGTAAGGTGGCCGGCGGGGATAAGGAATGGTACCGGACCATGAAGGAACTCGTTCCCGGCCTTTCCTTATTCGTGCCGGGCCATCATCTGGCAACGGGCTACACGCTGGGAGCAGCGGGCGCCTATTCCAATGTGGCCTGTCTTCATCCCGGGATAGCGCAGCAATGGTACCAGCAGATGAAAACCGATATAGACAAAGCCCTGGAGTTGGAAAAGCGGATACAGCAGTTTATGAACGAATGCATAGTTCCCTATATCCGGGAACAGGCTTATTCAAACCAGGCGGTGGATAAATTCATGGCCGCCCTTGGAGGCTGGACGCCTATCACACCGCGGCTGCGCTGGCCATATAAGTGGATACCTGAAGCGGAGGTAGCAGCTGCCAGGGAACACGGGAAACGGCTGCTTCCGGAATTTTTCAGAACGCATGCCCATGTTTAAAGGATATTTTAGATATTTGCATATATGTTCTACATTAGGACTAAATATGAATTACCTGGCATCTCAGATTTTCCATTTAAAATTTGCCGCCCTTGTGATCTTGGGCCTGCTCCCGCTTTCTTATTTTCCCCAGGGAGGGCCGGGCGTCGCAGAAGCCCTGCCGCAAACAAAGCACGTTACGGGAAAGCCTAATATCTTATGGATCTGTGCCGACCAGCAGCGCTGGAATACCATAAATGCCTTAGGGAACGAATATGTCCGCACGCCGAATCTCGATCGCCTGGTAAAGGAAGGAACGGCTTTTAATTATGCGCATTGCACCGCACCAATCTGTACCCCCAGCCGGGCCAGTTTTTTGACGGGCATGTATTCTTCTACTCTGCACGCTACCAAAAACGGAGCAGCCTACTGGCCGGAAACCGCGCCGCTGGTCACTAAGATGCTGAAAGACGCAGGATATGATTGCGGGTTGGCGGGGAAGTTTCATTTGTCCAGCGCCCAGGTCAATAACCCGGAAAAAAGGCCTGAGGATGACGGGTACAGGATGTTCAGTTATAGTCATTCCCCGCATCAGGGTGGCGATCAAAACCAATACCTTGTATGGCTGAAGAAACAGGGCTACGAATTCGAAGACCTGAAGAAGCTTCCGGGCGAAAAACAGGCGGCACTGGACCAAACTACCTGGTGTACCAACGAAGCCATTGACTTTATTGAACAGGATCGCCGGGAACCCTGGCTCATGAGTTTGAATATTTATGCTCCGCACGGGCCCAATGATCCGCCGGCCCATATTTTGGAGCGTTTTGACGTGGAGTCCCTGCCCGGGCCGGTCTTCAGGGAGTCGGACCTGGAGCAGAAAAGCGTCTTCAATGACGTCATGTTCCAGTCAAAACCCAGGCATCCTGACAGCATTAATGCGAGGCTGCGGCAAGCCAGGTACTGGGCAGAGATTGAGCTGATTGATGAGAATATCGGCCGCCTGCTGGAAACGCTTGAAAAAACCGGGCAGCTTGGAAATACCCTGATCATCTTTACATCCGATCATGGAGACATGCTTGGCGATCACGGCCTGGTTAACAAGGGCTGCCGTTTTTACGAGGGATTGGTGCGTGTTCCGCTGATCTTCTGGTGGCCGGGCCAACTCAAACAGAACCAGCAAAGCGATGCCCTGGTGTCGCTGATCGATATTGCTCCCACCTTGCTGGAGATCGCCGGCGAGGAAGTTCCGGAGCATATGCAGGGCAGAAGCCTGCTTCCTATTTTGAAGGGCGAGGCAAACCCGGATCATTTCCGGGAGTTTGTGCGATGTGAATTCTACAGCACAATTGGCGATGTAAAAGGGCGCAAGGCAAGCTATGCGACGATGATAAGGACTAAGGAATACAAGCTGGTGAATTATCACGGCCATTCAAGCGGCGAATTATTTGATCTGGGAAAAGATCCGGATGAATTCGAGAATCGCTGGGATGATCCGGATTATCAAAAGATCAAGATGGAGCTAATGAAAAAAAGCTTCGATGAAACGGTATTTGCAATTGACACCGGGCCTGAGAAGATCGGCAGATACTAGCGCTGTGTTAAGTGAACTGGCAGCACTAAGCCTTCGCCCTCCAAGATCACGGTTGACGTGGCCCGGATTTTTTGCTAAAAAATGAAACGACAAATGAATAAAACGAAGAACGTATTTGCGCTCTGCTTTTTGGCCGGCGCAGCTTATTTAACGCCGGCGCCGGAAGCTCTGGCACAGGCTGGCCGGGCGGCCTCACAGGAAACCGCTGATCAAATGGAACTCTTCAGCTCGGGAGAAGATGATTACGATACCTACCGTATTCCTGCCATCGTAACAAGTACGGAGGGAACGCTTTTAGCCTTCTGCGAAGGCCGGAAGGACCACGGAGGGGATGCGGGCAATATTGATATTATTCTGAAACGCTCTGAAGACGGCGGGGCAACCTGGAGCGAACAGCAGGTCATCTGGGATGACGGCGCCAATACCTGCGGGAATCCATGCCCCGTAGTGGATGAAGAAACCGGCGATATTTTTATACTAATGACCCATAATCTGGGGACTGACCATGAGGCGGATATCATTAAGGGCACATCGGAGTCAACCCGCACCGTATGGGTGGCTAAAAGCAGCGATGATGGCCGTACATGGACCACTCCCGCTGATATTACCGCTACTACCAAGAAGAAGGAATGGGGTTGGTACGCCACCGGTCCCGGCGTGGGCATCCAGATAAAGCACGGCCCCAGGAAAGGCCGCCTGGTGATTCCCTCCGACCACAGTTACGATGATCCCAACGGAAATGTAAGGGGCGGGCCCTATGAATACGGTTCTCATGCTATTTACAGCGATGATCATGGGAAAACATGGCAGCTGGGTGAGGCCATCCGGCCGAAAGTGAACGAATGCCAGATAGTGGAACTTGCTGATGGGAACGGAACCCTGTTAATGGACATGCGTTCCTACTTTAATCGCGCATGCCGCACACATGCCATCAGTTATGACGGCGGCAGCACCTGGACCTCCCCCAAAGATGCACCGGAACTGGTAGAGCCGGTATGCCAGGCAAGCATTCTCCGTTATTCCTGGCCCGGGCGAAAAAGCGAAAGCGTGCTATTATTCCTGAATCCCGCAAGTACTTCAAAACGCCATAACATGACCATTCGGGCAAGTTATGATGAAGGGAAAACCTGGCCGGTCATAAAAACCCTGTTTACCGGCCCTTCGGCCTACTCCAGCCTTGGAAAGCTTCCGGATGGTACCATTTTGGCCTTGTATGAGGCGGGAAAGAAGCGGCCTTACGAAAGCATTATTTTCCAGAAACTGGACCCGGACGAGCTACTTAAATAAGAACAAAATAATTTAATCATAAAAAGAAAATGACAAAGAAGATCAGCGGGCTACTTGCCGCCCCGTTCACCCCCATGCATCCTGACGGTGCAATCAATACGAGTAAAATTCCTGCAATGGTGGATTTACTGGTGAATAACGGAATTACAGGAATATTTATCTGCGGGAGTACCGGGGAAGGCCCCTCGCTGACGGTTAGCGAACGAAAAGAATTGGCAGAAGCCTTTGTAGATGCCGCCGGGAAGCGCCTGAAGGTATTTGTACACGTAGGCCATAACAGTTTAGCCGATGCCCGGGACCTGGCCGCCCACGCGCAGCAGACAGGCGCCGATTTTATTTCAGCCACTCCGCCTGCCTATTTTAAGATATCTTCAACGGATATGCTGGTGCAAAGCCTGGCAATGATTGCCTCCGGGGCGCCCGAATTGCCCTTATACTATTATCATATCCCATCTTTGACAGGGGTGGGTTTGGATATGGTTGATTTTCTCGAACAGGCAGGACAGGCAATTCCCACACTGGCGGGGATCAAATACACGGCGCCTTTTGTCTATGAGTTTCAGTCCTGCATGAACTATGCCGGTAAAAAGTATGACGTGCTTTACGGCAGCGATGAAATGCTCCTTTCAGCGCTTGCCACCGGATCGAAGGGATTTATCGGGAGTACCTATAATTTTATTGCACCTTTATACCGTGAACTGATCAATTCTTTCAATTCGGGGAAACTCGAAGCGGCACAGGCCCTGCAGCTAACATCAGTGGATATTGTAAGGGTCATCAATAAATATGGAGGGCTTCGCGCTCAGAAAACGATGATGAAATTAATAGGAATGGATTGTGGCCCTGTTCGGCTGCCGCTCCGCCCGATGGACGCACAGGAAACGATGGAGATGGAAAAGGACCTGCAGCAGGCCACCTTTTTCGATTGGGCCAGCAAGCTGGATGCGCAGCCACATTGAACAATTGATAAAAATTACGATATAATCTGAAAATACAACGAATGCAACGCTTTACCAACCGGACAATTCCTTTTCTATTTATGCTGATGACTTTTTTATTCCCCGCCAAATCCTTACTGGCGGGAGACGGGAAGCCTCAGCAGCTTTTCAGCTGGGATCAGCTCCCTTCCATCCCCGATTCCGTGGGTTTGGCAGGGCCTTTCGGCGGAATTGCCAATGGCGCCCTGCTCATTGCCGGCGGCGCTAATTTCCCGGCAGGTATGCCCTGGGACGGAGGAGTAAAAGCGTGGCATGATGCGGTTTACGTACTGGAGTCGCCTACCAGTGAATGGGAATTGGCCGGCAGGCTTCCGCATCCGCTGGCATACGGGGTTTCCGTGAGTACTTCCCGCGGACTCCTTTGTATAGGCGGCGGCGATTCCGCGCGGCATTATAGCGATGTGTTCCTGCTGAAATGGGAAAACGGGAACCTCGAAACGGTTGAAATGCCGGCGCTTCCCGAGCCAATGGCATTTGGAAGCGGGGTGCAGATAGGCAGTAAGGTATATGTAGCCGGCGGCTTGTCTGCGCCCGGCGCCCCGGAGCCGATGAAAACCTTTTGGGTGCTTGACATGGCTGCTTCGGCCGGGAATATGGAATGGAAGCAGCTGGAATCATGGCCGGGAACCGCGAGGATGCTTTCCGTTGCCGGAACGCAGGAAGATGATTTTTTTCTTATCAGCGGGGCCAATCTGGTGCCGGATGCAAGCGGCGGGCCCGTTCGGGAATTTTTGAAGGACGCTTATCGCTACGATACGGAAACAGGCACCTGGACGAGGATCGCGGATCTTCCGCGTGCGGCCGTGGCCGCGGCGAATCCTGCCGTAAACCTTGGACAGGCGCATCTGCTGGTTTTCGGCGGAGATGACGGCAGTCTTTTCTTCCGCCAGCAGGAGTTAAAGGATGATCACCCGGGCTTTAGCAGCGATATTCTGGCCTATCACACGGTAACCGATACCTGGGTGGCCATGGGGGAAATAGAAGCCGGCATTCCGCCGGTTACTACTGTTACCGCGCGCTGGAACGGGCAGATCATTATTCCAAGCGGGGAAATACGCCCGGGTGTACGCAGCCCCTCCGTGCTGGCAGCAACGCCCCTGGAAAAGAGGGCCGGTTTCGCTTTACTGGATATCTCCATTTTAGTCGTTTATTTTATAATCCTTATTGGTATAGGCATTTATTACGCCAGCCGGGAACGAAGCACCAATGATTATTTCCTTGGAGGGAACCGTATTCCCTGGTGGGCCGCCGGCCTGAGTATTTTCGGTACCCAGCTCAGCGCTATTACTTTTTTATCCATCCCGGCAAAGACCTATGAGAGCGATTGGGTGTTTTTTTTCGTGAATATGACGATTGTCGCTGTGGCGCCCATTATCATTTACCGGTACTTGCCCTTTTTTCATAAGCTGAAGATCACCAGCGCCTACGAGTACCTGGAGAAGCGCTTCAGCCTTCCGGTACGCCTGATCGGGGGCTTGTCTTTTTTGCTCTTTCAGTTCGGACGCATGGGTATCGTGATCTTTTTGCCTTCCCTGGCCCTGAATGCGGTTATGGATATCAATATTTTCCTTTGTATCGTGCTTATCGGGGGGCTTTCCATGATCTACACCTTCCTGGGCGGAATAGAAGCTGATATCTGGAATGACGTTTTCCAGGTCGTGCTGCTCCTTGGCGGGGCTTTGCTGAGCCTGGTCCTGATCGCCACCCAGGTAGATGGGGGCATAAGCACCATTGTTTCCACCGGTATGGAAGCCGGTAAGTTCAAGATGGCCAATTTTAGCTGGGATATCACTACCGACGCGCTTTGGGTAGTAATAATAGGCAGCTTCTTTGGTAATATGGTGTCCTATACATCCGATCAGGCTGTTGTGCAACGGTATTTAACCACCGAAACACCGGAAAAGGCGGCAAAATCCATCTGGACCAACGCTATTCTCACTATTCCGGCCACAGTCATTTTCTTCAGCGTGGGTACGGCCCTTTGGGTATTCTATAAGACTAAACCGGAACTGCTTGATCCCATGAGCCAGTCGGACGATATTTTCCCCTGGTTTATTGCTCAGCAGCTGCCCCCGGGGGTTTCCGGGCTAGTGATCGCCGGCGTATTCGCAGCAGCGATGTCCACGCTTGATTCCAGTATGAATTCCATGTCGGCGGTGATCACTACTGATTTTTATAAGCGGCTGAAACCAGGCGCCACCGACAAACAACACTTAAAAGTGGCCCGGTATGTTACTCTTGCCCTGGGCCTGGTGGGGATTACCGCGGCCATTTACATGGCCATGCTCGACAGCGCTTCCATGTGGGACCAGTACTTAAAGGTGGTGGGCCTCTTCGGGGGCGGACTGGCAGGTATGTTCCTGGCCGGAGTATTCACCCGGCGTATTCACGCAGCAGGGATCCTTACCGGTTTCTTTACAAGCGCAATTGTTTTACTGCTTGTGCAGACTTACACGGACATCCATTTCTTCCTCTATGCGGCCATAGGGATGCTGACCTGCTTCGCGGTAGGATGGCTGGTAAGCATGATCGTCCCAGGAAAAATAGCCGATGAACAGTATACTTACCGCTCCCTGAAATAACAGGTTCCGAAAGGGTTCGTCCGTGCGGCGTCCCTTCCATCCGGTTTAAAATCATTTGGTGCTAAATTTGTATATTTTGGCGTGAAATGATTTTAAACCGGTTATCATGGTAGAGATTTTCAGCGAAAAACAAAATGGCTTCACCTGGTTGGATGTAACCAACCCCACCCAGGAGGAATTAATGGAGATCGCCGGGGAACACGCCATCCCGCGTAGTTCCGTAAAGGACAGCCTGGAACCGGAACACCTGCCGAAATTCGAGCAGATCGAGGATAAAATATTTATTATTATCCGGGTGCTGGACCAGGAAGCCAGGACAAAGGCGGGCAGTATTCAGCAAGCCAGCCGGAAGATCGCTATTTTTTACGATAAGGGCTTGCTCATTACCATTCACCGTTCGGAACAGCCCCTGCTCAGGGACCTGAAGACAAAATACGTCGATACGGGCAAGGTGCAGAAGGAAAACGAGATACTGCTGCACATCGTTTATCAGGCATTGAAAACCTATGAGGAACCGGCCACCCGGTTCGCCGAAGAAATGGACGTCTATGAATCAGCAATCTTCCTGCGTAAAAAGGTGCCGGATATACTCAAAAGTGTTTATAAGGTAAAGCGCAGGGCTTCCGTTTGTTTTCGCATCATTACCCTGATGGACGATGTAGTACGCAGGCTGAACGAGCTGTACAAAAAACATTATCTGGCCCAGGACCTGCTTGATCTGCAGCTTCGTCTCAGTATCCTTTATAATGAGATCGTGGACGAATCCAACCACCTGCTCAATATTTATATTTCCTTCACTTCCCAGCGCACGGGCGAGGTTATGCGCGTTTTGACCATCTTTTCGGTGTTTTTCATGCCCCTGACGTTCATTGTAGGCATTTACGGGATGAACTTTGACTTTATGCCAGAATTGCGCTGGCATTACGGTTATTATTTTACGCTGGCGGCGATGCTCCTGATCACTGCGGTTATCTATTTTTGGTTTAAGAGGAAGCGATGGCTTTAAGAAGGATATGGACCTGCTTAATATTTGTTCTTTCGCTGTTTATTGGTTGGTGCGGCCGGGCGGCGGCCGATCCGGCTACCCCTTTCATTACTAATTATTCGAAGCGGGAGTACAAAGCGGCGAACCAGAACTGGTCGGCGGCGCAGGCGCCCAATGGGATCATGTACTTTGCCAATTCAGAAGGCTTGCTGGAGTTCGACGGGTCGGAATGGACCCTGATGGAGCTGCCGGACGAAACCATTGTACGATCCGTAGCCATCGACCCAAACGGAAGGATCTATACCGGCTCCTACCAGGAATTCGGTTACTGGGAAGCGAATTCAAGGGGAGGCTTCAGTTATACCTCCCTGAGTAATTTGCTGGGTGATTATAAATTCAGTAATGAGGAGATCTGGAAGATCATTATTGACGGGGAGCGGGTGTATTTCCAGGCCTTTTCAAACAAAATGTTCCTTTACGAAGACGGAACGGTTAAGGACCTGGAGACACCCGATGTGACGCTGTTCTCCTTCAGCGTGAATGACCAGATCATTGTGCAGGGTCTGAACAAAGGGCTTTACCTCCTGGAGAACGGAGAATTCAGCTTTTGGAAAGGAAGTGAACTTTTCGCGGGTGTGCCGGTACTGACTATCCTGCCTTTCAGTAAAGACCGTCTTATCATCGGTACCGCCACGCAGGGCCTGTACCTCTATGACGGAACGACTTTCCTTCCCTGGAATACCGAAGCCAGCGAATTTTTGAAGGATTATCAGTTGAATAACGGGATTGCCGGCGCTTCTGGCTTTGTTTTCGGCACTATCCAGAACGGGGTGATACTCATGGATCAAAACGGAAAGATCATCCGTCACCTGAACCGTGAGAACGGCCTCCAGAACAATACCGTATTAAGCCTTTACGAGGACAGGCAGCACAATCTCTGGCTGGGGCTGGACAATGGCATTGACTACGTGGAACTGAGCGAGCAGTTTTATTTTTACCAGGATGGCCCGGGCTTACTGGGTTCGGTATATGACGCAGCACAGTTCAGGGACTGGCTTTACCTTGGAACTAATCATGGCTTGTTCCGCCGCCCTGTTGATCCGGCAAGCAACCAGGCTTTCAGTTTTGTGCCTGGTTCCCATGGGCAAGCCTGGAGCCTGGACGTCGTAGACGGGCAGCTGCTTTGCGGGCATAACGAAGGCACTTTCCGCATTGGCCCGGAACAGGGTGCCCCCGAAAAAATTTCCCCGGTTACCGGAGGGTGGCTGCTGCGCGAAGTGCCGGGGGAACCGGGCTTCATGATCCAGGGCACCTACACAGGGCTGGCCGTGTTTCGCAAGGTTGGGGGTAACTGGGAATTCAGCCATCGCGTCCGGGGATTTACCCAGCCCGTCCGGTATATCGAATTTGACCACCAGGGCACTATCTGGGCAAGCAGGGCTTATGAAGGCGTTTACCGGATAGGCCTTAGCGAAGACCTCCGGGAGGCCCGGAAGATCGATTATTTCGACAAAAAAGCCGGTTTTCCTTCCAGTTTTAATATTAATGTATTTAAAATTGGCAGCCAACTGGTATTTGCCACCGGGAAAAGCGTATATACGTATGATGAATTGAAAGGGGCGATTGTCCCCTTCCGGCGGCTGAACGAAGGATTGGGCATCCTTCAGCAAGCTCACCGCATTCTTCCGGCCGGGCAGAATAAGTACTGGTTTATCAGTACGGAGGCGATTGCGCTGGTTACTCTTGAAGATTACCAGGTACAGCAGCTGCTTCGCGTGCCTTTTTCCAGGTTTTTACCCCAGATGGTTTCGGAGTACCAGAATATCGTATTGCTGAATGACAGTACGTATTTGTTTTGCCTCGACGACGGCTTTGCCGCTTTAAGGGACAGCGCGCTTAAGCAGCTTGAAAAGAAAGTGCCGCCGGGCCTTTTTATCCGGAGGGTGGTTCAGTTATCGGATAGCAACAGGCTTCTTCCCTTCGATGGAAAGGAGACGCCCCGGGTAAAATATAACAAAAGCAATATCAAGATCCGCTTTGCTTCGCCATCTTATGGTTATTCCGAGAAGCGCTTCCAGGTGCGGCTCGATGGCTTTGATGAGGGATGGTCCGGCGTCTCTTCCCTGAATTACAAGGAATATACAAATTTACCGGCCGGGACTTATACATTTATGGTTCGCCTGGCGGAAGACCCGGGGCCGGGAACACTTCAGGATACCTTCACGTTTAAAGTGCTGCCGCCCTGGTATGCCTCCTGGTGGGCTTATCTCTGCTATTTGCTGGCGGCGGCAGTGGCCGTCATCTATTTCCGGAGAAGATACCGGAAAAAAATACAGCGAAAACATGAAGTGGCCATGGAGCGCCTACGGCATGAAAAGGAAGAACAGTTGAAGGAAGAACGGCTCCTTAACCAACAGCGGCTGGTAGAGCTGGAAAATGAGAAACTGCAGTCGGAGATCGCGGCGAAAAGCAATGAACTTGCTAATTCCACGATGGCCATTATCAAGAAAAATGAAGTCCTGATCGCTGTTAAAGAAGCGCTTTCCCGCCTGAAAAAGCAAAAAGATAACGGTCTTCCTTCCGGCGCCTTTAATAAGCTGTACCGGGTAATCGATAATAATATCAGTAATGATGATGACTGGCGTATTTTTGAACAGAGCTTCAACCGGGCTCATGAAGATTTCTTCCGGGAATTGAAAAACCGCCACCCCGACCTTACGCCCAATGACCTGCGTTTATGCGCCTACCTTAAAATGAATATTTCTTCCAAGGAGATTGCTCCCCTCCTGAATATTTCCGTACGCGGGGTGGAGATCAGGCGTTACCGTCTGAGGAAGAAGCTGGATCTGGAGCATGATGATAATTTGGTGGAATATATGATGGGGTTGTAAAATGGCCTTCGGAGGGGCGGTTTCGCGGGGGGTGCATTCGCTCAGGCTGATTGTTTTGGCGCGCGCGCCAAAACAATCAAACATCGCTCATGCACCCCCGCGCGAAACCTTGTCCGCCGGACATTTTACAACTGTTTGAGGTTGGGGTTTAGTTGGATTGATGGGGGTGGCTCGCTTCGCATCGCTGGCGGGGTAGGGGTTTGGTTGGTTGATGGGGGGCTCGCTTCGCATCGTTGGGGGTTGGGTTTGGTTGGTTGATGGGGGTGGCTCGCTTCGCATCGCTGGCGGGGTAGGGTTTGGTTGGTTGATGGGGGGTGGATCGCTTCTCATCGCTGATTGGGTGATAGGGATGCGTATACTTTTAGTTGGCTTGTTTTTAGGGGGTTGGGGTTGGGGTGATGTGTTGTTGATGTAGTGAATGTGGGGGGTTGGTGCGGGGGTGTTGAGGTAAAGATGAGGGGGAGAATTCGGGATTGGGAAGGAGTAAGGGGTAAATTGGTCCTGAAACATTTTCAAAACCGATGTGATTATGAGAAATGTACTTACTGTTTTGGCATTTTTATGCTTTTTTACCCAGTATGGTTACGGGCAGGAAAGAACGGTTAGCGGGCGGGTTGTGGGGGCTGCGGACAGCCTTCCGGTGCCGGGCGTGTCTGTTACGGTGCAAGGGAGCAGCATAGGTACCGCTACCGATCTGGAAGGGAATTATACGATCAGCGTTCCGGGTAATGAGGCGGTGCTGCTGTTTAGCTTCCTGGGGATGACTACCGTTCAGGAAACCGTCGGTGACCGCTCCGTTATAAATGTAGTTTTGGCGCCGGCTGCCAGCCAGCTGGATGAAGTGGTGGTAATAGGATACGGTACCGCTGTCAAGCGGGATCTTACGGGTTCCATTGTCTCTATTGACGGGAGTGAGGTGGCGGACAAGCCGGCGACCAACCCGGTGGCTTCGCTGCAGGGGAAGGTGGCCGGGGTGCATATTACCAATTCCGGTAGGCCGGGAGCGGAGCCTGATATACGGATCCGGGGAACAAATACCATTCATGGCATAAAACCTTTATACGTGGTGGACGGTATATTGAACGATAACATCGATTACCTTAACCCGTCGGATATTGAATCCATTGAAATACTAAAGGATCCCTCTTCCCTGGCGATTTTCGGGGTCCGGGGCGCCAACGGCGTTATTGCCATTACCACAAAGCAGGCAAAAGCCGGCGAGCTGAATTTTAATTTTAACAGTACAGTAGGTTTTAAGCAGGTTTCGGATCCGATGGATATGACGGATGCCGCGGGCTTTAAGATGTTATATGATGAACAGCTGGTAAATGACGGAGCTACCCCCTATAATTATGAGAAATGGACGGCGAATACCGACTGGCAGGATGAGATCTTCCAGAAAGGAATACTGAATTACAATCATCTGAGCGTAAGCGGCGCAACGGAAAAGAATAAATTCTATATGGGGTTGGGCTACACGACGGAGCAGGGAATGATCAAACATGAACAATTGAACAAGATCACCTTGTCCCTGAATGATGAACTCCAGCTTAACGAAAATTTGAGAGTGGGCATCAACTTTAACGGGTACCGATCGGAACTTCCGCAAAACCGCGAGGTGGATGCGGCTATCCGCGCTGCGCCCATCGCCCCGGTTTTCCACGAGGAGAGCGGGCTCTATCATACGTTGCCTGATTTTCAGCGGGCGCAGATCTGGAATCCCATGGTAAATGTGGAGCTGCGGAAAAATACGCTGATCAGCCGGCAGTACCGCGCCGTTGGAAGCGTGTTTGCCGAAGTCGATTTCCTGGAAGACTTCACCTTCCGGGCCGCCTTCCTGGCCGACTATGGTTTTAATCAGAGCCGGTCCTACAGCCCCTTGATAAATGTGTACAACCCGGATATCGCCGGCGACGGTATCGATCACCTGGTGGAAACCACTTCGGTAAACCAGAGCCAGGATATTTATACAAAGGTGCAGTCAGATTGGCTGCTGACCTATAAGAACAGCTTTAACGATCATAATCTTACGGCAATGGCCGGCTGGACTTCTTATTATAATTCCTTTGAAGGAACCAGCGGCCACAGGACCCAGGGTGACGGCCGGCCTATTCCCAATGAGCCTCGTTTCTGGTACGTGGATATTGGCGACAGCGATACCCAAACTGGGACCGGTTCAGCCTGGGAAAGAGCGAACCTCTCTTTTCTGTCCAGGGTGCTGTATAATTACAAGTATAAATATTTGCTGAACCTTTCCTACCGCCGGGATGGCAGTTCCGGCTTTCTTCCGGAGAATCCGAAACGCTGGCAGAATTTTGCCTCTGTAGGGGCTGCCTGGGTAGTCAGCGAAGAAGATTTCATGAAGTCGCAAAGCACGGTTAATCTCCTGAAACTGAAAGGTTCCTGGGGACTGCTTGGGAACCAGAATACAGGCGATCAATACCGTTACCCGGCTTATCCCTTGCTGGTTCCTGGGAATTCAGCGGTCTTCGGAGATGACGTGGTTCCTGCTTACGAACCGGACTATATTGCCGATCCCAACCTGCATTGGGAAAGCGTATATGCCTGGGAAGCGGGCTTTGAATTGAATGCCTTTAAAAACAGGTTGTATGTGGAGGCGGTATGGTATGATAAAAAGACAGAGGATATCCTGGTGACCGTGCCCGGCACCCTGGGTTCGCGGCCGGGCTTGTCAAATGTGGGCAGTATTTCTAATCATGGGCTGGAATTGGCAGCCTCCTGGAACCAGGAACTTGGCGAAGATCTCTCCCTTTCTGTCAGCGGTAACTTTACGACCGTCGACAACGAAGTGCTTGACCTGGTAAGCGAAGGCTATGAGATCTTCAACGGCATCTCCCGGACCGCCATCGGTTACCCTATCGGGTACTTTTACGGATATATCTCCGACGGCATTTATCAAACCGATACGGAAATCCGTCAGTCGCCCACGAACCAGATCAACGAGGTGAAGCCCGGAGACATAAAGTACCGCGATGTGAACGGGGATGGCAATATCACCCAGGATGACCGCACCCTGATCGGGAATCCTACCCCTGATTTCACCTATGGCATCGCCCTCAGCCTCAACTACCGGGGCTTCGATGTGTCTGCCGACTTTACCGGTGTTTACGGCAACGAACTCTTCCGGGACTGGAACCGCGGGTCTTTCTCGCAATTCAATTTCCAGGAGCATATGCTGGATCGCTGGCACGGCGCGGGAACATCGAACTGGGAGCCGCTGATCAGTTCAAGATCCAACAATCGCCTGGTTTCTACCTATTATATTGAAGACGGCAGTTTCTTCCGCGTTCGTAACATTCAGCTGGGATACAATCTGAACAGGCAAACGCTTGAAAAACTGGGGCTGAAAGCGCTGCGCATATACCTGAACGCACAGAACCCCTGGACTTTCACGAATAGTACCGGCTATACGCCTGAAATAGGAGGAAGCTCGACTTCATTCGGAATCGATAACGGAACCTATCCCGTGCCGGCGATTTATACATTGGGTGTGAACCTGAATTTCTAATGTAATTGAGAAAAGGTCATGAAAACAAGATACCAAAAGATTTTATGGGTGCTTCCGGTAATACTGGCAGCACTATCCCTGGCCGGATGTAAAAAGGACTGGCTGGAAAGAATGCCCCAGGGACGCTATACGGAAGACGATATTCCCGCGGGTTCGCTGGAAGGGCAGGTGTTCGGCGCCTATGCCGCCCTGCGGAATGACGGGATTTCGGGGCTTTCCTACGTTGCTGTGCATAATATCCGTTCTGACGATGCTGTCAAGGGAAGTTCGGTGAGCGACGGCGTGGATGCCGAAAATTTTTTCGATAACTTCCAGTATACGACTGATTTCTGGCTGCTGAATACGTATTGGACCGACCATTATAACCTGATTTCCCTGGCGAATAATGTAATAGCAGCCGCAGACACCGTGGAGCTTGATTCGGCTACCAGTATCAATGCAGGGGAGGCCAAGTTCCTGCGCGCATTCGCCTATTTCAACCTGGTGCGTGCATTTGGTGAAGTGCCCTTAATAGATTTCCGGATCATTGAGCCTGAAGACGCCATCGTTCCCAAATCTTCGGTAGCCGAGATCTATGCCCTGATTGATGCGGACCTGGAGGAAGCAACCGGCGTTCTTCCCCTGGACTGGCCGGAATATCCCGGGCGGATCACCCGTGGCGCGGCCCTTGCACTGCAGGCCAAGACATTTCTTTTCCGGGGTCAGTGGGCGGCCGCGCTGGCCTCGGCGGAAGGAGTAATGAACACCGGCATGTATGATCTGAGCATGCCTTACGATGAAATATTCAGGGAAGAGGCCGAGAATAGCAGCGAGTCGGTTTTCGAGATACAGGCGCTTTATGAACAGGGGCAGACAGAGTTCGGGATTAACTATGCTACCCGCCAGGGTGTGCGCGGCGCGGGCGAATGGAACCTGGGATGGGGCTGGAACACGCCCACTGAATCGCTGGCAGAGGCATTTGAGGCCGGCGACCCCCGGAAGGATGTCACCTTGCTCTATTCCGGACAGCTGAATGAGCCTTACGGCGAAACCGTGCCTCCTGCAACACCCAATGTTCCGCGTCCCTACTGGAATAAAAAGGTATATACCAATCCGGCTATCCGGGATGCTACCGCGAGCCAGGGCGGGCAATGGTTCAATATGCGGGTGATCCGGTATGCCGATGTGATATTGATGGCCGCCGAGGCTGCCAATGAACTTGGGAACACAGCCAAAGCCCTTGAATACATGGAAATGGTCAGGGCAAGGGCAAGGGGCGGAAGTGATTCCGTACTCCCGCCGGTGATCACTACCAATCCGGAAGAGCTGCGCGAGGCGATCCGGCATGAGCGCCGCGTGGAACTGGGAATGGAGGACGAGCGCTTCTTTGACCTGGTGCGCTGGGGAATTGTGCAGCAAGTAATGCATGCTGCCGGGAAAACCGGTTATCAGCCGCGTCACGAGTACCTGCCCATTCCGCAGCCGGAGATTGATAAATCGGGGGGCGTCTTAAAGCAGAACCCGAACTATTAGCAGAAAGGAACAAGACAATGGGAAAATATATGTTAAAAACAGCTGCAATTATACTGATGGCAGGTTTAGGGGGCCTTGGCTTTACGTCTTGCCAGAAAATGGAACGCCCGGAACTGGTCCTCATACCGGACGACACGGCAAGGCTGAACGGGCCTTTGCAGCTTTACCTCGGATTCGAGGATTCGCCCCTGGACAGCATCCACTTTGACGAAGGTACTGCTACCGGGATCAGTTACGTGGAAGGTGTTCACGGCAAAGCCTATCAGGGATCAGCAACCGGGCAGATACAATTTGCTTCTGCCGGAAAGCTCGCGGAAATGAGCAGCTTCACGGTGGCTTTCTGGCTGAACACGGAAAAGCATGAAGGAGGAGCGCAATGTATTTTTATGCTTCCCAATACGGAGGACTTCTGGGGAAATATGTTTGCAACCATTGAAGGCAACGGGAACCCCGACGATAATTCCATGCAGTTGAAATTTAATTTCGGCCCCTGGGTTGACTTTAGCGGGAGCAACGGCATGGAACGGTTGCCGGACATGTATGGAAAATGGCGGCATCTGGCGTTCACTTATGATGAGAATACTTCGGTATTTTCAGCTTACCTGGACGGCCAAGCTATTCCCCTGCCCGCAGCGGTTGCCAATCCTGAAGCGAACGGAGAGCCACTTGGGCCGCTTGCGTTCCAGAATGTTTCAAAATTTGTAATCGGCGCGTATCAGCAGCATATTGGCATACAAAACGATCCGGAGGCCTGGATGCTGCGGTACACCGGCATGCTCGATCAGTTCAGGGTATACACGAAAGCGCTGACCGCTGAAGAAGTAAACACGTTATTTGCCAGCAAGAAATGAAGAGTAGCTTTTTAATTATTTTACTGGTCCTGTCCGGGTTTATTGCCTGCAATACTCCCGGAAATGACAGCAAGCCGGAGGAACCCGGAAAAACAGACAGCTTAACCGCTGAACAACTGCTGGACAGCGTTCAGTACCGCACCTTCCAGTACTTCTGGGATGGGGCCGAACCGGTATCGGGAATGGCGCGCGAGCGTTATCATGTGGACGGGGTATACCCGCAGAACGATAAGAACGTCGTTACCTCGGGCGGCTCCGGTTTCGGAATAATGGCTATCCTGGTGGGCATTGAAAGAGGGTTCATCAGCCGGGAGGAAGGCCTCCGCCGTTTTGAAAAAATTGCCGGTTTTCTGGAAAATGCCGACAGCTTTCATGGTGTATTTCCGCATTGGTGGAACGGCGAAACCGGGAAGGTAAAATCTTTCAGCTCAAAGGATGATGGGGGCGACCTGGTAGAAACCGCTTTCCTGATGCAGGGCTTGTTGTGTGTACGCCAGTACTTTGCCGATGGCAATGAAGAAGAAAAAGCGCTTGCCGACAGAATGGACCGGTTATGGAAAAACGTCGAATGGGACTGGCATACCAAAGGGGGAGAAGATGTGCTTTACTGGCATTGGTCCCCCAGTCATGGCTGGGAGATGAACTTCCCTATTGAGGGCTACAATGAATGCATGATCACCTATATACTGGCGGCTTCCTCACCAACTCATGGTGTGCCGGCGGAAGCCTATCACGACGGATGGGCCCGCAGCGGCGGTATTAACACAGATGTGACCACTTACGGACATCATCTTTCCCTGAAGCACAATGGCGCTGAAAAATACGGCGGCCCCTTATTCTGGGCTCATTATTCCTACCTGGGCCTGGATCCCAGGAACCTGGAAGACCGCTATGCCAATTATTGGGAAGAGAACCGTAACCACGCGCTTATCAACTATGAGTATTGCGTGGACAATCCAAAGGATTTTGCAGGCTATGGCGAACAGTGCTGGGGATTGACAGCCAGTTATTCCGTCGAGGGCTATGCCGGTCACAGCCCCTCCCGCGATCTTGGCGTCATTTCGCCTACAGCCGCGCTTTCCTCCTTCCCTTATACGCCTGAAAAGTCCATGGCCGCCCTGGAGCATTTCTATTACAATCTTGGCGATAAGATCTGGGGTAAATACGGGTTTTATGACGCGTTTAGTCAAACTGAAAATTGGTACCCGCAGCGCTACCTGGCCATTGACCAGGGGCCTGTTGTGGTCATGATAGAAAACCACCGTTCCGGTTTGTTGTGGGAGCTTTTTATGTCCTGTCCCGAAATAAAGCAGGGGCTGAAGAAGCTCGGTTTTTCCGGTTTTTGAAGTTTTTAGCTATTTAACACGGGGATCCGGCTCCCGTTTAAGCGGCTTTCACGGAACGGGAACTGGCTTGGTTCAATTAAGAAAAATGAACAGGAAGCTTTATATACTGATCCTGCTGCTGGGTTTCGGCATTTGCCGGGGGCATAGCGCATACGGGCAGTCGGCTCAAATGAAAACCTATTGCAACCCCTTAAACCTGGATTATACCTACATGATCTATAACGCCAATAATGATCTTTCTTATCGTTCAGGCGCCGATCCGGCGGTGGTTGAATTCAGGAATGAGTATTATATGTTCGTTACGCGTTCAATGGGCTACTGGCATTCCAAAGACCTTTATAACTGGACATTTATTACACCGGGAAAATGGTATTTCCAGGGCTCCAACGCACCGGCCGCCTTTAACTATAAAGATTCTGTATTGTACATGGCAGGCGATCCTTCCGGCTCCATGAGTATTCTTTATACAGACAATCCCGCGGCGGGAAACTGGAAAGCCGTGCCGGCTATTTTGAACAACCTGCAGGATCCCGCCCTGTTCATCGATGATGACGGGCAGGCATATATCTTTTGGGGATCATCCAATAAGTTTCCGATCCGGGGAAGGAAGCTGAATAAGGATCTCCGCTTTCGCCCCCATGAAGAAGTGACCGAACTGTTCAACCTCGATGAAGAAAAACATGGCTGGGAGCGTTTCGGCGAGAATCATTCGGATACCGTCCTTGAAGGGTATATTGAGGGGGCCTGGATCACCAGGCATAAGGATACCTACTACCTGCAGTATGCTGCGCCCGGAACCGAATGGAACGTCTACGGAGACGGCGTTTATACCAGCGATTCTCCGCTGGGCCCGTATATCTATGCCCCGAACAATCCGGTTTCCTACAAACCCGGCGGCTTTGCCAACGGGGCGGGGCATGGGAGTACAGTCCTGGGGCCGCAGGGGAATTACTGGCATTTCGCTACCTCGGCGGTTGCCGTAAATATCGGCTGGGAAAGGCGCATCAGCATGTTCCCCAGCTATTTTGATGAAGACGGACTGATGCATGTAAATACTTCTTTCGGGGATTATCCTCATTTTGCGCCTTCAATTCCCGGGAAAGCGGGAGAATTCAGCGGCTGGATGCTGCTTTCTTATAAAAAGCCGGTAAAAGCATTTTCTTCACTGGAAAACTATGCACCCGGGAATATAGTTGACGAAAATGTGAAAACCTTCTGGGTCGCGAAGGAAAACAATGACCGGCAATGGATAGAAATAGACCTGCTTCACCCGGCAACCGTACATGCTATACAGGTAAATTACAATGATTATCAGTCGGCTATGTATGGAAGAGTACCCGGCCTCTATCACAGGTACCTCATCGAAGGTTCCCCGGACGGCAAAAAATGGCAGGTACTGGTTGACAGGAAAAACAGCTTTGAAGACGTCCCCAATGATTATGTCGAACTCGCCCGGCCCCGGACCGTTCGGTACATCCGCTATAAAAACATCCATATTCCAACCCCTCACCTTTCCATTTCCGATCTGCGCGTGTTCGGCCTGGGTAATGGAAAGATTCCGGGGAAGGTACAGGGTTTAAGCGCGGACCGCCGTCCGGACCGGCGTGATGCACTCATTACCTGGGAAAAACAGGCTGGCTGCCAGGGATATAATGTGCGCTGGGGAATTGCCCCGGATAAATTATATAATTCCTGGCTGGTTTACGGGAGCAATTCCCTGGAACTGAAAAGCCTGTCCGTTAACCAGGAGTATTATTTTACCGTAGAAGCTTTCAACGAAAACGGCGTCGGGAAAAGCGCTGAAATCGTAAAGGCCGAATAATACCGCCATTCATGTCATGCCCGTTATGTCATGCCCGGCCTGGCAGATAAGCAAGGTTTCTGGCATTAAAGCAAGCTCTTGAAAAACTGGCCGTTAACTTCCTGTAACGCTTTTGTTAACCCCCTGGCCCTGAAACTGGCATAGTTTTCGTCAGAGAAGGGCATTATTAAAAAAAGCAATGAAAATGAAAAAAACACTGTTAATAGGCGCCCTGTTCCTGGCAGGAATGGGCGGCACGTATGCACAGGTAAATTACGGGGTAAAGGCTGGCGTTAATTTCGCTAACCTGAATTTTTCCGAAGACGTAGAGGATCTGGATCCCAGTACGCTCACGGGATTTCAGGCCGGTATATTTGCTAATGCCGAACTGGCCGAGAACTTTTCGGTACAACCGGAACTGCTGTATTCTGCCCAGGGATCCGTGCTTGCTGAGGAAGGTGACAATTCCTATAAATATAAACTCAGCTACCTGAGCCTCCCGGTAATGGCAAGGTACCAGTTCTGGGAAGGTTTTCGCCTGGAAGTAGGTCCCCAGCTGGGTTTGCTTTTGTCTGCAAAAAGTGTGCTTGATACGGACGGCGGTGAAGCAGAGGAAGATGTCAAGGACCAAACCAAGAGCATCGATTTTGGGCTGGCCGGCGGAGCAAGCTATCAGCTTCCCATGGGCATCGGCGTTTTTGCCAGGTATTACACCGGCCTGACAGATATCAGTGACGGCAACGAAACCGATATGACTACCAAAAATAACGTAGCCAGCGCAGGCCTGACCTATACGTTTTAACGACCATCTTCGGGAAGAAGTTAAAAAAACAGGGACAGCCCTGTTTTTCGTACTAAAAGAAACCCTGCCCATCCGCGGCGGGGTTTCTTGTTTTCCGACCTTTTTCAACATTCTCAACTTTAAAAAACGCCTTTTTCCGGCCTTTTTCGCGCTGTGCGAAATCTGAGGGCTGCAAACCGGGCAAGTTACCCAATTTGGTTTTACTAATTTTTTTAGGATAACGGATGGGTTTGTTATTTTTACCGCAGCAACCATACCTTATGTATATAACCTGTGAAGAAACCATCAATAACTTAAAACTGTACTCATGGGGCATTTGCCTGGAAGAGCCGGACGAAAGCAAAACGGGGGGACTCAGCTTATTTACGCTTTCAATACCTATAAACTGCTGGAGCAGGATGACGCGGAGCTGGAACGGAGTAAAAACCCCTTTGCTACCGTACTGCTAATTGCCAAGACTGCGTTGTCCGGGAAAAAGCTGGATGACAAAGCGCTTTACAAAATGAAAATAAAGCTGTTGAAAAACCTCGCAGGTCAACAGCTACCGAAGAAAAAGATTGAAGCGATAATGCTGTTTCTGACGCATTATATTCGTTTTGAGGATAAGGAGATGAACAGAAGCTTTGAACAATATAAAGACCCAATTAACCAAAAGGAGAAAAACAATGGGAATGAAAGAAGCAGTATGTGAAATGTATCGGCTGAATGGCTTGGATGAAGGCCTTGAAAAAGGAATTAGAAAAGGTCGTTTGGAAGCGAGGAGTGAAGTTGTCAGGAACTTGATCTCGCAGATGGACCTTGATGACCAGCAGGCTGCAAAGCTGGCCGGAGTTTCTGATTCTTTTGTCAAAAAAGTGCGCCGTAAGCTTAAACAGGAATCCCTTTGCTGATTCACGTGTAGCAAACAACTGTTATGGGGCATGTCTGCGGCTAAGTATAGCCAAGTTTTAATTTGGAATAGTTATAAATAAGGGCTATACTTGCAGTTCGGAGCAAAATCCAAGACTCGGGTATGAACTTATCGGAATTGCAGAAAGGTCAAACCGGAACCATATCGTCCTTTTCGGATGAAGAAATGTCGGTTAAGTTGATGGAAATGGGATGCCTGCCGGGAGAACCTGTGCGGGTGGATTACATTGCAGCATTTGGAGATCCCATGGCAGTTACCGTGGCAGGTTACCAATTGAGCATGCGTAAGAGTGAAGCAGCAACTATCATTTTAACGGCTATAGATTGAAAACCTTACTTAGGGTTGCCCTGATTGGCAATCCCAATACCGGAAAATCCACTGTTTTTAATGATCTTACCGGCCTTAATCAGAAGGTAGGCAATTTTCCCGGCGTCACCATTGATAAGAAAACAGGGCATTGCACACTTTCCGATACACATGTAGCGGAGGTAATTGATCTTCCGGGCATATACAGTCTATACCCCAAGGCAAAGGACGAAAAGATTGCCTTTGAAGTACTGGCGGATAAGAAAAACAAACTCTACCCGGACGCCGTCGTGGTAGTGGCTGATGCGTCTAACCTGAAGCGCAACTTGCTGCTTTTTACCCAGGTGGCTGACCTGAAGATCCCGGTTGTCCTGGCCCTGAACATGATTGATGTAGCGGAGAAGGCAGGGCTAAAGATTGATGTGGACAAGCTGGCCGGCAAACTGGGCGTACCGGTGGTGCCCTTGAACGCACGGAATAAGCGGGGTATTCCCGAATTGAAGGAAACGATCGCCCGCATTACTCCCGTTCCAACCCAGAATAATACCATTAATGTTGAGGAGCTGGAACCGGCATTTCTTGGAGAACTGCAGGAGACGCTTAATATCGGTCATCCCTATGAAGCGCTGCAGGTGGCTAACCAATACAAGAACCTGCTGTACCTGAATGAAGGGAGCGGTCCTGCCATCGAAAAGCTTATTAAAAAACATGATTTTCAGCCGGGCCGGGTACAGCTCGCCGAAACGGCTGCCAGGTATAACTATATTGACAGCCTGTTGAAGGAGTGTGTCCGGCAGGAGGTTCCGGCGGCGATAGAGACCTTTACCAGCCGGATTGATAAGATATTAACTCATAAGGTCTTTGGCCTGCTCATATTCGTACTGATACTTTTTATCCTTTTTCAGTCCATCTTTTCTTTGGCGGAATATCCCATGTCGCTTATCGAAGAAGGATTTGCATGGCTTAGCGGCTGGCTGGTTTCCGTTCTTCCCGCTGGCGTGCTTACGGACCTCCTCGTGGACGGGATCGTTGCCGGACTGGGCGGTGTGGTCATTTTCGTTCCACAGATCATTATTCTTTTCGCTTTCATTGCTATCCTGGAAGACACCGGCTATATGGCCCGCGTTATCTTCCTCATGGACAGGATCATGCGAAAGGTGGGCCTTAACGGAAGATCAGTAGTGCCGTTAATCAGCGGTATAGCCTGTGCGGTGCCGGCCATTATGGCAACCAGAAGCATCGAGAACTGGAAGGACCGCCTGATAACGATCCTGGTTACGCCATTAATGAGCTGTGCAGCCCGTCTGCCGGTATATGTGTTGCTTATCTCCCTGGTCGTGCCCAACGAACGGTTATGGGGTGTGTTCAATTTCCAGGGACTTGCCCTGCTATTCATGTACCTGTTGGGGCTGGTAGCGGCTATCGGCGTTGCCTACATAATGAAATTCATTATCGGAATGCGCGAACGGTCTTATTTGCTTATGGAAATGCCTATTTACCGCATGCCCCGCTGGTCAAATGTGGGCCTGGTCATGTACGAACGCGCCCTGGCTTTTGTGGTCCAGGCCGGAAAGGTGATCATCGCCGTTTCCATTATTCTGTGGGTACTGGCTACCTATGGCCCAAGTGACAAGATGCAGGCGGTAGAGGCTAAATATGCATCGGCTGAAATGCAGGCGGAATTTACTCCGGAAGAAATTGAACATCACATTAGTTCCGAAAAACTTGAGAATTCGTATGCCGGCATACTTGGGAAAACCATTGAACCCGTAATAGAGCCCCTTGGATTTGACTGGAAAATAGGAATTGCCCTGATCACGTCCTTTGCTGCGCGGGAAGTATTCGTGGGAACAATGGCCACTATTTACAGCGTGGAAGCAGACGACAGTCATATGGATTCCGTGCGGGAAAAAATGCTTCAGGCAAGGAACGCCCAAACAGGGCTTCCAGTATTCACTCTGGCAACCGCGTTTTCATTAATGGTATTTTACGCCTTTGCGATGCAGTGCATGAGTACCCTGGCTATCGTACAGCGGGAAACCAAAAGCTGGAAATGGCCGGTGATCCAGTTAGTCTATATGACCGGGATGGCTTATCTCGGCAGCCTCATTACCTACCAGCTGTTGAGTTAAATCCGGGATACTGCCGGTAAGGTACAGATCGTTTGTGCATGGACAATATCAGCAAGCTTTCCACCTATATTCCTGAAAAGGCTGCACCGGTAATTGCCAGCTGGATTGACGTATATAAAGCGCAGCTAAAGATTACCCGCCGCCGCAGTACGAAACTCGGCGACTACCGCCACCCCTATAATGGCCATCCCCATCGCATTTCCGTCAATCACGATCTGAATCCCTATGCTTTCCTGGTCACCCTTGTCCATGAGTTTGCACACCTGGTTACCTGGAATCACCATGGAAACAACGTCCAGTCGCATGGAAAGGAATGGAAGGGCTTCTTCCGCCGGATGATGCAGCCTTTCTTAGCCGCCGATATTTTCCCCGAAGATATCCGGGCAGCCCTTGCCCGTTACCTCGAAAACCCGGCAGCAGCCAGCTGTACCGACCTGACCCTCCTTCGAACCTTACGGAAACACGACTCGAAACCCGCCGGGACCCTGGCCGTGGAACAGCTCCCCGAAGGCGCGCTGTTCGTTCTCAATGGGACCCGCACCTTCCGGAAAGGCCCCCGCCTGCGCAAACGCTATCGCTGCACCGAAGTCAAAACCGGTCGCATCTATTTATTCAATCCGCTGGCGGAAGTGACCTTGACGGAAAAGTGAGTTGCGCAAACTCATACGATAAAATAGATGCAAAAAACGCCAGTTATGTTAAATCCGATAAAAAATAAAGATGAGTACGAGGATGCACTTGCTCAAACATATAGTTTGATGCAAAAGGATATTCGTTCCGACTCTAAAGAGTCCGATGAACTGGAGGTTTTGTCTATTCTGATAAAAGAGTACGAAAACAAGTGGTACCCCGTTCCCAGGGCCAATCCGCTGGAGGCAATAAAATTCCGAATGGATCAAATGAATTTGTCGGAATCGGAGTTATCGTCAATTCTGGGATACCGTTCCAGGAAATCTGAAATTTTGTCCGGTAAGCGAAAGCTAAGCTTGGCGATGATTCGAAAATTGACGGAGACGCTACGTATTCCCGCGGAAGTATTAATTCAAGCGTATTAATTCAACAGTTAATAGCCACTCAATTTAGTATTAGTGCTTGTACTTCCTATTCCTCCAGGGAATCCAGGATTAATTGCTGCGATTTTTCTAAACCTGCTGCATATTGCTCGTCCAGGTCTTCGTGTTTCAATGAATGGCTAATTTTTTGAAGCACATCTGTAATTACCGATGATATTTTTCCAGCGTTCATCGCCAGCTGTGCTTCGTGATCGTCTTCTGGTAAATTAAATTCGATAGTTGCTTTCATAACTAATAATAGTAAGTGAGTTCCGTGAAGTCCGCGGGTTGGTAGTCTTTTTTGAGTACATGATCGGCCGGTTTCCGGGGAAGGAACATGTATTCCAGTCTGTCAGGAGCAAATTCGAAGAAGGCGCCGGTAGCAATATACGGGAAGCCCAGGGGGATGCCGGTAAGGTTCCAAACGGTGTCGGGAAAGGACCTGAAACGATATTCACGTCGTAATTTAACGGAGAGAATACTGTCCCCTCGTTTCACTTTTATTTCAGCATGAGGCAGCGTTTTATTAAAGTTTTCGATGATGATCTCGTGGAAAGAAGGGATTAATTTAAAGGCTGGAAATCTTGTCAATGGCCCTTTCCGGAGGATTTCCCTCCTATAAAAAGAGGGCTCTCCGTTGATAAAGGAGGACCTGTTGATAGCTAATACTGTATCGTTAACGCGGAGGTCTTTTACCTGCTCCATCCTGGCAATCCGGCTAATGCGGGGAATGGAGTCTTTTGATAATTGCAGGCCCATGCTGTTCACGTTCAGCGCAATTTGGCTTAAATAATCATACGTCTTGCGCTGTTTGTTTCCAAGATAAAGTTTCCGGCCGGGATAATCCAGGATCACATAATCAAAACGCATCAGGAAGTCCATTCCCACTGTGGCCGTAGGAAGGCTTGTAAATTGAATGATCTCATTTGTAAGCGTATGATTACCCGCCTGCAGTGTGGCTTCTACGTACCAGGTAGAGTCCATTTTCGGGACATAGTTGGCCGCCAGGAAAAGATTATTTTTGTTGACGCTGGTGACACCTCGCCAGAAAACCGCCATTTTTTTCAGCTGAGGCATGGAATTGAAAGCGCGGCTGTTAATACACGTAAAATAATCGCTTCCAGTATCGATCATCAGGTCAATATCCACATTATTGATCCGTAAGGTGATAACGGGGCAACTGCTTTGTAGCACAAAGGGAATGCCATCAGCAGTATTTACCCCAAAACTTTTACTGCTTTTTGCGGCGTATATTTTCCTTTCGTTGAAATCAATTTTCCAGGCGAGCCTTCTCAGGATATTTCCGCCTATTATCCCATCATACTTTATGTCCCGCTGCTTATACCTGCTTAAAGCTGAAAACGTTGTTCTTCCTACACGAAACGTGTCCAGCGCGACCCGGTTTGCCGGATAAGAGTCTCCAAAGACATCTTTAAACGGGTCTGCGCTTATCACCTCTTTTACAGGAATAGGCATATCAAGGAGCGTAGTATGAGCGCCGCTGTCAAAAATGAAGTGATAAACCTTGCCGGCTATTTCAACCGCTACCAGCGGCGTGCTGCTGGAATCATAGCTTAACGCCAGCGTATCAATTTCCCGGTCCGGCGGGAAAATCATGGTCGGATCAGGCTTGGTATTACAAGCGCCCAGAAACAAAACGAGTGGAATACAAAAAAGGAAAACAAACTGATGAGCGTAGAATTTCTTCATAGATCCGTGTTTAGGTTCAACTACCGGCTATATCCCTAATATACAATATAATTGTAAATATAATAGCAAAACGCAGGGCTCTTACCACCTGCCTTACTGTTTTCCGAAGGCAGCTTCAATTTCTTCCAGCGTTTTACCTTTGGTTTCCGGTACATAGCGCCAGAGGAAGAGGAAGTAAATAAAGCATATCCCGGCGAACAGCAGAAAGGTCTGTACGGGGGCCAGTACTTCTATCAGGACGGGGAAGGCATAAGCCAGGGCAAAGCAGGCGGTCCACAGGGCAAAGGTGGCTACGGACACGGCCATGCCGCGAACGCCATTGGGGAATATCTCGGAGATCAGCACCCAGGTAACCGGGGCCAGGGTGGTGGCGTAGGTGGCAATAAAGGCGAGTACGACCAGGGTGAGCCAGTAGCCTTCAAACAGGTTGAAATGGAAACAGGCGGCGATCAGGAGCAGGAATAATGCCATGAGCGAGGAACCGGCCAGCATCATCTTCTTCCGGCCGGCTTTGTCAACCAGCTGCATTGCCAGCAGGGTAAACAGGAGATTAATTATTCCAATGAGGATCTGCTGAAATAGCTGGTCGTTGACCTGCATGCCGGCTTGTTCGAAGATGACGGGTGCGTAAAAGAAGACTGCGTTAGCGCCGGAAATTTGCTGGAAGACAGCGATCCCGATGCCAAGAAACACAATAAAGCGGATACCTTCTTTAATCAGGTCGGCAAACCGGGCTTTTACAAGCGTTTGGAAAAGACTGCTCCGGACAGCTTGAACTTCCTGCTCTATGGCAGCAGGCCCGAGCAATTTTGCCAGGACATTCCGGGCCTGGCCTTCCTTGCCATGCGCAAGCAGCCAGCGGGGGCTTTCCGGGACAAGGAAAACAAAGAAAAAGAATAATACAGACGGAAGGGCGCCCGAGGCAAACATCCAGCGCCAGTTATTGTCCCAGCCGGCCAGAAAATAGTTGGACAAGTAGGCCAGCAAAATGCCAATGACAATGGCCAGCTGATTGATCGAGACCATTTTTCCTCTTATTGCCGGGGGGCTTACTTCGGCAATATACAGGGGAGAGAGCATGGATGCAGCACCCACGCCGAAACCGGCCACGATGCGCCATAATACCAGTTCCCCTTCACTTGCCGCCAGACCCATCATTAAAGAAGAAAGGGCAAAAATCAGCGCGGAAAGGATCAGGGGCTTTTTTCGCCCAAAGCGGTCAGTGAGCCAGCCGGTGGCCAGCGCGCCGAACATGCAGCCCACGTAAAGGCTGCTCCCCACCCAGCCAAGGCCGGCGGCATCCAGGTTAAAATGGGGCTGGATAAACGGGATTGTCCCGGAAAAAATAGCGATGTCAAATCCGAAAAGCAGGCCTCCGAAGGCGGCCACCAGGCTGATCAGCCAGATATAGGTTTGGTTCATGCTGTTTTTAATTTGTGACCGTGAGGCTAAATTACCGGATAGCAAGTACTTGAAAATGGAGGATTCCCGCGAAAAGATGGATTATTTACCGGCCCTGGCGCTTCCCGGGCCGTTCGTCATTCAATTGCCAGCGCAGCCGGTACTCTTTTGGCGATACGCCCATGTTTTCCTTGAATATCCTTGAAAAATAATAGGGGTCTTCAATGCCGGTGGCAACGGCCACTTCGTAAATACGCAGGTCCGTAAAATGCAGCAGCTGGCAGGCTTTCTGCATTTTCAGGTGATTAAAATATTCGATGGGCGAAAACCCTGTTTTCTTGTGGAAGAGACCCGAAAAATGCGAGATCGACAAATGTACATGATCGGCTATTTGTTTTAGGGTGAGCGCCTCCCCGATGTGCTGTTTCAGAAAAAGAATGGAGGAATCAATGGCGTCGGGCTGTTCCCTGGGAGCAGTAAGGTTAAATTTGTCGTTATAGATAAAGGCGGTAAGGAAGCCGGAGAAATTAAGCGCAACATATTCCAGGTTATCTTTACTGTAACCCAATTGCAACACCTGGTAAATATTCCTGAACAGATTAATATAGGAGTCATTGTACTGCACGGCATTTCGCTGCCTGAGCATGCGGCGGTACAGTAGTTCGCTTAAATGATCAGCCAGCTTTCCCTTGAAATGCGCCCAGTAAATGGTCCAGGGCTGCTCTTCTGAAGCCCAGTAAACATGCTCCCGGCCCTGGGGGACGATCAGGTATTCATTCGGGTTGATCTGAAACTCTTTTTTTCCGAGGGAGCAATGGCCGCAGCCGCTCACGCAATAGATCAGGATATGCTCCTCGGCCCCTTCCGGCCGTTCCCTGTAATGGAATTTTGCCCGCGGGTAATAACCAATATCGGTAATATGAAGATCCTGGATCACGGGCAGGGCTTCTGATTGGCGTACGACGTTTTTAGGAAGCACAATGGCCTCCTGCCCTTCAAATCCTTCTTTCTTTTTCATTTTCGGGCTGCATTACTATAAACTTTGCATTGCGCGAGACAAAATAACTGCGGTTACCATCCTTTACAGTTTACGCAGTTGGTGGTTTAGGAAAGGGCGTTTTTACACCCGGGTTTGCAGGAAACCCTTGTAAAAATAGGAAAATAATCCATGATAAAACAAGGATCCTCCATTTTCCCGGGCGCGTACAGGAATTAACTTCGGTTATTGAAATCAAAACGCATGAACGAAGCAGTCAGGATCTGGGAAGAACAGGTTCTCATACCTACCTATGGTACCGGGGAGCCGGAAAAGAACCCGATGTTCCTGGAAAAAAGGGTATACCAGGGAAGCAGCGGAGTTGTTTATCCCCATCCCGTCATTGAAAAAATTAAGGACGAAAGGGAAGACAGGGAATATACCGGCGTTTTCCTGGAGAATGAATACCTGAAAATAATGATCCTGCCGGAGCTGGGAGGGCGAATTCAAATGGCCTATGATAAGGTCCGTGAACGTCATTTCGTATATTACAACCAGGTGATCAAGCCTGCCCTCGTAGGGCTGACCGGCCCCTGGATTTCGGGCGGAATTGAGTTTAACTGGCCCCAGCATCACCGCCCGAGTACATTTCTTCCGGTTGATCATACGCTCGCCGAAAATAAAGACGGCAGTAAGACCGTGTGGCTGAATGAGATAGAGATCATGTTCAGAACCAGGGGCATGGCCGGATTTACGCTTTATCCCGGCAAGGCCTACCTGGAGATCAGCGGCCGGCTGTATAACCGGACCCACTTTCCGCAGACTTTTCTGTGGTGGGCCAACCCTGCGGTAAAAGTGAACGAACACTACCAATCGGTATTCCCGCCCGACGTGCATGCCGTATTTGATCATGGAAAACGGGATGTTTCTTCCTTTCCCATCGCAAAAGGTACCTATTACAAGGTGAATTATGCGCCCGGCACCGATATTTCGCGGTACAGTACCATCCCGGTGCCCACATCTTATATGGCCATCCGGTCCAGATACGATTTTATGGGCGGCTATGAGAACGATACCCAGGCCGGGATCCTTCACGTAGCTAATCATCATATCAGCCCAGGCAAAAAGCAATGGACCTGGGGGAACGGCGATTTCGGGCGTGCCTGGGACCGAAACCTCACGGACGAGGACGGCCCCTATATTGAACTGATGACCGGGGTTTTCACCGATAACCAGCCCGACTTCAGCTGGCTTCAGCCGAACGAAGAGAAAACGTTTTCACAATATTTCTTACCCTATAGCAAGGCCGGGATGGTGAAGAACGCTACGAAAGAGGCCCTGGTAAACCTGGAGGAAGAAAACGGGCGGCTGCGCATCAGGGTATATGTTACCGCTGCTTATCCCGGCGCCCTGATCCGCCTGTTTCAACAGAAACAGGAAGTGTTCAGTACCAGGTTCGACCTGTCTCCTGCGCAGGATTTTGACCAGCAAATTGCCCTGCCGCCGGAATTTTCGGTGAAAAAACTCAGCGGCGAAGACCACTCAGTATCTGTGAAAGTTTCCGGCGAAGATGAAATGGCGACTGACAACGGGAGCGAATTTTCGGCGGCTGCCCTTGAAGAAAAGCCTGTCGGAATGCTTTTCCTCGGATCATTGCGAATCGAAGTCAGGGATGCAGGCAATAATCTCCTGGTAGCCTGGCAGCCGGAAAGCGAAGGGGAGAAGGAAATTCCCCCGCCCGCTACCGCAGCCCCCTTGCCGGAAGCCCTGGCCACGAACGAGGAATTATACCTGAACGGGCTGCACCTGGAGCAGTACCGGCATGCCACTTTTGATCCCACCGATTATTACCGGGAAGCATTGAAAAGAGATCCCGGGGACGCGCGAAATAACAATGCTCTCGGGCTTTGGTACCTCCGCCGGGGGAAGTTTGCTGCCGCAGCGCCTTATTTTAGCAACGCGGTGAGCCGGGTGACCCTGCGCAATCCCAATCCATACGACGGGGAGCCGTATTTTAACCTTGGCTGTTCATTGAAATTTCAGTCAAAGTACCAGGAAGCCTGCGATGCTTTTTACAAAGCAAGCTGGAATGCAGCCTGGCAGGACAGCGCATTCTTTGAGCTGGCCCGTATAGACTGTATGCAGGGGCAGTACCAGGAAGCGCTCCGGCTGATTGATCTGGCGCTTTCAAGAAATATACACAACCCCCAGATGCGGCACCTGAAAGCCGCTTTACTCCGGAAGGCCGGCAGGCGGGAAACGGCGAAGGATTGGCTGGATGAAACCCTTTCAGGCGATCCTTTCAACTATGGCTGCCGCTTTGAACGGTATCTGCTGTTGCTTGAGCTTGGAAAGCCGGAAGAGGCGGAAAGGGAACTCGGGCAAATGAAAACCTTGATGCGAAACCAGTCCACTACCTATATAGAGTATTCACTCGATTACGTACATGCCGGACTTTACAGGGAAGCCGGTTCGCTGCTGCTCCAGCAGGCGGAGGGCGCCTTGCCCGATCCGATGGTCTGCTATTACCTGGGCTGGTATGCAGTAAAAGCGCAGGAAGAAGAAGCTGCAAAAAAGCACTTCCTGTCGGCTTCCCGTTGCCCGGCAGGTTACAGCTTTCCCAACAGGGTGGAAGACATCCTGGCGCTGCAAAGCGCGCTTCAGTTCAACCCGGATGATGCCAAAGCCTGTTATTACCTGGGCAATCTCTGGTATGACAAGCGGCAGTACCGCGAAGCCATTTCCTGCTGGGAAAAATCGGCTGAAATTGACGCCGGGTTTCCTACCGTACATCGAAATTTGTCGCTGGCCTATCATAACAAGCAGAAAGATAAAAAAAAGGCACTTGCTTCATTGGAAAGAGCCTTTGCCCTTAATCCGAAGGATGCCCGCGTGCTGATGGAGCTTGACCAGCTTTATAAACTGGATAATCAGCCGCTTCAAAAAAGGCTCGGACTATTGGAGCAGCATCCTGAAGAGGTTCGTCAAAGGGATGATTTGTATCTTGAAAAAGTGACTTTGCTGAACCAGTCCGGGAAATTCGAAGAAGCCAGGCAGCAGCTTGCAGCACGCCGCTTCCACCCCTGGGAAGGCGGGGAGGGAAAAGTGGTAGGCCAGTACCTGATATGCCATATCGAACTGGCCAAGCAGGCCCTGACGGAAAATGATCCCGGCCGGGCGCTGGCCTTGCTTTCAGCTACGGAAAAGTACCCCGAAAACCTTGGCGAAGGAAAACTTTATAATACGCCTGAAAATGACATTTATTTTCTTCGCGGGCTGGCGCATGAGAAGGCCGGGCGGCCAGAGGAAGCGGCGCTGAACTACCGCCTGGCAACAAAAGGCAGCAGCGAACCCGTTCAGGCTATTTTTTATAATGATCCGCAGCCCGATAAAATATTGTATCAGGGACTTGCCTGGCATAAACTGGGCGAACCTGAAAAAGCAAAGAAGGTTTTCGAAGGATTGCTGGCTTTCGGAACGGCGCATATGAATGATCACATCAGGATTGACTATTTTGCTGTGTCGCTGCCTGACCTGCTGGTGTTCGATCAGGATCTGGACCTGCGGAACCGTGTTCACTGTCATTATATGATGGGGTTGGGTTATCTTGGCCTGAATGAAGAGGTGAAATGCCGGGAAATGCTGGAAAAGACGCTGGAAATGAACAAATATCACCAGGGGGCAGCTGTTCACCTAAAAATGAGCGGCTTTTTAACGGAATCCGCGCCGGTTTTTAAAGAAAAAAATAATTAAGCATGGACAGCCGCATTCATTTGTTGATTTGTACCCTTTTTTGCCTGCTGACGATGCCTGACCAGACAGCTGCCGGCGACTGGCCGGTTCCACCAGGCAAGGATGATGGTGAAACGTGGCTTGCCGCCGGCGACCCGCCCCGCCTTTCCATCGGCGGTGAATGGGAATATCGACTGGACCCTGAAAACAAGGGCCTGGAGGAAAAATGGTATGTGCAGCGCTTTCGGGCCGAAGGCAGCTTGCAGCTCCCTGGCACCCTGGATGACGCCGGTATTGGCCGCAAGCCCGAACTTACCGCGGATACGATCAGCAGGGAGGTCATGCTTCACCTGACGCGGAAACATCAATATGAGGGAGTGGCCTGGTATCGCCGGGAAGTGATCGTGCCGGAAAGCTGGGAGGGAAAAGAAACCAGCTTATTTCTTGAGCGCGCCCTTTGGAAAACTACTCTCTGGATCGACGGAAAAGAGGCAGGTTCCCGGGAAAGCCTCAATACGCCCCATGAATATGACCTGGGGAAATTGCTTTCCCCGGGAAGGCATGTGCTTGTCCTGAGAATCGATAACAGCAAGCAATACGATATCAGTTACAAGAATATGGCCCACGCCTATACCAATGAAACCCAGATCATGTGGAACGGTGTGATTGGCGATATGTACCTGGCCGCGGTTCCGGATGCGGCTATTTCTTCGGTGCAGGTGTTTCCTGACGTGGAAGCCCGGACAGCAACCGCCGTCCTGAAGCTGGAAAGCCGGTTCGCGGAAGCGGTTAAAAGCAGCCTCCGGCTGACGGTATTTTCAGGTGAAAGGATTATTCAACAAAGAAAGATCGCATTAAACCTGTCTCCGGGACAATCCACGCATCGTACAACACTGCTGCTTGGGCCGGACGCCGAATTATGGGATGAATTCAATCCCCATCTTTATACGCTCCGCGCGGAACTTGGCGCTACCGCTCCCGGATCCCGGCCGGACCACCCCGGGCGCGCGGAACACCCGGCCGCCGAGATTGCAAAGGCCGCCGCAACATTCGGTTTGCGGGAATTTCATACGGATAAGGAACAGCTTTTCCTGAACGGGCGCCGCCTCTTTCTCCGGGGTACCCTTGAATGTAGCATTTTTCCGCTTACGGGCTATCCGCCTGCCGGTAAAAAAGGCTGGGAAAAAGTATTCACCGCGGCCCGCTCCTACGGGCTTAACCACCTTCGTTTCCATTCCTGGTGCCCTCCTGAGGCCGCCTTCGAAGTAGCCGATTCCATGGGCTTCTACCTGCAGGCCGAACTTCCGCTATGGGCCAAGGATTTTGGAGAAGATACCGCCACCGTACGTTTTATCCGCGAAGAAGCCGAGCGTATGATCGCTGCCTACGGGAACCATCCTTCCTTCTGCTTCTGGTCGCTGGGGAATGAACTTCAGGGAGATTTTGACCTTATGGAATCGCTGCTGGTGGAACTGAAAGAACGAGACCCCCGCCGCTTATATACGACCACCACCTTTACCTTCCAGGGAGGGCATGGCGACTGGCCGGAAACTCAGGACGATTTTTTCGTGACGCAATGGACCAAAAAGGGCTGGGTGCGGGGACAAGGGATCTTCAATACGCGCTACCCGGATTTTAACACAGATTATTCGGTTGCTATTGAGGGTATTTCCGTTCCTGTGATCACACACGAGATTGGCCAGTATTCGGTTTATCCAAATCTTGATGAAATAAAAAAATACACCGGGGTGCTGGAGCCGCTGAATTTTATAGCAGTCCGGAATGATCTCCGCCGCAAAGGCCTGCTCAAATACGCAGATGAATTTACTCTTGCCAGCGGTAAGTTATCGGTTTTATTATACAAGGAAGAAATAGAACGCGCGCTTAAAACCAGGGGGCTCAGCGGTTTCCAGTTGCTGGACCTGCATGACTTTCCCGGCCAGGGAACGGCGCTTGTAGGCATCCTGGACGCTTTCTGGGATAGCAAGGGCCTCGTTGACGCGGAAGTCTTCCGGCAGTTCTGTTCACCTGTGGTGCCCCTGCTCCGGTTTCCGAAAGCCGTCTACACCAACGACGAATATTTTGAAGCTGCGGCGGAGTTGTCGAATTACAGTGCGGAAGACCTTGAAAACCTGCGTGCAGAATGGAAAGTTACCGGGAGGGAAGGTGCAATTATCGCAACGGGTAAATTCGAGGCAGCCACCATTCCTGCGGGGTCGCTGGCTTCGCTCGGAACCATACGTACGCCGCTGGCCGGGCTCAGGGAAGCTGCCAAATTGAACGTAACCATTACTATTCCCGGTACGGACTATAGAAATGAATGGCCCATTTGGGTATATCCCGCTTCTCTTTCCGATAGAACAAAACCGGGAGACTTATCCGAGGTGGTCTTTACCCGTTCGGCCACTGAAGCGCTGAAGTTACTCGCCGAAGGCAGGAAGGTGCTGCTGAACCCGGATACTTCGCAGCTGAAAGGCGTGGACGGCCGCTTCACCCAGGTATTCTGGAGTCCGGTGCATTTTCCAAATCAGCCGGGGACAATGGGTTTGCTTTGCGATCCGGAACATCCCGCGCTGGCGGATTTTCCCACTGACTTTCATACCAACTGGCAATGGTGGGACCTGGTCATGCACTCCAAAAGCATGGTCATTGATTCTCTTCCGCCTGCTGAGCCGCTGGTACGCGTAATCGATAATTTTTTCAAAAACCGGAAAATGGCCCTGGTGCTGGAGGCAAAAGTAGGGAAAGGCCGGCTGGTGATTTGTTCCGCAGACATCAGCAGCGACCTTGAAAACCGGCCAGCCGCCCGGCAATTGCGATACAGCCTGCTGACTTACATGAAGGGCGGCTCGTTCCGGCCGGAAACCGTACTCGAAAAGGAAGACGTCCGCTCCTTAGTTAAGAGTGAGGCAACCAGCCTTATTTTGAAACTTGATGAGACCCGCCAAACCATTCATAGTTTCGGGGCATCGGACTGCTGGACGGCAAAATTTATCGGAACCTGGGCCGATGAAGAAAAGAAAAACCGCATCGCCGACCTGCTCTTTAGCATGGATACCCTGGACAGTGGCAGTCCCGAAGGGATTGGCCTTTCCCTTTGGCGGTTCAATATCGGAGCGGGAAGTTTTGAACAGGGTGTTGCTTCAGGTATCCGGACCGATTGGCGGCGGGAAGAAAGTTTTTTAAACCCGGACGGCTCTTATGACTGGGAGAAACAGCAAGGGCAGCAATGGTTCCTGGAAGCCGCCCGCGAGCGTGGGGTAAAATACTCCCTTGGCTTTTCCATTGCTCCCCCGGTATCGATGGCGCAAAACGGAAAGGCATTCAGCCCGGGCGGGAATTCTTTAAATCTCCAAACCGGAAAGCTGGATGATCTCGCGGCTTTCCTTGCGAAAGTAGCCGGACATTTTCGCTTCGATTATTTAAGCCCTGTGAACGAACCCCAATGGGACTGGGCCGCCAAAGGTAATGGAGCCAGCCAGGAGGGCAGCCCGGCGAAGAACAGTGAAATAAGCCGGCTGGTGAAATTGTTATCGAAGGAAATAGCCTCCGCCGGAGGGAAGACCGAAGTCGTTGTGGGCGAAGCGGGCCAGTGGAATTACCTCTACGAAAGAAACAAGGACGGGCGTGGTGACCAGGTACGGGAATTCTTTTCTCCCGCGTCGCCCAATTATATCGGAGGCTTGCCCAATGTCCTGAACGTGATCTCAGGGCACAGTTACTGGACCACTTGCCCGGATTCGACGCTGACCGGGGTACGACAGCAGGTGGCACAGGCAGTGGCTTCGGTTGAGCCGGCGCCGGCCGTATGGCAAACCGAATTCGGCATACTGGGAAATATCTGCGATCAGTACAGCGGTTCACCAAGAAATACCAGCATTGATTACGGGCTGTACGTGGCAAAAGTTATTCACCACGACCTTACGGTGGCGGAAGTTTCCTCCTGGCAGTGGTGGCTGGCGATGAGTCCTTACGATTACAGCGATGCTCTTGTATATATCAACGATCCGCAGGGAACTATAAACCCGGACAATGCAAAGGAAGACGGGAGGGTACTTGAGTCAAAACAATTATGGGCCATGGGTAATTTTTCAAGATTTATCCGCCCGGGCATGCAGCGGGTGGAAGCTTCTCTTTCTGAACAGCCTTCTTCCGGCGCGGCAGCAGGCAGCTTAATGGTTTCCGCCTATAAAGATACTTCCGCGAGAAAGCTGGTGATCGTTATTATCAATGAAGGCACGTCTGAAAGGAAGCTTAGCCGGCCGGAAACGCTCCGGTCCGGCGCGCTCCGGGTATTCACCACTGATGCCAGGCGGAACCTGGAAAAATCGGTGATTACCGGCGATCATTTTACCGTAGGTCCGCGTTCGGTGACCACCCTCTTAGCAACATATTGATGTATATGAATAAGATAAGCCCCCTGGTTTTGGTTTTATTGCTGGCCGGCCTTTCTGCCGGCGGGCAGCTTCAGGCAGTTTCCCCGGAGGTTATTCCCGGTTCGGGCATACACCCGGATTCCGCCGCCGGTGCTGGCAGTTACCTGGATTCCGTTAAAGCTGAATTACAAAAGCAATGGCCCCATAACCGGACCATTAATCTTGTTTTTCACGGGCATTCCGTGCCATCCGGCTACTTCAAAACACCGGAGGTCAGGACCTTTGACGCTTATCCTTACCTGGTGTTGAAAGAGCTGAAATCCCTTTATCCAAATGCGGTGATCAATGTAATTGTCACCGCTATCGGCGGAGAAAACTCAGTACAGGGGGCAAAAAGGTTCCGGGACGAAGTGCTTTCGCACCGGCCGGATGTGCTGTTCATTGATTACGCCCTGAACGACCGGGGGCCCGGAATTGAAAAGAGCAGGGCCGCCTGGGAGGAAATGATAGCCCGGGCTTTGGAAAACGATGTAAAAGTTATCCTGCTGACGCCTTCTCCCGATTTGCGGGTGGACATCGGTCAGGCGGGGAATGAGCTGGAAAAGTTTACCGGCATGATCCGGGAGCTGGCGAAAAAGCATCGCGTCGGACTGGCGGATAGTTACGGGCAATTCAGGCGTGCTGCGCTTGCGGGAAAGGACCTGGAGGAATTTATGTCCCAGGTGAACCACCCTAATAGGAAAGGGCATGAACTTATTGCGGCGGAGATCATGGAATATTTTAAATAAAAGGACTGCGTCACCGGCGGCGAAGCCCGGGACGAAAAAAACCACAGTACAATGAAAAAGCAATTAATGAAGGTACGGAAAGCGGCAGGTATGGCATGCCTGCTGCTGGTACTCCTGGTGCAGGCGGCCTTCGGGCAGGTATTGCCAGCCGTCAGCGGAACGGTGGCGGACAGCAGCGGGGCGCCGCTGCCCGGTGTGAGCGTATTGGTCAAGGGCACGCAAAACGGCGCTTCTACCAATGCCGATGGTAGCTTTTCCCTTCAGAACGTGGCAGGGGGTGCCACCCTGGTGTTTTCTTTTATCGGTTACCAGGCGCAGGAGGTCCCGGTCAACGGCCGGGAAGTGATCAATGTCACGCTGCAGCAGGACCTGCAGGCGCTTGATGAAGTAGTGGTGGTGGGTTACGGAACGGTAAAGAAGAGCGACCTTACCGGGGCGGTAGCTTCCGTAAAAGCGGAAGAACTGGCTACCGAAGGTCTGAATACTGTCGCCAAGGCGCTGCAGGGTAAAGTGGCCGGGGTAACGATCGAATCAGCAGGAGGCGATCCCGGAATGGGAACCCGTATTATGATCCGCGGCGTGGGTTCCCTGAATAATAATAATCCTTTGTACCTGGTTGACGGCGTGCCTGTCCCGGACATCAATAATATATCGCCGAATGATATTGCTTCCATCGAAGTGCTGAAGGACGCTTCCGCCGCCGCCATTTACGGCTCCCGGGCAGCGAACGGCGTGGTGCTGATCACGACCAAGTCGGGCGAGGCGGGAAAAACGCAGGTCATATTCAATGCCAATGCCGGGGTACAGCGGCTGGCGAAGAAAATAGATGTGCTGAATGCGCAGGAATGGGCCAGCGTAAGCAATGCGGCACACGATGCGGCGGGGCTTCCGCGCCTGGAGATTGCCGAAGATCCGGCCCTGCTGGAAAGCGGCCTTGACTGGCAGGACGAGGTCTATCGCACGGCGCCGGTACAGAATTATGAGCTTAGCATTACCGGGGGAAATAAAGGCAGCCAGTACAGCGTGTCGGGCGGCTATTTCAACCAACGGGGCTTAGTGAAGGTGACCGGTTATGAGCGGCTGAACCTTCGCGTGAAATCGGAAACCACCAAGGGCCGTTTTCGATTTGGGGAAACCTTACTGCTTTCGCAGGAAAGCTGGACAAAGATGCCCGGCGGATGGGGCGGGCAGGGCGGCAACCCGGTAGGCTCCGCTGTTAAAATGATCCCGGTGTTCGATATTTACGATACTACCGCCGTGGGCGGCTTCGCAGGGGCCTACGGCCCGGTACTGAACGTGGCCAACCCCCTTGCACAGCTTCACCTGGAAGATATCAGGAACCGCTCAACCGACATTGTCCTCAATTTTTTCGGGGAAGTGGAACTGCTGCCCGGGCTGAGTTATAAGCTGAACCTTGGTTATAATAATACTCACGGCTACGATTATGATTACGAGCGCCGTTACCAGGTGGGAACGCTGTTCACCCACCAGACCAATGACCTGAGCGAGGACCGCAGTCACCGCCGCTTGCTCATGCTGGAGAATACCTTGAATTTTACCCGGGAATTCGGAAAGCACAGCCTGCAGGCCCTCGCCGGTTATACCATGCAGCAAAACCGCCTGAGAACCCTGTGGGGATCTGCCATTGACCTCCCTGACGGCATCAAAGTCCTGGACGCGGCGGCAAGCAATCCGGCCACCGGCGGGAACCTTTACGAAAGCGCCCTGCTTTCGATGCTGGGCCGTGTGGTATATTCCTACGACAGCCGCTACCTGCTGACCGCCAGTTTCCGGAGGGATGGTTCTTCCCGCTTCGGCGATGAAAACCGCTATGGGAATTTCCCTTCGATTGCCCTGGGCTGGAATATTTCCAATGAAACGTTCTTCGATTCTTTCAGCCAGGCGATCAACCGGCTGAAACTCCGGGGAAGTTACGGGGTGCTGGGAAACCAGGAGATCGGGGATTACCTGTATAGCGCCGCCATTGCTTCCAATATTAATTATGTCACGGGCGCCGATCAGCATAAGTGGTTCGGAGCCATACAAACGGCATTTGCCGACCCTGATATCAAATGGGAAAATTCAAGCACCTTCAATATTGGGGTGGACCTTGGCGCCTGGCAGGATAAACTGACCTTCACCGCTGATTATTTCATCAAGAGGTCTACCGACGTATTACTGAACGTGCCTATTCCCGGTTCCACGGGTGCGGTAGGCAACCCGGTGGTCAATGCCGGAATCATTGAAAATCGCGGCCTGGAAGCTTCCCTGGGTTATTCGGGCGGAAAAGGCGACTTCAATTACGATGTTTACGGAACCATTTCAGCAATCAATAATGAAGTGGAGCGCCTGGGCACGGGCACTCAGCAGATCTTCGGAGGGCAGCCCACCCATCACGGCTCTTCCACCACCCTTACACAGGCCGGAGGCGAAGTGGGGGCTTTTTACCTGGTAAAAACGGATGGTATCTTTAATTCCGAAGAAGAGGTGCAGGCGCACAGCAAGAACGGGACCCTGATCCAGCCGAATGCTTCCCCCGGGGATATCCGCTTCGTGGATGCAAACGGTGACGGCAGTATTTCCGATGAAGACAGGGTGCATGCCGGAAGCGCTTTTCCTGATTTTACCTACGGGCTGGGCTTTAACGCCCAATGGAGGAATTTTGACCTGGGCCTCTTCTTCCAGGGAACGCAGGGGAACATGATCTATAACGGCTTCCGCCAGGACATAGACGGCATGAACCTGGAAATTAATTACTCGAAGGCAACCCTGAATGCCTGGACACCGGAAAACCATACGGATTTTCCCCGTGCAGTGATCAACGATCCTAATTATAATACCCGGACGTCCGACCGTTTCCTGGAAGACGGTTCTTATCTCCGCCTGAAGTCCCTGCAGCTGGGGTACCTTTTCCCGGCGCAGGCGCTGGAACGGATCGGGGCCGGATCCCTGCGGGTTTACCTGAGCTTTGATAATTTATTTACGATTACCGGCTACGACGGCTATAACCCGGACCTGGGCAGAACAGGTTCCATATTGAACAGGGGAGTGGATTACGGCCATGTGGCGTATCCGCTGGCCCGCACGGCCAACCTGGGTGTTCAACTGCAGTTTTAATCAACCGGTCATCTAAACGAAATGAAAATGAAAAAGATACTGATCACGCTGGTAGCCGGCCTGCTGCTGACTGCCTGCACGGAAGGCCTTTTAGACCTGAAAAATCCTAATCTGCTCACCACCGATACTTACTGGGAAACAAAAGACGATGTGATGAGTGCGTTCGCCGCCACCTATAGCCTGCTCCGGGATGTGAACGGAGGCTACTGGGGCGTTCGCGGCGTGGAACTGACCAACGGAAGGGGGGATGATTTCTTTATCCGGAACGACGTAAAGGACCTCTACCAGTTTTCCACCTTCACCAACGCGCCAGATAACGGAGTAGTGACCAATATATTCAATAACTGCTACCGGGGCATTTTCCGGTGCAACCAGATCCTTGAAAACATCGCGGAAATACCGATGAGCGAAGAAGAAAGGGCGCAGCTGATCGCGGAGGCGAAATTCCTGCGGGGGCTAAATTATTTCCACCTGGTCATTAATTTCGGGGACGTGCCTGTCCGCCTGCAAACTCCGCAAAGCCAGGAAGAATACTATGCTGCCAAATCACCTGCAGAAGAAGTATGGCAGCAGGTATTCCAGGACTTCAGCGAAGCTAAAGCCGGGCTGCCGCTGGAATATCCTGCGGAATGGACCGGCCGGGCTACCCGTGGAGCCGCGCTGGGTTATCTTGGGAAAGCCTATCTCTATCACGAGGACTGGGACAAGGCCGAAGCAGCCTTTAGCGAACTGATGCAGGCGCCTTACCAGTATGACTTGACGGCGGACTATGCGGATAATTTTACTGCGGAAAGGGAGAATAACGAAGAATCCGTCTTTGAGATACAGGTTCAGGACGTGGGCGGCACTAACCCCTGGGATGTAGGCAGCTCAAATGAAGCCCTTGGTGTGACTACGGCGCAGGAATTCGCGCCCGCGGAAGTGGCCGGCTGGTTCGAAGCTTATCCTACCGATAAAATATTCAACGCTTTCCAGGAAGAAAAAACACCGGGCGGCGATTTCGACAAGCGCATGTATGTGACCCTGGTTTGGGACTACCCCGGCGCCATGTACTACAACCGGCCTTTTTCGGAATTCAAATCGGAATTCGGCTTTCAATCCCGGTTCCGGAAGTACCAGAACTGGCAAAATGACAATGAAGGGCGCTTTATTTCTAATATTAACGAGCGGGCGCTTCGCTTTGCCGACATATTACTGATGTATGCCGAAGCGGTGACCATGCAGGGCAAGCCCCAGGAGGCCTACGAGCCGGTCAATCGCATCCGCCAACGCGCAGGGCTGTCCGTATTGCCTGCCGGCTTCGGAGAAGCGCAGATGATGGCCGAAATACAGCAGCAGCGCATGCTGGAATTCTGCCGGGAAGGGCTGCGGTTCTATGACCTGCGGCGCTGGGGCTTGCTGCAGGAGGAGATCATGAGCAGCGATAAAGTGGGCCGGCAATTCCTTAACGTGCAGAAGCATGCCTGGTTCCCTATTCCTCAGGCGGAACTGGACAATAATCCGGAAATGGAACAAAACCCGAATTGGTAAAGGCCCGGGCGTATGGGCTGTGAGACCTGAATAAAAATGCTTACAAGAAGAAACTTTCTAAAAAATGCCGGCGGTACAGGGGCGCTGGCCATGCTTCCCGCCCTGACGCTATCTGCTGAAGCAAACCGCCTTTCCGGTTCCGGGAAAACGGAAGAAGCACACGATGACCTCCTTGTTTCATTAAATGGCCCCTGGCTTTTTCGTACGGATCCGGACGATAGGGGAGATGCCGAAAAGTGGTATGAGCTAAACGAGACTTCACCCGATTGGGAAACCGTTTCCGTACCGCATACCTGGCAGGTTGACCAGCGTTATCATGATTACCTTGGGACGGCCTGGTACAGGAAGGTATTCACCGTGCCTGAAGACTGGATGACAAAGACCCTGCGCGTTGAATTTGAGGCGGTGTATCATTCGGCAAAGGTGTGGCTGAACGGGAAATATGCCGGGGAGCATTTGAGGAAAGGATATACTGCCTTTATGCTGGATCTTTCCGGCCTTATACGCCCGGGTGAAAATTACCTGGTGGTGCAGGCCGGCAACCGGTACGATGACCAGATGCTTCCTCGCAATAACTCTTATGATTGGGCCGCCGATGGCGGCATTACCCGCCCCGTAAGCCTGTATATTACCCCAAAAACGTATGCCGAAAATGTGCGGGTAACAGCCCTTCCCGACCTGGAGCAAGGGACAGCAACCATAAAAGTACAAACGCAAATAGCCAACACTCTGGAAGACAGGGCGCGGCTTTCGGTAACCTATGAGATCCTGGAAGATCGCGGCAACCGTTTGGTATTATCGTCGGGTGAACAGGTCCCGGTAGTATTAAGGGCGGGGGAACATAAAATTATTGAGTTTCCGGACCAGGTGCTGGAGAAACCGCTTTTATGGCATTTTGACTCGCCTAATCTTTATCATATCGTGGTCTCGTTAAGCATAGACGGGCGCGTAGTACATACCAAAAAGGACACGTTCGGTGTTCGCAAGATAGAGGTAAGGGATGCCGGATTCTACCTGAACGGTGAGCGTGTATGGCTCGCCGGCGTGGAACGAATGGCGGGAAGTCATCCCGAATACGGCATGGCCGAACCTGCTTCTTGGATCCGGCACGACCACGAGGATATGAAAAACCTGAACTGCATATTTACCCGCGTTCACTGGCAACAGGATAAAAGGGTGCTTGATTACTGTGACCGGCATGGCATGCTTATCCAGGTGGAAGTGCCTACCTGGGGCGGCGGAACGTTTAAAGGGATGAAAGAGGAACCGGACCAGGCTATTATGCAGAACGGTTTGGAGCAGCTGAAGGAGATGATCGGAAGAGAATATAATCGTCCTTCGGTATTTTCCTGGGGCTTATGCAATGAGATCGGCGGGCAAAACCCGCCTGCCTATAAATTTGCGGAAAATATGCTTAAGGAAGCCAAACGGCTGGACCCTTACCGGTTATGCGCTTACGCATCCAACACCCTGCATTATACTCCGGAAAAAGACGTCAGCAAGCTCATGGACTTTATCGAATGGAATGAATACCATGAAAGCTGGCTGGGCGGCGACACGGAAGACATGGAGAAAAATCTGCAAGCCATTCATAAGGCATTTCCGGACAAGCCGCTGGTGATCTCCGAATACGGATGGTGCCGGTGCGCCCCTGACCGTAAAGAAGGCGATGAAAAATTAATATCTATCCTGAAGCGTCACAATGCCATTTTCCGTAAGCATGATTATGTAGCGGGATTAATATTCTTCAGTTACAACGATTATCGTACCCACAGGGGCGACAAGGGCATTGGCATCCTGAAACAACGTGTGCATGGTGTTGTTGACCTCTACGGTTCAAGACATCCCTCGTATTATGCGCTGCAGGAGGAATCCAGCCCGGTGGAGTCGCTGGACGTGTCCTTCCATGACCAGGCGCTTCATGTTTCGATTGACACGCGAAAGCTGATACCTGCCTATACGCTGCGAAATTACCGCTTGCGGTGGATTGGCTACGCTGATCAGGACATTCCCCTGGAAACTGCTGAAATTACCCTTCCGGATATGAAGCCCGGCTATGCGGGAGCGTTCGAATTTAAAACAAGTTTGGCCGCATTTGAAAAAATTAAGGTCGAAGTGCTGCGCCCCACCGGATCCGTTGCGGCCCGCGCCCGGTTGCTGTTCAAGTGACCGGGTTTTTGCACGGTAGGAAAATAATCCATTATATTCCCAACATCCTCCATTTTCTGTCCCTCCCTTCACAGGTATCTTTAATTTAGATTATTAACCGCTAATCTAAACGTAAAAAAGAACCAGAACCGCCGCATTATCATGTGCTGACATAGCCCTGATACTTTTAAAAAAAACTAAACAATATATGAGCAAACTGTTACTGAAAAGAGCAAGGTGCATCTTATTCCTGGTCTGCTGTATGCTGTGCCGGGTAGCAGCGCCCGCGCTGGCCGATGCAGGAGACCTTTCTGTTAAGATCCGGGCCCAGGACCGGCAGATCACCGGAAAGCTTACCGATACCAGCGGAGCTGCCCTTCCCGGAGTTTCGGTGTCGGTAAAGAACAGCCCCGGTATGGGGACAAGTACCGACCTTAACGGCAAATATGTACTGGACGTGCCTGATGCAGGCGCTGTCCTGGTGTTTTCCCTGATGGGCTTTGAGACGCTGGAGGTCCCCGTGGGCGACCGGACGGTGATCAACGCGGAGCTGCAGGTTTCCACTTCCACACTGGAAGATGTAGTGGTCGTCGCCTTCGGGGAGCAAAAGAAGCAGGACGTAATCGGAGCGGTCACCACGGTGAACCCCTCTGAACTGAAAGTTCCTTCCAGCAACCTTACCACCGCGCTGGCCGGCCGCATTGCCGGAGTGATCGCCTACCAGCGAAGCGGGGAACCCGGCCAGGATAATGCCGACTTCTTTATTCGCGGTGTTACTACCTTCGGTTACAAGACCGATCCGCTGATCCTCATCGACGGGATTGAGCTTACTGCCACCGACCTGGCCCGGCTGCAGCCCGATGATGTGGCAAGCTTTTCCATCATGAAAGACGCTACTGCAACGGCCCTCTACGGCGCCCGGGGAGCTAACGGCGTGATCCTGGTCACCACCAAGGAAGGATCCGAAGGCAAGGCGCGTGTATCTTTCCGTTTGGAAAATTCTATTTCCACGCCTACGCAAAATGTGGAGCTGGCGGATCCCATCACTTATATGAAATTGCACAACGAGGCCATGCTGCTGTACAATCCTCTGCTCAAGCTGCCTTACAGCCAGAAGCAGATCGATAATACGGCCGCGGGAACCAATCCTTACGCTTACCCGGCAACTAATTGGCGGGATGCGCTTTTTAAGGATTATACCATGAACCAGCGGGCAAATTTCAGTGTCGGCGGCGGCGGGAAAGTAGCGCGCTATTACCTGGCCGGTACCTTTAACCAGGATAACGGCGTGCTGGAAGTGGACGGCAGGAATAATTTCAATAATAATATAGATCTGAAAAGCTATCTGCTGCGGTCCAACGTGAATATCAACCTTACTAGTACCACAGAAGTTGGCGTAAAGTTATACGGTACCTTCGATGATTATACCGGTCCCATTAACGGCGGAGCGGATCTGTACCGCGGAGTGATGAGAACAAACCCGGTCCGTTTTCCCGCTTATTTTCCGGTGGATGAAAGCCACCAGTATGTGCGTCATATCATGTTCGGGAATTATGACCTGGGGGCCAGCTACCTGAATCCTTATGCGGAGATGGTAAAGGGATACAAGGAGTATTCCAGTTCATTGATGATGGCCCAGTTCGAACTGAAACAGGATTTGTCGGTAATTACACCCGGGCTTTCCCTGCAGGGGATGATCAATACCAACCGGCGTTCATATTATGATGTTTCCAGGTTTTACGAGCCCTTCTACTACCAGATGGGTACCTATGATAAAAGCAAGAACAGCTATACGATCACCCAGCTCAATGAGAACGAGGGAACGGATTACCTCGATTATGAGGAAGGAGATAAGCTGGTGACCTCTACCTCTTATGTACAGGCTTCAGCCAATTACACGCATACTTTCGCCGAGAAACATGGCGTGAGCGGCATGCTCGTGTTCATGATGAATAATATCGTCGATGCAAATTCCGGTAACCTTCAAACCTCCCTTCCGCATCGTAACCTGGGATTGTCGGGACGTTTTACCTATTCCTATGACAGCCGTTACTTCGGCGAGTTTAATTTTGGCTATAATGGTTCGGAGCGGTTTTACAAGGATAAGCGCTTCGGCTTTTTCCCGTCGGGAGGAGTAGCCTGGTACGTATCCAATGAAGATTTCTGGGAACCGGTGAAAGAGGTTGTTTCCAATTTGAAACTAAGGGCAACGTACGGCCTTGTCGGGAACGACGCCATCGGACGCGCGGAAGACCGTTTCTTTTACCTCTCCAATGTAGAGATGAATGATGACGGCAGGGGAGCGACATTTGGGACCAATTACGACTATATTCGTTCAGGAGTATCTATCTCCCGGTATGATAACAGGGATATTACCTGGGAAACCGCGCTTAAAACCAATATCGGAATTGAGATCGGGCTCTTTGAAAAGGTGAATATCGTGGCAGATATCTTCCATGAAGACCGGACCAATATTCTCATGGCACGCTCTTTTATTCCTACCACTATGGGATTGTCTTCGGATGTGTATGCCAACCTTGGGGAAGCCTCGTCCAGGGGAATTGATCTTTCCATCGATTACCAGCACTTTATAAATAATGATTTCTGGGTACAGGCACGTGGTAATTTTACCTATTCCACGAGCGAGTACGAGGTTTATGAGGAGCCTGTTTATCAAGAGGGCTACCTGTCGCATGAAGGATATTCCTTAAACCAGCAATGGGGTTATATTGCCGAACGCCTGTTCGTGGATGAACTGGAGATCCTTAATTCGCCAAGGCAGAATTTCGGGGAATACCATGCCGGGGACATTAAATACCGGGATGTGAACGGCGACGGGCAGATCACCACCCGCGACCAGGTACCCATTGGCTATCCCACGGTCCCGGAAATCGTTTATGGTTTTGGTTTTTCTACCGGCTACAAGAATTTCGATTTCTCCGCTTTCTTCCAGGGGCTGGCCAGGGAATCTTTCTGGATCGATGTGAACGCTACCGCGCCGTTTGTGTCTTACCGGTCGCCAGGTGAAGTTAGCGCAGGCCTGTACAGCGGTTACACCCTGGAAAACCAACTGCTCAGGGCTTATGCAAATGATTACTGGTCGGAAGACGACCGGGACATTTACGCCCTTTGGCCCCGCCTTTCTGCAACCAATGACCTGCTTAATAACAATGCCCAGAAAAATACCTGGTTTATGCGTAACGGCGCTTTTATTCGATTGAAAACGGTTGAACTGGGCTATACGCTTCCGCAAAGGATCACGGAAAGATGGAAGGTAGAGAAAACGCGCATCTACCTGAGCGGTATAAACCTGCTCACGTTCAGCGATTTCGACCTCTGGGACATTGAAATGGCCGGACAAGGCCTCGGTTATCCCCTGCAGAAGGTCTATAATATTGGCGTTCAGGTTTCCTTTTAATTTTTTCAAGCATGAAAATCAAGAAATATATCCTATACGTATTGCTGGGCGGTTTATCTTCCTGCAGTTACCTGGACATCGTTCCCGATAATATTGCGACGATTGACAACGCATTCGTATCGCGGAATATGGCTGAAAAGTTTTTGTTCACCTGTTATTCCTACCTCCCCGGCCATGATAACCTGGGGACAGATCCCGCTTTCCTGGGGGCGATGAATGCTGGTACTATTCGACATCGAATGTGCCTTTTAATATTGCAAGGGGGAACCAGAATGTAGTAGATCCCTATAATAATTACTGGGACGGAAGAAGCCAGGCCGAGCCTTTGTTCAGAGGGATCCGCGATTGCAATATCTTCCTGGAAAAGATCCACGAGGTGCCTGATATCGACGATTTCGAAAAGCATAAGTGGATGGCGGAAGTGAATTTCCTGAAGGCCTATTTTCATTTCTACCTTCTCCGGATGTACGGGCCTATTCCGATCATGGATGAGAACCTGCCGATTACCAGCGGTACGGATGCCGTGAAAGTGGAAAGGCAGCATGTGGATACCTGTTTTAACTATATCGTAAACCTGCTGGACAAGGCGGCGGCAGACCTTCCCGAAGAAATAGAGCTGGAAGCAATCGAGGCAGGTCGAATAACAAAGCCGATCGCCAAGGCCGTAAAGGCAAAAGTGTTAATATATGCCGCCAGCCCATTGTTTAACGGGAATAAGGATTATACTGGTTATGTAGGAAACAGCGGAGAGCAATTATTCGATCCGCAATATTCGGTGGAAAAATGGGAACGGGCGGCGGAAGCCTGCAAGGAAGCCATCGAACTCAGCCATGCTACCGGACACGAATTGTTCTACTGGCAGCCTAACCAACCGGATATTTCCGAACAGACAATTGCCAAAATGCATATCAGGAATAGTGTGACCGAAGAGTGGAACCGGGAGATTATCTGGTCCAATACCAATAGCATGACCAGTTTTACGCAATGGGCCTCCCAGGCCAGGCTGGTCCCGGAACCAACCGCCAATATTCAATCATTGCTGGCGCCCACCATGCGAATGGCAGAATTGTTCTATACGGAAAACGGCGTGCCTATTACAGAGGACAAGACCTGGGATTATGCGGGCAGATTTCAGTTACGGACCGCCACGCCGGAAGAGAAATATTTGATCAAAGAAGGTTACCAGACGGTTGCGCTCCATTTTCAGCGGGAAACGCGGTTTTATGCGAGTCTCGCATTTGACGGTGCAATATGGTACGGCCAGGGCAGGTTCAACGACGATGATCCTTTCTACGTACAGGCAAAAATGGGCCAGAACGCCGCCCGGAAAGCGGTTGCCTATTATTCCGTAACCGGCTACTGGCCCAAAAAGCTTGTCAATTTCAATAACCCGGTAAGCCTTGGAGTCTCTTATGCCGCCGAAGCTTATCCCTGGCCCGAGATCAGGCTTGCCGATCTTTACCTGTTGTATGCAGAAGCACTGAACGAGACGAATGGACCCGGCCCGGAACCCTTAAAGTGGATCAACCTTGTGCGGGAACGGGCGAGTTTGAAAACCGTGGAAGAATCCTGGTCGGCTTATTCGAAAACACCCGGTAAATATCAGAATCAGAATGGCCTCAGGGAAATAATTCACCAGGAGCGGATGATAGAGATGGCATTTGAAGGACAGCGTTTCTGGGACCTCAGGAGGTGGAAAAAAGCCGAACAGGTAATGAATTCGCCGATAAGAGGCTGGACAACGGAGGAGGAAGAGGCCACCGGTTACTACCAGGTTCAAACACTATTTAACCAAGCCTTTCAAAAGCGCGACTATTTCTGGCCTATACGCGAGCAATCATTGATCGAAAATGAAAAGCTCATTCAAAGCCCGGGATGGTAATAGGTGTTTAGTATCAAGTATCAAGACAAAAGTATCAAGTATCATGAATACTAATAAAGTTTTTTTAGGGTTTCTTGGCATGCTGATGATAGTTTCAGCCTGTAAAAAGGATCAGCATAAAATGACGCCCCTCGACAACGACGGTGCGGCGCCCGCTGCCATATCCAATGTTGAGGTGGAGAACCTGCCCGGTGCCGCCAGAATATCGTATACCTTGCCGGACGATGAGGATCTGCTCTATGTAGTGGCCGAATGCGAAACGGAGAACGGAATCAAGGAAGGAAAGGCTTCTCTTTTTGGCAATGGCTTGCTCCTGGACGGGTTTGGTGATACCAGGGAGCGGAAAGTAACCCTGTATGCCGTAGATCGCGGCGAAAATAAATCTGAACCGGTAACGGTAAACATACAACCCCTGACACCTCCCATGCAAATGATCCGTAACTCAGTAGAAGTGAACGAGGACTTTGGGGGAGTGAAGATAAATTTCAAGAATGAGCTGGAAGCGCCGGTGGTAATCAACATTCTTACCCCGGACTCTGTGGGGGAATGGTCGGAGGTGGAAACATGGTATACCAGCCAGGAAGAAGGAGCTTTTTCTATCAGGGGTTTTGAAGCAAAGAAGCGGAAGTTTGCCATTTATGTCCGCGATCAGTGGGAAAACCTTTCCGATACGCTGATCGTAGAAAAGGTTCCCTTGTTTGAAGAAGAACTGGATAAATCAAATTTCTCCCAATATAACCTGCATTCGGACGCGTCCGCGGGCTATGGCTGGGTCATGACCAGGATGTGGGATGGCAGCGTGGACGAACCCAACGGATTTCACACCGCTCCCGGTTCTACTTTCCCTCATCATTATACGTTTGATCTTGGCGGTGTTTACCAGTTGAGCCGTTACACGATGTGGCAAAGGGGGCTTATCAGCGGCACCGATTTCTTATACGCTCACGGAAATCCAAGGCAATGGGAAATCTGGGGCGCTACCGATCCCGCATCCGACGGAAGCTGGGACGGCTGGACCAAGCTGGCGGATTGCGAATCAATTAAACCTTCCGGCTCACCGATCGGGACTGTGACAAATGAAGACAGGGAGTATGCCATGAGAGGGCATGAATTCCTTATTCCCCTGGAGGCGCCGGCCGTGCGGTATATCCGGCTTAAGATCATCAATACCTGGGGCGGGGCCTCTTATTCTCATGTTATGGAACTTTCTTTCTGGGGTGCGGGGCAATGACGTTGCTTCGCAACGGTTCAAAGTTTAAAGTTCAAGGGTTAAAGTTCAAAGTTTAAAGTTTTTGATCTATGCAGTTACAAAAATATAAGAAATGCGGACTGTTGTACGCTTTCTTGGTTGGTTTGGCGGGCTGCTGCCTCCTTGCCTGCAGCAAAATGGACGATACTTATGACGAGTTCCTGGAAGGGGGTGAACGAATCTACACCGGCAGGGTTGATTCGGTAGCGGCTTATTCAGGGTACAAACGCGTGGCCCTCTCATGGCTGCTGATCTCCGACCCGAAGATTACCTATTGTAAGGTCTTATGGAACAACGGTACTGATTCCCTGCGCATACCGGTAATTCGGAGTACCGGTGTTGACACCATACACGTAGTCCTGGACAATCTTGAAGAGGGCGTGTACACATTTGATATTTATACCGGCGATGACAAAGGGCATTCCTCGCTTAAAGTAAGCGCTATTGGCCGGGCTTACGGCGACGAATACACCGGCAATATGCCGGATATGCCTTTCAGCCGCGCCAAATGGTCGGATGATAAAACGACCATCAAATGGGGTTTCAAAGAAGGAAACGACATTCTCACCGGGGTGGAACTGAACTACACGGATCGTTCAGGCGGGGAACAGCGCATGGTGGTATTCCCGGACAGCCTTGAAACTGTTATGGAAGATTATAAAAAAGGCACGGAGTTCCGCTACCGTACCATGTACCTCCCGGATTCCACCGCTATTGATACCCTGTATACGGATTATCTGACCGTTTCACCCCTAATAGAACATGAAATGGATAAATCCGCCTTTGCGGAATACGTCCTTCCCTCGGATGCCCCTTCGGCCTGGGGATGGCTGCTGCCAATGCTGTGGGACGGGAATATCAATGCGCCGAACGGATTCCATACGCCTTCGGATGTAGGTTTTCCTCATCATTATACCTTTGACCTGGGTAAGGAAACTGTGCTGAGCCGTTTCAAACTCTGGCAGCGCGGCGCTGCTGCAGGTGACGGTTACCTGTACTCCGGCGGGAACCCGAAGCAATTTGAGGTCTGGGGCTCCACCGCGCCCGCCGCCGACGGCAGCTGGGAGGGCTGGACAAAGCTCCTGGACGCTCAGTCCTTCAAACCTTCCGGCCTCCCGGTAGGGCAGCTGACGGATGAGGACAAGGCTTATGCCGCAGCCGGGGAAGAGTTTCACTTTCCGTCGAACACACCTCCCGTACGGTATATCCGTGTAAAAGTGATCAATAACTGGAGAGGCGATCCTTATTCCCACTCCAATGAGATCACGTTCTGGGAAGTGGAGAATTAATATGGTTCAGTTAACTTTATGCATGAAGCTGCTTAAACGAATTGCTTTATTACGCACAATCCCCCGCTATATTCTCCTGAATGACAAAGGAGAAATTGTCAACCGGGAATTTGAACGCCCCTCCTGGGATACCTTCGTTTATGAACTGAACGAGGCAATCGAGACAGACCAGGAAAACTAATTGAAATCGAGATGAAAAATATTGGCGAAAACGGATTATTATTGCAAATTTGGGCTTGTATAAAACGCAATTACTAAAGAAAATGAGAAAATCCCTGTTCCCGGTACTGATGTGCTTTACCTGTGCTTTTTTTATGAATTCCTTGTCTGCCGAGGCACAATCTTCCGATGACGGGAGCATTTTGTTGAGCGACTATGCCTACACCCGGAGGATAACCTGGTGGGAACCATTGTTATCCAGGGAGCGGAAGATGCTTCCGCGGAGGATTTCGTGCTTCGCGGAGACAATGCCGGTAAATTCAAAATAAAAAAGGGCAACCAGCTATTTATTCGCGGCAAATATGCCAAGTCCGCTGAAAAATGGGTTGACCTTGCCATTGGTACTGCGGACGGCCAGCTGAGTGCGGATTTCAGGATACTGAAAGATCAGTTTCATACCAATGGGGTAATTGCCCACAGGGGTGCCTGGAAAAACACAAAGGTTCCCCAGAATTCCATCGCCTCATTTGAAGAAGCGGTGAAGCTGGGATGTGAAGGGTCCGAATTCGACGTGCATCTAAGCGCGGATTCCGTGACCATTCTTTTTCATGACCGCGACAAGGAAGGGCTCGTCATTGAGAAGACCAGCTATAAGGACCTTTCTGAAGAGAGATTGAGCAACGGAGAGGTACTTCCCGAACTTGTTGACTTTCTCAAGGCGGCAATGAATCAGAATACGACAAAGATGGTACTGGAAATCAAGCCTTCGGCCGTTAGCAAGGAACGGGGGATCGCACTGACCGAAATGGTCGTGAGGCAGGTGCGGGAAGCAAAGGCACAGGCCTGGGTGGATTACATCAGTTTCGGATATGATATTTGCCAGCGGCTGCTGGAGCTGGACCCCTATGCTAATGTGGCTTACCTGAACGGGGACAAGGCCCCCTCTGAGGTAGCTGCCGATAAGTTATTCGGCCTTGATTATAACCAGAAGGTATTCCGGGAACACCCTGACTGGATCACGGAAGCAAAGGAACAAGGGCTTACGCTCAACGTCTGGACCGTGAATAAGGCGGAAGATATGGATTGGTTCCTTGAAAAAGAATTTGATTTTATCACCACCGACGAACCTGAGTTACTGCTTGAAAAAGTGAAGAAGTAGGGTTGTAAAACAAAACGGCCCTGCGAATTGTACATATAGGCATTCAATGGATGTGCTATCAACACCTTTTCCAGGGCAGGTCCTGCCTCAGCTGAATTGGGAATTATCATTCAGGCCTTACCTTGATTTTATAGAGGCGCAAATCAGCCGGAGCCGGAGTACTACCCATAAAACTTACCTGGAAGCAATTGCTGCAATTCTCCGGCAAAATCCTGTTTTGCTCGAACCGATTGAAGATTTCAGCATTCTTGAGAATTTTTCCGAACTGGCGGAATTGATAAAGCTGAACCATGTTCAGCGGGATATCCGGGGAGAAGAACCCATGTTTGCCATAGGCACTCCCTTTCCCATGCAATTATTTTCCTATTCGGAGAATTTCCGGGCCCTGATGCTGGATGAGCAAAATATGTGTAAGTCCTGCCTTTCCTGCGAGTTTGTGGACAGTGATCACCTGCGCAAACTTTACTGGATGGTACTGGAAAAATGCTACGGGCTGGACCTGGACCAGCGCCTGCTTCCGGATACTTTTTTACGGCTGAAGGACGAAGGCAGGATGAGGCGAAAGCATTACCGTTTTTCGGTGAACCATCATTTCGTTAACCTGAGGCACAGCAGCGGCTTGCCCCCTTTGCAGCAGGAATGGATTGACTTTGCATTGGGCCTTATCCGCCATGCCGGCGATCTTAAAATACCACTGCCGCTGGAGGATTTTATTGCCGAAGGTTTCATGGTATTTACGATCCGGGATGAGACGGAAGAAATGTCTCTGCAGGAACTGCAGCGAACGATTGCCGATATGCATACGGTTCCGGAAGAAACGACCTTTACCAATATAAAACAGGCTACCTTATCCCTGCTGGGAAAGGACGAAGTTGAACTGGGCATTTTACCCTTTATCAGGATCAATAAGCAATACAGGTACCATGCCGCGTATAACCGGTCCAGCGTGATCTTTGAATTGCTTAGCCGGGAACTTCCGGAAGAAAAGCTAAGCGATATCTTCCACAAACTTCTTAACAGGTACCTGGAGCGTAAGGAAGGCGGATGGCTTATTTACAATGACCTGGAAGAAAGCGCGGAAGAAAATGAAGTGGAACAGCTGATGAACCGCTACGGGTTTCAAAGCCTGGGTATATTCCCCGTCTGGCATCGTGAAAAATTGCTGGGCATTTTGGAAGTAGCCAGTAAAAAGCAGCAGGTGATCGATACAAAACTAACCCGGAAAATAGAGCAGGCCCTTCCCCTTTACCGGGAATTCTTAACCTACCAGACCGGCAGGCTGGCAGAACGTATGAATTCCTATATCATGCGCCGATACACGGCCATACAGCCCGCTGTGCAATGGAAGTTCAACGAGGCTGCCTGGAAGGCCTTTGCGGAAAATATCGTGGGAGCAAAAGACGGCCAGGCCGCTCCCGAGAATATCCGTTTTGAAAACCTTCATCCCTTTTATGGCGCGGTAGACGTCCGGAACTCTTCCGTGGAGCGTCTAAACGCGGTGCGGCAGGACCTGTGGTTGCAGCTGGAGTATCTTGAAGTATTGCTGGATATTGCGGAATCCACCGCAGACGTAAAGGAGATGCAGCAAAAAGTACAGCGGTGGCAGCAATTGATCAATCTCAATATCACCCTGGAAGAGGAGGTAGACCTGCGCGATTTCCTGGAAGAAAGCGTGAGCTTTGTCAGTACGTTAAAGCAGGGAGGGCTGCTCCCCCTGGACGAGGCCCGGGATTTCGAACAGAAAATGAAGGATGAAAGCAGCGAGTTTCATTCGGCAAGCTGGGGGTTTGAACAAAGCCTGAAGCAAGTGAATGAGTCCCTGAAGGCTTCTCTTGAACAGGCCGAAGCAACGCTGCAGGAAAGGATCCCTCATTATTTTGAAAAGTTCAAGACCGACGGCTGGGAATTCAATCTGTATGCCGGGGAAAGCATTTCTCCCTGGCGCTCCTTTTCAGAGGAAGACGCGGATGCCGTATGTCGCTGGCAGCTGGATACCATGATCGCGATGGCGAATGCTTCCCACGCAGTAAGGCCGAAGCTATTATATCCTCTGAATACCACCCAGCTGGTTTTTGTTCATAGTAACCTGGTTGATATTAGCTACCGTTCCGATGAGCGGCGGTTCGACGTGGAAGGCGCGTACAGCATCCGGTATGAAGTAATAAAAAAGCGGATTGATAAGGTGCGTTTGCTCGGCAGCGAAGAACGGCTCACCCAACCCGGAACCATTGCCATTGTGTATGTGCATAGCCGCAACGCCGTCTATTACAGGAAGCAGCTGCGCACGCTTATCTCGGAAGGGAAGCTCTTGCCCGGCATTGAAATGCTCGATCTTGAAGAATTGCAGGGAATCAGCGGATTGAAAGCCCTGCGCGTACGTATAAATTACCGGAAGTTATGAAAGCTTTATTTTTAACGCCCCTCGTGCTGGTGGCCTGCGCGGGGACTTCCTCGAAAATGCCCGCCTCCTTGCCGGAAGGCTATACATACGAAAACCTGCAGGAAATCGAACTTGAAAAGGAACTGGAAGAGATCTCCGGCATAACCTATGACGGCGGCGGATTCCTGGCCCATAACGATGAAGAAGGGATCATTTACCGGCTGGATAAGTCATACCGCATAAAAGCCTCCCTCCCCTTTGGCGAAGAAGGCGATTACGAGGAGCTGAAAAAGGTCAATGAGGCGCTGTACGTATTAAAGAGCAAGGGGCATATCTGGTCCATGGGCTACGACGGAACAAGGCTTAACATGATACAGGAACATAAATGGCCCGGCGAAAAAGCGGAATTTGAGGCGATGTTCTATGATAAGGAGAAGCGCTCCCTGGTGCTGATCTGCAAAAATGAAAAAGGAGACAAGGAAACGCGTATCACCCGCGGCTATGCTTTTTACCCCGAAGAAAGCCGTTTTGGGAAGGAAGCTGTATTCAATCTCGAATGGGACGAAGCCGCCCGCGTAGCCGGAACGGAAATTAAAGCGCTGCACCCTTCCGCGGCGGCCGTTCACCCGCTCACCGGTGCAATTTATATCCTTGCCTCGATAGAGAAATTATTGCTGGTGGCGGACCGGGAAGGCGGAGTAAAGGAAGTCCACCGGCTCGGCAAGGAACTATTTGCCCAGCCGGAGGGAATTACTTTTGACGAGGCCGGGAACCTGTATATTAGCAATGAAGCGGGTGATGCCGGAGCAGCCACGCTCCTGGCCTTTTCTTACCAGGCGGCTAATTGATCAATATCATGCCATTCTCCAGCAAGCTCCGTATCGTTTTCCTGGTATTGACAGCAATGTTCGTTGCTGCTTCTCTCTCCGCGCAGGAAAGGAACGCGGGGCCGCGTCAGCGGGTAATACTGATAGGGGATGCCGGGCGTTTGCTGAACGGAAGGGCGATCGTTCCGGAAGCTGCCGCCAGCATGATAAACCCGGGCGACAGCCGGGTGACCGTCGTTTTCCTGGGTGATAATGTATACGATAAAGGCTTACCCGGCGAAGAAGACAAAAACTATTCGGAAAGCGTGCATATCCTGCAGCGGCAATTAGCTCCCTTTGAGGGTTATAAGGCGGCTGTTTATATGATTCCCGGGAATCATGACTGGCAAAAGGGCGGCCCGCTTGGCTGGGACCGTATTAAAAGGCAGGCCGCCTGGGTGGATAGCCTCCCCGGAGACCGGGTAGTTTTTTTACCGCAGGGAGGCTGTCCCGGCCCGGAAGAAATAACGCTGGGTGATAGTGTTGTCCTGGTGATCGTGGATACGCAATGGTGGCTGCATCCTTTTGAAAAGCCGGGAGAGGACAGCGATTGCGACTGCAAGAACCGGGAAGAAGTGCTGGCGGCGCTGGAAGACATTGCCTGGCGCAACCGGCATAAGAAAATAGTTTTCGCAGCGCATCATGCTTTCCGCACTCATGGTATCCACGGCGGGTATTTCACCTTAAAACAGCATATTTTCCCCTTAACCGACCTCCATCCGGACTGGTATTTCCCACTGCCCCTGGTTGGCTCCATTTACCCGCTTAGCAGGGGTGTGTTCGGCGATATCCAGGACCTGCAGCATCCCGAGTACCGGTATATGGTGAAGTCTATGGAAGAAGCAATGGAAGCGGCAGAGGATGTCACCTGGGTAGGCGGGCATGATCATGCCCTGCAGCTTCTGCGGGACAAGGAGCGATATTATATCGTCAGCGGCTCGGGTATCAATATGGAACGGGTAAGAACCGCTTCCAATACCTTGTTTGCTTCCGGGAAGAGAGGATTTGCAGAGATCCTGTTTTTGGAGAACGGGAATAAGGAAATCCGTTTCTTTGAAGTAGATACGGCCGGGAATGCCCGTCTGGCTTTCAAAAAGGAACTGCCGGCAGGAGCCCGCCCGGCGGAAGCTGAGCTTGCAGGGGGGACCAGCTTGCGGCGGAAGCTGCGCCAGCGGCCGGCGATGGGGCAGGAGTCCCCGGGACGAAAGACCAGCTTGCAACGAAAGATGTGCCAGCGGCGGACGGTGTGGCCGGAGCCCGCCCGGCGGAAGAGCCTGTGCCAGTCCGGTCAAAAAAGGCATCCCGGGACAGTATTACCGTGGCCATTGCTCCTGAGTACGATGAAGCGGGGGAAATGCACCGGTTTTTTTTCGGTCAGAATTATCGCCGGCTCTGGGCCACTCCCGTTAAAATGCGGGTTTTCCGGCTTGAAGAAGAAATGGGAGGGCTGGAAATTGTAAAAAAGGGAGGCGGGCAGCAGACACTTTCCCTGCGGCTGGCGGATAGTTCGGGAAAGGAATGGAACCTCCGGACCGTCCAGAAGAACCCTGAAAAGGCGCTTCCGCCCAGGTTAAGGGCCACCGTTGCGGAAAAGATTGTCCAGGACCAGATATCGGCCGCCCATCCCTTTGGTGCGCTGGCGGTGCCAACCGTTGCCGGGGCCCTGGATATTCCTCATGCCAGGCCGGAACTGGTGTACCTGCCCGATGATCCTGCGCTGGGAATGTACCAGGAAGATTTTGCGAATGCGGTATATACCTTTGAAGAGCGGGAGCCTATACCGGATGATACTAAAAGCACGACTTCTGTCCTGGAAAAGCTGCAAGAGGACAACGATCACGTCATAGATGAAAAAGCCGTATTGAAGGCCCGCCTGCTGGACCTGCTGATCGGCGACTGGGACCGGCACGAAGATCAATGGCGATGGGGAAAGGTTGACAAGGAACACGGTAATATTTATTACCCGATCCCCCGCGACCGGGACCAGGTTTTTTTTACCAATAGCGGCCTGTTCCCGGGAATTGCCGCGCGAAAGTGGGCCATGCCCAAGTTCCAGGGGTTTAAGCCGTCTATACGCGATGTGAACGGCTTTATGTTCAATGCGCGTTATTTTGACCGCCTGTTCCTGCATGAACTGGAAGAAGAGACCTGGCAGGAAACTGCTTCCCTGGTACAGGAAACGCTTACCGACCGGCTGCTGGATTCGGCATTACACCAGATGCCCGACACTATCTACCGGCTTTCGGGCCGAAAGATTCTCCATACCCTGAAAGCAAGAAGGGATCACCTGAAGCAGGACGCCCTGGATTATTATCACTTCCTGGCCAGGGCCGTAGATATTCCCGGTTCGGACCAGCCTGATCTTTTCCAGGTTTCCCTCGAGAAAGATGGCCGCGTAAAAGTAAGGGGAAGCAAAGTGGAAAAACGGGAACGGGTATTTTATGAACGCAGCTTTTACCCGGCCGTCACGAAGGAGGTCAGGATCTACGGCCGGGATGATGAAGATGTGTTTGAGGTGAGCGGCGCCGGTCATTCCCCGATAAAAATACGGATGATCGGCGGCTCCGGGACCGATATTTTCCGGGTGGGAGAAGAGGTGAAAGGGAAAGGCCGCCTGTTTATTTATGACCGTTCCGACCTTGAAAATACTTTTCCTCCCCGCGGTAAAGCAGTCCTGAGGACGTCTGAAGAGGCCGCGGTAAATGAATACGATCCGCAGAGCTTTCAGTACGACCGGCTGATGCCCTTATTGACCGCAGGCTACAACCTGGACGATGGGGTTTTCCTGGGCGCTGGTTTTCAATATATTCACCATGCGTTTCGCAAGGAACCCTACGCTTCCAGGAATAAATTAATGGTTGGCCACGCATTGGCTACCAGCGCCTGGTTTTTGGATTACGAAGGGGAGTTCATGCAGCTGCTGGGGAACATGGACCTGCTCGCGGACCTGGAGGCGAAAGCCCCCCATAACACGACTAATTTCTTTGGCGCGGGCAACGAGACGGTTTTCCGGGAAGAACTGAGCGATCCAGCTATCCAGTATTACCGCACCCGATATAACCTGGTGGAAGGGGAAGTAAAGATCCGCTTGCCCCTGGGAAACAGCTTACGGGTTTTTGGCGGACCGGCGGGACAATATTTTAACATGCGGAGCGAGGAGAACGATGAGCGCTTTATCCGGGATTATGCCGGGCTGCACCCGCAGGACGAATTATTTACCCACAGGACCTTCGCCGGCCTGGTTGCCGGTTTTGAAATAGATACCAGGAACCATGAGCTGACACCGACCAGGGGCTTTTCCTGGAATACGACTTTTAAAGGAATGCAGCAGGTGCAGGGTGAAAAAGACCGGTATGGGCAATTGCAAACGGAGCTGCGCCTGTTTACGAGTTTTAACCTGAACCCGCGGCTGGTGATCGCCAATCGCATCGGCGCGGGATATACCTTTGGGGAACCCGGGTTTTACCAGCTTTTATACCTTGGCGGAAAGCAGAATCTCCGGGGTTACCGGAATTTTCGCTTTGCGGGAGAAAGCATGTTCTATCACAATATCGAGCTTCGTTTGAAACTATTTGATTTTACTTCGTATCTTTTTCCCGGCTCGGTGGGCCTGACCGGCTTTCACGATATCGGGCGCGTCTGGCGGCCCGGCGAAGATTCGGATAAATGGCATCAAGGTTATGGCGGCGGGATTTACCTGGTGCCTGCGGAGATGCTGGTGCTGAGCGGATCGGTCGGATTTTCGGAAGAAGAAATACTTCCGTCTGTTTCCCTGGGTTTTCAGTTCTGAAGAATTAATTAAACAAACGATATGCCTGCCACAGGATTAATGGAAAAGACGGCTGCGTATGTACGGGACCTGTACAAGGAACACGCAAATGAAAACCTGATCTATCACACCCTGGAACACACCGAGGGTGTAGTTAAAGCGGCTGAGCAGATAGCGGACCATTACCAGTTGGATGAAACGGATTACCTGGCAGTATACATCGCCGCCTGGTTCCACGACACCGGCTATCTTTCAGGGCCGCCTGAAGGACACGAACTGAAGGGGGCGGCAATGGCCGAAGAATTCCTGCTGAGCGAACAAGCCGATTCCGAGCTGGTCGAAAAAGTGAAGGAATGTATTCTTGCTACCCGTTTAAGCGCAAAACCGGAATCTTTGACCGAAAGGATCATGGCGGACGCGGACCTCTATCATTTTGGTACGGAAAGTTTCCGGAACAGCAACCGGAATATGCGGAAGGAAGTGGAATTGCGCTCCGGCAAGCGTATTCCGGGCGGACAATGGAGAAAAAGCGCGATGATCATGCTCAGGCAGCATGAATTCAAAACCGATTATTGCCGCGCCCTTCTCCAAAAAGGCAAACAGGAAAATATAGAGCGGCTGGAAGCCCGCGAGGAAGAACAACAACTGAAGAAGCAAATAAAACGCGCGGCCGCGGAAGAAGCTGCCTCCGCGGAAGCGGCAGGTTCCCCGGCTTTGGCAATATCCGCTGCTTCCGGTGGACCGGCAACGAACTCCGGCGAGCCGGCCTCTTCAACGACTCCCGGAATATCCTCAGCAGCAGCAGCGGGTAAAGGTAAGGGTAAAGGAAAAAAGGACGAAAAACGGCCGGCCAGGGGCGTCGAAACCATGTTCCGCACCACTTCTGTGAATCACCTCCACCTGAGTGAAATGGCGGATAACAAGGCCCATATTCTGCTGACCATTAATTCCATTATTGTTTCCATCCTGGTTACTTTGCTTTTCAGGAAGATGGACGATGACTCCAAATTACTGATCCCCGGCCTGATGTTCCTTATTACTTCCCTGACCACCATCGTGTTCGCTATCCTGGTTACCCGGCCGAATGTTACCAGCGGGGTATTTACCAAGGAGGATATCCGGAATAAAACGGCTAACCTGCTTTTTTTCGGGAATTTTCATAAGATGGACCTGGAAGATTATCAATGGGGAGTCCGGCAGATGATGGATGACGCTGACTTTCTCTACGGGAGTATGACCCGGGATATCTATAATCTGGGAGTAGTGCTGGGAAGAAAATATAAGCTTTTGCGCTATGCCTACGGGTTTTTCATGGTAGGGTTTATTGCTTCCGCGCTCTCCTTCGTATTTGTTGTATTAGATTGATGGCTTCTTTTCAATATTTCAACCGCGATATAAGCTGGCTGGGTTTTAATGAACGGGTCTTGCTGGAGGCCAAAAACCCGGAAGTGCCTTTGTACGAGCGGTTCCGTTTTCTTTCCATCTTTTCTTCTAATCTCGATGAGTTTTTCAGGGTGCGGTATCCCGGCCTGCTGGCCCTGCATCTTTTGCCCGGAACGCCTGATGAACAGGCTGCCGCCGCCGGCTTGTTAAAAACAATCCAGGAAAAGGTGGACTCCCTTCAGCAGGCCTTCGGTGAGATCCTGACGGGGGAACTGCTGCCCGGCCTGCGCGAGCGGGGATTGCAGCTTTATTACGGGCAGGCGCTTCAAAGCGAACACGAGAAGTACGTTACCGACCTGTTCTATTCCAAAGTGCTGTCTTTTCTCCGTCCCGTTATCCTGGAAGAACAAGGCCAGGAAATAGCCTTACAGAACAACGCGCTTTATTTTATTGTACAGCTGACCTCGCCGGAGGGAAAGAACCGCTACGGCCTGCTCAATATTCCTGCCGGTAACCTGCCCCGGTTTGTTTCACTGCCCGGAAACGCAGGGCTGCGGCATATCCTGTTCCTGGACGATGTGATCCGCTTCAATATAGACAAGGCATTCCCGGGATATACGGTGCAGGGATGTTACTGTGTTAAAATGACGCGGAACGCCGATATCAACCTGGCCGATGAGTGGGGAGAGCTGGAGGAACAGATCCGGCAGCTGATCCTTGCCAGGGAAGGAGGAACGCCCACCCGGTTTCTCTATGAAGGTGAAATGCCTGAAGCGGCCCGGCTGTTTGTTATGCAGTACTTTCGCCTGAATGAGCAGGAACTCATTGAAGGCAGCCGTTACCATAACCTGAAAGACTTTGCTGAATTGCCTGATCCGGGCGGAAAGCTTCCCTGCTACCCGTCCCGGCCGCCACTGGAACATCCCGAACTCCGTAACCTGGTGTCCATTGGCGATGCGGTGAAGAATTCCGATATACTGCTGCACCTGCCTTACCAGTCATATAACTATATTCTTCGATTCTTTAACGAAGCGGCTATTGACCCCCGCGTCCGCGAAATATCGGTAACACTTTACCGGGTAGCTACCGATTCACATATTGCCAATGCCCTTATCAGCGCTGCCAGGAACGGGAAGTCGGTGACGGTTTTTGTTGAACTGAAAGCCCGCTTTGACGAGATAAATAACCTGAACTGGGCCAATAAGATGAAGGAGGCAGGGGTTCGCATTGTTTACAGCATTCCCGAGATGAAAGTGCATGCGAAAATTGCCCTGGTAAAAAGAAAATCGGGATGGAAAGCGGAATACCTGGGGCTACTTTCGACAGGGAATTTTAATGAGAATACCGCCCGGTTTTATACCGATCACCTGCTGATCACGGCCGATAAAAGGATCACCCGGGAAATGGACCTTTTGTTTTCCTACCTGCTTTCCCGTGAGCAGCCCGAGGAGTACGGCTTTATGAAATTCGATCATCTGCTGGTATCCCGTTTCAATTTGACGCAAAGCCTGGAGCAGCTGATAAAAAGGGAAATTGCACATAAAAAAGCCGGAAAAGACGCCCGCATCACCATAAAAATAAATAACCTTCAGGAAAGCCATCTTATCGACTGCCTGTATGAGGCGAGTAATGCAGGCGTGGAGGTAAGGCTAATGGTAAGGGGAATCTGCTGCCTGATCCCCGGCGTCGGAGGAATGAGCGATCATATTACCGTATATCGCATTGTAGATCGCTACCTGGAGCATGGACGGGTATTCGTTTTTCATAATAACGGTGAGCCGGACTTGTTTATGGGCTCCGCCGACCTGATGGACCGCAACCTGCACCGCAGGATAGAAGTATTATTCCCCTTATATGATAAAAAGCTGAAGGCGGAAATGCTGCAGCTTATGGAGTTACAGTTCCGGGATAATATCCAGGCGGTTAGCCTTGACAGAGACGGGAAAATGCAGCCGACGCTAAAGGGGGAGAAGGAAGGACCGGTTCAGTCACAGCTGGAAATTTACGAGCGCCTCGGCGCCCGGCTGTGAAACCGTTTGATGTGAAGTCATTAGATGTCACGCTGAATATTCTGACGACTGAACTAAAACGTTCCCTTTAGGGCAAACCCGCTGACCGAAGGGGCCAGCTGCCAGCTGATCCGCTGCTTTTTCCGGAAAGGATCATTCGATTTATTGTATTCCATCCGCCTTATCACTGCGTCGGCGCAGAACCAGGAAATGGCTCCCCCGAAGGCAAGATCGCTTATCCAGTGCGCATCGCTGTGCATGCGGCTGATAAAGGTACTGCCTGCCGCCGCGTAGAAGAATACCTTCAGTACAGGATGTTCGACCCGCCTGCCAAGGACAAGGGCGGTTGCTAATGCGACCTGCATATGCCCCGATGGAAAGGAATGATAATCGGGCAGGTCTGAAAATGGTTTAAAAGCCCCGTTTCCGATATTGGTGCCCGGCCGGGCCCTTCCAACCGCAGTTTTCATGATGGTTTGTATCGCCGCGCTGGTGAGAAAAGCGCTTCCCAGGATAAGGCCGGTTTCCCTGGCCCACTCGTTTTTGAAAATAATTCCGCTAAGGTAAAAGCCGCCGGTGAGGGCGAAGGCTGCGTATGGCTTCCCGTAATGAAAACCAGCTGTTTCAACGGCCTCCCAGCCGGGCCCGCTGCGCTGATGCCAGAAGTCCCTTACCGGCTGATCGGCCAGTGCGAGCAGGGTCGTCCCGGCAATTGTACCGCCCAGCTTGATCCAGTCACGGCCGTCCCAGCGGAGCGGCCCGCTCCAGGTATATAAGGAAGCATCCGCGAAACGCAGGAAATCATTAAGCAGCGGACGCTCCTGCCTGGAAGGGGCGGTAGGGCTGGAAGAGCTGGTAGCGTTAAGGGCATCCGTCTTGTCCTGCAGCTTCCTGGGCCCCTGCATCCCATGTGTGTCTTGCAGTCCGGTTGTGTCTTGTAGTCCCGGCGTGTCCGGAAGCCGCACCCTATCTTGAAGTCCGGAGGTATCCTGCAGCACCGGACGGTTCTGCAATGCGGGCTTATGCTGCGATACGGGGGCGCCCGGACTGCCCGCTCCGGTTTCCACAGAAAGCGCTGTCAGAAGAAGGGCTCCCATGAGAGCCAGGTATTTTTTCCGGTTTTGCAAAGCCAAAGACAGGTTCGTTTTTTTTTCTTAAACTAAAGACGTTGATATGGAACGCCTAAGGTGCGATCATTGTTTTTACCTGGGTTGTATGGGCGCTGAAATAACCTAGCGCTCCGCCCCGGATATTGCTCACCGGGTTGGCCGGGGTCGCGGGGCTTCCGTCGCCTGTGGCGCCCTGTTCCAGGCTGAACCAGTATGTATACATGTCGGCGTCAATGCATTGCATTTCAATTGTCAGTTCATCTCCGCTTTGGATCCGGTCTTCTTCGTCCGTGCCGGGATCCATATAAAGCTTGGTCTCGAACGTACGTCCGTCCACCAGCTCGTCGTCGCGGGTGTAGAATCCCTCGGTTTTTTCGCCGTTTATGTATTGGATGTAGCGGTATTTATTTTCAATGCCGGCCGGATCGGGGAATTCAATATTTGCCAGTTTCCAGTTTTCGCCGAAAATATTTTCCTCCGTGACATAGATCGTATCCATATTCACCTGCTCCGGCATGGTGGAACTTGCTGTATAGGTCGTTCCGCCGATGATGACTTCCAGGAGATAAGTCGTTCCGCTGGAACCGGCAAAGGAAGAAGCCTCATAAATGCCCGGTTCTGTTTCAGTCAGCAGGACCGGCGCCTCGGATCCCTGGCTGCTGATGCTTACCACGGCGCCGCTGATGCCGGGAAAGTCATTGTTTTCGTCAAAATCCTTTGTTTGACTGATCAAAACCCTGCAGCCGCCGGCTTCGTTGGTCAGGGTGCCTTCGATAACGTATTTAGCTTCCACACCTTTCAGGTCAAGGTCAATAACCTTTTCGCAGGAAGCAAGCAGGATGGCCGGCAGCGTGAGAAGGAGGGCGGCAAACAGCCGGGAGCCTGCATTAAGGGAACGTATTGTTGTTGAAAACATGGATTTAAAATTTAAAGTTATAGGAGATGGAGGGAATGAATTTAAAGATAGCCGTTTGGACGGCTTCGGTGATGTTGGGATCGTTTTCCCCTTCCCGGAAGCTAATGGTATAGGCGTTTTCCCTTCCGTAGGCATTATACAGGCTAAAGGTGAGTTCAGAAGAGAACTTCTCCCGTTGTTTGAGCTTCCAGGTGGCGCCGATATCCAGCCGGTGATAGTCTGGCATACGATACGCGTTCCGCTCGGTATAGTAATAAATAATATCCCCGTCAAGACGGTATTTTCCCGCAGGCAGTGTGACGGCGTCTCCGGTATAGTAAATAAAATTAGCCGACAGCGTCCACCTCGGGTTTAGCTGGTACATGGCTACGATGGCAATATCGTGCGTGCGGTCCTGCCGGGCCCTGTACCAGTTGTTATTATTAATGCCATCGATCTGCCGCTCGGTTTTAGAGAGGGTATAGCTGAGCCAGCCGGTGAATTTTCCGGTCTTCTTCTTAAAATGCCACTCCAGCCCATACGCCCGGCCCTTTCCGAAAAGTAACTGGGTTTCAATGGCATCGCCCTGCCAGAAGACATCCGCGCCATCCCGGTAATCAATTTGGTTTTGGAGGTCTTTGTAATAGGTTTCAACAGTTAGTTCGTATTTGCCGGAAAACAGGTCCCTGTAATAACCCAGCGAAACCTGGTCGGCGATCTCCGGCTTGATCAGGTTGGTGCTGGCCAGCCATTTATCGGTAGGGCTGGAGGCGGAGGAATTAGAAATGAGATGCAGGTTTTGAACGTTCCGGGCATAGGATGCTTTCAGGGAGCTGTTATCGTTCAGGCGATAACTGGCAGCCAGCCGGGGTTCCAGGTTGAACCAGGTTTTTACCACGTCTCCCTTTTTGTAACTCATGGTGTCGGTCACCTTGCCTTCCGTGTCAATGCGGTAAAATTCGCCTTCTCCAAGTATGCTGAAGGCGGTAGCCCGCAGGCCGTACGTAATGTGTAAACGGTCCGAAGCTTCCCAGGTATTACTCGCATACAGGGAATTCTCCAGGGAACGCCTTTTTTGCAGTATCTCCGGGTTGATGCTGGAATTGGCGGAGGTGACTTCTCCCGGCCGGATCGTATGGCGGATGGCATTAAACCCAAAGCGGATATTATTCCGGTTGTTGAGAAACCACTGAAATTCCTGTTTAAGATTCCAGTCGCGTATTTGTGAAAATATGTCAAAATCCGCCGCCCCGCTCCGGATTGAGATCTTGTAATTATAATTGCTGAAGATCAGGGACGTATTGGAAAAGAGTTTATTGTTAAAAATATGGTTCCAGCGTACGGTTCCCGTCCCGTTCCCCCAGTCAAGGCCGAAGGTTTCTCCTACGCCAAGCCGGTCCTGCCCGAAATAGCCGGAGAGATAGATGCGGTCTTTGTCCCCGAGCGTATAGTTGATCTTCGCATTAAGATCATAGAAATATAGTGTGTTGTTGTTGATCGTAGAATCATTCGACAGTTTCAGGAAGAGGTCGGCATAGGTGCGCCGGCCGGTTACCAGGAAAGACGACCTGCCTTTCTGCACGGGACCTTCCACGTTAAGCTTCGCGGAAATAAGGCCTATGCCGCCGCTTACGTCGTATTCCCGGTTATTCCCTTCGTTCATTTTCAGATCAAGTACAGAAGATAGCCGTCCCCCGTATTGCGCCGGCATACCGCCTTTGTAGAGGGTCATGTTCTTGATGGCATCCGAATTGAAAGTGGAAAAAAATCCAAGCAAATGGGAAGCGTTGTAAACAGGGGCTTCATCCAGCAGGATCAGGTTTTGGTCCCTGGCCCCACCCCGTACGAAAAAGCCGCTGCTGCCTTCTCCCGCGCTTTTAATGCCGGGCAGCAGCTGCATGGATTTGATAATGTCCCGCTCGCCCAGCAGCACGGGAATGTTTTTGATCTCCTCCGCGCTAAGCTGCTCGACCCCCATTTGGGGGCTTTCCAGGCTCCGCCCTTCCGAAGGCGCCGTCACCGTGACGCCCTCCAGGCTTTGGCTTGCTTCTTCAAGCTGGATATTAAGTTGAATGTCCTTGTCCAGCTCCACTTCCACTGACTTACTTTGCATCCCCAGCGCGCTTATTTCCAGCCGGTAGGCGCCTTCAGGAAGCGTGATAGAAAAAAATCCATACTCATTGCTGGCTGTACCTGCCGTCCCGGCGATCACCGAGACCCCGATCAGCGTTTCCCCGGTACTGGCGGACTGTATGGTGCCGCTGATGGTAAATGTTTCCTGTGCGTAGGAAGAGGTGGTAAATAGAAAAGTCGTTAAAAAAATCAAAAGCCTGCTATTGGTCATATTTTTCTGTTTTGCATTGAGACACCTTTACCGGGCCTTACCCCTACGGGCAGTACGGCTTTTTTAAAAAATTGCGGCAAAGATATCCAGGGAGGAGTGGATCAGAAGAAAATCAGGCGTAACAGTTAGGATACTTTCTCCCGCAGCCGGGAGTAAAATTATTTTTTCAATAGAAGTTCTTCAGGAAAGCCATGCTTTTCCAGGAAGATTTTGGAATCCGCAGCTTTTTTTACAAAGTAAGGATCGTTCCCGTAATCTTTTACTTTCTTATTTTGATTGGGTTCAGTTTTTCCGATGTTGGATTTGTTTCCTGCAGATACCATTTTGGTGCCTATCCTCAAAAAGCTTGTTTGTCTTTTAGCTCATTTGCCGGTTCAGTTCATCCTGGAGGCGGCGGTTTAGTTTTTGTTCGCGTTCGAGGGCTTTTTTGCGGTGGGTTTCGAACTCCTGTTTGGTTTCTTCCAGGGTTTTTACCGCGTCGGCAGTAACGGCGTGGCTGCTTTTGAACCGGTAGACAAAGAAAAACAGCAGGGCGGCCAGTCCCAGGACGAGCCCCCACATAATGCTGTTATAGAGGCTTTTGTGGGTCTGGATCCCGAGGAAAGAGATACTGTTCTTCGTAGCTACGGCAGTTTCAAGATTACTTCTGGCAGCCTCCGTTTCGGCCTGAAGGCTGGACATTTCTTTTTTCGAAGCAAGGGCGGCGGAATTCATTTCCGACAGCTCGCTTTTCATTTTATTGATGGAGTCAAGAATATTTGATTCAAGCTTACTAAGCCAGGTTTTTTTCACCACTTTGTATTCCTGGAAACTGTTGGATTTCGTGGTAATATAGTCAAACTGGCTTTCGATGGTTCCGGCATCAAGGGAAAGCTTCTCTTCGGGAGTTTCGGGCGTCTCCTGACCATAAGCAAAGGGAGAGATCAGGGTGATAAACAGTAACGATAAAAGTAAATTCTTCGGTTGCATCAATTAAATTTAAAATGGGCAGTACTACCTTAACAGCAATCCGGCGAAAATATTGTTTTCGATCAGCTTTTTTTAATCCCGCTTAACGTTTATCCTGCCGCGCCGGTCATTTCCGCCAGTTCGCGGGCATTGGCAGGGGCGTATCCGGCCTGGTCATTGTCGAAATAAACAAGTACATCTTTCCCGTTCTTCTGCCAATGGAGACACTTTTTCGCCCATTTTTTGAGTGTGCCCTGTGTATACTTTCCCTGGTATTTACCACCCGGCCCGTGCAGCCGCACATAAACGAAATCCGCGCTTACTTCTTCCGGCGATTGGTGCCCCGCCAGCTCGTAGATGCAGAAGGCGCAGTTATGCTGCCGGAGCAATTCGTAAATATCTTCCCGGTACCAGCTGTGATCACGGAACTCAAAGGTATACCGTTGATCTGTAGGAAGAATGTCCAGGAAGCCTTTCAACCGTTCAACATTTACTTTCCAACGGGGCGGGAGCTGGTACAGGACAGGGCCCGCTTTTTTGCCCAGTTGGCCCACGCCTTCGAAAAAATAATCCAGGTCGTTTGCCGCTACCTTTAGCTTTTTCATATGCGTAACGTAGCGGTTCCCTTTTATGGAAAACAGGAAGCCGGCCGGAACGGACTTTGCCCAGTTTTCAAAGGTGCCCGGTGAAGGAAGCCGGTAAAAGGGATTATTCAGTTCAACGGTTTTGAAATGTTTCAGGTAGAACTCCAGCTGCTCATTGTTCCTGGTCCCTTCAGGATAAAAGGGGCCTATCCAATGTTTATAATGCCAGCCCGATGTGCCTATGTGAATGCGTCCTTTTTTCATGAATATCGTTTTTGCTGCACTGCTTTTTTGCTACATATATGAAAATGCAAAAACATTGCCCGGGCAGGATGGAGTGGCACGGTTTTCGAGTAATATATACTGAAACACTCTTTGGGGGTGGTTTTTAATTAAATCTGAGAACATACCCATAGAACCTGATCTGGGTAATGCCAGCGAAGGAATAAAAAGAGGTTTCAAGGGTTTTGGTATTCAATATGCCAAAACCCTTCTTTATTTATGCGCCTTACGTGCCCGGGCTATTATGCGCTTTTTGTGTCCGGCGATTGCGTGCCCGGTTGAAGGTGGCTGGAGAGCAGTTCCAGCGCCTGGTTGGTATAATCCAGCTGCACTTCCACCATGGATGTTTTTAAGCTGACCAATTTTTTAGCGAATATCACATCATGGCCCTTTGCTATCGCGAGAAAGGCAAATAAGGTGGAAATCCCGCTTCCCGGTGGTTTATTGGCGTAGCCGGTAATGCCTATCGCATAATCACTGCTAAATAGACGGTTGCTTCCTATGGCCATTTCTGCCGAAACTTTTTCTGAAATACAATTACATTCTTCTGCATGAATGGGTTCCACCATTAGATGCCGGGTTTTCTGGCCATTATTATAAGCCGTGATCCCTCCCTGGAAGAAGCGAGTGGCATCTACAGCCGACGAAAAGGCCGCCTGCAAATAGCCCGAAGTAACGCTTTCCGCCACCGAAACAGTTTGGCAGTTTTCGATAAGGAAATCTTTGATCTTATTTAAGAAAGATATATTGTACAGCATAGCTATCATTTTCCCCACAGGAATTACAAATATACTGCCTCTTTTTCCCATGCGATGATACGGACAGGCATCTGCACGAGTGAGGAAGCCGGGCTACATCCGGGGAATTTGCATACCATGAAAGATCCTGATCCTGCGGCAAAGCCACCCCTGAAACGTCATATTCGGTCTTTGGCCGAATTTTTACGTTATAAGGGAGGCTATCATTGAACACTAGCATTAAATACTCATGGCAAGTTTTGAAACAGACAAATTAATTCTGATGGATATCGCAGATGCAATCCTTGAAATAAAGGCCGAAGTGGGTACGCTTGATTTCAGAAGTTTAAATGAGTACAATGAAGACGAATACAGCCAGCAGGCCATCAGTACGCAGCTCGCCCAGATCGGAACGGCTGCAGCCATGCTGTCCCAGGAATTCAAGGACGAATATGGAACCATTGACTGGGATGTACTCATTGGGCTGCAGTTCGCCGGAGATGACCAGGAACTGGAGTTGGATACGCATTCCGAATGGAGCCTTATAGAATATGACCTTACTGAAATCGGCCAGGAGGTGCTGGACCTCTCCGGTACCGTTCAAAGCCAGGAAGATCTTGAGCGGGTAAGCCTCAATGAGGAAGACCTCGAAGACCTTACGGAACGCCAGCAGAAGGAAAAAGCCGCCGTTGAAAGCCAGTCGCAGGATGTCGAAGACGAAGCCGATCAATACACCGAGTACGACCGCGCCAGTGAAGAAGAAGACGATAGCTTCATTGATCAGCGCTACAATAATACTTATATACGGGACGCATCAGACGATTCAGAAGAAGACGATTCAGAAAAAAGGGATAGCTAATGGATTCAACTCTACTTTTATTATTAAATTTTAACCATTAAATAAGATTAGTTATGGATTCAGCGATGAAAAATTCAAAGATGCATCAACTGTTTTTAGACCAGTTGAAAGACTTGTATTGGGCGGAAAACCATATTGTGGAATCACTTCCCAAAATGGTGAAAGCAGCGACTTCCCAGGAACTGAAGGATGCCCTGGAAGAACACATCGAGGTAAGCAAGACCCATGTGGAAAGGCTTGAACAGACATTTGAAAGCCTGGACGAAAAGGCGGAAGGCAAAGTTTGCCCGGCCATTAAAGGCCTTGTGAAGGAAGGCGAGGAAATTATCGCGGAAACGGAAGGCGACACTATGACCCGTGACGCCGCCCTGATCATCGCTGCACAAAAAATAGAACACTACGAGATCGCCTCCTATGGCAGCATGGTAACGCTTGCCAAGCGAATGAAGCATAAAAAGGCAGCTGAGCTTCTGGGAGATACTCTCGGGGAAGAGAAGGAAACGGATACTACCCTTACCAGTATTGCAGAAAGTTTCGTTAACGAAGAAGCTGCACAGGAATAAAAATCTTTCCTGACGCTGATGCTTATGAGATGATTGTAAGCAGGGCATAGCTGTGGACGCTTTGTCCTGTTTACTTCTTTACACCTTACACGTTGCAAAATATTTACAGGAATGAAAACAATCACTTTTAACCTCCCGCATGAGATAAACGAGGCGAATGAGCGCGAAATTAAGATCGCCGTGGCAGCAATCCTTTTTGATAAATCGATAATTTCCTCAGAAGAAGCCGCGCGCTTTGCCGGTATATCAAAGCGTAACTTCCTGGTCACGATGGGAAACTACGCGCACATTTATACGCAGATGCTCGGCGCCGCCCGAAATCACCGGCAGTAACTGACATCTATCCGGGGCTGCCTCGCCGTCCGGAATCGGACACCATGTGTTCGTTTCCGGACGGATAGCGGCTAAAAATGCTTCCTGCCGCCTTGAGGGCGGCTTTTTTATGTGGCAGTTTTATTGCGGCACGGATTCGCAATAAAACCATGAACCATGCTGAAGAATTATTTCAGGATAGCCCGGCGAAACCTCTGGAAGAACAAAGCATACAGCTTTATCAATATCACCGGTTTGGCGGTAGGCCTGGCTGGTTTTATACTGCTCCTGTTGTACCTGAATCATGAACTCAGTTATGATACCTGGGATCCGTCTTTGAAGAGGGTCTATAAAATTTCCGTTCAGACCGAAGACGATATCCCGGATGGCACGCCTGGCCCGTTGGCTGATTTTCTTCACGAAAAGGCAGCCCTTGTAGATGCAGCTACCCGTATGTCTGCCGCCGGTGATTTTGAAGTGCTGCTGCAAACAGGCGACAAGAAGATCTACCAGACGGGAACCGTAGAGGCCGATTCCAATTTTTTTAAGGTTTTTCCCTACCGGATTGTTCAGGGGAACGCCGCCACCGCGCTGACAAAGCCCAATGCAATGGTATTGAGTACGGCGGTAGCGAAAAAGTTATTTGGCGATGCTCCCGCTGTCGGCAAGATGGTCAGGGTATATGACGCTTTTGACTGCGAGGTGACGGCATTGATGGAGACGCCCGATAAGCCGTCATACCTGGATGTGCAGCTCGTTTACCGGCCGCCGTATCCGGAAAGCAACTATCACTGGAATAACTGGTCATATGACACTTATATAAAAACGGGCCGAATTATGCCTCTCGCCCAGGTAGAGCGGGAACTTGACCGGATTTACTATGCGGAGCGGCTGAAAAAAGGTGAGCAGTCCTGGGAAGAATTCCACGCGGCCGGACATCGTGCCGGTTTATTTGCCGAGGCCATGCCCCAACTGCATAACTTTCCCCGGCATGGCAAAAGTAATTTCGCCACCGTTTCCGTGCTGCTGGCCCTTGCCGGGCTCTTATTATTTGCCGGTGTCATTAATTTCAGCAACCTGTCGGTGGCAGCCGGTATGCGCAGAGCGAAAGAGGTAGGCGTCCGGAAAAGCCTGGGCTCCGGCAAAAGGTCCCTCCTTTTCCAGTTCATGGGCGAAACCGCCCTGCAATGCTTCCTGAGCCTGGTTCTGGCCATTCTGCTGGTAACTGTCCTGCTGCCGGTTTTTAACCGTGAATTTGGCATCAGCCTGAATTTTCTCGATGGAAAAAATGCCTTGCTGCTGACCGTGCAGATTATCGTTTGCCTGCTGACGGTGATCCTTCTTTCCGGTTTATATCCCGGTATCTTTTTGTCCCGCTGCAATACGGTAAGCGTCCTGAAAGGAAGTTATTCAAGCGGAAAAAGCGGTACGCGCTTACGGAATGCCCTGGTAATGCTGCAGTTTGTCGTGTCCGCGTTCTTCATTACCGGCACCCTGATCGTGAGCAGGCAGCTGAATTTTATGCAAACAAAAGACAAGGGCTTTTCTGCGGAGCAGGTCATGCGCCTGCAAGCAACGCAGCAAACAAGAGAAGCTGATTTCGAACAGGTCCGGAACTCCCTCCTGGCCATTCCCGGCGTCCGGGAAGTTTCCAAGACAACGGTAGTCCCCGGCGATCTCCTGCTGGACACCTCTACCTTTGCATTTAAATATCAGGGCGAATCCATACGAATGGCCTCGGTAAAAGTCAGCGAAGGCTATTTCAACACCCTTTCCATTGACCTGTTAAAAGGCCGCCTGTTTGAAGATAATTACGCAGACAAGCATACGCGCACCGCGGTGATCAACGAGGCCGCCGCACGCCGGATGAACCTGCAGGAGCCCGGTGAAGCCTACATTACCTTTCCCTATTGTGACACTGTGCCGGTAAAGATCATTGGCATTGTAAAAGACTTCCAGGTAGCCGGGTTTAAAGAACAAGTCCTGCCTTCGGTCTTTACCGTCGGCAATGAGGCTTGTATGTATCAATCGGGAGGAGCCATCCTTGTAAAGCTTCACACAAATGACCTGCAAGAGTCCATTGCCAGTATAGAAGCCGCCTGGAAAAAAATCGAACCGGCTTTCCCCATCCGCTACTCTTTCCTTGACAGTAATTTTGAACGTCTTCTTACTTCCTATACCCGCCTGCAGAAGATCATCAGCTTTTTCAGCCTCACAGCCATCGCCATCGCCGCAATGGGCCTTTTTGCCTTGACGACATTTTTAGTAGGCCGCCGTACCAAAGAGATCGGCATCCGGAAAGTCCTTGGCGCCGGCACCGCTGAACTGGGCTTGCTGCTCAGCAAGGATTTTCTGCTCCTGGTAATGGCGGGGGCTGCCCTGGCGGTCCCGCTTACCTGGTGGGCCGCAGGCCGATGGCTAAACGGCTTTGCCTACCGCATGGAACTGGAATGGTGGTTATTTGCCCTGTCAGGATTACTGATCGTACTGCTTGCATTACTTCTGGTGGGATTCCAGTCAGTAAAGGCCGCCATGATGAACCCGGTAAAATCCTTGCGGATAGAATAAATAATTGCTACCTTGGTTCAGGCAGTTGAAAAATACGTTTAACCTAAACCAAGTCTATGCGTAAACACGTTTACTTCCTGCTTATTTTGTCATTCCTATTTATTACCGGCTGCAAGCCTGAAAAAGCCGGCCATCAGTCAGCGGATGAAAGCGAACTGGTCACCATTAAGATCCCGGACTCCTACCAGTCCAGGAAAGATTTCGATTTCGACGATTACTTTTCGAAGGCGGCTTATATACCCTTAGAAACGACAGAAGAAAGTTTCGTCGATGGCATTAATCGCTTAGCCCTATACAAGGGTAAAATTTATATACTCAGCAAGGGCAGTAATAGTGTGCTGATCTTCGACGAACGCGGAAAATTCCTGAATAGGGTACGCAGAGAAGGAAGAGGCCCGGGAGAGTACCAAAGCTTAATGGATTTTGCGATTGACAAAAAAGGGCAGCGCCTGGTACTTTATTCTGACCGGCCTTATTTGTTCATTTATTGTGACCTGGACGGAGAGTACCTGAATCATATTCCTTTCAATAACTTGGCTTTTCGCATCGGATACATTAATGGGAAAGTGCAGCTGCTGGTAAATGAGAAAGTGAACCTGCTGACAGAAATATCCGAAGGCAGCCTGGAACAGAGGACCTTGCTCAATACCTCGGCTACCGACGTTTTCTTTAACAACCGGAGGATAGAACAGCCCGCACTGACTACGGCTTCAAAATTGAACCTATTAATGTTTTACTCGGATACCGTTTATACATACGACGGAAAAAAGCTATCTGCGTCCTTTTTTCTTGATTTTGGGGACAAAGATTTCCGGCTTGAACCTGAGTTTAAAAACATGGGATTTTTAGAGATATACCAGGAGGTTTTTATCCGTCGTCTGGGATTTCCTGTATATAATTTCAGGGAGATGGAAGACTATGTGGTCTTTTCGTTTGGGACAATAGGCAACCTGGTGCTTTATCATAAATCAACAGGGAAGACCAGCAAGCACCGGAAATTTGAAAAAGAAGGAGACCCAATGTGGTTTTCAAATTATTTTGCCCATGACGGCGATGACAATTCCATTTTCACGATTTACGACGCACCCTCATTTATGAAGCGCGCCGCCGAAGCCGTAGAAGACGGCAAGGTACTTCCGGAGGACGTGAAAGCCGTCCTGGGGAACTTGTCGGAGCTGGATAACCCGGTGCTGTTGCGATATACGTTTAAGTGAAAAAATGTCATAGTCCTAAAACCAAGACCTATGTTAAAAAAGAAGTTAATGAAGCCTGCGGCAAACCTACCATCGATCGTCAGGTACATTGCAGGCGTTATCGGAACGGGAAAGACTGGCACTGGTTAGGATGGGTGATAATCCTATTGTGGTGAAATATGTATTTAAATAACAATGAAATGCCCTTATAATTTATTCTTCGCGTTCTTCCTGCTATCATGTGGAGGAGCGAAGACTGCAAAGCAACCGGTAGATATCAATCCGGTAACGGTAATTGAAATTGATAATTCGGTGTTTGAATACGGACAGCAGTTTCCGGCGGCCGTCGACTCGCTGCTCACCGATCTTGAATTTATTCCGCTTGAAACAAGGCCGGAGTCGCTCATTGGTATGGTCACAAAACTTTTTATCAGGGGAAACAGAATCGTGGTATTTGACAAATTTCAGGCGAACGGCGTGCTGATTTTCGATCGGAATGGCAAGTATGTCAATAAAATAAGAAGCGGGAAAGGTCCTGGCGAACATACGGAGTTGATCGACTGCTTTGTCAATGAAAAGGGCCATATTGAAACCTATGAGATATTCACTCGAAAAATCAGAGAATATACACTTGACGGCGGGTTTTTAGGCGATAAGCAATTGCCTTCTTTATACCAGGAAGGTTTCGTGAGCATAGGAGATGTTTATTTTCTTGAAAGCCCCTTTAAAAGAAAGCCGAATGGCTTATACAATCTTTTTCTTTATAACCAATTAACCGGGAAGATTACTGCAAATCTATTTCCTTGCAACCCGGAGGATACGGAGAAAGATATATTCGGGACCAGCCATCCCATGGTTGTGTACCAGAGCCGTGTAAATTACTCCATGCCTTATAATGATACCGTTTTTTCTGTCGATACAAGCGGAAACGTACAAGCAAGATACGTCATAAAGTATGCTGAAAACGCCCTGCCAACCGGTTTTCTATCGAAGTATAAAGGTATAAATCCCTTCGAAGCCATTGTTGAAAATAACTATGTCATTACCGCGCAAGTTCAGGAAAGCGAGAACCATCTGGTAATTGATTATATTTTTAATCAAAACACTCCCTATACAGCTATCTACGACAAACGCACAAAAGAAGTGGTTTTTAATTCAGGCGCCAACGATGGCAGGTTATTCGGGGATTTTCATTTTTTAATGGGACTGCATAAAGTCAGCTCTAATGTTTTCGCAACGGTGTACCCTCATATTGATTATCCAATGTTATATTTTAATAATAACGCGAGGATGATGAAACAACTAGAACGTTTTCCGGTAGAAGACAAATCTATGAGCAACCCGGTGCTGGCGTTGTTCCGGTTAGAATAGTAGGATTGTTAAATATGAAATTATTTGCTTTTATATCTGTTAATTTTATTTTTTGCATTCTGCTGCCGTCCTGCAATGATAACAAACGCAGGAAACCTGACACGGGCAAAGCAGGCATAACTATAGTAGATATTAGCAAGGCCCGAAGCTTACCAGCTATAGGCGATGCAATAAAGGAGATTCAATTTATCCCTTTGGAGACGAATGATAGCAGTATTGTTTCGACAGTTAACAAAGCCATTTTGTACGAGAGTGAAATATACATACTGGATAAGGAACAGCGGAGTTTAAAAGTGTTTGGAAAAGATGGCAACTATCTTAGATCAATTGGAAGCCTGGGAAAGGGACCTGGCGAGTTTACAATAATTAACGACTTCATTATTGATCCGCGGGAGAAAAAGATACTGATCCTGAGTAACAACGAGCAGGGGATTTTTGAGTTTAGCCTGCAGGGAAAATATATTAGAAGTATAAAGCATCGTTTATATGGCAATTCCTTTAGCAGAATTGATGGTAAGTATTATTATCACATTAATCAGAACGTAAACGACCTGTCAAAGCACTATAATCTGATAGCTGTTGACAGTTCCGGAAAGGTGCTGGATAGGCTATTCCCGTTTCCAAAATCTTTTGGAGGCGGGTTAAGTTTCTCCGGATTTATATTTAAAAACAAGAAGGGATTCCTCTATAGTTCTGCGCTCTCAGATACAATTTATCAAATAGCGGCAGCCGGGAATGGGATCTATCCCAAATACGTTTTTGATTTCGGCGAAAGCGCTATTCCATTGTCAGTGAAAAAGTCCTTTGATTCCTTTATGAAAGAAGGTTTGCGATATTCGTTTTTACATAATTATGTCGTCGAGTCGGAAGATGTATTGGCTTTTACCTATCAGGACAGAGGAAAAATAATCTCCGCATTTTGCATAAGGGAAAACGGCGCTGGTAATTCATTAATACCTGTTAAATTCACATTCCCAATTGGCCATCCCATCGGTCTGACCGGGGAAGGAAAAGTTGTTTCATTCATTTCTGTCGCTGGTTTCATAAGCGCTCTCAAAGCAGGCAAAATTTCAGAGTTATATTTAAAAGAGGAGTTCCCCGAACTATACGAATTACTGCCAACTTTGGAAGTATCTGATAATCCTATATTGACCATCGTTGAATTTGAAATGCCGCAGAATTTTTAAATATTGATCATACCGCTATGCGTATACTATTTTTGTTTTGCCTGTTAACCTCGTGCTTTTTTTTGATGCAATGTTCGCCTGATAGTAATCGAAAAGGCATTGTGACGGAAGATGGTGCAATAAAAATAACCATAGAAAGCCCGTTTGGGATTGGCAATGATCAGCCCAATAAAGTAAGCCAGTATATGGGCGATTTTTTCTTTGTTAAGCTAAGCAGCCTCGGAGAAAATTTTATAGGTCGGCTAGGGAAATTGTTAATCTGCGATGATATTATCTTTAAATGATTATCCGCAATTATACCTGGCCTTTCCGTACCATGTATCGGCAACAGCAGCAACTATAAGCCGATCAAACAACTCTTTCCCAAAGTAGCGTCGGTTGACTTTATAGCAGAACTCATCGAGGTAGTTCTGAAGGTAGTCTGCTTTCACCTGATGGTTGATGCCCAAAAGGGCACGTTTAGCATTACTGATCATCGTATGCACCCAGGGTAGTACCTTGGAGGCTTCCTCAGGCTTAACGGTTCTCCGGACATGTTTGGAGACAATTTCGCTCAGTCTGTTAAAACCGCGCCACCCATCGCTCTTGATGGTCGTCACCGCCCGGGTACCACCCTGAACGGCTTGATTTACCGTAAGTGCTGAACTGTCAGGCACCACCACCATTTTCACGTAACGGAATGAAGATGATTTCTTATGCTTCTTGGGACGGCCTACTTTGGGTTCCACCTTGGCCATGACCACGACTTTGCTCTGCCCCTGGCTGCCACGGCCTCTTTTGGGAGGTTCATCGTCTTTCTCCTCTGAATGGGTCTTGAAAAAAGCATCATCCAATTCCACCACCCCTTCAAAATCATACTGCTCATCCCGAATGCCCATTACCGAGCGCAGCTTGTGCATCATGGCCCAAATGGGCTCATACCGTTTATGACCCAGCTGGCGCTGAAGTTCCAATGCCGAAATCCCCTTCTTGGTCATCGTCATCAGGTAAATCGCATATAACCAGTATTGAAACGGAAGTTTGGAACTTTCCATCACCGTTCCGCTACGAAGCGTTAGCCGATAACGGCAGCGTTTACAGTCGTGCGAATTGTAGGTCGTATTCCAATAATGCTCCCGGCTACCACATTTCTTACACACGATGCCCTGACGTTCCTTTATTGCTCTAAAATGAGCAATGCAGCTCGCCTCGTCAGGATACCGTTTTACAAACTCTATAAAATTCATAATCGCTTCTTTGATGCCCTAATATAAGCATTTAGGTAGTATTACGGACAATCATTTATCTTTATTCACGATGAGGTGAGCGAATCGATGTTCCTGTACGACATGAAAGGAAACCTGATAGTAAGAATAGAAGGCAGGGGAAAGGGGCCGAACGAGTATATAAAAATCGTGGATTTTACCATTGATTGGGACAAAAAAAGAATCGTTATTCTGGATAATATAACCAGAAAAATTATCCTTTATGACTTTAACGGGAAGGCTATCGGGAGTAGAAAACTACTTCTTTTTTCAGAAAGGATTACCTATCTTGGAGAAGGTAAGTATGCATTCTATAACGGGTATAACGAAGCAGCCCAAGACCGCTTCCTTCTGCGTATATCTGACCTGTCGCAAGACGACCCCTTATCCTTTTTCCCTTGGGATGATAAAAAGTATGAAAAGCACCAAGTCGGCAAATGGCAGTATGTTTGGAATTCCGATAATAGCAGGATGAACCTGGTCCGGTTTTATGACAATAACCTTTACGGGGTGACGGGCGATTCAGTATATGCCAGGTATTATTTGGATTTTGGGAAACATAATCTGCCCAATGACGTGGTTCTTGAAAACTTTATGGTTGACCCCGATTATGTACACACCATACAGCCCGTTTTTGAGACGGACAGCGTCCTTGCTTTGGGCTATACCATTAATAGGCAAAGGCAGCTCGTTTTTTACAACAAAAACAATGGGCATAAGTTGTTTGTCCGTGAAACGTTGTGGCTAAACGAGCCTACGGTTACCTGGATGTTTAACGCATCGGATATTAAAGGCTGCTATAACAATTATTTTGTAACCTGGAAAACCGCTGTTGGCATAAAGGATTTTGTTGAGAATCGACCTAAGCGGTTTCCCGAAAGTGAACGGCAAACATTGCTCGAAGACCCACACTATAAAGAGCTTGCAAAGGTGCAGCTGAATGATAACCCAATATTGGTGTTTTATAAGATAAAGTCCTTCTGAATTGTGTGATGAAAGACATTGCCCGCTGTTTGTTCCTGTTAACGGTAACCTACAAGGTAGTTGCGGCATAGGAACCGTTTAACGAGAGGATCTGGAAACCCGGCTGGCTTTTTTTGGAACAATATGGATCCTGGCAAAATGCCACGCTGTAACTTAACCCAAGATTTAGATGGATTCATCGAAAAATAAAAATAAATTTTGCACGGTAAAGAAAAACACGTACATTGCTAATACGATTTACGTGTGGCGTTCACCTAAACCTAATAATAATGCCTAACAATGAGCCTCTTAATCGTTTGGAATATCTCAATGATTTAATCCGGAAAAAATCAACCGGGTCACCCAAAGAGTTAGCTGAGAAGCTAAACATCAGCCAAACAACCGTTTTTAACTGGATCAATATGCTCAGGGATTTGGGCGCCCTTATTAAATACGATTCTGAAAGGCAAACTTATTTTTACGAGGAAACAACGTAACTTAGAATCATAACCAATTAGATATCAATTTTTTATCGTTTTACCTAAATCTGAATCTATGCCCAACTTTACTCACTTTAATCGCTTGGAATATTTGGATAGTTTAGTTAGAAAAAAGGCTACTGGCAGCCCCGAGGAATTAGCCAAAAAGCTTCGTATAAGCGTGAGATCTGTGCATGTATGGATTGATAAGCTAAAGGATATGGGCGCGCCGATTGCGTATGACAAGCAGCGAAGAACCTACTGCTATCTTGTTCCAGGCGGATTTAATTTTGGTTTTAAAGAAGAGAAATAGCTCCATCCATTATAATAACCCACCGCTGTTTTTTGCCCATCTCCCGCACGATGATTAAAATTCGATAAACTAGCTAAGAATTCTTTCACTGCAAAATAATTGCAGTGGGATTTAATAATATGCGACTGTTTAACAGCATTAAGTGTTTTTCAATTGTCGGGTTAAATGCAACTAGAATAATGATTAGGTTACGCCCGTCAACCGTGCATATTATAGCGATGGTACTAGCGGGTGATATAAGATAGTAAACCCAATGCTCTGTGATTTCAAGACGGTAAAAGAAAAACAGCTTGTGTACAAACTGTTTAAGTTTTGTGCTACCGGTTTTATGGGCTTGCTGATAGATTTTTCCATAACCTGGTTATTTAAGGACCTTTTCGGCATGGATAGGTATCTGGCCAATGCTACTGGGTTTGTTATTGCAGCATCCTGCAATTTTTACATCAACAAAAAGTGGACATTTAATGATAAAAGTAAACAAGTGGCGAAACAGTATTTTTCTTTTTTTGCCATATCAACGGTTGGCTTAGTTCTTAACACTCTAATTCTATTCCTTTTTCATCAAAAAATTGGAATAGCCTTTTATTTAAGTAAGGCGCTTGCAATTGTATTGGTGTCGGTTTGGAACTTTTCGGCCAATTTGTGGCTCACGTTTAACTCGAAAACCTAATCTATACATGAGATCATTAGTGCTTTCAGTTTTTAAAGTTCAGGGCAATGCTTGTTTTAAAGCTATGGCCTTTCATGCCGGTTGTGTGATTGCTATTTATCTGCTGCTTTATCGCTTTGGGGCGGTGAATACGTTCCCCAGCAACATCAATCTGACCTTTTTGGATGCGGAATGGTACGCATATATTAAATCAAATGGGTATTATTATGTTGAAGGAGGGACCAGCCCTATGGCGTTTTTTCCTTTGTTTCCTTTCTTATGGTTTGTTACCGGACTTACTCCAGTAGGCATAAGCATAGTAAATTGTGTTATCTTTTATAGTGGATTCTATTTTTTGGCATTGCATTTTAACTTCGACTTCAAAACATCGCTGCTTTTTCTTTCCACCCCGAGTTTATTCTTTTGTTTTATACCTTATTCTGAAGCCTTGTTTTTTTTTGGCGCAAGCATGCTGCTTGTAGGGTTGGACAAACAACAATGGAAATATATTATTACAGGTTTAATAATTGCCGTATTAACACGTTCGGTGGGGATGGTTTTTATTGGCGCCATTGTATTTGTCTATTTGGTTCAGCTTTTACAACGAACAAATGAAGCCCCAAAATACATGCGTAGAATGGCCGTCCTTTGCTCGGTAACCATTGGTGCTACGTTGTTGGTGTTTTTTGTACAGTACCTTTACACGGACGAGTGGTTTGTTTTTTTTAAGGTTCAAAATGCCTGGAATCGTAGCCTTCAACTGCCTACTTTACCCTTTACTTCGGTTGGGAGGACCCGAATACTATGGCTTGATGGGCTGGCTTTATTGGTGTGTATTATGTCGTTTTCGCTAGGTTTATATATTTTTTGCAGGGTGTTGGTGCAAAAGAAGGTTACTTTTAATCCTTCGATGCTTTTTTCCATCGCTTACCTGGCTATAATGGGTCTGGTTAGTGTTTTTTATAGCGGTATATGGTGGGAGGAGGGCGGTACTTCACTAATGAGTACGAACAGATTTGTGTTTGCCACGGCATTTTTTGTATGTTTTGCCAATGGGTTATTATCAAAATATCCAAAAAAAATGCCTACTTCTTTTCTGTTTGCGGGTCTCGTTATTATGGTGTTCACGTGGTTGATGCTGGGTGCTTACCACACCCTGCCCGGGCAACCTAATTATTGGGTCACCCTGACTTATTTTGTGAACATGTCCGCTTACGTGTTGGCTTACACTTCCCTGAGGAAGTTCCCGTTATTATTAGCCCCCTTATATATTATAAACATTTTTGTGATGGTGATTTTGTTAAACAGCCACATCCATAATTTCTTTGTGGCGTAGGTGAACCTGTAGCATATTAAATCAGGCGTTTGTAATGAACGGACCGAACGATGCCTATTATAAAAAAAGTCTACTGCAATTATTTTGCAGTGTGCGGTGGTAAGCTTGTAAAAGTTTAGGATTTGGCCGCCATAAAAAACGGCACTGTTTGGGAAGTGACCCTGTAACAAGTAGAAACTTGCTAAATTTTTAACCATAAAAAACAAATGATGAAAAGTAAACAGAAAAAACCTGCCCAAAGGCGGGCAGCGATTCGAACAGCGGCAGTAGTGGTATTTGTCGTGGCGTTGGTACTCAACGTAAAAGTTACCCTTTTGGGGCCTTTCGCACTATCGAGTGAACAGGTGCTTGCACAGGTAACGGGCCCTGACACAGGGTCAAAATATGATGATACCGGTTTCGGGGATTGGTGTGAGGATGTTTGCAATGCCGACTATGAAGGCGATTGGGAGCAATGCCTGGATTCAAGTTCATCTTCTGGCGAAGGTAGTGTTTCCGGAGGATCAGGACCGGGCGGCGTAACAGGCTCGGCATCTGGAGGCGGGTCGAATTCAGAAACCTATGATGATCGAAGCGAGTTTAATTGCCACGGGGGCAATTATGAAGAATGTACACCTGTGGCTTGCCAGTAGTTTGTTACACTATACCCCTCGAAACTGAACCATAACTTTATAATAAAAAAGGTGTAAGCTCTAGGATTGGTTTTCACCAATCTTAGGGCTTACTTATTTATTTCGTGAAATAGACACCATACTCAATGCGTATATCATTTTTGTTTTACCTGTTAACCTCGTGCCTTTTGTTGATACAATGTTCACCTGATAACCGTATAGGCATCGTAATGGAGAACGGCGCTCGCAAAATAACAATAAATAGCCCATTTGGAATAACCAACAAGCAGCCAAAAAAAATCAGCGAGTTTATTGGCGATTTCTTTTTTGTCAGGCTAAGTAGCTTAGGTGATAATTTCATGGGCCGAATAGAGAAATTAATGGTCAGTAATAATATTATTTTTATCCACGATGATGTGACCGATTCAATGTTCCTTTACGATATGGAAGGAAACCTAATAACAAGGATAAAGGGAAAGGGGAAAGGACCAAATGAGTATGCCAAAATAGTCGATTTTACAGTTGACTGGGATAGAAATAGAATAGTCATATTAGATAATATCACTAGAAAGATTATTCTTTATGATTTTAACGGGCATGTTATCGGGAATAAAAAGCTGCATCTTTTTTCTGACAGGATAACCTACTTGGGGAATGACAAGTATGCATTTTATAATGACTATAACTCAGCCGCTACAGACAATTATCTGTTGCGTATCACCGATTTATCGCAAAAGGGCGTTTTATCCTTTTTTCCTTGGAGTGATGAAAAATATTTAAGACATAAAGTCAGCAAATGGCAGTATGTGTGGGATTCAAACAACACCGAAATGAATTTGGTTCCTTTTTATGACAATAATTTATACGGCGTGACCAAGGATTCGGTATATGCTCGGTATTTTTTTGACTTTGGAAGGCATAATCTGCCCGAAGACATGGTTCTTGAAAGTTTTAGGGTTGAGCCCAATTATGTACACACCATACAACCCATTTACGAGACAGACAGTATACTGGCTTTCGGCTATACTATTAGCGGCAGAAGACAGCTCGTTTTTTACAATAAAAATAACGGCAACCAGTTGTTCGCCCGGGAAACATCCTGGCTTAATGAGCCAACGGTTACCCGTATGTTTTATGCTAATGATATTTTAGCCTGTTATGACAATTACTTTGTCGCTTGGGAAACGCCGGTTAGCGTTAGTGACTTTGTTAAGTATTATCCTGACGAATTTGGTAAAAATGAGCGACAGATGCTGATGGACGACCCAAAATATAAAGAACTTGCAAATGTACAGGTGAATGATAACCCTATATTGGTATTCTATAAGTTGAAATCCTTTTAAGAAATAGTCAATAATTGATTACACAAAAAATGAGAATATTGCGTAAGTACATGACTCCAAAGACGATTTTAGGGATATTTATGATAACGGGTATCTTTACGATACCCGCATGCCTGGAGTCGCCTAAAGAGGCGCAAATGCAAACGACGATTAGTTCGGAAGGGGAAGTGACAGATAAGACGCGGTTTGATTCTCCCTACCACACTTCGCTCAATACAACCATCAAAGGAGAGAAATGCTGGGATTTGCAATTGATAGATGATGAGGGTAAGACCATTCAATTAGCAGATCTGTTGAAGCATAGCCAGCCGAAATTGATATTCCGGTTTAGCGGATTCGATTGCGATCTGTGTTATAAGCAGGTACTGGAAATATGCAACCGACTTGATTCGCTTTATGCAAAAGATCTCCTTGTTGTAGGAACGTTTGAATCTGATCGTGAGTTCCGGTTGTTAAAAGCGACTTATGCGCCAAAACTTCGGTTCTTAAATATAAAGTCAACGAGACCCTTGAATACCACATTAGATGCATTGGACAAGCCTTATTTTTGTAAGGTTGACGAGAATCTGAACATTTCCAACGTTTATCTGCCGGACAAAAAATATCCCGGCCATACAAGAGAATATGTTGAGGGGCACTTCAAAAGAAAATAGCAAACAATTTTTGAAAAGCCGGACGAATGTATTTCCGTTAAATGGATGAAGGTCGCTAAAAATATATATCTGCTTCCTTTAGTGTTGGCAATAGTTGCCATGATTGCGCTATTTCCAACATTTGCCAATGATTTTCAAAATAGCTGGGATGATCAGTGGCAGCTTTTACAAAATCCATTTATAGTGGATCATTCCTATCAAAGTATCCTGTATCACTTTTCAAATTTTTATCACGGCCAATATTCACCGGTAAATACTTTAGCTTATATAGCAGTTTATAAGTTGTTTGGGTTTGACCCCTTCGCGTTTCATGCTATGTGCTTATGGTTTCATGTTTTAAATGTATTGCTGGTCTATTTTGCCTTACAATATTTAGTACGGGAGTTGCTTCCGGATTTTTCGATACAAAGAGTAAGAGTTTTTTGCTTTTTAACTACTTTTATCTTTGCCATTCATCCTTTGCAGGTAGAGTCAGTCGCCTGGATAAGCGCCTCAAAGGTGGTACTCTACTCGTTTTTTATCTTAATAGCATTATTGAGCTACATAAAATACATTAAAACAGGTAGCTGGTATTGGTTATTGTTAACCGGATTTGCTTACATATTAGCTTTTGGCTCAAAAGAGCAGGCAATCATACTGCCGTTGTTACTTTTTGTGATTGATTATGGCTTCGGCCGGCTCAAAGGCATCAAGATTAATAAAGGTTTTTTTTTAAAAAGAACCATTTTAGAAAAAATTCCTTTTTTTATAATGGCCATATTGTTTTGGTGTTTTTCATTGGTCAATAATCTTGGTGCGATTGGGGGCGGAAATTCATATCCGTTTTACCAAAGATTATTAATGAGTATGCAAAGTATGACAGAGTATATTTTTCGTTTTATTGCTCCGGTAAAACTCTATTATTTTTATTTTTTTCCGATTCAAAAAGGCGAGTCCCTGCCCTGGTATTATCTGGGGTATGCAGTCTTGGTGTTAATCATTGCTTATTTTATATGGGAGCATTACAAAAGACAGAATAACTTAATAGTTTTTGGTTTTCTTTTTTTTGTGGTGAATCTGTTCCTGGTGCTGCACATAATTCCGATGCCTCGCAAAATGTTTACTGCTGACAGGTATATGTACTTAAGTATTGTAGGTCTGGCTGCCATACTGGTATGGTATATAGACTATCTTATTTCTAAATACCCTCAATATAGAAAATTTGTCATAACATCTACAGCTATCTATCTAATGGTGCTGGGAAGTCATACTTATATTCGGACCAAGGATTGGCAAAATAGCGAGAAAATAAAGAGCAATGTTCGGGAGCTAATAGAAATAAGGAAGGCCGAAGGTAAAGGAATCATAAACAATCCATTGGAGGATGAATAAATTTCTGTTATCGATAATCATCCCTTGCTATAACGAAGCCGAAAACTTAAAGGAGTTTTACCGTCGCGCCAAAGCAGTTTTAGCCGTGTATGAGTATTATCTGTTGTTTATAGACGATGGTAGTACGGATGGGAGCCTGGAAATATTGAAGAATTTGGCTGCAGCAGATGACAGGGTGCGATATGTTCATCTGTCGCGTAACTTCGGTCATCAAAATGCCTTGAAAGCGGGGTACGACCATGCACGGGATGCCGATTGTGTGGTTTGTATGGACGCTGATATTCAGCATCCACCTGAACTGATACCCCAATTGATAGCGCAATGGCAAAAGGGCTATAAAGTGGTTAACACACGCAGGATGGATAATGGGTCCGAGCCCGTCTTGAAGAGGCTGGCTTCAAAAGGGTTTTATTCCGTGATAAATAGGATAAGCAATCTGAAACTGGTGCCCGGGGGGCTGATTTCAGGCTGTTGGATGCGCAGGTAGTTACACAATTGTCCTTCTTTAACGAAAATGCCCTGTTTATGCGTGAACTGGTACCTTGGTTAGGTTTTAAACAGTGTACGGTTGCGTTCGATGTGGAAGAGCGTTTTGGGGGAAACAGCAAATATTCATTTAAAAAACAAGTTTCGTTTTCGTTAAGAGGGCTGGTTTCGTCGAGCATTGCACCACTGAGGGCAGCTATTTTTATAGGGCTGGTGATAGCCGGGTTGTCTTTTGCTTACGGGATTTATGCCCTGTATGTACATTGGTTTACCGTTAAAGCCTTGCCAGGTTGGACATCGGTAATGGCGGGAATACTTTTTGTCGGTGGTTTGCAGCTGTTATTGATGGGCATTATTGGCGAATACCTCGGTAAGACCTTTTTGGAAAGCCGGAAACGGCCACTATACATTGTTGAAGAATGTAGTACCGGAAGTTTGAAACAACATAACCCAGTGATTCTGCGTGAAAGGGAGAAATTGGATATCGATATGTAAATATTTATTAGGTAGCTTAACCCTATCAAAGCTGGCAGTCGGTGTATTCTGAAAATAATATTTTGACTTAAGGTGAAATTTATTTATAATTGAATACTGACCAATAAATTTGCATATCGTAAAACTTGAACAATGCCTTTAATGTGCGGGGAATTTGTCGTCACAAAACATCTTCTTGGCGTTTCCAAAAATTAACCCTTTTGTACTCAAACATACAATGAAATAACCACTAAATTGAAGACAAGACGCGCTTTATTTTCCAACTATTTATATATCGTCATTATATCGGCGGTTAGCAGTTGTCAGACTCTTTCTTCAAAGGAGGCCGGAGAGGAGGCGATAGGTGATAGCTCATCATCCTTGCTTGAAAATACTTTGGAAGAACCTTCCGTTAGATTTGCTTCGGTAGAGCTTCATACCTTCAACAAAGAACTCAAAAGCAACGGAACGGTGTCCGCCACAAGAAAAGCAGTCGTTGCGTTCCGGCAGGAAGGCACCATCCAGGATATCTATGTCAAGGAAGGCGACCGGGTAAACAAAGGGCAGAAGCTTGCGGCAATAGAGCAGGAAACATACCATCGGAACTTAGCACAAAAAAAACTTCAGTTGACCAAAGCGCGGCTTGATTTTGAGGATTTGCTGCTGCGGATGGGGTATAAGCTAAAGGATACGGCGGAACTTGACCGGGAAGTCTCGCAAATGGCGCGGATACGCAGCGGATTGGGGCAGGCGCTGTATGATCTGGAGCTGGCGGAAGAGGAACTGGCAAATACGGTGGTAACGGCGCCTTTTTCGGGGTTGATTGCGGATGTGCAGGCGCGGCCTTATAATTCGACGTCGGTAGCCGGGGGTAGGCTTTGTACTTTAATTGACAACAACAACCTGACTGTTGAGTTTCCGGTGCTGGAATCTGAACTGGCTTTTATCCGGAAAAGCGGGCGAATTACTGTTTCATTGTTCAATAACAAAGAGAAGATTTATCCTGGCAGGGTAACTTCCATTAATCCCCGGGTGGATAACAACGGGATGGTGCAGGTTCAGGCTTTCATAGACAATACGGACAATCAGCTCCTGGATGGGATGAATGTCCGGGTAAGCATCAACCAGTCGGTGGCGGACCAGTTGGTGGTTCCTAAGGAGGCGGTGCTGGACCGGCAGGGGAGGAAGGTGGTATTTACGTATGAGGACAGCGTGGCCAAATGGAATTACGTGGAGATTGGTTTGGAGAATGGCACGCAGTACACCATTACTTCCGGGCTGGAACCGGGCGATATGGTGATCTATGAGGGGAATTTCAACCTGGCGCATGATAAACCGGTGCAGGTAAAAACGCCGGGTGAATAAAAAACAAACTGCTAAATGAAAGACGGCGCAGCGAAAATAAAGATACCTGCTTTTTCAGTGATCATTGTTTTCTTTGCGCTGTGTGTAGTAGGAGCATCGCTGGTTCCTTTTCTCTCCCTGCAATTGCTGCCATCGCGAACGCTGGCTTCGGCCACGGTTCATTGTTATATGCCAAATGCTACGCCGGAAACCACGGAGCTGGAGCTTACTACGCCTATTGAGGATGTTTTGTCGCGCATCAAGGGGATTAAGAGCATGAATTCGCTTTCCTGGAGCGGGACTTCTTATGTGAATATGGCGCTGGATAAGTGGACGGATCCGGAAATGTTCCGGTTTGAGGCGGCTACTTTGCTCCGGCAGTTAACCGATAAGCTTCCCGAAAATGCCAGCTATCCCACTATATATTTAAACCGGCCCGCAGAGAACAGCGGCAGCAACAGGGCTATTCTTCAATATTCGATAAACGGGCCTGGAAGCGTGGCGGAGATCGCAGCGCGTGTAGAGGAAAGTTTTCGTCCTGCGCTTTCTTCGATAGATGGGATTTACGATATATCCATCTCGGGGGCAAGGCCGCGGCGGCTGGAGGTTATTTGCCGGGATGCGGTAATGCGGCAGTTAGGGATTGGCCGGAACGAAATAGCTGGTTCCCTTCAAAGGGCGCTTTCTACGGCGCATATCGGCACGGCGGCCTGGGATGAAACCGGCGGGCGCAGCAATATTATTATAAAGCAAACGGAAATGACACCGGCGGAGCTGCTGGAACTGCCGGTCACCATTAAGGGGAAGCGCATTTTTCGTTTGTCAGAGCTGGCGGAAGTGGAGGTGGTTCCAACGCCGGCTTCTTCCTATTACCGAATCAACGGTCAGAACCGGGTTAGCCTTGGTATTTACCCGGAAGAGCATGTAAACACGCTCGTGCTGGCCGGGCAAATAAAAGAAGAAATTACCCGCATAGGTAGTACCCTTCCGCCGGGATACCGGGTGGCCGAACAATACGACGCTACTGAATTCATTAAGGAAGAACTTAGTAAAATTTACCTGCGCACAGGGCTTTCTGTGGTGGTTTTACTGGTATTTGTATTCATCCTGGCCAGGAGGGTCCGGTATCTGCTGATAATTATTGCCGGCCTGGCGGCCAATGTGCTTCTTTCTTTTATCTTTTATTATTTCCTGGGGCTGGAAATTCATTTGTATTCCATGGCCGGGGTGACTATTTCCCTGGGGCTGATCATTGATAATATGATCGTGATCGTGGATGATATTCGCCATACGGGAAAGAACAGGATCTTTGCGGCTATTCTTGCTTCCACCCTTACCGCGCTGGGGGCGCTGTCGGTAATTTTTTTCCTGGAAGAGCAGCAGCAGGCAAACCTGCTTGATTTCGCGATAGCCATCATGATCAGTTTGCTGGTCTCGCTTCCGGTGGCTTATTTGCTTATCCCCGCCTTACTGGAAAAGTTTCCTGTTCCTGTCAGGAGAAACCGGGTGTATTTCAAAAGAAAAAGAGGGTCGGTCCGTTTCAGCAGATGGTACCGGAGACAGATCGCTTTTATGGCCCGTTTTCGCCTTGCATTTATTTTCTTCTTTGTGTTGCTGTTTGGTTTGCCTGTTTTTCTGCTGCCTGAAGAAATTGAAAAGGAGACAATCTGGGCAAAATTATACAATAAGACGCTTGGAAGCGATACCTATAGCCAGCATATCCGCCCGGTGGTGAACAAAATATTTGGCGGGACGCTTCGCCTTTTTGTGGAGGGAGGAAAGGGGGCGCTAACTATGGCAATGACAATGAGCAGCGAACCACCCTGCACGTGAATATCACGATGCCCAACGGCGCCACCCTGGAGCAGATGAATGCGGTCACGGAAGAGTTTGAGCAATACCTGCGCGGGTTTCCCCAACTGGACGTGTTTACGGCTTCGGTTTCGGGCCCTAACCAGGCGCGGATTGCCATCTATTTTAAGGAAGCATACGAACATGGATTTCCCTTTCACCTGAAGCAGCTGCTGGAAAGCAAGGCCATTCTATCTGGCGCGGCTGATTTTGGCGTATATGGGGTGGGACAGGGATTCAGCAATGCGCTGCGTATGGAGAACTTTGATTCCAGCATTACCGTGAAGGGCTATAACTATGACCAGGTTTACGAGTATGCCTCCCTGGTGAGGGACTCACTGATGCAGTATGCCCGTGTAAAGGACATTGTGATTACTACTCAGGACCGCTGGAGCTACCGCTCGCATTACGAGTTTGAAATTGATGTGAACCGGCCGCAGGCACTGGCGCTGGCCGGGACAAATAAAAGCAGGATTACTTCCTACCTGGGAAGTGCGACTGAACACTATTCCACCATAGGCGCTATGATCCTTGAAAATGAGCGGGTTCCGGTAATTGTGCGTTCGAATAAAGGGCAGGTTGCGCCGGTGTGGAACATTATGAATGCGCCGGTTTCAGGGAATGGGCAGGTAGCAGGTAACCCGAATACATTTACCCGGCTGGGCAATATGAGTGTGATTGAGAAGCATAAGGTAGGGGAGGGAATTTATAAGGAGAACAGGGAATACCTGCTGAATGTCCACTATCTCTTTATTGGTACCTATACGTTGAATGCGCTGGTAAAGGAAAAGGTCGTGAACTCGGTAAACGAGATGCTGCCTTTTGGTTATAAAGCGTATAGCCCGGGCGGAAGAAATCCTTTTGGCGGGGACGGCGACTATCGTTACCTGTGGATGCTCCTTCTGGTATTGTGCATCATTTATGCGATATGTGCTATCCTGCTGGAGTCCCTGCTGCAGCCGCTTGCGGTGATCTGCATGATCCCGTTTTCGTTTATCGGGGTATTCCTCACATTTTACTGGCTGAATCTGAGCTTCGGGCAGGGCGGATACGCTTCCCTGCTGATGCTGAGCGGCCTGGTGACAAATGCGGCGCTGTATATTATCAACGATATTAACTTTCTCCGGAAAAAGCATTCGAAACGGATCATTTCGGCCAGGGATATATTTGTGGAAGCCTATAATCATAAGATCATCCCCGTGAGCATTACTACGGCTTCGGCGATCCTTGGCCTGCTGCCTTTCATGCTGGCGGGTGAGGAGAGCGGTTTTTGGTTTACGCTGTCTGCGGGGACGATTGGCGGGCTCGTATTTTCGGTCGCAGGTGTATACTTGCTGTTGCCCTTATTCTTCTCGAAAAAACAGAGATCTCAAAAAACAGGATATGATTAGATTTCTGGTAAAAAGACCGGTTGCTGTTATTGTTAGTTTTATTGCGCTCCTTCTCATTGGAGCCGCGGCCGCCCTTTTTATTCCCGTATCCTTATTACCCGATATAGATGTGCCGGAGATCACCGTGCAGGTGGATAAGGCCGATGCTTCTTCGGGAGAAATAGAGCAGGCGATCATTCGCCCGATCCGTGAGGGCCTTGTACAGCTGCATGGCCTGGAGCGAATTGAAAGTACTTCCAGGGAGGGACGCGGAACCGTTCGCCTTAGTTTCGAACACGGTACCAATACGGACCTGGCCTTCATTGAAGTGAATGAGAAGATTGACCGGTCCATGAACCGTCTTCCCCGCGATGTGGAACGTCCTCTGGTGGTAAAGGCGAGTACTTCGGATATCCCGGCTTTCTACCTGAATGTTCAGCTTAAAAATACGGGAGAGGCGGCTGCGGATGAACGCCGCTTTCTTGAATTCAGCGATTTTGTCCGGCAGATACTAAAACGCCGCCTGGAGCAGCTGCCGGAAGTGGCTATGGTGGATCTCAGCGGCCTGGAAGAATCCGAGATCCTTATTTCTCCTTACACGGGGAAGCTCAGGACATTGGGGCTGACCCCGGCGGCCGTGCAGCAGGCCTTGCAGGAGCATAATATCCAGTTAGGTAATATCCTTGTCAGGGACGGTCATTACCAGTATTATCTCCGGTTTTCTTCAGGGCTGTACAGTACAGCGGATATCAAAGACCTTTACCTGAACATCAGCGGCCGGTTGTTCCGACTGGAGGACATTGCCAGCGTAAGGCTGGTGGAAGAGCAGGCCAAAGGCGCCTTCTTTTCAGGGCAGCACAGAGCGATCAGTATGGCGGTGATCAAGCAATCGTCGGCACGTATGGAAGACCTGCGGGAAAATACGCGGCAGCTGATGACGCTTTTCGAAAAGGACTATCCCGGCATGTCCTTTGAACTGGCGCAGGACCAGTCAGCCCTGCTGGACTATTCGATCAGCAACCTGAAACAGGACCTGCTCATTGGAGGGTCATTGGCTTTCCTGCTGATGCTGGCCTTCATCAAAAAGCTGCGGGCGGCGGTACTTATCGGGATCACTATCCCCGTATCCCTCGTGATTTCCCAGCTAGTGTTCTTCATGACCGGGCTTTCCATTAATATTATTTCGCTGAGCGGACTGATCCTGGGACTGGGGATGATCATCGACAATTCCATTGTGGTTATTGACAATATCACCCAGCATCGCGAAAAGGGCTTATCCCTGGAAGATGCCTGTGTGGCGGGAACCGAAGAAGTAATTCGCCCGCTGATCAGCTCGGTGCTGACCAATTGCGCGGTATTTCTCCCGCTGATTTTCCTGAGCGGCATTGCCGGCACGCTGTTTTATGACCAGGCGCTGTCCATTACCATCGGGATCATTGTTTCATTATTCGTCTCCGTATTGCTGCTTCCCGTGCTTTATAGATTGCTGCACAGGGGAAAACAGGACGAAAGACCTCCAAACCGGAAATGGGAACTGTTGAACGTCACCGGCTGGTATGAGGCTGGCCTTGCTTTCGTGTTCAAACGAAAAGCGCTGTCCTTATCGCTGTCCGCTCTTTTGCTGGCCGCCGGTGCTATGGTTTATATGCAGCTGGACAAAGAACGATTCCCCCGTCTTTCGCGCGCGGATTTCGAAATGTTCATCGACTGGAACGAGGCGATACCCCTGGAGGAAAACCAGGCTCGTACGCTTTCCTTGCTAAATACCGCCGGGGAGCAGGTTCAGTCTGCCAATTCCTGGATAGGGCAGCAGCAATACCTGCTGAATAAGACCTATGACCTTAGCCTTTCGGAATCGAAAACCTATATCAACACGCCATCCCCGGCGCAGGTGGCCCCCCTGGAGGACCTGCTTTCAGCAAAACTGCAGCAGCAATACCCGCAGGCGATTCTCCGTTTTTCCGCGGCTAAAACACCCTTCGAAGAAGTATTTGGCGAAAAACAAGCGCCGCTGCGGGTCGAGATCAGCGACCAGGAAAACAACAATATGCCCGCCGTAGGGGAAACCGCGGCTGTCATGGACGCGATCCGGAGCCGCTTTCCGGACGTTTCCCTGAAACCGCTGCCGCTTCGCGAGAACCTGATCCTCTCTGTCCGCACGGAGCAGGCGCTGCTCTATAATGTGCCCACGGACGTTATCCGGAATACGGTAGAAACCGCCCTTAAATCAAAGCAGGTATCCACGCTCCGCGGCGGGCAGTCTGTCATTCCTATCGTAATGGGAAGTACGGAGAAACAGCCTCTTGCCAGCTTTTTGTCAACGGCTGCTGTCCGGAGCAATGACAGCGTTTATGTGCCGCTGGCTTCGCTTGTGAACATGGAAAGGGAGCATGGGTATAAATACATCAGCGCCGGGCGGCAAGGCCAATATTACCCGATAGCCATTGAAACAGAAGAACCGGAGGCCGTTCTGAAGGAGATCCAGGAGAATGTTTCCCCGGCCTTCCCCGAGTTGTCGTTCAGCTATAGCGGAAGTTATTTTTTTAATAATGTGCTTATAAAGGAAATGGCAGTGATTTTGGTCATTGCCGTATTGCTGCTTTATTTTATCCTGGCCGCCCAGTTTGAATCCCTGATGCAGCCCCTGATCATTCTCCTGGAGCTTCCCATTGATATTGCCGGCGCCTTGCTGATGCTCTACATTTTCGGCGGCAGCATTAACCTGATGTCCATGATCGGCATTATCGTTATGTGCGGGATCATTATCAACGATTCTATCCTGAAAATAGATGCTATTAACCAACTAAGGAAAAAGGGCTACGGATTAATGGAAGCCATCCGCGCTGCCGGCCATACCAGGCTGAAATCCATTGTGATGATCAGCCTCACCACGGTTGGTGCGCTTTCGCCTACGCTGTTCATGCACGACATCGGTTCCGAACTCCAGCGGCCGCTGGCCCTTACCCTTATCGGCGGAATGCTGTTGGGGATGGTAGTGAGCCTGCTGTTTATTCCGCTGGTCTATTGGTTTATTTACCGGAATAGCGACGTCCCGGGCCGGGATCACCCGGGATCGCATGCAACAGGCTTGCCAGGCCCGGACGTTGGTAACCCGAACGCTGGTAACCCGGAATCGCCGTTTGCTAACCCGGGCTCCTTACTCAAAACCTGAACTTGATGAAGAAAATCTATCTCTACCCAATTGTATTTTATAGTATCGCTTGCCTGGTCAACGCTTCCGGCGTCTATGCCCAAAATTCCGCAGCCCCGCTGAATTTAAGCCTCAAAGACGCCATTGGCAGGGCCCAGGAGAATTCCTTCGATTACCAGGCCGCTTATAACCAATACCAAAGAAGCTTCTGGGACTTTCAGAACTATAAAGCCGCATTTTATCCGAAACTGCACCTGGACGGCACCTTTCCCAACTATACAAGGGCCATCGGGCGCGTCACCTTGCCTACCGGTGAAGATATATTTGTGGAACAGAACCAGGCATACAGCTCCCTGGACCTTGGGATCAGCCAGAATGTAAAAGCTACGGGCGGTGTCCTGACCCTTTCTTCCTCGGTAAACAGGATCGATGTCTTTGGGAATAACCGGGACATTACCTATTCGGCCGTGCCTCTATCCATTACTTACCGGCAGAACAGCCTTGGCTTTAATTCTTTTAAATGGCAGAAGCAGATCGCTCCCCTGTTATATGAAACAGCACAGAAAGAATTGACCGAAGATATGGAAAACATTAGCCTGGCTACTGTAGGATACTATTTCGAAATGCTGGCTGTACAGGCGGCACTCAACCTTTCCCGGCAAAACCTGGCCAGCGCCGATACGCTATACAAAATTTCCAGCGATCGCTTCCGCCTGGGAACCGTCTCAAAAAGCGACCTGCTGCAGCTCCGGTTAAGCATCCTGAATGCGCAGAACCAGGTGACCCAGGATAGCGTGAGCATGGTGCTGGCCCGGCAGAAAATGCTGCAGTACCTGGACCTGCCCCCCGATACGGAATTGGCGCTGGAGGTGCCTGACGAAATCGTGTTTTTCGCGGTAGACCAGGAACAAGCATTAAAAGAAGCCACCGAAAACAGCAAAACCGAAGTGCAATTCCAGACAAAAGAACTGGAGGCAAAGCGGGCCATGATGCAGGCGAAGGCCGAAAGCAGGATCTCCTTCAGCCTGCGTGCCAACCTGGGCGTTTCCAAAACGGCGCCTACCTTTCCGCTGCTCTACAATAATCTTGACAACCAGCAGAACATTATGCTGACCTTCTCCCTCCCGCTGCTAGACTGGGGAGACGCCCGCACAAGGGTGCAGCGGGCAGCTTCCAACCTGGAGCTGATAAAAAGCGAAAATAAACGGGACCGTACCACATTTGAACAGGAAGTATTGCTGCAAGTCTCCCGCTGGAACCTGCAGCAAAAACTCATGGCCGCCGCCCTGGAAACCCGCGAAATAGCCCTCGAGCGCTACGAACTGGACAAACAGCGCTACCTATCCGGAAATATCACCCTGAACGACCTCAATATTGCCCAGCAGCAAAAAGATCAGGCCATTAACGAATACGTCCAGGCCCTGGAAACCTACTGGGATCTTTACTACCGCCTGCGAAAACTTACCCTTTATGATTTTAAACAGCGGCAGGAAGTAGAATATTCGAAATGAAAATGTCAGGTAAATATATGGCGACAAACACGAAAGCAGTACTGCTCTTTTTATTGCTTGTTCAGGTTTCACTCCAAACTTCCTGCGTAAGATCATCAAAGAATCTAAAGAGCGAATTCCCCGTAGACACGGTAGAATTTAATAGCATTTTGGAAGAGAAACTTTTGCTGTGTAAACGGAAAATAAGAATGCACAAAAAATAGAAAATAGGAATACCCAGAATTTGGCAACAAGAATGCACAGGTTTTCCGGGAATGGGGCCGCGGCCCCATTCCCGGATTTCCCGAGCTTCGGCGGTTCACCAAAACACGTCGAAGATGAATGTATTCTTGAACAAATTTATGATGTATTACGAGATTCACCGCATGGACCGCGAAGATTGTTCCGTGTCCTACATCAGCCGAACGCTGGGCATTAACCGACGAACCGTCAAAAAGTACCTGCTCATGAGCGAGCAGGACTATGAGCAGCACCTGATCAGTGGAACCCGGCGCCCCAAAACACTGCTGCCTTATGAAGGGTTTATCAAAGAACGCTTAACCCTTTACCCGGACACATCAGCCGCTCAGTTGTTTGATTGGCTGAAGGAGCATCATGCTGATCTCCCCCCGGTTAGTAGCCGAACTGTTTTTAATTTCGTCGCCTCCATGCGGGAAAAATACAACATCCCCCGCACCAAAATGTTGAGAGACTGTGGCCCCGTCCCTGAGCTTCCCTATGGGCTGCAGGTCCAGGTTGATTTCGGGCAATACAATATGCGCAGAAGTGATGGCGGTACTGCCAAGGTCTTTTTTTTGACGATGGTACTTTCCCGGTCCCGCTACAAGTATGTTTGGTTCCTGGATCATCCGTTTACTACTGAGGAGGCCATCACCGCTCATGAAGCAGGGTTTGCTTTCTTTGGCGGAGTCGCCGGGGAAGCCGTTTATGACCAGGACCGGCTGTTTCTTATCAGTGAAAACCATGGTGACCTGATCCTGACCGATGCCTTCCGGCAGTATGTCCGTCTGCGCGCCTTCCGCCTCCACTTCTGCCGCAAGGCAGATCCCCAGAGCAAGGGAAAGGTGGAGAACGTGATCCGGTATGTCAAGCAGAACTTCCTGTATAACCGTACCTATTACGACCCGGACACCCTGCAGGAAGAAGCATTAGGCTGGTTGGGGCGCACCGCCAATGCCCTCACCCACGAGGGAACCGGCAAGGTCCCTTACAGCGAATGGGTCACTGAGCAGCCATTCCTGGTTCCTTACACACCCATTGCCGTTACCCCGGTGAAGGCAGCTTATACCGTGCGAAAAGACAACACCATCTGCTTCAAAAGTAATTACTACTCTCTTCCCCTGGGCACCTACCAGGGCAGGGGAAGTCAGGTCACCCTTCAGGTGGAGGGCACTCAGCTGGTAATCTGGGGGGAAGAAGGCAAATTGATTTGCAAGCATACCATCTCTGCGGGGAAGGGACAGAAGATCATCAATAACGATCACAAACGGGATAAGTCAGGGCCCATCTCGGCACTTATCGAAGAGGTAGCCGCTTTGCTGGAAGAGCCGGATCTGGGGCGGCAGCTGCTGCAGCGGATCCGGAAAGACAAGCCCCGTTACGTGCGCGATCAGCTGCTACTGCTCAGGGAGATCATCCAGGGAGCCGATAAGGAGATCGTGAAACAAGCCCTGGAATATGCCCTTGCCCGGCAGATCGTCAGCGCCACCGATTTTCGGGCTCTGGTAGCACACTATGGCAAACAAAAGGAGCAGAAAGACGGCCAAAGCAACATCCGCTATCTAAACCCCTTAGGAGGGAAGCTTCCGCTGGCGGCCCTGACAGCCCCCGATAAAAGTAATATCGATGATTACGAGCAATTGTTAAACGGTAAATAATAACCACTTCACTATTAGATCATGACAGAAAAAAAAGAACAGATCAAACACCTGTGCAAGCAGTTTAAGATGAGCGGGATCGCCCACTCCCTGGACACGCTCATCGCCCAGGGGGAATCCCAGGAAATGGGCCTGACCGAATTCACCTGGAATCTTCTTGAGACAGAAGCTTCCCATCGCCAGCAGCGGGAAATGGAAAGGCGGTTAAAAACCGCCCGCCTGCCTGCCTCCTCTTCCCTGGAAGCCTACGATGCCACCGTGGAGAACGGCCTTCCTAAAAATCGCTTAAATCAGCTCAGGGAGCTTAACTGGTTAGATCAAATCTATAATATCATCCTGCTCGGTCCCAGCGGCGTGGGTAAAACACATTTGGCGGCCGGTCTCTGCAGAGACGCCATCCAGGGAGGGTACAATGCCTTCTTCCGAACAATGGAGGATATTATGAATATGCTGAAAATGAAAGACATGACCCGATCTGCCATGGCCGACTATAAACGCCTGACCAAGGCACAACTCATCGTCATCGACGATATGATGCTCTTCCCGGTAGAAAAAGCTCAGGCCGTCGCCTTGTTCAACTTCATTAACCATTTGTATGAAAGCACTTCCTTCATTATCACTACCAATAAGATGCCGGCTGAATGGGCAGGCCTGCTGGGCGACGAGGTCCTGGCAACCGCTCTATTGGACCGCCTGCTCTACCGGTGCGAAGCCATCACACTCACCGGAAAAAGCTATCGTTTAAAGCATCGAAAATCTATCTTTGAACACTCCACTGCTTAACCTATATTTGACCCGGTAATTGTGCACCCTTGTTTCCAAAAACTGTGCATTCCTAATTGCCAAAAACTGTGCACTTTGAGTTTCCGGTTACATGCTGTCTTCTCTGTTTGACAGCTATGAGTATATCGTACTCAAAAAAGATAGTAATGATGATAAACAGGTGTTCGGTGAAATCTCGGAAATTGTTTCATTTAACGACAGGCTGATAATTTTTGATAACGATGTGGCAAACGGGCTATTTGTATATGATAATAGCGGCAATTTTATTTTTTCACTGTTAAACGGCGCCGGTCCTTCAGAGGTTCGGGGGATCGAAGATTTTTGTATAGATGAAGAGAATAACAACGTATTGGTATTGGATAACGGAAATAAAACTATAAAATTATTTTCCCTGGAGAGCGGAGAGTTTTTAAACAGTTTTCCCTTAGATCATTTTTGCCAAGGTATAGCATACGTTGGAAATGGAAATGTGATTCTAAGTGTCAGTGAAATGACTGCAGAGGAAATTTACGACGGAGCCAAACTAATATTAAAGAATTTAGATCAACCGGGGGCTATCACTATACCTGTTTTTGTTAATGAATCAAATCGTTATCTTTCATTTGGCGGAGGTGGTACTAAGTTTCTTAAAACCAGTTCTGAAATTTACTTTTCACAAGCATTCGGGAATGAAATTTTTATGTTTTCACGAGAAGGCGGAAGGCCGCTAAAAAAGCTGTTTGTTGACTTTGGCGCTAATGATTTGAGAAATCATGCGAAAAACATCACGGACGTAGAAAGCCTTACCAAATATGCTGCCCACTCAAACTCGGCCCGTCTTTTCGGTATGTATAATTCGATAGCCAAGAACAATTTAATATATATGGTCAGCAATCAGGAATCATTTAACTACCTTCTGGTAAGTAAAGATTTGAATGAATATATCGCCTATAAAAGTATTGAAAACGATCTGTATAACTTACCGGCAACGTTCCTGGCAGGTTATTCCAACAGCGGGGAGGCTTATACTTTTATTGATCCGGAAACTATTCAATTCTATCTTGACCAGGGCTTTGAATTAGAGGAGCCATTGCGCGAAAAATTAGGGGATTTTGACATACTTAATAGTAACCCGGTTATTGTCAGACTGTATAATAAATAGACGCATGCTACGATTCTACAAAACAAAATCCGGTTTCCGGGCAGTCAATTGGCTTTTTTTAATGACACTCCTGGCAGCGGCGATTTTAACTGCTTGCGGAAATTCTGGAAAAGAACGAGACAGTCTATTAGCAGTCAGCGATTCCGAGTCCCTATATAAAGTCAGTATTGATATTGATACCCTTGTCGAGCGGCATATAAGCTTATCAAGCGTAATGAAAGATAGCAAGCTGATCAAACTGGAGACATCCGATGAGTGCATGCTTGGAAGGGTGCAAAGTGTTCAGATTTTTGATGAAAAATTATTTATCGGCGATGCAGAAGGTACAGTGCTAGCCTTCGATATGGATGGACAATTCCTTTTTAAACTGGGAAATAAGGGGAAAGGGCCGGGGGAGTATATTAATGTCACCTCCTGGTATATTGACGGAATAAAAAACCAGGTTGTATTATTAGATAACGCGCAGCATAAACTGCTCTTTTTTAGTGGGGATGGAGAGTTTGTGTCGGAAGAGAATTTCTCATCGGTTTATTCCTCCGATGCGGTGCCTGCAGGGAAAAGCCAGGTGATCTTTTATAACGATTTTAACCATGCAAACAGGGACACTCCCTTTGCTTTAATGGTTTATGACCTTGAATCAAAGGAGATGGTAGCGACCGCCTTTCCGATCGAATGGGTAGAACCCGGATCTTATTTGAGTGAATCACCTTTTGCCAAGGACGGGAATAACATTTATTTTAAGCAATGCCACTCCTACCAAGTTTTCCGGATTAATACGGCCAGTAATACAGGCGGTATCGATATTCAACCCTATTTTGAAGTTGATTTTGGTGAACAGAACCTGCCTGCCGGCTTTATGACGAAGGAATTTGACAATAAGCGAATGGATATGGTGGAAAATGAAATTTACAAGCAGAAAAAGTATATAAGGAATGTTGAGTACGATATGACGACTGACTATGTATTGTATTCTTTTTCGGTGGGCCGGAACGTTTTTTATGGAATCTATTCAAAATCAGACCGGAAGAATATACTGTTTAACGGTACCAAAAATGACGTTTATCATTTACCGACATTTGGCATAAAGCTACTGCCGAACAATATGGCCTATGCTGTCGTTTACCCTGAATTTGTATATAGCGCTAGGGAGAGCTATTTGAAAAATGACCATGAAATGCCGGCAAAGATGAAAAACTACCTGGATGAAGTAGCAATTTCTGATAATCCCTCGATTATTATTGGAAAAATGGACCTGAACTAAGGGATCAGCGGTGAACACGACGGACAATGAAAGAGTTGGCCCCTGCATGCAAGACCATAGTCCCTCCCCATCTCCCGACTTTTAAAAAGCCCCCGGAGGTTTCACTTCGTAAATAAACAAAACCGGATTATCGCTGGCCTTAATCTTTGATGACAAGTCATATAATGGGAGTTTTTGAGAAGACCGCTTTTTCAGGAGCCGTTCATGTGTTTTAATCGTGGCTGCGTATTCGATAAAGGCAATCTTGTTGGCGTCCACTGGCAGATAGTTCGATAGTGTAAAGTTAAACCGGTCGTTTGTTATACTTTTGAAGCCCTGCAATTCCTGCTTCTGTTTGTCATAAAGGAAAATACCCAGGTTGGTTTGAAATAGCAACAGCTGTTCGGTGTCAATAACATCGTAAATGGAATAGACATAATATTGGGCCTGGATTTCATCAACTGCGTCCTCCGGCGAATGAGCGTTAAACAGATTGTCAGGAATAGTATGCGGGCCGAAATCAATTGCATATTTAACGGAAATCTCGTTTTCACGGATGCTGTAAATACGGTTATCGAACCTTTTCGTGAAAAACAGCGAAGAATTTTTGTTTAGAAGCTGTCCTCTGTGAGAAAGGAACTTATTTATGGACGTGTAGTCGGGATTTATCGGCAAATGTCGTTCTATTATATTTCCCTCTGCATCCAATACCTCCAGGTGAAAGGGATTCGGCTCGTTGTTAAAAGCTTCAAAATTCCGACAGTAATAGTAGTTGCCGTCTCTGACGGCTTCGAGGTATAATTTTTTTGTATGAATTTCCTTTACAAATTTTCCTGAGTAGTCGTAGATCTGAATTTTATAGGGCTTGTCGCACAGAAGAAGAATCTGTTTGTTGATTCTGTCCAGAAAGAAACTGGTGAGCTGGAGGTATTCATTAGGGCCGCGGCCTATACGTTGAATATGGTTGAGGTATTTTCCATCCGTATTAAAGATCACGAGTTTTTTTAAGCCTTTATCGAATATAAACAACAGGCTGTCATCTAACCTGATAGTTTCTGCGCGCCTGATCAGCGATTCCTCCCTTGTTTCCAGGTAAATTGGACGGTAAGCTTCAAAATAGGCGCTGTCGATTACACTCCTTTCATACTTATCCAAAGAAATCGCGATTGCCTCCGAATCGGACACCGGGGATGAATCCGAAGAACCGGTAGCGCAGGATACACTTAATCCTGCAATTAAAACGAGTAATGCAGCGATTAAATATGAGTGGATCTTCAAGCACTTCTACCGCTAGCGTCAAACATCCTTACGATCGCATAGCTAAGCGGAAGTACCAGGCTTATTACGATTTCTTTTGTTTCGAAATGAAAATTGAATATGATAATGGATAGTCCGCATAGGAACCATAAAACGCCGGTTGCCAGGAAAAAATTCCTGAAAAGATCACCTAATTTTTGCATGTTCGTATTTGTTACTCAAATTTTGTTTCGTTTAAATATATAATTAAATGATTATCCGCAATTATACCTGGCCTTTCCGTACCATGTATCGGCAACAGCAGCAACTATAAGCCGATCAAACAACTCTTTCCCAAAGTAGCGTCGGTTGACTTTATAGCAGAACTCATCGAGGTAGTTCTGAAGGTAGTCTGCTTTCACCTGATGGTTGATGCCCAAAAGGGCACGTTTAGCATTACTGATCATCGTATGCACCCAGGGTAGTACCTTGGAGGCTTCCTCAGGCTTAACGGTTCTCCGGACATGTTTGGAGACAATTTCGCTCAGTCTGTTAAAACCGCGCCACCCATCGCTCTTGATGGTCGTCACCGCCCGGGTACCACCCTGAACGGCTTGATTTACCGTAAGTGCTGAACTGTCAGGCACCACCACCATTTTCACGTAACGGAATGAAGATGATTTCTTATGCTTCTTGGGACGGCCTACTTTGGGTTCCACCTTGGCCATGACCACGACTTTGCTCTGCCCCTGGCTGCCACGGCCTCTTTTGGGAGGTTCATCGTCTTTCTCCTCTGAATGGGTCTTGAAAAAAGCATCATCCAATTCCACCACCCCTTCAAAATCATACTGCTCATCCCGAATGCCCATTACCGAGCGCAGCTTGTGCATCATGGCCCAAATGGGCTCATACCGTTTATGACCCAGCTGGCGCTGAAGTTCCAATGCCGAAATCCCCTTCTTGGTCATCGTCATCAGGTAAATCGCATATAACCAGTATTGAAACGGAAGTTTGGAACTTTCCATCACCGTTCCGCTACGAAGCGTTAGCCGATAACGGCAGCGTTTACAGTCGTGCGAATTGTAGGTCGTATTCCAATAATGCTCCCGGCTACCACATTTCTTACACACGATGCCCTGACGTTCCTTTATTGCTCTAAAATGAGCAATGCAGCTCGCCTCGTCAGGATACCGTTTTACAAACTCTATAAAATTCATAATCGCTTCTTTGATGCCCTAATATAAGCATTTAGGTAGTATTACGGACAATCATTTATAATTATTTACGTGGTTTTTCAATGAAAAATTACGACATTGATTTAATTGCACGACTGTCTGATGTATAGGAAACGCGTGTCCGATTCCGGACACGCTCCTGTTCGCAGGCGGACACGGCGCCCATAGAAACAAGGTTTATTGCCTCCGTGCGGACGTTTTTTCGCCTGGCCGCGTTATTGCTTCTTCCTGGAAAACGCTAAACCATGCTAAGGAATTACTTCAGAAGCGCCCTTAGAACTCTTTGGAAGAATAAGGTGTTCAGCCTGATTAATATAGCCGGGCTATCGCTGGGGATGGCCAGTATTGCTACGCTGGCCGTATTGGTCAACCAATATGTCAGCACCGATGATTTCTTCGCAAATAAAGAGCGGATGTATTACCTGAAAACCTTTACGCCGGACGGTCAAAGCTACCGGCAGACAACCTTTCCCTTGCTTTATGAAATTGAGCGTACTTGCCCGGAGGTGGCGGCGGTGACGCATTGGCAGGGGTATGACGCGCCCTGGTTAACGTTTGGCGAAAAGGAGATACAGGAGCAGACATATTATGTAGATACGGCGTTTTTGGAGGTGCTTTCTTTTCCGATGAAGGAAGGAAATGCGGCGACGGCCCTGGATAAGGAATATTCGGTGGTCATCAGCGAAAGGGTTCGTCAGCAATTATTCGGAGAGGAACCGGCTGCGGGCAAGTTTATTTCCGTGAACGATACGCTCCAGGTAAGCGTAACGGGAGTTATAGCGATCCCGCCAAATTCCTCGTTAAAAGGCGATGTGTTTTTCCCGATGGAATTCCTGAAAGGGCAGGTGCAAGGTTTTGATGAAATGGCCAACTGGTACAACACCTTCGCCGAGAGCTACCTGCTGCTGCATCCGGATGCGGACATTGAACAATTGAACGCAAAGATCAATGGGTTAGTGCAGCGGTTTTATCATGAGGGCCACCGGGATGCGGAGGTAAGGGTAGCGCCGTTCAGCGACCTGAAAACGGAATCGGGAGATCTCGTGCAGAAAATAATTATCGGGGCGGGCGCATCGGCCGGGTTTATCCTGCTGATCATGGTCATTAACCTGATCAACCTGAACATGGCAACGGCCCTGGGGAGATCAAGGGAAGTAGCTGTTCGCCGAATAATCGGGTCCGGAAAAGGAACGATCGCGCTGCAGTTTTGCCTTGAGAACGCCTTGCTGATGGTCGCGTCCCTGGCGATTGCCTTCGGCGTTTTCAAAGGGATTTTGCTTCCCTGGACCAGCGAGATCGTGGGAGGTCAGCTGGGAGAACTTTATTTCCGGGAAGGCCAGGCGCTGCGTGTTTCCCTGCTAATGCTGCTGGTGGCTTGCTTCGTTGTATTGATCGCCGCGGGCCTGCCCGCTATGCGCTTAACCTCCCTGAAAGTAACCGAGGCGGTAAAAGGCCTTCGTGCCAGGGGGAACTATAGTTTACGGAACGTTTTTATTACACTGCAATTCGCTCTGGGGATCGTATTTCTTTGTATCGCTGTGGTACTCAACAGGCAGATCCATTACATGAAAGCGGCGGCTCCGGGGTTTAACAAAGAGAATTTGGCAGTGGTTGACCTGGACCTTGCTTTCAGGAACCGGGAACAGGCTGCAGGCCGCCTGAACGGTGTGCTGGCGGATCTGCGGGCAAACCCTTATGTGGAAGGTTTTTCCACTTCACAGGTAATACCTACGCGTTATGATCAGAATTACAATCAGTTCATGGAGCCGGGCGGGAATAAAGAGGTTCATCTGCGGCAGGTGACCGTTGACGCCGGATTCGTATCTGCCTTCCAGATTCCCATTGTGGAAGGGCGGAATTTCAATGATGAACTGGAGGCCACCGAAGGAAATAAAGTGATCATCAATGAAACGGCCGTCAAGGAATTCGGCTGGTCCGAACCCATCGGCAAGACGCTTGTCGAGGGGAGCAATACAAGAAACACCTTAACGGTCATTGGAGTGATGAAAGACTTTCATTACAATAACCTGAAAGATCCCGTAGAGCCGCTGCTGCATTGGTATGGGGGGAAACAAGGCCTGAACTACAACCGGTACCTCAGTATCCGGGTAGGCGGCGGGCATTCGGCGGAAGTGCTGGCCGGCCTGGAACATGCATTTGCCGGAATACCTTCGCGAAAAGCCTTTTCCTTTCAACATATGAGCGATCTGGTGGACAAACAGTACTCCCTGGTGGAAGGCATACTCCGGATCACCAGCTACGTGGCGGTGCTTGCTATTCTTATTGCCTGCATGGGCATCCTTGGATTGGTGGTGCTGGTTGCCCGGCATCGCACCCGGGAAATCGGCATCCGGAAAGTCCTGGGCGCCACCGTGGCCAGTGTGGTTGCCCTGCTCGCGCGGGATTTTGTGAAGCTGGTGCTGATCGCCGTATTGATCGCAACGCCTTTAGCCTGGTACCTGATGCAGAAATGGCTCGAAGACTTTGCCTACCATGTTGATATCCACTGGTGGATGTTCGCGCTCGCCGGCCTGCTGGCGGTGCTGATCGCCTTGCTGACGGTGAGCTTCCAATCGATAAAAGCGGCCCTGGTGAACCCGGTGAATTCCCTGCGATCGGAATAAGAAGAGCCCCGGGGCTCAGCCGCCTCTGAAATTACGGATACTATAGGTAAAGGAGAGCATGAAGAATTGCTGCAGCATATTGGTGCGTTGATCTTCAATATACAACTCGGTCACATTCCTTTCGATGCTGTTATTTTGTTTCAGCAGGTCATTGACCGCCAAACAGATTTCGCCTCGGTCGCGTTCAAACAGCAGTTTGCTGATACTCAGGTTCCAGAGGAGAAAGTTACTGTCGTAACCTGCCGATGTGCCTGCATTTACACGATGATTCAATTCGGTTCGGAAAACGACACCTTTCCCAAATACAAAGTTGCCCCTGAAGTGAGTTGACTGGTTAAAATAATTTGTATTCAGCTGCGGGCGAACGGTGTTTTCAACAATGCGATAGGCGGAACGGGTGGATATGTTAAAATCGACTTTTTCGCTGATATTGCTGCTCAGGGAAATGCCGAGCCCAAAGTTATTGGTACTGGAAAAGGTTAGTTCATTATTGATCATGCCCGGCCTCCTGAAATAACCGGCCGAGCCGTTCAATTCAAGATTAGAAGCAATGAAAGGAACAGGTTGCCCATAGCTGACATGTGTTCGGACATCCCAGTTGCCTTCAGCAAGGTTCACCGGCCGGGTGAATTGTGAGCCTCGTTCCAGGACAATGTCTTTGCTGAGCTGTATGGGTTCTTCGGCAATGATCGTGCTGTTTGAAATCGTGTTTTTAGTGACGGAACCCTCAATCCGTGCATAAAATAGTTTGTTCGTTTCCGCGTCAAAGCTTTTGTAGCGCAGGTAAAGCTGGTTCCGGTAAGATTGACGTAATTCCGAGTTGCCGGTACGTATGTGCAGGGGGTTGGCATTGTGAATCACTTCCTGCAGCTGACCCATAGATGGTTCGTCTGTGTCTGTCCGGTAATCCAGCCGGAGGTTTTCGGATTCCGAAAACCGGTATTCCACTTCTACAGATGGAAGCAGGCTGTGGAACGTACGCTCCATATTGTATGGTTTGGGGAATACCTGGCTGTTTTCCAGGCTGGCCTGCTGGTATTCCGCTTCCAGTTCCACATTCAGTTGCTTAGTGCTGTACTGGTAGCCGGCTTCTATTTCCTGGCTTATGTAGTTGTTTTCAAATGTATTGCTAAGCAAGGTATCCAAAAGGGTATAATCGCCTGTTTCGGCTGCAAGATTGAATGCCTGCTCGTCCGAACGGTTCCGGTTATTGCCTGCGCCATACTCTATTTCTATTCTTGCGTTGTCTCCAACCGGCTCGGTGTAGGAGAAATTAAGATCCCAGGAAACCTGCCGGTTGTCAGGGTTTATAAACTGGTCCAATGTTTCATGAGGATCCTCACGGCTAAAAAAGGTGTTGTCTGCAAGGCGGAACGTTTCGCCTTGATCCCTGTCAATCCCCGTTTCCAGCCTGGTGGAGAACGTACGGCCTTTCTTTGGAAACCGGTGACGGTAATGAATTTCGTTTTCGAATTCCAGTTCTGACCCCTTGTAGGAGGAATTGTTTTCGGTTTGGTTAACCGGGCCCCGGTCATTGGCCGTATGTCCGAGGAAATAGGAAATGCCATGATCCTGTTCGACAGAAAAGCGGGGCTCAATTACGAGTTCGTTTTCTTCATTCGGGTCGTATTCCAGCCGCATCCGGAGCCGCTGCCCTGCCCAGGTGCTGTTCCGGTTGTTTTCTTCGGAATAAATCTGGCCGGAATCGCTGGAAAGAATGTAATCGCGGAATTGCAGGCGCTGGCTGAAGTTCTGGCGATGGTGGTAAGAATAATTGCCGCTTAACTCAAGTTTCTCTCCCCATTCGTCATTGTAATTTACAGAAATACGGTTAGTGGTGGCGTTGCCTTCGGAGCCGCCCCGCAGTTCACCTCCTGGCGTTTCCCCTATGGAATAACCGGAAGTATTTATGTCGTTGCTTACACCGGTTACCGTGATCCTTCTCTCCTCATTAAAAAAATTTACGCTGGCCCCTGCCATGTACCGTTGGTCGGTGCCGTAACCCAGGGAGGCCTGCCCGAACTGACCGCGCCTGCGGTCGGGCTTGGTAACAATATTAATGGCCTTGGTTTTGTTTCCATCATCGAAACCGCTGAATTCAGCCTGGTCGCTTTGCTTGTCAAAGACCTGGATATTCTGAATGATTTCCGCCGGCAAATTTTTAAGCGCCGCTTCCACATCTCCCTCGAAGAAGGGTTTCCCGTCAACGAGGATTTCCTGCACCGTTTCTCCCTGTGCCTGTACCTGCCCGTTCAGGACCTGGATGCCCGGCATTTTTTCTATGAGATTTTCAGCATTGGCGTTGTGCGATGTTTGAAAGGCGGAAGCATTAAACTGCGTGGTATCCCCCATTTGCTTTCCCATGGCAGGCGCGCCGGTCACCTGTATGCCATCGAGGGTCAGGGATGCTTCCGGGAGAAAGATAATTCCCAGGTTCAGGTTTTGCGTGGCCCGGATCGTTTTGACAAAGGGTTCGAATCCCAGGTAATCTATCTTTATCGTGTATTCGCCGGGGAGTACCTTCTCAAAGCGAAAGGTGCCATCGGAGCCGCTGATAGCTACCATGGGTGAACTTGCGGAAGGTGTTCCGGGCTGCCCTTCCAGGCGAACCGCCGCGCCGGGGACGCCACTTGTATCCGCTTCGCTTTTTATCGAGCCGAAAAGGGAATAGGCCTGGGAGTACGCCTGGAGAACAGTCCATGAAAGAAAAAATACAAGTAAAAGAATTCTCATCGGGAATGCGCGCTTATTTAAGACAATTATACATAATTCTTCCGATGTGCCTGGTGATTACTACTGCTGTCATGGCGGCACAACTATTGCGACCTTTTGGCTGGCAGCAAAATCCTGCCTGCCGGCAAATCCTGCCTGCGAACAGAATTTTTGAAATCAACCATACAAAAACATGAAAGCCATTGCATTAGTTCCAGGAACCACTACTGTTTCATTGAAAGACGTACCCGAACCTGCTATTGAACATACGGACGATATAAAGATTAAAATATCACAGGTGGGGATTTGCGGCACGGACCGGGAGCAGGCGGAAGGCGGGCGGGCGGACGCGCCTCCGGGCAGGGGGAACTGATCATTGGGCATGAGATGTTCGGGCAGGTGCTGGAAACCGGATCTACCGTGGAAGATGTTCGGAAAGGGGACTTTGGGGTATTTACCGTGCGCAGGGGCTGCGGAAAATGCGCGGCATGCGAAAAGGGACGCAGCGATATGTGCCTTACCGGCGACTATACCGAAAGGGGGATTAAAGGCGCCGATGGGTTTCAGGCCGAATTTGTGGTGGACAGGGAGGCGTACTTCGTGAAGGTACCCGGAAAGATTGCAGAGATCGGGGTGCTTACCGAGCCCATGTCCGTAGCGGCAAAGGCAATCGACGAAGCGTTGCGGGTTCAGCAGGCACGGTTGAATGCCTTTGAGGATACGGACAAATGGTTCCGCGGAAAAAAGGCCCTGATAGCCGGCATCGGCCCTATTGGTTTGATGGCGGCCTTCGCACTGCGTCTGCGGGGCGCGGAAGTTGTCGGGATGGACATTGTGGATGAAGATACCTTGCGTCCCGAGGTTTTACGCCAGATCGGCGGGAAATACATTGACGGGCGCATTACGGAAACGCGCGACCTGGATGAGGTGCTGGGACAGATCGATTTCGTCTTTGAGGCCGCCGGTATTGCAAAGCTTCAGATCCAGTTAATAGATACGCTTGGGATGAATGCCATTTATTTGGCTACTGGCATTCCCGCCGGTTCCCGGCCGCTGACGGTAAATGGGGCCGAATTAATGCAGCAGCTGGTGTTGAAGAACCAGGTGTTGATAGGTAGCGTGAACGCGGGCATTGAGCATTATAAAGCAGCGGTAGCGTACCTGGAAGCGTCGCTGGAAAAATGGCCGGACGCGATCCGGCAGGTAATTACCGAGCGAATTCCGGCTTCGGATTTTAAGCGTGCCCTGGAGCATCATTCAAAAGATGAGATCAAAGTAGTTGTCGAGTGGGCGTAGTGATCGCGACACGTCAGGTACCGGTACGGGAAGGCGGCCCCCTGAAGGCGGCTCCTTGAAGGCGGTCCTTGAAGGCGGTCCCTGAAGGCGGTCCCTGAAGGCGGCCCTGAAGGCGGTCCCTGAAGCGGTATTGCCAGGGGTCTTATCTGCCGCGGTTTTCAGGAAAAGAAGCCAATCAGTCCGAACTACTGCTCCTGGAAGAGAAGGCTTATCTGCCGCGGTTTCCAGGAAAAAAACCTATTTTTAAGGCGGAGGCGTTGTGAATTAACCTGGATTTGAATTAACCTGAACAGAAATGACCGTTGACCGGAGATCTTTTATAAAAATGACCTCGGCCATTGCTGCCGGAGGAATGATGGTTCCTGCATTCGCCCGCGGGGCCGGACACCTTATAGCGCCCAGCGACAGGCTGAATATGGCCCTGATCGGCTGCAGGAATATGGGATGGGCGGACCTGAGCGGTTTCCTTCAGCACAAGGAAGTGCGCTGCCTGGCGCTTTGCGACATTGATAAAAACGTACTTGCTTCACGGGCGAAAGAACTTAGTGAGCTGCAAGGCCAAAAACCTGACCTTTACGGGGATTATCGGGCCGTGCTGGACCGGAAAGATATTGACGCGGTGATCATCGGAACGCCGGATCACTGGCATTGCCTTCAGTTTGTGGATTCCTGCGAAGCGGGGAAAGATATTTATGTTGAAAAGCCCATTAGTAACAGCATTGCCGGGTGTGATGCGATGGTATCGGCTGCGGAAAAGTACAATACGGTTATTCAGGTGGGTCAGCAGCAGCGGAGCGGAAAGCACTGGCATGAGATGATCGGCTACCTCCGCTCGGGAAAGCTGGGCAACATTGGACGTGTTCACATATGGGCCAACTTCAATTATGCGGCAATAAAGTCGCCGGTTCCCGATTCCGGGATCCCCGAAGGCGTGGATTTCAATACCTGGTTAGGCCCCGCACCCGGGCGAACATTTAACAAGCAGCGCTTTCACGGCTCCTGGAGAATGTTCTGGGATTATGGCGGCGGGCTCATCACTGACTGGGGCGTCCATTTACTCGATATGGGTTTATGGGGAATGGATATTAAAGCCATGCCGCAGAAAATACTTTCCAGCGGCGGCAATTACCTGTACCCGGAAGGCGCCCATGAAACATTCGATACGCTGTCCGTCACCTACCAGTTTCCCGATTTTATGCTCGAATGGGAAAATAACGCGGGGGTGGAAACCGGCCCCTATGGGAGGAATTACGGCGTGTTGTTCCGCGGCACAAACGGAACCCTGGTTGCTGACAGGAATAACTGGGCGGTCTATCCTGAAAAGGAAAAGATCGCGGAGCTAACCGTTCAGGCAGATGGCAGGGATCATCAAAACCACATCCGCAATTTCCTGGATCACGTTAAGTCCCGCGACCGGAACACGGCTTGTACGATTGAAAATGGCAGTCTTTGCGCCCGTTACGCCCACTTCGGAAATATCGGCGCCCGGATCGGTGGGGCTGCCCTGACTTATGATCCTAAAAAGGGAAAATTTGATGTTTCAGCCGCCAATAAATACCTTCAGCCGGAATACCGGAGCCCCTGGAAATTCCCGGGACGCGGCCGGTAAGGTCGCAATAACGATACGGATATTACGATTCCGGACAGCGAGTCCGGACATGGCCGGGACGCGGCGGTAGGTTCGCAATAACGATACGGGTATTACGATCCCGGACGGTGAATCCGAAAGTTCCCCGGACGCGGCCGGTAGCGATCGCAAGGCGGCTGAAAGATTCCAGAAGGACGAAAGGTTCAGCAGAATGAATGCGTTCAGTAAGCAACGGTAAAATCATAAGAGCCCGGAAGAACGGTCAGTACCAGTTTTTTGCCGGCTGGCCGGACGTGTTGAAGCCATTTCTGTTCCTTTATTGGTTGTCCCCCTTCGCGTACCTGGTCCAAAGCCGCGGCAGGCAGGTGAATATCCGCCCGGGTATTGGGGGGAATTGCTGTTTTTAGTCTGAATTCCTCTTCGCTTTTTTTCCAATGCACCGTGATTTTCCCGGAAATAGCATGGTAGGAGGCTTGTGCTTCGTCAATTCCTTCCACTGGCTGCGGCGCAATCTTTATTTCCCGGTAGGCGGTGCTTCCTTCCCGCTGGCCGATGCCCGCCAGCCCGCTGTAAAGCCATTCCATCAGGTGCCCGAGCATCATATGATTATTGGACACGTATTTCAGGGCAGCCCAGGATTCGGTCAGCGCCGTGGCGCCCCTTGCTATCTGGAAACCGTAGCCGGGCACGTCATCCCGGTTATTCATTTCATACAATAATTGGGAAGCGCCCCCTTGCTCCAGTACGCGTACCAGGTAGCGGTAGCCCACGTCGCCCGCTGTCAGGGCTTTGCCGCTGGCTTTGACAGAATCCAGCAGGTTGCTGAATACGTTTTCCCGGCGGTTTTCAGGAACCAACCCCATGTATAAGGGCATGGCAAAAGAGGTCTGGCTGCCGGTGGCATATACCGCGGCGGCGGAATTAAAGAACTTCGCGTTGAAGGCGTGTTTTATCGCGGCGGCCAGTTCCCGGTAACGGCGGCTGTCATCTTTCTTTCCCAACAGCTCTGCGACCTGGCTGAGGATATGCGCATCATAATAGTAGATTGCTGTGGCTGTCAGCGGGATGGGGGTTAACTGCGAAGGCCCCGGTGGTTCCGGGCCAAGGTCAAACCAGTCCCCAAGTCCGTGCGAGAGGATATGGCCTTCCGCTTTGCTGCCAAGATAGGCAAGGTAGCGGCACATCATGTCATACGCCCTTACAAGCACCTCTTTATCGCCGTACCACTGATACAAGTACCAGGGGATGATCACCGAGGCGCTTCCCCATTCGGGCGAATCGCGGAACCCGCCTTCAAAGGGCACAAACTCCGGAGCTATGTCGGGAACCAGGCCGTTGGGCAGCTGTGCTTCGATCATGTCGTCCACTACTTTATTGTAGAGGTGCAGGATATCGTAGCGGTATTTGATGGAGCTGCCCATCAGGTGGGCCTGTTCAAGCCAGCCAAGTTTTTCGCGATGGGGGCAATCAGTAGTTACGCTGGCCAGATTGCTTCGGATTGACCAGTCGATCAATTCATGGATCTGATTGAAGAGCGGACTGGAGCAACTAAATGTGCCAACCGTGGGGGTGCTGTTGCGTGTATGAAGAAACTGTAGCGAATGCACCCGGGTTTTGCCTGCTGTTATGCTTTTGGAAGGAGCCGGTATTTCGGCTTGAGGCGAGCCGTCGACCGGAACAGCCGCAACAGCCGGAACGGCGCCTTCCACCAGGGCGAAACGAAAGCCATAATAAGTAAAGCGGGCTTGCCAGGTTTCAAGGTCGTTTCCCTTTAAAACATATTCGAAATAATAGGGGCCGCCCGAAGCGCGCTGCGTGGGTACTCCATTTTCATCCAGCAGCTCACCTGGCGTAATCCTGACCGTATCGCCTTTCTGTCCGCGAACTTGCAGCGAAATGATCCCGGAAGCATTTTGCCCGAAATCATAGACATACTTACCCGGAGCGGGTTTGGAAATGCGCAGGATTTCCAGCGTATCCATTACCTGTAAAGGATATTCTATCTGTGGCTTCATTTGGCCTCCCGGCCCCTGGCTGATCAATACCGGTTTCCAGCCGCTGTCATCAAACCCTTGCCGGTCCCAGCCGGCTTGTTCCAGGCGGGCATCATAACTTTCCCCACCGTAAATGCTTGAAAAGATCAATGGGGAAGGGGAGGTTTTCCAGCTCTCATCGGTAACGACCTCCCGCGAAGTCCCGTCGGTAAACCGCAGTACCAGTTTCAGCCTGAACATGGGATATCCCTGCGCAATGACCAGTTTCCGGTACCGCTCGCGGTTCACGTAAAAAAATCCTGTGCCCACCAGTCCTCCCAGCACATTTTCGCCCTGCTGCAGCTGGCTGGTAACGTCGTAGGAATTATAAAGGCAGCGGTCCCTGTAATCGGTCCAGCCGGGAGTCAGAAAATCATCCCCTACCTTTTCCCCGTTCAGGTGCAGCTCGTACTGGCCGAGGCCCGATACAAACACAAAAGCAGCCTTCAGCGGCTTTTCGATGGAAAATGATTTCCGGAAATAAGGAATGTCCGCGCTTTTTACCGCTTTTTTGCCCAGTTCATTGCCGCTGCCATGAACACCAGGAATTACTTTCAGGGAATCGGGCAGTAATTCCAGGGCGATCCAATCGGCGTTCTTCCAGTCTTTTTCGCCCGCTAATCCGGTAGTAAAGGAAGCAGTTTCGCTCCAGGCGGAAAATTTGCCCGCCCGGTCCCGGATACGCACTTTCCAGTAGTACCGCCTGGCGGGTTCCAGCGGCGGCCCCTCGTAAAGCACCCACAAGTTTTCATCAGAACGGACTTTGCCGGAATCCCAGATATCGGCTTCGCCTTTGCGAAGTTTTTCTTCCGAGCTGGCCACGAGCAGCTGGTAACCGCCCTGCATATAGCCCCGGCCGCTTGCCTGGATCCACCAGCTGAAATAGGGCTGATGGGTTTCCACGCCTACAGGATTGGTTTTATGATTGGTCCTGAGATTTACCGGCCTGGACGCCGCGTCTCCAAATGCCCAGGTAGAGATAAACAACAGGAAAAATAAGCATCCTTTCATGTTTGTCAGGCATTCGCAAGGGAACGGTCAAGGTGTACATATCCTCCGTCAACATGGATCAACTGGCCGGTGGTATGTCCGGAGCGTTCCGATAAGAGGAAGACGACCGCGTCCGCGATTTCAGAGGCCTTAGTCATGCGGTTTCCAAGGGGTATCCTGGCTTCGATCTCTGCAAGCTTTTTACCAGGGTCGGGCAAAGATTCTATCCATCGGGCATATAAAGGGGTCCAGCATTCAGCTACGACGACGGCGTTTACCCGGATTTCGTATTTAAGCAGTTCAACTGCCCATTCCCGTGTAAGCGCATTCCTGCCCCCGTTAGCGGCAGCATATGCAGAAGTGTTTCCCTGCCCGGTTTCGGCTGTCTTTGACGTAATATTTACAATGGCGCCCTTGGTTTTCTTCAAAGCTGGCAAGGCATAATGCGCCATCAGGTAATAATGCACCACGTTCTTATGGAGAGAAGCCATGAATTTTTCATAACTGCCTGCTTCCAGGCCAACGCCGTCATTCACGCCGGCGTTATTTACAAGGCCATGAATGGCCCCGAATTTCTCTAAAACTGCTGTTACTGCATTTGACGAGGCCTGGGGATCGGTTAGCTCTGCTACTACCTGGTGGCATTTCCCGCCGCCTGCTTCTATTTCTGCTACCGCTTTGCGGTTATCCTGCTCGTTTCTTCCTACGATAACCGGTATAGCGCCTTCTGCAGCAAGTGAATCTGCAATTCCCTTGCCGATGCCTTTTGCACCCCCGGTCACAATAATGATCTTGTCAGTAAGTTGGAGATCCATGATATATCAGTTTGGTTCAACAGGCAGAAAGATAGCCATTAATACCGTCAGTCGCCGCGATTTTCAGCGAACCGGCGATAGTTTTCTTCGCTGGCGAAATACATCACTTTATCGTTATTGCCCGTTAAAACAATATAAGCAGTTGCCTTATCAACCGGTTTGGAGGTAAACGGGTCAATAGCTGTTCGCATGGAAGCATTCTTCGTAAGAAGTTCCTGACATTTCTCACAGCATCCGAAATAAGCTCTTCCTTCGAAGAGAACCAGCCTTTGTCTCATTTCCCGATACTCATCGGTCATCATGCACACAAACTCCGTGGGAACATAATCGCCTGGCTGATAGGTAAGGCGGATGTGTGCCAGCGCTTCCTGGTCCTGAACCACCTGTGGCTGCTCCCGGCTTGCCGCTGTTTTTTCGGGTGCATTATTACAAGCGGTAAGAAGCGCCCCGCTAACTGCCGCGATGCAAAATGCATAAAGTATCCGTCGCATAGTATCTTCTAAAATGGCTTCCTTATGCATGTTCAAGAATGAATTTTGCGTCTATGTTAAGTTCTGAATGAACACTTTTTAGAAATTTAAGATCAGGTTTTTGTTTGCCTTTCATGATCAGGGAAAGTTTGGATTCGCTAATTTTGAGTCGTTTCGCCAGTTCTTTTTGCTTTAAGCGCATTTCGAACATACGCATTTCGATCATGCCGGTTAAGGTAGTCGGAGCCTCCAGGGTATACTTATGCTGCTCGTATTCCTGTGCAGCAAGGGCAAGTTTGCGGATTTCCGTTAACTGATCTTTGGAAACGTGATCACTTCCGAGAGCCATCAGGCCATCAATTTTCGCCATTATCTTCTCGTAGTCACTTTCACTGGTTATTTTTTTCATCGTTTTATGCTAAAAAGTATAAATCTCCTGCGGACGTTTTTAAACGGCGATGAATGAACATCAAATTAGATTGTTGAACAGTCAATAACATCGTAAGCCCTGTGAGTGCCTATAAACCGAACGTAAATAGTCCTGACATCAAAAAAGATCATCGCTACCAGCCGGTACTTATTCCCTCGAATGTTAAACACGAAACGGTCATTCCCAATAGCATCAACAGAATTAAACATTTCTTTTAACTCATGGAAACTTGCCCAATCGGCTTTCAATGTCAGGCGATACCAATTATTTAAGGCATCTTTTGCATTCGCATGTTCTTCAAAGAACTCCCGGATTTTTCCATAACTGATAACAACCATGACAAAGGTAGTAATTTAGAATTTCTAAAGAAAATTTTAATTTGATAGATATTCCGGCGTTAATTCACGCCAACAGATGTAACTGTAAAGCTAACAGAAGTACCGGGATAAGCAATAAGGAAAGTCTATGTTCATTAAACCGAAAAGGTTTAAGAGCTGTAGAATAGGGACCATGTCTTCCCGCCCAAATCGTGTATAAACCAAAAAAGCACCTACGATCAATCTCGTAAGTGCTTTTCCGTGGCTCCTGCGGTTGGGCTCGAACCAACGACCCTCTGATTAACAGTCAGATGCTCTAACCAGCTGAGCTACGCAGGAATTTTTTGCCGGAAGGACCGGTTTTATGCCCCTTTTGCAAGGGACTGCAAATATCGCTCGAAAAAATGAATGATGCAAGAGTGGTTTTTATTTTTTATTGCAGTTGCGGCAGGTGCCGGAAATTACCATGTTGATCATTTCGGGTTTAAAGCCGGCCGGCATGGTGAAGCCCGGGATATGAATGTCATTAAGGCAGTATAGTTTATTGCAGGCCGTGCAATTGAAGTGGATGTGTTCGTCGTGGTGTTCGTGTTCTGTGCAGGCGGAAGAGCAGGGGGCATAGTTGGCGGTGCCGTTCAGGTCAATAATGCGGTGAATGATCCCTTTTTCTTCGAATGTTTTGAGGATGCGGTAAAGCGTTACCCGGTTAATGTGCTGCCCAAGCAGCGATTCAAGCGTTGGCTGGCTGGTTGCCTCTTTCTTTGAAAAAAGGACGTTCAGCACATCCAGCCGCTGGCCGGTTTTTTTCAAATGGTGCTTTTCAAGTAATTCCCGAAATTTTTTTCCGTCCCTGTCCATGCTGCCGCAAAATTACAAAGAATTACAGGCTTTAAAAAGCCGGCGAATTTTAAAAAAAGGGCCCGCCGCCCGAAGGCGGCGAACCCCGTGTTATGAAAGCTAATATCAATGCTCTCCATGATCATCGTCATCGTGCCCGCCCTGGACAGGATGCAATTCGAAGGAGCCTTCAAAATCATGATGGCCCACATCGGCAATTTTTCCGGCGTAACCGGCATCGTTCCAGGCAATCTCCGGTTTGCTGCCTGCAGAATGAAAGTGGACCAGGGCTAGTTTAAAGTCAAATCCTACCTCCGTAGCTGCAAGTACGGTGAGATAGCCTTCAAAGCCCACGCCCTTTTCCCCGCTGTCTTTGTCAATGTAAGCGTAATCAAGCACATTGTCCGGTGCGCCGGTAAAGAAGAACTGGTGAAGGGCGGGATCGAAATCATCGTTTATAGTTTTCCCGTCATCAAGGATGCTAATGGTCTGCAGGAAGGTTTTGCCTGCGGTAAGGTGGAGATGGTCCGAACCGTCGATGACAACGGCCCCGTTCTCATACCGGAATTTTATCTCGGCCGTTTCCGGGTTCTCTATGTCATGGTGATGATCTCCATGTATTTCCACCTCGGTAAATGTAACGGTGACACCGTCATATTCTTCCAGCGGAGGTTCGGGGACGGGATCGTCCTTTTCGCAGGAACTGAAGAATAACGCCGGTGCGAGAATGGCAGCCAGCAGGATGCGGGAACGTTTGTGCATTGTTTTTTTCATTTTTAATTAATTAACCTGTTAAAATTTATAAGCCAGTCGGAGTGTGATGTTCCGGCCCTTGTCGTGCGCGTAGTACCGGAAACGATTCATATATTCCCTGTAAAGGATATTTGTTATGTTGTTTAAAGAGAGATGGACGCTGAGTGTGCCTGCGCCGGCAGACCAGTTCGTTCCTGCGTTTAAATTCCACATATGATAAGCGGGGGGCGGAGGAGCAAAGTCGCTTTCCGGCTCGTACCGCGTTTGGCTGGCAACGTATTCATGCTGCAGTTGCAGATAAGGGTCTTTGAATGGCTTTCCGTCCGCCGGGTTCCATTGGAGGCTCCCTGTTACACGGTCGGAAGGTATCCAGGGAAGATACCGGTCATGGCTAACATCTTTTGCGCGGACCAGCGATCCTTTTACTTCCAGGCGAAAGGCCGTGCTTAGCAGGTAGCTTCCGCTAATGTCCGTTCCGGCGAACCGCGCATGCGTTTGTTCATAGTTAAATGTGGGGAAGGCGCCCTGCATAGTGGTGACATATTCCAGGGAAGGGTTCAGGTAGATATAATTTTCAAACCAGTGAACATAGGCGCTGATCCCGGTTTCCCAGCGATCTCCCTGATGGCTTAGCGAAGTGATCCATTTATAGCTTTTTTCACTTTGCAGGCGGCTGTCACCGAGTTCATAGGAAGCGGTGCCGTGATGGAGCCCATTGCTGTAAAGTTCATTGACCGTGGGCGGACGCCAGCCCATTCCCAGGTTAGTTCGGAACTGCCAGTTCCCGAAGCGCCGTCGGCCGCCTGCTGATGCGGAAATGTGATGGAATTTCCGGGTTCCCCCGTAGAAATCCTGGTTGCGGTCATATCCCAGGGCGTCCAGGTAATTATAGTCGTAGCGAATACCCGCCTCCAGCTCATAGTCTTGTTCCAGGAATTGCTGGATGAAATAGAGGCCGCCCTTATAGCTGTCAAAATTTGGGATCAGGGGAATGGCAAAGGTGCCGCGCCGGGTATTGTTTACCTGCATGACCCCGGACAGGCCCAGGGTGCTTTTCCAATGCTGCCCGCTGTATTTTTCCAGGAAGGCATCCAGGGATTGTGTGTTAAGGGCCAGGTCCATGGAGGGAAGGCTGTTCCTGCCCCCTCTCCGTATATCATATTCTTCCCGGTGATTGACCTGCAATCCATATTCAAGGCTAAGCTTCAGCAGGCTTGAAAATCGAAGCTGCGCCTTTAATTTCAGGAGGTTATGAGAGACTTCCTGCCGGGGTACGTCTATTTCGTAGGAAAATTTGCCCGTTGTACCCGGCCTTCCTCTTGCAATACGTGCCTGCAGGTCAGTGAGATTGCCGATGTGAGCGCCCCGGAAAATACCAAGCTCAGTTTTAAAATGGCTGAAATAGAGTTCAGCGGTCATTTTCCTCCGGGAATACCCGGCCGCAGCGGAGAACGCCATTTCTTTTACCCCGGTATTTTCCAGGTAATAATCGGCTGTGCTGATATTTCCCGCCCGCCTGGCCGTTCCCTGTACCCGCCATCCCACTCCCTTCAGGCCCGGAATTCCGCCCCCAAGCATTCCGGACAGCGCACCCGCCCCTCCGTTCCCGGAAGCAGCCAGGTTCAGCGATCCATGCAGGCCCGCTGCCTGGGGCAGCGGAGCCGGTTCTATACTTATAACCCCGCCCAGCGCACCCGGGCCGAAGCGGATTGTTTCCGTTCCCTTTACTACACTGATCCGGTTGGCGATAAAGGGATCAATCCCGGGCGCATGTTCTGCGCCCCATTGCTGTCCTTCCTGCCTGATGCCGTTATTCAGGATCAGTATACGGTTACTGTGCATTCCGTGGATCACCGGCTTTGCAATGCTGGCGCCTGTCTGAAGCATGGTTACCCCGGGAATGCTTCGTATAACTTCGGCCAGCGTGCCTCCTTTTGCTTTTTCCAGTTTTTCGCCGGAAATAATACTCCGGGGGCTGAACGAGCCGGCTGCCGGCTTTATCGCGGTAACCGTAATGACCCGGAGTAACTGGCTTGTATCGCTGGCCACCGGGGATAAGCTGTCGGATGGCCATCCGGCCGTAGTTTCCTTTACCGCGGGGCTGTCGCCGGCCTGGTCCTGGCTGTAAAGCTCCCGGGCGAAAAAGCCGCAGGAGGCACAGAAAATTGTCAAAAGCAGGAACCCGGATTTTAATTGCATCAGTGTTGCTTTTTATTAATTGCAGCAAAGTTGCATTTAATAATTCTGTTCTGCAAATTTTATTGATTTTCCGCGGGCGGTCCATAGGGAGACGCCGGAGACTCGCCGTCGTGGCGGCTCTCCACAGGTTTTTGACTGCATGTGAATTATTAAGCGAACAATTTTTACCTTTACCGCATGAAAGCATCATTTGATTTTGAGCAGCCGCTGGTTGACCTGGAAGAACAGTTGGAGAAGCTGAAGCAGGTTGCTGACAAAAGTAAAGTGAACGTATCGGCAACCATCAGGGAGCTGGAGGAGAAACTGGTACAGACCCGGCAGGAGATATACGCAAATCTTACCGGCTGGCAGAAAGTACAGTTATCCCGGCACCCGGGAAGGCCTTACACACTGGATTATATTTCCATGCTTTGTGATGATTTCATTGAATTACATGGCGACCGCACGGTAAAGGATGATAAAGCCATCGTGGGCGGATTGGGAAGTCTGGACGGTCAAACGGTGATGTTCATCGGCCACCAGAAAGGAAAGAACACGAAAGAACGTCAGTACCGGAATTTCGGAATGGCCAATCCTGAAGGTTACCGGAAGGCTCTTCGACTGATGAAGCTGGCCGAAAAATTCAATAAGCCTGTCGTAACCTTTATTGATACCCCCGGCGCCTATCCCGGTCTGGAAGCCGAGGAAAGGGGACAGGGAGAAGCAATTGCCCGTAACCTGCTGGAGATGTCGGTCCTGAAAGTGCCGGTTATCTGTTTTATTGTAGGTGAAGGAGCGTCGGGAGGCGCCCTTGGCATTGGGATCGGGGATAAAGTTTACATGCTGGAATATACCTGGTATTCGGTGATCTCTCCCGAATCCTGTTCTTCCATTCTCTGGAGAACCTGGGATTATAAGGAAAAGGCGGCGGAAGTGCTGAAGTTAACCGCAGAAGATATGCTAGCCAATAAACTGATCGATGGTGTAATTCCCGAACCTGTGGGCGGGGCTCATCATGATCCGCAGGCAATGGCCGGCACTATCAAAGCGAAGATCCTTTCAGACCTGAAGGCATTGACCAAAAAACCTGTTAACAAACTGATCCAGGAGCGAATTGACAAATTCGGAGACATGGGCGTGGTGAACGAGCCGGCCGGCGAATAAGCCGGCGGAAGGCCCATTATCGCTTCACGGCCCATTATTTGATTTTCACCGCTCCGCTTATCCACCCGCCGTCTTTATTCCGTTTTTACAGTCCCATTATCGCTTCACGGCCCATTATTTGGTTTTCACCGCTCCACTTATTCCACCCACCGGTCTTTATTCCGCATTCACCGGCCTTATTATTCAACCGCTGTCCTACCCGGAGCTTTCCTATTCAACCGGTTCCTGCATGCCGAATATCGACGCGTAAGAAGCCAGCTTTTCCTTTAGTTCCGCCGCTAATTCCGTACGCTGGTAACGTTGTACCGTTTCAGATGACTGGAATAGCAGGGTGATCGAATTCTGCAGGTCCATCCGGAAACTTATCTGCCTTCTTCCCGCATCGAGGGAAGCAAAATAATCAAGCTGATCTTCCAGGTATCCGGTAATGTCAGTCATCATTTTATCGCCCTTTTCAGGCTGCTCGCATTTATAATAAAGCTCCGCCATAAGCATATCCCGCTGCACGTAACCCATATCTGAATAAATATCGGGCAGAACCTCATCCATCCGGTCGATAACTTTTACGCAGGAATCAATTTTGCCCTGTTTGTAGAGCGTATCGGCCAGTTGGTTGAAAGTGAGCCTGAAATAGCCAAGCATTCTCCGGGTTTCCGGGTCAATGTAAATATCCCCAGATTCCAGGCCGCCCCAGGTGAATTTATTCATCAGGTTATCGTAAAGTATACTGTCGTTAACGCTTCCCTGGAGGTAAGGATCTGTATTATTATAGACTACCGGGGTGATGCGCAGCGCCAGCCCGTCGTTACGCAGATAGGGATCCAGGCCCAGCATGTTGCGGCCGGGAATGGTCGAAGCAAAATAGACCGGCCGTTCCCAAAGGCTATTGGCAATGATATCCAGCTGAAGAAGATCATTCTTATAGAATGCACTGCGGTTAAGAGCCCATCTTACCGCGTCAACAATACTGTCCGCGGGGGTAGCCGCTCCGGATTCAATGGCCGTTTCCCGGTCCACAGGTATCTGGAAGCGGTTGGTAGGCACATAATTGGAGTATTCCTGGTTCGAAAGCTGAACCTGCGCCTCGCGTGAATCGCTTCCCACAAAACTGATCACCTGGTCCAGGTTGGTATAACCTTCGATATTCCGGTCAAAGAAAGGCACGGCATCCCTGACCCCAGCGACAAACTTATCGTTTTCCCAGCTGATAGGCACGGGTGGGGATTCATTCATCTTATCCTTCATCTGCCGGCCGTACCAGTCGGTGCCTAGAAGGCTTAAATTGATCACGCGGACGTCGGGCCGTATGTATTCCACTTCCTGTGCATACCAGAGCGGGTAGGTATCGTTATCGCCATAAGTGAAAATGATGCCGTTCGGCGCCACGGAGTTCAGGTAGTTGGCGGCGATATCCCGTACCACGTATCTTCCGGAACGATCATGATCATCCCATTCCTGGCTGGCCATCAGAACCGGAACGGCCAGCAGGCAAATAAGCGTAGAGAGTATCGCGGAGACCTTCAGGTTGATCTTTTTAGCCAGAAACTGGCTTATACCCATGACTCCCAGGCCAATCCAAATACAAAATGCATAAAAAGAACCGGCGTAAGCATAATCCCGTTCCCTGGGCTGTATAGGAGTTTGGTTCAGGTAAAGTACGACGGCCAGCCCGGTAAAGAAGAACAGCAGGAACACAACCAAGGTGTCCTTTCTGTCCGCTTTATACTGGTAAAGCAATCCCACGATTCCCAGGAGTAGGGGCAGCAGGTAGAGCTTGTTATGGGCTGCGTTTTCCGAAATGCTGTCAGGAAGCTCGTCCATATTGCCAAGGCGGGCTTCGTCTAAAAACCGGATGCCGCTCATCCAGTTCCCGTCAATCTGGCCCTGGATAATTCCCTGTTCATCATTCACTCTTCCGGCAAAATTCCACATGAAATACCGCAGGTACATATAATTGATCTGGTACTCCACGAAAAAGCGCATATTATCCCCAAAATCCGCGGTTGCGCCTTCCGGAATATTCAGCCACGTCCTGTACAGGGATACATGGTTGTCCTGTGAACTGTAGATCCTGGGGAATAAGGTCTTTGTGCCGCCATAAGTGTATTCGGGTTTATAGCCCGCCACTTCGTACTTCTCTTTTCCCTTGCGATAGATCTTGTCGCCATCTTCACTCGCGGTGATCTCGGAATCAAAGTACTGGCCGTAAATGAGGGGGCGGTCCCCGTATTGTTCGCGGTTGAGATAACTCAGCAGGTTAATGGCGTTATCGGGGTCGCTGTTGTTCAGATGCGGATCCGCTTTTGCCCTGATGACGATCATCGCATAGGAGCTGTATCCAATTATTATATAGGTAAGGCATAGCAAGGCGGTATTCAGCAAGGGTTTCCTTTTGCTGATAGAATAGCGGAAAGCCCAGACGAGCCCCCTGCCAGCAACAGGATAAAGAAGATCATGCCCGAATCAAAAGGCAGCCCGAAGACGTTGACAAAAAGCAGGTCGAATTTGGCGGCAAGGGAAACCAGACCGGGAATAATGCCGTACTGAACGAACAGAAGAATGATACAGCTTACTACGAAGGCCCAGAACGCGCCGCTCCGCGTGTATTTATAACGTTTGAAGTAATAGACAAGTGAAATGGCCGGAATAGCCAGCAGGTTCAGCAGGTGGACACCAATGGACAGCCCCATTACATAGGCGATCAGGACGAGCCAGCGGTCTGCGCCGGGCTGGTCGGCATGGTTTTCCCATTTGAAGATGGCCCAGAAAACGATGGCGGTACAAAGAGAAGAAAGCGCGTACACCTCCGATTCAACGGCGGAAAACCAGAACGTATCGGAAAAGGTATAGGCAAGCGCACCTACCAGCCCGCTGCCAAGGATCAGGTAAATATTCCCTTCGCTGAGCGCGGCTTGTTGTTTCAATACCAGCTTTTTTGCCAGGGCGGTAATGGTCCAGAACAGGAACAGGATCGTGAAGCCGCTGGACAGCACAGAACCAAAATTAGAATAGTAGGCAATTTTATCCAGGTTATCCCCTGCCAACAGGGTAAATACCTTGTAAAGCATGGTGAAGAGGGGAGCGCCGGGCTGGTGCGCCACCTGCATCCTGTAAATGCAGGAAATGAACTCCCCGCAATCCCAGTAACTGGCAGAGGGTTCCATGGTTAGAAAATAAGTAGTGCTAGCTACTGCAAAACAAAACCAGCCTAAGATATTATTCAGCCTTTGGTAATTGGGCATTTTTGCTGCGTTGGTTAATGAGCCCCGAAAATAGTAAATATTTAGTTGCTTTATTAAACCGATTCCCTAATTTTATTTTCAGCGATGTGAATACGTTTGCGCAAATGCTGTAGTATTTCTATATTTGCGCTCCCAAACCCAGGGGGTTGGAAATGTTCTTTAATTAGGATGCCCGATAGTATAAAGGTAGTACGACAGATTTTGGTTCTGTTTGTCCAGGTTCGAATCCTGGTCGGGCAACGTAAAATGTTCCCATTGCGAGATACCAGGATTCAGCAGGTGTTTCGCATTTTTTTTAAAGGATAGAAATGCCGTTACAATTTAACCCGGTTAAAGTTTTCTCCGGCTCAGCCTCCACAGCGCTGGCTTCCAAGATCGCCCGCTCAATTGGCAGGGACGCGGGAGAGGTGACCATCAACCGTTTCAGTGATGGAGAATTCCAGCCTTCTTATAATGAATCTGTAAGAGGTTGCGACTTGTTCATTGTGCAATCCACGTACGCGCCATCTGACAATCTCATGGAGCTGTTGCTCCTGATCGATGCGGCGAGGCGTGCTTCGGCGCATTATGTTACGGCGGTGATCCCTTACTTCGGGCTGGCCCGCCAGGACCGCAAGGATAAGCCCAGGGTTCCCATAGGATCCAAGTTAGTGGCTAACCTGCTGGCCGCTGCCGGCGCCAACCGGGTAATGACGATGGATTTGCACGCCGCTCAGATACAAGGTTTCTTTGATATCCCGGTGGACCATCTGGATGCTTCGGTGATCTTTGTTCCTTATTTGCGGAGCCTGGGCCTGAAACACCTCACCATTGCCTCGCCTGACATTGGCGGAGCCCTGCGGGCAAGGTTTTTTGCCAAGGCAATGAATGTGGAAGTAGTGATCTGCGATAAGCAGCGGAAGAGGGCCAATGAAATTGAGTCCATGAGCGTGATCGGGGATGTGAAAGGGCATGATATCGTCCTGGTTGACGATATTATTGATACTGCGGGAACACTTACGAAAGCGGCTCAGCTGCTTGTTGACAAAGGCGCCAGGAGTGTAAGGGCAGTTTGTACGCACCCGGTGTTGTCCGGAAATGCGTATGAACGGATTGAAGATTCGGTGCTGGAGGAATTGATTGTGTGCGATACGATCCCTTTGCGGCAGAACAGTAAGAAGATCCGGGTACTTTCCGTGGCTGAACTCTTTGCGAAGGCCATTTCGAGCGTGAACGAGCATGGTTCCATTAGCGAACTGTTCCGGATCAGTGACGAGTATCAATCGAAGATCAATATCTGATATCAGTATCGGGTTTAATCGAGTATAAGTAAATAATCAGTAATTTTTATAAACAATGAAATCAATAGCTATTAGCGGTTCTGCTCGTCAGAACGTAGGGAAACGTGACGCTAAGCAGTTGCGGTACGAAGGCAAAGTGCCTTGCGTATTGTACGGTGGTGAAGAACAATACCACTTTGCGGCGTCCGCTGCTGATTTACGGGATCTGATCTATACCCCGGAGGCCATGTTTGTGGACCTGGACATCGAGGGAAAGCAGTTTCGTGCCAGCATGAAGGATATACAGTTCCATCCGGTAAGCGACCAGGTGCTGCACGTGGACTTTCTTCAATTATTTGAGGATAAGCCGGTGAAAATGGAAATTCCGGTGAAGGTGACAGGTGTTTCTCCCGGCGTTCGTTCGGGCGGTAAACTGACTCAGAATTTCAGGAAGCTGAAAGTGAAAGGCTTACCGAAAGACATGGTGGATAACATCGAAGTTGATATCAGCTCTCTTGAAGTGGGAGACGCCATCAGGGTGCAGGATATTAAAGCGGGAAACCTGGAATTGCTTAATTCCATGGAAAATACCATTGTAAAAGTGGATCAGTCCCGCGCTACCCGTTCTGCGGCTCAGGCTGGCGAAGCGGAATAAATTTTATTAAGTACAGCGAAAGGCAGCCGGGTTCCGGCTGCCTTTTGTATTTTTACCTCATGAAGTATCTAATAGCCGGATTGGGTAATATTGGACCTGAATATGCCGATACGCGGCATAATATCGGTTTTATGGTATTGGATGAACTGGCGCGGCTGCATGGAGCTGCCTTTGGCCCGGATCGTCATGCATGGTACACCGAAGTCCGGGTAAAAGGCCGCGTGCTGCACCTTATAAAGCCCACTACCTATATGAACCTGAGCGGCAAGGCCGTAAAATACTGGCTTCAGACGCTGAATATTCCCATGGAGAATATGCTGGTGGTACTGGACGATGTCGCCTTGCCTTTCGGGGCCGTCCGGCTGCGGCCCAAAGGAGGAGATGCCGGGCACAATGGTTTGAAACACATCAACTTAATGCTTGGGAGTACGGGATACCCCCGCCTTCGATTCGGTATAGGCGATAATTACTTTAAAGGACAGCAGGTGAATTATGTCCTAAGCGGTTTCGATGATGACGAATTAATGGAGCTTCCCGCCCTGGTAAAGCGTTCGGTGGACATGATCCTGAGTTATGCCACTATCGGGATCGAACTTACAATGACGCAATTTAACAAATAAGCTTTTCCGGGTCGCGCAGGTTTCGTAACTTTGCGCATTCATTTTACGCTGTTTGCACCAGTATCAATGAAATCCATGAAAAAATACAGAACACTTCTTTATTATTGTTATACGCCTATTGAGGATGCGGAACAATTCGCCGGCAGCCATCTTGACTTTTGCCGGTCCCTTGGTTTAAAGGGACGTATAATTGTGGCGCCAGAGGGCCTGAACGGCACGGTTTCCGGCACGGAGGACGCTTGTGAAACCTATATGACCACCCTTCACGCGATCCCGCAATTCTCCGGGATCGATTTTAAAGTAGACGAGGTAGACGCGCCTTCATTTGTAAAACTCCATGTCCGCTATAAGCCCGAAATTGTTCATTCCGGCCTGCGCGATCCCGAAGTGATCAATCCCATGGAGAAAACAGGCATCCACCTGGATCCGGCTGATTTCCAGCAAATGAAAGACCGCGATGACGTGGTAGTGCTGGATGTACGCTCCAATTATGAACACCAGCTCGGCCATTTCAGGAATGCCCTCACCCTGGACATTGAGAATTTCCGGGATTTTCCCCGGAAGATCAATGAGCTGGCGCACCTGAAAGACAAGAAAGTGATCACCTATTGTACAGGTGGTATAAAGTGCGAAAAAGCTTCGGCCTTGCTGTTGCATGAGGGCTTCCGCGAAGTCTACCAGCTTAAAGGAGGAATCATCAAGTACGGAAAAGAGACGGACGGCCGCGACTTCGAGGGAAAATGCTATGTGTTCGACAACCGCATTGCCGTTGACATAAACCGGCATAATCCTTCGGTGATCTCTGTTTGCCATAATTGCGGAAAAGCGTCAGCCCGCATGATCAACTGTGCCAACCCGGAGTGCAACGAACATTTCTCCCAGTGTGAAGAATGCGGCTGGGCCATGGACGGCTGCTGTTCTGATAGCTGTATGCAGCATTCCCGCAAGCGCCCCTATGATGGCACCGGCTATTACGTCAAACAGACGGACCCATCCATGCTTTAGTTCTGGCAAGGTTTTTCCACTACTTTGGAAAAAACTCAAGCATCATGGATATATCTGGTAACAAAAAAAGGCCGAATAATCCTGCTACCATCCAGTCAGACGCAGCGGGCAGTCCCGAAAAACCTATTTATCAGGGCGAAGACGACGCTCATCATTTTGTTCCTGCCGATGAAGACAGGGATACCCTCCCTTTTTCTAAAAATAAGCAAGAGCAGGAACCCGCCGAAAAGGCCGGATCAGGAGAAAAAGAGGATCCCGCGATGAAGCCGGATGGTGGAAACGGACCGGAACGGGCGGACAAAGGAGAACAGGGAGATCGGGAAAACCGGGAAGGTGAGGCTGGCCGGGAAGGCCAGGACGAAGACAAGCCTAAAGACGACGTGCATTCAGCGCCCGAAAGCGGCGACAAACTACCCTGATGATTGCAGCGCCTGATTGCAGCATCGCTTGCCATTTAAGGTAATTTATTCCCCGGAATCCTTCTTCTTTACGGGCGTGACACCCGGCCTGAACCTTGGTTTGTAAGCCGGTTTGGGAGCCGGTTGCTGCTCCTCTGCTGATTTCCCGGATGTGCTTTCGGCGTTTTCCTGCGCGGGGGGCGTACCGTCCTGTGATTGGGGCTCGCTGCTCGCAGTCCTGCTTTCCGGAACGGAAGATTGGCTTTCAGGGGAGGATGGAACCTCAGAGGAAGAAGGAACCTCAGAGGAAGAAGGAACCTTAGCTGTATCAGCCGGTTTTTCGGGATTTGCTGAGGTTGGAAACGAAGCTTTATCGCCGGTTTGGCCTGATTCGGTGGGAGCGCCGCTCGGGGCTGCCGGGGTTTTTCCGGCTTTAAAGCGGGGTTTAAATCCAGGCTTGGGCATGACAGGAGGCGTTGTGCCGGCTGCTGTAGCTGGTGCAGGGTTCCCGCCGGCTGCGGAATCGGGACTTGCACCGCCTGCCGGCTGGGTGTTTGCGCCAACCGCCGCGGAGGATGCTGGTGAGGCAGCGGGAGGGCGGGCTGCGGGAATTTCTTTTAGCGGGTAGCTTTTCCGGAGCTTATTGAACCAGTACTTCTTGGTATGGTCGAAGCTTTTTTCGCCCATTGCTCCGAAATGCTTTCTAAATTCTTCAAGAAGTGCAGCCCTTTCCTTTCCGAGCGCTTGCAGGTCTATTTTTTTCTTTTGAAAGAATTCCTCAAAGGTCATGTACAAAAGTACGGTTTCGGCTTATATTTTCCAGCATGGCGCTAGTTAAGCCGGGAAGGTCATAACCCGGCTCCCAGTTCCAGTCGCTGCGTGCGAAACTGTCATCAATGCTTTCGGGCCAGGAATCGGCAATTTTTTGCCTGGGGTCGTTTTCCAGATAGCTTATCCGGAATCCGGGAATATGTTTGCGGATGGCGGCCGCGAGTTCTCCGGGTGTAAAATTAATACCGGCGATATTATAAGAGGAACGAATGCTGATCTTTTCCTTTTCCGCCTGCATCAGCTCTACAGTTGCCCGTATGGCATCAGGCATACTCATCATAGGCAACCTTGTGTTTTCCGTAAGAAAGCAGTCGTACGCCTGGTTCTTTAAGGCTTCATGAAAAATATGAACGGCATAATCGGTGGTTCCTCCGCCGGGTTCCGATTGCCAGCCGATAAGCCCCGGAAAACGAAGGCTTCGTACATCCAGGCCGTGGTGAAGGGCATAATATTCACACCAGCGCTCACCTGCAAGCTTGCTGATCCCGTATATGCTGTCCGGATTCATTATGCAATGCTGCGGCGTGTTTTCCTTAGGTGACAAGGGGCCGAAAACCGCAATTGAACTGGGCCAGAACACTTTTTCAACTTCAAATTCGAGCGACAGGCGAAGCATATGCAACAAGCCATCCATGTTCAGTTCCCAGGCTTTCTGCGGCTTCTTTTCGCCCACGGCTGAGAGCAGTGCAGCCAAATGATACACCTCACGAGGACGATAGGTATCCAAAAGACGCCGGAGGTTCTCCTGGTCAAGGACATTGAGGTATTCGAAGGGGCCGGAATCTCCCGAAGAAGTAGGATGCTGATCTATATCCGTAGCAATTACATTGGAGTTGCCGTGTATTTTACGCAAAGCGCTAACCAGTTCCGTACCCACCTGTCCGTTAGCGCCCGTCACAATAATTTTGTCCCTTGTCATATGGTCTTTTTCGATTGGTAATTTCTTTACCAAATATACAAATTCTCCGCTTTGACAGAATAAAATTTTGTAACGTTTTTAAATTATCGCTGTATTCGAAATAAAATTTTTAGTCGTGATGTGAAGCAAATTTATTGCCTGCTTTTTCGGTATAAATTAAACTTTTATTTTACCGTGGTTTGCGCAGGTGTATTTGTATTTCGGCCGGCACAAAAAAGTTGATCGCCAGCTGCTTTTCCCGGCCCCACCGGCCGTTATTTCCGACCAGCCGCTTTTCCTGGCCCTGCCGGCCGCTTATTTCGGCTTGTCGTTTATTCCCGGTCGCGCCGGCCGCTTATTTCCGACCAGCTGTTTTTCCCGGCCTCCGTCGGCTGTTTATTCGCTGTCGCTATTCCCGTTGTCGCTATTCCCGGCGTGCCAGCACACAGAATTTTTTAAATCGTTCCACCTGGCCGTTCTCTGAAAAGACTTCCATAATGACCAGATAAGGACCGCTTTTGAGAGGAGTTCCCGAATCCCCGCTGCCGTCCCAGGCCAATGTGCCTTCCGTGCCTAAAAGCAGGTTACCGGCAAGGTGCCTTATCAAAAATCCATTTGCATTGAATATTCTGATACTGGCCACGCTGTTAGGCCGGGGGAAGCGATAACTGACCAGCAGCCGGTCATTCCGGCCGTCGTTATCGGGCGTAAAGAGCGAGTTGGAAAGTTTTACTGCAGAAAGACTGCCTGCCTGGATAAACTGGGAATTGCGGTAGCCCGGGGTAGCATAGCCTGCGGTAGCTGCCGCGGAGCGAAAGATGCCTGGTCTTGCGGCGGGAGGATCGAAATGGACTTTTTCAAGGGAAATGCCTTCGGGTTCCCGGAGCAGTTGAAAATGCATGTTTTCCCGGTAGTCAAAGCGGTCGATGGGGCGGCCCCGGCTTATCAGGACACAGCTGCCGTTTTCATTATTATAGGCAGGAAAGCGGTCCATCGAAAGAAAGGTTTCCGGGGCTTTCGTGAAATGCTGGGCTTTTACCCTTTCGGGGTACTTGCTCAATAAGCAATATTGGCCCGGGTAAATTAAGCGGGTTCCGGCCGTAACGGGGATTACTTTGTTGAGCGAATCATTCCGGGGATGTGAAGCAAGGCCAAAATCCTTCAGGTCCAGGATCTTGTCAGAACGATTATAGATTTCCACGAAATCCGCGCCTCCCGGCCGGGGGTTAAACAGGATCTCGTTAATTATCACGTCCCCGGGTTCAGCCAGCTGCGGAAGCAGGAATTCTTTTTCGCTGATTTCGAGCTGGTTGCCATAGCAGTCATGCAGCCCTGTCATTGTCAGCCGGTAAAGGCTGCCCCGCCGGAGCGTTTCCTCCAGGAATAGTACAACACCCTGCCTGTCTTCTGTGAATTGGATGGCTTTTACCACCGCGCCGTTATTCAGAATGTAATTGCCGGCCGCAAGAGCGGAAACCGGTTCCGGAAATGTGTTGAAATTCACTTCCAGTGTCAGGCTGTCCTGTATGATCATATCCAGGAAAGCAAAATGACCACTGGAAATGGAGTCGCTGAGTGAACTGGCTGCCCCGGGTGTTCCCCCGGCGGGGGAAACAGAGGCGGCCCAGTTTGCTTCCTGGAAGCAAGGGAGCGAAAAGGCGATGCGTTCCAGCGAAAAACCGCCTTCTGCTTTTAGTGGATCGCGGTACCACTGATCGGAATAACTAAGCGTATCAATGAGCTTGCCCTGCGGCGCTGATAGTTGCAGGCGGTCCCCGGTATTATTTAAGGAGGGGAAGGGAGACAGGCCCGCCGCACGGCCGTATGGCGAAAACGCATCGAGGTTTTCTTCATCACAGATGATCAGGTATTCGCCGGGAGCAATACTATCCCTTCCAAAACCGGCCTCGGCATGCTTGTCCCGCCAGGTCCAGCCGGCCAGGTGAATGACCGTGTCGGACGCATTATACAGTTCGAAAAATTCCGCCTCCGGGAGATCTTCTGCCTGCGGGCTGGGATCCGCAAATACCTCTGTTATCAGAAGGCTGCCCCATTCAACCAGCGGCGGCGGAATGACCGCGCCGGGCCCCGGATCAGTAATAAGCAAGTCATCAAAGAAAAAGCGTCCAGAGCGGGTGGGCGTATAGGCGGCGAGCAGGCCGAAGTGCCCTGCCGGTTCATGGCTGGGGTCGCGGACGGTTCCATAGGAAATAAAATTCTTGCCTCCCGCAGGGTCGGCGCTTATTTCCCAGTTTCCCCGGCTGTCCCGGCGAATGCTGAACCGGCAATTTAATGTATCCGGTGATGGCCTTTTTACTGCCGGGCCTTTGAAGATGCGGGTAACCGACAAGCTGTCCTGCCGGTAGAGGTCAAATCCATCTTCCGTTCCGCTTTCACCCACCTGCAGGTAATAGCCGTTAAGCGGGCCTTTCAGCCCCGGCCTATCGGAAAAAAGATAGATTTTAAAGCGGTTAGCTGCCGAGGGATCAAAATTCATTTGTAAAAGAAATTCCCATTTCGCACTTTTGCTGTTTGGGAGTGGTGTGGACAGGTAAACTTCCTGGCTTACAGCGGCATCTTTAGTGTTCAGCTGTAAATGTTCGTTTACCCGCCAGGCAATTGTATCGCCGTTCCAGGAAGGCGAGGAAGTAAAATTTCCGTCCGTAAAGGAGTCGTTCAGTAACTGGGCAGCGATATTGCCGCATAAGCTGAAAAAGGTGAAAAGGGTCAGATAAAACGTTTTCATCGCAGATGTGTTTCAAATCAGTAGATGTTTCAGTAGGTGAGTTAAAAATAACTAAATCTCAAATTATAAACAAATGAAAGTAGCAGTAGTTGGGGCTACCGGCCTGGTAGGATCCCAAATGTTAAAAGTACTCGCGGAACGTGATTTCCCCGTAGATGAACTTATCCCGGTAGCTTCTGAAAGGAGCGTTGGTAAAGAAGTTGAATTTAAGGGAAAGAAGTACAAGGTGGTAAGCGCCGCGGATGCCATTGCCATGAAACCTGCTGTTGCTTTGTTTTCCGCCGGGGGAGGCACATCTCTCGCACTTGCGCCGGCGTTTGCTGAAGCAGGTATTACCGTGATCGATAATTCCTCGGCCTGGCGGATGGACCCGGACAAGAAGCTGATCGTACCCGAAATAAACGGCGACGTACTTACCGAAGAAGATAAGATCATTGCCAATCCTAATTGCTCCACCATCCAGATGGTGCTTGCCCTTGACCCCCTGCATAAAAAATACGGGGCTAAAAGGGTGGTTGTTTCCACCTACCAGTCCGTTACCGGTACCGGCGTTAAGGCCGTAAACCAGTTAATGGACGAGCGCGAAGGGCGCGAAGGCGAAAAAGCCTACCCGTATCCCATTGACATGAACGTCATTCCCCAGATCGATACCTTCCTGGATAACGGATATACCAAGGAAGAAATGAAAATGGTTAACGAGACGAAAAAGATCCTGGGAGACGATTCCATCCGGGTTACCGCTACCACGGTCCGTATCCCGGTTATGGGCGGCCATTCCGAGTCGGTAAATATTGAATTTGAGGAAGAATTCGACCTTGCCGAAGTGCGGGCGCTGCTGGCGGCCACTCCAGGCATTATTGTAAAGGATAATCCTTCAAAAGGAGAATATCCGATGCCGCTGCTGGATGCCCATAACAGGGATGAAGTATTTGTAGGGCGGATTCGCAGGGATGAGAGCCAGCCCAGAACCCTTAATTTATGGGTAGTAGCGGACAATCTTCGCAAGGGCGCCGCAACTAACGCGGTACAGATTGCGGAATACCTTCTTAAAAAGGGCATGCTTGCCCGGCCGGTGACTGCCTGAGGGCGGCGCGACAGCATTCAGGCGGCCTGCCTTCTGCCAGCGGCAAGGGCAGGCCGCCTGAATTGATACAGATGGCGTATTTTTACAGTATACTTACAGGTACACTCTTAATTTTTTCAGGAAATTTCCTGCTGGCGCAGCCGTCCCACTTGGCTGCCGCCTTTTCCCGTTTCGAGCAGGATGAACAAATGCGGTATGGGATTGCCGCGATATGCGTGCTGGACGCCCGGACAGGCGAAACTGTTTTCGCCCGTAATGCGCATACCGGAATGGCAACCGCGTCTACCCTCAAGACAATTACTTCCATTACCAGTTTTAGCTTGCTGGGTCCGGATTACCGCTACCGGACACAACTCTCGTATACAGGAAAACTCGGGCCAGGCGGCGTGCTGCAAGGCGACCTCCTTATCCGCGGCAGCGGAGATCCTACGCTGGGCTCCTGGCGCTGGCCGCAAACCGCCGGGGCGGTAGTGCTGGAAACCTGGGTAGCTGCCGTAAAAAAGGCCGGCATACAGCGTATCGAAGGCCGTATCATTGGAGATGACAGCCGGATGGGTACCCAAACCATCCCGGGCGGCTGGCAATGGGATGATATTGGCAATTATTACGGGGCGGGCAGCAGCGCGCTGAACTGGAGGGAGAACCAATTTGATATTTTGCTGGCGCCTTCCCAGGTAGGCGGGCCCGTGAAGATGAGCGGTACCCGGCCGCAAATGGACTACCTGGAATTTGTGAATGAATTGCAGACAGGGCCGGCTGGCAGCGGCGACAGAGCCTACGCATATCTTCCGCCTTACCGCAATATTGCGTACCTGCGGGGTACCTATGCCATTGATGAGCGCGAACGGGCCATTTCAGCTGCTATTCCCGACCCGGCATTCGAGTGCGCTTACCGGTTTCTTGAAGCCCTGGAAAAGAGCGGCATTCCGGTCTCGGGGGAAGCCGGAACCAGCAGGCGCCTGCAACTGGAAGGCGCTTCAACACCGGTTGTCGCCGCGGGTATCGCTGATTTTACATCTCCTTCCCTGGCAGAGATCATAAAGGAATTCAATCATAAAAGCATCAACCTCTACGGGGAAAGCCTGGTCAAAACCCTGGCCATCGAAAGCGGGAAACGAGGCAGCACTGGTGCCGGCGTGCAGGTAATCCGCGAGTTCTGGGCCGGGAAAGGCATTGACTCAGCCAGCCTGGCAATGGTGGACGGAAGTGGGCTCAGTCCTGCGAACCGTATCACCGTTTCGTCAATGGCCAGGATTCTGCAGCAGGCCCGCAATGAGTCCTGGTTCAGTGATTTTTATCAAAGCCTTCCGTTACAAAACGGAATGCGGATGAAAAGCGGCTCTATCCAGGGCGTGCGGGGATATACGGGTTATCATACCGCATCAGACGGGCGGAAGTATGTATTTGCATTTATTGTCAATAACTATAACGGAAGTTCCTCTGCAATACGCAGGAAAATTTGGGCTATTTTAGATTTATTAAAATGAGACGAAAATAAATTTGAAATAATTTTGAAGTAAATACTTTTTTTCCATACCTTCACTTTAGTATGATTTAAGACAACTAAGTCGCTTAAATTTTTAACCCCTAAACCTTTTGATATGATGTGCAAATTATTACTCCCTCTTCCCCGATTCTTTTTAAGAAAAACATTTTTCAATCCTTTTAATCCGCTGTTTTATTACAACATAGCATGAGTTTCTGTCTCAGGCATATGTAAACAGTAACCCAGATTTTCTTACAGTACTGCGTTAAGCTACTGATCCGGATACCCGGCCTAATTGCTTTACCTAAAATTATAGTATATGCATCCAATGCGTTCTTTTGGGATTGGTCTTACTTTATTACTTGTGAATTACACATTTATATGTTCGGGGTCATCCCCGGGTTCCGGTTATACCGTATCCCTTCCGTCCGACACGATTGCCCCGGCGGATACCACGGCAAGTGACAGCACGGCAAACGATTCCCTGTCTGTCAGCGCTTTTTATGAAGCGGCTGATTTTAACAGCATTATCGAACCCGTAACGGTAGATCCTGCGGATATACTGTATCCCGGTAACTCGGTTCAGCAATTACTGAAAGGGAATGCAGCGGGATTATATGTCCAGGAAGCAAGCGGGGAACCGGGAACGGACATGAATATTTTCATACGTGGCATTTCCCGTCCGCTGCTGGAAGCCCGTGACCTGGCCGCTTCCCGTCCGCTGGTGGTGATAGACGGGATTCCGCTTATAGGAGAACATCCTTTTGCTTACGATATCCAGCAATATGATTTTAACAGGATAGGGCCGGCTACCAACCTGCTGACAAATATTGATCCCTCTAATATTAAATCCATACGCATACTTAAAGACCTTGCTTCGGCGGGTCATTACGGCCCCAGGGGAGTGAACGGGGTGGTTGAAATAGAAACAAGATCGCCGGAATCCAGGCGGCGGATCACCTTTGATTCTTACGTAGGAGTCGTGCAGAAAGACAACGTACATACGATAAACGGCGTATTTGAAAATGACTTTCGCCAGCAATTCTACGAGCGGTATGCAGGAATAACCGAGCGCCAGCGGTACCCGCTGTATTTGCAGGATTCGCTTAATTCCGCTTATTACGGCCCCTCTAACTGGAACGACCTGTATTATCGCAATTCGATGGTACACTCAATAAACGCCAGCATTACAGGAGGGTCAGCCAGGGCCAATTTCAGGTTTGCCCTGGGAACGCAGAAAACCAATGGGATTGCCGACAATACCGGGCTGACAAGATCCGGCGCCATGTTCGCCATGAACATGCTTCCTTTTGAATGGCTGTCAGTTTCTACCATGGTCAACGCAAACAGGCTTGACAGGGATCGTAACAGGAGCCTCCGCGACCGCTTTGCAGAGATGAAATACCTGCCGGACCTGAGTCTTCCCCTGGCGCCGAATAAGGCGAATTACCAGGAATACCTGGATGAATTTTCCAAATCATTCGATGATAACAAGAACAATATAATTGACGGCTATTTCAGGGTAGGGCTTAACTTCGGAAAGTTTAATTTCTACTCAAGGTTTTCCGTTGATTACAACGAAGGGATAAGGGATATTTTCTACCCGGGAACGCTGCTGGAAACCAATAGCTATGTTTCGAATTATTACGGCTATAACCAGCGTATGATGGTAGATAATGTAGCGTCCTACAGCTTTGACTGGAACGGGCGCCATCATCTTGACCTGGAGGCGGGTCAATCCTACCAGGCGGACCTGCACCGGTACAATTACGCTTACGCATACAAGGGCCCCAATGACTTTATAAAGATCAACCTGCTGCACGCTGACCCTAACCTGGGAAATTACCTGGAGCCAACCGGTTTCAGCCGCTTTATGGTATTTAAGTTCCTTGACCGGACTGAAAGCAGGCTCATTTCCTACTATGCACGGGGAGTATATGATTTCGAAGACAAGTATTCCTTTTCCTTATTGCTGAGGAACGACGGCTCGTCAAACGCCCAGCCTGACAGCCGCTGGTTTGTGTCACCTGTTGTTTCCGCGGCATGGAATATTAAGAATGACCTCTTAAAGACCAATGACCGGCTGGACGAACTGAAACTTTATGCCAGCGCGGGAAGAATGGGCCGGCTGCAGCTGAACGACCGTTATGCTCAGGGGCCTCAGTACACGGTAGACATCGGGTGGACAGGAAATCCCATTGCAAGTTCCTTCAATGCTTTTCCCACACTGAACCGGCCTTACAGCCTCGGCTACGTAGGCTATGATATTCCCTGGGCATATACGGACATGGTCAACGTGGGCGTAAATGCTGCCATCCTGGATAACAGGCTCCGGCTTTCGCTGGAAGGATATTATAAAACCGACAACGAACTATTGATCGGGATACCCGCTTATGCGGAATACGGTTATAACCTTGCCTACGAAAGCGGGATGAAGGTGCTTAATACAGGCGTGGATCTGAGCGTTAGTGCCAACATCCTGCAGAAGCAAAGCGGCCTGAACTGGAATACTTCCCTGAACCTGAATTATAACAAGAATGAATTGCTGGCCCTGCCGGGCGGGCTTGACGAACTGGTGGTAGGGAACAGGCTGCTGAAAGTGGGTGAATCCATTGACCAGTACTGGCTGTATCAGAACGAAGGTATTTATAATAGTGATGAAGAAGTCCCGGTGAACCCTGAAACGAATCTTCCCCTTCATTATAACGGAATTTCACTAATGGCCGGGGACCCGCGCTGGAAGGACCTGAACGGCGATTACATGATCGATAACCAGGATAAGGAACTCACGGGGCATTCCATGCCGCTTGTTTCCGGCGGGTTTATCAATGACCTGCAATACAAGAACTGGACGCTGCACCTGCATCTCTATTTTATGCTGGGCAGGGACGCGCTGAACCAGGCGATGGCCAACCGTTTTGATTTCATTAACCGGGAAGGCAGTATTGAAATGAACTCAGTAAAAGAGATCACTTTCTGGGAAAAGCAAGGGGACTACGAACAGTACCCGGTGTACAACCCCTGGAGCCCTGTGATCCCTTACAGAACCGATCAGGATTTATTCCTGGAAGATGCATCCTTCCTGAAACTCAGGACGGTTTCCCTCGGATACGATCTTTCCAACGCGGATTGGTTCACGGAGAAGGTTCCCGGGATCAGCCGGATGTTCCTTTACTTTTCAGCAAATAACCTGTTCACCCTTACTCCCTACTCCGGCCGTGACCCCGAGCTGATTGATTACACGGGTTACGATACCGGGTACGGCTTATCTATCCCCAGGACATACACCATTGGGGTTAAAATGGATCTGTAGTTTAATGCATGCAATATGAAAGATATCAGGTATCGTATTTTATTTCCGCTTGCTGTAATACTGTTTATAGCTAGCAGCAGCTGCACCAAAGAACTGGAAATTGATTCTACCCGCGTAGTGGGCGAGAAAAATATGTGGAATTCCCTTCAGGATACCCGGGCTGCGCTAATGGGTACTTACGGGCTTACCCGGGCGGCGCTGGCGGATCATAACGCTTACTGGCTGCACGGAGAACTGCGTATGGGAAGCTTTGAAAGCCTGCGGCGCCAGGATCTGAAGGCGGTTATTGATAATAACCTCAATGCGGCCTATCCCTTTGTGGAGGCGGCTTCCAACTGGCGGCGATTTTACGCGGTCGTAAATTCCGCTAATATTTTCCTGGAACGCGTGCATGAGGTGAAGGCAAAGGACCCGCGGTACTCAGACCAGAATATGGCCGTAGATATCGCCCAGATACGCCTGCTCAGGGCATTCGCCTACTTTTACATGGTCCGGGTGTGGGGGATGTGCCGCTGATCACGACTTCGCATGACGGGGAGTTTGAGAATAAACCCCGGGATAGCAAAGAAGACATCCTTGCCTTCGTAGAACAGGAACTCCTTGCCGCGGCGCGGGACCTGCCTTATCAATACAGTCAGAATGACCCTCAGCAGGCCGGAAATTATTATAACGAAGATTCCGGGCGCTGGGCAGGCGCGCTTGCCAGGAAGCTGTCGGCTTATGCGATACTGGCTCATGTGAGCGCCTGGCAGGGTAAATATGCCGATGCCGCCGTATATGCAAAAGTGGTACTCGATAATTATACGCGCAGCGGGCATGCTTACCTGAACACGAATACGCTGACCAATTCAAACGGGTTCTTTATGGGAAGGCAGAACAATCACCTTTTTGCACTGAACTTCCTTTTCGAGCATCTTGAACAATCCTTTACCGGGCATATCGAAGAACTTACCCTGGCGCGGCCGGTGGTAAGCAAGCTGCTCCCTGATATTTACATTCCTAAAGACACCATACTGAGCATTTTTGACGAACCCCTGGATGAGCGCTTCAGCCTGGATACGCTTACGGGCGAACCGGCTTCCGAGCGTTATTTCTCCGCCTTCAATACAAGCGTTCCCATTTTCAGCAAGATAAAAGTGATCCGTAACGGTGTGGCCGATCCTACCTTTCGTATGTATTCCAGCGCCGTTGTATTCACCAGGCTGGAAGATATAGCCTTGCTGAGGGCAGAGGCGCTTGCCGCGCTGAACGACCCGGCCGGCGCCATTGAATTGCTGAACAGCATCCGCGGGCTGCGCGCCCTGCCTCCCTTCGAGGAAGGGGACGGCGACCTGGTCGATGCCATTTTCAAGGAAAGAAAAAGGGAGTTGCTCGGGGAAGGCTGGCACTGGTATGACATGGTGCGCTATATGAAGATCAAGCGCAACTCGGCTGAATTCCAAAAACTGATCGATGAGGGAGGTATTTACTGGCCCATTGCCGGCTCGCTGCTCACGCAGAACCCGGAACTGGTGCAGACTCCTTACTGGAAATAATTAACCCTGAATGTATGTTAAACCTGAAACGCTCATTTAAACATATGCTCGCGCTGGGCCTGGCCGCTGCGCTGGCGGGAGGCTGTGCCAAAAAGGAAGGTTTTTATGATTATGAAAACGTGGAGAAGACTTTTTCCGGCACAACCTGGGAATACCTGCAGAGCAAGGAAAACGTATTTGACTCGCTGATCTATGTCGTGGAGCGTCTGGATCTTGTCGATAGCCTGAACGAAGGAAAATTTACGCTCTTTGCTCCAACCAATCAAAGCTTCATCCTGGCGCTTACCAGTATGAATAATGTGCGGAAACAGCAAGGGCGCCCACCGGTTTACCTGTCAAATGTGAACAGTACCCAGCTGGACACCATGATCTCCAAGTACATGGTGCGTGGCATTTACCCCAGTGACAGCCTGGCATTCCAGGATGGCCGGAACCTTTTTTCGGTAAACTACGGGCTGCCTATGCATGCGGGCCTGACGGATACCGATTCCGAAGGACAGATAGACGGCGGGCCTACCATTATTACCTACAGTGATACTAAGGATCGTTTATATACCAGGGAATGGACCAGTACGCCTACCGAATCCATAGATATACGGACCTCAAACGGGATGATACATATCCTTACTTCCGATCATGTATTCGGTTTTGACGAATTCGTGTACCGTCTTGTTTTTGTGCCCGCTGTGAAAGGGCCGTTCCTGGGCGCGCCCTTTGCCATACCGGGAACGATTGAAGCGGAAGATTTCAACAATGGAGGCCCGGGCGGCGGATACTTCGATTATGATATTAACAATAATGGCGGGCAATACCGGCAAGACGAAAGCGTGGATATTGAGGGTGCTTCCGAAGGTACCTTTAACATCGGATGGACCGCTTCCGGAGAATGGCTGGCGTATACCATTCACGTGGAAAAAGCCGGTGATTATGTGATCCACACCCGCACGGCCAGCCCAAGTGACGGCGGACGGATCCACTACAAACTGAATGGCGAAACGATCACGGAACAAATGATCGTGCCTAATTCAGGAGGTTACCAGAACTGGGCCACGATAAGCAGCGCCCCGGTGTATCTGGAGGCCGGAGAGCATGAACTTAGCCTGCATATTGAGATTGCCGGCTTTAACCTGAACCGGATCCACGTTTCTCCGGCGCAACTGATGCCTTTCCACGGAGAGCCGGCGGTAATCCCCGGAACGATACAGGCAGCTGATTTCGATTTCGGCGGCGAAGGTGTAGCCTATCACGATAATGATTCGGGGAATAACGGAAGGCAGTACCGGCCTGGCGAAGCTGTGGATATTGGCAACACCGGCGGCGGCGAACCCAAAGTGGGCTGGACCGGTACCGGCGAGTGGATGAATTATACGGTGAATGTCCTCGAAACCGGCGATTATACGCTTACTGTGACAGCCGCGACCCCGAACAATGATAAGTTCTGTCACCTGGCCATGGACGGTGTGGATATAACCGGCCGTATGGATATCCCCAATACGGGAGGATATGATAATATGACGGACATTTCCGTAACGGTTCACCTGGAAGCAGGAGAACATGTGCTGACCTTCCATACCGACAGCGACAGTTTTGACCTGAAATCATTCACCTTTAGCCGATAATTATGAACTGCAGAATATTTAGTCCGAAACTGGTTTACCTGCTCGCCTTCACGCTGGGGCTTGCCGGGTGTAAAGAATGGTACCCGCTGCCGGAGGACCTGGACTACCTGAGCGACAAGGCAAATTATACCCAGCGGGTTTTTACGCCCGTCCTGGGCCGTACCACCTTGTACAGCAATATTTTTAACGGGGACAATTCCACGATCCCCATGACCTTTCAGATAGAGAACGTGCGGTTGAGGGATGGCACACCTTCTTCCGACCTGGACCAGGTGAAGCCCGTACTTGTATGGACAGCGGCCTATACCGGGGAAGAAACTTCGCTGGAGGAAATCGAATCAAAGCGGAAGCTGGAAGAACGACGCTTGTGGGAAGTGCGGGAAAAGTCCGGCGAGCTGGCCCTGATGTCGTCGGCGGGCAATAGCCTCGTACGGCATCAGCCTGATTCCGGCTACCTGTTTGACGTACGTTTCTTCAATTCAGGCGGCGAACGGGTGATTACGGATCTGGAACTGATCCCCTTCCGCGAAAGGCCTTACGAACCTTCCGATAAGGACCCTATTACGGGAATCCAAAGAAAAGTATGGGACGGAACCCTGGGAGACAGCGTACTTTTTTACGTGCATCCGGGGGTATCCAATATCATTGGCGAGGACACCGACCTGCCGCTTGAAAGCGAGGACGTACGGGTTTATTTCAGGAGAACCGGCGACGGCAATTCGCTTCGTTTCCGCTTCCTGAATAAAGATTCCGTGGAGATCAATCCTGCGTTTTTTGATATTACCCGCTGGGACAAGCTTGTGCATGGATTTAACCGCCAGATGACGGAAGAATATGTGCAATATGACATCGCTTATCCGGTGCCGCTGATCAGGATGCCCACGAATTATACCACCAGCGACGGCTCGCAGGCGCGCGTGGAGTTCGGATACGACCGCCGCGGTTTCGGGGGCTTTACCCAGGTGGGGGAGCTTTCGCTGAACTTCAATATTTTTCAGAAAGGGGATTGGGAGATCGTATTCCATTTCTTTTATGATAACCCGAAATTTCAAGATGAGTAACCTATGCCTAAACCGAATAGCATGAAAACAGGAATTATTGCATGGATTGGTTTTTTGATGGCCCTGATCTTGCCGGGCACGCTCATGGCGCAGAACAAGGTGACCGTCAGCGGAACGGTAACCGATTCCGAGGCGCAGACATCGCTGCCGGGGGTAGCTATTTACGTGGACGGGGATAAGATGGAGGGGATTGGTGTCACCAACCTGGACGGCGAATATACCGTTACCGTGGATGAAGGCGCACGGCTGATCTTCCGCCTGCTGGGATACGCGGATTTCCGTGTAACCGCCAGGGCGGGAAGGACGCGCGTGGACGTACCGTTAAAACTATCAGAGTCATCATTGGACCAGGTGGTGGTAGTCGGCTACCGGGCAAAGGCCCGCGAGCTGACCACCGGCTCCGCGGTAGTGATCAGCGGAGATGAGCTGCAGGATGTGCCTGTTTCTAACGTGGAACAGCTCCTGCAGGGGAAAGTAGCCGGCCTGAATATCCAGGTAAATACGGGCGCTCCCGGTTTCCGCGGATCAGCGGCCCTGCGGGGATTATCGGCCCTGAGCGTAACCGGACAGGGAAATGAAACCTTTCTCACACCGACTTCTCCCTTATACGTGGTGGACGGGGTGCCCATTGAGTCCGACGGTAATTTTGAATACGGCTTCCAGACGCCCAGCCCGGGAATGAGCCCGCTGTCGCTGATTCCCCAGCAGGATATTGAAAGCGTAGAGGTGCTGAAGGATGCCCAGGCAACCGCATTATACGGTTCGCGGGGCGCCTATGGAGTAATCCTGATCACCACCCGCCGGGGCATGTCCAAGATCCCGATCGTACGTTACAACTCGAATTTCTTTTTAAATACGCCGCCCCAGCTCAGGACAACGCTGGGCGGGAAATTCGAAAGGAATACCCGCATTCAGCAAATACTGGAAAACGGATATTATCATGATATCCTGAGGATATCCACCACTCCCTTTCTTGCGGACAGCCTGAATCCCTTTTATGCAAACTCCACCGACTGGCAGGATGTGTTTTTCGGGAATTCCTTTAATCACAGCCATAATATTTCCATCAGCGGCGGCGACCCCAAGTTCAATTACAAAAGCAACCTGGGTTATTATAATGAAAAAGGGGTACAGGAAAATACCGGCTTCAGCCGATATTCCCTGAATATGAATATGGAATACCGCCCCAGCGAAAAGCTAAGGGTTTACGGAGCCTTGTTCGGTGCGATGGGAAAAAGAAGCGTGGGCAGCGGCCAGGGACTCATAAACCGGGGAGTCGCGGAGAACGCGGCTACCTCTTCGCTGATGCCGGGCCCCTCTTACTTCCTGACAACCAGCAGTATTATTTCATCGCTGAAAACCAGGAATAACAATAGTTCCAAGAACCTGCGGGCAAATGTGGACATTAACTACCAGCTTGTCCCGGGACTGAATGTGGCTACCAGCGGAAGCTATGACTATACCTCCGACACCGAAGATACCTTTACGCCGGCGGCGGCGAATAACCAGTTTTCGGAGGTGTACGGTTTTAACGGCAGGCGATCAACGATCTATAACCGCAACACGATTTCCTATTACCGGTCCTTTAACGAAACGCATAATTTCTACGTTTCGGGATTCAATGAATTTTATATTAAAAAGTTCCAGAACAGCGCCATCCGGCAGGAGAAAACACCGAATGACCAGTTCCAGGGCCCTCTTGGGTTTGACGGCTGGTATTCGAGGGGCGGCGGTTTAACCGGCTTCCGCGATGAACGGATCGCCTCCTTCGCCGGAACCTTCTCCTATGATTACAAGAAGAAATACGTGCTGGATTTTTCCTATCGCTGGGACGGAACTTCCCTGAGCGGCCTGGAGAACCCTTATTCAAAAAACCCGGCTATCGGGTTCAGGTGGAACTTTAACAAAGAGAAAATATTTGAAAACGCCGACTGGCTTTCTTACAGTTCTCTCCGGCTCAGCTGGGGCAAGAATATTGTTCCCACCGGCAGCCTGCTTGCGCTTTACGGAAATTATGTCATCAGGGGTACTTACAATAATAATCCCCGCATCGGAATTGATTATAATGAACTGCCCAACCTGAACCTGCTCCCAAAGACCACGACCCAGTACAACCTGGGACTGGAACTGGGTTTCCTGGATAACCGGCTGGAGATCATGTATGATACTTATTACCGCCAGGTGGACAATGAATTCCTCTATAAATTCCTGCCGGACGTGACTGGTTTCAATACCGTGGGAACCAATGAAGCGGCCATGGCCAACTACGGTCATGAAATATCATTGACCGTAAGACCACTTCCCCCTGCGAGCAAGCTGGTTTGGAGCCTTACCTTTAACGGCGCGATGAACAAGGATGTCCTGCTGCAGCTTCCGGATGCGGCCAGGCAGCGGATCCACGTGGATAATGTGACCGGTCAGCATATCCTGTTCCGCGTAGGGCGGAATACGCTTACCAATTTCCTGATCGACTACCAGGGCGTATATGCCAGCGATCTGGACGTGCCGGTTGACCCGCTTACGGGCCTCCGCTATTCCACTAACCGGGGAAACAATTCCTATTTTAAAGGCGGCGACCCTATCTGGGAAGATATCAATGGGGACTATGTGCTGAATTCGCTGGACAATAAGGCTTCCGGCAACCTGCAGCCGCTGTTCACGGGAGGTATCTATTCCTATCTTTCCTATAAGAAGTTCACCCTCGCTGTGAACGCGGCCATTACCTGGAGGCGTTCCATTTTGAATAACGCGCTGGCGGAACGGCTGGCTTATTTTTCAAATCCCTTTGACGCAAAAGCGCTGGTAGATATAGGGGCCATTGATTACTGGCGCCAGGAGGGTGACAACGCAGTTTATCCTTATCCTTTTGATTACACGAATTACGGTGCCAAAACACCTTTCAGGCCTGACCAGACCTTGTTCGAGGAAGATGGTTCTTACCTGAAGATCGCGAATGCTACCTTTTCCTACCTGTTTGACCAGAAGCTGATCAGCAGGTGGGGGATCCGTTCGCTGCGCCTGTATCTTTCGGCAAACAATATAATTACCTTCTCCAGGTACAGCGGGCCAAACCCTGAAAACGTGTCGGCGGTTGGCCGTGACATGTCAGCAGGGTACCCGGTGCCGAGGACGTATAATGTGGGGATAGATGTTGAATTTTAATGATAGCAGCAATGAAAAAGTCTAAGTATATGATTTGCCTGCTGCTGGCCTTTGCCGCGGCCGGGCAGTACGGATGCAAGGAGTTCCTGGATGTGAAGCCGGTAGACAAGCTGACAGGAAATAATTTCTGGAAATCCCGGCAGGACGTGGAATCCTATATCTGGGATATTCATGGATTGTTCCGCGCCAAGATAGGCTCCACGCCTTTCTTGCCGGCTTCCGGGGATATCCGCTGCGGCATGATGGCTGAGACCCCGCAGATGGGGAACGGCCGTGATTATTTTGACCGCCTGGCGGCGAACGACCTGATGTATGCCTGCTACCCGACCGGGGGAGAATGGTGGCAGGCAACCTTTCATTTCGAGTACATTACCCGCTGGAAGGAATTCTACCAGGTGATCCAGGCCTGTAATATCCTGGATTATGAATTGGATAACCGCGAGGTGCCGGACCTTAGCGAAGCGGATATTAAAAGGTTCAAAGCCGAAGGGGCCTTTATGCGGTCGCTGAGTTATTTTTTCATCGTACGCTTATTCGGAGATGTGCCCTATTACCGGGAAGCCTACCAGCAGGATCCCCTGCCGCGGACGGATATGATCACGGTGCTTAATAACTGTATAGAGGACCTGATGGCTGTGAAGAATGATCTCCCCTGGACCTTTGAAGATCCCGCCTACCAGGGCGTCCGGGTATCCCGGGGAAGCGCGCTGGCCCTGCTGATGCATATGAATATGTGGAATGCGGGCTTTGATCAGGGAAATAAGCAACATTATTACCGGCAAACTGCAGACCTGGGCAAGGAACTGGTGGAAAGCGATGCCTACGAGCTGATGCCCATTGAAGACTTCCATCTTTTGTTCAAAGGAAGAACAAGAGAAGGCCTTTATGAAATCGCCCAGAATTTCAACTACGGGGAACTGGTGGGATATAATACATTTGCAGACATGGTGCTGCATTATCCGTATAAGCGGCCCGCCATTTCCCACCAGTACAGTTACAGTTATTTTCGTTCCGATTTCCTGCAGCGGCTTTATCCGCCCAGCCAGGCCGATGAGCGTACCGAAGTCTGGTTTGATAGCGGCATGTTCTCCGACGACGGAACCTTCCAGTTCCTGAAATTTACCAACGTTTACGCCATTGAAGATGGCGAAGACGTAAACCCGGACGGAAATATTATCATCTTCAGGTATGCCGGCGCTATTTTGCTGAGGGCGGAAGCCCTGGCGGAACTTGGCGAAGAAAATGAGGCCATCCGTATGATGAACCTGGTCCGGCAGAGGGCCGGCGCCTCCAATTATAATGGTTCCGGCGGGCAGGCCCTCAAAGACGAAATATTTGCAGAAAGGGCACGGGAACTAATGGGAGAAGGGCATTATTTTTATGACCTGGTTCGTACCCGCCGGGTACTTGATTCCCGCTGGAGTTTTTACCCGCTTACCGAAGACCAGTTCAATCGCGGAGGATGGACCTGGCCCCTGGATCCTGCCGTTCAGAACAATAACCCGCTTATGACCCTCAATACTTACTGGCTGGGGGCGGACAGTAAGCCTTTACCAAAAAAATGTGCAATGAACAGATACAATAAGCATTTGAAACGGACAGCCTGGCTGCTTTCAGGATTGATTCTCCTGGCCGCATCCTGTTCCAAAGATGAATATTATATGGATGGCGGCGTGTCGGACCCGCGGTTTGAGGGAAGCATTATCGAATACCTCGATTCCCAGCCCTTTCATTTTGATACCCTGGCCACTATTGTGCGGCTGGCAGGGCTGGAAGATGAATTTACCAATGATTCGCTTACCTTTTTCGCGCCGACGGATAATACCATAAAGAATACGGTGGAAATCCTCAATGATCTCCTGTATTCGGGCGGGAAGGATACCATTAAAACGCTTAACCAGGTGGACACCCTTTTATGGCGCAAGTATCTTTCGCGCTACCTGTTCGAAGGAGTCTTTGAATTGAAAGACTATCCGCAGATTGATTTTGAGGTGAAGCAGATCTACCCGGGACAGAATTTTTATTCCTATGACGGGGATGTGATGAATGTGGGCCTGATCTACCATGACCAAAACGGCGTGCAGTACGTGGGTTACCGGCAGCTTTCCATTTCCTTTATTCCGGATGTATCCCGGCCGGAGAGCAACTGGACCACGGCCCTGGTGGCTTCGGCCAATATCAGGCCGTTAAACGGGATGGTTCATGTACTGTCCGACGATCATACCTTCCTGTTTGACATGTTCAATCTCGCCAATGAGTTATCGATCGTGATGCCGGACGCAGGATCAACGGCTGAACAATAAACCGCAAATAATCCAATGATGAAAAAGACATACCTATTCCTTCTGGCGGCAATGACCCTTTTTGCAGGTTGCCAGGAAAAGGATGAAATATTTGAAGACCCTTACGCGGGCGGAAAGGAAGCGCTTGGCATTAAAATGGATCCTAACGTCCCCGCTTCGCCGGTAGGCGGACTGCCCGGAACAGAGGTTACCATCAGGGCGGCAGGCCTGGTTCCTTATAAGGATCAGCTGGAGTTTGCTTTCAACGGAACTCCGGCGGAAGTGCTGGAGGTTAGCGAAACGCAGATAAAGGTCAAAGTTCCTTCATTTGCCAGTACGGGTGTGGTTTCGGTGTCTATCGGCAACCAGGTGTTCTTCGGGCCTAAGTTCACGGTACGGGGAAAGATCAATATTGACCCTTCCTTCCGGGCGGTAGCCGGCACAGACGGAGGCATTAACCAGGTGCTTCCCCTGGTGGACGGGCGCTACCTGATCCTGGGAAATTTCACGAATTACGATAACAAGGGCGTAGTGAAGAAGCTCAACCGGATCGTGATGACCACGAAGGACGGGGACCTGGATCGCTCGCCGCGGTTTGGAGAAGCTGCAAACGGCCAGCTGACCAGCGCGGTGCAGGCTTCGAACAAATTTGTGATTGCCGGCGGTTTCTCCGGCTTTGACGAACAGACAGGCAAGATCAGTAATATCACCCGCCTGAACAACAACGGCACCATAGACACCATGTCAGTTACCACTTATACTGACTCCCTGATATGGGTGCCGGTTTTCAACGGCGGGACGGACCAGGGAATCAACGAGCTTTTCCTGCAGGGGGATAAGATCATCGGGGTGGGTAACTTCAGGTACCATGTAAGCCGCATTTACGATCAGCCGACCTATGACCTGGAAGCAGACAGCATTATACTTGACAGCGTGGAAATGAGGCAGGTGGTCCGTTTTAACATGGACGGTTCCCTGGATAAGACCTACCACTTTGATGATTCCAAAGAAATGGGTTTCCGGGCGGCCAACGGCCCTGTGCGGGACTCTTATATGGATGAAGAAGGCCGGCTGATACTGGTAGGTAACTTTACCACCTTTGACGGTGAACCGGCCGGGTCCATTGTCCGGCTGACGGCTGACGGTAAACTGGATGAAAGTTTCCAGGCCGGATCAGGAACCTCGGAAGCTATTTCATCCATTACCTATAATGAACAAACGGAGAAATATCTGATAACAGGGAATTTCAGGAGCTACAACGGTACGGCTGTTTCCGGTATGGCGCTGCTGAACAAGGACGGGAGCCTGGATGCCTCCTTCCAGCCGGGAGAAATTGGCGGAGGTTATGTTTATTATGCCAAGCAATTGTCAGACGGAATGATCATTGCCAGCGGAGGATTCCAGGAGTATAACAAGGTACGAAGAAATGGTTTCATGATACTGGATAAGACGGGGAAGTTAATGGAAGGCTATAATTCCACCGGGCCGCTTAACGGCAGCCTGACAGGCGTTTTGGAAACCGAGGCCGGATCCGGCGAAAGGGCGCTGCTCCTGACCGGGTACTTCTACTATTTCGACGACAGGCAGGTAAATAATATTATCAGGGTCACATTGGATTGAACCGGGGATTTATAATCATAAGCGCATGAAATACGTATTAATATGTTTGGCATTGCTGGGAGTACTGGTTGCCTGCAATGAAGGTTTTGAAAGGGTTCTTCCCGAAAGAGATTATACCGACACCACCAGCGCAATAGGAAAGCGCGCCAAGGTCCTTTACTTGATCGTTGACGGAGCCCGCGGACAGTCGGTCCGTTCGGCAGGCGCGGAAAATCTGCAATCTCTGCTTGACCACTCCATTTATTCCTTTAATTCGCTGAGCGATACGCTTGCGCTGAACGGAACTACCTGGGCCGGCATGCTCACCGGGGTTCCCAAGGAGAAGCATGGCGTGCTGGACAATAATTTTACTTCGGACAGCCTGGATAAATACCCTGTGGTGTTTGAACGGATCAAAGCGGCTTCCCCGGAGCGAAGAATAGCTGCATTTTCCACTTCAACGGCTTTCAAGAATAACCTGACAGACGGCGCGGACGTAAAAGAAGCCTTTTCAACGGACGAAGCCGTGAAAGATGCTGTTATTGAAGAGCTGGGGATGGACACCGCCTCGGTGGTGCTGGGGCAGTTCAGCCTGGTAGACGCCGCAGGCGCACAGTTCGGCTATGATGTTTCCGTGCCGCAGTACAAGGAGGCCATCCTGCAGTTTGACGAATACCTTGGCGAGATACTGACGGCCTTGAGAGCCCGGGAAGACTATGCGCAGGAAGACTGGCTGGTAGTAATTACCTCTAACCGCGGCGGTGACTTTCCCATTGATCCTTCGGAGGACGACAATACCATTTTCAGCGAACCGGCCGTCAATACCTTTGTGGTGCTGTACAACCCGGATTATCAGCCGACGTTAGTGGGAAAACCTTATACGGGTAACCGCTATGTGGGCGATTTTGTCCGGCTGAGAGGACAGGATGCCGGAGCCATTAACGCGATTGTGCCGGATGACCGCGGTTTGTATGATTTCGGCGATACGGTTGAATTCACGGTGGAGCTGAAGGTGAAAGTGATGCCCGGGAACCAGGGGAATTACCGCTATGCCTACCCTTCCATCCTGGCCAAGCGCGCTTCGTTCAATCCCGGGCAAGTTGGCTGGCTGATCTTCCTGGAACAGGATTACTGGATGATTAATTTCGGCCAGACAGGCAAAGGCAACCAACAGGTGAGGGGAACGCCTATCAGCGACGGCACCTGGCACAGCATTGCGGCGGTGGTTCTTAACCGGGAGATCAGCGGTGTAAAAAGACGCGTGGTGCGCACCTTTACCGACGGGGTCTTTAATAACGAAATGATCCTGCCCGCCGACTGGGGCAATATTAATACTTCGGCCCCCTTAACGATGGGCTTTTTGCCGGGCTCCATTTCACAGGGGCCGGCCGATGTCTATATGGGCGATGTCCGGATATGGCTTGCAGAGCTTCCCGACGAGATCATCAGCCAATATGCCTGCGATACCTTTGTGGATGAAAGCCATCCTTATTTCCTGTACCTGGCCGGTTACTGGCCCTGCAACGACGGCAGCGGAGGTGTATTTAAGGATTACAGCGCCGCGGAAAACGATTTTCAGTTGCAGGGCAGCTATGGCTGGGAGAATATTAATGAGTTGATTTGCCCGCCCTCCTCCAGCGACCTGGCCGACCTTGTGCCAGGGAACCGGGATATCCCCCTGATCATTTTAAGCTGGCTAAACATTTCTTCCCGCCAGGAATGGGGCATGGACGGACGGGTATGGATTGATAATTATTAGGAGTGAAAACCGATGCCGTGCCAGGCTGCCTGGCACGGCATTACCGTTGTTTTTTACGGCAAAATAGTTAACTTTATTTTTGCGATAGAGTTTAATCCTTTTGATCCTAAACAGCAGCGAAGCAGTGGATAATCATTCAGACGATGAAGCCGGTTTAGTGAGTGGCGTCATTGATGGCGATGAACGTGCCTTTGCGCGGGTTTATGAAAAATATCACCGGCACCTTTATTTTTTCGCTCTGAAGTTTGTTAAGTCGGAAGAGCTGGCCGGCGAGGTGGTACACGATGTGTTTTTAAAAGTCTGGGAGAACCGGCGAAGGCTCAATAAAGAATTATCCTTCAGAGGGTATTTGCTGACTATCTGCAAAAATCATGTACTAAACCTGCTGAAGCGGGCCAGCATGGAAACATCCATTAAGGCGGAGATCCTCCGAAATTGTCCGCCTTCCCACGTGGAAACGGAGGATTCTATCCATTACGAAGATTATTATCAGTTTGCGCTCCGCGCAATTGAGCAGCTGCCGCCGCAGCGGCAGCTTGTGTTCAAAATGTGCAGGATCGAAGGGAGAAGCTATGACGAAGTTGCCGCGGCCCTTGGCATTTCGAAGGGTACCGTAAGGGACCATTTGTTCAAGGGGAGCCGCTATGTGAAAGAATACCTTTCCGTGCATGCGGGTATTACTCTTCATCTGACTAGTGTTTTCTTGCTCATGCTGCCGTACCGGTAACTGCCGCGCCTTCTGAACAGGCCCTAGTGTTCACCACACTAAAAAATATTTTCCGGCGGAGCATGCACTTTGCCTGCGCTGATTGTATAATCAGTACAAGCAGGTCAAGATGGAGAACCGCAATCAATTAAGAGCCTTACTGCGAAAGTATGTTTCGGGACAGAGCAGCCGGTCCGAATCGGAATTGGTATTGCAATGGCTACGGTCTCCCGAAGGCGGCCGGGAGTTAGCGCAGCTAATGGATGAGTTGTCGGAAACCGCATTTGAGAAACAACCGGGAATGGATCCCCGCAAAAGCGGCGAAATTTACAAGCGCCTTCGCGCCAGCATACAAGGTCTGGGCGAGCTGGAAGAGTTTGAAAGGCGCGAAAAACGAGAAAAACCGGAAATACCGGAAAGTCAGGAAAGTCAGGAAAGACCGGAAAAGTTAGAAAAGCCGGAAAGACCGGAAACCGGCCTGAGGCCGCTTAGCCCCGGGCGGGCCTATCACGTTAAGAAATGGCAGGCAGCTGCGTCCCTGCTTGGCTTCCTGCTTCTTTCAACGGCTGCTTTCTATGGGATAAGAGCTTATAATACAATTACCTATACAACGGGTTACGCGCAGCAGAAGGTGATCATCCTGCCCGATCAGTCCCGGGTGACATTAAACGGAAATTCCACCCTTTCCTTTCCCAGAAACTGGGATGACAAGGAAACCAGGGAGGTTCAACTGGAAGGGGAAGGCTATTTTGAAGTAAAGGAAAATAGAGAGAAAGCCTTTACTGTAAGCACTTCAGCAATCAGGATCAGTGTGCTGGGAACTACTTTCAACGTAAAATCCTATGAAGAGGATAAAACCATTGAAACAACGCTGGTAGAGGGCAAAGTAGCGATCCGGAACCTTGGTAAAGGAGCCGCAAAGGCCGAAATAACCTTAGAACCAAATCAAAAAGCTACCTACGAAAAGGAATCTGCCGGTATAACGCTGGATAAGGTCAGGACTGAACTGTATACTTCCTGGAAAGACGGTCTCCTGGTCTTTGAGGATGAGCCTGTTGAAGAAATTGTCAGGGAACTGGAAAGATGGTATGGAGTAAGTATCGAGATAGAAGATAAAGCGTCGAAAAAGTGCAGGTTCACTATTAAAATAAAAAATGAATCCCTTGATGAAGTGTTGAAATTGTTTTCATCAACGACTTCTGTAAGTTATTCAAATAAAAATGGAAAGATCCTCATCAAAGGAAAGCTGTGCAATTAAAAACCTAAACATAAAGAATGCGTATGAGCGAAATACTATAAGAAAGACCGGATCGTGCAAGGCATGATCCGGTCCGAAAAATTACAGCGGATGTTATCCCGTCTCGCCAAAGATCATTGATAACATCCTGGCAGGAATCAACAAAACAAGTTTTATCAAAACCTATTCAAAATTATGAAAAAAATCCGTTTATCACCCTTATACGGAAATATCATGTTTGCGCTGCTGTTAGTTTCTATTTACGCCATCCCTTTACAAGCAGATACTCTTAAAGATTTAAAAATATCGATCTCCATGGAGAACGCTCCTGTGAGAATGGTGTTGAATGAATTGGAAAAGGAAACACATTTAACGTTTTTCTATAGCAGCCAGGTAGTAAATACGTCCAAACGGGTTAGCATTCACCTTCGTAATGTAAGCCTCAATGATGCCTTACAGCATTTATTCGCCAAAACCAATATTACCTACCGCTATTCCGGCCGGCAAATTATCCTGGAAAGAAAGCGCATTACTGTAGGCGACCTGAGAAAGATCCCCCGGAAAGTGGAAAGGAAGAATAGCTCGCCCGGGAGGGAGTGGAGCTTTTGCGCCGCGGTATCACCCGCCTGATACCTATTTCCCTGCAGAGAACGATCACCGGGACAGTTACCGACGCGCAAACCGGCGAAGGCCTTCCGGGAGTGAGCGTGGTGCTGAAGGGCACGAATATAGGGACGGCCACTGATGTGAACGGTCATTACGAACTGGATTACTCCCGTACAGCGCTGGAAAACGTCCTCGTATTTACATTCCTGGGTTATGTTAGCCAGGAAGAGCAAACCGGAAGCCGCCAGACGATCAACGTTCAGCTCAAAAAGGACATAACCGGCCTGGAAGAAGTGGTTGTAATAGGTTACGGGACGCAGCGAAAAGTAAATCTTACGGGTTCGGTTTCTACCGTATCGGGTGAAGATCTTGCCAGAAGGCCTGTTGGACAAACTACAGCCGCTTTGCAAGGCATGGTGCCCGGCCTTACCGTGACCCAGCGTTCCGGCCAGCCGGGAAAGGATGGCGGTAACGTGCGAATCAGGGGGATCGGGACCACCGGCGATTCCAATCCGCTGGTCATACTTGACGGGGTGGAATCCAGCCTTAACAATGTGGACCCGAACGAGATCGAAAGTATCACGGTTTTAAAGGATGCTGCATCGGCTGCTATTTACGGCGCCCGCGCAGCCAACGGGGTGATCCTGATCACCACCAAGCGGGCAAGCGCCAAAGGTTTCAGCGTAAATTACAACACCTACGGGGGCTGGCAGACGCCGACGGATATGCCTGACATCGTAGGCGCCCTGGACCATATGGAGATGATGAATGAAGCCTATACCAATACCGGCCGGGCTCCGCTGTATTCGGCGGAATACATCGAAGAATACAAAAGCCAGGGGCCTTCCAACCGGGACCGCTATCCCAACACCGACTGGCAGGATCTGACGCTGAAAGACAACGCATTTATGCAAAGCCATTACCTGGCGGTAAATGCCGGAAATGAAAAAATACGTGTGCTGGGTTCCTTAAGCTACCTGGATCAGGAAGGAATTATCCCAAATACAGGTTTTAAACGATATAATCTTCGCTTAAACTCGGACATAAAATTCAGTGATAAATTCACTACGGCCCTGGATGTGTTTTTGCGGCGAACAGACCTGGAGGAGCCTACCGTAGGAACAGGATATGTTTTTCACTGGATGCGGCGCATTCCGGCTAACCAGGCGGGTATCCTGTCAAACGGCCTTTACGGCGAAGGCTGGAACGGGGATCATCCCCTGGCAAGAGCCCGGGACGGCGGAATGAGAAACCAGCAAATCCTGAGCGCGATCCTGAATATGAATGTAAAATTCAAACCGGTACAATGGCTGACGGCTGAGGTAAATTATGCCCCTAAATTCAATGAGCCGCATACGACCGCCTTCAGCAATATTATTCAGACCTATCGCTGGGATTTCTCGCCGAGCTACGCCATTCCGGGAAGGAATTCCCTGACGGAAGAGTTTTCCCGGGACTGGTACAATAACCTCCGGGCATCGGTTACCTACGATAATTTATTGGCGGACAAGCATCAGGTTACAGTACTGGCCGGTTTCCAGCGGGAAGACCAAAGCAGTAATTTTATCAGGGCATACCGGGAGGTGTTTCAATTGCCGGAATACCAGGAGATCAATTCCGGGAACGAGGAAAATCAGCAAACCGCGGGCTCGGGGTCGCATTGGGCTCTTCAATCTTTTTACGGCAGGATCAACTATAATTACAAGGAAAAATACCTGTTCGAGGCCAATGGCCGCTACGATGGCTCATCCCGTTTTGCCACGGGCAATAAATACGCATTTTTCCCTTCCGTTTCGGCCGGATGGCGTATCAGCCAGGAGCCATTTATGAGCGGGATCGGGCATGTCGTAACCGACCTGAAGCTCCGGGCTTCCTGGGGGCGCCTGGGCAACCAGAATATCGGCCTGTACCCCTTCGCTGCTTTCGTGGATATCGGGAACAGCAATTATGTTTTCGGGGAGCAGGTAACCACCGGCGCGGCCCTGAACGATATGGCCAACCCGACAATACGATGGGAAGAGACGGAAGTTTCCGACATCGGCCTTGACCTGAACCTATGGTCAAAGTTCACCCTTACCGCAGACTACTATTACCGGAAAACAAGCGGCATCCTGCTTCGGCTTGATATTCCGACCATGATCGGGCTTACGGCTCCCTTCCAGAACGCCGGGGTGGTTGAAAACAGGGGCTGGGAACTTTCCATGAACTACCGGGACCGCCTGGGCAGTTTCGACTACGGGGTCAGTTTCAATCTTTCGGATGTTCGGAACAAGGTGCTGGACCTGAAAGGGATCCGCAGAACCGGCAGGCAGGTAAGCTGGGAAGGTCATCCGATCGACGCCTTTTACGGCTACCAGGCCATTGGCTTCTTCCAGGATGCGGCTGACGTTGAAAATTCGCCGGAGCAATTTGGTAACGTGGCTGCCGGGGACCTTAAATACAGGGACCTGAATAACGACGGTGTGATCAATACCGAGGACCAGGCGATTATCGGGAGTAATATTCCCCGGTACACTTACAGCGCGAATATTGATCTGGGTTATAAGGGCATTGACCTTTCCGTTTTCCTGCAGGGCGTCGGAAAAGTGGACGGATTCCTGTACGGACAGGGAATTATGCCGTTTTTCACAGGGGGCACGGTGCAAGAGCAGCATAAAGACCGGTGGACGCCGGAAAACAGGGACGCTGCGTTTCCACGCTTTGCCTTTAACGAGAACAATAATGAGCAAAACTCGGATTTCTGGATGAAAAGTGCCGCGTATTTACGGCTGAAGAACATACAGCTGGGCTATACTTTTCCGGCTTCCCTGCTTAAAGGCAAGGTAGAGCGGCTGAGGATCTATGTAAGCGGGCAGAACCTTTTTACCGTCGAGGATTTCTGGCAAGGATATGATGTGGAGGCGCCTGCGAGCGACGGAGCATGGTACCCGCAAATGAAGACCTATAGCCTGGGGCTGGACGTGAAATTTTAATCTAAATCCTGAATCAATGAAACTTCTGAAATATATACTTCTCCTGGGCCTGTTTTCGACTACCTGGTCCTGCCAGGATTACCTGGAACGATTTCCACTTGACAGCCCTTCCGATGAAACATTTTTACGCAGCGAAGCCGAATTGGATATGGCCGTAACCGCCTGCTACAACAGGTTATGGTATAAACCTCCCGGTACGGATCAGCCATTTATGTTATCCCTGGAATGTGCTTCCGACCTGGGCTGGGACCGCAACAGCAGCGGTTTGCAGACGCTGGGAAGGGGGAGCGCCACCCCGGATAACGATTATACCGGCTCGTTCTGGGAACATTTTTACCGCGGTGTAGGCCGCTGCAATTACATCCTGGCAAAGGCCGGTCCGCTGGCGGAAACAGTACCCGAAGAGAAATATAATCGGCTCCTTGCCGAGGTGCGTTTTTTACGCGCTTACTTTTATTCTTATCTGAATGAGCTGTTCGGGGGCGTGCCTTTACTCACCGAACCCGTGGAATTGGCGGAATCGGAAATACCGCGCTCATCCAGGGAAGAAGTAACGGACTTTATCCTTGCCGAACTGGACGCGGCGCTTCCCTACCTGCTTCCCGTTACAGATAAAAGCACGGCAGGCAGGGCTACACAGGGGGCCGCTCTTGCCCTTAAATCCAGGATTGCCCTTTACAACGAACGCTGGGAAACAGCCGCTCAGGCTGCCAGTCAATTGATGGAAGAAGGGAATTACCAGCTCCACGACCATTACGGGGAACTTTTTCAATACGCAGGCGAAGATTCCCCCGAAATTATTTTTGCCGTTCAGTACTTAAAAGGCACGGCGGTCCATAGCCTTGCACGGCTTTATTATTCGCGGATAGCCCTGGGGCATTCCAATAAGATCCCGGTACAGCCCCTGGTGGACGCTTACGAATGCACAGATGGCTTAACGATTGACAAATCACCCGGTTTTGATCCGGACGAGCCCTTCGCCAATCGCGATCCCCGGCTGGGTTACACGGTAGTGCTACCTCAAAGCCGTTTCATTAACTACATTTTTGAGACCCATCCGGATAGCACGGAAACATGGAGCTACAATACAAACCCGCCTACCAGGGTGAATAACGTGGAGTCTTCCCATGCCTATGCTACTTTTTCCGGCTACCTGTGGCGCAAGTATGCCGATGTCGCCGATAAGGATGACAGGGATAACAGCGAGCTGAACGTCACCCTGATGAGGTATGCCGAGGTACTGCTGAATTATGCCGAAGCGAAGATTGAGCTGAACCAGATTGACCAATCGGTGTACGATGCCATTAACGCCGTCAGGGGCAGGCCTTCTGTAGAAATGCCGCTAATTACGCCCGGAAAGAACCAGGCGGAAATGCGATCCATTGTGCGGAAGGAGCGGAAGTACGAGCTGGCAGGGGAAGGTTTGAGGCTGTTTGATATCCGCCGTTGGAAGATTGCCGGAGAAGTCATGCCGGGCAAGCTGCTGGGCCGGATTCCCGATGATTTCCTGGCGGAAGCTCCCGTGATCGACGAAAATGGCACACCGCATTATGAAAATGTGTCAAACGCCGGCCAGATGCGGGTAATTGAAAACCGGCTTTTTGATGAAGGCCGCGATTACCTTTGGCCCATTCGCCGCCTTGAACTGGAAACAAACCCGGCGCTGGAGCAGAATCCAGGATACGGGAATTGATTTAAAGAATTACATATTTTTAGGACGATGATTAAAAAAGCAAGTTATTTTTTAGCCCTGGCAGTGTTCCTTTCTGTCTCGGCCTTTAAAGGCGGGGAAAAGCCCGCCGGATATGATATTGTGATCTACGGAGCAACCTCCGGCGGCATAGCGGCCGCAATACAGGGCTCCAGGATGGGCAAACGCATTCTCCTGATAGCGCCTTCCCAGCGGATCGGCGGGCTCACTACCGGGGGGCTTGGCGCTACCGATATCGGGAATAAGGTCGCTATCGGCGGGATATCAAGGGAGTTTTACCAGCATATAAAGAAGTATTATGAAAACGATTCCCGCTGGAAATGGCAGGACCGTGCGGAATACATGGAGGGCAAGCAGGAGAGGACCGGTGAGGGAGAGGATGCCATGTGGACCTTTGAGCCATCCGCGGCCCTGCAGGTATTCAAGGACATGATCGCCGAAGAGAATATTGAGCTGGTATCCGGAGAACGGCTGAACCGCGAAAGCGGCGTGAAGAAGAAAGGAACGAAGATTACCCGGATTACCATGGAAAGCGGGAAATCCTACCAGGGGAAGGTGTTCATAGATGCGACCTATGAAGGGGACCTGATGGCAGCAGCCGGCGTATCCTATACCGTAGGGAGGGAATCGAACGAAATGTACGGTGAGACCCTGAACGGGATATACATGGCCGAATACCGGCAGCGATCCGGCTATCACCAGTTCCCTGATGGTGTAAGCCCTTATAAAATTCCCGGAAAGCCGGAAAGCGGATTGCTTTGGGGTATCAGCCCCGATTCCCTGGAGGCAAAGGGAACCGGGGATAAAAAAGTGCAGGCCTATAATTTTCGCATCTGCCTTACCGATAACCCGGGTAACAGGCTGCCCATTACCCGGCCGGAAGGGTATGATCCGCAGAAATACGAGCTGCTGGCCCGTTTGCTGGCTGCCCAGCCCAGCCTGCGAAAGATCAATGACTATTTTATCTGGACGCATATGCCCAACGGGAAAACCGATATCAATAACCGGGGCGGATTTTCCACCGATATGATCGGGATGAATTATCTGTGGCCGGAGGCAAGTTACGAAGAGCGGGAACAGATCTTCAGGGAGCATATGTCTTATACGAAAGGCTTGCTTTACTTCATGAAGACGGATCCGCGCGTGCCGGCTAACCTCCGCGAGTTTATTTCTTCTTGGGGTTACCCAAAAGATGAATATATTCGTACTGACCATTTTACCCCTCAGCTCTATGTGAGGGAGGGAAGGAGAATGATAGGAGAATATGTAATGACCGAACATAATTGCCGCGGAAAGGAAGTAGTCGAAGACCCGGTAGGGCTGGGCGCTTATAATATGGATAGTCATAACTGCCAGCGGATCGTCGTGAACGGCATGGTTAAAAATGAAGGTAACGTGGAAGTGGGTGTGCCGGGGCCTTACCCGGTGTCCTACCGTTCCATTACCCCGAAACGTTCGGAGTGCAGTAACCTGCTGGTGCCTGTATGCCTTTCATCTTCGCACATTGCCTACGGATCCATACGTATGGAGCCGGTTTTCATGGTACTGGGACAGTCGGCGGCCACCGCGGCCTCACTAGCGATTGACGGGCGAAGCAGCGTGCAGGAGGTGGATTATGAAAAATTGCGGACGACCCTTTTGGAAGACAAACAACGGCTCAAATGAAAAGAATGAAAACAATAAATATTGTTACGGTAATTGCTTCGCTTGTTTTTTTCTCCTGTAATTCCGCGGGAGAAAAAGAAGGGGAAGCGATAACCGCAGACATTGTTATTTACGGCGGTACCTCGGCTGCCGTAACGGCAGCCGTTCAGGCAAAAAAGATGGGCAAATCAGTAGTGATGGTTTCGCCCGATACCCATCTTGGCGGACTTTCTTCCGGAGGCCTTGGGTTTACAGACACCGGTAATAAAACCGTGATAGGCGGGCTTTCCAGGGAATTTTATCATCGCGTATGGATGCATTACAACCAGCCGGAAGCCTGGAAATGGCAGGAAAAATCCGAATACGGCAATAAGGGCCAGGGAACAGCCGCTATGGATAGCGTGTACAAGACCATGTGGATCTTTGAACCTCATGTGGCCGAACAGGTATTCGAAGATTTTGTGAAGGAGTATGAAATCCAGGTGTTTCGCGATGAGTGGCTGAAGCGGGAAGATGGGGTAGTCGTGGAGAACGGCCGTATTGTGGCGATGGAAACCCTTAGCGGAAAGCTGTTCCGGGGGAAGGTATTCATTGATGCTACCTATGAAGGCGACCTGATGGCCGCGGCGGGGGTAAGTTATGACGTGGGAAGGGAAAGCGCGGATACCTATAATGAAAAGTGGAACGGCGTGCAAAAAGGCGTAAAACAGCATAAGCATTATTTTGCATATGATATTTCCCCCTATAAGGTTGCCGGGGATTCCAGCAGCGGGGTTCTGCCCGAAGTGTCTGCCGGGCCTCCGGGGGAGCAGCTAGCCGGGGATGATAAGATCCAGGCCTATTGCTTTCGGACCTGTATGAGCAATCACCCGGAAAACCGGGTGCCTTTCCCCAAACCGGAAGGATATGATCCCCAGCGGTATGAATTGCTGGCCCGCCTGTTCGAGGCCGGCTGGAGGGAATGGTTTGAAAAATTCGATATGATCCCTAACCGGAAGACCGATACCAATAATCATGGCCCTTTCAGCAGCGATTATATAGGCGGAAATTATGATTACCCCGAAGCGAGCTATGAGCGGCGGCGGGAAATCATTAAAGAACATGAGAACTACCAGAAAGGGCTGCTCTGGTTTGTGGCAAATGATCCGCGGGTACCGGCGGAAATACAGTCCGAAATGAAAAAATGGGGCTTGGCAAAGGATGAATTTACCGACAACGGTAACTGGCCGCATCAATTGTATATTCGTGAAGCCAGGCGGATGATGGGCGAATTTGTTACGACCGAAAATGAACTGCTGAAGCGTTCGCCGGTGCCGATGCCTGTGGGAATGGGATCCTATGCAATGGATTCCCATAATGTGCAGCGTTACATTACTCCGGAAGGTTATGTGCAGAATGAGGGTGATATAGGGGTTAGCACCAAGGGGCCGTATGCCATTTCTTATGGTTCCCTGGTTCCCAAAGCGGAAGAATGCACGAACCTGCTGGTGCCGGTATGCGTTTCAAGCTCACATATCGCCTATGGCTCTATTCGTATGGAACCGGTATTTATGATCCTGGGACAATCGGCGGCTACTGCTGCGGCCATCGCGATTGATGACCAGGTTAATGTGCAGGAAGTAAATTATGACAAGCTGCGGAAGCAGCTGCTGGAAGATAAAATGGTCCTGGAATCGCCTTCGGCGCCCGGGCAGAAACCCTAATTATATGATCACATTTTCAATCGCGGTGCTTGTGTTGCTGCTGGGATACTTCTTTTATTCCCGGCTGGTGGAAAGGATATTTATCATTGATCCGGGAAAGGCTACTCCCGCGGTAAGCATGGCGGACGGCGTTGACTATGTGGTGATGCCGGGCTGGAAAATATTCCTGATACAATTTCTAAATATCGCCGGACTGGGGCCCATCTTCGGGGCGGTAGCCGGAGCCATGTGGGGCCCGGTAGCGTTCCTCTGGATTGCATTGGGCTCTGTCCTGGCGGGCGGGGTGCATGATTATTTTTCGGGGATGCTGTGTCTTCGGCACAACGGGAAAAGCATTGCAGAAGTAGCGGGATACTATCTCGGGGGAGGGGTGAGGCAATTTATGAGGGCTTTCACCGTGGTGCTGCTGATCATGGTGGGGGCGGTGTTCCTGATCGGCCCGGCGCGCATCCTTGGAAATATGACGGCTGAGTTTGCCGGCTTTACCTTTTGGATATGGGCGATTTTCCTTTATTACATTCTTTCCACCGTCCTGCCCATCGATAAACTGATCGGAAAAATTTACCCTGTATTTGGGTTTGCCTTGCTCTTTATGGCAGTCGGTATCCTGGTAATGATGGTATGGAAGGGCCTGACCGTACCGGAACTGACCATTGCTTCGCTGTCTAACCAGCATAGCAGCCCTCAAAGCTTTCCCGTGTTTCCCATGCTCTTCATTACCATTGCCTGCGGGGCTATTTCCGGCTTTCACGCTACGCAATCGCCCCTGATGGCGCGCTGCATGTCGAACGAGCGGCAAGGAAGAAGCATTTTTTATGGCACCATGGTTACTGAAGGAGTAGTGGCCATGATCTGGGCTGCGATCAGCATGAGCTTCTTTGGCGGAATAGCCGAGTTGAACGGGGTCATGACCGCAAACGGCGGTAACGCAGCGGTTGTGGTCAATGAAATTTGCAGCTCTTTGCTGGGGCCTGTAGGCGGCATACTTGCGCTCCTGGGAGTAGTGGCTGCCCCCATCACCTCGGGCGATACCGCATTCAGGGGAGCGAGGCTTATTGTCGCGGATTTCCTGAAAATGGATCAGGGGCCGCTTAAAAGCCGCCTGCTGATCACGATTCCTCTTTTTCTTTGCGGTTACTTGCTGACCCTGGTTGATTTCGGGGTCGTATGGCGCTACTTTGCCTGGACCAATCAAACCCTGGCCACCATTGTGCTGTGGACCATAACCGTCTGGCTGATCCGGGAAGGGAAGGCCTACTGGATAGCTTTGGCGCCGGCTGTTTTTATGACTTCCGTAGTGATCTCTTATATTCTCCTTGCCCCGGAAGGTTTCGGCTTGCCGGCAGCGCTCTCGCAAATGATTGGTGCGGGCGCCGCACTGCTTTTGCTGCTGCTGACAATGGGCTACATAAGGAGGTCCGCCCTGCCTCAATCTGCAGCGCCCCAATGACATGTCCGCCAGCGCTCAAACGTTGGTGCGCATTGCTGGTGTTTTAGTTGACGACGGGAAACTGAGTGATCCTTAATGTGGAGCAGCCATAGGGGATCAGGGTGATTTCTTTGGCTGGGAGATTTCCCGTTTGCTGCCGGCTGTGCGGCAGCGGTCCCGGCATATTATTATACAGCTTCCAGATTTCCAGCGGCTTTCCTTTTGTGATTAGCTGAATTGGGGCGTTCTCAAGATTCCAGGGGTATTTTCCGCCGGTTTGGTTTTTTACCACTTTGAAGGAGGTTTCCGGGTTTCTGACCGCTTCTTCCAGCAGGCCGTAGTTCCATTCCGATCCTGGAAATACTTCGTAATAATCGCCGTAATTATCAGTACCCTTAACCTTTTTCCATTCTTCTTCGATCTTCAGCGAATAGACCAGCGGGCCTCTTTCCACCGCTGCCGAAGATTCCGCCCACCTGCTGACTGAAATATGCATCGGTAACTTTAGTGCTACCTGGTCATTATTGCTCCATTCCCGGCTGATCTTTACTACTTCGCCCGCAGTTACCTTGCCTGGCCAGGGCTTCCCGTTAATTAATATGCTGGCATTTTCCGACCAGCGGGGTATGCGCAAATGCAGGGGAAAGCTGACTTTTTGCGGGGTCTGCAGCGTAAAATGCAGGGATTCTTCGAAAGGATAAGCAGTTGTTTCCCTGATGGTGACAGGGATACCGCCTGCGACTTTCGCCCTTACCTCGCTGGGCCCGTAGACGAGCGCAGCCAGCCCCCGATCGGGAGTTGCAAACCATAGGTTCTGCACAAATTTAGGCCAGCCCTGATGCATGTTAGCCGTGCAGCAGGGGTAACCGGTAAGCAAACCATAGCAGAGATCGGTGCCGCCATGAAAGTCATCTTCGAAAAAATTACGCTTATCTCTTGTTAACAATACCTGGTTGGCGCTTTGCAAGTACTGCCGGTTATTGAAATCATCCGTAGCCTGGGTAGGCAGGGCATTATAGGCTATCTTTTCAAGGTGTTCGGCAAACTGCATATCCCCGGTGATAGCGAGCATGTTCTCCAGCGAAAACATCAGTTCCACGACGGAGCAGAATTCAATACCCTGGGTGGGAGCGTTGCCGTGGAGCGGTTCGTCTCCTCCGTACATTCCCTGCGCCTGCCCGTGAAAGATTTGGATGTCATTCAGGGCTTTTTTTACCGCTTTCAGGTAGATCGAATCCGGGTCCTGCTGGTAATAGACGACAGGGGTTTTGATGCCCTGCGCCAGGTTCACGCAATGGAAGCTCTGGATTTGGCCGACATGCAGTTTATTGATGAGTTCCTGGTTGAAAGGATAAGTATTACCAATATTATAGGGGTAAAGATGGCCTACGCCGGCCACGCCCGCGGTGTACTCGTTCAGGAAGACGGAAGTATACGGAAAGGTTTGCTTGTGGAGTAAGCTGCCCAATTCCAGCAGAAAAGGTTCGCCTGTAATATTATAGAGCCAGTACACAACCATTAAGTTATCCGCGCCCCGGCGGTTTCCCCAGAAGGTCCAGTTATCCAGGGGGTGTTCGGGAAGCTGATTTAACTGGTAACGGAAGTACCTGGACAAGGTCTTGATCACCCGCGGGTCTTCGGTTGCGCTGTAATACTGCTGCAAGACCTTTAACATAACCATTTTGGGCCACCAGTCTTCCCGCATACCCTTTTGCAGGCCGGGTTCATGCGTTATGTTCCCTTCAATTACCGGGGGGCCTATGTAGCCGTCTTCCCGCTGGTTGTTCAGCGTCCATTCGACCCAGGGCTTCACTTTCGCGATCAGCGCTTCGTCTTTCAGGATATAGGCCAGGGGAAGCAAACCGTCTATCCAGTAGGGGCCTCTTTCCCAGGCGTCTCCGTCGCCTCCCAGCCAGGCATTTCTTGGACCTGCTACTTCCGCATATCGTTTATCCAGGTTGCCAGTGAGCCCGTTCTTCATGCGCAGAAGCTGTTCCTTTAGCCAGCCTTCCGGCTGAATTGCACCAAGGGGAAGTGCAAGGTATGGCTTGGGCTGCAAGGGCGCCCGGTTATTAAGATAGATGGCGTTCCGGGCCGGCTGTGCCACGGAAGCGCAGGGATATAGCGCTGGCAGTAACCATATAATAAGAGCAGCTATAAATTTATTCATCTGAAAAAATAAGAATTCTGAACACAAACCTACAAGAAAAAACTATCTTTAGGGTATGACAAACGGCGAGTTTCTATTTCAGGCGGTCAGCAATTTGGCGAAGCAGATGCAGGAGTCCGGGGAATTAACGGGGGACACCGGCAGCAAAATTCATATGCATCCTGACGATTACCTGGACTTTAAAAACTGGTTCAACGAGGAAAAGGTGAAGAAGCATCAGGAACTGGTTCCCGGGGCAAGCGAAACGGCCTGGTTCGGTTATGACATTATTGCGGATGAAACCATTCCCAGGACCAAGGTAGTTGCCCGGCAAGTAAAAAAAGGAACCGGACCGGCCGGCGGCGGAATATAAAATTGCGGCGGAAACAGGGAAAAACAGTAAATTCGGCAAAACTTTAAAATTAAACTATGAAATTGTTGAGATCAATTTGTGCGTTATGCTTTTTCTGCCTCATCAGCAGCGTGGGATATGCCCAGAAATACAAGCAGTTATTTAATGGAAAGGACCTTACCGGCTGGACGATCCACGGTACCGAAAAATGGTATGTGGAAGACGGAACGTTGGTTTGCGAAAGCGGCCCGGATGAGCAGTACGGTTACCTGTCCACCGATGAAAAGTACAAGGACTTTATCCTGGAGGTTGAATTTAAACTGGAAGCCAACGGTAATAGCGGTGTGTTTATCCGCTCTGATATCGAAGGAACGAAGATCAGCGGCTGGCAGGTGGAAGTAGCGCCTCCCGGATCCAATACAGCTGGAATTTATGAATCTTACGGGCGCGGTTGGCTGATCCAGCCGGACAGCACCCTGGACAAACAACTGGATCCCGATGGCTGGAACAAAATGAAAATACGTGCCGAGGGCGATGAGATCACTACCTGGCTGAACGGCAAACAGATGGTACACCTGGTTGACGAGAAGATCGGCGCCGCAAATGGCTTTATTGCCCTGCAGATCCATGATGGGGGCGGCATCAAAGTACGCTGGAAAAATATCCGGATAAAAGAACTGAAATAAAGCAGAAAATAATAACAGGAATTGTGTATTTTTAACAGTACCAATTCCTGTTATTGTTATGAATACTCCCCAAAACCCCATCGCCTGGACCGAAGTTTATGTCGAAGACATGACAAGAGCCCGGAAATTCTACGAATCGGTACTTGGTATCGAAATGCAGGCTGCTGAAATGCCCGAAGACGCGGAAACAGGCAGCGGCGAATCTTTTGAAATGCTCATGTTCCCCGGTGATATGGCCGCCCCCGGCAGCAGCGGCGCCTTAGTTAAATCATCTATGTTTCAACCAGGCACCGGCGGCACGCTCGTATATTTCGCCTGCGAGGACTGCTCGGTAGAAATATCAAGAGTCGCAGCCGCAGGCGGCAAAGTACTCCAGGAAAAAATGTCCATCGGTGAATACGGCTTCTGCGGTACCTGCATTGATACCGAAGGAAATACGATTGGCTTCCATTCAATGAAGTAAGGGCTTGTTTTAATGAGAGGCTTGCGGCATCGATCCTTCAAGGAACTTTTGTATATTTGCGCATATACTTCGGTAGTATACGCGTTTCGCGATAAATAGCTATGTTAACGTTATCGAGCGAGAAAAAATAATCCCTAATGTCTATTACTAAAATCAAGAAAAACGGCACTGAGCAATTCCAGCGATATCTTTCGCATTTTAAGGACCAGGCTAAGAGAGAAGAGTCAAACAACTTTTACCACGTGGATGTCGTTGCAGATGCTTACAACCAGGGTTTTTGTGATGGCGAACAGTCCGGCAGAAAGGAGTTCGTAGAGGAACTGGTAAAAGGGTCTACGGAAAGATTTGTCCAGAAGGCTACGCAGGTTTACATTCTCACTAATTTAGCGGTAGATCATATTCAAAAGAATCAATACCACGTACATTCTTTCTTTATAAATATTGTTCACCCTAATCCGCAAGTGATCATTGTAGTGCCAAATGAGCAACTTCTTGATGATAAATTTGTCAAAGAAACCTATGAAAAGATGTTCGAGTTAAAGAAAATCTTCTGCAAATTATTCGGAGATACTTTTGATATAGGACTCATGGGAGCAGAGGGTATTGACCTGGATGCCCTAAAAGAAGATCGTTTCGATTATTCAGAGTCGTTTATGGCTAATGAGTAAGAAAAAGATTCACGGCGAAAGGAATGCTCAGTTGTCCGCAAGCCTTACGGAAGGGCAAGTTTATTATGATTGGGCGGTAACGACAGCGTTTTATGCTGCGATCCACTTTGTGGAAGATAAGGTGTTGCCTTGTGAATTAAATGGAAAAGATTGCAAAAATATTGGTGAAGTCAGGAAGGCCTACAATACACGAGGAAGGCATGAGGCTAGAGAAAGATTAGTAGGTGACCATTTGGCAGGGGTCGCGAGCCAGTATAAATGGCTCGATGACCGATCACGATACTCCCGATACGTTACTTATAAGGTTTCTTCCGCAGAAGCTAGTAAGGCGAATCAATACGTAAGGGAAATTTTTGAATATTGCTACTCTCAATAATTAGGAATCTTCGTTGTGATAGGAGAGATTACCTCCAGCCCGCTGCGCGTGCTTCCGGTTTTCTCTCCTTTCCCGTGCAGGGAATCAAAACCACGCACGCGCAGCGTGCGGCGTTCTTTATTGCATAAAAAAAGCCAAACTCGTTTGGCTTTTTTTATTTCATTTCGCCCGCTTTTGCGGTTTTGATCAGCAAGTGGAGCCGGAGAGATTCGAACTCTCGTCCAGATATGGGACGGGTTGTGCTTTCTACATGTTTAGTTTGCGATTGGTTGTCGGCGGCAGGCCGGCCACAAACAGCCTACCTGCTACTTAGTCCCTTTGGTTGTCGGGGCTGGTGCGGGACGAACCAGGCCTTATTCCGGCTTTATCGTGCCTCCTTGCCGGACGCGGCCAGACATCGCTTCCGGGAGACATCTTGCTTCCCACTCTTAGCGGGAAAAAGTTAATTCCGTTCTAAACGAAATTAAGCGGCAAGAGCGTAGTTGTTTTCGCCGTTTATGATTTGAGGATTTTCTTTAACGGGCACTTTCCACAAAGCCCGGCATGCTTACACACCAATCTTCCATCCTGTCAATTCCGGTCGGCCCCGGTTTTTTTGGCATTGGGAAGGACTTGCAAATATACGGAAATATCTGGCCAATTCAAAGGTCACGCGCCAGCCAGGCTCTCTGTAAACGCAGATCCTCCGCCGGAATAACTCATCGCGGGCGGAGGAAGACTTGCAGGGCAGTATCCTGAATTCGGATTTCCTTGATCCGGTTCCTTTCGCGGGACCCTGAAAGACATTAAATCCAGCTTCCGGGCCGGGATAGGCTAAGACCGGCTTGCCTTAATTCAGTTCTTCCCGGGGCATCGCGGAAGGCGTTAAATCCAGTTTCCGGCCGGGATAGGCTAAAAGCGCTTTTTCCAGGCAGATCATGGCATTGGCAAGGTCCGTTTTATTGAGGACATAAGCGATGCGAACTTCCTGGGTGCCGGACCCCGGGGTCGAATAGAAGCCGCTTGCGGGTGCCATCATGACTGTTTGGTTTTCCCAGGAGAATTTTTCCAGGATCCACTGGCAGAATTTTTCCGCGTTGTCAACAGGAAGCTTTACTACCGCGTAGAATGCTCCGCCCGGAAGCGGGCAATGGACGCCTTCCATTTTATTGAGGGCGTTTACCATGAGATCGCGGCGGCCGCTATATTCTTCAAGTACCTGGTCAAAATAGCTTTGCGGCGTATCTATGGCGGCTTCGGCGGCCAGTTGGGCAACAGCGGGCGGGCTCAGGCGGGCCTGGGCGAATTTCAGCACGGTTTCCAGTACGGCCTTGTTCTTGGAGACCAGGGCTCCCAGACGGGCTCCGCAGGCGCTGTACCGCTTGGAAACAGTATCAATGATGATCACATGTTCTTCAAGGCCTTCGAGCTGAAGCGGGGAGAGGAATTTATGGCCATCATAGCAGAATTCCCGGTAAGCTTCATCGCAGAAAATGAAAAGATCGTGCTTTAAAGCCAGTTCCTTTAATTGTTCCAACTCTTTCCGCGAATAGAAATAACCGGTGGGATTGTTGGGATTACAGATAAATATTCCGCGTGTCGCGGGGCCGATGAGCTTTTCGAATTCCGCGACAGGCGGCAGGGCGAATCCGGTTTCAATCGTGGAAATGATTGGCTTTACCTTTACGCCGGCTACATGCGAAAAGCTGTAATAATTGGCATAGAAAGGTTCCGGGATGATCAGCTCTTCCCCCGGCTGGATACAGGCTTCGAGTGCGAATAAAATAGCCTCGGAGCCACCGCAGGTGACAATTATATCCTCGGGGTCAACGGGCATGTCATACCGCCGGTAGTAGGAAGCCAGTTTTGTGCGGTAGCTCAGGGTGCCTTCTGACGGCGTATAGGCCCACACTTTAAAATCGGCATTTTTGATGGCCGACAGCATTCCTTCCGGCGTATGAATATCGGGTTGACCAATATTAAGATGGTAAACTTTTTTTCCTTCGGCCTTGGCCCGGTCGGCAAAAGGCGTAAGTTTTCGTATTGGTGAAGCAGGCATTAGCCTGCCCTTCATGGCTATTGCTGGCATGGCGCAAATATAATGCAAAAAAAATCCCCTGGTAAGAATACGCCAGGGGATTTTTTGCCTGATATATTAATTTTTTCAGCTTTGTGGTTTCGCTTTCACCTCCCCTTTGATATAGAGAACTTTTGTGGGGGTTTTTGCGTTAGAATGTATAGTTACGTTCTTTGAAAAGGGAGTCGGACGGCCCTTGGTATCATAGGATACTGTGATCACGCCCGATTTTCCGGGAGCTATCGGTTCCTTTGACCATTTAGGCGTGGTGCATCCGCAGCTGGGGATAACGTTCGTAATCACCAGTGGTTCTTTACCCACATTCTTGAACTTAAATTCATGGGTAGCTACCTCGCCCTCGGTGAGGGAACCGAAATCATACACTTCCTTTTCGAATTTGAATTCAGGTTTATTGGCGTCCGCCTCTTTCTGCGCAGTCGCGGAGAAAACACTTACAAAGAGAACGGAGGCAAGTAAAACTAATTTTTTCATTTTATGTCAATTTATGCGTTTAAAAGAAACCAAGGCATATCAGGTCAAAAATTGTACCACGATACTTTTATTATTTTATGTACCTTACGCCGGTTTTCAACGCTAAGATACGATAAATTTAAGTTTTTCTAAATTTGGCCAAATTCAATCAATCAATAACATGTAAAAAATATTGCTAATGAGTGTTGAGAACAATTCTGTGGAATCATTGCTGGAGGGGCGCGAACTTTCCTTTGATGAATTCAGAAAAGTTGTGTTGAACGATTACAGGGTGGCTTGCGAGAGCAGGCAGGCGAGTATCCTGGCCCGGAGAGAGGTACTGACAGGAAAAGCCAAGTTTGGTATTACCGGCGACGGAAAGGAGATCGCGCAGATAGCGATGGCCAAGGTTTTCAAAAACGGTGATTTCCGGTCCGGTTATTACCGGGACCAGACCTTTATGCTGGCTGCCGGAATGATCACCATAAAGCAATACTTTGCTCAATTATATGCCGATACGGACCTGGAGCATGACCCATCTTCTGCCGGAAGGCTTATGAATTCTCATTTTGCGAGCCGCTCCCTGAACGGGGACGGAAGCTGGAAGGCGCTTTCGGGGATGAAGAATTCCGCTTCGGACATTTCTTGTACGGCAGGTCAGATGCCCAGGCTGCTGGGACTGGCATTTGCCTCGAAGCTTTACCGGATCAACCCGGAATTGCATGATCTCAGCGACTTTTCGGCTAACGGAGACGAGGTGGCTTTCGGCACTATCGGGAACGCGAGTACTTCGGAAGGGCATTCCTTTGAAACGATCAACGCTGCGGGAGTAATGCAGGTGCCTATGCTGCTTTCCGTTTGGGACGATGGCTATGGCATTTCGGTGCCTAACGAATACCATACTACTAAGGCCAGTATATCCGCAGCGCTGGAGGGTTTCCGGCGGGATGAGAAGAACGAAGGTTTTGAAATATTTACCGTAAAGGGATGGGATTATCCCGCCTTATGCGAGGTGTATGAGGAAGCCGTGCGGATCTGCAGGCAGGAGCATGTGCCTGTGATCATTCATGTGGAAGAAATGACCCAGCCCCAGGGGCATTCCAGTTCGGGATCCCATGAGCGGTACAAGCCGAAAGAAAGGCTCCAGTGGGAAAAGGAATACGATCCCATTTTAAAAATGCGGGAATGGATGCTGCGTTCCGCGATTGCGGTTCCTGAAGATATCGAGGAAATTGAAAAGAATGCCAAACAGTCAGTAAGACAGGCCCAGAAGGAGGCCTGGAATGAATACATAACCCCGGTGAAAAAGGAACTCCGGGAAGCAGGTGTTCTGTTGAAGGAAATAGGCGCTGACAACCCGGTGGTGAAAGAGATCTACAATGAGTTATCGGCCACAGTAGACCCGCTTTACCGCGATATTGTTCATGCCGTACGGCGCACCCTGGCCGTGACTGCCGGGAAGCCGGCCCCGGCAAAACAGCGGCTCCTTGCCTGGTACCGGGCGCAGGAAGAATTGATCAGGGATCGTTGGAATTCATTTCTTTTTACCGATAGTTCCGAGTCGGCCCTGAATGTGCCGGTTGTAGCGCCTCAATATGCGGAAAACTCCCGGATGGTTGACGGACGGGAAGTGCTGAACGCTTGTTTCGATGCGAATTTTGCAAAAGATCCGAAGCTGCTGGCTTTTGGCGAGGACGTGGGCCTTATCGGCGATGTGAACCAGGGATTTGCCGGCCTGCAGCGCAAATACGGAGAGCTGCGGATATTTGATACCGGGATCCGGGAAACAACGATCATCGGGCAGGGGATAGGGCTTGCACTGCGCGGCCTTCGGCCCATTGCGGAAATACAATATCTTGATTATCTGTTATTTGGATTGCAGACGCTGAGCGACGACCTGGCTTCGCTGTCTTACCGGACCAAAGGAGGGCAGAAGGCGCCGCTGATCATTCGTACAAGGGGGCATCGGCTGGAAGGTATCTGGCATTCAGGCTCACCGTTGGGAATGATCATCAACTCCCTGCGGGGAATTCATGTGCTGGTGCCACGGAATATGACCCAGGCGGCCGGGTTTTACAATACCTTGCTTCGCTGTGATGAACCTGCCCTGCTGATTGAATCATTGAACGGGTACCGGTTAAAAGAACGTATGCCTTCCAATATCGCGGACTTTACTGTTCCGCTGGGAGTGCCTGAAGTTGTAAGGGAAGGAAGCGATGTCAGCATTGTTACCTATGGCTCCTGCTGCCGGATAGCGGAAGAAGCGGCCGCCTGGCTGGGAGATGCAGGGATTTCGGCAGAGATCATCGATGTGCAGAGCCTGCTGCCTTTTGACATTCATCATACGATCGCAGGCTCCCTGAAAAAGACGAATAAAGTGCTTTTCCTGGATGAAGACGTTCCCGGAGGAGCTTCGGCATATATGATGCAGAAGGTATTGGAAGAGCAAGGGGGGTATTTCTTCCTCGACAGCGCTCCCAGAACACTTACTGCGAAAGATCACCGTCCGCCCTATGGCTCTGACGGAGATTATTTCTCAAAGCCGAGCCCGGATGATGTCTTTGAGGCGGTTTATAACATGATGCACGAAAGCGCTCCGTCAAAGTACCCGGCCTTGCTTTAAGATGTCCAGGCTGCTGCGGAAATAAGGAATTTTGCGGTCAGTATTACCCCATCCGCGCATTGCGGTTCCGCAGCAGGTGGTCGGCCAGTACAAGGGCGGCCATTGCTTCCACGATGGGCACTGCCCTGGGCAATACGCAGGGATCATGACGGCCTTTGCCTTTTACTTCTGCTTCCCCGCCGTCCCGGTCAACCGAAGTTTGGGGTTTCATAATGGTTGCAATGGGCTTGAAACCTACATTGAAGTAGATGGTTTCCCCGTTGGAAATGCCGCCTTGTATTCCGCCTGACCGGTTGGTCCTGGTCCGGATACGGCCGCCTTCGTTCTCAAAGAGGTCGTTGTGTTCCGAGCCCCGCATGTACGTGCCGTCAAAACCGGAACCGTATTCAAATCCGTGCGCGGCATTAATGCTTAACATGGCCTTGGCCAGATCCGCGTGAAGTTTATCAAATACCGGCTCTCCTAAACCTGCAGGACAGTTATCCGCCACACAGGTTACGACTCCGCCAACCGTGTCCCCGTCCTTCCGGACCTGGTCAATAAGTTCGATCATTCGCTGGGCTGTCCCTTCATCCGGGCAGCGGACCATGGTCGTTTCCGTTTGAGTAAGGTCAAGCTCCTTGTGTGATTTTTCCAACTTTATGTTAGCCACGCGGCTTACATAAGCCTGAACGCTAATACCGGCCGCTTGCTGAAGAAGTAGTTTGGCCACCGCGCCTGCCGCAACTCTTGCAGCGGTTTCCCGGGCAGAGGAACGACCGCCTCCGCGGTGATCCCGTATACCATATTTGCTGTCATAGGTAAAGTCCGCGTGCGAAGGCCGGTACGCAGAGCGAATGTGATCGTAATCCTTCGACCGCTGGTCTTCGTTAGGGATCAGGAGCGAAATAGGCGTGCCGGTGCTTTTTCCTTCGTATATCCCTGATAAGATCTGTACGGTATCGCTCTCCTTCCGCTGGGTGGTTATCCGCGACTGGCCGGGGCGCCGGCGGTCAAGTTCCCGCTGAATAAACGCCGCGTCAATATCCAGCCCGGCCGGGCAGCCGTCAATGATCACGCCGATAGCCTTTCCGTGTGATTCCCCGAAGGTGGTAATGCTGAACGATTTTCCGAATGTGTTTCCTGCCATTTTATGTGTTGATCTGCGCTGCTGCCATTTTAAAACCATGCTTGTCCAGGTCCTTCCAGAACGTGGGATAGGATTTGACTACCACCTCCTTGTCTTCGATCTCCATCGGTCCCAGCCTGATGGCAAGGGGAGCGAGGGCCATGGCCATCCGGTGATCGTGATAGGTATGAATAACAGGGGCGGCCTCCGGTATGAAAACGCCGGAAGTATCCAGTTCCCAGCGATTGCCTTCCGCATTTTCAATGAGCCGGGCCCCGAATTTGCCCAGTTCGTTCTGAAGCGCTTCCACGCGGTCGGTTTCCTTTATTTTAAGGCTTTCAAGGCCGGTAAAAACCGCGTTTTGCCGGAGTGCGGTGCAGCAGGAGATCACGGTCTGGGCCAGGTCCGGGCAGTGAATAAAATCAATTTCCCGTTCCCCGGAAGCAGATTCCCTTGCAACCGTTTCCCCCGCAGCAATTCCCCTTGCGGCTGTTTCACCGGCACCCGTTCCTATTTCAGCCGATTCCCATGCGCCGGCAGCCGTTTCCCCGCGGCTTAAGCGAATGCCCCCGGCTGAAAAATGAGTTCTTACGCCGAATGCTTCCATGATCTTTGTAATTTCCCGGTCTCCCTGCAGGCTTTGCTGCTTCAGGTAAGGCAAGGTTAAATCTGCCTCCTCACAAAGCGCAGCCATGGAATACCAGTAAGAAGCCCCGCTCCAGTCAGGTTCAATGCTGAGAACGGCCGGCTGGTACCGCTGGGCGCCGACGTGTATGGTATTTCCGGTCCACTCATGCCGGATACCAAGTTCACCCATCATGGCCAGGGTCATTTCAATATAAGGACGCGAGCCGATCGTTCCCGAGAGGTGAATGGAAAGGCCGTTGGGAAGCGCCGGAGCGATCATTAGCAGCGCGGAAATATACTGGCTGCTTATATTGCCCGGGATGCGTACTTCGCTTGCTTTATCAAGCCGTTTGCCCCTTATTCTCATAGGCGGAAAGCCTTCTTCTTCCAGGTACTGAATATCGGCGCCCAGCTGGCGAAGTGCATCGGCAAGGATGCCGATAGGACGTTCTTTCATTCGCTTGCTCCCGGTAAGGGTCCATTCACCTTCGGTTACGGCGCAAAAAGCGGTGAGAAAGCGCATGGCGGTACCTGCCGGCCCTACGTCCAGGACCTGGTTCCTGTCCCGTCCATCCAGGAGTGCCTGAAGGGTCACCGTATCGGCCGCCTCTGAAAGGTTCCTGATCTCCACACGCTCTTCGCAAAGGGCCTGCATGATCAGAGCCCTGTTGCTTTCGCTTTTGGAGCCGGGAAGTATCACTTCGCCGCTAAGGCGGGCATCCGGCTTTGAAATTAAGATATTCGACATGTTCCCGGGCCGTGGTTACGCTTCAACGGTTTTTTTATTCAGTATCTCTGTTTGTTTACGGATGCTCTCATTGTGGATCAGCTCCAGCATTTTTTCCGTGAAGTCTTTGTCCAGCTTAAGCGCTGAGGCGTAATGAGTACGTTTACCGATGATCTCTTCCCAACGGCTTACCTGCAGGATCGTCACCTTGTTGTCACGCTTGTACTCCCCGATCTTTTCAACGATCCGCATGCGCTCGGCAAGCTTCCGGATAATGGCGTCGTCCAGTTCATCAATTTCCTTCCGGAGTATTTCCAGGGTATTCTGGAATTCTTTATTGTCAGATTCCGGCTTGCGAAGTGTGAGGTGGTCGATGATCGTGCCTAATGCATCCGGCGTAACCTGCTGCTTGGCATCTGTCCAGGCCAGGTCAGGAGTAATATGGCTTTCGATCATCAGTCCCTGCATGTCCAGGTCCAGCGCTCTTTGCGAAATGAAGGGGATCAGTTCGCGGTTTCCGCAGATATGGCTGGGATCACAGATAACAGGCAGTTCAGGGAAATGCGTTTTCAGGCCGATAGCCACGTCAAACATGGGCTCATTGCGAAAAGAAGTTTTTTTGAACGAGCTGAAGCCACGGTGAATGGCCGCGATCTTCCGGATGCCTGCGCCGTAAATGCGTTCAATAGCGCCTATCCAGAGCTGCAGGTCGGGATTGACCGGGTTCTTTATCAGTACGGGGATGTCTACGCCTTTAAGTGCGTCGGCCACTTCCTGTACTGAAAAGGGGTTGACCGTGGTTCTTGCGCCTATCCACAGAATATCGACACCCGCCTTCAGCGCTTCTTCCGCATGACGGGCAGTAGCCACTTCAACGGTTACCGGTAAGCCGGTTTCCTTCTTTGCCTGTATCAGCCATTTCAAGCCCTCTGATCCGATGCCTTCAAATTCCCCGGGGCGGGTTCTTGGTTTCCATATACCAGCCCTGATCGCGCTGACCTTATTGAGTGCTTTTAGCTGGCGGGCCGTAGCCAGCAGCTGTTCTTCCGTTTCCGCGCTGCACGGACCGGCAATCACCAGGGGCTGATTGAGTCCCGGTAACCATTCATTCATGGGAATGAGCTCTAAATGCTTCATTTTCGCTGTTATTTGTTTAATTACTTGATGTATTCCTATTTTCTTGTATCGTTACTTTTGTACTCTCCCATAACCGATAAATTATGAGTGTATTTTAATATTTTCCTGAGCGAAAGGTCGTAGGCTTTCTGTTCGGTCCATTCCAGGTCCAGGTAGAAGTTGTACTCGTTGGGTTTCCCCAGGACAGGCATGGATTGGATCTTGCTCAGGTTGATATTATTCTGGGCAAAGATCGTAAGCACCTTTGCCAGCGATCCCGGTTTGTTATTTACCCTGAAGCAAACCGATGCTTTGTTCGCATCTTTAATATCTTCGTGTTCCCTGGCAATGACCAGGAAGCGGGTATAATTTTTCTTGTTGGATTCGATGCGTCTTTCCAATACTTCCAGCCCGAAAGCCTTTGCCGCATTCAGGTTGGCGATGGCTACCGTGTCCTTTAGCTGCAGGTCTTGTATTTCCTTTGCGCAGGCGGCGGTATCGCTTTTTTCCAGGACGGTAATTCCCTGCAGGTCCTGAAGAAACTCTTCACACTGGCGGATGGCGATGGGATGGGATTGCACATATTTAATGTCTTCAAACCGCAGTCCCGGAAGCGCCAGCAAATGCAGCTGGACGGGAAGAAATATTTCACCGATGATCGGGAAATTATAATCCTGGAGCAGGGAATAATTGGGCAGAAGGCTGCCGGCGATGGAATTTTCTATCGCCATGACGATATAGTCGGCCCTTTCCTGTTTCATTTCCTCGAACATCCGCTTGAACGTCATACATTCCAGGGTTTCGATTTCCTCACCGAAATAAGTAAGCGCCGCTTCTTCGTGGAAGGAAGCTTTTATGCCTTGTATTGCTATGGTTGGTCTTTTTGCCATTATTTTACAAAAAAAAATCCCGAGCTACTCACTCGGGACTTACAGTATTCTTGTTCAAACGCACTAGTTTTACAACAAGTCCCGATGGGGCTTATTAAAAAAATAAAAGTAAAACCAGTTGTTTGATATAGTTCTCATAACGTTTGGCAAATATAGATGATGATTTTTTAAAAAGCAAAATATTTTTTTGTAATTCCGCATCATTAGCCGGGGGCTGCAGTTTACCGACCGGGCCGCTACAGTTTTAATAGCGTTACAATGGCAGCCAGCTGGATTGCGGGTATCTCCGTCCTGTACTTCTCCGGCCGGGGCGGTCTTATTCCGGTAGCCCGTTGTAAAATGCTCCGGCTTGCCGGTACGTTACAGTTTCAACAATGCGGCGATGGCGACTAGCTGAGTTGCCCAAAAAACGAATGACCATAGAATAAGCCTGCCCTGAATTTGTCCCAGATCCGCTTTAGTAGCAAGATGACCGGGAACCGGCAGACTTATTTGAACAGCCCGTTATAAAGTACGAGGGCTTGCCGGATCTCTTCTTCCGTGCAGGTCTGGTTGATCACAAATTTTCCGATCCCTTCGAGCAAGGTGAAATTAATCGTTCCCTTCTCGTTTTTCTTATCTTTCTTCATGAATTCGGCCAGCTCGGCAAAAGCGCCCTCGGGGATCCGGTAGTTGGGGTAATAGGCGAGCAGGAAATTCTTTATATCGGTCAGGGCGCTTTCTTCCAGGCCGGTTTTGGTATGGGATAGCCAGGCTTCGCAGATCATGCCGATGGCAATTGCTTCGCCATGAAGCAGCGGGTCTTTATCGTGAGCCAGGGAATAGCTTTCCACCGCATGCCCGATGGTATGCCCGAAATTGAGCGCTTTTCGTATGTTCCGTTCTTTTGGGTCTTCCAGGACGATCTTGTTCTTGATATTTACCGAATGGAAGATCATGGCATTGTCAACGCTTCCCATGGCATTGCTTTGAAGGTCGAAATAATAGCCGCTGTCACATATAAGCCCGTGCTTGATCATCTCGGCAAAGCCGGACAGCAATTCCCGGCGGGGCAGGGTATAGAGGAAATCGGTATCGATGAACACCGCCTCCGGGTTGGTGAAGGTTCCGATGATATTCTTAACATGGTCCATGTCAATCCCGGTTTTGCCGCCAACGGATGCGTCAACCTGTGATAACAACGTGGTAGGTACCTGGATGAAATCAATACCCCGCTTATAGGTAGAGGCTGCAAAACTTCCCATATCTGTCACCATGCCGCCTCCAAGGTTAATGAGCAGGCTGTCGCGCCCGGCCCCGAAATCGAGCAGCATTTTCCAGATACCTATGCAATAGTCAATATTCTTGTGGGCCTCCCCCGCATCAATTTCAATGATATCGTATTCTTTCAGCAGCGGAAGCTTTTCCGTGAATTTAGGAAGGCATTTTTCCGAAGTATTGGTATCGGCCAGGATGAAGGTCTTCGCATATTTTTTTTCTTCAAGGAATGTTTGCAGAGGGCCGTAACTGTTCCCCACATATACATTGTAGCCCTCACTATTGATGATGAAAGTTTGCATGGCACAAAGGTAGAAAGATTAAATCTTTATAAACAGTTTCCTTTTATACATCCAGTAAAGGATCAGCCATTCCAGTAATAACACGAGTGCCCCGCTTAGCAGGGTGGAGAAAGCCGGCCCGAAAAGCTGGTCGTAATCCGGTCCCAGGTGGATATACAGGGACCGGACCAGGAAGGCTTTGATCCCGCCGTCAGCAATGACATAGGCGGCAATGGAATTCATCCCGATAACGGTCAGGAAAAAAGACCATTTTTTTATTCCCGCTATATCAATAAGTCCATAAAAGAACGCCAGGAACAAGAAGCAGATCCCTCCACTGAACAGTGTCCAGGCGGGTGTCCAGATGCGCTTCACAATGGGGTTGATGCCGGTAATGTGCAGCAGTAATCCAAGGGCAATTAAACTGAAGCCGGCAATGGCCAGGTAGCGAAGGGTTTCTTTTTGTGAGCGCCCGGACTTTAAAACATTCCCTGCAAGCAGTCCCAGGATCATCGTCCCCAGCGTGGGAATAAAGCTAAGCGTGGAGTAACCTCCGCCGTTATTCAGAAAAGGGCTTTCGCGCGGGAAGAGATTCAGGAACCAGCGGTCGAATGCCCAGGCAAGGTTGGTGTTCTTATTCCAGTGTGCCGCGAAGCCCTGGAAATTATGTTCCCATCCCGGAGGGACGCCCGCCAGTTCATAATTAAAAGAAGGGCCGGGCAGGGGATAGAGGGCGAAAGCCAGCCAATAGCCTGCCAGGAGGATCACCAGGGCACTCACCTGTACGCGCTGCGAGCAAAAGCCCAGGATAAAAAGAAAAGTATAACCAAGCCCGATCTGGGTAAGGGTATCCTCAAATGTGAAGTAGGTTTGATCGGAATGCATGGAGCGAAGAAAAATGCCCAATAAGATCAGGATCAGGGCCCGGATAATTGTATGTTTTAACAAGGACCCGAAATCAGCTCCTTTTTTGATCCTGCTCGCAATGGAGTAAGGAAGCACGACACCTACCAGGAACGTAAAAGACGGCTGTATCATGTCGTGCAGGGAACAACCGGCCCAGGGAACATGCGATTGGTGAAAGGCCAGCACCTGCCAGAAGGAGCTGTCAGGCAGGGCTGCTGCAACCGACCCGATGGAAAGCACTTCGGCCATCATCAGCAGCATGACCAGCCCCCGGTACACATCAACGGAAGCGACCCTGCCCTGGGGCAAGTGTGGATTTACAATGGGAGCAGAGGCTTTTTTCATCATAGCGGCTGCGGTATAGTTTTTGCAATTTAAAAAAATTGCATATTAATCCGCTTAATCATGAAAAAGTCGTATTTCCTTCAGGGATTCCTGTTTCTTTTCCTGCTGACAGTACTTTCCGGCTGCGATCTCGTAGCAGGGATCTTTGAAGCAGGCGTATGGGTGGGCGTGATCCTGGTGGTCGCTGTTCTTGTCCTGATTATCTGGCTTCTCAGGAAAGTGTTTCGTTAATGCCTTTTTGCGAATTTTCGCCGGCGCTCAGGGGAATCCCGTAAAGGTCGAACTCTTCGGCGTCGGTGATCCGCACCTGGCAAAAATCCCCGACAGGTACATACTGGTCAACGGCGTTGATCAGGACTTCGTTATCAACTTCCGGTGAGTCGAATTCGGTGCGGCCAACAAAATATTCGCCCTCCTTTTTGTCGATAAGGACTTTGAATTCTTTACCCTTCTTCTCCTGGTTCAGCTCGTAGGAAATACCCTGCTGAAGGGACATGATCTCTTCGAGCCTTTCTTCCTTGGTCTCTTCCGGCACATTGTCTTCCAGCGAGGCGGCGTGGGTGTTCTCTTCATGGGAATACGCGAAAACTCCCAGTCTGTCAAAACGGATGTCTTCCACGAAACGGAGCAATTCCTCGTGGTCCTGCGCCGATTCGCCGGGGTAGCCGCTGATCAGGGTGGTGCGCAAGGCGATCCCGGGGACCCGTTCCCGTATGGTTTGGATCAGTTCCACCGTCTTTTCCCTGGTAATGCCCCTCCGCATGGATTTTAACATAGGGTTGCTGATATGCTGAAGCGGCATGTCAAGGTAATTACAAATATTAGCGCGCTCCTGTATTACTTCCAGGATATCCATCGGAAAGCCGGAAGGGTACGCATACTGCAGGCGTATCCATTCAATGCCTTCCACGTCGGAAAGAAGCCGCAGCAGGTCTGGAAGGGTTCTTTTTCCATAAATATCAAGCCCGTAAAAGGTGGAGTCCTGGGCAATCAGCACCAGCTCTTTTGTGCCCCGGCCGGCCAGCTTCCTGGCCTCCTTAACAAGTTCTTCCGATGGCCTTGAAACATGTTTACCGCGCATCAGCGGAATGGCGCAGAATGAGCAGGGACGGTCACAGCCCTCGGATATCTTAAAGAAAGCGGAATGGGAGGGGGTGGTTAAAAGGCGTTCCCCGATAAGTTCGTGGCGGTAGTCCGCGCCAAGGGTTTTCAGCAGCCGCACCATTTCGTTGGAACCGAAATAGTCGTCCACCGTGGGGATTTCTTTCCTTAACTCCGGCTTGTAGCGCTCGGATAAGCAACCGGTAACGAAAAGTTTCCCGATCTTTCCCTGTTCTTTTAACTGGTTGTAACGGAGTATGGTATCTATGGATTCCTGTTTGGCATTATCAATAAAGCCGCAGGTATTGATCACGACAATATCATCCGCCCGGTTCCTGCCGTCTTCATGGGCTACTTCCATATTATTTCCGCGGAGCTGCCCCATGAGTACTTCCGAATCTACCAGATTCTTGGAACATCCCAGTGTGACCACATTCACGCGCGGTTTTTCTTTGTGTCGGTCCTTCGTACGCATTATTTCTCCCTGAAGAGGCTGTCCACAAAAGCTACCCTGTCGAATAGCTGCAGGTCCTCTTTTCCTTCTCCTACTCCAATGTATTTTACCGGTATTTTAAACTGGTCGGAAATCCCGATCACTACGCCGCCCTTTGCGGTGCCGTCCAGTTTGGTGAGCGCAAGGGCATTCACTTCGGTAGCTGCCGTGAATTGCTTGCACTGCTCAATGGCGTTTTGCCCCGTGGAAGCATCCAGCACAAGCAATACTTCGTGCGGCGCCCCGGGAACTACCTTGTTCATTACGTTCCTGATCTTGCTTAGCTCGTTCATCAGGCCCACTTTGTTGTGAAGACGGCCGGCGGTATCAATAATGGCCACATCTTCGTTATTCGCAATGGCTGATTTCAGTGTGTCATAGGCCACGGAGGCAGGGTCCGAACCCATTTTTTGAGAAACAACGCGCGCGGCGGCACGTTCTCCCCAGACATGGATCTGTTCTACGGCTGCCGCACGAAAGGTATCGCCGGCTCCAAGCACCACTTTTTTACCAGCCTGGTTGAATTTATGGGCCAGCTTGCCAATGGTCGTCGTTTTCCCTACACCGTTAACACCAACAACCATGATCACATAGGGGCGGATAGTTTCCGAGTAGGTATCGTCAAAGCCCGCCGAATTGTTTTCCGAAAGCAAGGCGGCCACTTCTTCCCGCAAAATAGTGTTCAGTTCGGTCGCGTTAAGGTACCTGTCGCGGGCAACCCGCTCTTCGATCCGTTCTATGATCCTGAGCGTGGTACTTACGCCAACGTCAGAGCTAACCAGCAGTTCTTCCAGTTCGTCCAGTACTTCCTCGTCTACCCGGGACTTGCCGGCAACCATTTTGGACAGGCGGGTAAACATGCTGTCCTTGGTCTTTTCAAGCCCCTTGTCCAGGGCCTGGGATTCAGCTTGTGTTTCTGCCGGCTTTTTGCTTTTAAAAAGATCGAACAAACCCATGCTTCTTGTTTTTTTATAGCAAAAAAGCTCCTTTCGCAACCGAAAGAAGCTTTCTTAAGCTCTTAAATTCGCATTAATTCTGGGCGGTTTCTTCAGCCTGGGTTTCCACTTGTTCCTTGGCGGCCTGGAATGCATCCCGGATGTGATCATTGTGAGCGATCATTTCCTTGAACGTGTAGGCCCCGGTTTTTGGTGAACGCACAGAAGTGATCACCTTGGAAAATTCCTTGCCTTTACCGGTTTTCAGCGTTGCAACTGTTTTCTTTGCCATTACTTGATTTCTTTATGAACAGTTACCTTTCTAAGTACGGGATTGAATTTTTTCAACTCCATTCTTTCAGGTGTATTTTTCTTGTTCTTGGTTGTGATATATCTTGAAGCGCCGGGCATTCCGCTTTCCCTGTGTTCGGTACACTCAAGAATTACCTGTACTCTGTTCCCTTTCTTAGCCATCCTTATTTAGTTTAAAGTTTAAGGTTCAAGGTTACCCTTGCCTGCAACTCTTATATTTTTCCTTTTTTTACAAAATTATTAAGGCAGGCGCTGATCCCTTTTTTGTTGATGGTTTTCAAGGCTGAAGCAGAAACCTTCAGGGTGATCCACTTGTCTTCCTCAGGGATATAGAATTTTTTTACCTGTAAATTAGGATAGAACCTGCGCTTGGTCTTCGCGTTTGAATTTGAAACGCTGAACCCGTTCATTGATTTCTTACCTGTTAAATCGCAAACTCTTGACATGACTCTGATTTTACTCCATTCCCCGCTTTTATGTGGCCTGTATATGGCCTGGCCTGCGAGATGGGCTGCAAATATAGGGAAAATAATTTTTAATTCTTCAAATCTTCAAATTATATTTATCGCCTAACCCAAATATGATATGACTGAAAACAACAGTACTGAAAAGCGTAAAATATGGCAGGTAATTGCCGCTTCCTCCGTGGGGACCCTGATCGAATGGTATGACTTTTATATTTTCGGAAGCCTCGCTACTATCCTGGCTACTAAGTTTTTTCCGGAAGATAATCCCACAGCGGGTTTTCTTTCCACGCTTGCACTCTTTGCTGTAGGCTTCGTTGTCCGGCCTTTCGGAGCCATTGTTTTCGGGCGTTTGGGCGATATTGCCGGCCGGAAATTCACGTTCCTGCTTACCTTGCTTTTAATGGGAGGGTCCACCTTCCTGATCGGGCTGGTGCCTTCCTACCAGACCATCGGTATCTGGGCGCCCATCCTGGTTTGTATATTACGGCTTGCCCAGGGCCTGGCCCTCGGAGGCGAATACGGCGGAGCGGCAACCTACGTAGCCGAACACAGTCCCGACAACCAGAGAGGGTATTATACTTCCTGGATACAGACAACTGCCAGCCTGGGCCTTTTCGTTTCGCTTGGCGTAATCTTGGGAACCCGCTATTCCATGACTGCGGACCAATTCGGCGAGTGGGGCTGGCGCATCCCCTTCCTGCTGTCTATTGTGCTGGTGACCGTCTCTTATTTTATCCGTATCCGTTTAAAAGAATCGCCCCTGTTTGCGAAACTGAAAGCAGAGGGCAAGACTTCCGTGAATCCTATTAAGGAAAGCTTCGGCAAAAAAGAAAACCTCCGGCTGGTGTTGCTGGCATTGTTCGGCGCAACGGCCGGGCAGGGAGTGGTCTGGTATACCGGACAATTTTATGCGCTGTCTTTTATGCAGAAGTCACTGAATATCGAATTCGTGCAATCCAGCATCATCATCGTGATCGCGCTGCTTTTCGGTACGCCGTTCTTTATCCTGTTCGGGCGTCTTTCCGATAAGATCGGGCGCAAACCCATCATGATGACCGGGCTTATTGCCGCCTGTATTCTCTATTATCCGCTTTACAGGGGTATGCATGCCATTTCGGTGAGCCAGGCGGCCGCTTTCGCCGAAGACGGGAAACTGCTGCTTTCAACCGCGGGCATATGGCTGATGTCAGCGCTGATATTTGTGCAGGTTGTGCTGGTAACGATGGTATACGGACCCATAGCCGCCTTCCTGGTAGAACTGTTCCCCACCAAAATACGCTATACTTCCATGTCTTTGCCCTACCATATAGGGAACGGCATTTTCGGCGGGCTGACACCCTTTATTGCCGCCTCCGTAGTTGCGGCAACAGGAAATATATACGCCGGGCTGATCTACCCCATAGCGGTGGCCGCCATTTCGTTTATTATTGGTTCGTTTTACCTTCGTGAAACCTACCGGAATAAGATGAATGATTAAGTTCGAAACCTGACGCAGCTGGTAAGCGGTTGGGCTCAAAAAGGTGATTAATCCTCTCCGGCTTTAGAAAATGGCGGGGATTTCATAACTTGTGAGCTCATAAACCAAGAACATGAATTATCAGATCAGATCATTTGAAGAATACGAAGATGCCTACCGGAAAAGCGTGGAAGACCCTGAAGGATTTTGGGGAGAAATAGCGGAGCAATTCCAGTGGAGGAAGAAATGGGATAAGGTGCTGCAGTGGAATTTCGAGGAGCCGGATGTGAAATGGTTCCAGGGCGGAAAGCTGAATATTACCGAGAACTGCCTTGACCGGCATCTTCAAACCCAGGGAAATACCCTGGCCCTTATCTGGGAACCGAATGATCCGAGAGAAGCCGCGGTAAAGATCACCTATCGCGAATTATACGAGAAAGTATGCCGTTTTGCCAATGTTTTGAAGAAACACGGGGCGAAAAAGGGGGACAGGATCTGTATTTACCTGCCCATGGTGCCTGAACTGGCGGTGGCGGTACTGGCCTGCGCTCGTATAGGAGCCATTCATTCGGTAGTATTCGGCGGTTTTTCCGCCCGCTCCATTGCCGAGCGGATCCAGGATGCTCAGTGCAGCATCGTCATTACCGCAGACGGCAGTTTCCGGGGCACAAAGACAATTCCCCTGAAAGAAGTGATCGACGATGCGCTGGAACAATGCCCGTCGGTAAAGTCGGTATTGGTACATACCCGCACCCGCACGCCTGTTTATATGCAGCGCGGCAGGGATTACTGGCTGCAGGAAGAGCTGAAAGGCGCTGATTCCGATTGCCCGGCCGAAGAGATGGATGCGGAAGACATGCTGTTCATCCTTTATACTTCGGGATCCACCGGAAAACCGAAGGGTGTGGTACATACCTGCGGCGGGTACATGGTATATGCCGCCTATACGTTCTCGAACGTATTTCAATACGCTCAGCCGGAGATTCATTTCTGTACCGCGGATATCGGCTGGATCACCGGCCATACCTATATTGTTTACGGGCCCCTTGCCTGCGGAGCAACTTCTGTCATGTTTGAAGGGGTTCCCAATTATCCGGATGCCGGCCGGCTTTGGGATATCGTGGATAAATACCGTGTGAATATTCTCTATACCGCCCCCACTGCCATTCGCTCCCTGATGCAGTCAGGGATGAAATTTGTGGAAGGAAAGGACCTTTCCTCGCTGACCAAGCTGGGCAGCGTGGGGGAACCTATCAACGAAGAGGCCTGGTACTGGTTCCATGAGCATATCGGAAAAGGGCAATGCCCCATCGTTGACACCTGGTGGCAAACCGAAACAGCCGGGATCATGATCTCGCCGCTGGCGGGGATCACGGAAACGAAGCCGGGTTATGCCACACTGCCCCTGCCCGGGGTGCAGCCGGTATTGCTGGACGAAAAAGGCGAAGAGATACAGGGGAACGGCGTTTCGGGCAATCTTTGCATTAAATTCCCCTGGCCCGGGATCATCCGCACCACCTACGGAGACCACGAGCGCTGCCGGCAGAATTATTTCGATACTTATAAGGGCATGTATTTTACCGGTGACGGCTGCCTCAGGGATAAAGACGGGTATTATCGCATTACCGGCCGGGTGGATGACGTGATCAATGTTTCCGGTCATCGTATCGGGACCGCGGAAGTGGAAAACGCTATAAATATGCACACCGGTGTGGTTGAATCGGCGGTAGTTGGCTACCCGCATGCCATTAAAGGGCAGGGTATCTATGCCTATGTGATCACCGAAAAGGGGATAGAAGAGGAAGAAAGCGCCCGGCAGGGGATTTCTGCGACGGTGGCCCGGCTCATTGGCCCGATTGCCAAGCCGGATAAGATCCAGTTTGTCCGCGGCCTTCCGAAGACGCGTTCCGGGAAGATCATGCGCCGGATACTACGAAAGATCGCGGAAGGTGATACCGCCAACCTGGGAGATACCAGCGCCTTGCTGGATCCGCCTATTGTGGACGAAATTAAAAATGGCGCAGTAATTTCTTAAAGCAGGGAAAGGGCCTGCATGAAAATTTTTATTACAGGAGCCACCGGCTTTATCGGCAAGCATCTTGCCCTGAAACTGGCAGCGGAAGGACACCGGGTACACGCGCTGGCCCGGCCCTCAGCCGCAACGGAGGATCTTGTCCGTGCGGGCGTACAGCTGTTCAAAGGTGATCTCCTGGCTCCCGGGAGTATTGCGGAAGCCATGCAGGATTGCCGGGAGGTGTTCCACCTGGCGGGTTTCGCCCGTGCCTGGCATAAAGATCGTTCAACTTTTCACCGGGTCAATGTAACGGGGACGAAAAATGTCCTGGACGCGGCCATGCAGCTGGGAGTACTGAAAGTAGTGGCGGCGTCTACTGCCGGGGTGTTTCCGCCTGCGCTTAACGGCAGGCCGGTAACTGAAACGGCCGCCCGGAGGCCGGATCTTTATACGGAATACGAACGGACAAAAAATGAAGGGGAAGAACTGGCGGCAAAATATGCGGCAAGGGGCTTACCGGTGGTGATCATTAACCCTACAAAGGTTTTCGGCCCCGGCCCTGTGGATGAAAGTAATTCTGCTACCCTGATGATCCGTAACTACCTGAGAGGAACCTGGAAAATAATTCCCGGCAATGGAAAAGGCGTGATGGATTATGTATATGTCGAAGACGTCGCGGAAGGTATCCGCCGGGCTATGGAAAAGGGCAGGCCGGGTGAGCGATATATCCTGGGAGGAGAAAATGTAAGCTATGACCGCTTTTTTAAAACGGTTGCCGGGTACATGGAATCCCCCCGGCGGCTTTTTAAAATGCCGGTGGCCCTGATCATGAGCATCGCCGGCCTGGACGCAGCTAAAGCAAGGATCACGGGCTTAAAGCCCCTGATCACTCCCGAATGGGTACGAAAGATCCCTTATAACTGGTCCAAAGATTCGGCGAAAGCCAAAAGCGAACTCGGCTATTCGGCCAGGCCCTTTGATGAAGCGGTAAGGCTTACCATTGCCTGGCTGCAGCAAACCAGGCAGGTATGAACGCAGAACCCTCCTTTACGCTGATCACCGGCGCAAGCATGGGGATCGGGAAAGCGCTCGCGGAAGAATGCGCCCGCAGGCAGATGAACCTACTTCTGGTTGCCCTGCCCGATCCGGAGCTTGACCGCCTGGCCTCCGGCCTGCGAAAAAAATACGGGGTGCGTATCCATGTTTTCGGCCTGGATATGCTGGCCGCGGATGCTCCCCGGAGAATTTACGAATGGTGTGTGGAGAATAATTTCGCGGTAGATAAGCTGGTCAATAATATCGGGATCGGCGGAAGAAGTGATTTTGAAACCAGCACGCTGCCGGAACTTGACAGCATGCTGATACTGAATATCAAGACGGCTACTTTTCTTTCAAAACTTTTCGTTGAGCGGCTTAAAAGGCACCCGAGGTCCTACATACTCAATGTGGGAAGCGCGGCCGGATTTTTTCATGTTCCTCACAAAGCGGTTTATTCAGCAACCAAAGCCTACCTCTATTCTCTCACCAGGGCGCTTCGGTCTGAACTGAAGCCGCTGGGGGTCCACGTGACGCTCCTGGCTCCGGGAGGAGCGAATAATAAACATGACCCGGTGGTACACAGGAAAGTAAACGGCTGGCTGCACCGGAATCTTCATCACAGCCCGGAATACATTGCCCGTACGGCCCTGGACGGAATGCTAAAAGGCCGGAACCTGATCGTACCCGGTTTCCTTCCTAAGGTTTACATCCGCCTGAGCAAGGCCTTTCCCGCATCTGTAGTGGACGCTGTAGTAAGGGTGATTTTTCGCAACCGGTAATATTTAAGCTGCTAATATTTATCTTAGGGCAGTCAAACGCACCTGTATGGAAATAGCTATTGTATTGATCCTGCTGGCAGCGGCTATCACTCTTTTTTCCCTGGAGGTATTATCCGTTGACATCGTTACCCTGCTGATTTTATTCGTCCTGATCGTTTCAGGCATCATTTCCGTACAAGAGGCGTATACGGGTTTCGGCAGCGATTTTATTGTGATGCTGGCAGCTATTTTCGTGATCGGGGCGGCCATCGAGGAGAACGGTATCCTGGAGGTACTCGGAAGGGAGGCTGTCCGGAGGCTGGGAAAGAATGTGTTCGTATTGACGGCCGGAATTATGGGAATCAGCATCGTGCTTTCAGCATTTATGAACAATACCACCCTTACGGCCCTGTTGATCGCGCCTGTCATGTCTATCAGCCGGTATATTAAGGTGAACCCTTCGAAGTTATTGATGCCGCTTGCTTTTGCTTCCCTGCTGGGAGGAACCTGTACCCTTATTGGTACTTCCACCAACGTGGCTGGGGCTGCATATATGTCCAGCGTGGGGCTTGTGCCTATTTCTATGTTCGAATTGCTTCCCCTGGGGCTGGCCCTGTGTGTGGCCGGTATCGTGTATATGCTATTCGTAGGGCGAAAGATCATCCCGGAAAGGGGCAAGGTAAACCTGGCTGAATTACCGGAACGATTTTACCTTAGCGAAGCCCGCATTTTAAGCGGCTCCCCCATGATCGGGCAGTCTGTGTATAAATCGGACCTGTACCGGATGGAATTCAAGATTCACCGGATTGTCAGAAGGGGTGTAAAGATAAAAATAGATGCCTCTGTCTATCTCCAGGAAGGGGATACTCTTTTCGTGGAAGGAAATGCCAAAAAACTGCTCAAGCTGAAGGACAAGGAAGGAATTGATATTGTAGGAGACACCCTGGTCAATAAGGAAGAGACCCGCGAAAAAGACCAGCATATCGCGGAAGTACTCATTAACAAGAATTCGCGCCTGATTAATCAAACGTTGCGTACCAATGAATTTAAAAGGCGCTGGGGGCTGGTTGGACTGGCCCTGCATCGCCCGGGGAAAAAGGATATAGTGGAGCTGAAGAATATCCCCCTGCAAATGGGCGACATTCTCCTGGTTCAGGGCAGAAGCGAAGATATTAGTTACCTGGCGAAGGCTAATAACCTGATTGTGGTGGGAGAAATGCGCCATAAGATCAACGCTACGCGCCGGGGCTGGTTTACCTTCGGCTTGTTTATACTCGCTATTATACTCGGATCGGCAGGGATATTGCCGGTGAGCGCCGCTTTTATGATGGCAGCTGTCATGTCGGTCGTTATCCGGGCCATCGATACGCAAACAGCTTACCGGGCCATCGACTGGCGGCTGCTGGTGCTGATTGGCGGGATGACTGCCTTTGGGATAGCCATGAAAAATTCAGGAGCGGATGTTTTCCTGGCGGATATGATCGCCTCGGTATTTGAATCTTCGGGCCCACTATGGGTAATGGCCAGTTTTATGGTGCTGACAGTCGTCCTTACCCAACCAATGTCCAATGCCGCCGCGGCGCTGGTGGTGCTTCCCATTGCTATTCAGACAGCCCAGGTAATGGACGTAAATCCGCGGAGTTTCGCGATTTCCATCATTGTTTCGGCTTCCATTTCCATGATCACACCTTTCGAGCCTTCCTGTATCCTGGTGTACGGGCCGGGCAATTACAAGTTTTTTGACTTTGTCCGGGTGGGGGGGCTGCTGACGATTTTGCTGCTTGTTATTATCTGGCTGATGGTCCCGGTTTTCTGGCCGCTTTAGCGCGCGTTGTGCCGGATTTGGCGCCCGCAATCGCTCAAGGCTTATTTTCGGGATCCCGGATGCTGTACAGCTGCCCGCCGGAGGGTTAAAAGAACCTGTTTCCTTTGTTGAGTTCGCTGCGGTAGCGGGCCAGGACCTTCATCCTGGAGATGAAGCCCATGAATTTTTCCTCGTGGACTACGGGAAGGTACCAGGAATTGACCCGGTCGAACCTTTCCAGCGTGGAGGACGCCGGCTCATGAAGCGAGATGATCTCTTCGGGCTGCTGGCAGAGTTCGCTTACCCTTACGGAATCGTAGTGTTCCGTATCGTATAATTTTTTGCGGATATCGTTCAGCTTTACAATGCCTTCAAACCGCCCTTCTCCATTGGTAACGGGGATCACATCCCGGCTGGTAGCTGCAGAAAGCTCCGCCAGTTTCCTGAGGGTGTCGCCGGGACGCACGCTTACCACATCTTTTTCCAGCAGTTCATGGGCGGATACCTGGTTCAGAACCATTCTTTCAGTATGCATAAGGCGGCGGTCACTTTTCTTTGCGCCTGCTTTCGGGCCCTTGTTTTCGGAAGAATATTTCAGGAAATAGGAAGTGGCGCAAACCAGCATTAAGGGCACGAACAGCTCATAGCTTTGGGTAATGTCCGCGATCAGGAAAATCGCCGTTACCGGGGCGTTCATCACGCAGGCGAAGGTCGCTGCCATTCCCAGGTAAATATAGGTGACCGGGCTTACTACCAGATCGGCCCCTGGTGCGAAAAGGAAAATGGCCTTATAAAAGAAATATCCCAGGAATCCCCCGGTAATAATGGAAGGGGCAAAATAACCCCCTTCGCCCCCTGAGTTCACGCTGAGGCCGGTGCTGAGCGGTTTGGCAATGGTCAGCAGCAGAAAGAACAGCAGGTCCGAGACATGGGTATGCGGGAAGTTGCTGAACACCGAATTAGAGAAGACTTCACTTTCGTTCGCCCTGAGCAACTCATTGACACTCACGTAACCTTCCCCGTACATCGGGGGAAATAAAAATATCACTGTACCCAGTATCAGCCCGCCGGTGATCGCCCGGAGGTAGTCATTTTTTATCATCGACAGGTAACGATAACAAAAACGGTAGGTCTTGTCCAGGAAGCGGGCAGCAAGCATGCCTGCAATGCCAAGGGCCAGCACGAACGGCAGCTGGTCGTAGGTGAAGTCGGGAATCGGCGCCTCGAAGCGTAGCTGATCGCCCATGAATACTTCGAACAGGATCTTGCCGAAAACCGCCGAGATCAGCAAGGGGATCAGCAGGGTAGGGGTGAATTCAGGCAATACTGTTTCGAGCGCGAAAAGAAAGCCGCCCACCGGTGCATTGTAGATGGCCGAAATGCCGCCGGCAATGCCGCAGCCGATCATCAGGGTCCGCTGCTTGTAGCCCAGCCCCAGGAACTGTCCCGTATTGGAACCGATCGCAGAGCCCGTGGTGATAATGGCGGCCTCTACCCCGGAGCTTCCGCCAAAACCAATAGAGAGGCCGGTGGTGATGAATTTGGAATACATCAACCGGAAATTGATAACCGAGCCGTTGTTTTTTATGGCTTCGATCACATGTCTTGCGCCGCGGAAGTTGACCGTTTTATAAAAGATATTCCTGTTGAGAAAAACTACCAGCAGCAAGCCCACCATGGGGATGATCAGGTAAAGGAAGCCCGGAAAAAACCGGATGGCATATTCTTCCACGTAAGAAATGATGGTTTTGATCAGGATAGCCGCCAACCCCACGATCACGCCGACGAGGGCGCTTAATATCAGCGGCATTACCCGGCTGTCGCGTTGCTTTCTCCGCCACCTAAGGAATTTTAGCTGGTATTTGCTGGGTTTGTACATTCGCTTACCTGTTTTCCTGCTGTCAGCTAAAAATAACAATAATCGGGCGAGAAAGCGGCCTTTATTTTCCAAGTAGAAGGCAGATGTTTAACTTAGCGCGGTATGAAAAACGAGAAACCAGTCATTCTTGTCACCAACGACGATGGCATAACCGCCCCGGGTATCCGGAGCCTGATGCATGTTATGAAAGAGCTGGGCCACGTGGTGGTAGTGGCGCCCGACAGCCCCCAGTCAGGCATGGGACATGCCGTTACCATTGCCAAACCCCTGCGGCTCGACAAAGTAGAAGTTTACAAGGGCTTTGAAATGTACCAGAGTTCCGGCACCCCCGTAGACTGCGTGAAGCTCGCAGTGAACAAAGTCCTGCACCGGAAGCCGGACCTGTGCGTATCCGGCATCAACCACGGAGCCAATTCTTCCATTAACGTGATCTATTCGGGAACCATGTCAGCCGCTGTGGAAGGGGCCATTGAAGGGATTCCTTCCATAGGTTTTTCGCTTTGCGATTACAGCCAGAACGCCGACTTTTCGCCCTGCGAACCCTATGTGAGAAGCATAGTGAAAGCCGTACTAAAGAACGGCCTCCCGAAAGGGTCCCTGCTGAATGTGAATTTCCCGAAAGCACCCGATTTTAAAGGACTGAAGGTATGCCGGCAGGCCGTAGCAAAGTACGAGGAAGAGTTTGACGAGCGGATTGATCCGCACGGCCGGAAATACTACTGGATGACCGGTAAATTCGCCTTGTACGATAAAGGGGAAGATACGGATGAATGGGCTCTGGATAACGGCTATGTGTCGGTTGTACCTGTGCAGTTTGATATGACAGCCTACAACAGCATTCCCTTCCTGAACAATATCGATTTTAATGTTCAAACGAAATAATATGTACATGGGGGTGGCGCTGGGGGCCTGCCTGCCCGCCCTTGCCATTGTACTGGTAGAATTGCTGAAACTGGAGATCCGCACGGGGATGCGGGAATCAACCATTTACATGATCTGTATAGGCCTCAACGCCCTGCTTTTCCGGCAATTTTTCAAAGCCGGGAAAGAGGACACGGCCAGGGGCGTATTGCTGGTCACCTTTATGTACGCGCTCGTTTTTTTTATTTACAAGATGTAAAGTTTAAAGGCGGTATGAAGTATTATGTCATTGCGGGAGAGGCATCCGGCGATCTGCATGCTTCCAACCTGATGCGGGAACTTCGACGGCGCGACCCGTCCGCCAGTTTCCGCTGCTGGGGAGGAGATCTTATGCAGCAAGAAAACGGTATCATCGTGAAGCATTACCGCGAAATGGCCTACATGGGTTTCGTGGAAGTACTCACGCACCTGCCCGCTATTTTCAGGAATATCCGCCAATGCAAGCAGGACCTCCTGCAACACCGCCCCGATGTATTGATCCTGGTCGATTTCCCCGGCTTCAATCTCAGGATCGCCGAATTTGCCAAGCAACAAAACATCCCGGTATTCTACTATATCTCTCCCAAGATCTGGGCATGGAACCAGAAAAGAGTGTTGAAAATCAAGCGGGTAGTGGATAAAATGTTCTGCATTCTTCCTTTCGAAGTAGATTTCTACCGCCGCTGGGGAATGGAAGTGGATTATGTGGGTAATCCGCTCGCGGATGCCATAGCCGCCCGGGAGGCTACCGACGCGGCACTGCACGGTGATCAGCCTCTGATTGCGTTATTGCCGGGGAGCCGGAAACAGGAAATAACGCGAATCCTTCCCGAAATGCTCCGCGCCACCGACCATTTCAAGGATTTCAGAGTAGTGATAGCGGGCGCTCCCGCCTTTTCAGAAGACTTTTACCGCCCGTTTACCGGCAGCCGGCAAATCCAGGTAGTATTCGGACAAACATACGACCTGCTGCGTGCCTCCCGCGCAGCCCTGGTCACTTCCGGAACGGCCACACTAGAGACCGCCCTCCTGAACGTGCCCCAGGCGGTACTTTACAAGGCCAATGCACTCTCGGTTGCCATTGCCCGCAGGGTGATCAAAGTGCCGTACATTTCCCTGGTCAACCTGATTGCCGGAAAAGAAATCGTAAAAGAATTGATCCAGGAAACCTGCAATGAAGAACAAATAGCCGCCGAACTGGGCAAGCTGCTGCATGATGAACCCTACCGAAACCGCATGCTGGCAGACTATGAAGTGCTGAGGGGCATCGTGGGCGGTCCGGGCGCTTCCACCCGTGCAGCGGAAAAAATGCTGGAATATCTTTCCGAATAAATTTTGAAAGCACTATATTTGCCTTCCCTTTCGGAATTGCAAGATCGGGCGCTGCAAGATACCGCCGCGCTTTGCGCGAATCCCGAAACAAAAACGGGGAATTAGCTCAGCTGGCTAGAGCGCTTGCATGGCATGCAAGAGGTCATCGGTTCGACTCCGATATTCTCCACAAAACGGGAAAATCGTCTGATTTTCCCGTTTTTTTGTAATTAGCTTTGTTCCATCTGTTGACGCCCCGAGCCATTTTACACGATTACTTATTCCATACGGCTTTCCATCGCCTGAATTCACTTGGCCGGATCCAATAGCGGGCAAAGTTCCCGTCATGCAATGATAGAAGTTCCGTTTCAACCGCTTCAATGAATTTTGAACGGTCTGCTTCCGGGATTTGCTCGGCATAGGACGTAATGGCTTCGGAAGCGCTGCTCGAGTCCATTGCCTGTGAAATTACCTGGGTAATCAGTGTGCGGATGGCATCCCGGTATTTCAACCTAAAGGGGTTGGGTTCGCCGAGTGATTGCCGAAGAGCAGCATACCGCGCTGCTGAACGTCCGTACGCCCAAAGAAAAACATCCTTTAATAATTCGACGCGGTTTAATTCGTAAACGGCCAGCATTCCCTGGATATACAGGTCCTCTGGCACATCAATAAAAGATAAGGGTGAAAGATTATGCCGATTAAAAGGGATATTGGCTGCAAGCCTTGAAACGCGCTTATTGACGTCATCAAAAGGTTGCAGGTAAGGAAGCTGCACCATGATGAAAAAGGATTGCTCAAAAGGATTTTTGATTTGCTCTGCCTTTTGGAGTAGCAAGTCGAAATATTCTTCAATGAGCTGAGGAATAACCAAGGGGGTATATACAGATCTGGCAATGCCCACTCCAAAGCTTCGCAATCGTCCCGGAGCCTCGGGATCCGCCAATAGATTATTTGCCAGCAGACCATGCAAATTTTGAATAGTATAGCGGTTGAAACGGATTTCCGGATCTGATTGGACAATAAACTCTATGGCATCCTTGTGATTCAGGATCATCTGGGCGTCCATCGCTGATTTACTGTCGGATGCTTCGCCCAAAGAAATCAGACGTTCGGTATCCAATAACGTATAGGTATTTCCTTCCAGCCGACTGGAATTCCATGACAGGTCAATCAACAAACGGTTCAGGATTTGTCGGGCATAAGTTCCCGCAGGCTGATCCAGTTTGGCGGTATTGCCAAGTTCGGCAAGCCGCTGCACTTCTTCCCGGGTTAGGTAGCTATCGGCATTGGGGCGATAAGATTCTAGAAATTCGCGCTGGTAACCCACAGGTACCCGCCGCTGTATTGGTTGTGACAAATGCCTGAGAAGATCCTTGCTGACGGCCGTCAATGGAATAGCATCAGTGTGCCGTTCCTTTGGTTGATGTGCAACGGTTTGGGGCAGCAGGTGGTATCGTACGGCCCGGGCTTTACCGGTTGTGGTGATTTCGCCGTTAGCGATAAGGTTGGACAAACGACGCTGGAGGCTACGCATTTTCAAGGGTAAGCCGGACGCCTTGAGGATTTCATCGGCGGATGCTCCGTTTGGGTATTCTTTTAGGGCTTCCAGTATCTGCCTAACCTCTTCCTTTGGGCTGTTATTATTGTTATTCATTCATCCAGTATTGCGACAAAAACGATTAATTGCGACAAAAATACCGATTTTTTGTCGCAATACCTTGTATCGCGACAAAAATTAGATATCGCGTCAATTGGATGGTTTGTCGAAATCAAGGTGCGGTAGATCAAACCCGGGTGTTGATATATTGGAATATAGGTATCCATTGACAACGAAGAAAGAAGAGAATATTACCAATCAGAGGCAGCCAACAACAATTGGACTGCTCGTCAATTGGAACGGCAAATCAACAGCCAGTTATACGAGCGACTTCTGCTGAGCAATGATAAGGAAAGCGTTTGGCTTTAGCACGGGGTGAAAAGATGCCTTCCGGTTCATTGCTATGCGCGGATAAAAATGACGCAATGGTAAAAATTACCCTCCCGGAAAATAATAATTAAAATATCGATCCAGACTATTCCTCATGGTCTTTCACGTTAATCCCCTTTTGTCTAAATCGAATATTGGTATAATTGGTTTGCAGATCCAGCGTGTCTGTATACGTATAGGTACGGACTAACTGATCGCTCAAATGAAGTTTCGTAATAACCGGCTGTTTTTCATAGCCGTTTTCCAAGAGGATAATCGTTGAATCGTTTTCCCAAAACGCATCTTCTACCCATTGCGAGGGACCTCTATATGTAAGCCGGCTTACAGTCTTTCGTTTCATATCCACCAAATTGACCTCCTGATCGGGGGAGAAGGACGGTTCTCCGCTTTCGTCAATTCCCCAGTTATTGCTATCAAAATCCAAATACATGCTCTTGTCCGGGTTAAATATCAAAAAAGGCTCATAAATGGCCTCAAAATTCTGGTCAAAGCTTCCCAAAACATTTCCCTGCATGATCCTTAACGAATCTGTTGACGTCAATTCGAAATCAGCAAGCGAAAAGCCCGGCTCTATTTTTTCATAATAACCAGCCCATTGGGCTAATGTGCTGTCCGAATTTTTGTCTAAGTTGAATTTTTGTGTTTCCGGTTGAGGTGTCAAGGACTCCTGAGCAGGCGAACCCTTATTTATTTTCCAGTCCGCACAGGAACTGAGGCAAATCGATGCAATAATGATATAAACAGGTACTCTCACTATAATACATGTTAAGGTTGCGAGCTTGGCGATTTATACGTTGGTCGTAAACATACAAAAATCCACAGGCAAAGAAATTAATCGGGATTACTTTTAATGAGTGAGATGGTAAATTCCAATTCTGTGTCCTTATTGCCGGCAAAATCGTCTAAAGAGGGAGCAACGGTGTAGTCAGGCAGTATTCCCCGGCCTTTGAGAGGCTCGTAACCGTTCAGATTGACCACTCTTTTTACAAATGGAATATCTACCCTGATTTTTGTATTGGGTAAAGTGATATCCGTGCCTGTGCCGGAAACCGGGCCTTCCATGTCCCCGCCGCTTTCTTCCCCGATGAATATGGCATCTTTCCTGTTCACCCGTATTAATGTAGCAAGTATTGATGCCGCCGACCCGGTGGCGCCGTTTATAAGAACATATAAATTATGCTGGTAGGCTTTGGGATCGCGTTGCATAGGGCGGGACCATTCTTCCGTTTCATATTCTGCGTCTGACCGGTAGGTGCCATCCTTCTGAAGGATGAAGAGTTCGTCTGGATAATCCTTTAGGGCGGTAGAGTCAGAAAAATACTGTCTTACATCAGGAAACCGGTAATTTTTAACCTCGTGGTAGTTGTAAGGTCGAAAGTCCTGCTTTGTCAGGTATTTCAATAGTTCGACCCCAATCCTCAGGTTTCCGCCCTCGTTTCCCCTGAGATCAATAATCAGGTTTTGAATCGATCTTTCGCGGATTAAATCGAAAATAGCCCTGAATTCAGTAGAAGGACTGTAGTTATATTTTAACCAAACATAATTATGGAAATCGGAAAGTCTCAGATAGGCGGTCTGGTGATCCAATAGGGCAAATTCAAATGGATTTTCCCGGGTTTTCTTCGGATCGTTCACCGTGGAATACCTTCTCCAGTAATTGTTGAATATTTCTTTAGAGGTAAGTGCCGGTACATCCACCGAAACCGCTGCAGTATCACCATACTTTCTTACCTTTAATCTAAAGGTATCGGGCCTGCCTATAAAAATGGCGTAATGCACCATGAACCGGTTGTAAGTCTGGTGGAGCGAGAACTGCTCGAGATTCCTGCGTCTGAATGTTTCAATAAAGCCGTTTGTATGAATCGTCGGCAACAGGGTTTCCAGAATTTGCCGTGAGGAAAGGTCGTTGATTTGCAGAATTTCTGTTCCGCGGTTTAAAGACAGGTCATTGCTTAGATTATTGTCAATAAACAGCCGGTTGTCAATGATCTTGATGAAAAAGGGAAACAGCGGCGATCCGGACTTGGACCCGGAGTGATAGTAAACGGTTTGTCCAATCTGGTTATCCCAATATTCCCTGGAAGGCAACGCAAAAGTATGCTCATCCCGGATTGATGTAACTACCCTGTTTACTATTTTGAAAAAGTCGGTTTCCGTCATCGGAGCCTTAATACTACTGTAGGAACGGGTAAACAAGGAGTCCATAGTTGCCTTGCTGGCATATCTGTGAAGCCCTATATGCACCTCTTGAAGAACCTCCCTCAGTATATTGAAGTCCTCTTGCAACGCCTGCACCTCAAACTTCCGCTGGGGAATATGACCTTCCCGGGCTGCTGCCTGATATTGGTGGCCAACTGCCGGGGATTTACTGCCGCCGTCATTTACACTGGCGACCTGGCCATACAGCCTCATGGAAATCAGAATCGGTGATATGATGATAAACACTAATATGTAAGACCTCATATTGGCAATCTGACATGATACAACAGGAAATGAAACAATATCGCGATTTTCTTTGATATGCCGGCGGAAATTGCACTGATTCTCATCATGAAGAATATGGAAATAAATAACCAATCAATAACGAGCAAAAACGAAAACATTAATTGCCCGGATCAACTTCTCCCTGCGAGAATTGATCCGGGCAGTTTGCATGCGGTACTACTGGTCTTGTTTCTTGAATGCGTTCTTTATCATTGGGCCTGTTTCGTGGCTGGTTTTAAAATCAAGGCCCAAAAATGCTGCGGTTGTTTCCGCTACCTGGTTCTGATAATAATTTCCTTTTACAGAGGTGATTTTACCCGAAGGGGTGTCAGGCCCTATGATGGCTATCCATATTTCGTCCGCGCCTTTCACGGAAGCTCCATGACTGCGCCAGGCGCCGGGCAGAGCAGTTCCCCGGCCATGGTCTGTTGTGATAATAAAGGTTGTTTTCCCCTTGTACCGCGGGTCGGATTGGGCGAAGTCCCAAAGTTCTTTAATGAACTTGTCTGTCTGATGGGCGGATTGAAGGTAGGAATCATAGCGTCCGTGATGGGCGAAATCATCGGTCTCCCCGTAAGCGACATATAATATTTGCGGGTGGCGCTTCTTCAAGTACTCCATGGCATAATGATGCGTGAAGGCGTCGTACCGAACTGAAGACCACAGCGGAGGGATTTCGTGCAGCAGCTCGTTTAGCAGTTGCTCCCGGCCGGTCAGGGGGCTGATGCTGGCGGTGTCGAAACCGGCGTTTACTGGATAATCAGACCTTTCCGCATTCAATATATAAGGGAACACGTCCCAGGATCCGAAAGCGGCTACCTTGCCTTTCATGCCCGGCTGTTCGCTGATGAAGTCGAGTACTGTTCGGTTGGGGTTTGGGATTTTATCATTGCTGTTAATCCTTTTATCGGCATGTCCGGTCAGTATCTCGTTATAACCGGGGTACGAAAACCAATGCGGGTTGGTGACATTTACGTAGGAATCTTCCTGCCGGTTGCCGTATAGTTGGCCTTGTCCGGCTACGGTACTCCAAAAGAAAGGCAGCAGGGCCTTCCGGCGTGCTTCGCCGGAAGCACGCCAGAACATTTTTTTTAACCTGATGCCGTCTTCTACGAAATCTTTATTTGCGATCAGTTCCGGGTCAGCCCCGGTGAATACTTCCTGCCAGCGGAGTCCGTCAAGGGTGATCAGAAAGATGTTCTCCGTCTTCATTTCCTGCGCTCCGGAGATCAAATAGCTGCATAGCAGTATTGTAAATAGCCAGGTCTTTTTCATTCGTTTATGATTAATCTTTCAATATCCACATCAGGGCATTCACGTTGTCGTTCCCGTTGAATTGGCGCCCAATGGCCTCTGCCACGTTGGCGCTGTTATGGTCAAGCTCGTTTTGCGGGTACATCCACCGGACGGGGATTCGGTCGGTAGGCGTGTTCAGGTTGGAAGCCGGGTTTATCGGGAAAGCCGGGTAGCCCGTTCTGCGGTACTCGAAATAGGAAACGTAGGGTGACTGCAAATAGTTAGCCAGATACTTCTGGGTAATGATCTGCTTGATCTGTTCTTCTTCTGTTGCAGCAAATGCCACACGTGGGAACGTCAGGTACTCCTGGATATAACCGTCGGTAATTGGCCTGTTATGATGGAATTGCGGGTCATCGGGCGTATTAACTTCAACGAAATGCATTGCCCCTTTTATTCCTTCCAGGTAATAGGACTCGCCGGAACCGGGTATCCAGCCCCTGACGGCAGCTTCAGCCAAAATAAATTGCAACTGCGCATAACTCAACATGCTAACCGGCTCTCCTTCAGGAAGCTGCTCGTAGCGGTCATTGACTGGCGAGAAATCCTTTGAAGAAGCAATGTGGCTCAGGCTGGAGTACACGATCGAAGGGTCCACTCCCACATAGGCATCCCAGTCCGAAACTGCTTTCCCGTCAGCGACCCTCACAGGCGAAGGGTTGGCGTAATAGAATAAGCGATAATCATCATACGCCTTCAATGTATCAATAAGATTGCTTGATACCATGTCGTAGATGGTGAACTGGTTATTCTCTTTATAATAGGGGTATTTTTGGTTTGCCTGATCAGAATAAACCAGGGCAAAATTGTCGCCGTTGCTTTCGAATAAGGGCCGTGAACTGGCAATGTCAGCGAACCGGTTCACGACATTCAGGTCCGGGTCAGCAGTCTTGCGGAACAGGTTGATGAGTACCTTTAACTGGAAGGTGTTTACCACTTTCCGCCAGTTCCCGACGGCTCCTCCATAGATGGGATCGCCTTCAAAATCACTTCCTGCTGCGAAGAGGCTGTCCGCTTTGTCCAGTTCATTCAGGATGCCAATGAAAACCTGCTTTTGGGTGTCGTATTCAGGTTTGACAATGTTGCTGTTTTCTCCCTGGATAGCCTGTGAATACGGAATGTCGCCTACCCGCATCGTGAGCTGGAAAAACCTCCAGGCTCTCACGAAATGTCCCAAAGCCGCGTAGGAGTTTCGCAGCTGCTCATCTGTGGCAAACTCCACCATTTTACCGATGTTGTTAAGGACGATAAGATCTCCGAAGCCGTACCGGCCGAAGTCGTTATATTGCTCGGCCTGCGGAAATTCGGTCCAGCAGATATACTTATCTACCGCGTTATGCATCATGAACGATTTCGTGTCACTGATATCATCCCGGGTGATATCCAGGATGAGGGTGGTTGCAAGCATGGAAGAAGAAACCTTTGCCGGTTCATTCGGATTGGTGTTGATCTCCCCGAATTTTTCACATCCCGCCGCCAGAACGGAAACGACCGCTCCCGCTAAAATATAATTGCTCAGTATCGTTTTCATTATCTGAATTCTTTTGAAATACTTAAAAGGTTAGGTTCAGGTTCATCCCGATATAGCGCACGGCAGGCGAGTTGAGGTCTTCGGTACCCCGGTCAGGATCGGAATACCTGAACTCTTTCAGCCATAGGAACATGTTTTGACCCGTGATGGCAACAGAAGCCGCGCTGGCGCCGATTTTTTCAGTGAGTGAAGAGGGGAAGCGATACTTCAGAGAAACTTCACGCAGTTTTATAAAGGTAGGGTCCATGGCTCCATCAGGTATGCCGCCGCGATATTCCCGGGCGAATGATTCGTAAGAAACAGGCACATCGTTTTTTTCGAATGCGCGTGTATCGCTGGTGATCCGGCCGTATTTATCATATTCTACTGCTCCGGAGATGACTTTTACCCCATCGCCAATATAGTTGGTCTTGCCGTGAACCACCTCGTCGTACCGCCACTGGTTATCGCTGTCGGGATGGGAGCCGGTATCCCACATTTTATCGTTAATGTAATTGTACATTATCCCGCCCACGCGTCCGTCGAAGCTCAGCGTGAGTTCGAGGTTTTTGTAGGCAAAGCTGTTGGAGAATCCGAATATCCAGTTTGGGTCTTCAAAGCCGAGGCGGCTTTGATAATCACTTTCCACAGGCAAGCCGTTCTGGTAGACCACATTGCCATTTGCGTCCCGCACCCAATCGTAATACAGGTAATTATCTTCCCTGGCGCCTTCCTTTACCCACATATTATCGGGCGAATAAATCGAATCCAGCTCCTTGTAATACAGGTGGGTAAATGACCAGTTGACCGTGGCGTTCCATTGAAAGTTTCCGCTTTTTACGGGCGTACCTCCCAGCGTAATTTCCATACCTTTTCGAACAAAGGATTGGTCGGTATTGATCAAGGTTGATTCAAACCCGGAGGCTTCGGAGATATCGGCATTCGTTTGAAGATTATACCGGTATTTGTTGAAGTAGGCTACATCCATGTGCAGCCTGCCCCTGAGAAAATAGGCTTCGGTACCTACTTCCCAGGTCCTGGATGTTTCGGGTGAAATGATGCCGCTTCCTATATTATCGGGATAGCTGGCGGCATTCAAGCCGTTCCATACACCTAAGGAGGTGGAGAAGGAGCGGTTAAGATCATATACGCCCAGGTCATTCTTTGAAACTGCCCAGGAGCCTCTTAATTTCCAGAACTGAAGCCAGGATGGCAGCTGGGCAAGCTCGCTTACGACAATGCTGGTTGCTACTGAAGGATAAAAATAAGAACGTGTGGCTTCCGGGAGAGTAGAACTCCAGTCATTTCTTCCGGTCACATCCAGGAACAAAGCGCTTTTCCATGACAAGCTCAATTTTCCGAATAAACTGTTTACCTGTTTCCTGAATTCGGAGGACGATGTGTTGGGTCTTTCCACCGATGATTCCAATGAATAAAATCCAGGAATACTCAGGCCATTCCTTGTGCTGGCAAACAGGTTCTTATCCTTGTAGAAGTAAATCGTTCCCCCGGCCAGCAGGTTCACGCCGAAGCTGCTATATTCCTTGTTGATGGTAAATATCAGGTCATTATTGGTGCTGAAGCCGGTGGAGTTATCAATTGAATAAATCCCCTTGGCGTCCCAGCCACCCCGGGTGCCGTTAATATTTGGCGGATTCCGTTGCGTATCTTCATCTGAATAATAATCCAGGCCGCTTCTGACCATCAAATTGGCATCTTTAAACAACTTATACGAGGCCGACAGGCTCATGTTGAATGTGTTTTCATGGATACCGTGCAATTTTTCATAGGCCATCAGGTAAGGGTTGTCGTACCAGGCCTTGTACAGCCAGTTTTGCTGCACATCGGGAGTGATCCAGTAATCCCTGTATTTTTCCAGGTTATACTCCGGCCCGGTCCACATCAGGATATTATACATGTAGCCCTGGTCGCCGTACCCGGCACCGTTTATCTGAGGTGTCGCACGCCGGCTGTATCCCATCGTGCCGGTCATATTGAATTTATCGGCCACCTTCATTTCCCCGGCAAGCGAAAAATTGGTCATGTTCACCTTTGCATTGGGATACTGTCCTTTGTGATAAATATCGGAAGCAGAAGCCCGGAAACTTCCCCTTTCACCCGATTGGGAAACGCTGACGCTTGTATTGGTCACAAAACCGGTTTCCAGGAAATTACTGAAATTATCTTTTCCGCGCGAGGTCAGTTCCATGTTCCGCATTTCCTTTAATTCCGGGTCCCACTGCATGGCCATTGTACCGATATCCAGTTTAGCTCCCCAAACGTAATCGGTGGGATCATAGTTGCCTCCCAGGCCGGCGCTGTAGCTGTGCTGCACCTCGGGCAATGTAAGAAAGCCGGCGGCAAACATGGTGTTACTGTTTACAGTCACCGCAAGACCGTCTTTATCTGCCCCTTTTTTCGTGGTGATAATAATAGCACCATTGCCACCCCGGGCTCCGTACAAGGCCGAAGCCGTAGCGCCTTTCAGCACGCTGATGTTCTCAATATTGTCAGCGCTGATATCCCTAAGCGACATATTGCCGTAAGGCACCCCGTCAATTACCAGCAGGGGGGAGGCCCCTCTCAGGGATATAGAAGGCTGCGCATAGAATTCTGTACTATTGTTAACCCTGAGGCCGGCGATCTTGCCGGTAAGCGCCGTGCCGATATCAACGCTTTTTACACTCCGGATAGCTTCACCGGAAATTTTTTGTACCGCGTAGCCCAGCGATTTTTCTTCGCGCTCAATACCTAGTGCAGTTACCACGATCTCCTCCAGTAAAGCGCGTTCCACATTGAGCGTGACATTGATATCGGAGCGGCCATTTACGGGTTCTTCAACAGCAGTATAACCCAGGAAGGAAAATACCAGGATGCCGTTGCCGGGTACGTTCTCCAGGCTGTACCGGCCGTCCGGACCGGTGGAGGTGCCGTGCTGGGTACCTTTTACCAAGATGCTTACGCCCGGTAAAGGGCCCTGCTCATCCGTAACGAGCCCGGTCACTATAAGAGAATCCTGCCGGTGAAAACCGGCCGGGCTATCCTGTACGGCGCTGGCAGGCGACGTTGCATTCCTATAAATTACCAGGCTGTTATTCATCTCTGTTGCAGTCAGCGGAGTTTTCTGAAGCAGTTCTTTTAGAATGTTCCCAATCGTCTCATCGGCGTACTCCAGCCGGTCGACGCGATATTCTTTCAGTTTGCCTGCTTCATAAGAGAAATGCACGCCGCTTCTTTTTTCGAGTTTCTTTACGGCGCTATAAAGAGACTCATTGGCAAAAGAGACGCTGAGTTTTACATTCTTCAGGCTTTGGCTTTTGCCCGATGCTGCCGACAGCGTTGCGGAAGCAGTTAAAATAATCAACAATACGGATGATAGTTTCATAGCCAGGTAAAGCGGTTTGGTTAACTTTTTTAGCATATTTGTAATGGTTTTTGGTTCGTTCTGAAAACTAAAATGCTGCGCTAAGCCTTCAGGTATAGCGATGCTGCATTTTTACTCCGTTCAATGCCCGTGGCAGCGGGCATTGAACTTTTATCGGCAAGGTTGTATAAGTTGATCGGTTTCGAGTATTACCTCCTTCCCTTCCTTTATCCGGTAGCTTAGCCCGTAAATAGCCTTGACCATATCCAGTACCTGATTGAGATTGTCGCTGGTATGGAAACTAATGGTTGTCCGGCAATTTGCGAAGAATGCCGGGTCGTAGTTTACGCTGATTCCATAGGCATTTTCAAGGGTCAGTATTAATTCCCGGAACGGAACTTCATACAGGTTAACAGCGCCCTGGCGCCATTTGATTACATTGCCTGATTCTACCGTACGTGTGTAATGTTCCCGGGAGCGCTTATTAATGATCAGCTCATCGTTCCGGCTGAATGTTCCCAGGTTCAGGGACGAATCACTTATCTGCACCCTGCCGCTTGCCACGGTGATTTTGGCTTCTTCCAGGTTATTAAATGATTTCACGTTGAATGAAGTGCCCAGAACAGTCACGTTAATCCCTGATGCGAACACCCTGAACGGCCGCTGCTCGTTCCGCCTGACATCAAAAAAAGCTTCCCCGTTTACCAGCTGCACATCCCGCGTCGCACCGAAAGTCCTGGGATATTTAACGGTGCTGCCGGCATTCAGCCAAAGGACCGAGCTGTCGGGCAGCAGCAGTTGCATTACTTTTCCCTGAGAAGCACTTGCCGTGATATAGTCAGCTTTTCCTTTACCCGAAAGGTAGTAAATAAAAAGGGCCGCGGCGCAGCAGAGGGCAATAGAAGCAGCGATACGCAGAAAAGGCAGTTTCCCCTGCATACGCCGGGAAGTTCGGCCATCGATTCGCTCGTTGATCCCGGCAAGCATCTCCTTTTCAATGGCCTGCATTTTTTCTTCGTCGCCCAGAAGCGTCTCGTCTGCTTCTTCGTTTCCGGCGGTCACCCATTCGTCCAGAATCCTCTTTTCTTCCTCAGAGAAAGGCTCAGGCAGGTTGCTGTTCAGCAGATCTATGATTTTACGCTTTCCTTCCACAATGATTCATTGCTAGCTTTATATAACTAATACAATTCCGGCGCCGGGAGGTACCAGAACTTTTTTAAAAAATTATATGGAAGCCTTATCCGGAAAGCGACGGGTGAAAAATCATTATATCTTAGAGCGAAGGATCCTGAGCGCGTTGGACAGCTGATTCTTTACCGTTTGAGGGGCAATGTTTAATGCGGTTGCAATTTCCTTTATCGCCATATTCTTATTCCGGCTCAAAACCAGTATGTGCCGCATTTTGGGAGGAAGCTGGTTGATTTCCCGCTCCAGCAGCACAGAAAGCTGGCTGGCTTCATAGTGATCTTCCGGGGAGTGATCTTTTTCCTCGCGATTGCCGAAGGCGTTCTGAAGCCTTTTTTTTCGTGAAAGCTCTTTCTTTAGGTAATTAATAATGTTGTTCTTTAAGATTGTAAAAAGGAAACCTGATACCGGGTAGGAAGTATCCAGCTGCTCCCTTTTGTCCCATACCTTCACAAACGTATCCTGAACGATATCTTTTGCGTCGTCGACCGAGCCCAGCGCCTGGTAAGCAACGGAGAAAAGCTTCTTCCATTGCATTTCGTACAGCTTATTAAAAGCAGTCCGGTCTCCCTGCTTTAAGAGTTCCGTCAATCTGGCCAACTCGGGGTCATCCAACACTTCTGAATGGTTCTTTTACCGAAATTAAACAAATTGCCCCATAAAAGGAAAAGTAAATTCAGTGATTGTCAACGGCAGGCGGTGGAACTTAAAGCCGCTGGTGACTTTAGGCCGTGGTTCATTGCCAGACACTTGCAGGCTATTTATAATTCCCGTACTTTTAAGGATACTGCGAAACCTTCATCGTTGATTGCTTTGCCTTTCCCTGACCGCTATACCAGAATCCTTACGTAAAGAAATCAATTATGATGTTGGCGAGAATACTCTTCCTGTTCGTTAGCTTCCTTACCGGTACTCAGCATGTTTTCGGGCAGGATCCTTATTGCCGCAGCTCTTTAAATCGAAAAGGCTTGCATGACGCAAGCCTTCGACCTTATTGAATTTCTATCCGCCTTGGTGCAAGACGCTTGGCTTCTTCCTTTTTAGGAATGGTAAGGTGGAGCAATCCATCTTTATAGGTTGCCCTGATCTGGTCCTCATCCACCACATCCTTCGGTAAGCTGAAGCTGCGCTGGAAAGATTGGTAGCTGAATTCCCTGCGGGTGTATCCGCTTTCCCGTTTTTCGTCTTCTTGCCGCCGCTGGGAGGAAATGGTAAGCAGGTTGCCGTCAAGCGAAACCTCAAAGTCCTCTTTCTTCATGCCCGGAGCGGCCAGCTCGACTACGAAATTGTCCATGTTTTCTTTGATATTCACGGATGGTACCGTGGTGCTGGTCGACGAAAAATTGTTGTTACCCCAGTTAAAAAGTTCGCGATCAAAGAAATCGTCGAACACAGAGGGAATCGTCGGGGAAAAACGTCCCTGTTTTCTGATGAGTGACATAATTGCCTCCTTTTTTATGGTTAAACAAATGGTTATTCGCCGGTTGAATAACATCGAGCCGTTATTGCAAAATGCTCAAAATATATACCAAGGGGCTGTTTTTCTGAAAAAAAATCAGCATACTGCCATTTTTTCTGCCAAGCGGTAGATTAATTAATCAGTAAATGATAAATACGCAATGCTGTTGAGTAAGCGCTAGTCGAATCGATATGAAATTCCCGTGGTGACAAAGCGATCCTTGCTGCCGGCCAGTATGGTCGAACCCGCCGTAAGATCCAGCTGTAGATTATTTTTCAGCAGCCATGCTACGCCCATGTCGATATTATGATCAGGTCTCGCAGAACTTGCAAACTGTGAAAAATATTCAGCGAAAAAAGACAGTGCTTCTGTGGCAAAAAAACCCGCCGAGGTGGTAAGTATCCAATTGTTCGTTGTGGCCACTCCGTCCAGCGACCAGCCGACATTGTAAACTACGGAAAATTTTTCCAAAAACTCATTCTGGAATGCCAACGATAAGGTTGCGGGTTGGTTCCGGGGCCGGAAATTCCGGCTCGCTGAAAACGGAAGGCCGATATTTCCCACGGCAGTGATGTCCGGAAACAGTCCCTTTTGCAAAGCAATCCGGTGTTTCACGCTGATCCCGACCGGCATTATGCCGGTTTTTGATTTCATTCTCCCATAATCCACCGACAAACGGATTTCCGTTTTGGAAAACAGGCCGTAACGCAGCATGGTATTGTGTAACAGGTATTGGCTTTCTTCTTTTCCGTAGGTAAACCCTGTTTCGAGCTGAAAGGATCCTTTCGGCGAGGTGTAAGTGCCGTCACTTTGGTCAGGCCTGTCTGTATTAATGGGTTCAGAGGTCTGGGAAACTGCCACGTAATGAGAGCATGAGGCTCGCTTTTTTCCACGGTCTATTACCAGAATATCAAAAATCCGATACAACGGGTAAATAGCGTCTATGCCGACACCATCTTAAATCGTGTGTACACCAACGCAGATAAGGCCAGCCGCCTTGGCCTGGAACTGGGAATAGACTACCGTTCAGGGCGTAGATTCACGGTTTCTGTCGCCGAACTTATCCGTTAAAAAGACGTTTTTTGAAGGCCGCTTCACCGCTTTACTCCAGTGGCAAAACATAGACCTGGGTTTATTTGAAGCCAACCAGCAGCGGATCACCACTTCAGGACCCGATTTTTACACGACTACAAACTATATTTATGAGACCGATGTTTTCATGCTGAACTTAAGTTTCAACTTAAATACATCGGCGAGAAAAATCAAACTGCCGGTGAGTGAGTTCGGAGAAAGGGAATTCTAAAAACGTATTCACATTGAATAAAATAAACATCCGAAGCGTAACGAAGAATGATGTGATGGAATTGCAGAAAATTGCACGCGAGACTTTTTTCGATACATTTTCGGCAGAAAACACTAAAGAGAATATGGAAAAATACCTCGCAGAAAGACTTTCTGTTGACGCGCTGGTTACTGAACTGAATAATGCAGATTCTGAATTTTACTTTGCAGAAGCCGATAACAAAGTTGCGGGGTATCTGAAAATAAATGTTGGTGATGCACAAACAGAACTACAGGACGATAATGCTGTTGAAATTGAGCGGATATACGTCCTAAAGGCGTTTCAAGGTAAAAGGGTGGGGCAATCGCTTTGTCAAAAAGCAATTGATATCGCCAGGCAGAGAGATGCCGGATATGTTTGGTTAGGCGTTTGGGAAGAAAATCATAAAGCAGTCGCCTTTTACAAAAAGAATGGGTTTGTTGAGTTTGGCAAACACAGCTTTAAATTGGGTGACGATGAACAGATGGATGTAATGATGAAACTGGAACTGAACCCACCTGCCTGATAGAAGGAGATATTTTTGAAGGTTTAAGAGGAGGGCCGGCTGGAATAGTCCAGAATATTTTAAGGTCAATGACCAGGTTCACGATATGGTCTGGCGAATTAAGAATTAGAAGGCCGAAAACATAGCGACGGAGCCCCTCTTTCGCAATTACCTCAACAAAAGAACAACCTGAAAATACGCGGGCTTAATAATTTTAGCCCGAATGGTTCATTGTCAGATACTTCCAAGCTAATTGTAATTCCCGTACTTAAGGATGCTGAGACACCGGAGATTGAGCCTGCAGTGAACGCACATGAGGACCTTTGGAAAAAAGACCGTCATGGCGTGCCAGTACTCAATATGTTTTCGGACAGCTACAGCCAAAAGGCGTCGTTTAGCTAAAAAATCACCTGGAAAGATGTCCAATTTCTGGAAGTTCAGTCATTATAAGGGTAAAAAATATAAAATCCTTTAACGATGACAAAAGTAAGCAAGAAGTCAGGAACAGTTTCGGTAAGATTCCGAATGGTTATATTCAGGGTTACCACAGGGATTACCATTTTAGGAATGTTTATTGGCGGGCTTAGCCAGTTTCTGCGGGCTGATTACCAGGTCCGGGTTTTTGAACAACTCGGTTACCCCCTATACGCGATGTCCATAATAGGGCTCGGGAAAATTCTCGGAGCAATTAGCCTGAGTATACCCGGTATACCTCTTTTGTTTAAAACCAGCGCGTATGCAGGGTTGGTCTTTGTTACAACAGGCGCGGTAATATCACATATCGTCACCGGCGCTCCAATGGATGCCCTCTCACCTTTGATTGTTGCCGGAATAGCTGTTACATCCTGTCTTTTAAATCCCTCACAAACACCATTAATGGACAAAAAACCTATATTTAAAAAGTAATTATGGATAAAAAAATAATCAAACTGTTTTTGCGGCTTGCTATTTCAATCGGCTTTTTATCAGCAAGCGCTGACCGGTTTGGATGGTGGAACGATGATGTTTCAGTTTGGGGGAACTGGAGCAGTTTTCTGGAATATACGCAACTCCTGAATCCATGGATCCCGGGATCAATGATCCCGGCAATAGGATTTATGGCGACCGCTGCCGAAATAATTTTTGGCATTTTTTTATTGGTCGGATTTAAAACCGAGCTGTTTGCAAAGTTGAGCGGATATTTATTGCTGATATTTGCGTTGTCAATGACTTTTTCAACCGGAATAAAAGGAGTGTTCGACTTTTCTGTGCTGAGCGCTTCTGCCGCAGCTTTTTCGTTAAGCCTGATGAAGGAAAAATACCTGGAAATACGGGGCTGATACGATCACCGGTAAGTTTTGCCCAGGTCATTTGTTCTGACAGCCTGCAATTTGTTCTTCAATTCCTTTTTGAACAGGTTTACCTGCTGCTGGTAACGCGGATTATTGGCCAGATTGTTAAATTGTTTTTCATCGTACTCCATGTCAAACAGCTCGATCCCTCCTGCGCCATCCTCCCCGTATTGGATGAATGCCCATTTTTGCGAGCGCAAAAGAAACGAAAATTTTTTGTTCCAGGATGAAACTGAAAACGCGTAGGAGCGGACTTCTTTTTCCGGATCATCCAGCAGTTCGGAAAGGTTTTTCCCTTGCAGGCGCGGTGACGCCTGCAAACCTGCCAGTCCGGCTACTGTTGGATACAGATCCAATAGCTCTACCAGGGAGTGACAAACAGCTGGCGCTTTGCCGGGCACTTTGATGATCAGCGGGACTCTCGCTGATTCTTCTTTGAGGCTTACTTTCATCCAGAAACGGTGTTCACCCAAATGAAAACCGTGATCAGAAGTAAAGATCACGATCGTATTGTCTTCCAGTCCTTCCTCACGCAGGGTCTGAAGTATCTTGCCTACCTGGGCATCCATAAAGGAAACGGAGGCGTAGTATCCGGCAATGGCTTTCTTTTCCTGGTCTTCAGACATTTGCGCGTTCTGACTGGTTACGTAATTGATCCCTTGCTGCGGAATATCGTCCCAATCGTTCTGCACTTGCGGAGGTAATACCATCTGTTGATATGGATAGGGCTTGAAATAGCCTTTTGGCGCCACGAAGGGAACGTGCGGCCTTACAAGCCCGACAGCAAGAAAGAAAGGTTCATTTTTATGCTTGCGGATCAGTTCGGACGCCTTTGCAGCCGTTTTTCCGTCCGCATGGACCAGGTCGTCCCCTTCGGCTTTGACGATTGTCATTACATTGCCCCCTTTTCTGTCCAGCTTTCCATAGGAGTTGTTCTGCACGAGTTCGCTTTCCCCTGCGGCTTTCCATTCGGAAGCCTGGCTGTTAAAGGTTTCTGTCCATGAATCCTTGTCGTCGGCGCCGTCGGTTCCTTTCTCGATGTCGCCCGGAATGCCCATATGAAAGATCTTGCTCACCCTGGCGGTATAGTAACCATTGTCCTTAAAGAGCTGCGGCAACGATTTTCGCGTTGGGCCTACCTGCGCTCTTCCGCTTACATAGCCAAATGTTTCAGTAGCATGGGGATAATACCCGAATAAAAGGGATGCCCTGGATGGCCCGCAAACCGGAAACTGGCTGTAACTCCTGGTGAACCTGACGCCTTCGGAAGCCAGCCGGTCGATATTAGGCGTATGGCAGGCCTGGTTTTCATAGCATGACAGCGCTGTGGTAGTTAAGTCGTCCGATATAATAAACAGCACATTCGGTTTTCGGGGGGACTGTGCAAACACACTAGCGGACAATAATAAAAGAGAGAGGACAAGTGTTCGTCTCATCACTTCCTGTTTAGCTGCGGAGTTTTGTCTAATTCATTGCGTATTTCTGAAGCATCCAGATCATGCAATATACCGTTTTTCTGCCGGGCGTGAAAAACAGCGATACCGGCAGCCTGTCCCAATCCCATAAACACCGGTTCCATTCTGATGGAGCCGAAAGCCGAATGCGAAGCCGACAAACAAACAGGAACCAGTAAATTGGTGACTTCGTTGCGTTTTGGCAATAAGGAACGATAAGAGATCTGATAGGGGTCAAAGCCCTTAATAAAATAATTACCTTCGTTTTCCACGCGGCCGTTTACCACTATCCGGTTGCAGGTATGACTGTCGAGCGCATAAGCGCCATAACCAACACCGTCTGTAACCGGCCGCTGCCCGACACATTCGTGTTCTGTAATTACGAATTCTCCAACCATGCGGCGGGCTTCGCGAATATACAGCTGATGCGGCCAGCCATTGGTATCCAGAAATTCGTCTCGGCAATATCCCCAGGTGTTCATTTCTTTACGGAGATGTTCAGGGACCCGGCTATCGGTGGCAATAAACCATAGTAAACCTTGTTGATAGTCAATATGGTCGTTCCATATCCTTTTGCGGCCCGAGTAGTCTGCATCCGGATAATCATGGCTTTTGCCTGTATAGTTGGAAGAAAACCCGGCTAAGCCGTAGTTGTTCCAGTCCGTCTTCCCGTTCGGCATTTTACTGATAATAAAGCCATTGCCTTTGCCTAGTTGTTCCCAGGGCTTTTTACTAAGCAACCTTACCAGAAGCTCATACCTGTCGGGATTATAATTGCCAGGCTCCGTAAACGGCAGCTGGTTTTCTTTTTCCTGCGTGAGGCACAACCGAAAACAATAGGACTGTACACTTTTATCACCTGTTCCGTCTGGCTTGTATTCAATGTCGTTAATTTCAGGTAGCAGGCCGCTGGATGGGCTTCCCGGTATCACATACGGATCTATTGCAACCGGCCACTCACTTGTTCTTTTGACCTTGCCATTGTACGTGCCGGCAATCCTGGAAAGGCATACTCCGTTGAATTTCTCATTGTACACCTGGTTGCTTTCCCGGCCTATTGTATAGCTAACACCTGCTTTCGCCATCAGATCGCCTTCATAGGAGGCATCGATAAAATGGGTGGCGGCTACCGAAAGTACATCGGAAGAATTTGCGGAGCTTTCAAGTTCAACACGGGTGATCTTTGATCGCTTCACGCTGACAGCTTTCATCCGACGGGAATACCAGACTTCAACTTCGGCTTCGTTTATATAAGCATTAAAAATCGACTCTGCGACGCGGGGTTCAAATCGAAATACGGGTTTATTACCGTAATATTTACCTATCCGTGTATAGAAGTCCCTGGCCAGCCCCGTAATAACTTCGTGTTTGCCGCCGGTATCGGTAGCGCCCAGGCCCCCGGATGATAAACCTCCCAAATGCCGGCCGGGTTCCACCAACAGCACCTTCAAGCCGTACATTTTTGCCGTATATGCAGCAATTGCCCCTCCCGAAGTGCCGCCGTATACTAGCAGATCGTAGTTAAGCGGACGGTCTGACTTGCCCGGTTCCTCAGGCACGGAATCGCTCCCGGTAAGCATTGCCGGGGCCGTGCCTGATATGCCGGCTATACCCGAGGTGGCAATGGCCACTTTTTTTATAAAGGCTCTTCTTGAGTCGTCTTTGATCATTGTTTACTTTGCTTAGCACCCAGCACTTGCTTGTTTTCCAGCAGGGCCGCTTTTAACTGGTTATAGTTAATATCCTGTACCGCCTTATCTTCATTAATGGCCTGTGACGCGGCAATGGCTGCGCTTTGGCCAAGTATCATGAATACAGGTTCCATGCGTATGGAACCAAAAGCTATGTGAGAAGCTGATAAGGAAACGGGCACCAGGAGATTGGTACATTCTTCCTGTTTCGGTGTAATTGCACCGTAGGATATCGGATAAGGAGGAAATTTGCCCACTTCTACATTTCCTTCATTTTTTACCATTCCGTTTACCACGATACGCTGGACATTATGACTGTCCATTGTGTATGCTGCCATGCCAATAGGATCGCTGACCAAGCGCTCTCCGGTACAATTATGTTCAGTCATGACATACTCACCAACCATTCTCCGGCCTTCCCGGATATAAAGCTGGGGGGTAAAATGCCCGTGGTCAACATATTCATCTTTCGGGTAGCCCCATTGGCTAACGAATTCCTGCAGGCGGGCAGGTACTCTCGGGTCTGTTTTTACAAAGTAGAGCAGGCCTTTGGTATAGGAAACATGATCTTCGAATATTTCTTTTCTTTCTTCAAAGCTGGCTTCAGGCCAGTTATAGTTTGCGCCGATCATGTCGGTTGAAAACCCGCCCCTGTTGTTGACGTCTGTTTTCCGGTTCGGCATCCTGCTCCAGATGAAATAATCATTGGGCCCGGTCATTTGCGGCTGGGCTTTGAACAGGCGGGCCAGTAGTTCATATTTAGTGGAATCATAATCCGGCGGCCTGGTAACAGGGATGCGATTCTCTGCGCTGTCTGTCAGGCAAATACGGAAATTATACGCCTGTACTTTCCGGTCGCCTTCGCCGGTCTTGCCAGGCGTTGCGTTGCTGATCCCGTAGAGCAGTCCGCTGGAAGGGTCGCCGGGAATCCGGTAGGGGCTTACTCCGTCGGGAAACTGGTGCCTGCCCGATTGTTTCAAATATTCCGGGAGCTGGTAACCGTTCAGTGTTTCATTATAAATACTGTTATCTTCCCTGCCAACTGTATAAGTGACACCGGCAAGCGCCATCAGGTCACCTTCATAGGTACAGTCCAAATATATTTTAGCCGATATGACTTGTTTCCTGTTATTTGTTCCATCCGTAGGGTGTAGTTGGACCGATGTGATTTCCCCCTTTTTTTTACGGACTTTCGCTACCCGTTTGTCGTAGATCACCGGTACGGCGGCCTCTTCCAGGTAATCGCTGAAAACCTTTGCCGCGGCGCCCGGTTCAAACTTCCACGCTTCCTCTTTCCCGTAAATTTTTCCTAACCTGCGATAAAAGTCACGTGAAAGCCCGCCGATGGCTTGCTTATTCCCTATGTCCGTCTGGCCCAAGCCGCCTGATGAAAGGCCGCCGATATGTCCGTCGGGAACAACCAAAACGACCGATTTGCCCATCTTCGCAGCGGTATAGGCGGCGATAACGCCGGCCGAAGTGCCTCCGTAAACGCAGATATCGTATTCCTCCTGGGCATAGGCGGGGGGAGGGTGCTTAAAATGGCAATCAGGACGATCGACAATATGTTCAGTACAAACTTTAAAGTGTTATTCATGTTATTGGGTGTCATTTTTCTTCTTAATTAGGAACTATATTAATATCGTCGATGTTCATTCTGCCTTCATCGCGCCCGGCTTCCGCGTTTGACAATTTATAGAAGCGGAAGCGCACCGGTCCGTCTACGTCCAGCAGGATCTCCCGGTAGGTTAACAAAGCGGTATTCTCAATCACCTCGCTGATATCCTCCCAGTCTGTGCCACCGTTTTTAGATAGCTGGACTTTGAAACTACTGGGGTCGTCACTCGCGCAGATCCCGTGATAAAACGATATTTTGGAGGCGCCGTCCGGTAAATCGTAAAGCATTTCCAAAATGGAGTTTTTGGGTCCGGAGCTGGTTTGACCACGATGGGAACGCAGGCTCCGTGAGTCGTTTTTACTGTCCCCCGGTGCGTCGCCTATTAAGAAATTATCAAAACGCCATAAGCCCGACCCGATATCCAGATCCTCCGCAGGGTAAGCGGTTTTTGTGTATTGGCTGTCTTCAAAGGTTTCAGGAAATCCCGCATAAATAGCCTCCGGAGATATTGCCTGGAAACTGGTATAAAAGGTATCGATCGCATCGGGATGGGGTAAAAATAGCGAACGATATTGTATGGATCCCCTCTGAGGCCTTGGACTGATCCTGGTTTCGGCATCGTCTTTCGCTACCCGGATGTGATGAGCTGCCCCTTCGGCATCCTTATAGTGAAGCTCCGTTAAAAGCGCATCCTTGCTGCTTTCATTTAACCAGGAAATGGTCACCTCGTTATTAATCATAGCCGCTTTCTCTACGATCCGGAAATGAAGCGAAGCCAGGTAAATATCCCCGTATACCTCACCGGTGGTGTCTATTGGCAGGGACCTGTTCCCTTCTTTATCAATGGTTATAAATTCAAAAGTATAGGATCCCTCTTCCAAATTTTCAATGATCGCCCTTACCGTATCCACTTTGGACTTTTTTACTACCGGGATCTCGATGGAATCCAGTTTGTCGTTCCAGAATACTTTGCATTTACTGATAGTAGGTGAAGATATTAGCATCCACACTTCAGCCCGGTTTTTACCGGGATGTATGCTGATTGAATCGGGCTTTTTGCTATACCGGAGTTCTCCGCCGCTCAAAAACTCCTCATAGGTGCTGTCCATTTTGCTGCAGGCAGCCAGGCAGATAGCGGCCATTATTATAAATGCAAAATGTGGCCGGAAATATTTATTTCTCATATTGTTATTATTGTGCATACTGTCCCCAGAATGTAAATTCCTTGAACCATACCTCTGCTTTTTCTGAATCGCGCGGCGACGCAAATGACGAAAGGATCTTAAAGCGTATATACCGAACGGCCGGTGCGTTAGGCGGAACAATGAATTCAAAACCGGCTGCGGCTTGTTCCCGGTCTTCCGCCGTCAATTCGTCACCAACATTCAATCCCGAAGGCCGGATCACCTCATACTCACCCAGCAAGGTCCATCCGTCGTAACTTCCGTCAGGACTTGGGTTATCACTTCCCCATATTTCAAACTCTTTTATATTACCCGACGAATATTCACGGCCGTCTGCGATGCCCCAGATGCGGAACCGGCTGAGTTTAGATTTTTCTCCCAGGTTGAATTGAAAACGCTTAGGGAGTGCATCGCTGGAATGGAATCCGTTGTTTGAAGTGGTGTTATTATCCCATAATGCCCTAAGGTTCCAGCGGCTGACCGCGTCACCGGGAAGCGGCAATAGTTCGAAAATTTCTTTGTCCAGCTCTTCTTCAAAGAGGGGAACAGCTTCTTTGATCAGGGTATCGGAAGTGTTTTCCCAGCGGTCACTGATATAAACGCCGAATATGGTTGGCTCCGCCGGGAGCCCTCTTACCGCATATGATCCGTTCACTAATGCGGTATAATATTTATCGTATTCAATCCACTCGTCAAAAGCATCTTTGATCAGGATGGTTGCGGACAGATCGGCCTTGGCTTCATTCCGGAAATTTAAATTAATACCCCCAAAGTCACTTTCATACTCCAGGGCATTAAAGGCATCCCGTACAGGTGAACTCGTGGGTTGCACTTGTATATGTTCGGGCTCAGACCGGTTACCGCTTCGATCCACGGTATAGAGCGTAACCGGGTATTTTTTGACCTCACCGAAGCCCAGCACAACCAGGGAATTATTGTAAAGGGAAGCTTTGACTTGTTGTTTTATGCCCGGGCGGATTTCATATTCTGCCAGCACATAAAGAAGGTCATTCTCATCAGGCAAGGTATAACGGATGATCGCACCGCCTGAAATGTTTTCTATTTCAATACCGGTGACCGAACCTGGAACGGTGTCGTCATTTTCCAGCGCATCTCTTACCTCGAGCCGTTCGCATGAAGTAAGTAAAAGCAAAAGAATACAGGACAAACCACGACAGATTGAATATAATGTGTTTGATGGAGGTTTCATAACATACTAAAATTGAATGACAGACATTACCAACCGGGATTTTGAACCAAATTGCTGTTTTTGATCAGGGAATTTTCCTGGATAGGCCACAAGTAATTTTTCTTTTTAAAAGTTTGGTTGAATAATACTACTGGCTGGTAATACAACAGTGTCTCGGATTGACCCACATCCCATCCTCTGACGGGTTGGTTAATCACACTTTCAGCTTTTTTCCAGCGTAATAAATCCCAGTACCGGGTTCCTTCCAGCGCCATCTCGATCAAACGTTCTTGCTGGATGATTTCACGGAAACCCTCTATGGAATGGATTTTTCCGGGAGTTGTTGACATGGACCATGATTCTTCCACACCCGGGATACCTGCGCGTTCCCGCACCCTGTTAATCCATTCAAAGGCTTCCGTTGTCCGGCCGGCCTCATTGAGCGCTTCCGCATAATACAGGTACAGGTCGGCTAAACGGATAACGGGAAAAGGATAGGTTTGAACGGTATAGGAACCGGATGTCTGCAATACATTTAGAAAATGCACCAGTTTCTTGGTAAAGTACCCGGTAACAGAGTGTTCGTCTGACCGGGAACGCCCTGAGATCTGGCCCAGTTTTCCTTCCACGTGCCAGGCTTCCTCCTGATCAAAATTACCCTGTCCGTACCATATGCCGCCATCGAAACCCAGATCGGCGTAAAAGCGCGGTTCGCGGTCAAAATGAAGTTTGGCGGTGACATAGTTTTGTTTAATGTAATATTTGTCGTCTGCAGTAGCCGTATCCAATTCATACCGGCGTTCATAATCCCAGGTTGGATCTGCATCGATGGGCAAGCCGTTTTCCGTATAAAACATTTCGGCGATCTTCATCGAGGGTGCGTATTCCTTTTTGGGCCGCTGCGTTAAGCTGGACAGATTGGACGAGGGGTCGATTATTGCCTGCGAATACCGCTGCAGGGATCCTACCATGCTGTTGTTGGAGCCCCATACAATTTCAGAATTCCATTTTTCGGTAACGGCATTACGAATATCCATCTGGGTTTGCATTTCCGGCCCCAGATCATAAGTGTTTACCGCCGGGTTGAAACGGTACAGCTTTGCGCCATTTTCGTGAAGCAGATCAATCGCTTCTTTGCATGCCGCAGCTGCCCGTTCCCATTTGGATGGGTCGAAAGTAGTATTTACCAGGTGTATGCCGCGGTTATCTACAAAATTTGCATAATCAGCATTTCCATTAAAAAGCGGGCTGGCGGCTGTGATAAGAACCTTGGCTTTTACGGCTTTGGCAATGGTAGAAGTGATCCTGCCCATTTCCGATACCTGATCCAGAATTAACGGGGGAAGGTCCATTGCCGCTGTGTCTAATAGCCTGACAATGTAATTAACGACGGAGTCTGCCGGTTCCCGGTATACCTGCACTTGCTCGGGCGTACTCGAAATCGGGAAATTGGCATCTACGATCGGAATCGGGCCGTACATGCGGAATAAGAACCAGTGGTAGTAAGCTTTTAAGAATTTAACTTCTGCAATCCATCGTTTTTTCTCCGGCTCATCCATGTCCGGAACCAAATGAATGTTCTCCAAAAACGTGTTGCAATCCCGGATAGCCTGGAACATGGATTTTCCACCGTTTCCGCCGTCCCAATAATCCAGATAGGGGTTCAGCATGGTCTGGTTGCCACGGGCAACCTCCCATACCTCCGGCGGACGGGAAACATCGGGCGCGGTCTGGTAAGGGTAGAAAAGCCAGATCTCATCTCCGGTTAAAAGCCCGGGGTTGCTGCCCCAATTGCCATATTCCGGCAAATAAGAATAACAGGTAAACAAGTATTTTTCCGCCTGGCTGCGCATGCGAAACGCATAATCAACGGTAGCTACGTTATCCGGAACAACATCCAGGTAATTACACGCATTGAGTCCGAGAAAAGATAATGCGATAAAAAAGCTTTTGTATATTTTCATCATCGTTTGCTGTTAGATCTGACTAGAAGGAAACCTGGGCGCCGATATTCACCACACGTTGTACGGGATAGCCTAAACCGTCTCCCGCCATTTCCACATCCCAGAGTTTAAATTTGCTCCAGGCTAGTAAATTCGTGCCGCTTACATACAACCTCAATTTATTGATGCGTAAGCGATCCATTGTCCTTTGAGGAAGGGTATAGCCTATTTCCGCATTTTTTAAGCGCATAAATGAACCATTGCGCATAAACCAGGTATTGGTGGGCGTGTTATTCGGATGGGAAGAAGGGCTTAACCTGGGCCACAGCGCATAGGGATCCGGGTTGGCTTCCGACCAATAGCTGTCCGCGTATGCCTGCAGTACCTGGTTCTTCAGCTGCTGGCCATCGGAGCTTGTGGTGATAAACGGTGCGGTCCGTCCGATATCCAGCCAGAACGATTCGCGTCCCAGGCCTTGGAAAAAGATGGAGAAATCGAGGTTTTTATAGCCAAATGACGCTCCGAACCCGTATACGATCTCAGGCGAGGTCGGAAACCCGATGGGCACCTGGTCCAGTGTGGTAATTTGCCCGTCCCTGTTGATGTCCCGGTATTTTATATCGCCGCCGCGGGTTTTTTCCCCGAAGTTTTGTGCGGGTGAATTGTAGACCTCTTCGTCGTCGATAAATAAACGCTCGGCAATGTAGCCCCATTGTTGAGTCAGGTTGTAGCCGATGCGGGATTTCCAGGGCTCGTTTGCATATAAGGGTTCTTCATAAGCCAGGTAATTACTCACCGCATAGGTAAAATTGGCCCGGCCCTGAATCCAGGCATGGTTGCCCAGCTGCTGGTTGTAATCTACTGAAAAATCAAGCCCTTTTCCTTCGGCCCTTCCCACATTCGCTTTGGGCACTACCGAAGTGGTCAGCCCCATAGTGGAAGGGATAAATGACCGGGACATTAAAATGTCGTTGCGGGTTTCTTTCCAGACATCGGCTACAATATTGATTTTATTATACAGGCTCATGTCAAAACCTATATTGGTTTTATACGATTTCTCCCAGGTGATCTCGGGGTTGCCATACCGGTTGACTGTCACGCCGTCCCGTCTGTAGGTATTATCCAGGCCAAAGACAGCCCCTTTTCCGGGGTCATCCATATTAACTTCTGAAAGATAGAAGAAACGATCAGCCTTGCTGCCGATGGCATCGTTGCCGATCAAACCAAAGGTTCCCCTGAGTTTTAAATTGGTGACCGTGTTTTGTAAAGATTCCCAGAACTTTTCATTGGAAACATGCCAGGCCAGCCCTGCGGAGGGAAAGAACCCAAAGCGATTGCTTTTATAAAACCGTTCTGACCCATTGTACCCAAAATCAAATTCGGCAAAATAACGGTCGTCATAAGAGTACGTAAACCGGCCGGATAAACCAATGTTCCGGCCTGGAAGAGTGGTCTGAAGCGAGTACGGAACACCGCCCGATTGCGGTTGGTTGATCACCTCATTCTGCATTAAAAATACCAGGAGCCCGCTTATGCCATGCTTTTCGTTGAAGGTACGGTTGTAATTCAAGGTGGCCTGTATATAGGTAGTTGACTTCACGTCAGGGAAGGCATGATCGAAATCAAGATACTCGGTTCCGGTATCTTCATTAAGGGGGTTAGCGTGTATTCATTAGTCAGTTTATCGTAGGTACCCACTTCATACCAAAACGGATTGTAGGATCGGTTGACACTTGAAAACGCGTAGCGTGAAACATTAAATAAGGCATGCAGTTTAAGCCCTTTGGTAAGAAAGGAGAAATCCTGTTCAATGTCAAACTGTGCCAGCATTAAACTCTGGTTATACTGACGATAACCGCTTACCATCTTTGCATAAGGGTTGGAAAGAATGTCCTGCGTATTTCCAAAAAGAAGATGTTGTACATGCTGATGGGCTTCATCCTTCGGGAAATAGGCCGGGAAACTGACCGGGTCGCTCCTTACGGCTAACCGGTAAAAATGTTCCCCTCCGGCAACGGGCCCGGTGTAGTCGTCAAAGGTTCCATACAATTTTACGCCTACTTCGGTAGATTTTGTTAAATCTATATTGATGTTGGACCGTAACTGGTAGGTCTTCAGGTTTATATTGCTGTTAAAATTACTTTGTTTATCTACTTTCAGTACGCCGTTGTCCTGATTAAAGGTGCCGGCTAAATAATAACGGGCCCTTTTTCCGCCACCCGAGGCATTCAGGTTAAAGCGCTGGTTCATGGCGTAATCCTTAAACAGCATATCGTACCAATCATTCGTCGGATATATCAAAGGATCGGTACCCGCTATGGTGTTGTCAATTTTGCTTCTTGAATACGGAACGGGAGCCAGCGGATTGCGTGTCTGCACTGCCTCGTTGTTCATTTTCATATAGGTAATGGGGTCGGCTAGTTCGATGTTTCTTGTTGGAGAAGACACAGAGTTTTCCATCCGTATGGATATCTTGGTTTTTCCCTCCACGCCTTCTTTGGTCGTAATTAGAATGACACCGTTTGCGCCTCTGGCGCCATAAAGAGCCGTGGCCGTAGCATCTTTTAATATGGAAAAACTGGCGATATCATCCACCTGCATCCTGGCCAGGTCCCGGCTGGAAAGCTCGATGCCGTCAATCAGGATCAGCGGATCTTTTTTGTATCCGAAACTGGTTACTCCACGGATAAAGAAATCCGCATCGTCTGCTCCGGGCTCTCCGCTGCGCTGATAGGCTACCACGCCCGCCAGGCGCCCGGCCAATGCGGTAGTGAGGTTGCTTGAGGGTACTTTCAACTCGGATGGCGTAATCGTGGTTACCGCTCCCACTACCTCTTTTTTCTTCTGCGTTCCAAAGGCTACGACCACGACGTCGTCCAGCTGATCAAAGGACAGGGGTAAGGTGACATTATAATTCCCCCCGAAAATCGGACAGTAAGTTAAGTTAGAATTTTGATTAAATTTACTGTATCATGAGTAGGAGAAAGTTTACTTCGGAGTTTAAAGTCAAGGTGGTCATGGAGGCCTTGAGCGAGCGTTACACGATTCAGGAGCTTGGTCGCAAGTACGAGATCCATCCCACGCAGATCACTACCTGGAAGACTCAGTTTTTGAAAAATGCCAGCGCCGTTTTTGACAAACCAGTAAAGGATGCCAAAAGCGAGGCCCAGGAGAAGGAAGAGCATTATTTGAAGGTGATCGGCCAGCAAAAGGTCGAGATTGATTTTTTAAAAAAAGCCTTGTCATGAGCCAGGATAAACAGCAACGTCAGCGACATATTGACAAGGCCGGAATGTTGAGTATTGTCCGTCAGTGCGAGCTTCTTGAGGTTCCTCGCAGCAGTTTTTATTATAAGCCCTTGGGAGAAAGCGAGCTGAATCTGGAGCTTATGCGCCTGATTGATGAAGAATACCTGTTACATCCCTGGCTTGGGGTTCCTCGCATGACCACCTGGCTAAGGAAGGACAAAGGCTATAAGATCAATCCTAAACGCATTGAGCGACTTTACCGGCTGATGGGACTCTCGGCCACAGGCCCTAAGCCCAATACCTCCAAAAAAGGAAAAGGGGCCTTACATAGGGTATACAAATACCTGTTGAAGGGGCTCAAAATTGTGCGCCCTAATCAGGCGTGGGCCATGGACATCACCTATATTCCGGTGCAGGGCGGCTACCTGTATCTATGTGCCATTATTGATCTGTACAGTCGCTATGTGGTAGGCTGGTCGCTGAGCAACGCCATGAGCGCGGATTGGTGTAAACAGACCCTACAAGGAGCCATCGCCCGGCATGGTTGTCCGGAGATTCTCAATACTGATCAGGGAAGCCAGTTCACCGCTTATGAGTTCTGTGATTGGGTTACCCATCCTGAACGGGGAATCAAACTCAGTATGGACGGTAAAGGCCGGGCAATTGACAATATTTTCATAGAACGCCTGTGGAGAAGTGTCAAGTACGAACACGTATACCTGTTCCCGGCCAGCGACGGACTGGAATGCTACCGAGGCCTACAGGTCTATTTTGAGTATTATAATACCCAGAGACGACATCAGAGCCTGGATGACCAAGTCCCGTTGACCGTCTACGGGCAAGCACTAAAACAAGTGGCATAGTCCGGTAGGGTTATCAACAGCAAGAAGGTGGAAATTAAAAAGAGAAAGAAGCAAAGAGAAAAAGGGCGTGGATTTGTGGAAAACTCAACTGAGTTTACCACAAGCCCACACCACAACTACAACAAAGAAGCTTATTTATTTTTACAAAATACTGTCTAAACATCGGGGGGAATTATACCATGATGCAGAGCGGCATGGAATCAGGGGTCAATGAAGGTTATGAGAAGCTGGACGAAATGCTGAAAAAAAGTCTGTAAGTATAAACCTCAGAGGGCGTCCGCTAACGCCAAAGTCTGCAGGAGCTCAGCTTAGCCAGCTTAGCGTACGCCCTCTGATTCTCGATCCTGTCAGGCGTCCATGATTTTTATCCACGCCTTTACGATATTCTGAATGTTCGCTTTGTTATCCTTTATTTCCTTCATAGAGTGGAGTTTCAGGTAGGCTTTTCCTTTTGAGGCCGGCTCAAGCAAACCGCTATCGTCTTTTATCAGTTCTCCTTTATGGAAAATAAAAACGACATAATCCGTCATTCTCGGATTGATCGTTGCCATTGGTTCTTTGTAGTCAAAGCTTGGCCCGCCCCATTTTATGTCCTCTTTTAAATCTTTGCTTGCACCACGGATTATTTTTATTGCCTCTTCCATTTCCGCTTTCAGCGGGTGTTTGAGTTTGCTTACAAACTCATCTACTTTGTTTGTCTGGCTCATGTTTATTTGATTTTATGAAAGCAAAAGTATGCTGGCAAAATGATCCGTGCATTGATGTATGGTAATAAATGCAAAAAGTTTATTTGAAACTTTTTTTTGCTAACGCCCTTCTGACCCGGCTTAAACTTTCTGGTGTAATACCTAAATAAGAAGCTATCATCCATTGCGGAACACGAAGCGATAGGTTGGGGTATACCTTTAAGAATTCCAGATATCTTTTTTCCGCGGTGGCGCTAAGCAATAAATTTATACGCTTTTGCAAATTTCTTACGTGATTGTGCAGGGCTCTGTGGTTATTTTCCCGGTATGTTTTACTTATTTCAGAAGCGGCATTGATAAATTTTTCGTCCATCACGATAACTTCCGAATCTTCAATAGCATCCACAAAATATTCGCCTGCCTGGTTAAAGTACGAACTGCTTCTGTCACTGACGATCCAACTTTCAGGTGCAAAATGAATAATATGCTCTTTGCCCTGTTCATCGATAGTGAACTGTCGGATAAGCCCTTTCTCCACGAAAAAGATGTCTTTACATACTTGTCCTTCGCCGATAAGCGACTGTCCTTTTTTGAATCGTTTGGATGCTGGAATATACGGTAGTTGCCTTAACTCGTCATCCGTCAAACCAGCCTTGTCGTTCAGGTATATTTTGAAATTATTAAAAAGGAGCATAGAATTAATTCCTGACTTTATAGTACTGATTTAATCCAATCACACAGCAGTTCACGACCAGAGAAAAGGCATTCGTCGTCATGATCGGCCAATCTTCCTTCTTTATACCATAGATCACCCAAAGTATAAGACCTATCAACAGGCACACGAGCATAATAATAGAAATATCCTGCGATCTTTTTTCCTTTAAAAGCTTAATTAATTGCGGCAGCAAGGAAATTCCGGTAAATATACCTGCTGCGATACCTATTGTTTGTACTCCCATGTCCTGTGCCTTAATGAGTCAATTTATTTCGCAAAGTACGAAGAGTGACAGAGTAACGGGGTTCGGTTACCGGAGCAATGCTATGTTCCCATTCCGACCTTGCTTCGCCTTGAATTATGTACAGAGAACGCCGTTCCAGATTCATGCGCATGATGTGCTGCCTGCCACGTTTGTTTTTATCATACGGCCGGAAGCGAAAATCTGCGTTGGACAGTAACGAGACGCCGGCAATAACGTCGAATGGTGGTGCGTCACGGTGCCAGTTGATGACCGCACCCGGCGGGTATTCTGTTACCAATACCTCGGCGAAATCTTCAAATGCCATCGATAACCAATCTGCAACTTTTGCAATCAACTGCTTCAGCCCCCGGGTATTTCTTTGCCTTTTTGTATGGTCCGGCTGTCAAAATTATAATCGTGGCCGTAGCTTTTTACTTTTCTCCTGGCCTCAAAGCCCTGAAATAGGAAGGGGTGAAGTTCCAGGCCGGTTACAGTTTCCAGTAATTCCGCTTCTTCATGTGGCGAGATAAAGTCGGGAAAATACCTGAAGCCCTCTGGCAATTCCGGAACGGCAGGGAATAGTGAAAGCATCTGTTTAAGTTATACGCTATACAGGGATAAAAACCATGCCATGTCAATACGCTGTGCGGGAGAATTGTTATATTTGCAAAAAAAATGAAGCTAGCCCGTTCTATAATCGCAATCTGCATGGCTATGCTGATCCTCGTAGTAACAACCGGGTTCAGTATTAGTCAGCATTTTTGCCAGGGAGAGCTTCTTTACTCCTCTGTATTGGGCAATGCAGCATCCTGCGAAATGGCGAAAAGTAAGGAAACGCTTCCTCCATGCCATAAACAGGATCACACCGGTGATTCTGCAGAGTCCTTTTCGAAAATGCCTTGCTGCGAGGATTACCAGGCTGCTATAGCCGGACAGGATATACCCACACCTTTGAAGAAGGGGGATAACCTGCTTCCTTCGGTAAAATTTCTCACTGCTTTTTCCTATGTCTTTTTCCATAAAGCGCTTCTTTCTGACAAGGATTTTCATTTTGTCGATTACAGGCCCCCATTGATATCGCGGGACATTCCTGTCTTTTTTCAGTCATTCCTTATTTAATTCCCGGCCTTTTCATCAATGCACCCCGGGGAGCGCCTTGAATGGAGCTTTCCCTGCATGATTGTGCTGTCTTTCCATAAAGCATCGCTTTCACCTATTGGAATTATTAAGGAATATATGATAGAAAAGCTAATAGATTTTTCATTAAAAAACCGGTTGCTCGTCCTGTTGGTAGCGGCCGGGCTGTTGGGGTGGGGGCTTTATTCGGTCCGCACCAGCAAGGTAGACGCCATCCCTGATCTTTCGGAAAACCAGGTGATCGTCTTTACCGAATGGATGGGGCGCAGCCCGCAGATCATCGAAGACCAGGTGACCTACCCGCTGGTCACCAATCTTCAGGGCCTTCCAGGGGTAAAATACGTTCGGGGCTCTTCCATGTTCGGGATGAGCTTCGTATATGTTGTTTTCGAAGACGATAAGGACGTTTACTGGGCGCGCGAGCGTGTGCTGGAAAAGCTGAATTATGCGTCCCGGCTGCTGCCGGAAGGGGTGCTGCCTACCATCGGCCCCGATGGAACGGGAGTGGGCCATATCCTTTGGTACACCCTGGAGGCGCCGGGCATGGACCTCGGGGAACAGCGGGCTATTCAGGACTGGTACGTGAAGTTTGCCCTGCAAAACGTGGAGGGCGTTGCTGAGATCGCCTCCTTTGGAGGATACCAAAAGCAATACGAGGTAACCATAGATCCGAATAAGCTGAGCTATTACGGTATTTCCCTTCCCCAGGTGGTACAGGCTGTTCGCTCCAATAATAATGAAGTAGGAGGGCGTAAGTTTGAGATGAGCGATATCGGCTATATCATCAAAACCGATGGCGGATATATCCAGGACATCGATGACCTGGAAAACATTTCTCTTAAAACGGAGAATGCAACACCAGTACGGGTAAAAGATGTAGCAACTGTCCAGATGACCGGTGAAAGCCGCCTGGGTATTTTCGATCTGAACGGGGAAGGAGAGGCGGTGGGCGGCATTGTGGTGATGCGGTACGGGGAAAATGCGGCCGAGGTAATTGAGCATGTCAAAAAGAAAATGACGGAAGTTGGCCGCGGCCTGCCGGAAGGCGTGAAATTCAACATAGTCTATGACAGGAGCGGGCTGATCAATGAATCCATTTCTTCCATTAAAAACACGCTTATCGAGGAGATGATCGTGGTTTCCCTGGTGGTGATCGTATTCCTGTTTCACTGGCGCAGCGCCGTGAGCATCATCGTCCAGATCCCCATCACGATCGCTGCCAGCTTTATTTTGCTGAACGCGTTTGGGATCACCTCCAATATTATGTCGCTTACCGGTATTGCCCTGGCCATCGGGGTGATCGTGGACAACGGGATCATCATGGCGGAAAATTCATATAAACATCTTTCAGAACGTTACGCGGAGCTGAACGAAGAGCGGAAAAACAGCTGACATGGTTAAAAAAATCAATGATAAGGCCGAAAGCAGGCACAAACCGCGTCTCATCCCTGATGAAGAACGGATGCGTATCATCGCCCGGGCCTGTAAGCAAGTATCAAGGGGCGTCTTCTTTTCCACGGTGATCATTATCACCTCTTTCCTTCCGGTTTTCCTGCTTACGGGCCAGGAAGGCAAGCTGTTCCATCCGCTGGCCTATACGAAGACCTTTATTATGATCGTGGATGCTATATTGGTCGTTACCCTGGCCCCGGTGATCATTTCCTTCCTTATGAAGGGAAAATTCCGGGGAGAGCAAGCGAATCCGGTGAACCGCGTCCTGGAAAAGGTATATACGCCAATGATCAAATGGGTGTTGAAATGGCGCAAAACAACGATCGCCCTCAATACGCTGGCATTGCTTATTTCTATTCCCATGCTCATGCGGATGGGGACCGAATTTATGCCCCCGCTGGACGAAGGTTCCATTCTTTTTATGCCTGTCACCCTTCCGGACGTGTCCAATACAGAAATAAAGCGCATCCTCCAGGTACAGGACAAGATTATCAAATCGGTCCCCGAGGTGGAGGAAGTCCTGGGTAAGGCCGGCCGGGCCAGTACCGCTACGGATAATTCCCCGCTGAGCATGATTGAAACGATCATTATGCTCAAGCCTCGTTCGGAGTGGCGGGAAGGAATTACCAAAGCGGATATTATCAGCGAACTGGACGCAAAGCTGCAGATCCCGGGTGTGGTGAACGGCTGGACACAGCCCATCATTAACCGTATTAACATGCTGGCCACCGGCATTCGAACTGATGTTGGTGTAAAAGTTTTCGGGCAGGATCTGGACACTATTTACGCGGTTTCCGAGCGGGTAAAAGCGTCGCTGGAAGGCATTGCAGGTATTAAAGACCTGTATGTGGAACCCGTAACCGGCGGAAAATACCTTGAAATACAAATTAACCGCGATCAGCTGGGGCGGTATGGATTAAGTGTGGACGATGTGAACATGATCGTTGAAACGGCTGTCGGCGGCACTCCTGTTGCACAGACGATTGAGGGGCGTGAGCGCTTTTCGGTAAGCGTTCGGCTTCCGCAGGATTACCGCAACAGCATTGACCGGCTGAAGCGAATCCCTATCCAGACCGCTTCTTTCGGTACCGTTCCGCTTTCGGCCGTAGCCGACATCGCCTTTGTGAATGGCCCGCCGATGATCAATTCCGATAATGCCATGCTGCGGGGAGCCGTGCTTTTCAACGTGCGCGACCGTGATCTGGGAAGTACAGTACAGGAAGCAATGGAAACGATCAACGGGGAAGTAAGCAGTATGCCCGGGGGTATTACCTGGAATGGAGCGGGCAGTATGAAAACCTGATCCGCGGGCAGCGGACGCTCAGGCTCATTGCGCCCATCGTACTCATTGTTATTTTTATCTCTTTATACCTGGCCTTCAAATCGGTCCGGGAAGCTATTCTGAGCCTGATCACGATCCCTTTTGCCCTGATCGGCGGCGCTTATATCGTTTATTTCGCTGGTGTGAACCTTTCAGTTGCTGTTGCGGTAGGCTTCATTGCCCTTTTCGGCATCGCGGTCATGACCGGGATCGTCATGGTGATCTACCTGAACGATGCCATGCGGCAACTGGTCCGGGAAAAAGGCAATTCCGCCAGCACGATCACCCGGCAGGACCTGAAGGAATATGTGATCCGCGGGGCGGCAGGCAGGCTTCGTCCCAAACTAATGACGGTTTCGGTCGTATTGCTGGGCCTTATTCCCGTGCTATGGGCCACCGGAGTGGGTACGGACGTGATGAAACCCATTGTGCTTCCCATGATCGGAGGCGTGATCACCTCTTCTATACACATCCTGCTGGTAACGCCCCTGATCTTTTTGATGACGAAGGAATATGAACTGAAAAAAATTGGAAAACTGGAGGTGTACGATGCAAAGCATTAATTATAGAAGCAGCTGCGGGGCATTGATAATTCTGCTGTTATGCTTTTCCCAGGCCTTGCAGGCACAGCAGGTGCTGACGCTGGAAAATATTCTTGATAGCATCCGCAGCAATAATCCCTTACTCGAAAGTTATGAATACCGGATCAACGCGGAACATGCTTATGCCGAAGGCGCCAAAAGCTGGATGGCTCCGATGGTGGGAGCGGGTACCTTCATGACGCCGTACCCCGGAAGCGAGATCATGAATGAGGGCGATAAAGGAATGTTTATGGTAGGGGCGGAGCAGTCCATTCCCAATCCTGCCAGGCTAAAGGCCCGCGAAAACTACCTGGAGTCAAAAGCGGCAATTACTGCTGCCGGGCAAAGTGGTACCTATAACCAGCTGCGGGCGCAGGCAAAAGGCCTTTACTACCAGTGGATGGTACTGGAAAAGAAAAAAGCGGTGCTGGAGGAAAGCCGTCAGATCATGCAAACGATGCTAAAGCTGGCCAGGATCCGCTATCCTTACAGCCAGGGAAGCCTGGGAAGTATTTACAAGGCAGAGGGCCGGCTGGAGGAAACAGAGAATTTGATCCTGATGACGAACAGCCAGATCATCAAGAAAAATATTATCCTGAATGCGCTTATGAATATTCCGGACAGTGTACGCTATCACATAGACCTTGGCGAACCGGACGTTGATCCGCTGCTTGCATCAGTTGACAGCGCTTACCTTGTGCAAAACCGCAGCGATCTCCTGGGCGTGGAACGCAGCATTGAATCCAAGCAGCTTGGCCTGGAACTGGAGAAAATGGAGCGCAAACCGGGGTTCAGCATCCGCTTCGAACACATGATGCCCTACGGTTCCATGATGCCCAATCAATATACGCTAATGGGCATGATCAGTATTCCAATAGCTCCCTGGTCTTCCAGGATGTACAAATCCAATATAAAAGGGATGCAACTGGAAATTCAGGCCATGGAAAAAGAGCGGGAAGCAATGCTGAAGAGGATGCAGGGCATGATCAGGGGCATGACCCGGGATATTCGCATCATGCAGCAGCAGTTAAGGAATTATACCGAAAAGATCCTTCCTGCCCTGAAGAAAAATTATGAGGTGACGCTGCTCTCCTACGAGCAGAGCCAGGAAGAACTTTCTCTGGTGATCAACGCCTGGGAGACGCTCAATATGGCGCAGATGGAATATCTGGATAAACTGGAAGCATATTATTTAATGGTTGTGGAGTATGAAAAGGAGATTGAGCAATAATATACTGCTGCTGTTGCTGATGGGTGGGGCAGCGCTGCTGACTGTCTCCTGCAACATCGGGAAAAATAAGCAGGAACATACTTATTCCACGGGTTACATTTGTCCCATGCACCCGGAGATCGTACGGGAAAAGCCGGACGTTTGTCCTATTTGTAGCATGGACCTGGTGCCGGTGAATAACGGGCATGGCGGAGATCACGCTGCCTTGAGCAAGGACCTCAGGTACCTGCTTAAACCGGTAAATAGTACGGTGGTAGCTGACATCCGTACCATAACGCCTTTTAAAAAGGAAATGAAGGTACAAACCGAGGCAAGCGGGATCATCACTTATGATACGCGCCGGTCACATTCCATTCCCCTCCGCTTCGGCGGCCGGGTTGAACGCCTGTATGTCCATTACAATTTTCAGCCGGTACGTAAAGGGCAAAAGATACTGGAGATATATAGTCCGGAGATCGTCACCGCGCAGAACGAGTTATTATTTCTGCTGGAATCCGATCCGGATAATCATGTGCTGATCGGAGCCTCCAGGCAAAAGCTGCGCCTGCTGGGCTTAACCGCTGCGCAGCTCAACCGTTTGACCGAAACCGGGGAAGCGGCTTATTCATTAGCGATCTATAGCCCCTACAGCGGTTATATTTACGAAGAATCCGCCCGTTCCGCAACGCCGGAGCCGGCCGGTATGAGCAATACGGAGCCCGGCCAAACCGGGCTAACTACACGTGAAGGTATGTACCTGGCCAAAGGAGAAACCGCTTTTAGGGTAATCAATACCAGTCAGGTGCGGGCGGAATTCAATATTTACCCGGAAATGGCTCCCTATATCCGAAAAGGGGACAGCCTTATCCTCATACCTGATTTTAACAAGGATTTATTGCTTGGGGCGACCGTGGATTTCCTGCAGCCCTTTTATCAGAACGGAGAAAATTTCGCGAAGGTACGTGTACGTCTTAACAATACGGAAGGCCTTTTCAGGCCCGGGCAACTTATCACTGCGCGCTTTCAGCATAATACTGACAGCGCCTGGTGGATACCGAAGGCAGCAGTGCTGGACCTGGGAACGAAAAAAGTTGCGTTCATTAAAGAAAGCGGGGCTTTTCGTCCCCGGCTCATTTCCATAGGCCGTACATCGGGCAATTGGACGGAAGTGGTTTCGGGCCTTTCCGCCACAGATACGGTAGCCAGGAACGGGCACTACCTGGTAGACAGCGAAGGATTTGTAAAAATTGAATCGAAGGGACAATGACGAAGATCAAATACATGATGAAAGCAGGGCTTGGGGCTTTACTGATCCTGATCATGGCAGCATGTGCCAGGCAACAACAGGAAACAGGCGACGCCGGCCTTAGCCACACCTGCCCCATGCACCCGCAGATTGTGCAGGAAAGTTTCGGGACCTGCCCCATCTGCGGAATGGATCTGGTGCCGGTCAATCAAGCCGGCGCTGAACAGGAGATCATGCTCAGCAACCGGCAAATTGCCCTGGCCAATATCCGGGTGGAGCCCCTGAGTCCCGGTAATCTTGGGAATAATACCTTTGTCACCGGGAAACTGGCTGCGGACCAGGAATTGATTGATGTGGTTAGCAGCCGGGTGCCGGGACGCATTGAAAAGTTGTACATAAAAGAAACCGGCCGGCAAATCAGCAAGGGGCAGCCCCTGTATGAAATGTACAGTGAGGAGTTATTGACGCTTCAGAACGAGTACCTGCTCACCCTTGAACAATACAGGCAGTTGGGGGACACGGACAAGCGGTACGCCTCTTTTATGGAAGCCGCCCGGAAAAAGCTGCTGCTGTACGGGATGACCGCAGATCAGGTAAAGCGCCTGGGAGAAACAAAAGCGCGTTCCGCCCTTGTGACATTCGGGTCGCCGGTTTCGGGCATCGTTACTGAAATAGCCGCTGCGGAGGGTCAATATGTGGCCGAAGGCAGTATCCTGTACCGGATCGAAGGGCTGGACCGTTTGTGGGTCGAAGCTGAATTGTATCCCCGGGAAGCCGCGCTGGTGAAAGAAGGTGACCAGGTTCGGGTAATAGTAGCGGGCTATGAGCATGAACCCCTCAGCGGTAAAGTTGTTTTCCTGAACCCGGAATACCGTACCGGCACCCAAATCCTGACCTTGCGGGCACAAATAGCCAATCCGGGTAAGCGCTTCCTGCCTGGCATGCAGGCCAGCGTGGTACTCAGCAATAACACGAGGACGGTCCTGGCTTTGCCGGTGGACGCGGTAGTGCGGGGAGAACACGGCGCCCACGTTTGGGTGAAGGCCGGCGAAGGCACCTTTACACCGCGTATGGTCAAGACAGGAATGGAAACCTTTGACCGGGTGGAGATCCTGGAAGGCTTGCAGGAAGGAGATTCCGTAGTGACCAGCGGAGCGTATCTCCTTTATGGAGAGCTGGTACTGAAAAAGGGCATTGAACCGGCAACCGCCCACCGGTATGAGAGCGATGAACTATAATAGAATTTCGATCATTAAATCATTTATTAAAAACCATTCAAATGAAAAAGAACATCAGATTTGCATGTTTTCTTACCTCAACAGTTTTGGTCGTGGCTTTAAGCGCCTGCGGGCCCCGGCAACAGCAGAACGCCTCAGGTTCCGAAGTTTCCGCTCCCGTGTTTGACGACGAGCAATTAACAGGTGCTTATGAGCGGTACATTCATCTAAAAGATGCGCTGGTAACTTCCGACGCCGATAAGGCGAAATCCGAAGCTGCTATGCTCCACGCCGAACTCGGTAAAATCGCGGAAGGCGAAAACGCCGCGGCGCTTGCGGCCGGAATTGCAGGGACAACAGATCTCCAGGCGCAGCGAACCGCCTTCTCGAAACTAAGCAATGCGATGACTGAACTCGTAAAGGCCGCTGAAGTAACAGATGGTGAAGTTTATCTCGCATTCTGTCCCATGGCCATGGATGATACCGGGGCATACTGGCTCGCCAATGAGCAAGAGATCCGTAATCCTTATTTCGGCGATAAAATGATGAGGTGCGGAGAAATAAAAGAACGATGGATGAATCCCTGATTTCCCGTTCAGGCAGCCGCGGGTCAGGGAAAAGGAACGGGCTCACCGGTACTTTTAACCGTCGGCATCGGGGCATTCCAAAGGCGGAGCTGCCTGCTTAGCAGCCTTGAAAGGGCTTCGGACTTTCCGGGATATTTCGCCGACAAGTCGGTTGTTTCCCCGATGTCCGATCGCAGGTGATAAAGTTCCGTTTTGCCGCTGCGCATATCGTAGATCAGTTTCCATTCGCCCTGCCGGATCGCGCTTTTATAATTGATGCCCGGTCCGTCCCGGGGTTGCCATTTGTTGGGGAAATGCCAGATAAGCGCTTTTGATGTATCCGGACACCTGCCGGTATTTTTGAGAAAGGGCACAAAGCTTTTGCCGTCAATGGTTTGTACGGTCTCATAATCCTTGACCTGCGCCATTTCCAGCAGGGTGGGAAAGAAATCTTCGATGATCACGTACTGATCGCTAACTGAACCCGGCCGGGTGACTCCCGGCCATTTTACCAGCATAGGCTCGCGGATGCCTCCTTCGTAAACTGACCCTTTGCCTGCCCTGAGGGGCAGGTTTTGAGTGTGCTGCTCCCCGCCCATGGGAGGCGCCATGCTCAGGCCCCCGTTATCGGACATGAACAGAAGAATGGTATTTTCTGCCAGGTCGTTTTCTTCCAGGTAATCCATCACATCGCCCAGGCTTTGGTCCATGGCCGCAATCATGCTGGCGTACATAGCCTCCTTTTTGCTTAACCCGGCATCGATGTATTTTTGGTAATAACGCTTGTCGGCCATTAAGGGAACGTGTACGGCATAGTGCGCCAGGTAGAGGAAAAAAGGTTCCTGCCTTGTTACCGGGTGTTCCAGGGCTTTCAGGGCTTCCAGCGTAAGTGCCTCCGTTAAAAAGGTCTCCGAGCCATAATACTGGACCAGGTCCTGGACCGCGTTAAAGCTCGTTTTCCCGGGAATATTCCCATAATTTTCCGTACCCAGGTAACTTTGGGGATGCCCGATGGAATTGCCGGCAATATTAACGGTAAACCCTAAATTACGGGGATTGGCGCCCGGGGTACCGGCCGGGCCCCAATGAGCCTTCCCTGCATGAACGGTAAAATACCCGGCTTCCTTTAACAGTTGAGGCAGGGGCGTCGCATGCACCGTATGCGGAATGCCTTCCACGGGACTGAGGCCGTTATAATTCCAGGGAGCCGGCCCGAATAAGCTGTCCCGCCGGTCGGTGGGATGATCTTTCAGCGGATGGGTCCAGTTTGTGACGCCATGATGAGCAGCATTCATTCCTGTTATCAGGCTGATTCTGGTGGGAGTACATACCGGGGTGGAATAAGCATTGCTGAATTTCATTCCTTCCCTGGCCAGCCGCTCCATATTCGGTGTATGATAACGTTTGTTCAGAGGCATCACGCTATCGGCGAAGGGCACGGAAGTGTCCATCCATCCCATGTCGTCTACCATGAATACCACAATGTTCGGTTTCTGCTGAGCCTGAACCAGCGGTGAAAGAAGGACGCCGGCGAAAAGTAATATGATTTTTTTCATAACCTCAGTTTTATTCCTCCGTTGATCACGAACCCATCCATCGGGGCGTAAATGTCGTTGAACGCCGGATTGGTAATATCACCGGTATAAATGGTGCCAAAACCGGCCTGACGGGTATCGGTCAGGTTCTCGAAGTTCAAAAATATCGAAAACCCTTCCCATAATTTTTCGAGCATCAGCCCGGCGACCCAGTAACTTTTCCCGCTTGTTCCATCGTTCAGGGTTTGTTTGCCAAAATAGTAGGCTTCCAAACCGATCTTCCACTCCTCTTCCACTTCGTACATGAGAACGTTGTTCAGCCGGTGTTTGGAAACCAGCGGGTAGGACATCGTTTTCCCCCCGGTATGCTGGTCTACGTCTGCCAGGGTATAACCTATGAATAATTTAAAATCTCCGTACGTGATTTTTGCGTTCGTTTCTATTCCCCTTGTGTTAAGATAACCTTCCGGCTGAAGGTAAGCCAAGCTGCCGTTTTCCACCTGTGTCAGGAGGATGGGATCGTTGATGCGGGTATAGAAAAACAGCTGGTTAATACTGAAGCTACCCTTATCGCCAAACAAGCCCGTGCGGAAATTGATGTCGTAACTGGCGCCGTAAGAGCGTTCCGCTTCCGTGTTTTTCACGTCCAGGGGAAGCACATTCCGGAACTGGACCCGTTCCGCGTCTTCCGTAAAAACAGTCGGCGCTTTATAGCCCATTCCGCCGCCTAAACGGGTAGAAAAATGCTCGTTGACCTTCCATAAGGCAGAAACGCGGGGCAAAAAGAAGAAGCCGTAATTATTGTGATAGTCGCCCCGGAGCCCGGACTCAACCGTAAATTTCCCCGAAGTGTTCCAGGTATTTTGTATAAAGCCCCCAATCGTATGATACTGATAGTCCCTCAATGCGGTGTTTTCAGCCTTATCCTCTTTAAAATGATCGGTGACGAAATTGACGCCCGCTACCCAGTCCGCGTTGTCTCCCTTGCGGGAATAGTTGGCTTCAGTATAGGTGGAAAGCTGACCGCCGGAAAACTTGTAGTCCGGCATTCCGATGCTTCGGTCATAGTAGCCGGCGCTGTTGCGGAAAACCAGTTTTTCCCTGCTGTTCAGCTCATGATCAAGTTCTATTTGCGTGCTGTAACGCCCCGTTTTATTCTCTTCGAAATACGTATGCCCGGGGCTGCCGTTACCTTTGACGTATTCCAGGTCTCCGCCCACCCGTTTTTCTACGGTGGCGTTGATTCCCGCATAGAGCGTGGTCCGGTCCGTAAAATAAAGATATATTTTCGGATTCAGCGTGAAGCGGTCAAATTCGGGGATGGCCGTTAATCCGATGTCTGATGGGTCATAAGCGCTGCCGTGATTGTAGGCCGCGTAAATTGTTGTCCCTGTTTTTTTGAATTTCTCCGCATAGAAAGCGTTGGCGTCCAGGCCTAACGCAGAGGTGCCGTTCAACAGGAGATTAAGCTGACGTTCTTCCGCAGGCTTTTTGGATACCAGGTTTACCAGCCCGGCAATGGCGCCGCCGCCGTATAGGGTAGAGGAGGATCCTTTGATCACTTCCACCTGCTGCAGGTCCAGCGGGGCGATTTGCAACAGACCCAGTCCCCCGGAAAAACCCGAATACAAGGGAAAGCCGTCCCGGATCATTTGGGTGTACTTTCCGTCAAGTCCCTGGATACGGATACTGGAATTGCCGCTGGTTGCCGAGGTTTGCTGGGTTTGAATACCCGTACTTTCAGCCAGCAGCATGCGGATATCCCCGGGCTTCATATTACCTTTTTCATCCAGTTCTTCTCCGGCGATCACTTCCACGCGGGTAGGGATATTATCAATGGTTCTGCTGCTCCTGGTAGCAGTAATCACCACTTCTTCGAGTTCATGGTCGTCCCCATGTTCCGCCGGAACTAAAGAGATCAGGGCGGGAGACGGTTGGTCAAAGGGAAAGATCACCGTATCTGAAAGGGGTTGATAACCAAGGTAGCTGAAAAAAATTACTTGTTCTCCGTCCGGAATGTTTTCCAGCAGGAGGTTTCCGCCGTGATCGGAAGCTGCTCCCAGGCCGGTTCCCTGAACGGTTACTGTCGCTCCCGGAAGCGGCTCGTCCGTCTCTGCATCTTTAACGATTGCTTTATAAGTATTTTGCGCATAGCTTGAAACAATACTAAACAGCATTGCCGAAAGCAAAATCAATCTCTTCATTACTATGTATGAAATTATTTAGTGTAAGAAATAGCTAATAAAAAAAGCAGGATGGTATTAACCTAATTTGGGCGGCTGCCAGACGGGAATAATTATCTCGCTTAATTTAAAGGGTAAATAACTGCCGTAGCAGGAAGAATGTTCGAGAGGTAATATAGAAGCAAGAAGTGAAAAGTCGTTTATAATGAATCCCGGGCAACTGCCGCAAACATAGAATGGAGAACAATCTTTGCAGCAATCGTCTTTCTTTTCAGGGCAATTATCCGGCGAATCCGCTTGCTGCCCGTTATGGGCATGTGACTGTTCGGCCAGCACGCAGCATGGCAAACTGGTAAGCGCCAGCACAAACATCGATAATACTAAAACGATCAGCTTCACTTCGCAAAAGTATTAAAATATTGTAAAGCCATCCAAAAGGAGAATTTTATCTTTCTTGGTTTTTTTCGTATCCTTGCAGTAATTTCATCCCAAGGAAAATGCCCGCTTGCACGTTATATAAAAGGATATTCGCACAGCTTCTTTTGCTGTGTGTCTGCATTGCAGCTGGAAATTCCTGCCCTAACCGGAAATTTATCAAAGCGGAAGCACGGACAGCTGCTTCTCAGCGAATTGATATCGCGGCGGCGGAAAGCGGTCAATCGATCTGTTCCGCGGAAATTTTACGGGACGGGTTCTATGAAGTTTTTAAAACCGGTGGAAAAGCATCTCCGGCTGCTGTTTTGATCGGATTTTCCCTGAATTTGCTTAACAATGCTCCGGGTACCGTTTCTTATCTTCCGCCAAAACCGCGGAGCGTACTAGAAACTGATCCCTTTCCTTTGTTCCTGAAAAACGGGGTGCTGCTCGTTTAGCCTCCGCCCGGCGTATCAGCAAAGCCCGAACGCATTAGCAAAACGCTATTAACCTTTTCCTTTCAACTATTTATTCAACCGTGTGTCCGGAAGACCGGATGCCAACATGTTATTTATATTTACAGTCATGAAATCTTTATTTTCGTTTTCCAATATAATTACTGCCATTCTGGTCATTTTCGGAGCTGCTTTGTTTTTCAGCCCCGCTTTAAAAGGCGCCGTACTTCGCGGCCTGGTTGAAACGGGATTGTTTCAGCCTTCGGTTCCCGGCACCGACCCGGATACGGAGCCAGCGCAGGCTTCTTCAACTCCGTCTTCAGTCCCCGGCACCGACCCGGATACGGAGCCAGCGCAGGCTTCTTCAACTCCGTCTTCAGTCCCCGGAACCGATACGGAACCAGCGCAGGCTTCTTCAGCGCAGCCTTCTTCAATTCAGCAGGGGTCTGTATTGTTTAAAAGTGCGGAAGGCGAACTCATTGACCTTTCCCGGCAGCAGGGCAAGGTGGTGTTCATAAACTTCTGGGCAACCTGGTGCCCGCCCTGTATAGCTGAAATGCCCTCAATACAGAAGCTTTACTCAGCTTTTAAGGATGATGAGAAATTCCTCTTCCTGATGGTGGATGTGGATAATAAACCGGAGCGGTCCCTGAAGTTTATGCAGAAAGGTGATTATGACCTGCCGGTCCATACACCGGCCAGCGCGATTCCTCCATCTTTTCTTGGCGGCGCCATCCCGACCACCCTGGTACTTGATAAAAAGGGGGAAGTAGTATTTAAACATGAAGGAATGGGCGACTATTCTGCCCCGGAGTTCCAGTCATTTATGAAGGAACTGGCCGCCAAATAATAAGGGTTAGCAATAATGAAGAAATTTGTTTTAGTTCTTTTGCTGCTTGCATGCGGCGGGCTGTCCTTTGCCCAGATCTATGATCCGGTTCAGTGGAGAATAACAGCAGAAGAGATCACTAAGGAGCAAGCCTCGGTAACGATCACTGCGGAAATTGAGCCGGGATGGCATTTGTACTCCCAGTTTATTCCCGAAGGCGGCCCGCAGGCAACCACGTTTCAATTTGAGAAAAGCCCGGATTACGAGCTGGCAGGAACAACTGCGGAAAAGCCTGATGCTGTTGCTTCCTACGATCCTAACTTCGATATGGAGATATCCTGGCATACGGTGAAGGTCCGGTTCGTGCAGCAGGTCCGGCTGAAAAAGCCGGAAGCGATGGTGAAGGGAACCGTTGAATATATGGTTTGCAACGATACCGCCTGCCTGCCGCCGGAAATAGTGCCTTTTACGCTGAAGATCGATGCTTCTGCTCCTGGAGGCTCGGCTTCAGGGAGCTTTGAAAGGCCGGGCGGGACATCCGGAGCCGCATTTAATGCGAGGACCGCGGAAGGCGGTACTGCCGGCGCCCTTGCCAGCGCAGGAACATCAGGCGCAGCCGGCCCTGCAAGCCCGGGTCCGGCACCAGCCGCCGGCAAAAGCTTTTGGGGTATCTTTCTTGCGGGTCTGCTTGGAGGCTTTGCAGCCTTCCTGATGCCTTGCATTTACCCGATGATCCCATTAACGGCCTCGTTTTTTACCAGGCAAAGCGGAAGCCGGTCGAAAGGGATCCGGAACGCACTTATCTACGGCCTTTCGATCATCGTCATTTATGTCGGGCTGGGACTTGCTGTGACGCTGATCTTCGGGGCGTCGGCTCTGAATGCGGCCGCCAGCAGCGCCATATTTAACCTGGTATTCTTTGGCATCATTCTCCTTTTTGCCATTTCCTTCCTGGGAGGGTTTGAGATAACATTGCCCTCCCGCTTTGTAAATAAGGTCGATGCCCGCTCGCATCAGCGAAACCTCACAGGTATCTTTTTCATGGCCTTTACCTTAAGCCTGGTTTCTTTTTCCTGCACAGGCCCCATTATTGGCCTGCTGCTGGTGGAAGCGGTCGCAAAAGGCAGCCTGATGGGGCCGGCTGCCGGCATGCTGGGGTTTTCGGCGGCCCTGGCTATTCCTTTCGTCTTGTTCGCCATTTTTCCGGCCTTTCTGAAAGAACTCCCCAAATCGGGCAGCTGGCTGAATACGGTAAAGGTATCGCTCGGGTTCATTGAGCTGGCGCTGGCTATGAAGTTTCTCTCCAACGTAGACCTGGCCTACCACTGGGGCATTCTCGACCGGGAGGTATTCCTCGCCATTTGGATCGTTATATTCGGGCTGCTAGGGCTGTTTCTCCTGGGAAAGCTGAAACTGTTTTCCGAAAACCCCGAAACGTTGTCGCTCCCGCGTTTACTTTTTGCCGCACTGGCGCTTTCATTTACTATTTACATGGTTCCCGGTATGTGGGGAGCCCCGCTAAAGGCGATCAGTGCATGGCTTCCGCCGCAGCCTACACAGGACTTCGACCTCCATCGCACCGGTCCGGCCGCGGCTGACGATGCGCAGGTAAGCGGGAAAAAATACGGCGGAATATTTCACGCTCCTCACGGCCTGGACGCCTTTTACGATTACGAGGAAGGATTAGCCCATGCCAGGAAGGTGAATAAACCGGTATTGATTGACTTTACCGGCTGGAGCTGTGTAAACTGCCGGAAAATGGAAGCCTCTGTCTGGTCGGATCCGGCGGTACTCAGCAGGCTGAAAAACGATTACGTACTGGTATCTCTTTACGTGGACGATAAGACCGCCCTGGCCGAGGGCGAACAATATACATCTTCTTTCAGCGGCAAAAAGATCACCCGCATCGGGCAAAAGTGGAGCGACCTGCAGGCTTCCACTTTCGGCACGAATGCGCAGCCGCATTACGTGATCGCGGATCATGAAGGAGCCCCGCTGGTGCCTCCCAGGGGATTCGACCTTGATATAAGTAATTACGTTGATTTTTTAGAAACCGGAATTGAGGCATTTAAAAGATGAAAAAAATAAAGTTTTTAGCAATTCTTTACCTGGCTGGCCTGCTGTTATTGCCCCGCCTGGTACTGTCCCAGGACGTTTCTGCACAGGGCCCGGCCCCCTTCACCGGGGCCCGGGCTACGCTCGGCAGTTATAAAGCGCTGTATGTGGTCAACTCATCGGATGATAAGCGGGTAAAAGCCGCTTTGCGAAATATCCGGAACGCATTGAATGACCCCCGTCTGAAAGGAAAATTGGAAGTCGAACTTATCGTCTTTGGCGACGGCGTGGAAATTTACCGGAACGGAAGCCCTTACAGAACCGCCCTGGAAGGCCTGAAAGAAAAAGGCGTCATCCTTGCTCAGTGTGAGAACACGCTAAACGAACGAGGCATCAGGAAATCGGAGCTTTATCCCTTCATTTCCTTTGTCCCCTCCGGAAACGGGGAGATCATCATTCGCCAGCACCAGGGTTGGGCAATAGTTTATCCCTGACGCCGCCCGCGCCGAGGAAGACCCACGGCACGCATGCATTGACCGGTCCGCCCCGTGAGGCCGCAGATAGTTTTTTGTGCGCTTAACGGGCCTTTTTTAACAGCTTCCGAAGGTCAATTTTCTGGAATACAAGATCCGCCTTGCTTCCTTCGTAAAGAATGCCGATCGTATGTTCATTGACGGATGTCAGGCAGGAGTAGCCCCGCCCTTCGCCTTCATCAAGCAACAGCCAGGAGACTTCCGGCCAGGTCATGCCCTGGTCTTTGCTGATCTTGACGGTCATATGATGCCTGTCTTCCGTGGAATTTGGGTTGGAAAAGATCAGCAGGTGTTTTCCCTTGTATTTATGGGTAATGATGCTGGCCATGCAAACCGGTTCAATAAGTGCTTTCCGTGAAGTTGGATGCGCTGTCCAGGTTTCGCCCAAATCGTCGGTAATGTAGACCGAACGGGCGCCGCCCCGGTTATCCCGCATATTCAGCATCAGGGAGCCGTCCCGGAGTTGGACCACCTGCGCCTCTGTGGTATTGGACTTGGCGCCTGTGCCCGTGTGCCAGGTCTTTCCGCGGTCCTTACTGTAAATAATGGTAGACCAGGGCATGCCGTCCTTGTCTTTGAATTGGGCGGGAAATACGAGCGTACCGTCTTCCAGCGTAATGCCCTTTCCCGGTCCCTGCAGAAATAATGTCCATTCAGGCTTTTTGACCTGCCCGGTAATATTTACCGGCTCCGACCAGGTGAGGCCGTCGTCCTCGCTTTTTACCAGCAGGAACTGCCCGGTTTCTTCCGGCGACATGCCGGGTCCGGAAGAAGTCCATGCTCTTTTGCCCGGATAGCCGTGCGTCCACAGGCCGGCCACCCAAATGGTACCGGTCTGCTCATCTACCAGGATCGCGGGATCTCCCACACCGTTGGCTGCCTGGGGCAGGCCGCCCCATTCTCCCATATCCATGATCACCTTCATTGGTTCCCAGGTTTCGCCGCCGTCGGTACTCCGGCTCATCCCAACGTCAATATGTGCCTGCAGGTCTGCTGCATTGTCATAGCGGATATCATAGACAGCTATCAGGGTGCCTTTGCTGGTAGTGGCCAGTCCCGGTATCCGGTAGGTATCCACGCCGTCTTCTCCCTGGCTGCGCAGCGCAACACCTTCAGAAACCGTTTGGGCCGTCATCGTTAAACAGGCGAAAAGGAGAAGCACGGTAAGGGTCAAAGGGAGCTTTATATTCATTTTCATCGTTTATTATCACATCGGTCCTTCTTAAAACCCGGAGTAACCGGATTTTGTTCCAGGGCGCGATTTATATTTTGCCGGCGGGTTTTGCCCGGGCATCGCTTCCGGCGGTCGCAAATTACCCCCTGATTGTCGTATTCCGCCTCGTTCAATACTGAATTTTACCCCCACCTTTGTGAAAGAAAGATTGTTAAAAACAACTCCCATGTGGAGCAGCGACCACGTAAACGGGCGGAACCGAAAAGCCATACGAGTAGGATACGATCAAAAACTAATGTTATGTCTGACAACAAAGTTTCATTGCACCGGGTACTGAAAGCATCGCCTGAAAAAGTATACCGTGCTTTTACCGAAGCCCTGGCGATAAGCTCATGGCTACCACCTTATGGTTTTCTTTGCACGGTACACGAGATGAACGTAAAGGTAGGCGGTACCTATAAAATGTCGTTCCAAAACTTTACAACCGGGAATGGCCACTCGTTCGGCGGGGAGTATGTAGCGATCAAGCCCAATGAATACCTGCAGTACACGGATCAGTTTGACGATCCTGGCATGCCGGATGTGATGACTACTTCTGTCTGGCTTCAAAAGACAATGGTAGGTACAGAGCTGAAAGTGCTGCAGGAAGGGATACCTTCGGCGATACCCGTTGAAATGTGTTACCTGGGCTGGCAGGAATCCCTGGAAAAGCTGGCTAAGCTGGTAGAACCCGAAATACCGGATGCTTAAAAAGGACCAGATTTTTCAGCAATACAAATAGATACCGGTAGCGTGTTGCTGCCGGTATTTGTTTAATCGGATACCCGCTTCGGTGTTTTGGCTGGAAAGTTGATTTATCACCAGGCATGACTTCAAAAATGCCATCCGGGGAAAAGCAGTATTCTTTTGTTCAAAAAATATGGATCGCAGGCGGTATACTTGCCTTGATCACCATACTGCTGCTATTGATAAAAGCGACATTTAGCGTTCTTTTACTGGTGCTTGCCGCTGTAATGGTGGCCACGTTCTTCCGCGGCGTGTCAGGCTTTCTGCACCGCAAAACAGGATGGAACAATAAACTGTGCCTCACACTTTCAGTGGCAAGCACTTTTGTGCTGCTTGGGCTTTTCTTCTGGTTAATGGGGGCTAAAGTACAGGAACAGATGGTAAAGCTCTCCGAAATCCTGCCTTCTACCATACAAAATGCCAGGTCCCGGATAAACCAGTCGCCTATGGGGCAAAAGATTTTACAGCAGGCCTCTTCACCGGAGACGATGGACAAAGCCAAAGGCTTGTTAAGCACCATCTTCAGTTCCACTTTCGGCATACTGGGCGATATGTACGTGATTCTTTTCATAGGCATTTTCTTTACTGTGTCCCCTTTTCAATATAAAAGCGGCATTGTGAAGCTGGTGCCGGAGGCCGGTAAAGACAAGGCAAACGATGTGCTGAATAAAGTAGGAGCGAACCTCAAAAAGTGGCTGAAAGGCAAACTTTTCGCAATGCTGGTAGTGGCGGTGCTTACTGGTATCGGGCTGGCTGTAATCGGCGTGCCTATGTGGCTGGTGCTGGCATTGATAGCGGGACTGCTCAACTTTATTCCTAACTTTGGCCCGCTGATAGCGATGGTGCCGGCGGTACTCATAGCGCTTATGCAAGGCCCGGCAACGGCGGGCATGGTAGCAGGGCTTTACATACTGGTGCAGGTACTGGAAAGCAATTTTATCACCCCGGTGGTGCAGAAAAAGCTGGTGCAGGTGCCGCCGGCGCTCATCATTATCGCACAGGTGCTAATAGCGCCCTTAACAGGTGTGTGGGGTATTATCCTGGCTACCCCCTTGCTTGTAATCGTTATGGTACTTGTAAAACAATTATATATTAACCGCAAATACGTTGGCTGACTGGATCATAAACACCATTGAAGCAATAGGCTACCTGGGTATTTTTCTTTTAATGGCCCTTGAAAATATTTTTCCTCCCTTACCTTCGGAATTTATCATGCCGCTGGCCGGTTATATGGCAACCGAAAAGAAGTTCACGCTCTTCGGTGTGATCCTTAGCGGTACCCTGGGAAGCCTGGCCGGAAACCTGCCTCTTTATTACCTTGGAAGCCGGTTGGGGAAAGACAGATTGAAGCGGTTCATCAGCAAAAATGGCAGATGGCTCGCGCTCTCTCCTCCGGATATTGACAGGGCAAACGACTGGTTCTCCAGGCAAGGGCACAGGGCAGTTATGCTTTGCCGTCTCGTGCCGGGCATTCGTTCCCTGATCTCTATTCCCGCGGGTTTCAATAACATGAACCTTTTCCGGTTCCTTTTATTCAGTTTCGCAGGGACCGTTGTCTGGATCAGCTTCCTGGCTTGTGTTGGCTTTTTCCTCGGAAAGAATTTCAGCGAACTTGACCGTTACCTGGACGCGATCCTTTACGTGATTATCGGCCTGGCCATATTTCTGTACCTGCGCCGGATTATCCTTATTGAACGCCGGCGCTAAATACCCTTAACCCAAACCCATATGATTGCAAAACTTCTTACGCAATGTGCTTTCTTGTTGTTGTTTACCTCATGCGCGCTGGCAAAAGACCCGGTGATTGCCTTCTGCGGCAGCAGTAAAAACGATTTATATATTCTTTTAAAGCAGGAAGGATATAAGATTAAGCATTATGAATCACTACAATCCGCCATTCAATCGTCTTCACCCGGTACCCCTGTTTTCGTTGTGTCGGACTCTTATCCGGAGACGGACAGTAAACAAAGGATCAGCGAAGCGATGCTTAAAGCGATTAACCGCAAAGAGTTGAATGTATATATTGAATACCCGGCTTTTTTTCCCGGCTTAGCGATGGAGCAGGAGCCGTTGGAAACGCGGCTGGAACGCGGGGTAGTGACCAGTAACGCTTTTGGAGAAAGCTTGCCGCCAATGAGTTTATTAGGTATTCATAATTGTCATATTCTGCCGGTGCGGGAAGAAAATCCTCTGATCGTACTGGCGAAAGTGGTAGGCTTTGATAAAGCGGAGTATGGCCTGGATAGCACCAAAACCTATCCCTTGTTATTTAAGCGGGGGAGAGTATTTCTATCCATGACCAAGCTCAGCAATTTTGCCACTGCAAGATATGGACCCATTGCGTCGATCAAGCGAGTATGGACCTGGCTTTTAGCTGAAATGACCCGGCAGCCGGGGTTAAAGATTGACAACTGGTTAACTTATGTCAGGCCCATGTACCAGAAAGATGAACCCTTGCCTGCAAACGCAAGGCTGCAAAGTGTCAGGAGGGGAGTAGAATGGTTTGATAATGCCAATTTGTTCGTACATCCTGAATGGAAGGACCTCTGGTTAAAGTATCAGGGTGACGGGCTAATGCCTGTAGGTCCTCCCTTGCCTTCGGAGCTGCCAAACGGGGATGGCACACTTGGGATAATAGAAGGACATACCTCCTCCATTAATTACGACGGCAGTCAGTTATATCGTTACTGGATGAGGGCAGACGTGCAGGGAGAAGTAAGCATGGCATTGGCAGCAGCGGGGAATGCGTTTAACGATAAAGGATATCGTGAAAAGGCGGCCAACCTGATCAACTATCTTTTTGAGACATCCAATATGCGGGCCGGCGCCAAGGATGACAGATCCAGTCCTGCTTACGGGTTGATAGGGTGGTCCGTCACCCAACCGGGATCGTTTTACGGGGATGACAATGCCCGGGCAATTTTAGGAATTATTGGTGCATCAGCCTACCTGGAGTCAACAGAATGGGATACGGAGATAGTGGAAGCGATCATGGCCAACTTCCGTACCACCGGAAAGCAAGGTTTTAGGAGTTCGCGCCTGGAAGAAGGCGACATTGTGGCAAACGGTTTGAAATTTTATGAGGAGCGCGATCTTTTTTATCCTTCGCCACATTTTGAGTCCTGGATGTGGGCCTGTTATTTATGGTTGTATAACAAAACCGGGTATGAACCGCTTCTTGAGAAAACAAAAACAGCTATCAAACTGACTATGGAGGCTTATCCGAAGAAGTGGTTGTGGGGAAGCAGCCTTCAGACCCAGCGGGCGCGTATGGTGCTGCCGCTGGCCTGGCTGGTACGGATTGAAGATACGGAAGAACACCGCCGTTGGCTGGATATAGTAGCTGCCGATCTTTTAAAAGCCCAGGTGGAAAGCGGCGGTATCCGCGAGGAGATCGGCGATGGTCCGGGACTTTTCAGGGAATTAAAGTCAAATAGCGATTATGGGGTGGATGAAAGCTCGCTGATCTTTGAGAATGGAGATCCCGTGGCGGAAATGCTTTACACCTGCAACTTTGCGATATTTAGCCTTAATGAAGCCGCTCATGCCACCGGTAACCCCAGTTACAGGAAAGCGGCCGAAAAGCTGTCCGACTTTCTGGTCCGTATCCAGGTGGAGAGCGAAAAGCACAAAGATATTGATGGTGCCTGGTTCAGGGCCTTTGAATACGACCGTTGGGATTACTGGGCGTCCAATGCTGATAAAGGGTGGGGAGCCTGGTGTACACTTAGCGGCTGGTCGCAAAGCTGGATCGTGACCAGTCTGCTTCAGATTGAACAGGACGAGAGTTACTGGGACCTGACAGCAGGCACCCGGCCGGACGGCTCCCTTAAAAAAACGGTTGATTTTATGAGCAAAAAAAGGTAATTGCCCTCCGGAGTGCCGAAGTAAACGCTCCGGGATTAGCGGTCAAAATCTTTATGCTGGATGCGGACCGCGTTGGCAATTGCCAACAGGGCAACTCCTACATCGGCAAATACTGCTCCCCACATGCTGGCCAGGCCGGCTGCGCCCAATAGGAGTACAAGCGCTTTCACGCCAAATGCAAGGCTAATATTTTGCCATACAATACGCTTGGTGGCTTTCCCGATCCGGATGGCAGTCGCAATGCGGGAAGGCTGGTCCGTCTGGATAACGACGTCGGCAGTTTCTATGGCGGCGTCACTTCCAAGGCCCCCCATTGCAATGCCTACATCGCTGAGCGCAAGGGCGGGGGCATCATTAATGCCATCGCCGGCAAAGGCGATCACGCGCGAAGGGTCTTTTTTGAGCGCTTCTATTTGCCGGACCTTTTCGTCCGGAAGCAGGTCCCCGTAATACCGGTCAATGCCCAGCCGGGCAGCCACGTCCGCTGCTACGGAGGCGCGATCACCGGACAGCATGATCGTTTCTTTTATCCCTGCGGAACGAAGCGCACGAATAGCAGCCGGGGCGTCTTCCTTTATCTTGTCGTCCACCAGCAGGTATCCCGCATATTGCCTGTTAATGGCAACTACCACCACCGAACCTTTTATATCCTCCAGGGCAGGATCTGCAGCAATGCCGTGGTTTCTCAGCAAAGCAGTATTCCCGGCAAGTATTTCTGATCCGTTCGCAAGGCCTTTTAAACCCTGGCCGGGTATTTCTTCCACGGATTCTACCCTTATGGTTGAAAAGTCCGCTCCGTTTTCCTTTCCGTAGCGGGTAACCGCCAGCGCAACGGGATGATTAGAATGGCTTTCCAGTGCTGTTACCAGCTGAAGGAATCCGGGAGCCTGCTGATCTGCGCCTGCTGCCGCTGCTGCCGGTTCGCCGGTTTTAACTACCATTTCGCGAACCCCGAAAACACCTTCGGTAAGGGTTCCCGTTTTGTCCAGTATAACAGTGTTCACGTTGGTAATCCGGTCCAGGTAGGCCGATCCTTTGAACAGGATGCCCCTGCGGGAGGCTGCCCCGATCCCCCCGAAATAGCCAAGGGGAATGGAAACTACGAGGGCGCAGGGACAGGAAATGACCAGAAAGATCAGCCCCCGGTACAGCCAGTCCTCAAACTCATAGTCCGGTACGAAAAACCAGGGAAGGAAGACCAGGGCAATGGCCATACATGTAACAATTGGCGTATAAACCCTGGCAAAGCGCCGGATGAATTGCTCTGTCTTTGCTTTGCGGGCAATGGCATTCTTTACCATTTCGAGGATCCGTGAAATGGAACTATCCTCGAATTTCCGGTTGGCCTGCATTTCTATGACCTGGTTCATATTGATCATCCCGGCCAGCACCTGCCCGCCTTCGCGAATGGTCCTGGGTTTGCTTTCTCCTGTTAAGGCAACGGTATTAAAAGAGGAGACCGGGGACAGCAATGAACCGTCCAGGGGTACCCGTTCTCCGACTTTGACCTGCAGGGTTTCTCCAATAGCTACTTCTTCCGGGTTCACCGTCGAATATGCGCCTTCCCGGAAGACCGTGGCGCTGGCTGACCGTACATCGAGCAGGGCGGAAATGCTGCGTTTCGCTTTGCCTACAGCTGCGTCCTGGAATAATTCCCCGACAGTATAGAAGAGCATGACGGCCACTCCTTCGGGATATTCGCCAATGGCGAATGCGCCTAATGTAGCAATGCTCATCAGGAAGAACTCGGTGAACAGATCTCCTTTCAGGAGGGTTTTCACCGCTTTCCGGATGACCGGGAGGCCAACCGGTAAATAGGCCAGCAGGTACCAGGCCAGACGCAGAAAGCCGGTGAAGAAAGCCGGCTGCCAGAGATGGTCAGCGATCATGCCGGCAGCCAGGAGCAGGAAACTTATAATTGGTCTTAGCATCTTCTTTCTTTACCTGAAGTCAATATTAGCGATTTTTTTTGAACCATCTTGTTCCGGAAAAGGGCCGGTAAGGGCGGGATCAGTGATGATGCCCTGCTTCGCCCTTTTTCATTTCAGCGAGTAAATAATAGGCGCCGCTGGTGACCACAATGGCGTCTTCGGGAAGTTGCTCTGCCGGTTTGATCGCGATGAGGCCGCCTTCCTGCACGCCGGTGCCGACTTCAACCATCCGGAACCGGCGAATACGTTCGCCTTTACCTTCTGTCTTCTTGCCTTGTTCTGCAAGGAAAATAAAGGTTTTATCGCCTTCCCGGGCAATCCCGTCTTCCGGCAAGGCGAGGGTTTCTGTTTCTTCTGTGATGATCCTTCCCTGAACGTACATGCCCGGGATAAGATCTTCCGTGCTGCCGGTGATCTCTGCATGGACATGCACCGCCCTTGGGTCCTCTTCCAGCACCTTTCCGATGGAAAAAATGCGGGCTTCAAACGTTTCTCCCAGCATATTTCCTACGGTAAAGAAGATTTTCTGGCCTTGTCGCAGCTTTTCCATGTCCTTCTGGAAAACCATGAGGTCGGCATGTATATGGCTATTGTCGACTATTTCGAATAATTCCTGCTGCGGCGGTACGTATTGGCCGGTAAGGACTTTTACCTTTTTGACAAAGCCGCCTATTGGCGTTGTTACGGGGATAGAAACGGAGATTTTTCCGGAGGCCACCGCTTCGGGATCCAGGTGCAGCATGTGTAGCTTAGCCTTTAGGGCCGCAACCCTTGACTGCATTGTTTTATGATCTGCATCCGCTTGCTGAAATTGCCTGCCGGAACTGACGCCTTCTTTATACAACTGCTGTTTGCGGGTATATTCTTCTTCCAGGAAGGACAGTTCATTCAATGCTTCCTGGTAATCCTGCTGGATGGCAATCAGGTCGGGATGCGAGAGGGTAGCCAGCGTCTGGCCCTTTTTTACCTTATCTCCCTCTATTACCAGGATCCGGTTAACGTTTCCTCCCAGGTAGGCGCTTACCCGGGCTTCATTCTGGGGTGGTACTTCCAGTTGACCGTTCGCTTTAATACCGGCCCCAAGCGGATAGGCGCGGAGTGTATCGGTTTGAATATGAACGGCATCTGCCTGCTGCCCGGTCAGCTCCACCCATCCTTCTTCATGGGATGCGGTTTCTTCCTGCTCCGTATGACCCTCATGGCCTTCTTCATGCGGCGCTGCACCCTGGCAGGCGGCCAGCAGAAAGGGCAGGAACAATAGATATTTATTTATAGTGTTCATTTTGATCGTTTTAGAATTGTCCGGAAATAAACTGGAGTTCGTTCTTTGCCTGGAAGTAATTGTTGAGGCTTTCGAGAAAGGCTGTGCGTGTCCGGACGGCTTCGTCCGTTAATTGAATGTAGGCCGTATAGTCTATTTCCCCGTAACGGTAGCTTTTGGCTGCCGCAGTTACCTGCTCTGTGGCCAGGGGGAGCCCTTCCTCCAGGTAAAAATCAATGGAGGCCCGCGTCTTTTGCAGTTCTGCCTCCAGTTTCCTTAGCTGCCACTGCAATCTGGACGCTTCCAGGAGGAGGCGGTTTTCGGCAATCTTCTTTTCCGTCTTTGCGGCCTTTATGTTGCCTTTTTGAGGGATGAACCAAAGTGGGATTTGTATGCCCACCTGCCAGGAATAAAATCCTTTTTGTCCACCGGCCTGCTGCCAGGCATATTCTCCGCTGAAGGAGGGAAGCAGCTCCGCACGTGCCATTCTTATGCGTGCCTGCTGCACGCGAATGTCCTGCCGGAATGGTTCCAGGAGCGGGTTGCTTTTTAGAACCAGGGAGTCAGCCGCGTTTCCTGAATCAGCGGCGTTTCCTGAATTCGCCCCCTTTCCCGAATTTGCCCCCTTTCCCGGGTTTGTCCCTTTTCCCGGGTTCGCCCCCTTCCCCGGCGGGCCCGGCTTGTTTGCCCCGCTATCCTGCAGAATGTTTTGTCCGGCCGGAATCGACATTTCCTCCAGGTAATGCACGCCGAACCGTTTTTCAATGCCCGTCCATCGCACGAGGGCGGCAAGGGCAATTTCATAGTCCTCGGTTGCCTGCCGGAGCGCCAGCTTTACCTTTTGATATTTTCCCCTTGCGGCCAGGTATTCCAGCCGGGGTGATTCGCCTGTTTCAAACCGAAGGAGGGCGGCTTCTTCAAAGCGGCGGTAAATACTGTCCAGTTCGCGGGTTACTCTTAAACGGCTCCGTGCAAAAGCGGCATGATAATAAGCCGAAGAGGTATTTTTTGTGACTTCCAGCCCGCTAAGATCCCGGTTGATCTTGCTGAGCCGGATAAGTTCGCTTCTCCATTTGCTGCGGCTGAAGCTGCCGAAAATATCCACGTTTTGCTGCCCAATCCCTACCAGCGTCTGCACTCCCGGCCCACTACCGCCTGCTTCTTCCATACCGGTAAATACACGAGTGTCTCCAAGTTGCCAGGCGGTTTCCTTTAATTCATTTTGCTTCACTACAGACAGTTCGGCGAGCTTCATCGAAGGATGATAGGCGCGGGCCTTTTCCCGGGCTTCCTGCAGGCTTATCAGGGAATCCGTTTGCGGAAGCGGGTCCTCTGTAAACTCAGGAGTCCCGTTGGGGATTTCAGGAGCGTTGGAAGCCGCAGCATTGCCGGGCCGGGACAGGCCGGTCAGTATCCCGGTAAGGCAGAATGCGATCAGGAAAGATTTCATTGTTTTTAGTTTTGAACGATTAAGGGAACGCTGTTCCGTCCACTGGTAGAGCAGGGGTAAAACCAGCAGCGTGAGAAGGGTAGAGGTTAATAGCCCTCCGATGACCACGGTGGCAAGCGGCCGCTGTACTTCGGCGCCCGCCGAGGTGGAAATGGCCATGGGAAGAAAGCCGGTAATGGCAGCCAGGGCGGTGAGCAGTACCGGGCGAAGGCGTTCACCTGCGCCCTGCCGGATGCGTTCCCCGAGCGGGACGCCCTCGGTTTTGAGGGAATTAAAGCGGCTTACCAGCACCAGCCCGTTGAGAACGGCCACCCCGAAAAGTACCACGAATCCGACGCCGGCTGAGATGCTGAAGGGCATTCCCCGCAGCCACAGGGCCATAACTCCTCCGATGGCTGCCAGCGGGATGGCCATATAGATCATCAGCGTTTGACTCAGTGAATGCAGGGCGAAATAAAGCAGCAGGAAGATCAGCGCCAGGGCCAGCGGAACAACCAGTGAAAGCCGCTTTCCCGCCCGTTCAAGGTTTTCGAACGCTCCCCCGTACTCGATATAATAGCCTGGGGGAAGTTCCAGTTCCGCCTGCAGTTTTTCCCGGATCTCTTCCACAAGGCTTTCAATGTCCCGGTCGCGCACATTAATACCCACATAGGTCCTTCGCCGGGTATCATCGCGTGAGATCTGTATGGGAGCAGGCTGGTATTCAATAGTGGCAAGGGCCGAGATAGGCACCTGGCTTCCGTCCGGGAGGCTGACGTAGAGATTTTGCAGGTCCCGGATATTCGCCCGGTACTGTTCGTCCAGGCGGATAACCAGGTCAAACCGCTTTTCCCCTTCAAAGATCACACCCGCGGCGGCGCCGGCGAAGGCGGCATTGACCATTTTGTTCAGGGCTTCAACATTCATTCCGTATTCTGCCAGCTTTGCCCGGTCGTAGGCGACAACCAGCTGGGGAAGGCCGCTGGTGGCTTCCACGCGCATATCGGCAACGCCGTCGATGCCGGAGATGAGCGAGCCCATTTCCGCGGCTTTGGCAGCCAGCACCTCCAGATCTTCTCCGTAAAGCTTCACGGCAATGTCCTCCCGGACACCGCTTATCAGTTCGTTAAAGCGCATTTCTATGGGCTGGGTGAATTCATAGTTCACACCGGGAATAAGCGCAAGCGTTTCTTTTATTTTTTCGATCAGCTCTTCTTTGGAACCTGCCGAAACCCAGTCCTTTTCCGGTTTAAGAATGACGAACACATCCGCCATATCCATGGGCATAGGGTCGGTAGGTACGTCGGATACCCCTATCCGGCTTAAGACATGTTCGGCTTCCGGGAAGTTTTCAAGGATCAGCTTTTCGATCCTGGTAGTTGCTTCCACGGTCTCTGTAAGGGAACTGCCTGGTTTCAGGATGGCGTGAAAAGCGATGTCCCCTTCGTCCAGCTGCGGCATAAATTCTCCGCCCATCCGCGTAAAGATAGCTATGGTGGCGGCCAGTAAGACCAGGGAGATAATAATCGTGGCCTTGGCATGATCCAGCGCGCGCCGCAGCAAAGGAATGTATATTCCCCGCAGGAATTCCATCAGGCGTTCGCTGCTGCGCCGGACCCATGCGGAGAATTTCCCCCTTTCCCTCCTGGGATGGAGGAACAAGGCCGACATGCAGGGTATATAAGTAAGGCAAAGCAGGATAGCTCCCAATACAGCAAACCCGAAAGTATAAGCCATGGGCCGGAACATTTTTCCTTCCACACCTTCCAGCGCCAGGATAGGCATGAAGACGATCAGGATGATCAGCTGACCGAAAAAGGCCGTGTTCATCAGGCTGCCGGAGGATGTTAGTACAACTTTGTCCATTTGCTGCCTGCTCAGGCTTCGCCCGGAAGCTGTTTGCCCGGACAGCTGAAAAGCGACCCCTTCCACGATAATTACCGCGCCGTCTATAATAATGCCGAAGTCAATAGCTCCAAGGCTCATCAGGTTAGCCCATACGCCGAATATGCGCATTAAAATAAAAGCGAAAAGCAGGGATAGCGGAATGATGGATGCGATAATAAGCCCGCCGCGCAGGTTGCCAAGCAGCAATACAAGTACCAGGACAACGATCAGCGCGCCTTCCGCCAGGTTTTTCCCAATTGTAAAAGAGGTTCTTTCTATCAGGTCGCTTCTGTCCAGGAAGGCATGAATATCCAGCCCTTCAGGCAGCGATTCCCTGACTTGTTCCATGCGTTCCTTTACATTGGCGATCACTTTATTTGAGTTGGCGCCTTTAAGCATCATGATGGTGCCTCCCACGGCTTCCCCTTTCCCGTCTTTGGTGAAAGCGCCATAGCGGACTGCGGAGCCCAGCCGGACGCTGGCCAGGTCCCGGATAAGTACCGGCGCGTTTCCGCCGGTTTTGACGGGAATGTTTTCGATATCTCTGAGCGAACGGAGAATGCCCTCGCCCCGGATAAAGACCGCCTGGTGGTTTCGTTCAATATAGGCTCCTCCGGTATTCCGGTTGCCGGCTTCCAGCGCACGGTAAACGTCCAGGATGTCAATGTTCAGGCTGTTCAGGCGATCCGGGTCCAGCGCGACCTCGTATTGTTTTACCGAACCGCCGAAACTGTTTACTTCCACTACCCCGGGAAGCATGGCCATCTGGCGCTTTACGATCCAGTCCTGGATCGTGCGGAGTTCCCTGCCGGAATAAACCGTATCGTAACCGGGAAGCGGGTCAATGGTATATTGATATATTTCTCCCAGGCCGGTGCTGATAGGCCCCATAAAAGGCTTTCCAAAGCCTTCCGGTATTTTTTCTTCTACTTCATTCAACTGTTCGGATACCAGCTGGCGGGGCAGGTAGGTGCCCATATTTTCTTCAAATACAATGGTGACCACCGAAAGCCCGAAACGGGATATGGAACGAATTTCCATCACTCCGGGAAGATTGGCCATTGCCAGTTCCACGGGATAAGTAACAAACTGTTCGATATCTTCGGTGGACAGGCTGGGAGCGGTCGTGATCACCTGCACCTGGTTATTGGTGATATCCGGGATAGCGTCAAGCGGCACCCGGGTCATGGACCAGCCACCCGCGATAACCAGGGCAATGGTCATCAGGATAATGAACAGTTTGTTTTTTATTGAAAATGCAATAATACTGCCGATCATAAAATTTATTTATAGCCGGAGGCAGGGCGAATTGACAGCCGTCAGCCTGCGGTTTTATCCATAAAAAAATAGTAATTCAGAAAGAGGGGAAGGTGCGAATCAGGAAAATTGCGGAGGCTGCCAGATGCTGGCGGAGAAGCGTGAAGGAAGATGAGCCTGGTAAGGGCTGTATAACTGCCGGACAGGTACCGCCAGCCGGAATTCTACCATTACCGGCTGGATTAACACCGTGAGCGTATGTCCCGTCGGGCAACAATTGTGTTCTTTGAAAGGCAGGGAATGATCGTCTGCAGGTTCTTTGTTTTCTTCTGCGTAATGAAAAGTAATGAATTCGGCCAGGTTCATGCCGTCCGGATCCGCCTGGTGTTCCAGGTAATGTTCAACCAGGTCAGGTATCCTGGCAAGGTCGCAAAAACCCATATTGGGCATGAGCCCCGCAGAAAGGAGGTAAAGTGCAAGTATTATGGATATGAATGACCTCATTCCCTGCAAACTTACGGGAATTTAGCTGAATAGTTTAAATTTACCGTTTGGAATTTTTCATACCGGCAAAGCAAAATGAACCTACAAAAGAGAACTGCAGCTATCCTGACACTTGCCCTGGTTCTGTGGCAGAGCCTTGCAGGTGGGCAATCCCACCCATTAAAAGACACGGTAAATTTTCATTTTTCGGTTGAAACCGCGCCGGAATGGGATGCGCTCTTTAACCGTACTTCGGGCTGGTTTGGGGCTGACGGAATTTTTTCCATTCCCCTCAGCGGCACAGACCGGGGGGAAAAAAGGGACAGCGTCCTGTTCATATTCAGCGATACCATGATCGGGGAGATTGCAGGCGGAAAGCTCCAGCCGGGTTGGAGCATGGTGAATAACTCCGTGGCTTACCTGCCGGGCAGCAAACCTGATGAAAAGCGGATCCGTTTTTTCTGGAAACAAGACGAAAACGGAAAGCCGGCTACCTTTTTCGTTCCATCTACGCCTTCAGCTGAAAAGGGAGATTATTATTGGCTGGGAGACGGCTTTGTAAATCAGGAAATGGATAACGCGACCTATATTTTTGCTTACCGAATGCGGAATCTCAGCGACGAAGCCTGGTCCTTCTCCGAAATGGGCAATGTGCTTATCAAACTTCCTGCCGGCAGCAGGCCCCCTTTTAAGGACCAGCAGCAGATAGAAACGCCGCTGTCTTTCTCCGGGCCGGAGGGGAAAGGTTCCTTTGGGGCGGGGATATTCGTGAACACGGAAAGCGCCGGCGCTCCCCGGCCGGACGGCTATGTGTATGTCTACGGGATTAGGGGAAAAGCAAAAAACCTGGTGGTTGCCAGGGTATTGCCGGAGAATTTCGAGGATTTCTCCCGTTGGAAGTATTGGGACGGGAAAGGATGGAATGCGGATATGCAAAAATCGGCAATGGTGGCGCATCGTCTTTCCAACGAGCTTAGCGTATCTGCGCTTCCTGACGGCCGTTATGCCCTGGTATTCCAGCAAGACGGAATAGGACGGGTAGTTGGCCTTCGCCTGGGGCTTCGGCCGGAAGGCCCTTTTGGCCCGGTGATTAAATTATGGGAATGTACTGAATCACAGCAAAAGAATATAATTGTGTACAATGCCAAAGTCCATCCTGCATTGTCGAAGCCGGGAGAATTATTGATAAGCTACAATGTAAACGCCTTTGATTTTATGAACGAGATAAAAAAGCAGCCGAACCTTTACCGGCCCAGGTTTATCAGGGTGAAATTAAAATAGAAGCCGTTCAATGAGCAGGAGTAAACCAGCTGAAGCAGAAAAATCCATCGTAATCCTGGGTTGTTTCGATACCAAGGGAGAAGACTTCGCCTTTCTTCGCTCCTGTGTACTGGAGCATGGGGAGCAGGTAATTGCCATCAATACCGGTATCAGGGGGACTACCGCAGCATTCCCGGTGACAATTGAATCCGAAGAGGTGGCCCTTGCCGGAGGGCAGTCAATTTCCGCGCTGCGCGAAAAAGACGACCGGGGATGGGCGGTAGAGGTAATGGGAAAGGGGGCTGCGAGTGTACTTGCCGGCCTCCTGGCGGAAGGAAAGGTGAAGGGGATTGTCGGAATGGGCGGAGGAGGCGGCACATTTATTTCGCTCTGCGCCATGCAGGAAGCGCCATTGGGCATTCCCAAGCTATGCCTGAGTACGATAGCGGCGAAGGACCTGTCCAGGCAGATGGGGAGCAAGGATATTGTACTCATGCCATCCATAGTGGATGTGGCAGGCCTTAACAGCATTAGCAGGCAATTGATCAGGCAGGCCGCTGCAGCCATTTGCGCCATGGCCCGGCTGCCTTCAACGGACGTGCCGGGAGGTCAGAGAAGAATAGCGATCAGCATGTTTGGGAACACCACGGCCTGCGTGGATCATTGCCGGGAAATGCTGGAGGCGCGGGGCTATGAAGTATTTATCTTTCACGCTACCGGGGTGGGCGGGCGTACCATGGAATCCCTTATCCGGGAGGGCTGTTTTGACGGCGTCCTGGATATTACCACCACCGAGCTGGCCGATGAATTATGCGGAGGGATCTGCAGCGCCGGGCCTTCCCGCCTTACCGCTGCCGCCGAAATGGGGATTCCCCAGGTGGTGGCTCCCGGCTGCCTTGATATGGTAAATTTCGCGCAGCCGGATACCGTGCCTGCGCATTATCGCAACAGGGAGCTTTACAGCTGGGCGCCGGATGTGACCTTAATGCGCACTAATGAAGCGGAAAACAGGCAGTTGGGTAAAGAACTCGCCATAAAATTGAATAAAGCGGCGGCCGAGGTTTTGCTGCCGCTCAAGGGGATTTCCCAGATAGCCGCCCCGGGCGGTGTTTTTTACCGGCCGGCAGTCGACCAGGCTTTGTTCGAGGCAGTAAAGGCACATGCCGGTCCGGGCCTGCCGGTCAGGGAGGTGGACGCGCATATCAATGACCAGGCCTTTTCCCGCCACCTGGTGGATGCCTTACTGGGCCTGATGGAGCGCCGGGAAAGGATAGATGAAGGGAATCCGGAAAGTTTGAATTAATTTTGACATCTTAACAAGCATATTTTTATGGCAAATCCATGGACCGGCAAAGGAAATCCTTATACAAGACAGGAAGTCAGGGACCGGCTGCAGCAAACACTGAATGGCGGGAAGGCGATTATCGCAGCGGGAGCGGGAACAGGCATCAGCGCCAAATTTATTGAAAAGGGGGGCGCTGACCTTATCATCATTTATAATTCAGGACGCTTCCGGATGGCGGGGCATGGTTCAACCGCGGGCCTGATGGCCTATGGCGACGCCAATGCCGAAGCCATGGAAATAGGCGAGTTCGAAGTACTGCCGGTCGTGGAGGAAATCCCGGTGATCTGCGGTGTGCATGCCTCAGATCCCCGGCGAAGAATGTGGCATCATCTGCTGAAGGTAAAGGATATGGGCTTTTCGGGGGTGAACAATTTTCCCACGCATTGCATCGTGGACGGGCACTTCAGGAATGTACTGGAGGAAACCGGGATGGGTTTTGAGAAGGAAGTGGAAATGATCCGGCTGGCTTCGAAAATGGACTTGTTCTCTATCGTGTACGTGGCTACCGCCGACGAAGCCCGGAGGATGGCCGAAGCCGGAGCGGACGCTATTATTTCACATGTAGGCACTACCGTAGGCGGATCTGTGGGAGTTGTCGGCGCTACCTGTACGATGGATGATGCCATTGAACGCACGAACAAGATCATTGAAGCAGGCCGGAACGTAAACCCGGCGATCTTTTTCCTGGCGCACGGCGGCCCGGTCAACACCCCGGAAGATGTTCGTCTTATCCTGGACAAAACCGCCGCAAAAGGCTTTGTGGGCGCTTCTTCTCTTGAGCGGATGGGCGTGGAAGAATCGCTGACCGATCTTACGCGGAGATTTAAGTCACTCACTATTTAAATGCGATGTGTTAACGCGAATGTGAACATTCGAAATAATAATTTTCTTATTATCTTCAACGCATGAAAAGAGCAGTACTTATCGCAGCGGTTGCTTTTACGGCGGCCGCCTGCACCAATACAAAGCAAACGAAAGAAGCAACAACAACTATGGAGCATATTCAGCTGGATACAGCCGCGTTTTCGCAGGAAGTGGACGGGAAACAGGTGGGCCTGTATTTCCTGAAGAATAAGAACGGAATTGAAATGGCCGTCACCAATTACGGGGCAAAAGTGGTTGCCCTGGCCGTGCCGGATAAGAACGGATCTTTCGAGGATATTGTCCTTGGCTTTGATAACCTGGAGGATTACCTCAATACCTCTGAAAAATATTTCGGATCGGTCATCGGGCGTTACGGGAACCGCATAGCGGGCGGAAAATTCACCCTGAACGGAAAGGAATATACGCTGGTGACCAATAATGGCCCTAACCATCTGCACGGAGGCAATAAAGGCTTTGAGTCAGTAGTATGGGACGTTAAGCAACCTGACAGCCAGCACCTGGAATTCCATTATCTTTCCAAAGACGGGGAAGAAGGTTATCCCGGCAACCTGGACGTGATAATGACCTATGAGTTAAGCGATGACAATGAATTCAAGATCAGCTATAAAGCGGAAACGGATGACACAACCATCCTGAACCTCACTCATCATTCTTTCTTCAACCTGCACGGGGCCGGGAATGGAACCGTCAACGATCATGTACTGATGATCAATGCCGGGCAATATACCCCGGTTGACAGCACCCTGATCCCTACCGGCGAACTGGCTGCCGTAAGCGGTACGCCCATGGACTTTCAGCAGCCCACGGAAATCGGCTCCAGGATCGACGCGGATTTTGAGCAGTTGAAATTCGGGAACGGCTACGACCATAATTATGTATTGAGCCGGGGAGAGGGAACTGACAGCCTTATGCTTGCCGCAAGCATATTAGAACCGCAAAGCGGCCGTTACATGGAGGTTTACACGACAGAACCGGGTATACAATTTTACGGAGGTAATTTCCTTAACGGTTCGGTAAGTGGAAAAGGAGGAAAGGCATATGATTTCCGGGCAGCCTTTTGCCTGGAAACGCAGCATTTCCCCAATTCTCCCAACCAGGAAAACTTCCCAAGCGTTGTACTGAACCCCGGGGAAACCTATACGCATACCTGTATCTATAAATTTTCGACAAGGTAGCCGCGGGCGTTAAGACAGGTCAAAGCAAAGCGGCATAATGAACTTAGCGAACAGGCCGATAAGCAGAATGGCCAGCAGGTTCAGGAAGAAGCCCGCTTTTACCATTTGTTTGATGGAAATATGACCGCTGGCAAATACGATGGCATTCGGCGGCGTGCCCATGGGAAGCATAAAAGCGGCGCTGGCAGCCAGCGTTACCGGTGCTGCAAGCGCCAGCGGATGCATGCCCAGGCCGGTTGCAATACTACCCGCCAGGGGCACCATGATCGTGGCCAGCGCGGTATTTGACATCAGCTCTGACAGGAATACGGAGGCAAACCCGATCATCAGTACAATCAGGAGATAAGGCTGCGAATCGCTTTGTGAAAAGTACGCCGCTGTCCTTTCCAGTATGCCGCTTGTTTCCATGGCTGCCGCCAGGGCCAGTCCTCCGCCGAAAAGCAGTAATATCCCCCAGGGAATGCCCTGTGCGTCGCTCCAGTCAAGCAAAGGCCGTTTTTCAGTAACCCCGGCCGGAACAAGATACATCAGGAAACCGCCGAATATGGCAATCTGGGTGTCGCTCAACCCCTGGAGCCCGGGAAGCAACTGCAGCTGCTGGCGGAAGATCCACAGAAGAGCGGTAACGGAGAAGATCGCAAGCACTCTTTTTTCGGCCTGGCTGATCCTGCCCATCCCGGCCAGTTCCTGCCGGATCACGTCTTTGGAAAAACTAAGCGCATCCCGCTTTACGGGTACCAGTACATATACCAGGAGAAAATAAGAACCGGAAAGGAGCAGGATGCTGAAAGGTACCCCCATCAGCATCCAGTTACTGAACCCGACTTCATACCCGAAGGTGTTTTCAAGGATCCCTGCCATAACCGTATTCGGCGGCGTGCCGATCAGGGTGGCTATTCCGCCGATATTGGCCCCGTAAGCAACCGCCAGCATCATGACGGTGGCAAAATTCCGTTTGTTGACATCAGGCGAAAGGCCGGCCAGGTTTTCCTGTGTGAACAAGTTTACTACAGAAAGGGCAATGGGGAGCATCATCATCGCCGTGGCGGTGTTGCTGATCCACATACTCAGGACCGCTGTCGCTAACAAAGTGCCTAAAATGATCTTCCTGGGGCCGGTGCCAGTGATATTCAGGATCGAAAGGGCGATTCGCCGGTGCAAATTCCATTTTTCCAGCGATCTGGCAAGCAGGAAGCCGCCGAAGAACAGGAAAATAATATTGTTTCCGTAATTGACCGTGGTTTCCTGGATGGACATAATGCTCAGAAGGGGAAACAGTATCATGGGAAGCAGGGCCGTCATATAAATAGGCACGGCCTCGGTGATCCACCAGAAGACCATTAACAAGGCTACCGCCAGGACGTTAGCCATATCCTTGTCCAGCCCAAGAGCAGGCAGCAGCAGGGTGGCAAACAGGAAGAGAAGCAGCCCGCCGGCAAGGAAGAGTAGTTTTTTCATCCACCTAAGATAATACTTTGGCCAAAAGAAAATAAAAAACCCCGCCGGCAGGCGGGGTTTCAGCAGAATACGTCAAAAATTACACAATTATTGCTTCAAGCTCAGCTCCTTCAATTTGAGCATTTTGCGTAGATTATTAAGCGCATAACGCATCCTGCCAAGAGCAGTATTAATGCTGACATCTGTGATATCTGCAATTTCTTTAAAACTGAGGTCGGCATAGTGCCGCATGATCAATACTTCCCTTTGCTCGCCGGGCAGCTTTAGAATAAGCTTCCGCAAATCACTGCAAGCCTGGTCATGGAGTATCTTATCTTCTACATTCCCGTCGGTAAAATGAAGAACCTTGAAAATATCAAACCCGTCAGAGGTAGTGATTACCGGCGTGCGTTTTTCCTTCCGGAAATGATCGATCACCAGGTTTTGCGCGATGCGGATTACCCAGGGAAGGAATTTCCCTTCTTCATTGTATTTACCGGCACGTAAAGTATTGATCACTTTGATGAATGCATCCTGGAAAATATCTTCCGCGATGCTGGAATCCTTAACCTGAAGAAGAATGGTCGTATAGATTTTCGATCTGTAGCGCTTTACCAATTCCTCCAACGCATTCTCGTCCCCTCTGGTATATAGCGCGACCAATTCCTGGTCGCTGATAGTATTGCGTGACATATATTATTTCTACTTTAAAAAGCTTGTTTACCGTATATTTTACAGTAGAAATTTTCTATAAATCACCCTCCTATATGTTGTTTTTGCCGCTACTTTTTTTCAAAAGTAATTAATTATGTTTCTAAAATACGAAAAACTTTTAAAAAAAAGACGGCCTGCATTTTGTAATTTTGCATTAATGGACAAAGCGATCACTGCAGGAACTCATATCATCATAAAAGGCGCCCGGGAACACAATCTGAAGAACATCGACGTCGCAATTCCTAAAAACAAGCTGGTGGTTATTACCGGCCTCTCCGGCTCCGGGAAATCAAGCCTCGCTTTTGACACCCTGTATGCCGAAGGTCAGCGAAGATACGTGGAAAGCCTTTCTTCTTATGCCCGGCAATTCATGGGCCGGATGAATAAACCTGACGTAGATTTTATTAAGGGAATTGCTCCCGCTATCGCCATTGAACAAAAGGTGATCGCTTCCAATCCGCGCTCTACTGTGGGTACTTCCACAGAGATTTACGACTACCTCAAATTGCTTTTCGCGCGTATAGGAAAGACGTATTCTCCTGTCTCGGGACAGGTCGTAAAAAAACACAGTGTCAGCGATGTAGTCGATTTTATGGTGTCCGGCGCAGGAGAAGACCGCGATTTTACGGTTCTATGCCCGCTGTACCCTCATAACAAGCGGACATTGAAAGAGGAGCTGGCCGTATTGCTCCAGAAAGGTTTCCGGCGGGTAAGGTATAAGGAAAAGATGGTAAAGATAGAAAGCCTGCTTGAAGACAGCACTATCATAAACAGCCAGGTAAAGGACGCGGGCGAAGTGCAGATCGTGATTGACCGGGTTTTGATGGAGAGCCCGGACGAAGAAACCCTGAACCGCCTTTCCGACTCCGTGCAGACGGCTTTTTTTGAAGGAAAGGGCGATTGCCTGGTTATTGATTCCCACGGGAAAATGCATCATTTCTGCGACCGGTTTGAGCTGGATGGCATGAGGTTCGAAGAACCGACTCCCCAGTTTTTTAGCTTTAACAGCCCTTATGGGGCCTGCACGACCTGTGAAGGCTATGGAAAGGTGATCGGCATTGATGAAGACCTGGTCATCCCTGACAAGAGCCGTTCGGTGTACGATGAAGCCGTAGCGCCTTGGCGCGGGGAGAAAATGAAAGAATGGCGGACCGAATTCATCCGGAAGACCAGGGAACTGGACTTTCCCATACACCGGGCCTATTACGAGCTGGATGCGGCGCACAAGGAACTGCTGTGGAAAGGAAAGGGAAGCATCAAGGGCATCGATGCTTTCTTCAGGAACCTGGAAGAACAGACCTATAAAATACAATACCGGGTAATGCTTTCCCGGTACCGGGGGAAAACAGCTTGCCCGGATTGCCGGGGCACCCGCTTGCGGAAGGACGCTGCTTACGTGAAGATCAACGGGACTTCGATCATTGAACTGGTACTTATGCCGGTAGACCGGCTGCTAGCTTTTTTCGACGAATTCAAACCTGCGGAGTTCGAAGAAAAAGTGGCTAAACGGCTGCTCGTCGAGATCAGGAACCGGCTTCGCTATTTAACGGATGTGGGGCTGGGTTACCTCACCCTTAACCGTTTGTCCAATACACTTTCGGGCGGTGAATCTCAGCGGATCAACCTGGCCACTTCCCTGGGCAGCAGCCTGGTAGGCTCTTTATACGTGCTGGACGAGCCGAGCATCGGTTTGCATCCCCGCGATACACAGCGGCTTATCAGCGTGCTGCAATCATTGAGGAATGCGGGGAACACCGTCATCGTGGTGGAACATGAAGAAGAGATCATTCGCGCGGCCAACCATATTATCGATATCGGACCCTATGCCGGCACGCATGGCGGCCAGCTGATGTTTGACGGAGATTTTGATGAACTCCTGAACAAGGGGGAAAGTCTTACCGCCCTTTACCTGCAGGGCAGGGAAGAAATGCCGCTTCCCGCCAGCAGGAGAAAATGGTCAGATCATATTGAGATAAAGGGTGCGCGTGAAAATAACCTGAAGCATATTGATGTGAAATTCCCGCTTCATGTCCTGACGGTGATTACCGGGGTGAGCGGCTCCGGCAAGACCAGCCTGGTGAAGCAGATCCTTTGCCCGGCGCTGGTGAAGGCAACCGGAGGTTATGCCGCCGGTCATACAGGCGCCTTTGATATGCTCGGCGGCGACCTGTCAAAAATTAAGCAGGTGGAACTGGTAGACCAGAATCCCATAGGCCGGTCGTCCCGTTCCAATCCCGCCACTTATGTCAAGGCTTACGATGATATCCGGCAGTTATTTGCTTCGCGTCCCGCGGCCAGGGCAGCCGGCCTCAAACCGGCCCATTTTTCATTCAACGTGGACGGCGGCCGCTGCGAAACCTGCCAGGGGGAAGGCGAGCAGAAGATAGAAATGCAGTTCATGGCCGATATCTACCTGACCTGCGAAACCTGCAAAGGAAAGCGCTTCAAGGAACATGTCCTGGAGGTGAAATACGAAGAAAAGGACATTGCCGAAGTGCTTGACCTGACCATAGACGAAGCGCTGGAGTTTTTTGCCGGTGAAAAAAAGATCATCAACAAGATACAGCCCCTTGCCGACGTAGGCCTGGGTTATGTAAAATTAGGCCAGTCTTCCAATACGCTTTCCGGCGGAGAGGCGCAGCGTATTAAGCTGGCTTCTTTCCTGATAAAAGGGCATCATCCCCATCATACCCTCTTTGTTTTTGACGAGCCGACTACCGGCCTGCATTTTCATGACATCAAGAAGTTGCTGGAATCTATTAATGCGCTGATTGACCAGGGCAATACCGTCATCATCATTGAACATAACATGGACGTTATCAAGTCAGCCGACTGGGTGATCGATCTGGGCCCGGAAGGGGGCGAAAAAGGAGGGGAGCTGCTGTACGAAGGCACTCCCGAGGGGCTGACCAATGTGGAACGGTCTTATACAGGCCAGTTTTTGAAACGGCACATTCATACCGGAAATTCCAGGTGATTGCAGCCCGGAAATTCCCGGAGATCCAATTTAACCGGGGGCCAGGTTTGCAGTCTGTCCACACTTCAGATGCCTGGAACAGTCCTGTTTTTAATCATCCTGCTGCTCTTTAGCAATCCCCGGAAGAAGTATAACTTCCAATACTTCAGAGCCTGTGGCCGACCTGCCTTTTAATCATCTTGCTCCCTTTCGGCAATAACCTGGTCGAACCTGGCCGCCCGCTGCGGATCGAAGAGCGCCAGCTTTTTCCATTCTTTATCCCCGTAAACGCCGGCTGCTGAATAATCGAAGGGCTTAAAGCCGATCTTCGAAATGTTTTTTTTATTCTTGAAACGGAAATCATAACCGGCAGCATCTTTAAACCCGGGGTTGGCAATAATAGAATGCCGGTCCTTTCCGGTGGAATCCTGCCATTCGCTGAACGAACAATTCCCAAAGCGGATATCCTGGCTGCGGGTATCCCAGTAGCAATTGTTGTCGGCCTCGAAGCGGGCATTTACCCAGCCGGGCTTGCCGATCAGGATGCCGCTGTCAAAATAAACTATATTGTTGTTGAACGTAAAGGAACGGTGATCTTCCACCCGGGTGGCTTCCAGCTGCGCTTTGACCTGGGAAGCGAATATATTGTTCCTGATCATATTGTCTTTGCCATAGTGCTGATGAAAGCCGGAACTTTTGCAGCGGTATACCAGGTTGTTCTCCATAAGAATGCCGGTGGAGCCCTCGTCGGTATAAAGCCCCCAGCCGCCGTAGCCGTAGGAATAAATATGGTGGATCACGTTATTGCTTACCACCGTTCCTTCCGAGGGGCCGAGCGTATAAACTCCGCCCATATCGCTTAGCTCTCCCCAGCCCAGGTGATGGATATGGTTGTAAACGATCTTGTTCCGTTTGGACACGCTGTGCGAATAACCCCAAACCCAGCCCACGGAAACACCCGAATAACGAAAGTCCGCGATCTCATTATGCGAAATAGTATTATCACTCGCGTTGAAAATGATCACGCCCACTCCCGTCGGGAATTCATGGCCGCCGGAGCGAATGATATTATTATCTACCGTAATGTGTTTTGTGACCAGTTCTTTTCCATCTTCGCTGCCTGAAGGCTGGTGCAAGGGGCCGATCTTTATTCCGCCAATGCCCAGGTCATGCAGGTAACTCCGCCTGATCGCGCTGTTGCTGCAAGCGGTCCTGAACCAAATGGCGTTGTTCCCTGTATGCGCAATCCCGCAATTTCTGAACTCAATATTTTCCGCGTAATCCAGCATTACCGCAGCGCCGGTAGGAGCTGCCGCCTGGGCGGGTTCATTTCCGCGGAAATCCATCAGGTAGCGGGAGAACTTAAAGGAAATGTTTTCAAACTGTATATGGCTTGCTTTCCTTTTTTCGGTCCCCCGGATAAGCAGCAGCTGGTCCAGCACTGGCGTAACGGCCTTGCTGTTTTCAATGGTTTCTCCCTGGCGGGGCACGTAATAGAGGGTGCCCGAAGGATCCAGGTACCATTCACCCGGAGCATCCAGGAATGCTTTTGCATTTTCAAAGTAGAACTGGGAACTGTTCTCCAGGGTATTCCAGGGATGCATAGGCCTGCCGGCAATATATACCGAGGCGTTTTCTGCATCAAAGGACTGAAGGTATTTCCGGGTCCTGTCCCAGGCATGCTGCACGGAAATGATCACTTGCTGAAGATCAGACGGCGGCAATCCTTTCAATACCCCGGCCTGTTCTTCTGTCAGGTCAATCTTCTGTATGGCTACCGATGGGGAACGCCGGTCCGTATCAATAATGATTTCGCCGGCCGATCTTGTTTTAAAAAGCCGACCCGCATCCGGGCTGCGCGCACGTATAGCTCTTTGTCCGTTTACAAATAATTGACCGATATTCCCCCCGAACCGCTCAATAGCGGGGAGCTGTATTTTCCAGAGCTTTTCCGAAACCTCTTCAAAAGGCGGAAGTTCCACGCCTCCGGAAAGGACCGGTTTTTCGGCTTCCGCGTCTTTTGCGGTTCCGGCCCCTTTTGCGGGCACGGCGCCATTTGCGGCTCCCGCGCCTTTTATAATAAGGGGGAACTCGCCGGTTCCCGAGTCTTCGCCCGTCAATTCCAGCGGCTTTTTCAGAAAATAGGTTCCCGGTGCAATAATTATTTCAAGTGGCCCGGAAAGCTTGTTTTGTTTTCGCATCAAGCGGATGCGTTCCAGGGCTGCTTCCACGGTGGCAAGGGGTTGTGCGGATGTTCCCGCATTTCCGTCACTTCCGGTAGCCGCTACGTGAAGTTGCTGGGAATGAACCCGGGGCGTACAGGCCAGGGCCAGTAAAAACAGGAAAAAGGTGCCGCGTATCTGATTGGCCATATACGGGACAAGTTACTAATTTGTCAACTAATTGTTAACTGTCCTGCAGTATCCTGCAGGATGGTTCCGCGGAGCTGCCTCGTTAAACTTGTGAAAAGAAAATAATGCACCTGCTTTTTCAGGCGCACCTAAACTAAATAAAATCACATATGAGGGATCTTAACTTTCGCTGTTTATTTGCAGTGGTATGTTGCCTGTTCGTGTGTTCCGGTACAGCTTATGCACAAAAAGTGATAAGCGGTACGGTAACCGACAGCCTCAGCGGAGCGACGCTGCCCGGCGTTTCGGTAAACGTCCGGGGAACGCTGGAGGGGGTATCTACAGATATAGACGGTAACTTCGAATTACAAACAGAACAGGAAGAAGTAGTGCTGGTGTTCAGTTACATCGGCTACGCAGAGAAGCAGGTAACCCTGAGCGAAGGGCAGTCGACCGTGAATGTGCAATTGACTTCTTCCAGCGAATCGTTGGATCAGGTGGTTGTAGTAGGATACGGACAGCAAAAGAAGATTTCGGTAACAGGCGCTGTTAGTTCGGTTCAGACCGAAGAACTCCGGCAAAGCTCTTCGGCCACGCTGGCCAGCGCATTGGCCGGACGTTTGCCGGGCCTGACTTCCATCCAGTCGGGAGGAGGACAGCCGGGACGGGATGATGCTACCATGTACCTTCGCGGTGCGGCTACCACCAACGGGCAAAACCCGCTTATTCTTATTGACGGAGTTCCCCGTGATAATATCCGGACCATCGATGCCAGCGAGGTCGCCTCGGTTACAGTTCTGAAGGATGCTTCCGCTACTGCCGTTTTCGGGGTTCGCGGGGCCAATGGGGTAATCCTGATCACTACCAAAAGAGGGGAGAAAGGGAAAACCGAATTGAATATCAGCCTGGACCAAAGCTATGCATCCTTCACCCGGGAACCAGAACGCCTGCATTCCCTGGAATATATGGCGCTTAGAAATGAAGCGGCCCTCAATGACGGTATTACCACGCCGCCTTTCAGCGAAGAGGTCATGGCCAAGTACGCCAACCCGCTCCTGGGGCTGGATCCCAATGACCCCGATTATGAAGAAAAGGCCAGGATCCGGCGCTATATGTATCCTGATCACGACTATTACCGGGAATACATTGACCGTTATACTCCCCAGACCCGGATCAACGTAAACGCCAGCGGCGGAACGGACAAAGTATCCTTCTTCGTCAATGCCGCCTTTCTTCACCAGGGCGGAAACCTGAACACGGAACCGGAATCCGAACTAGGGTACGATCCTTCTTCCTGGATGAACCGCTATAATTTTCGCGCAAACCTGGACTATAATATTACGCCAAGGCTGAAATCATTTTTGAACTTAGGAAGCTATATCGAACAGGTGAATATGCCGGCTGCCTGGCTGTATGGAGGCGGGGATACCAACTGGATGATGCGCGACCTGCTCTACCAGGCGCAAACTATTCTTCCCATCACACCAGGCCCGACCACCATTGAAGGCTTTGGGGTGGAGCCGGGTCAGATCGTGGATCCCGGATATATGGACCGTTCAGCCTTTGAGATCATGAACCGTATGGGGTACCGGAATGAACTCCGTTCCAACCTGAATTCCACGCTGGGTTTGGAATGGGACCTTAGTGGAGCGATTACTCCCGGCCTGAGTGTAAAGGGGATGATTTCCTATGATTCCAAAGCAACTACCGCCATGCAGGGAGAAAAATCCGAGCGGCTTTACCTGGCACAGGTAAACTATGAGACAGATGAACTGAGTTATGCTACTAAACGTTCTGACGAAAGGCTGCTTACATTGGTAAAGGGCGCCGATTCCCGGTATAATATTAACCTGCAGGCGTCTGCCAATTATGCCCGCACCTTTAATGAAAAGCATGATGTAGGTGGAATGATTCTTTTCCAGCGGGATAATTGGGAAACAACTGCCGGAGAAATACCATTTAATGTGGTCGGCATCGCTGCCAGGGCCACTTACGGTTACGATAACCGTTACCTGGCGGAAGTCAATATCGGTTACAACGGATCCGAGCAGTTTGCACCGGATAAGCGTTTTGGCTTCTTTCCTGCAGTTTCGGCGGGTTGGGTGATCAGCAATGAAGAGTTTATGGCCGGCAATCCCATTATTACCAGCCTCAAATTAAGGGCTTCTTACGGAAAGGTGGGGAATGACAAGATGGGGAATGCCCGCTTCCTTTACCAGGATAATATTACCATGGGCGGAGGCCCGCTGGGCAGCCTGAGCAGGGGCCAGGGTGTGAATCAGGGCCTGTTGGGTAACCCGGCGATCACCTGGGAAGTGGCCGAAAAGCAAAACTATGGTATTGATATGTCACTCTTCCAGGATCTTACGATCGCTGTTGATTATTTCGTTGAAAACCGAAGCAAGATCCTGATCAGTCGCAATACTGTTCCTGAATTCCAGGGCGTGCCGCTTGGGAATATCCCGAAGGTGAACTGGGGAATCGTGGATAATTCAGGTTTCGAAATAGAGTTGAGTTATAATAAAATGCTTAATAAGGACCTGAGCCTCCAGGTGAACGGCAATTATGGTTACAACCATAACACGGTTAAGTTCATGGATGAACCTATACGGAATGATGCTTATGCCTACCGTTACCGGAATACCGGCTATTCGCTGGGTCAGGCCTGGGGATATAAGATTGATTACAGCAACGGAAACGGGTATTTCAATTCGCAGGAAGAACTGGATGCCTACCTGGCCAACACGGAATACGGGTTTGGAACGCCGCGGGTCGGGGACTTTATCTACCAGGACCTTACCGGGGACGGGGTTGTGAATGATATGGATATTGCGCCCATTGGTTATTCCAATATTCCAAGGGAAACCTACGGTTTTGCCCTTTCGCTAGGCTATAAAGCCTTTGATTTCAGCGCTTTTTTCCAGGGAGTGGGTAAATATTCCAGTAATTATGGCGCCCAGGGTGTGTATGAATACATTATCCAGGGAACCTATTTTGATTACCACAAGAGTGCCTGGACACCGGAACGCTACCAGAACGGCGAAGAGATTACCTATCCCGCCCTGAGTACCCACAGTACCACCAATCATACGGCCAATGATTTCTTCATAATGAACCGGTCTTACCTGCGGTTGCGAAATATCGAGCTAGCCTATACGGTTTCGGCCGATCTGCTGAAAAAGGTGGGTGTCCGGTCCATGAGGATCTATGCCGGAGGCCAGAACCTCTTTACCTGGGACAAGCTGCGGATGGGCCATCTGGATCCCGAGAATAACGATCCAATCGGTTACCCGGTGACCAAGATGATGACCTTCGGAATAAATGCTTCCTTTTAACCAATAGAACAGGAAATTATGAAACTGAAAATACTTTCACTGCTGTTGATGGCAGCCTGCCTGGCTTCCTGTAATAAGGCGCTGGATATGGCGCCCGACGGCAAACTCAGCATGGACGAAATATTCGCCGATAACGATAAGGTGGCAGCATTTCTAAACAGCTGTTATACGAATATGCCGGCCAAGGGAACACGCTATTTTTTCTGGAGCCGCGGGCCGGTCGTGTGGAGCGACGAAGCCTGGGATACCGACGCCGAAGCTGAATCCTGGATTATGGCGGGACGCATGTACAACGGCGATGCTTCTGCCGGGAATCATCCGATCGTCAATATCAGCGCGGACGCCGGGAACGGCGACTACTGGGCCCGATACTGGAGCGCTATTCGCAATTGTACCATCTTTATCAACCGGATTGATGATGCAACGGTTAATAGTGCCGAAGACAAGAATCGCTGGAAAGCGGAAGCGCACCTGCTCAGGGCCTATTATTATTCGGAATTGCTTAAATGGTACGGCTGCGGACTCCCCATTATGCGGGAGCCCTTTGATTTAAACGGGGACTTTTCTGGTGTAACGAGAGGCAGTTATTACGAGGTAGTAAAATTCATTATGGAAGATTGCGATGCGGCCCTTGCTACCGAAGAGCTTCCCTGGAGAATTACGACAGACGCTGAGGCGGGCCGCGTAAACAGGGCTATGGCCGAAGCTATCAAGTCAAAAATGATCCTCTTTGCCGCCAGCCCATTATATAATGAAGGACAAGACTATTGGCAGGAAGCCTACGAGGTGAATAAAACCTCTCTAGCCAACCTGAGGGCGAATGGTTATGCGTTATATAACCAGGTGAATTTTCCCCAGACCTATCTTTCCGACGTGGCTTTTATAGGCCCCGATAAGAATGAAAAAGCGGCTTTGTATAACGAATACTTTAACCAGAACATGGCCTATTCCGCCAACCCGGTTGACAGGGAAACCATTTATCAAAGCCGGGACGGACAGGGGAATATCTGGAATATAGACGGCATCGGGGCCCAGGACGGGTATAAATCCGGTACCTGCCCTTCCCAGGAAATAGTGGATGCCTACGAGACCATCAACGGGATGACCGTACTTAACCTGGCGGATCCCTACCTGGACGAAAAGCACCTGCAGCCGAATTATAATACGGCTAATGCGCTTTATGACCCGAATGATCCTTATGCCAACCGGGATCCGCGTTTTTATGCTTCCATTTATTATAACGGTTCCAAAAGAAAAGCTTTCTGGAATTTTGCCGAATCCGAAGAATCCTACGAGAATTACCCGGCGCCCATCGGCAACCGGACGCGGGTAATTGCGACCTATGTGGGTGAGCCGCAGACGGGCTTGCATGAAACCACGCGGAAAGCCACCCGAACGGGCTATTTCCAGCGGAAATTCCTGCATCCCAATTCAGGAAGCGATAACCCTGTCGGCGGAGCCAACTGGAAGCTATTCCGCCTGGGAGAAGTGATCCTCAATTTTGCGGAAGCCGCTGCCGAAGCGGGCCACCTGGATGAAGCGGCTGCTGCTGTGAACGAGATCCGGGCCCGTGTGGGAATGCCCGCTATTCCTCTTTCGCTGACACAGGAAGAACTGATCCTGCGGGTGCGCCATGAGCGCCGGGTGGAACTGGCTTTTGAGGAGAACCGCTACTTTGATGTACGCAGGTGGTCTTCGCCTGAGGGAGATCTTTCTGAAACCGACAAGTGGATCACGGCGGCGTTGATTACCCGGAATAGTGATGGCACCTATACATACGACCGCAAAACGGTGAGGGAAGTGGAACGCCGCTGCTATACCAATAAATTCCTGAAAGTACCCATCCCCCTGAATGAAGCCAACCGTATTTTAAGTATTACGGGAGAGAACTGGCAAAACCCGGGATGGTAATAAACAGATTTGAAGGAAATAACGATGAATCATATGATACCGCATATAGTAATAAAATTCAGGCTGTGCCTTATGGTGGCGCTTCTGTGTCCCGCGGGGAGCCTGCTTGCCCAGGGCATGACCGATACCCTGCGGGGTAGGGTCAGCGACGAATGGGGAAACCCGCTGGGGGGAATTCTTGTTCATTCCGAGAACGGGAAGAACGGATCTTCTACTGACCTGGAAGGCTTGTTCAGCATTGCCATTAATGACGGGAGCAGTTACCTGGTCTTTTCCGGCGACGGCTACCTGAGTCAACAGGTGCCGCTGGCGCAGGAAACGGATTTCCAGGTTGAAATGCAAAGGGATGCTCACAGGAAAGATGAGATCGTACACCTGGGATATAGTTCCCAGCGAAGGGAAGCGCTTTCGGGCGCTGTAGCTACAGTGACCGGAGAAGAACTGGAACGATCCCCGGTAGCTAACCTCAGCCAGGCTTTTGCCGGCCGGCTGCCAGGTTTGTTTACCCAGGAAACCTTTTCGGAGCTTTCCCGGGCCAATACCGACCTTTTTGTAAGAGGAATTTCGGCGGCCAGGGCTACTGAACCGCTGGTGGTGATCGATGGAATTGTCTGCTCTTATCAAAGTAATGAAACACTGGAATATATTTCAGCGAATGAAATTGAATCGATTTCCATCCTGAAGGATGCTGCTTCACAGGCGCTGTACGGCATTCAGGGAGCAAACGGGGTGATTGTGATCACGACCAAGCGCGGACGGAAAGGAAAGCTGCAGATCAATGGCCGGCTTGACCAGTCCATGCAGGAAGTAACCACGCAACCCACTTTCTATAACTCGGCGGAATATGCGGAAATGCGGAACCAGGCAGCATTGAATGATGGCGAAGCCCTTCTGTTTTCGGCCGAAGATATTGCGCATTATCGTAACGGTGATCAACCCGATCTGTTTCCTAACAATAACTGGTATAACCGGTACATAAAGGACTTTGCTTCCATGCAGCGCCTGGGAGTGAACCTGAACGGCGGCAATGACAAGGTTCAGTTCTTTTCGAACGTCAATTTTATGCACCAGGGAGGGCAGTTCAATACGGAGCAGACCAGTTATGACCCGGCTCCCAACAACCTTTGGTTCAATTACCGCTCCAATGTCGATATGAACCTTAATGACTACCTGCGGGCTTTCGTCAGGTTAAGCGGGAATGTAAAAAGAGAACACACAGCCGGCGTAGGAAATGCAGATATTTACGGCAGTATTTTCCAGCTGCCTCCTACCATGTACGGCCCGCTTACTCCGGAGGGCCAGGTGGTTACGACCCAGCTTGTCGGGGCGCCCACCTACGGGATGCTGAACCGGACCGGTTATATTAATCATACGGTCACCAATACCACTTCCCAGTTCGGACTGGACCTGAATATGGACTTTCTTACCAAAGGCCTGAACCTGACAGGGATCTTTGCTTATCAGACCAATTCCGTAGGAAGTTTAAGAACGATCCAGAATTACGAGCGCTGGTTGAGGAATGACGAATCGGAAGAACTTGCATTTATAAAAAAGGGCGATGAACTCAATACGCCCCTTGCTTACACCAAAGGTCATCTCTTTTATTACCGTCTTACTTACCGGGCTACGCTGGATTACCAGCGGGATTTTGGCAAACACAATATAGGCGGAATGGCCTACATGTTTTACCAGAATCTTACAAAGAGTAATACGAACAGCCCGGAGCTGCTTCCTTATAACCGGGTAAGTTCCGGAGCCGAGATCAGGTACGGGTACGATAACCGGTATTTCCTGAAAGGCGATATTGGTTATTCCGGTTCGGAACAGTATGCCAGGAATACCCGCTATACGACTACTCCTGCTGTTTCGGCCGCCTGGGTGATTTCTAACGAGGAATTTATGCAGGAGGCTGCCTGGCTAAGCCAGCTGAAACTGCGCGCTGCCTGGGGAAAAACGGCGAATGATCAAAGCGGATTGGGACGTTACGCTTACCTGGATAATGTTACGGTGCAGGGCGGCGGGCCTATCGGCTACTTGCAGTACCTTGTCAATGAGAACCAGATTGGAAACCCGAACATTGCCGCTGAAGTATCCACCAAGCAGAACCTGGGGCTGGATATAGGCTTGTTCAATGCCGTATCTCTTTCCGTGGATGTCTTTAAGGAGCGAATGGAGAACATGGTGGTGGACGCCGCCGGCTCCATTCCCCAATACCAGGGAGTACCCTTACTGAATTACCCTGCCTTGAATGCCGGCGTATTTGAGAACAAAGGCTATGAAATCACGGCTGACTTTGTGAAGCGGCTGAACCGCGACCTGAGCATTCAGCTTGGAGGTGCGTTTACCTATGCAAAAAATACCGTCATCAGTCGGGGCGAAGCGCTGCGTACCGAAGATTACGCTTACCGGAAATGGGAGGAAGGATATTCTTTCGGGCAGCAGTTTGGTTACCTGGTGGATTACAGCAACGGGAACGGCTTCTTTAATTCAGCGGAAGAACTGGCAAACAGCGGCCTTACGTATGACTTCGGTGATCCACGTGTGGGAGACCTGATTTACCAGGACCTGAACCAGGACGGCAGCATTGACGAGCGGGATAAGGCGCCTGTTGGTCACGGCGCTGTTCCCCGCATTGTCTACGGGTTTTCCGGGGGGCTTACTTACCGCGCTTTTGATTTGAACTTCCTGTTCCAGGGGCTTGGCCAGTATGAGACCATGCTGGGCGGAACCGGCATCTGGGAAACGGCTTTCGATGGCGTTTTCGGCGCTCTGCATCGGAACGCCTGGACCGCCGAACGCTATGCAAACGGAGAAGCGATCAGCTGGCCGGCGCTTTCCCTGGAGAAGACGGTGAATCATGAAATGAGCGATTTTGTGAATTACGATCGTTCCTACCTTCGCCTGAAGAATCTTGAACTGGGCTATACATTACCGATGCAAACCGCAAAAGCGATATCGGCGGAAAAGATCAGGTTTGTCCTGAGCGGGCAGAACCTGCTTACCTGGGATAATATGAAGTCGGATGATTTCGGGCCGGAGGGCGCCGGATACACCTCTTTCCCGGTGTACAGGGTATATAGTCTGGGTGTTAACGTAATATTCTAACGATATGAAGCGATTTAAAATACTTTTGATGTCCCTCGTTACATTGGCGATGCTTTTTTCCTGTAACGAGCAGCTGGACCTGCCAACAGACGGACGCATTACCATGGACCAGGTTTTCAGCGATTATAACAGGACCAGGGGCTACCTTAACTCCTGTTACGGACACCTTCCCGCTCCTTATATGGACCGGGCTTCCTTTACGGACGAAGCCCAGGATGTCGATGATATTAATCCAGGTTCCAAGTTCAGCAACTGGTACAACGGAAATGTCACTGCCGTTAACTACCCGGCCAACTCAGCGGATGGCAGCCCCTGGGGACAGCTTTTCGAGGGTATCCGCAAATGCAATGTATTCCTTGAAAACATCCAGACCGCTACTGTCCGCGCTTCGGAGGAAGAAAAAGCGGGCTGGGTAGCCCAAGCGCGCACCCTGAGGGCGCTGTATTACCTTCAGCTGATCAAACGCTACGGCGGAGTGCCCATTTTTGACAAGCCGCTGGGAACCGATCACGATTTCTCGCAGGATCGCCGGGCTTCCTTTTCCGAAGTAGTGCAGTTTATCCTGGCCGATTGTGACGCCGCGCTTGCGGTCCCGAATACCCGCGAAGGTTTTCATTGGGAAATTTATGATAATCAATACGGTATTATGACACGGGCGGTGGCTTATGCAATAAAGTCACAGGCGGTTACCTATGCGGCCAGCCCGCTGTGGTCGGACGGCACCTTTACCTGGGAAGACGCAACCCGTATCAATGCGGAAGCGCTGTCGCAATGCCTTGCCAATGATTACCAGCTGTTTGACGAAACGCCTTCGCCGGACATTGCCCAAAACGCTTATGCGCTTTACTTTTTTACCTCCTCCAATGATCAGCGCGCCTCGGATAAGGAAACGATCTACCAGGCGGGCACCCAGATGGCGGTATGGAGAGATGCGGGCCTACCCAGCAATGAAGGCATGGTCAGCGCCGGCCCCAATCCTACGCAGGACCTGGTGGATAGCTATGAAATGGCAAACGGGGAAGCTCCCATTACGGGTTATACAGATGGGAACCGGCTGGAGCCCATAATTAACCCGGCTTCCGGATACGATCCGGAAAATCCCTACATGGGCCGCGATCCGCGCTTCTATGCGTCTGTTTATTATAACGGGGCGGTAAGGTTCCTGGACCAGCCCGACGGGAAAAAAGTGGAAACTTTTGTGGGCGGTGCGGAAGGCATTTCGGCCCAGGATTTTCAGCATACCCGTACCGGCTATTACCTGAGGAAGTTCAATAATTTCCGTTCTGGTGTAAATAACCAGGCCGACGGCGCCATCCGGTTATTTCGCCTGGCGGAATTGTACCTCAATTTTGCTGAATCGGCTTACCAGTCGGCAGGGCCTGACGTACCGGTTACGGCAGGTGATTTCTCTATGAGCGCAAGAGAGGCCGTAAGTGCGGTACGGGCACGGGCGGGTATGCCGCCTTTCCCGGCCGGCATGTCAAAAGAAGATTTTGAAATAAAATACCGGAACGAGCGGCGGGTGGAGCTGGCTTTTGAGGAACACCGGTTCTTTGACGTTCGCCGGTGGAAGATTCTTAGCGAAACAGGTCAATTCGTGACCGGCATGCGTATTACGCAAAATGGCGGCGCATTGGATTACGAGCGCTTTAAATTTGATAACCGCGGCAGTTCAGCGGATAAATTCCTGATGTACCCTATTGACCAGGCGGAAGTAAACAAAATTGTCGGGCTCACAGGTGAGAACTGGCAGAACCCGGGCTGGCTGGATTAATTTCTGGCTGGATTAATTCATTGTCTCCGATGCGGGCAGATTGACGAGGCTTCAGGCCGAAGGAGGCTTATTAAATTTACTGATTAATGATACGAGCAGGTATAGCTACATTTTTTTCAACCGCATTACTCCTGGCGGCCGGCGCGCTGAGCGCTCAGCCACTCTCCGGGGTGGACGGACTAGGCCGGGTCTTGCCGGGATATGAAGAGGTGGGCGGCCCTAAAGAAGGGAAGCATGTGGCCATGTTTTATTTTCTGTGGCATGGCGACGGTACTTCTCCGCATAGATGGGACCTTCATAAGATCATTAACAGCCACCCCGAGGTGCTGAATGATTTCGACAACCCCCACTGGGGCGGGGGTGGCATGTATTACTGGGCAGAACCAATCTACGGCTACTACCGGGCGGATGATTACTGGGTGCATTTGAGAAGCATGCAGCTGCTCAGCGATGCCGGGGTGGATATGGTAGTGATCGACGCGACCAACCGGCTTACCTATCCAAAACAAGCTGATGCGCTGATGAAAGCGATGGACGCATTACGTGCCCAGGGCAGGAAACCGCCGAAGATCGTGTTCTATACCAATACGGCTTCGGGCGAGACCATGCAGGAAGTGTATGATAATTTTTATAAGGAAGGCGCGCCCTACCGGCATCCCGAATGCTGGTTCTACCTGGAAGGGAAGCCGCTTGTCATCGGCCATTCAAAGGAAGCCGAAGGAACGGACTATAGGAAATTCTTTACCATCCGGGAGTCGCAATGGCCGAACGAGCCGCAAAAAGTGAACGGCTGGCCATGGATATCCTTTACAAGGCCTCAAAAGGTACATTATAACCATAAGGGGGAAGCGGAGATCATCAACGTTTCCGTGGCTCAGCATCCCAATCCCACAGCGGGGATGGGAGGCGCGGCTTTTTACGGGAATACCGATAACTGGGGCAGGAGTTACCGCGACGGCTCTCCCGGCAACCCCGTGGCGGATATCATCCACGGGTATAATTTCCAGGAACAATGGGACTTTGCCCTGAAGCAGGATGTGCCCTTTATTTATGTGACCGGCTGGAATGAATGGGTAGCCGGAAAGTTCGCCAGTCATGACGATAACCCCGAACATTCCTGGTTCTGCGACCAGGCCAGCCCCGAGTATAGCAGGGACATTGAGCCTACCCGCACCGCGGGGATCCAGGACCACTACTACATGCAGCTGGTGAGTAATATCCGGAAATATAAAGGAGTCGCTGCCAACCCGCCTCTGGGTAAGCCGCTGGCAATCCGCCGGATGGATGACTGGAAGAAAGTGAAGGTGCTTTACCGCGATTATACGGGGGATACCCGGGAACGCAATCATCCTGGCGCCCAGTCAGAGCCTCCGACTGTGTATACAAATAAGACCGGCCGCAACGATTTTGACTTGCTTAAAGTGGCCAGGGATGAAGAAAATGTGTATTTCTATGCCCAAACGGTTGATCCGCTGAGCCCGTCGGAAGGCAGCAACTGGATGCGGTTGTACCTGGATGCAGATAATGATCCCGCAACCGGCTGGAATGGCTATGACTTCAGGATAAACGGCGGAAATAGCCTGGAGCAATACTCCGGTGGAACCTGGAAAGAAACCGCAAAAACAACTTACCTGGCGGAGGGTGACCAGCTCATGATCACCGTGCCCAGAAAACTGATCCCCGCTTTTGCCGGCGAATTGAATTTCGAATTCAAGTGGTCGGACAATATGCAGGATGACAAGGATCCGCTGGACTGGTACATAAACGGTGACGCCGCTCCCGGGGGCCGTTTTAATTTCATGGTTAATGAATAATAGCCTTTTCCGCTGCGTGGCAGCCATTACTTTGCTTTTTGAAGCGTTATTTTTATTCCCCGGACAGGCGCTTGCGCAGGACGGTTATTTGCAGCTTTCTGCTGAAAATGCCAACGATATCGAACTTTCGGAAGCAGGGGCGGGCGCCTGCCGGGTGGAAGCAACCGGAGGCGATCCCTATTTGTTTACCGCGCCTCTTTCAGCTCCGCTCGAAAAAGGCCGCAGCGTACTTACTTTCGAATATTTCTCTGCCGGTTACCTGGACAAGTTTCAGGTGTTTTTTGGCCCACCAATTTCTGAAAATAACAGCCTTAGCGGCGAACTCGGCGTACGGGAAGGCTGGACGAGTTACTCACTGGACCTCAGCCGTGTATTGAATGACTGGGGAAAGAAAGGCGATTTTCTAAGGCTGGATCTTGGAAGCACGCCAGGTTACCAGCTGCAGATCCGGAATATCCATTTCAGGAAACCGAATGCGGAGGAACAAGCCCGTGCGGCCAATTACGAAAAAAATAAGCGCCGGCAAGCTGTGCAAAAGGTGGCGCTGAAGAAATACCTTTACAATGATTATCCGCTGGAACTCACCCGGGTTTCGGTAAAGACGGACTCGATAATTATAGAAGGCACGTTGTTCAAGACCGGAGGCAAGCTTTTTCTGGCCGAAGTGCCGTTACATGAAGATATTGCCTGGGAGGCTTCCTTCGAATATCTTTTTGATATCCCCGCTGAATTTCAGTTTGACATTCCTGCCGGGAAATCGAAGGTTTTCGCAGGAACGCCGGAAAGCACGGCGGAGCATTCCGGCGTTAAGAGAAATGCCTCAGCACCTGTGGCAAAAACTGGCATGACGGCGGGTAAAACCGGGTTCCGGATGGCAATTCCGCGTTACCGGCTTGCAGACGATCACCAGGCTGATCGTCTGCTATCCAAATGGGTCATTGTTGAGAAGGAGGGCAAGGACGTCCGGCTATTATCTCATGCGCGATATGCGGATCATATCGAATCGCTATACGACCTGCCTGAAAAACACCTGGCGGGTAAGAAGGGCATAGGCGGCTTTCATGCCGGTAAATATACCAGCGACCTCGATTCCCTGGGCATTACCAGTGTCACGGTGAACATGTGGATATCGAAAATGCTGCGTTCTCAGCCCTCAGACAATACCATTTCCTTTGAATACGGCGGAAAAACTTACTATGCCGACAAAAACTGGGTGGAACGCCATGACCGTACCCTGCAGGAGACGGCCAAACGGGACATACTGGTTTCGTCCATTGTCCTGATCGATAAAGCGGTAAATACCCCTGATAAGACAATCGGGGCTATTATGGAGCATCCGGACTGCGATCCTGCGGGTATTTACAGCATGGCGAATATGACTTCGGCTGAAGGAGTGGAATATTACGCGGCGGCCATGGACTTCCTGGCAAAGCGTTACAGCCGCCCGGATAAACAATTTGGGCGGATCCACCACTGGATCGTTCATAATGAAGTGGACGCCGGCTGGGTATGGACGAATATGGGAGAGGCTGATACATTGCTTTTCATGGATACCTATCATAAATCCATGCGCCTGGTGCAGAATATAGCCCGGCAATACAACCCTCATTCAAAAGCTTTTATTACGCTTACTCATTACTGGAACTGGACCCTGGATAAACATTTCTACCTTTCCAAAGACCTGCTGGAAATACTGCTGGAATATTCTTCGCTGGAAGGAGATTTTGACTGGGGAATTGCTCATCATCCTTACCCGGAATCGCTTTTCGAGCCTAAAAGCTGGGAAGACGAAAAAGTGGATTACACCTTTGATACCCCGCTGATCACGTTCAAAAACATTGAGGTGCTTGACGCCTGGGTAAAGCAGCCTTTCACCATGTACCTGGGAAAGCATAAACGGACAGTTTTTCTTTCCGAGCAAGGTCCTAATTCCAGGGACTATAGCGCAAAGAGTTTAGCCGAACAGGCCGCAAGTATGGCTTACGTCTGGAAAAAGATGGAAGTACTGGATGGCATTGAGGCTTTTCAGTTTCATAACTGGATGGATAACAGGGGAGAAGGAGGGCTGCGTATCGGGCTGCGGCGGTTCCCGGATGATGAAGAGGATCCGGCAGGCAAAAAGCCGGTTTGGTATGTGTTCCGTGACCTTGGCACGCCGGCGCAGGAAAAAGCCATTGAATTTGCGAAGGACGTTATTGGGATTGATGATTGGGAAGAGGTTCGGTATCGGAAGGCTGTTGAATGAAGTTTATAGTTTTAGTTTTTAGTTTAAGGTTTAAAGTTCAAGGTTCAAAGAGTTTATAGTTTTTAGTTCAAGGTTTAAAGTTAAAGGTTCAAAAAGTTTATAGTTTTTAGTTCAAGGTTTAAAGTTCAAGGTTTAAAGAGTTTATAGTTATAGTTTAAGGTTTAAAGAGTTTATAGTTATAGTTTAAGGTTTAAAGAGTTTATAGTTTTTAGAGTTCAAAGTTTTTCAAGGTTCAAAGAGTTTATAGTTTATCGTTTTTTGGAGCTTAAGATTCGACGTTTAAGGTTTAAAGGGTTTTTAGTTTTTAGTTTTTGGGGGAGAGGGTTGTGTTGGGTGGAAATCAGAATGTAGAAATTAGAATAAGGAGGTAATGTGAAAATAGTTGATGGAAGAATTGTTAGTGCTGGCCGGGGCGCGAGAATGTTTGCTGCTGTTGGGGTGGTTTTTTTGTTGTTGACGGTGTTTTCTGGTGATTTGTGGGCGCAGCGGGACGGGGCGAATTATGGGAACGGGTTGCCGGCTACGGATGCTTTGGGGCGGGAACTTCCGGATGTGGAAGAGGTTGGGCCGGCGCGCAAGGATAAGTTTATTGGCTTGTTTTACTGGACCTGGCATACCCGGCTGTCTGAAAACAGCGATGCGCCTTACAATGTGTCTGAAATACTTGCTAAAAAGCCGGAGGCGATCAACGATTATAATGATCCAATCTGGCCTTCGCCGAAACAGGCAGGCTCCTTTTTCTGGGATGAGCCGCTGTTTGGCTATTACCTGGATACCGATCGATGGGTGCTTTACAAGCATGCCGAAATGCTGGCTGCGGCTGGCGTGGACATGATCATGTTTGATTGTACCAATGGTGATCTTACCTGGCCGGAATCCTATGAGGCGCTCTGCGAAGTGTTCACGGAAGCTCGTAAAAACGGAATTAAAACGCCGAAGATCGCGTTTATGCTGGCTTTCGGCCCTTCCGAAGGCAGTCTGCAGGCCATGAAGGATATTTACACGAATCTTTATCAGCCGGAACGTTACAAAGATCTGTGGTTTTACTGGAAGGGCAAGCCCCTGATCATGGCCTATCCGGAAACGCTGACGGATGTTCCGGGAGACGAGAAGGAAACAGGGCTTCGCCGGGAGATGCGTAACTTCTTTACTTTCCGCCCGGGTCAACCCGTATACAATAAAGGTCCGCAACGCCCGGATCACTGGGGATGGCTGGAGATAAGCCCGCAGCACGGCTTTGTGAAAAAGCCGGACGGCAGCTTTGAACAGGTAACGGTAGGGGTTTCCCAAAACTGGTCGGCGGAAAGAGGCCTAACCGCCATGAATGCACCCGGATCTTTCGGAAGAAGCTATACGAACGCCAACGGACATTCTGATAAACCGGAGGCCGTAAATTATGGCCTGAATTTCCAGGAACAATGGGAACGGGCGCTGGAAATTGATCCTGAGCTTGTTTTTATCACTGGCTGGAACGAATGGATCGCCGGCCGTTACGAGGAATGGCAGCAGCAGCATAATGCATTCCCCGATCAGTACAACCAGGAACATAGCCGGGATATAGAACCGATGAAGGGCGGTCACGGAGACAATTACTACTATCAGATGGTTGCGAATATCCGCCGCTTTAAGGGAATGCCGCCGGAGCCGGAAGTTTCTCCTTCCCTTAAGGTTTCCGTAGACGGTAAGTTTGACGAATGGCAGCAGGTAACGCCAGGGTTCAAGGCCCATACAGGCAACACGCTGCACCGGGATAGCCCCGGATGGAAAGGGAAGCATTATACGAACACTACTGGCCGGAACGATATTGTTCTGACGAAAGTAGCCCGCGATAAACGAAATATCTATTTTTATGTAGAAACCGCCGATGATCTGAGCCCTGCCGGCCAGCCCGGCTGGATGCGCCTGTTCATCGATACGGACCGCGATAAGAAAACCGGCTGGGAAGGCTACGACTATGTAGTGAACCGGGTAAGCCCGGGCAAAAAGGCCGTAGTGGAGAAGAGCAAAGAAGGCTGGAATTGGGAAAAGGCCGGCGAGATCAGTTATGCGGTCAAAGGCAGGCAGCTGGAGATCGCCATCCCCAGGTCTTTACTCGGCCAGCGCGGGCATGTTGACCTGGAATTCAAATGGTCGGATAATATGCAGGAAGAGGGAAATATTACCGATTTTCTCCTGAACGGCGACGTAGCGCCCATGGGCCGCTTTAACTATCATTACCACGCAGACTGAAAGGTCGCGAAGACAGAACTATCGCGCGGACCGGACTGTCTCGCGCAGACCGGACTGTCGCGCAGGCTGGAAGGTCTCGCGCAGACTGAACTGTCCGGGAGAGCGAACTGTCAATCAAAGTGTGCTGTTTTTATCCTGGGAGTTCGGGTCTACAGGAAAGCACAGGATGCCGCTTTCTTTCTATTAGCTGAAATTGCGTTTTTAATTTCCAACCGGATTAACCTTTATTGACCATGATAAAAAGAATGATCATTATTGCTCTTGTGTGGGGTTCCCTGCTTTCTTATGATGTCCTTGCTCAGCTTCCTCCTGTGTTTGGAGAAAAGTATGAAGAGCTGACCCAGGATGATCCGAGGGTCAGGAAATATATCAGCCCGCTGCGTATCGTATGGCAGTCGGATGAAAGCGGAAAAACCATTGAAAATGCCGCCAAATTGCTGAAACCGGGAAACGGGCAGGCGGAACTCATTAATAATGATCTCTGTATTCTCAGGAGTACGGATACGGAAAAGCCGGGCATTCTCCTGGATTTTGGAAAAGAGCTTCACGGAGGGCTGCAGCTGGTTACCGGCATGATGGCCAGCAAGGACCCGGTAAAAGTACGTATCCGTTTCGGTGAGTCGGTGAGCGAGGCGATGTCGGATATCGACACGATTAACGGAGCTACCAATGACCATGCCATGCGGGACTTTATCGTGGAACTTCCCTGGCTGGGTTCCCTGCAGGTAGGGAATTCCGGGTTTCGCTTCGTGAGGATAGACCTGGTGGACCCGAATGTGGAATTACTGCTGAAAGAGGCAAGGGCGGTTTTTATTTATCGTGATGTTCCCTACCTGGGCTCATTTAAGAGCAATGACGAGCGGCTGAACCAGATATGGGAAACGGGGGCTTACACCGTGCATCTGAACATGCAGCAATATCTCTGGGACGGTATCAAGCGCGACCGCCTGGTATGGGTAGGAGACCTGCATCCCGAGGTAATGACGGTGAATGCCGTTTTTGGCTATAATGAAGTGGTGCCGAAAAGCCTGGACCTGATCCGGGACGCCACTCCTTTGCCGCAATGGATGAACGGGATCAGCTCTTATTCCCTCTGGTGGATTATCATTCACCGCGACTGGTACAATTACCACGGTGACCTGGAATACCTGAAAGAACAGGAAGAATACCTCAAGGGACTGCTGTCCCTGTTGCTGACCAAAATTGACGGCAACAAGGAAGCGCTGGACGGCATGCGCTTCCTGGACTGGCCTTCCAGCGAAAATGAGAAGGCTATTCACGCCGGTTTGCAGGCGCTCATGGTAATGGCCCTGGATGCGGGCGCTGAGCTGAGCCAGGTGTTGGGAGAGAATACGACCGCCGGGCAATGTGAAGACGCGGTGGCCCGTTTGCGGAAACACGTACCGGATCACGGCGATTCGAAGCAGGCTGCTGCCATGCTTACCCTGGCGGGAATGATGGATGGTAAAAAAGCGAACAAGCAAGTGATCGCCGTAGGCGGTGCGGAGAATTTTTCCACCTTCTATGGATATTATATGCTTCACGCAAAAGCAGTCGCCGGCGATTACCAGGGCGCCCTGGATAATATCAGGGAATACTGGGGCGGCATGCTTGACCTGGGCGCCACTACCTTCTGGGAAGATTTCGACTTATCCTGGCTGGAAAATGCCGCTCCCATCGATGAAATTGTTCCCGAGGGAAAAACGGATGTCCATGCCGCTTATGGAAATTACAGCTATAAGCAGCTTCGACACAGCCTTTGCCACGGATGGGCATCCGGCCCCACTTCCTGGCTCACCCGTCACGTGCTGGGAGTCAGCGTAGTTGAACCTGGTAGCAAGGTCATCCGCATTGAGCCGCACCTGGCAGACCTGGAATGGGTAGAAGGAACCTTTCCCACTCCCTACGGCGCAGTAAAGATCAAGCACACGAAAAAAGCAGACGGCAGTATTGCTACGGAAGTGGATGCGCCGGATGAGGTGAAGGTGTTGAAATAAGGTTAAAAAAGCGAGTTAAAACGTTTTATTGTCTGTTATTAAGTTCCTTAGCTCTTCTTCAATGTGCTTTTTTAAATGATCCATGTCAGGCAGCCGCACCATATATTTTTGAATGAAAAGGTTTTCATCCATTCCCGCAGTAGCATATTTAACCAAAGCGTGATCTTTTTCCGCAACAAGGAGAATTCCAACCGGAGGGTTATCGTTGTCTTCGCAAACTTCATCTTTATAATAATTCAAATAGGTATTAAGTTGCCCGATATCTCCGTGTTCAAATGCGCCTATTTTAAGTTCCAGGAGTATATGACTCTTCAATATCCGATGATAGAAAACCAAATCAATAAAGTAGTAGCTTTCTCCGATCAAAATTCTTTTTTGGCGCGCTTCCAAACAAAAGCCGTTGCCCAACTCAATGATAAACTGTTGTAAATGATCAAGTAAAGCTGTTTCTAAATCAGATTCTTCTACCACGGAACGGGTAGAGATATCCAAAAACTCAAACGCATAGACATTTTTTATTACGTCTTTTGGAGCCTGTGGGACTATTTTTTGTCGAATCATATTAGCCAGTTTTTCAGGATGGCTGGAAAGACCGCTTCGTTCAAAATATAGGCTGTTAATTTGTCGTTTCAGTTCTCGAACACTCCACGTCCCTTTGATGCATTCGACTTCATAAAATGTGCGTTTTAGTGGGTCATCAATGTTTAGTAATAATTCCAGATGAGAATAGGAAAGTTTCGATATAAGCTTATCTGGTGGAACTTGTAATTCTTTTTCTAATTGTGGGGACACTGTTCCCACAATTCTGAGACTATCTTTTGTACGCAGCGTCTCAAGAATCTTATTGCCGGATATATGGTCGGACAGTATTTCGCGTAATTGAGGGTAAAAGAGATAGAATTCTCTAAATCTAAAAAGGGATCGCTTATCGATTCCCTTGATATGGCTTAATTTATTCGCAACGTTTTCAATTAAGCCTGTCCCGTATTTTGCCCTGTCTTCCCCGCTTTGTTCAAATTCAACAATGTAATACCCAATTAACCAATTTCTCATAGTTAATGCCTGATTGACTGCATTAACTGCAACACCCTGCAAGTTTTGGTGAACGTTTTCAATAGTGGACAGGAGATGTTCAAAATTTTTCATTCTTGCGACTAACCAGGTCCTGAATTTCTCGGTGAAAAGACTTCTTTACACAGGTGCGACAAGCTTGTCTCCACCAAGCTTCTTGATAGAATAAATGCGCGTAAAGATACTAAAAAATATAGAGATGATGGTGTTTTACGTGAAGTTCGTGGGTAGTATTCACAGCATCGCTACGGAAGTGGATGCGCCGGATGAGGTGAAGGTGTTGCGCTGACTCACTTCAGCCCGACATGTGTTATCGTTCAATAGCTCCAGTCAACTTCGACCTTTCCGTTTTCTGCCAGGTAGTATACTTTCTCCGAGGATTCCTTTGTAAACTGGAATTTATCAGCGCCGTCTGGCTTTTTTGCGAGCCAGATGGAAGAGAATTTTTTAGGTTTTACAATGATTTTGCCGCTGGTGTCTGCCAGGCCGACGCGTTGTTTTTTTTTGAAAGTAATAATTTTGAAAAAGCCATTCGGAAAACGAGTAATGTCGTTGTAGATGGGTTCCACGAGTAAATCTCCCATTTTGCTGATAATTCCTTCTTTATGCGTTTCTGTATCCAAGGCGATAGCAAGATCGTCTTTAAAATCGCTAATGACCTGTATGTGGTCCGGTTTCGGGCTTTGTGCGAGAGAGAGTTTCCCGCTGAACATTAAAAAGACAAGAATGAGTAGTATTCGCTCCATTGTGCCGACAGTTGGTTTTCTAATAGATGAATGTGAAGCCGGAATGGTTGCATCAAAGAAAACGACGGGTTGACGAACAACTACCGGCTGGCAAAAAACTGCAGGCAATCTTCTTTATCCCGGCCGATCTGGGCTGTCAGGGCTTCCAGTGTGTCGAATTTTTGGTCTTCGCGGATAAATTTCAGGAGTTCGAGGGTCAGGCGCTGGTAATAGATTTCCTCGCGGAAGTCGAAAATATTGACTTCGATGTTGCGGGCCATGCCGTTGATGGTTGGGCGGTGGCCGATGTAAAGCATTCCTTGCAGCCTCCTGGCTCCGAGCAGCACGTTTACGGCATAGATGCCGTCCCTGGGAATTAGTTTGTACGATTCTTCTACGAACAGGTTCGCGGTGGGGTAGCCCAGCTTTCTTCCCAGCTGATCTCCTTTCACCACCTGGCCGCATATGGGATATGCATAGCCGAGGTATTCGTTAGCGATGGCTGCTTTGCCAGAAGCCAGGGCGGTCCGGATTTTGGTGGAACTGACGGCTACGTGGTTAATGTCCTGTTCGGGGATCTCTTCCACATCAAAGCCATATTTAGCGCCGTTGGCCTTTAGTTCTTCAAACGTGCCTTCCCGGTTTTTTCCGAAACGGTGGTCGTAGCCGATTACCAGTTTCTTTACCCCAATGGTCTTTACCAGAATTTCTTCGATGAACTGAATAGAACTCAGGTTGGAGAAATCGCGGGTAAAGGGGATGAGGAGCAAATGATCGATGCCGGCTTTTTCCAGGAGCCGGATCTTTTCTTCCACGGTGCTGAGAAGTTTCAGGGAGGTGTCTTCCGGGTGCAGGATCATCCGGGGATGAGGAAAAAAGGTCAGGATCACAGTTTCTCCGTGGTTTTGCCGGGCGATATCCTTTAGTCTTTCAAGAATTTTCTGATGTCCGTAGTGGACCCCGTCAAAAGTGCCTACGGTAAGGATTGGGTTGGGAACCGGCCGGTATTGTTCGAAACTATGATAAACTTTCATTTCCTTCGGCTTTGATCATTTGAACAAAATCGTTTACCTCCCAGGCGCTGGAGAGCTTGAAATCACCAATGCGGGTACGTGTTAAAACAGTCAGGCAGGCGCCGTTGTTCAGGGCCTGGCCGAAATCATGCATCAGGGAGCGAATATAAGTCCCCTTGCTGCAAATGACGCGAAAGTCCACTTCTGGCCGGCGGATGGCGGTGAGTTCAAAGACAGGAATATGTACTTTACGGGCCCGGATAACAGGCTTTTCTCCTCGTCGCGCCTTTTCATAAGCTCTTTCGCCTTCGATTTTCAGCGCGGAGAAGGCTGGCGCTACCTGCTCAATCTCCCCGGTGAGCGTTTGTGCGGCGGCATGCAGCTCGCCTTCTTTGAGATGGCTGATGTCAAAACGCCGGTCAATTGCTGTTTCAAGGTCAAAGGAAGGGGTGGTCGCACCCAGTAACATGGTTCCGGTGTATTCTTTTTCCTGCCCCTGAAATTTGTCGATGCTTTTGGTCATTTTGCCGCTGCAGATAAGCAGCAAACCGGTAGCCAGCGGGTCCAGCGTTCCGGCATGGCCTACTTTGAGCTTTTTCTGGCCAGTGTATTTCTTCAATACCTGGCGAACCTTGTTTACCACATCAAATGAAGTCCAGTGCAGCGGTTTGTTGAATAACAATATTTCCCCTTCTTCAAAATCGAAATCACTTGCTTTTTTACCGAGGTTCATTTTATCAAGATTGAACGGGCGGAACTGTATCAGACGATCTGCAGGTCAACTCCTGCAAGGTAAAGCCCAAGGATCAGGAGGCCTACGGCAATCCGGTAATACCCGAATAATTTAAAGCCATGCCGTGTAAGATAAGAAATAAAGGATTTTATTGCCAGGATGGCTACCACGAATCCAACTACGTTGCCTATGAGCAGCAGCAGCAGGTAATCGCCGGTAAACTCGAAGCCCAGTTCATGGAAGTCGTACAGCTTTTTACAGGTGGCGGCGAACATGGTCGGAACGGCCAGGAAGAAGGAGAACTCTGCCGCCTGTTTTTTATTTAATTTCTGAACCAGTCCGCCAATTATGGTGGAAGCGGAGCGGGACACTCCCGGTATCATGGCAATACATTGAAACAGGCCGATCCGGAAAGCGTTCCCGTAAGTGAGTGTTTTATCGGGGTTGTTTTCCGAGCGTTCAAACCATTTATCCAGCAGCAGGAATACAATACCGCCCAGCAACAGCATGACGGCCACTATCACTACATTTTCCAGCATCAGGTCAATCCAGTCGGAAAGCAACAAGCCGATAACGGCGGCGGGTATAACGCCTATGAGCAGCTTCCCGTAAAACTCAAAACTCTGGAAAAAGCGCTTCCAGTATAAGGCCACCACCGAAAGGATGGTGCCGAATTGAATGGCAACGGTAAATACTTTCGTGAACTCAAGCGTGGCAATGCCCATCAGCGAAGAGCCGATGATCATGTGGCCGGTGGACGAAACAGGGAGAAATTCCGTAAGACCCTCGATGATCGCGAGGATAATGGCCTGGAAAATGGTCATATTTTCCCGCTACTTTTTAAGAATGGCAAAGAATTGAACAGCGAAACCGGCCAGCACGACAATCGGCGCCAGCACTGTTTTCCGGAAGTCGTAAATATCTGTTTTGCCATACATCAGGGCGAAACCAAGAATGGTTACGGCCAAACCTATCAGCATCAGCCGGTAGTTCTTCCTGTTAAACAGGAGGCCGGTGGTTTGGCTCTCTGCAGGAGGTGTAGTTTTTTTGCTCATTAATGATAGAGTTGGGGCATGCGTTTCCTCAGGTACTTGCTGACCGCGAAATAAGTGCTGATCAGGGAAATGATAATGCCGCAAATAAACATTATAATAAATACCGTTCCCAGTTCACGGTAATTCAGGACAGCTTTCAATTCAGGCAGCTGTTGTTCCGCGAAATAGACCAGCGCTACCAGTAGGCCTATTGCCACCAGCGCGCCGATCAAACCGTGCAATATACCCAGCCAGAGGAAGGGCCGTTTGATAAAGTTTTTCGTAGCTCCTACCAGCTGCATGCTTTTAATAATAAAGCGCTGCGAATAAATGGCCAGGCGAATTGTATTGTTGATTAATGCGATAGCGATAATGGCCAGCAGGGCGCAAACACCCAGCAGTACCAGGGAAATAGTACGAATATTTGAATTCACGCTTTCAACGAGGGATTTCTGGTAAACAACGTCTTCGACCAGCTTCTCTTCGCGGATCTGTTTTTCCAGCCCGGCGATGCTGTCGGTGGCGGCGTATTCTGCTTCAACATGCACGTCCATGGAAGCGGGGAGGGGATTATAGCCCAAAAAAGTCATAAAGTCCTCGCCTAATTCCTTCTGGAGGCTTTCGGCTGCTTTTTCCTTGCTGATGTATTCGGTTGCTCTTACGCCGGGAAGTTCTGCAATTTCTTTCTGAAGCTGAAGCACCTGCTTTTCCGCGGCGGTTTTCTGGAAGATCACGGAGAGGTAAATATTCTCCTTCACGTAATTGGAAAGGTTTTTTCCAGCCAGGATGATCATTCCCAGTACGCCTACCATTAACAGCACCAGTGATATACTAATCACGGTAGAAACGGAGAGCCCCTTCTTTTTTCTGCTTCCCGGCCGACTTTCAACTTGTTCCTGCATCATACGCAATCTGTTGCGAAGTTAGGTTTTGATTTCTAAAACGCAAAAAATGCCGGAAGTATTTTACGGGCATTTGTTAAATTCGCAGCTTTATCTCAAAAGAATGGATTATAATTTCAGAAGTATCGAAAAGAAGTGGCAGGGATTTTGGGCGGAGAACCAAACCTTTAAAGCCGAAACGGGTGGAAATAAGCCCAAATATTACGTGCTGGACATGTTTCCCTATCCTTCAGGAGCGGGCCTGCACGTGGGGCACCCGCTGGGTTATATCGCTTCCGATATTCTGGCGCGGTTTAAAAGGCTGAAAGGCTTCAACGTGCTGCATCCTATGGGATATGACGCATTCGGCCTTCCGGCGGAACAATATGCGATCCAGACAGGGCAGCATCCTGCGCTTACAACTGATAATAATATTCGTACGTTCCGGCGGCAGCTGGATAATATCGGGCTTTCCTTTGACTGGAGCCGCGAGGTTCGCACCAGCGATCCGGATTTCTATAAATGGACGCAGTGGATCTTTATCCGTTTCTTTCATTCCTGGTACAATAAGAAAACCGGCAAGGCCGAAGCGATCGACACGCTCATCAACGAGTTTGAACAGGAAGGAAATGCGCGTGTGGAAGCGGCCTCAGGTGAAGTGGCTGTGTTTACCGCCCCGGAGTGGAAAGCTTATTCCGAAAAGGAAAAGGAAGCGGTGCTGCAGCATTACCGCCTGGCTTACCAGGCAGATGCTTACGTGAACTGGTGCCCCCGGCTGGGTACGGTGCTGGCCAATGACGAGGTGCAGGACGGCCTTTCGGTCCGTGGGGGATACCCGGTGGAACGGAAACTTATGCGCCAGTGGTTTATGCGGATCACGGCCTATGCCGAAAGACTTTTAAATGACCTGGAAGAGATTGACTGGCCGGAACCTATCAAGGAAATGCAGCGGAACTGGATTGGCCGCAGCGAAGGCGCCATGGTGCGGTTTGAACTGGCGCCTGGCTCGGTTGCGAACGGAGCAGCGGCAGAGCCAGGCGCCGGGCAGATGCAGGAAAGGGCCAACCCCAATATTGAAGTTTTTACTACGCGTCCCGATACGATCTTTGGCTGTACGTTCCTGGTGCTGGCGCCCGAACATGAGCTGGTTGATCAGATCACTTCCGCTGAACAGCTCGGGGAAGTGCGGGCTTATGTACAGACCGCAAAGAACCGTTCTGAACGTGACCGGATGGCCGATGTAAAGACCGTTTCGGGCGCTTTTACCGGCGCTTATGCGCTGCATCCTTTCACCGGAGAAAAAATACCGGTTTGGATAGCCGATTATGTGCTGGCAGGTTACGGAACGGGCGCCGTAATGGCCGTACCGTCGGGAGATAACCGCGATTTTCGGTTTGCCAGGCATTTTAATCTCCCTATACCGGCCATCGCGAAAGACAGGGACATTTCGGAAGAAGCCTATGAAGGAAAAGACGCGATCATGATCAATTCCGGCTTTCTGAACGGAATGACCATGGCTGAGGCCATCGGGAAAGCGATTGAAGCAATCGAAAAAAAGGGTATTGGCAAGGGAAAGATCCAGTATCGCCTGCGTGACGCCGCCTTCAGCAGGCAGCGTTACTGGGGTGAACCGTTCCCCCTGTATTATAAAGACGGGATCCCGCACACGCTCGGGGAGGATCAATTACCGCTTGTGCTGCCCGAGGTGGATAAATACCTGCCTACCGAATCCGGCGAGCCGCCGCTGGCAAGGGCAAAAGACTGGCAAACGGCTGAGGGCTATCCCCTGGAAACCAATACGATGCCTGGCTGGGCGGGCTCCAGCTGGTATTACCTGCGTTACATGGATGCGGAGAACGCGAAAGAATTCGCCGGCCACGAAGCAGTAGACTACTGGCGGCAGGTGGATCTGTACCTCGGCGGCCCGGAACATGCTACCGGGCACTTGCTGTACGTCCGTTTCTGGACCAAATTCCTGTACGACATCGGACGTATTCCCGTGAAGGAACCGGCTAAAAAGCTGATCAACCAGGGAATGATCCAGGGCCGTTCTAATTTCGTATACCGGGTAAAAGGAAGCAATACTTTTGTTTCCTATGGGCTGAAAGACCAGTACGATACCACTTCCCTTCATGTGGATGTGAATATCGTGCAGAACGACATACTGGATACAGAAAAGTTCAAAGCCTTTAACCCGGACTATGCCCATGCTGAATTCATCCTGGAAGAGGGAAAATACATCTGCGGCTTCGAAGTAGAGAAGATGTCGAAATCGCGCTTCAATGTCGTAAACCCGGATATTATTATAGAACAATACGGGGCGGACACGCTCCGGATGTATGAAATGTTCCTGGGCCCCCTGGAACAATCCAAACCCTGGAATACCAACGGCATAGAAGGCGTATTCAAGTTTCTTCGCAAATTCTGGAAACTGTTCTTTGACGACAGCTGGAATTTCCGCGTCTCGGAAGAGAAAGCTACTGCCGGAGAACTGAAAGCCCTGCATAAACTTATCAAGAAGGTGGAGGACGATGTGGAACGTTTTTCGTTTAACACTTCGGTAAGTAATTTCATGATCTGCGTGAATGAGCTTACCGCCCTGGCCTGTCATAAAAGAGCAATTTTGCAGGACCTGGTGATTGTCCTGGCTTCCTATGCACCGCATATCTGTGAAGAACTGTGGGAGCGGCTGGGAAACGCCCCGGGGTCCCTGAGTTATGCCTCGTATCCCCGCTTCAATGAAGCTTATCTTAAAGAAGACAGTTTTGAATACCCCGTATCGGTAAACGGGAAGGTGCGGACGAAAATGAATTTCGCCCTGGATATGGACCAGGCCGGGATGGAGAAGGAAATACTTTCCGCGGAAGCTGTTCAGCGTTACCTGGAGGGAAAACCTCCTAAAAAAATCATCATTGTAAAAGGCAGGATAGTGAATGTTGTAGTGTAAGGTGCCGTACCGGCTGTCAAAAGCCGGGCTTGTCCTTCAAGTAGCATTGCCGGGGAATTTGTGAAAACGTTTGCATTATCCTGATTTTTCACTATTTTGCCGTTCCGTCTATTACCGGCGGAGACAAAAGAATGAAGAGCAACGATAAGCTGGAAAGCACCATTGTCGATATAGCAAGAGAACTTCGTATTTCTCCAGCAACGGTTTCCCGCGCCCTTAACGATCATCCAAAGATCAGCCACCGGACGAAGGAAAGGGTAAGGGAAAAAGCCCTGGAAATGGGTTATCGACGGAATAAACTGGCTTCCGGCCTGCGCAACAACAGGACCTATACGATAGGAATGATCGTTCCTCGTATTTCCATGTTTTTTCATGCTGAAGTAATAACGATTGTCCAGAACCTGCTTCACCGGCAGGGATATAACCTGATCATCTGCCAGTCAAATGACTCCCGGGAGTTGGAGGTGGATCTGGCATCCGCCCTGTACTCTTCCCGGGTGGACGGCGTGCTGGTCGCTTCCACGCTTTATACTACTGATTATTCCCATTTTGACGTTTTTGTTCAAAAGGGAATCCCGCTGGTATTCTATGACAGGGTACCCGTAGATTTCTATCCTGCTCAAATGGTGAAAGGCGATGAGTATCGCGGGGGCTACCTGGCCGGAGAACACCTCGCTGAGGCGGGTTGTAAGAATATTGCGGCTATTTTCGGGCTGCTGGGCTGCTGTCTTTACAAGGGGCGTTATGCCGGTTTTAAGGCAGCCCTCAAAGCCCATAAACTGGCGCTTAAAAAAGACCAGGTATTCTTCCATGAACTTACCCATGAGAATGCCCTGGCCACCCTGGATAAATTGTTTTCCTCAAAACCTTACCCGGACGGCTTGTTTACGGCCAATGATACCTCGGCGCTGGCTGTCCTGGAATTTGCACGGGAAAATAAGATTCGTATCCCCGGAGACCTGAAGCTGATCGGTTACTCCAACGATCCAAGGGCGGCAAGCGTAACTCCGGCTATCACGACTGTTGACCAATTCCCCGGTGAGGTGGCCAGGCAGTTAGTGGCTGCGTTGAACAAGCTGCTGGATAATCGTTCAAAAAAAATAATGGAAAAGCCGGAAGCATTGGTGACGCCGGTTGCATTGATAAAAAGAATGACCACCTGAACATAATTAAACCAAACAATATGAATCGATCAGTCTTTTATCCCCTTCTTTTGCTTATCCTGGCTGGAACGCTGTTGAGCGCATGCCGCGTAAAACAGGCCGGGAAAACAGGCCTGGATGCTCAATTTGTTGATGAAAACCTCCAATCCGCCATTGCACAATACAAAGTGATGATGGAAGGCCTTCCGGATGACCGGCTGCCTAAAAGCTATACGGCCGCGCAGGATGAGTTGGTGACCAGCGGCAGCGGTTCCTGGACTTCAGGTTTCTATCCCGGCACGCTGCTGCTGCTTTATGAGTTTTCCAAAGACGAAAGCCTGCTGGAGGAAGCGAAGAAAAAGCTAGCCATTATTGAAAAGGAAAAGAATAACCGGGGAACGCATGACCTGGGTTTTATGCTTTATTGCAGCTTTGGCAATGCGTTGCGGCTCACCGGCGATACAGCCTATAAAAAGGTACTGCTTACCGGGGCAGGTTCTCTGTCTTCCCGGTTTGATCCCGAGGTTGGCTGCATCAAATCCTGGGATCATAACGGTGATAAATGGAAATTTCCCGTGATCATTGACAATATGATGAACCTGGAATTCCTTTCCTGGGCAAGCCGTGAGAGCGGGAACCCGGAATACCTGGATATCGCGCTGAACCATGCAAATACGACGATCGAAAATCATTTCCGCCCGGATAACAGCTCCTGGCATGTGGTGGATTATGACCCCGAAACCGGCGAGGTGCGGGGAAAACAAACCCATCAGGGCGCTGCCGATGAGTCGGCCTGGGCCCGCGGGCAGGCCTGGGGATTGTACGGTTATACCATGATGTACCGGGAAACGGAAAAAAAGCCTTACCTGGACCAGGCAAAAAAGATCGCGGCTTTTATGCTGAAGCATCCCAACCTCCCGGAAGACGGTATCCCGTACTGGGATTTTGATGCACCAGGCATACCCGATACATACCGGGATGCTTCTGCCGGCGCTATCATGGCTTCGGCATTGCTTGAATTAAATCATATTACCGGTGACCGGGAGTACCTGGCAGCGGCGGAGAAGATGATCCGCAGTCTTTCCGGTGAGAAATATAAGGCGCCGGTTGGGGAGAACGGAGGGTTTATCCTTCTTCATAGCGTAGGGCACCTGCCCGGCAATTCCGAAGTAGACGTGCCGCTTTCTTACGCCGATTATTATTATATAGAAGCGCTGATGCGGTACAAAAAATGGTTCCTGGAAAAATAAACTTATCTGAAGATAATGGTAAAAGACGAGACGCGTTACGCGTGCAGCCCACATGAGGTAAAGGAAATGGATACAGCCCGTCTGAGGGAAAACTTCCTGATTGAGGTGTTATTTGAACCGGACGCTACCCGCTGGACCTGTTCCCATTACGACCGCTATATGGCGGGCGGGATACATCCGGTTAAAAGCGCTTTAAAGCTGGAGCCGCTGGACCAGCTAAAAGCCGGATATTTTCTTGAAAGGAGAGAGCTGGGCATCATTAACGTAGGTGGTGCGGGGAAAGTACAAGTGGACGGGGAAACGGTGGAACTGGGATTTAAAGAAGCGCTATATATTGGAAGAGGAAAGCGGGAAGTGATTTTCAGCAGTAATGATCCTGCAGCGCCTGCCAGGTTTTATTTGAATTCCGCTCCCGCGCATAAAGAATTTCCCATGAAGAAAGTGAGCCAGGCGGACGCGGAAGTGGTGATCCTGGGCTCGCTCGAAACGGCTAACCACCGGACCATTAACAAGCTCCTGGTCAACAGCAAGGTGGAAACCTGCCAGCTTCAAATGGGAATGACCGAGCTTAAACCGGGAAGCGTCTGGAATACAATGCCTGCCCATACGCATGACCGGCGGATGGAGGTGTATTTCTATTTCGAGGTTCCTGAAGGGCAGTCGGTTTGTCATTTTATGGGACAGCCACAGGAAACCCGGCATATCTGGATGCAGAATCAACAGGCGGTGATCTCACCGCCCTGGTCGGTGCATGCGGGCGCGGGTACCAGTAATTACTCATTCATCTGGGGAATGGCCGGGGAGAACCTGGATTATGACGATATGGACAAATGTGCCATTAATGATTTAAGATAAGCATTCATGAAACGCATTCATATTATTTTCGGCGGTGTTCTCGCGGCGGGCCTCTGGACCTGTTCGGGACCGGACACGGGCGTGCTGACTACCGTAAGCTTGCAAAACCCCGGCGAAAAAAGAACCGGGAAAGTCATGGAGATCCCTTACGGGGAGATTGCATCAAAGCTGGAAGGCGTGAGGGAATTCAGAGTGGTGGAAGCCGTCTCCGGGAAGGAGGTGCCTTACCAGGTGGAGTATCGGGGACAGGAAGAGCCGCTTAATTTACTGGTACAGGTGGACCTGCCGGAGAAAGAAGCCCTGGAACTGGAACTCCGAAAAGGAACTCCGGCGCCCTTTGCTTCAAAAACTTTTGCCCGTTACGTTCCCGAGAGGATGGATGATTTTACCTGGGAGAATGATAAAGTTGCTTTCCGGATGTACGGAAAGGCGCTGGAAGGTACTTCCGGGGATGCGCATGGTATTGATGTATGGGTAAAACGAACACCTGAACTGGTAATAGATAAATGGTATAAGACCGGCGATTATCATGCCGATCATGGGGAAGGGCTGGACTATTACAGCGTGGGCATGACCCTGGGCGCCGGCGATATTGTCCCTTATCTGAATGATTCTCTCTGGTTCCCGAAACATTACCGCAAACACCAGGTACTTGACAACGGGCCCCTACGGTCCACGTTCCGCCTTGACTATGAACAATGGAATGCCGCCGGTATCCCGGTAACCGTTTCCAAGCTTATTTCCCTTGATGCAGGTTCCCAGCTTAACCGCGTAGAAGTGTTGTTTGAGACCGCAGAAGCAAGTGAATTACCGGTAGCCATTGGAATCGTGCAGCGGCAGGAACCTGGAGTGCATTTGATGGATAAGGAAGCGGGTATTATGGGTTATTGGGAGCCGCAGCATGGGGAAGATGGAATTACCGGAGTGGGAGTAGTGATCGATGCTCCTGTTAAGGATATCAGCATTCAGGGAGAACACCTGCTCGGCATCGTGAATATAAAGCCGGGAGCGCCCCTGGTCTATTATACCGGCGCGGCCTGGAACAAAGCAGGAGACATTAGCAGCGCGGAAGATTGGTTTGCCTACCTGGAGGACTATCAGGAAAATAGTAAATATGAATAGTATAACATCCTTTAGCCTGGACGGAAAGGTGGCCCTTGTTACCGGCTGTAAGCGCGGCATCGGGAAGGGAATGGCGGAAGCACTGGCGGAAGCAGGCGCCGACATAATCGGGGTATCCGCTTCTCTGGAACCGGAAGGAAGCGAAGTGGAAAAGGCCGTGCAAGCTGCGGGCCGGAATTTCTATGCTTACCAGTGCGATTTTGCTAAGCGTGACGCCCTGTATGCTTTTGTCGAACAGGTAAAGAATGATCATCCCCGGATCGATATTTTGGTTAACAATGCCGGTACCATTTTGCGGAAGCCGGCTGCGGAGCATCCCGATGAATACTGGGACGAAGTGATAGCGATCAATCAAACAGCCCAGTTTGTTCTTACCCGGGAAATAGGGAAGGGCATGCTCGAACGCGGAAGCGGTAAAGTTATTTTCACAGCCTCGCTGCTCACCTTTCAGGGAGGGATCAATGTGCCCGGTTACGCAGCCAGCAAAGGTGCTGTCGGCCAACTTACCAAGGCCTTCGCCAATGAATGGGCATCGAAAGGCGTGAACGTAAATGCCATCGCGCCGGGTTACATCGCTACCGACAATACGGCGGCTCTGCGGGCAGACGCTGACCGCAGCCGTTCTATCCTGGAGCGCATCCCCGCCGGCCGCTGGGGCAATCCGGAGGACTTCAAAGGCCCTGCGGTGTTCCTGGCTTCGGAAGCATCGGCTTATGTGCATGGGGCTATTATTCCGGTAGACGGCGGCTGGCTCTCAAGGTGAGGCTGGTATTTTTGCCCCTGGACTGCTTTGGACAATGTTTCACATAGCGCTGCTATGCTTCAACATTGCCCGCATTGCCAGGAACAAAAATACCAGCCTCACCTCCGGTGTTGGCGGCTGCGCGGGGGAGCCTCACCTCCGGTGTTGGCGGCTGCGCGGGGGAGCCTCACCTTCGGTGTTGGCGGCTGTGCGGGGGGGGGCTCACCTTCGGTGTTGGCTTGCCGCATTAGCTTGCCGCTTCACCTTCGGTGTGGCGGCTGTGCGGGGGGCGGCTCACCTTTTTCACCTTCGAGGTTGGCGGCTGGGGGGGCATGCCTTCGGTGTGGGTTTTCAGGCTTCTTTTATTGATAATTGGACGCGGCTGCGGGCCTGGTCTATTTCAAGTACTTTGACGCGGACGATTTGCTGCAGCTTTACTGCTTCGGCGGGGTCTTTTATGAAACGGTTGGCCAGGTGGGAAATATGGACGAGGCCGTCTTGCTTGATGCCGATATCTACGAAGGCTCCGAACTTGGTGATGTTCGTAACCACTCCCGGAAGTACCATGCCCGGCCGGAGGTCTTCGATGCTGTCTATGCCTTCGGCAAAGCTGAAATCCTGCAGTTCTTCGCGCGGATCGCGACCCGGTTTTTCCAGTTCTTTCAGAATGTCTTTCAGGGTTAGTTCCCCGGCGCCCTCCTTCAGGTATTTCCGCAGCTCGATCTTTTTCCTGAGTTCTTTTTTCGTGATCAGTTCTGCGACTGTACAGCCCAGGTCGGCCGCCATCTTTTCCACTACCGGGTAGCTTTCCGGATGGACCGCGCTTTCGTCAAGCGGGTGTGCGGCATTCAGGATGCGGAGGAAACCTGCGCATTGTTCAAAGGCTTTGTCGCCAAGCAGCGGTACCTTTAGCAATTCTTTCCTTGAAGTAAAAGCGCCCTTCTGCTGCCGGTATTGGACAATATTGGCAGCCAGTTTCGGGCCAAGCCCTGATACATAATTAAGTAAATGCTTAGTGGCCGTGTTCAGGTCCACTCCCACCAGGTTCACGCAGCTTTCCACTACGGTATCCAGGCTTTCTTTCAGGCGGGTTTGATTTACATCATGCTGGTATTGCCCAACGCCAATGGACTTAGGATCGATCTTTACCAATTCTGAGAGTGGGTCCATCAGGCGGCGGCCAATGGAAACCGCGCCGCGAACAGTTACGTCTTTATCCGGGAATTCCTCCCGTGCGGCCTCGGAAGCTGAATAAATAGAAGCTCCGCTTTCGTTTACCAGGAAAATACGGGGATTTGTTCCGAAATCAATGCTTCTGACGAGCTTTTCGGTTTCCTTACCCGCTGTTCCGTTCCCGATGGCAATGGCTTCCGTCCGGTGCCTGCTTACCAGGTCTTTTAATTGCTTTATTGTGCGTTCCCGCTCGTTCTGAGGCGGATGCGGAAAAACAGTGGTGTTTTCCAACAGGCTGCCCTGTTCATCCAGTAGGACTACCTTGCAGCCGGTGCGATAACCGGGATCAATGGCCAGGATACGCCGTGGGCCCAGTGGAGCTGCCAGCAGCAGCTGGCGGAGGTTTTCGCTGAATACCGCGATAGCTTCTTCATCGGCCTTGTTTTTATGCAGCAGGCGGAATTCCGTCTCGATGGAAGGTTTCAGTAAACGCTTATAGGCGTCTTCTACCGCAGCTTCCAGGTGAGGGGTACAGGCATTGGCCGACCGGACAAACATCTTTTTTAGCCGTGAAATTGCTTTATCTGCTTCCACCGCAATGTCCATGCTCAGGAAACCTTCTTTTTCGCCCCGCCGGATGGCCAGTACCCGGTGGGAAGGACATTGTTTTAAAGGTTCGGAAAAATTAAAGTAATCGCGGTATTTAGCCGCTTCTTCGGCCTTGCTTTTTATGACGGCGGAAGTAAGAAGGGCTTCCCTGCTGAACAAGTTCCGGATCGCCGTCCTTGCCCCGGCATCTTCACTGACGCGTTCGGCAATGATATCCCTTGCGCCCTGGAGCGCTTCTTCAGTAGTTTTAACGGTTTCACCCAGGAATTCCCCGGCCTTAGCATCCAGGTTTACGGTTGCCTGCAGGTAAATAATATCGGCAAGCGGTCCCAGCCCTTTTTCCAGCGCCGCTATAGCACGTGTTTTTCGCTTGGGCTTATAGGGAAGGTAAAGATCTTCCAGCTGATGCTGATCAGTACATTTTTCTATTTGTTCCTTCAAAGCCGGGCTAAGTTTTCCCTGCTCGTCGATGGTTTTCAGGACTGTTTCTTTCCTTTTCTCAAGGTCCCGGAAATAAGCCAGCTTCTCCCTGATGGCAGCCAGCTTTACTTCATCAAGGTTTCCGGTGGCCTCCTTGCGGTAACGGGCAATAAAAGGAATGGTGCCGCCTTCTTCCAGGAGCCGCGCCACGCTAAGCAGTTGTTTTTCGCTGATGGAGAGATTTTCTGCGATCAATCCGTAGTACTGGTTTTTCATGCTGGGCAAAAGTAGAAAAAACCGCTATTATTTAACTATATTGCATGAAATCATGTATTAACGCAAATTTTGGATCAATGAGAATAACGTATCTTTTACTCCCTTTCCTGCTGATTGCCAACCTCGTAAAAGCCCAGGTACCCGTGAATCTTTCGGGATGGGAAAAAAAGAGTGGGGTGGAAGTTAACCAGGACGGCAAATTATTGAATATAACCTGGATGGCAGGTGAAAGCCCCAATGGCAATGACCGGACGGGCGGTATAAGTATTTCCCTGGAGAAGGAAGCCCCGCTATTTCATCGCATCATGCTGAACGAAGGGGGTGACAGCCATGAAATTGCCAGCGCTATGGACCCCGTATTTTTGCTCACCGTCGGAAAGAGAAACCTGGATGTAGAACGAAATGACACTAAGCTCGGCTGGACGATCTTCTTCGATAATCCTTCGGCTTCTCCCTTTGAAACCTACCCGGTGGTTCTTGACAAAGAGGACGTACAGGTAGTGAGCGAGGGCGCACAGACCCGTATTATTGTAGGCGGCGCGGAGGCCGGGCCATTTACGGGAGCTATTGAAATTACATTATTCAGGGGCAGCCCCTTAGTGAATATGGCCGCCGTAATGCAAACCGAAAAGGATTCCCTGGCTATTATCTATGATGCCGGGCTGGTAAGCAAACAGCAGCCCTGGGAAAAATTATTCTGGTCCGATCCGCAGGATTACCTGCAGGACCGCGGGGCCGTTTCCGGGGAAGAGGCCCAAACCCTGGCCGTGAAATACAGGACCATTATCGGTCAGGGCGAAGAGGGAAGCCTGGCTGTTTTCCCGCCGCCGCACCAGTATTTCTATCCCCTGGATAATTGTTACAACTTTAATCATACCTGGTTTGGTACCGGTTACCGGGACCTGGTCCCCGGATACGGCATAGGGATACGGCATGAATTGCTTGGCGACCGCCGGTGGGTTCCCTGGTTCAACGCGCCTCCCCATACAAAGCAGCGCCTGAACTTTTTTTGCCTGCTGAGCGCGGAAAAGGACGGGAAAGTGCTGGAAGAAGTCAAGCAATTTACCCATGAGGACAAGTACCTTCCGGTCCCGGGTTATTATACCATGTCCAGCCATTTTCACACGGAGCATACCGACGATGTATTAACACATAAACCGCTTCCGGAGATCCCCGGCTTTGTAAAGGCATTCAGGAATACGGGTGTGAATATTGTTCACCTTGGTGAATTTCACGGGCCGGGAAGCCCGCGCGGCCCCGAGATTGAGCGCTTTTCGGAACTGCAGCTTTTATTCGCCGAATGCGAGCGCCTTTCTTCCGGGAATTTCCTGCTGCTTCCGGGCGAGGAGCCCAACAATTTCTTTGGGGGCCATTGGATGAATATTTTTCCGAACCCGGTTTACTGGGTAATGTCCCGGGACGAAGGAGAGGCCTTTACCGAACAACATCCTGTCTACGGGAAGATATACCGTATAGGAGATACGGAAGACATGATGCGGTTGCTCGAAGAAGAAAAGGGCCTGGCCTGGACGGCCCACCCGCGGATCAAAGGTTCTGCCGGGTACCCGGATAAGTATAAGGATGAAGCCTTCTACCGCTCTGACCGCTTCCTCGGCGGAGCCTGGAAAGCCATGCCGGCAGACCTTTCCCAGGACCGGCTTGGGACACGCGTGCTGGACCTGCTGGACGATATGGCCAACTGGGGACAGAAAAAGCAGGTGATTGCTGAAGCCGATCTTTTTAAGGTGGAACCGGAATACGAACTTTACGGGCATATGAACGTAAATTACCTGCAAATGGAAGAATTGCCGGAATTTGAAGATGGCTGGCAGCCTGTGCTGGACGCTATGCAGCAGGGGAAGTTCTTTTCAACCACCGGGGAAATATTACTGCCTTCGGTGACACTTAATGGAAAGGGCCCGGGCGAAACCGCAGCCGTGAACGGCAAAGCCACTCTGACTGCCACTGTAAGCTGGACGTTCCCCCTGGCTTTCGCCGAGATCATTTCCGGCGACGGAAAAGAAGTTTACCGCGAGCGCATCAGCCTGAAGGATACCGAAGCCTTTGGCAAAAAGACCTTCGAATTCCCGGTAAACCTGGAAAACAGGAAATGGGTACGGCTGGAAGTATGGGACGCGGCCGTGAACGGCGCCTTCACTCCCTGTATCTGGCTGGAATAAACGACCGTCCAGGTTAGATACTGTCCTGTCATGAGCAATAATGCAATTTGTTTGTGAAAGAAGAACTTGTTCTTTTATGAGAGAGTTTCGATGTTTTTTTGTCTGTGTTTTTCTGTTTATTTCAAACACAGCGTTTTCCCAGACAGAGCCGGATTCCAGGACCGGGGCGGAGGCAGAGGTATATGGAAATGCAAGGCTGATCAATAAACAGGATGACGGGTACCGCGGCATTTGGTACCATATAGGCGGGGCGGGGCAGCGCGGGCCGGTTACTAATAAATACCGGTATAAGTACAGCGGAGGGCTGGGGACGTACCCGGCGAATCATTACCCTTTTTCGGTTTATGCAGGGGAAGTCAACAAGACCTTCTTTTGTTACGGTGGAACGGATAAGTCCGGGAAAACCCTGTATCATATGGTTTCCTATTTCGACCATGCGAGCGGAAAGGTACCGCGTCCCACGATTGTTCTGGATAAAGCCACCAATGATGCCCATGATAACCCGGTAATGCAAATTGACCGGGAAGGCTATATTTGGATTTTCTCTACCTCTCATGGCACCGGAAGGCCGTCATTCATTCATCGCAGCAGCCGTCCTTACGACATTTCGGAGTTTGAACGAGTGGCCGCCACCAAACTGGTGAACGGAAAAAAGGTTCCGCTGGATAACTTTTCTTATCTGCAGGTCTATTATTCGGATGAAAGCGGGTTTGCCGCTTTGTTTACCCATTATGAAAAAAGGGGCGGGCGTGTGATCGCCTGGATGACCAGCAAGGACGGGGTGGAATGGTCGGCATGGAAAGACCTCTCCCTGCTGGATGAAGGGCAATATCAGACGAGCGGCAGCCGGGGAGAGCTGATTGGTACGTCCTTTAACTATCATCCGGCTAGGGAGGTGCGGGGCGGCCTCGACTTCAGAACGAACCTGTATTATCTCCAGACAACGGATTTTGGCAAGACATGGCAGACGGTGGACGGTTCACCCGTGAAGCTTCCCCTTACCGAGGTGAACAATAGCGCCCTGGTATATAATTATGATTCGGAAAAGAGAAACGTGTACATCTGCGATCTTAACTTTGATAAAAAAAAACGCCCGGTGATCCTGTACCTGACCAGCAAAGGGCCTATGCCGGGCCCGGAGGATGGTCCGCGGAACTGGTATACTGCCTGCTGGACCGGAGACGAATGGGAGATCAGGCCCTTTACAAGTTCCGGCAATAACTATGATATGGGCTCCATTTATACAGAAAAGGGGAAGTGGATCGTCGTAGCTCCTACTGAACCTGGCCCGCAGGAATATAATACAGGCGGAGAAATGGTTCTGTGGAAGTCCGCGAATAAGGGCAAAAGCTGGAAGAAGGTGAAGCAGCTTACCCGTGACAGCGAATTCAATCATACCTATGCCCGCCGCCCGGTACATGTTCATCCGGATTTTTACGCGTTCTGGGCAGACGGGCATGGAAGGCAACCCTCAGCTTCCAGGCTGTATTTTTGCGATAAAAAGGGTAATGTATTTAAGCTGCCGGAAGTGATGGACAAGCCCCTAATGAAACCCATTCCGGTGAGGTAGGAACACCTGTAGCGTTCCGGCCGGAAACTTCGTTAAGTTCATCAAACCAATACTCCTGCTTGATGACGCAAATTCTACGCTACATTTGTCTACCGGCGGTTTTTCTGGCTGTCACGGCCTGTAAAAAAGATTTTCTCTGGAACCTGGAAGGAATGGAGCCTGTCTCAGCGGACTGGATGTTCAGGGATCTCAAACTGCCGGAAACCTATGATTATATCGAATTGCGAATGTCATACGGCCCTTGGGAAGCTATGTACCATGTACAGGACTCCCTGGGGCTTAAATGTGACGAAACCATTCCGGATTGCTTTACCCGGTTCGATACTTTAAGAACATACCGTCATAGTTTCCATCAAGGCTGCCTGCCTGGTTATTGCGATCATTACCTGGTTACCAGGCAAGGTAATACAATCAGAACCTGGGTTGGACTGGATGAATTAAGCTCCTTTCTCGGCCCGGTTGACGATTCAGGCGACGCGCTGCTATGGGTATACGCCAACGGCTATTATTTTGAGGCTGGAAATAGCAGGAACAGCGGGGTTAAACGGCTGAATGACGATATTTTTTATATGATCGCACTTCGGATGGTAAAGGATTGTATGCCAGTACAAACGGACCGGTTTCTCCTTGAAGTACATCGCTCGGGCGAGATAAAGATACTTGCTCAGGCGCTGCATCACCAGTCAGGGGGCTGTATCTGAAGCGCTTCAGGACGACACTATGACACTTGTTAAATGACGAGACCGGGCTACTAAGTTAGCCTGACCGATACTGCGTTGGCGCCTTTAGGCCCCTTGGCTATTTCAAAAGTTACCCTGTCGTTTTCCTTAATGGGGAAGTCTGTTTCATTCACATGAACGAAGATGCTCTCCTGGGTTTCAAGGTCCCTGATAAAGCCGTAACCTCTTGAATCGTTAAAGAAGGTAACCACGCCCTTCCGGATCGGATTCATTTCTGCTTTTTCCAGCTTGCTGACGCTGACCTCAATGTCTTCGCTATTGATGGTCTCTTTCTGACTGGGATCGGGCGGGGCATCCAGGATATTTCCGTATTCGTCCACGTAGGCCATCATTTCGTCAAGGCCTTTGCCTTTCTTGGAATTGGCCTGGCGCTCTTCTCTTTTCTCTTCTTTCTCTTTTTTCTTCTTTAACCGTTTCTTTTCTTTTTCTTTTTTACTGAACGATTCCTGTGATCTACCCATTTATCCTTTAATTTTGGATAAAGATACGAAAAATCAGGCGAACAGCTAAATGTGAGACAATTTACTTCAGATACCTGAAGTCCTGCCCTGCGCGAATAGCGAGCAAGCTTTCGTACATCAGCCGGATGCAATTGTCCACGTCTTCCTTGTGTACCATTTCCACCGTGGTATGCATGTATCTCAGGGGAAGGGAAACAAGGGCGGAAACTACGCCGGCGTTGGAATATGCGAAGGCATCGGTATCTGTGCCGGTACTCCTGGATGAAGCCTGCCGCTGGAACGGAATCTTCTTTTTCTCCGCTGTTTCTACGATCAGACGGTTAAGGTTCGTTTGTACGGCAGGCGCATAAGATACAACGGGACCTTTTCCGCAGAATACGTCGCCCTGTACCTTTTTGTCTATCATCGGGGTTTGCGTGTCATGCGTGACGTCTGTAACAATGGCCACATCCGGCCTTATATGATGGGCGATCATTTCGGCGCCGCGCAGGCCTATCTCTTCCTGTACCGCGTTCACAACGTACAAGCCAAATGGAAGCTTCTTCTTGTTTTCCTTCAGCAGGCGCGCTACCTCGGCGATCATGAAGCCGCCTGCCCGGTTGTCCAGCGCCCGGCCCACGTAATAGCGGTTGTTCAGCGTGGTAAATTCATCGCTGAACGTAATGACGCAGCCTACATGAATGCCCAGTTCTTCTACCTCTTCCTTGCTGGTGCAGCCCACGTCCACGAAAATATTCTTGAGGGACGGCGCTTCTTCCTTTCCGTTTTCTTTGTGGCGGGTATGAATGGCCGGCCAGCCGAAAACGCCGGGGATGATGCCTTTGTCAGTATGTACATGTACTCTTTTTGAGGGGGCGATCTGGTGGTCCGAACCGCCGTTACGGCAAACGTAAATGATGCCTTCGCCGGTAATGTAATTTACATACCAGGAAATTTCATCGGCATGGGCTTCTATGACCACCTTGTACTCAGCACCCGGGTTAATGATGCCTACGGCGGTGCCGTAGTTATCTACGTAATGTTCATCTACGTAAGGTTTCAGGTAATCGAGCCAAAGCTTTTGCCCGCTGCTTTCATAGCTGACGGGAGAGGGGTTGTTTATATATTTTTCTAAAAATGAAAGGGATTGCTTATTCAGGATCGCCATTGTTGTTTTTGGTTTAGCTATTTCAGGATATCGTCTACCACGCCGTATGCTACCGATTCATCGGCATCCATCCAGTAATCGCGGTTAAAATCTTTCATGATCTTTTCCACGCTCTGCCCGCAGTTTTCGGCGAGGATCTTAGCGCCAAGCTCCTTGGTCTTGAGTATCTCGCGGGCCTGGATTTCAATGTCGGAAGTGGGGCCCTGCGCGCCGCCGCTGGGCTGGTGGATCATTACTTTTGCATAGGGGTAAATAAACCGCTTGCCCTTTTCTCCTGCGGAAAGGAGAATGGATCCCATGGAAGCAGCCAGCCCCATGCATATGGTAGAAACCGGGCTTTTTATGTTTTTCATGGTATCATGAATGGCAAATCCGGAAGTTACATAGCCGCCCGGGCTATTAATGATCAGGCTGATCTCTTTGCCGGGAGCAATGCTCTCCAGGTAGATCAGGCGCTCAATCACGTGTTTGGCGGATTCGTCGTTTACCACGCCCCAAAGGAAAACTTTCCGTTCTTCCAGGAGGCTATAATCAATACGGTCTTTCAGGGATTTAAATTTTTCCATTTTTCTTTTTTTATGTCAGGGCTGCCGGCGTAGACGCGCCGTATCTCCCGGTTATTTCAAGGGAAACAACAAGCCGGAAAGGATTTTGTTGGGCAGGAGCATTTTTCCGTACGGTTCCTGTTCCGCCTTCCTTCCGCGGCCTTAGTCCTTCCTGTTTTTCAGTTTATCCAGGACTTTCCGAAGTTTTGCCGGATCGTCCATGTATGGTTCCAGGTTAACCAGGGCCACTTTCCGGAACTCAATGGGGTGGCTTTCGCTCTGCAAGGCGATGTATCCGCCGGTAAGCGCTTTTCCGTCCTGCTTAACCGCCGGGTCATAATCACTTACGCTTCCCCCGCCAATCTGCGGATGCGTGTATTCGAGGACTGTGTCACCTTCCACGATGTGTTTGATCACCGAATCGGCCAGTACCAGGAGATCCACCTGTACCCATTGATCACCGTGATAAGTCTTTGAGCTGGAGTTTACGCAATGTGGAGTAAACAATTCATTTTCCATGACTACGTTGGTCCCGGGTGTACAAAGGTTCGCGGTGCTGCGTTCATGCTCGCCGTCGCCTCCCAGGAATTGCGCTTCAATCGAAATAGGAAAGTCCTGCCCTTTGTGGATGGTGGCGGGGTCCTGGCAGTGCAGCATGGCTCCGCTGTTCCGGAAAGCCCAGCCTTCTCCGCCCGGGGCCTGTTCGCCGGTGAAGCGGTATTCGACTGATAAGAGGTAGGCCGAAAACGGTTCTTTGTAATAGATGTGCCCGTACTGTTGTTTGAAATCTTCGTAAGCTTCGTAGGAGACCTTCATCAAGCTATCTTCGACGCGGAAGGTGTTGCCGAAATTCTCGTTCAGCTCATAGCCGCGGATCTTGACGACCCAGTCGTTGAGGTCCTTTCCGTTGAACAGCTGGATCCACTCCGGCTCCTGTTCCTGCGCCGTGCAGGAAGTTAAAAGGAAGCTCAGCAGCAGGCTGCAGGCAAGCTGCAGTTTGAATGGTTTCAATATGGTCATGGTCGTTTTATTAAGCCGGGCAAGATACAAGAATTAGCCGGAAAATTAACAGCGAATTTGCTTTCGGGTCTGTTGATTTAAGGTGTACCCGGGGAAGAAAATCAGTAGGTTCAGCCAGGATTGTACGTTAAACTTATACTTTGAATATATGTCTGTATATAACTGATTAAAAGATAAATAAACTACCCAATATTAAAAATGATACTTTTTTGACTTGCCGGTTTAGCGGCTTATAACGGGATATTTCCATGCTTTTTCCGGGGGGCATTCACCACCTTCTGCGCCAGCATTTCAAAGGCGCTGATGAGCCGGGCCCTGGTCTCCCGCGGGGCGATGACTTCATCAATAAAACCTCTTTCGGCAGCGCGGTAAGGATTGGCAAAAATGGTCGAATACTGTTCCTCCTTTTCCTTCCATTTTGCATCGGGATCGGCGGCCGCGGCGATCTCCTTTTTGAAGATTATCTCGGCTGCACCCCGGGCTCCCATGACGGCGATCTCTGCGTTGGGCCAGGCATAATTCATATCCGCCCCGATATGTTTCGAGTTCATTACGCAGTAGGCGCCGCCGTAGGCTTTGCGGGTGATCACCGTGATCCGCGGAACGGTTGCTTCCGAGAAAGCATATAGCAACTTGGCGCCGTTGCTGATAATTCCGTTCCATTCCTGGTCGGTACCCGGAAGGAAACCCGGCACGTCCACCAGTACCAGCAGCGGAATATTAAAGGAATCGCAGAACCGCACGAAGCGGGCCGCTTTCCGGGAAGCCTGGATATCCAGTACGCCTGCCAGTACGGCGGGCTGATTGGCCACGACGCCAATGCTCCGTCCGGCCAGACGGGCAAATCCGGTGATCATATTCCCCGCAAAATCTTTATGTACTTCCAGGAAAGAGCCTTCATCGGCCAGCAGGCTAACCAGTTCGCACATGTCATAGGGCTGGTTGGCGTTGGCCGGGATCAGCTTATCGAGCTGCGGGACAGGGGCAAGCGGGTCACCTTCAAATGGAAGGAAGGGGGGCTGCTCTTCACAATTCTGGGGCATGTAGGAAAGCAGTCCTTTTATCGTATTAATGCATTCTATCTCGTTTTTGCAGGCGAAATGAGTAACCCCGGATTTTACGGCATGTGTGTCCGCTCCGCCAAGTTCTTCAGAAGTGACCTCTTCATGAGTAACTGTTTTTACCACATTGGGGCCGGTAACAAACATGTAAGAGGTGTTTTCCACCATGAGAATGAAGTCGGTGATAGCGGGGGAATAAACGGCGCCTCCCGCGCAGGGCCCCATAATGGCCGAAAGCTGCGGAATTACGCCGGATGCCAGTGTATTGCGGTAGAAAATATCAGCATAGCCGCCCAGGGATACCACTCCTTCCTGGATGCGGGCGCCGCCGGAATCATTCAGCCCGATCAGGGGGGCGCCTGTTTTCATGGCCAGGTCCATTACCTTGCAGATCTTTTCCGCATGGGTTTCCGAAAGCGAACCTCCGAATACGGTAAAATCCTGTGAATACACGTAAACCAGGCGTCCTTGTACAGTGCCATAGCCTGTTACTACTCCGTCGCCGGGGTATTTTTCCTGCTCCATTCCGAAGCCGGCGGTGCGGTGAGTTACCAGCATGCCGGTTTCCCGGAAGGAGCCTTCATCGAGCAGGAAATGCAGGCGCTCCCGCGCAGTTAGCTTGCCTTTCCGGTGCTGGCTTTCGATTCTGGCGTTCCCTCCGCCGAGAAGGGCTTTTTCTCTTTTCTCTTCGAGGATCTCCTCGCCGGTTTTTGGCTTATCTTCTGACATACTGATTTTATGAGTTAAGACGGTAAGTTAAAAAATTTGAAGCAATAGGGCGGGAGGTTTTTATCTTTGAAGGAGGTATGAAGATATTACTCGTTGAAGATGAACCGGGCGTGGCTTCCTTTATTAAGAAGGGGCTGGAAGAGCAGCAGCACGAAGTGCAGCTTGCCTACGATGGAGAAACTGCCTTACAGCTGCTGGAAGGTACTGCATGGGATATGATCATCCTGGATGTGATCCTGCCCCACCTCAGCGGGCTGGATGTATGCAGGATCATCCGGGAAAAGCTGCATCTTGCGACTCCCGTGTTGATGCTTACGGCGCTGGGAAGTACGGATAATATCGTAAAGGGACTGGAAACAGGCGCTGACGACTATTTGGTAAAGCCCTTTAAATTCAAGGAATTACTTGCCCGTATTAAAGCGCTGGTTCGCCGCCATGATGGCGAAACTGTTCCGTCACGGCAACTGGTATTTGCTGATGTGGAATTGGATCTCCATAAAAAGACCGTAGTACGCGCTGGCCGGCCTATTGTGCTTACTTCCCGGGAGTTCCTGTTGCTCGAATATTTTATGCGGAATCCCAACCGCGTGATCAGCCGTACAGAGATCCTGGAAAATGTCTGGGAAATTAATTTTGACCTGGGTTCTAATGTCATCGACGTATATATCAGCTATCTCCGGAATAAAATGGACAGAGGTTTTACACGGAAGCTGATCCATACGAAGGTGGGCATGGGATATATCATGCAGTCAAGCTAATGGGCGGTATAAAGATCAAGTACAAGATTGCCATTATTTACACGGTGCTGACAGCGGCGGTGCTTTGCATTGTCAGTACGTTCATTTACATAGTTACTTCTATTCACCGGAAAAATGAATTTTTCGGGCGTCTGCATTCAAGGGCTTCCATTGCCGCCGAATTCCGCTTCCTGCAGAGCGAAGTGGATGCGCGGCTTTTTGAAGAGATCAGCAGGAAGCATTTACAGGCGCTGCCGGAAGAACGGGAATGGGTATTTGATGCGGATGAGGCCGGCCGGGAAAAGTTGCTTGTATTGCTGGATTCACTGGAGATCCCTGCATCCTTCCTGAACAGCCTGCTGGAGAATTCTTATGCTGAACACGAATCCAACCGGACGCAAACGGTAGGGATCCGGTACGATCACCGGGGAAAAGAACATCTGGTCATGGTAAGCGCATTTGACGAAGCCGGAAAGGGACTGATGACCTATCTCTTCCGGGTTCTCTTTACCGGCGTGCTGGTAAGCGTCGCGGTTGTGTACCTGCTTGGACTCATTTATGCAGGATCCATCCTCAAACCCATTGCGCAGATCATACAAAAGGTAAACCGGATCACAGCTTCCAACCTGCACCTGCGCCTGGAGGTCCATGAACCCCCCGATGAACTTGCTGATCTTGCGCTAACCTTTAACCGAATGCTGGACCGCCTTGAAACTTCGTTCGACATTCAGCATAACTTTATCAGTAATGCTTCTCATGAGCTGAACAACCCGCTGACCGCTATTGTCGGGGAGTCGGAGGTGGCCCTCAGCAAGAACAGGGATGCGGAGGAGTACCGGCAGTCCCTGGAGGTTATTTCCAGGGAGGCTTCCCGCCTGGAACGTATCACCCTGAACCTGCTTAAACTCGCCCAGACAAGCTATAACGACCAGGGGCTGGTCGTGGAGCGTTTCCGGCTGGATGAACTTCTGCTGGAGATAAAGAAGGACATCAATGAAAACAACCCTGGTAATAAAGTGCAGCTCGATTTCAGTAACGCAAGGGAAGAGGAGCGGCTGTACCTGGCCGGAAGCAGGAGCCTGATCAAAATAGCGCTTACCAATATTGCTGAAAATGCTTCTAAATTTTCGGCCAATAACGACGTGGAACTGGGCCTGTACGATAAGGGGCCGGAGATCATGGTGCGAATCTGGGATCGCGGTGTGGGTATTCCGGAAAATGAGCTGAAGTACATTTATGATCCTTTTTTCCGCGCTTCCAATGTCCGGAACATCAAAGGATTCGGCATCGGCCTTCCATTGGCTTACAAGATCATGTCTTTGCATGGCGGACGGATCCGTGTGGAATCGGTGGAAAATGAGGGAACTGTTTTCGAACTTTATTTCCCGCTGGGCGCTGCTGCAGACTTTCGCTGACCGCCACTGGCTTTCGCTGATCGCCGCCCCGCCGCGGGCTCCCTATAACAAGAATGTTTCAGTAAGGCCGGGCTTTCTAATCCCATTCTAATTTGCTTTTAATCTCCCTTTAACAAGCGAAAAGTACCTTTGGAAAGGTCTAAAAATCGCTTTTATGAAAAAATCAGGATTAACATTTCAGTACTTGAAGAACGACTTCCCAGCCGGTCTGGTGGTGTTCCTAGTAGCTCTCCCGCTGTGTCTTGGAATAGCGCTGGCGTCAGGGGCGCCGTTGTTTGCCGGGATCATTACCGGGATCGTCGGGGGGATTGTTGTCGGAGCCCTCAATAAATCCGAACTTAGTGTCAGCGGGCCGGCCGCCGGCCTTACGGTTATTGTTTTAACTGCCATTACCACCCTTGGCAGCTACCAGGCATTTTTATTTTCGGTGGTTATCGCCGGCGTGCTGCAAATGGTATTCGGATTTGCTAAAGCCGGTATCATCGGAAACTTCTTTCCTTCTTCGGTCATCCGTGGGATGCTTGCCGCCATCGGGCTGATAATGATACTGGGACAGCTCCCGGTATTCCTTGGCGTAGATACTACTGGGCTGAAGGACGAAGGGCTGAACTTCTTCGGCGCTCTCACAGGCGGTGAGACGGATGTTCTTCTGAATAACATGAATATGGCAGCGCTGGCGATCGGCGTTATTTCGCTGCTGATCATGATCGGCTGGGAGAAGGCCTCCTTTACAAAGAGAGGCGTACTGCGGCTGGTGCCTGCTCCCCTGGTAGCGGTGATGTTTGCTATTCTGGGTCATTTGCTGGTTTCCAGGATGCTGCCCGCCCTGGCGATGGGAGGCTCTTACCTCGTGAATATTCCGGGTTTGGGAGGAGGCGAGCTTCGCTCTGCGTTCCTGCTGCCTGACTTCAGTCAATGGAACAATCCGCAGATATATACTACCGCTATTACCATCGCCGTAATTGCCAGCCTGGAAACACTTCTTAGTGTTGACGCTGTGGATAAAATGGACCCGATGAAACGGGAATCGCCGCGTAACCAGGTACTAAAAACACAAGGTATCGGTAATCTGATCTGCGGGCTGATCGGCGGGCTGCCCATGACCGCGGTGATCGTCCGGAGTTCTACCAATGTGGCGGCGGGGGGCAAAACCCGGATGGCTTCGGTCATTCACGGGGCTTTCCTGGTACTTGCTGTACTGGCGCTGTCTTCCCTGCTTAATTTAATACCTTTGTCGGCGCTTTCTGCGGTTTTGCTGATAGTCGGCTACAAGCTTACCAAGCCGGCGTTGTACAAAATGCAGTTTAAATTGGGTAGGGCCCAGTTCGTGCCCTTTATCGTAACAGTGGGAGCGATTCTGGTGACAGACCTCCTCGTAGGTATTATGACGGGTATTGCCGTGTCAGTTTATTTTGTATTGAAAAATAATTATAAATTGTCGCACTCTTTAAAACAGGAAGATGACCAGGAGCAGAAAGTGGTGAACATTCATTTAAGTGAGCATGTGTCTTTTTTAAATAAGCCGGTACTGCTGAATACCCTTGAGCGGGTGCCGCCTCAAAGCAGAGTCATCATTGACGGTTCACGTTCCCGGTATATTGACCATGACGCGCTGGAGATCATTCATGACTTTAAACGCAAAGCCTCGGAACGCAGCATTCTTCTGGAGCTGAATAAGGTACCCCATTTTGAACTCTCAAATAACGCACATTAAGAACGATAATTAATCAGATGAAAACGTTAGCATATATTTTTAAGAACAACGAGGAATGGATCAGCAAGCAACTGGCCGGTGATCCGGATTATTTCAAGCGAATGGCAGAAGGGCAGCAGCCGGACTTTTTATGGATAGCCTGCTCGGACAGCCGCGTCCTGCCGAATGAATTAGCCGGCCTTGGCGCAGGCGAGATGTTTGTACACCGGAATATCGCGAACCTGGTCCAGTATAATGACATCAACCTGCTCTCGGTGATGCAGTACGCGGTGGATGTGCTGAAGGTCAAACATGTAGTGATATGCGGCCATTACGGTTGCGGGGGAGTGCAGGCATCACTGGGAAATACAGACCTGGGCATTATTGATATCTGGATAAGACAGATCCGGGACCTTGCGGCCAAACATAAACAGGAACTGGATGCATTTGAAAGCGAAACGGAACGCGTGAATTTCCTGGTCGAGCAAAATGTCCTGCAGCAGGTGAAGAATCTTACGGAACTTCCGGTAATTAAGAAGGCCTGGGAAAAGAAGCAGGAACTCTATGTTCACGCCTGGGTTTTCGACATGGCTACCGGCCGGCTTATTGACCTTAAACAGACTGAACAGGAGCAGCCGGAATAGAGCGGAGGCAGAGAAGGAATAAGGGCGTGGTATTGCGGAACTCCGGGAGCAGGCGAAAGCCCGGAACAGCCCGGAGATTAGGAGTACGGCGACAGATGAACAAAAACGCAGGCAGGGGCAGCGGGAAGATCATCCTGCTCCTGCCTGCGTTTTCTATTTCAGAACCGGTACTGGATGCGCAGGCTAAGTACGTTATCGCTGATGTCTTCCGTAAAGCCGCTTAGCGTAGTTTGTTCATTTTTCACGTCTTCATAATAGGCCGTAAAAGTAATATGCTCATCGTATTTCCAGGCAAGGCCGTATCCCCAGGTTTGAAACCGGATGTCTCCTTCCGTGAAACTTTCGTCAAGGCCGTTTGAATTAACTTTCTTGTTTGGGTCGTAGAAGTCATATTTGATAAACACCTCCAGCGGGCTTTTTCCCAGTTCCTGGACAAAAATAGCATACGCTCCTTCGAATTCGCGGTGATAGGTGTCTTCTTCGGGCCTGGAACGCGGCGTGCGGCTGGAAGTGCTGCTGCCAGGCTGCTTTCCTGTAATGTATTCGGCCCGGATCTCCGAATTGCCGAAACTGAAATCGTATCCCGCCTGGATATCTGCACCGTAATAACGCCTCTTTGCCGTTTGGCCGATATTGCTTTCCGCAGAATCAAGCGTGAAACCATCATCGCTTGTCATTTCATAGCTGTAGCGGGTATTCTGCCGTTGCCCCCCGCTGTAGAATGAGGCTCCCAGCCCCAGGCTCCAGGGAGCGGTTCTTCCCTCAAAAGCGGTATGCAGGCGACCAATGAAATCCTTATTGTTGTCGTAGTCTGAAATGGTGCCGCTGCCATTGTAAAAGCCTGCTTCCAGTCTGAAGAAACCAAGCTGGCTTTCAGCGGGAGGCGCAATGATCAGTTTCGCACCCGCATCGCGTTCGCCCGAAAATAATGTCTGGAACAGGCGGGAACGCTCAGGCGATTCACGCCTGCTGGAAGAATAGGCGACTTCGTGTCCGAACGCCCTGTTTTGCACGCCGGCCTGAAGCCCGAAAGTGTTCCATTTCTCTTCGGTGAAATGAATATAGGCGTCCCGGATGATAACTCCTTGTTCGGTGGCATCAATCTGAACGACCGCACTGCTGCTGCCTGCGTCGTAAGTCAGTTTCATCCTGCCCCTTCTTACAGTAAAACGCTGGTCCACGTTTTCTTCAAACCCGCCTCCCGAAAAGGATTCAATCCCTGGGGCGCTTGCCTTCTGAAATAAAGCCTGGACATAACCGCTGAGCTTTATCCGGCTGCTATCGGCCGGGGCCTCTGCCTGTCCCTGAGCCTTTGTTGTACATGGTGTTACCGCAAGTCCAAAAAGAATAATTAATAAGTAATGGTGAAATGATCTGTGCTTCATGATTGCAAAGATACTATTCTTCCTCCATGAACGGGTACCGGTAGTTGACCGGCGGATCAAAGGTTTCCTTAATGGAACGGGTAGAAACCCACCGCAGCAGATTCACCATAGAGCCGGCTTTATCGTTCGTGCCCGAACCACGCGATCCGCCGAATGGCTGCTGGCCTACTACTGCGCCCGTGGGTTTATCGTTTATATAGAAATTCCCTGCCGAATGCCGGAGTTCTTTCTCCAGCCATTCTATTGCATACCGGTCGCGGGCGATGACCGCGCCCGTCAGTGCATATATGGACGTGCTGTCAATCAGGCGGGGAATAGACCGGAAATCCTCGTCTTCATATACATAAACCGTGAGTACGGGGCCAAAGAGTTCGTCGCACATAGTTACGTACATCGGATCGGTTGTCTGAATGATCGTAGGGCTGATAAAATAACCGGTTGATTTATCATGATCGCCGCCTGCGATAATTTCAGCTTGCGGATCGTTTTTTACCCTGTTTATGTAAGAGGTGATCTTGTCAAAGGATTTCTCGTCAATGACCGCATTGATGAAATTCCGGAAATCTTCCACACCCCCCATTCTTAAGGAGGAAATATCCTCGAGCAGGCGTTTTTTTAGTTCCGGCCACAGGCTTTTGGGGATATAGGCCCTGGAGGCGGCCGAACATTTTTGCCCCTGGTATTCAAACGCACCTCTTACCAGGGCGGTTGAGGTCATGTTTATACTGGCCGACGGATGCACCAGGACGAAATCCTTTCCCCCGGTTTCTCCCACGATACGGGGATAGGATCTGTAATTGCCGATATGGTTGCCTATTTCCTTCCATATCTGCTGGAATACGGCCGTGGAACCCGTGAAGTGAATGCCCGCAAACTCCCGGTGGCTGAAAATTACCTCGCCGGCCACCGGCCCGTCCGTATAAATGAGATTGATGACTCCGCCGGGAAGCCCCGCCTCGCGAAATACTTCCATCAACACATGGGCGGCAAATATCTGCGTATTAGCCGGTTTCCATACGACCACGTTGCCCATCATGGCCGGAGCGGTTGGAAGGTTGCCCGCAATGGCCGTAAAATTGAAAGGGGTCAGGGCAAATACAAAGCCTTCCAGCGCCCTTTGTTCAGTCCGGTTCCAGATGCCTTTGGCCGAGCCCGGCTGCTGGGCGTAAATTTCGGACATATAAGACACATTGAAGCGCAGAAAGTCGATCATTTCGCAGGCGGCATCGATTTCGGCCTGGTAGGCATTCTTGGACTGGCCAAGCATCGTGGCTGCATTGATCCTGGCCCGGTAAGGGCCGGCAAGCAGGTCGGCCGCTTTCAGGAAAATGGCTGCCCGCTGCTCCCAGGCCAGGTCTTCCCAGGCAGGTTTGGCCGCCAGCGCTGCTTCGATGGCAGCCTGCACATGACTTTCATCTCCCTTGGAGTAATGTCCCAATACATGCTGATGATCATGCGGGGGACGGATCTCCTGTTTATCTTCGGTATGTATTTCTTTTCGTCCTATGAACATCGGAATATCAGCCGTTGCTGAACGGGCTGCTTCAATGGCAGATTTGAGGGCTTTTCGCTCCGGACTTCCGGGAGCATAATTTAATACCGGCTCATTTACCGGCGCTGGTACTTTGAAAAATCCTGTTGACATAATGATGTTTTTAGTTTATTGAATCGGATACCGCGAATATACGGCTTCTTAAATTCATCAAAACATCGACGCCGTCTATTCGTTAACTTTATTATATTGCGCTGCAGCAATGCTATGCAGTTATAGCAATGCCGTGCATATTTTTAAATAAAACCATTGATTATGTCAGAAAAGATCACCAGCGGGAAAGTAGTAGGACTTACCTACACCCTTAAGAACGATGCAGGAGATACGGTTGACCAGTCGCAGCCTGAGCAGCCATTCCAATACCTTCACGGGCATCAGAACATTGTTCCCGGACTGGAAAAGCAATTGGATGGACTGGAGGTGGGGACGGAAAAGAAGATAGCTGTTTCTCCCGAAGAAGGCTACGGCGCATTTGACGATCAACTGGTATTCCGGGTTCCTGCCGCTAACTTTCCGCAGGAAGTAGAACTTCAACCGGGAATGCAATTCCAATCTGAAGGCCCGCAGGGCGCGATGGTCGTAACGGTGACCGGCGTAGAGAATGATGTGGTAACCGTTGACGGCAACCACCCCCTTGCCGGGCAGGTCCTTCATTTCGACGTTAAAGTAGATAGCGTAAGAGACGCTACCGATATCGAACTGGAACACGGACACGTTCATTAGTTTCGAAGCAACGTCAAAACGTTGCTTCGAAACAGTTTAAAGTTTCAAGTTGCTTCGCAACAGTTTAAAGTTTCAGGGTTGCTTTGCAACAGTTTCAAGTTTTAATGTTTGCTTCGAAATAGTTTGAACTCTGAATCTGAAACCATGGTGTCCGGTAAAAAGTACCTTTTTTGATCATGTTTAGTATTTATTGTGTAGTAGCTTAAAATCTGAACAAAAAAAGAGGCTGTCTCAAAAGTAAATTGAGCAGCCTCTTTTTTTATACTTCTCCGATTTTCCCCGGACAGCAATAACTAAATCTGAAACCTTGAACTTTAAACTGGAAACTATAAACTATAAACTTTGAACTTTAAACTGGAACTATAAACTTAAACTCGAAACTTTAAACTTTGAACTTTAAACTTTAAACTTTAAACTGGAAACATTAAACCGGGCGAGCCCGGTTTAATGTTTCCAATCCCCGGTAATAGCGAGCGTAAGCCCGGCATGCTGAATGTTAACAAAAAGCGTTTTCCCGGATGGCGAAAACACTACCCCTGCCAGTTCGGATTCGTAGCCTACATTATGTGCAAGGTGAAAGATCTCTCCGGCGGGAGTGATTCCCAGGATACGCGGGCTTTCGTTGTCTTCGGATAGTACCACGTCTCCCCAGGGCGAAACGGTGAGGTTATCGCAGTGCCGCAGCAATTGCTTATCGTTGGGTTCGGCAAAAAGTTCCAGCTTACCGCTTCGGGGAATATAACGAAACACCTGGCCTTGTTTTTCTTTTCCGCCATTGGTGCAGGCGAAATAGACTTCGTTATTCCCGTACCACATTCCCTCTCCTCTTGCGAAACGGGCAGCGCCCTGCTCAAATCCCCTGATGTGAAGATCGTCGACGGGTGAATCCACGTTTTCAAGGTCAATCCATTCTGTGTCGAGGGGCTTACCTTCTTCGATCGTCGTTTGTTCCCAATTGCGGGTGTCAAAACTTTTTTCTCCCTTTACAGCCAGTGCCTGTAACTTCCCTCCGGCGCTGAGTTTCCCCGGCTGGGTGGGGATGAAACGGTAAATAAGGCCGTCATGCCGGTCTTCCGTTTCGTACACGATGCCTGTTTCAGGGTCTACGGCTACTGCTTCGTGATTGAAGCGGCCCATTGCTTTCAGGGCCACCGGTTTAGCTGGTTTTATCTTTGCGGAAGCAGGAACTTCGAATACATAACCATGATCCTGTTCATTCTGGCCTTCCTTCCTGCTTTCATACGTTTCTTCACAGGTAAGCCAGCTTCCCCAGGGAGTGGGTCCGCCTGCACAATTCCGTATCGTGCCGGCCAGGGAAAGATATTCTAATTCCAGTTTCTGGCTGCGTTCATTATAAACCAGGGTTGTTGTGCCGCCGAGGGAAGGCGTTTTTCCAAAGCCGTAGTCATAAACGTATTCCGGGTCAATTTTTTTAAGCAGCTCCTGCTGAAGGCCGAAAGGCCCGTTTTCCAGGTCATCGGAAGTGATCTCATGATTTCGGATAATGATTACCTTGTCCCCGGGACCCTGAAAGGTAGCCATCGCGTCATTTCTCCCCGGCGAAAGCAGTCCGTCAGCCATTTTTTCGCCTTTCCGGGAAATGATCTTATAGGAAAACCCCTTGGGAAGATCCATTATTCCGGCGGGGTCCGGCAAAAGAGGGCCGTAACGGTCATACACCCCTGGCGTCCCCTGCCGGGAAGCGCCCAGGGCAAAGCGGTGCAATCCAAGGAAACCGATGCTAACAATGCCGGAGTTTTTCAGAAAACTTCTCCTGCTATCGCGAAACGTGTTTTTGTGGGTACTCATTTTGTAAAAATATACTATTTTTTAATTTCTTCCGAAGGTTTCCCGGTAGATTTCGATTCGTAATGATTCCCTAACAATCCGGCAACACCGGCGCGCCATGACCTGTCCGGGCTGCCCCGGTCTGCGGCGCCTTCGCCTGGCGGAATTTTTTTCATATTTTAAAGATAAGTAATTCAGAAATATTACATCTTTAAAGGCCCATGTTAAAAATAATACGACTCTTGCTGCTCCCGTTTTCATGGCTATACGGCCTCGTGGTTGTCCTGCGCAACCTCTTTTATGATAAGGGGCTATTTAAAAGCCGGGGCTTTGACCTGCCGGTGATCGTGGTTGGAAACCTGGAAGTGGGCGGCTCCGGGAAAACACCGGTAATAGAATACCTGATCCGGCTGTTAAAGGATAGGTGCCGCGTTGCGGTACTCAGCAGGGGCTACGGAAGGAAAACCGCCGGCTTTATCCGCACCGATAGCAAGGAAAAGTCAAAAGTGAGCGCTGCCAGCATCGGTGACGAACCCTTCCAGTACCTTTCGAAATTCAGCAATATTACAGTGGCGGTAGACGCAGACAGGGTAGCAGCCATTCGCCGGTTAGAAGCGGACCACGATGCGATCCTGCTGGATGATGCGTTTCAACATCGCCGTTTAATACCGGGCTTTTCAATTCTCGTACTCGACTATAATACCTTATTCCGTACACGCCTGCTTTTGCCCGCGGGAAATTACCGTGAACCTTTTTCGGGAAGAAGACGGGCCGGCCTGCTGCTGGTGAGCAAGGCCCCGCATGACCTGAGTCCCGCGGAGCGGCAGCGGATCATAAAAAGGCTTGCACCCGCTTCGGGCCAGCCGGTATGTTTTTCGTCCCTGGAATACGATGAGCTTCGGTCGCTGGATCCCGCTAACGTACCAACGGATCTGAGTGGTGAAACCCGGGTGCTGTTGCTAACCGGAATTGCCCGCCCGGAGCCTCTGGTGTCGCAGCTGAAGAAGGTCACACCGCATGTGACTCACCTCAAATATCCTGATCATCATTCATATACTGTGAAAAATATTGCTAAAATTGCAGAAGTATTTGAAGGCATCGATTCCCGGGATAAGATCATCCTCACCACGGAAAAGGATGCTGCCCGGTTAAGAGGGGAGGAATTAAAGGGAATGCTTGTGCAGCTGCCCGTATTTTACTGGCCTGTAAGGATAAAAATTCACGAACCGGACAGGGAGCTGTTCAACGGGAAGATCCTGGAATACGTGAAACTTGGGGAAGCCCGGTTGAATTGAGGAATTAATAAAGGCAATATTTTGTTCAGGATAAAACTGCTATTTATCATTCTGCTGCTGCCTTTTGCAGCACTTGCCCAGCAACCCGATACAACGGACACGCCGGGAAGGAGGGAATCGGGAACTCCCGGCAATGATACCCTGCGCATTTATTCCCCGCTTACGGTGACGCTTATAAACGAGCGCAGCATGAATTCGGATAGCCTGGTAACCCATCCCATTGATACATCTATCAATAAGTTCCAGAACTACAGCGAATTTTACCGGAACGATGATTATTACGTAAACCTGGGAAACCTGGGGCTGGCAGCGCGCAATCTTCTTACTGATTTCGATAAAGGGATCGGCTTCAGAACCGGGCAGCGGGCGCTGGATATTTACCAGTACGATAAGTCGAAGCTGGATTATTACCGGACGCGTTCGCCTTATACGGAATTATACTACGTAAGCGGGGGACGGCCCGAACAGATCTTCCGGTTTATTCATACCCAGAATATAAAGCCCCGGTTGAATGCGGGAGTGGAGTACCGTAAGATCGGCTCGGAAGGATATTATCCTAATCAGAATACCAATCACCTCAACCTGGCCGCCTTTACCTGGTACCAGTCGGAGAACCTTCGCTATAACCTGATCGGGAATATTGTATATACTGATCTCCGGGCTCCCGAGAACGGCGGGCTTGTCAATGACAGCATTTTTGAGATCCCCTCCAACGAGGACCAGATCCTTCAGGAACGGGTTTTCCTGGAAGATGCCCGCACGCGCTGGAGAGGAACAGCCATCTACCTGAAGCAATATTACAATATCGGCCGGGTGGATAGGATAGATACTGGCAAAACCTATGCGGAAAAAGTATATCCCCACCAGCGGGTTTCCCATTCCATCTACTTGGAAAACAGGAGTTATACCTACCAGGATAAATCGGGTAATCCCAGCTATTATTATTTCATCTATAACAGCGAGCCAAATCCGCTGGATTCCATCCATTACAGGAATATTGAGAACGAATTCACCCTGTCCGTTTTCGGGCGAACAGGGCAGAAACAAAGGGCATTCTCGAAGGCGGCGATTCTCCAGGCCGGTATTAAGCACCGGCTGGTGAGCTATGCCCAGGGGCCTATTGATACCACCTTTAATGTATTATCACTTAAAGGCCAGGCCGGCTACCAGCTTTCCGAGAAACTGGGAATTATATTTAACGGGGAACGGGTTTTCCTGGGGCCTTATGACGGCGATGTAACGCTTTCGGCCGACGCCCGATTATTTATCAGCGAAAACATCGGGGAAATACGCCTGGGTGGCCTTTACCAGCGCAAGCGGCCGGAATTCATGTTCGAGAATTATTATTCCAGCTATCATCGCTGGGAACAGGACTATGAAAGAATTAACCTGAGCCAGCTCAGCTTTTCTTATTATCACGATAAGCTGAAGCTGGGGCTGTCGGGAGAATATTCGCTGATCAGCAATTATACCTTTTTCAGGGGCCGTGATAACTACGTCGTCCCTTACCAGTTTACTGGCGAAATGGATATCCTGAAGGTAACCCTCGAGAAAGACCTGAACTTTTTAAAGAATTTTGTTTTTTCCGGCCACCTTGTATACCAGTATAGCAATTATCGCAATATCCTCCTTACCCCGGAAGCTTACGCGTACGGAAGCCTTTTTTACCGGAATAAGTTGTTCGGGGTGCTGGATTTCCAGCTGGGTGTTGACGTGCGTTATTTTACGGAAACCGAGGCCTATAGCTATGCTCCCGAACTTGGCCGTTTTTTCGTGGATGATAATGCAAAGACCATTGGCGATTATCCTATTGTGGATCTTTTCCTTACCGCGGATCTCCGGCGCACGCGCTTCCTGGTGAAATTTGACCATGCCAACCAGGGCTTTCCCGAAAGAGGTTATTATACGGTTAAGCGATATCCCATGCCCAACCGTACGCTTAAGTTTGGGATAAGCTGGCGATTTTACGATTAGTATTTGCCCACATTCGTGATCGTAACGCTGGCGTCAGGTTAAGCGTGAAACCAGGTCTAAGCCCTCCGGTGTAAAACCGGCCAAGGCCTTGTGCCGTAAGTTCAGGCTTGCTACTCCCGCCTGAGAATAGTACATTTGTTTTGTTCAAATGTTCATACATATGAGAATTCTTACTTTAGCCACGTACCTGCTGTTTGTTGTAACGGATGGATTCGCACAAGCCCCTGCGCTGTGGAAGATCGGGGAAAATGACGGATCTACCCGGGGAATGGCCCTGGAGGGGAACGCTTACGGGCGTTTTATTGAACATGATTTCGGCTTCGAAGACGGGTTTTTCCTGGCGGGATATTCGGCCGGGGAAGAAGATTTTCCCTATGTACTGCCAGGGCCGGCCAGCGCCTGGGGAGGGACCGGGCCGACTGCCGGCATCCGTTCCCATTTCCTGAATATTTATTTCGAAGTTGGAGAAAAAGGTACCGCGGGGGACTGGCGTTTTGTACTTGATGTATTGGATACGGATCCCCTGCATCCACCTCTTGTTAAAATAACGGTCAACGGCGCCGCCTGGAAACGCAGGATGGAAAAGGGGAGCGGAATGGAAAATCCCGACGGGGAATTCAGCAATGAGCATGAGCAGTTGTTCGCTATTGAACTTCCGGACAGCCTGATCAGGGAAGGGTTTAACGAAATAACGATCACCACCCTGGAGGGCGGATGGCTCGCGTTTGACCAGGTGAAACTGGAAAGCTCCACTGGCAGTTCACTACTTGATGCAGCGGAGGTGCTGGTCCGCGAGGTTAAAAGCGCTTCCTACGAAATAAAAAAAGAAAATGGCCTTTTTCAGCCATTGCTGCTGGATATCTTACACCTGAGCGGGACGCCTTCGATAAGGTTGGAGCTGGACGGAAAACCGATCCTGGACCAGACGGCAGAACGCGGCGCTTATGTCCTGGAAGCGCCTATGCCGGCGGTGCAGCAGGAGAGGACGAGCAGGTATTCCTTGTTTATTAACGGTAAGCTGGCAAAAAAGGGCAGCGTTAAACGCTTTCCCGCCCGCGTGGCGGGCCCGGCCGGCTATGTAAACACCCTGATGGGAACGGGCCATTCCCGCTGGATGATCGCCCCCGGGCCCTGGATGCCTTTCAGCATGGTAAAGCTAAGCCCGGATAATCAGGATGGCGGCTGGCAGGCAGGCTATGACCCTACCTTCGAGTCCATTGGCACCTTTAGCCATATTCACGAATGGACGATGGCAGGACTGGGAACGTTTCCCGTAAACGGGCCGCTGCAGATAAGGATGGGTAACCAGAACGATCCGGAGAGCGGTTATCGCTCGCGAATTGATAAAAGTACGGAAGCAGCTCCGCTCGGTTACTATCAGGTCCGGCTGAGCGATTACGATATTACGGCGGAGCTGACGGCCACTACCAGAGCGGGTTTCCAGCGTTATACTTATCACCAGGGGGATACCGGGCGCATCATGATTGACCTGCTGGTACCCGCCGAATACGGTTACCAGATCAGGGATTTCCGGATGAACCTGGTTGGCGACCGGCGGATAGAGGGGTACAGCCATCAGCTTTCCAAAGGCGTATGGTCCGGAGGCGTGAACCAGGATTATATTGTTCACTTCGTGATCGAGTTTGACCGCCCGGTCATCAATGCAGGGGCTTGGCTGGATGGAAAAGTAAAGCCCGTTACCGCGCTGCAGTCGGATAGCGCGGAGAACGCCGGAATGTATGTGGAATTTGACGTCCGCGACAACCGCAGTGTGCAAATGCGCTCCGCTATCTCTTATGTGAGTATTGAAAATGCTGCCCTTAACCTGGAAACAGAAATTTCCAGGCCCTTCGGCTGGGATTTTAACGCTGTCCGCGGGAACCAGGAGAACACCTGGAATGAACTGCTTTCCAGACTGCAGATCTTTTCCGCCGACCGCCGGGAAAAAATGCGTTTTTATACGAATATGTACCGTTCACTGGCCAGCAGGAATATTTTCAGTGATGTTGACGGACGCTGGGTGGACGCCGGCGAACAGGTTCGGCAATTTAAGGATCCCGCGGACGTGGCTTTAGGCTGCGATGCTTTCTGGAATACGTTCTGGAATCTTAACCAGTTCTGGAACCTGGTCACCCCGGAATGGTCGGAGAAATGGGTGAAGTCCCAGCTGGCGATGTATGATACCGGTGGATGGCTGGCCAAAGGCCCGGCCGGGATGGAATATATCCCCGTAATGGTAGCCGAACATGAAATTCCCTTAATTGTGGCGGCCTACCAGATGGGGATCCGCGACTTTGACGTAGAAAAGGCATTTAAAGCGGTATATAAAATGCAGACCACTCCCCCTGAATGGGTGGGCGGCGGCCTGGCCGGGAACCTTGACCTGGTCACTTACCTGGAGCATCATTATGTACCCTATGACGAAGGGCGTTTTTCGAATTCGCTCGAATATAGTTTTGACGACTGGGCCGTTTCACAATTCGCAAAGGCCCTGGGCAAGGACAGCGCCTGGAATGAATTCAGGGACCGGGGGACCTGGTGGCGCAACGCGATTGACCCGGAAACCGGCTATGCGAGAATGAGGGATGCCGCGGGAGAATGGCTGCCTGACTTCGATCCCTTTAAATCAGGCGCCAATCATCATTATGTGGAAGGAAATGCCTGGCAGCTTACTTTCTTTGTGCCGCAGGACGTCCCCGGCCTCGCAGGTATGATCGGGAAAGATGATTTTACAGAGCGCCTTGAATGGGGTTTTGAGGAAAGCTATAAATGGCGTTTCAACGGGCCCAATGACCAATACTGGGATTACCCGGTAGTACAGGGCAACCAGCAGTCCATGCATTTCGCCTACCTGTTCAACTGGGTGGAAAAGCCCTGGCTCAGCCAGAAATGGAGCCGGGCTATTGCCGACAGGTATTATGGCTACGGTGTTTCTAATGCCTACCTGGGCGATGAAGACCAGGGACAAATGAGCGCCTGGTTTGTAATGAACGCATTAGGGCTTTTCCAAATAGACGGAGGCGCCCGCGCAAATCCGATTTATGAAATTGGAAGCCCGCTCTTTGAAAAGACGGTGATTGACCTTGGAGAACGTTACGGAAGGGGGCGAACCTTTACGATTGAGGCCCGGAATAGTTCCAGGAAGAATAAGTATGTGCAGAAAGCTACGCTCAATGGAAAGCCGCTGCAAAACTTCTGGTTCGATGCCCGTGAATTGCTGAAGGGCGGAAGCCTGGTACTGGAGATGGGCCCGGAACCGAACCAGCAGTGGGGAAGGGGTCAGCTTCCTCCTGCTCCCTGAAGAAAGGATTCGACTCCCTGATCAGTTTTCCTGCTCCCTGAAGCTCAGGTCGTATCAGGGATCTCAGGTTTTCTGTTTTTTCTTTCTTGCCGCCGGAAAGAGTACATTATTGAGGATAAGCCGGTAGCCGGGGGAGTTGGGATGGAGATTCAGATCAGTAGGCGGGTCGCCTACCATGTGCTGATAGTCCTCCGGGTCATGCCCGGAATAAAAAGTCCAGGTACCTTTTCCGTATTCACCATGAATATACCTGGCTTCGTTCAGGGCTTTGTTCTCTCCCATGATCAGGACATCGGGCTTAATGATCTCTTTCCTGAACGCCGTGGTTTGCCCCATAAAACCCCTGATCACTTTTTGATGGCATTGCGTAAGCATGCTGGGTACCACATCCCATTTCGCCGAAAAGTCAAATAATACGAATACATCGTTCTGCTCGTTGACGGGCCTCATCGGAGAAACGTCAATATTGGCGAATTCATAATTATAGGGGTTGGCGTCCAGGGTAAAATCCAGGAAGGCGAAAGTCCTGGAAAAATCCAGCTTCTGCTGCGCCGCCGGATCGGCCGGATCGCCGTCAAACATGGCTTCGCAAATGTCAACCCCTTCGGCGGCCAATGCGATATCAAAACTGTCGGTACCTGAACACATGGCAAACAGAAACCCGCCCCCGGCCGTGAAATCCCGGATGTTTTTCGCCACTGCGAGCTTAAGCTGGGAAACCTTGTCATAGCCCATTTCAGCTGCCAGTTCCTCATTTGAGCGTACGTCCGACTGGTACCAGGGCGCATTCCGGAAGTTTGCCCAGAATCGCCCGTATTGCCCGGTAAAATCTTCGTGGTGCAGGTGCAGCCAGTCATAAGCCGGAAGCTTTCCCTCGAGTACGTCCTTATCGTAAATTATATCGTAGGGAATTTCCGCATACGTTAGCACCAGCGTTACGGCATCGTCCCAGGGCTGTTTGTTCTTGGGGGAGTAGACCGCCATTTTTGGCGCCTTTTCTAAACGTACAAGGTCGGTATTGGATTGGGGATCTGCTATTTCTCCCAAAATGGCTGAAACCTTTGCGTCCGGTACCACCTCATAACTCACACCGCGGATCTTGCATTCATTTTCAAGCTGCTGGCTGTAAGCCGTTAAAAAGCTGCCGCCGCGGTAATTCAGGAGCCAGTCAACCGGCTGTTCTTTTCCCAGTGTCCAGTAGGCAATGCCATAGGCCTTTAAATGGTTTTTCTGGGTCTCGTCCATGTAAATAAGAATGGAGGATGCAACTGCTGTTTTTACCAGCAGCAATAAGGAGACGCAAAAAACCAGGAAACTTTTCATGGAGATAAAGTTACGAAATTCCTTAACTTGCTGCGATGGAAGGGAGAATACGGAGCTTTTTCCTGTCACTACTACTAATTCGTTTTTTACAGGCGGCGCGATTTCTGAAAGAATTGGGGATCATAAGGGCCGTTATCCTCATTTCTTGTTGCTTTTACCTCGTGATGCCTGCAGGGAAAGTCTATTTTACGGATACGGTAGCCGGAGGCGCCTTCGCGGCGCTTACCCTCCTGTTGATCCATATCTCGCGGAAAGACCGCCGGTTTTTAACGACTGTTTTCGGACGAAGGGGATACCGGGCGATGGCCATTGAGTACGCCCTGATCTCCCTGCCTTGCTGTTGTTACTATTTGTATTCCGGAAATATTGCCAGCCTGGCTGTTTTACTTCCTGCTATTTTCGGGGTTCCCTTCATTCAGTTCAGATTAAAAAGGGCGGGTGGGGCCGGCGCTATGGCCGGTCTTTTCCCAGCCAGGGCATTCGAATTGCGAAGCTGTTTCAGGGAGAACTGGTTCCTGTTCCTGCTGATCCTGCCGGCCGGGTTAATATTCAGCAGGCAGCCGGCTATCCCTGCCCTTGCTATGCTTTCGATCACGCTTATATTCACCTTTTCAACTTCCATGAACGAACCGCGCGTAATGCTGGAAACATTCCGTTCGGGGAGCGAATTGCTGCGATATAAAGTCAGTACTTATCTTAACGTCCTGCTTGTTTGCCTGAGTCCGCTGCTACTGGCCTTTTTACTATTTCATTACCAGTATTGGTATCTTCTGGCTGCGCTGCTTCTTGCCTGCTGTATGATCCTGTTACTTGGGATATGCCTCAAATATGCGTTTTACGTTCCCGAAACGGACATGCTGGCTAATAAGATCCTTGTAGGAAGCAGTGTGGCTTGCTTTGTAATCGTCTACCTTGCGCCTTTGCCTTTTATTATGTTACCCTTCTATTACCGGAAAGCAAGAAAGAACCTGGATAATTATTTTTATGCTGAAGATTGAAAACTTGTCTTTATCCTATGATGGAAAGAAAACCATCCTGGAAGGGCTGTGCCTGGATGCGAAAGAAGGATCCCTGCATGGTTTGGTAGGAGGGAACGGTTCCGGTAAAACTTCTTTGTTTAATTGTCTGTACGGGACGGTCGTCTTTCAGCAAGGAACCATTCTGCTAAACGGTTCTCCCCTCAAAAGAGACGCGATCGCCTACCTGGAAACGGAAAATTTCTTCTATCCGAAAATTACGGGGAAGGAGTATTTGAATTTATTTGCCCATGTAAATCCCGGTTTTGATTTCCGGGGCTGGAACGAACTTTTTGTTTTACCATTGAACCGGCTGACAGATACCTATTCCTCCGGCATGAAAAAGAAGCTGGCCTTCCTGGGAATTATGTCATTTGACCGGCCTGTAATGATCCTTGATGAACCTTTTAACGGAGTGGATATGGAAACCGTCCAGATCATGAAAGTGATCCTGGATAAACTGCGCCATGCCGGAAAGATCATTTTGATCACTTCTCATATACTGGAATCACTGACATCCATTTGCGATTCCATCAGCTATTTATCCGGCAAAAACATCGTGTTCACCTACAATAGAAGTGATTACGATAAGATCCAGGAAGCTGTCTTCGGCCTGGATAATGCCGGTACTAAAGCAAGAGTTGCCAGATTACTGCAAAGCTGACGCACGTTATGTGCCGGACGGGAACAATCCTGCCGGCGTTTGCCGCTGCGGCCCGTAAGCGGCTTTCTGCGTTCCCCTTCCTTATATCCCTGCTCCAGCCATCCCTGGAACAATCCTGCCGGCGTTTGCCGCTGCGGCCCGCAAGCGGCTTCCTGCGTTTTTCCCGTTCCGGTCATTGTCCCGGCGCCCTGTCAGCGGCAATTTTTTGCCCGAAGTTTAAAACGAACGTCTTCCCCCGCGGCCGCCCGGTCCGCCCCGCCGGAAACCTTCCCCGCCGCTTCCGAAGCTGCGCAGGTGGTAGTTAATGCTGAGCAGGAAATACTGCTGCAGCGTGTTGCTCCTGCTGTCCTCTATGTAGCGTTCGGTCACGTTGCGGCTGATATTCGTATTGTTATTTAAGAGGTCATAGGCCGAAAGCCGGATCTCCGCGTTTTCTTTTTTCAGGAAACTTTTACCAACAGAGGCATTCCAAAGCAGGAAGCGTTCATCGTAGCCGTCGGCGTAGCCTTTGTTATAATTATAATTGAAATTAGTGGAAACGCGCAGCCCTTTCCAGAAAATATAGGTTCCGTAAACGGAAACGTTCTGTGAGAAATAATTGCGGTCAAGTTCCGCCTGCCGGTCATTGCGTGTGATATTGAAGTTGATATTGGTGGCAGCGCCGAAATTGATGTTTTCGCTGATATTACTGTGGAGGGATACTCCCTGGTTGATCCCGTAGGAATTGGACCAGGTACTTTCCCGGTTCAGGAAGCCTACGTCATGCGTGTGACTGAGGCCGGTATTGAGGTTCACGTTCAGCTTCAGGGCTTCAATAGGTTTTCCATAACTGGCATGGGAGCGCAAGGCATAAAAGCCGTTAATGTTCTCCGGACGACTGAAACGGGCGCCTTTTCCGAGAACGATATGGCCGTCGATAGTGGTGTCCCCGCTCGCAATGAAGGTGGAATTTACGATCCGGTTATTGCTGAAATCGGCGGAAAAGGAAGCGAAGAAATGCTGCTCTGTTTCCCGGTCGAAGGAATTATACCGTAAGGAAAAGTTATGGGCGAAGGCCTGCTTCAGATCGGGGTTCCCGCTCCGGATATTCAGGGGATTACTATTGTCAATTACATTCTGCAGCTGTGAGATGGACGGGGCATCGGTATCCGTGCGGTAGGAGAGGCGAAGGCGCTGCCGTTCCGCAAATTCGTAGGACAGGGAGGCTTCCGGCAGGATACTGCTAAAAGACCTTCCGGCATCAAAGACCTCCGGAAACACTTGCCTGTTCTCTATATGCGCGTGCTGGTACTCCATCCCAAAATCAACCGAAAATTTTTCTTTGCTGTACTGATAGGCGAGCCCTGCCCGGTGATACATATAGTCGTTGAGGAATTCGTTCGAAAGGTCCGTGTTCAGCAATTCATATTGCCCGGTAGCAACCAGGTAGTCATAAATTTCCCGTTCCGAACTGCTTTCAGTATTGCGGAGGCTATAGTTGGTTCGCAGGCGACTGTACTCGCCCAGCGGCTCGGTATAGGAAATGCGGGAAGTGAAGCCCCATCCGCCCGATTCGGAGTTTCCAAGCTGGTCAATAGTATCGAGCCGGTTTTCCACTCCGTTCTTATAAAAAAGGTTAAGCGAGTTGTTGTTGGAGAGTGACCTGTTCGTATTGGAAGAAGCATCAATATTCATGGAAATGGTACGTCCCCGTTTTTGAAAGCGATGCCTGAACGTCATCCCGCCGTCAAACCGGTATCCTGAATTGTCTGAAAAGTTATTGCTCCTTGAATTGTTAAGCGCTTCACCGGTGCTGAGCATGGTTTCGCTGTAGCTTGTCCGGTGGCTGTTATGATCCTGGAAGGACAGGTTGGGCCGCAGGGAAATGGAATTCATCGAATCTATTTCATACTCCACCTGCAGGTTTACCCGGTGATTGAAATTTCGGCTTTCCGATCCGGATTCCCGCTGGTTTAGCTGGTTGGTGTTTTTTCCGAGTATGTATTCCCGGTTGGTGAACTGGTCCAGGTTATTGCTGGCGGAGTTGTAAAAATAACTGCCGCTGATATCCGTGTCCTCCAGCCATTCGCCATTAAAGTCCACGCCAAGGGCGTTGGTAACCGTATTTCCATTCCTGCTGCCAATATAGAAATCGTTGTTCCTTCTTCCTCTTCCCCCGCCTCCGCCCATAACACCCAGCAGATCCTGGTTGGCAAAGTTTTGCTGGTTTACGTTATTGGTCATCCCGATCACGGTATAACGATTACCTCCGTTCCGGTAATTATAATTTCCGCCTGCGCTATACCGGTCCTGGTTGCCCAGGGAGGCGTTCATCCTTCCGAATTGCCCTACTCTTTTATCGGGCCGGGTGACAATATTCATGGTTTTGATCCTGTTGCCGTCGTCAAAACCGGTGAATTTGGCCTGTTCGCTCTGGTCGTCAATGATCTGGATCTTGTCAATAATATCGGCCGGCAGGTTCTTCATGGCTATCTGCGGGTCATTGCCGAAGAACTCCTTCCCATCCACCAGTACCTTCCGGATCTCTTCGCCCTGCGCTTTTACGCTTCCGTCGGCGCCTACTTCCACTCCTGGCAGCTTCTTGATCAATTCTTCCGCATCGGAATAGGGTGGAGTGGTGTAGGCGGCCGCGTTGAATTCCGTGGTGTCGCCTTTGATCTGAACCGGTACGGGTTTTCCCAGCACCTCTATAAGCCCGAGTTCGGTGGCGTTGACACCCATCAGGATCGTGCCTGCCTGGTATTCCTGGCCTTCTTTTACCGTCAATTGACTGCTGTGGGTAGCATACCCGAGGAATTGTATGGTGAGGTGATAATCTCCGCCAGGGATATTCCGGAATAGAAAGTTGCCTTTATCGTTCAGGATAGTTTCCTGCACGGTAGAATCCTGTGGGGTAGCCAATTTCACATGAGCGCCTCTGAGGGGAAGCTGGTCCGCGCTATCGGCTACGAGGCCGCTGACGCTGGCAGACTGGCCCGAGGTTTGGCCGGCGGAAAGCAGTAATACTAAAAACGGGAACAGGGAAAAGTAAATTTTCAAACGCACACTATTGATCTTTGGTTTGCTTCTTGGAAGGCCGCAGCCGGAAAAGGTTTAACAGAAGACATTCCGTAACATGATTGTTATGTTCCGGCGGAGTCCGTGGCCATTACGGAAAACCGGGAGCTTTTTGTAATTTAGCCGTCTTAACAGTAAAAAATGACCAAAGGAATCATCAAAACGGAAAAAGGCGATTTGCCGGTAATATTTTATGATAAGGACGCACCGGGTACCGTTGAAAATTTCCTGAAGCTTGCACGTTCGGGATACTATGACGGAACCACTTTTCACCGCGTGATCCCCGACTTTGTTATCCAGGGAGGAGATCCGACCGGAACGGGGGCAGGCGGCCCGGGCTATTCCATCAAGTGTGAGCTGGACGGCGACAACCAGTACCATGACAGGGGCGTACTTTCCATGGCACATCGCGGAAGGGATACCGGGGGCTCGCAGTTCTTTATCTGCCACAGCCGGAACAATACCGCACACCTTGACCGCAACCATACTTGTTTTGGAAAAGTGGAGGCAAACCTGGAGGTAATTGACCAGATCAAACAAGGCGATAAAATACTTTCTATAGAGATCATAGAGGAGGAAGCATGAATCTGAAAGGAATTGTGTCCGTAACGGGTAAGCCGGGCTTGTATAAGGTGATCGGTCAGAATAAATCAGGATTCATTCTCGAAACGCTGGATGAGGCCAGGAATAAGCTATTAATCAACCCTAATACACGGATTGCCGCGTTAACGGAAATAACCATCTTCGGTTTGGAAGACGACATTCGTTTGCGGGATATTTTTGAAAAGATGGGAGCCCGGGCGAAAGAGCTGCCTGTTCCCGAACCCAAAGCGGATAATAAGGCCCTCAAGGATTATTTTGAGAAAATATCTCCTGATCACGACAAGGATCGGGTATATGTTTCGGATATAAAAAAGATCGTGAGCTGGTACGGGATCTTATCCAGTCTGCCCTTGTGGGAGGAAAAAGAAGAAGCGCCGGAAGCAGAACAAGACGAGGATGGAACCGAGTGATACCCGCGTTTAAATATACAGGCCTGGGAGCCGTTCTTTTCTGCTTGCTGCTTAGCGCCTGCGAGGAGAGCGCCTGTGATACCAGTACGCGGACGGCTATCCAGTTAAAGTTTTATTCCCGTACCACCGACAGTATTCCAAAGGATACTGTCATTACCCTGGATCTGGAAGGGATCTATGGCATTGGAAGGGAAGACAGCATCCTGTTCGAAGGGGCTTCGGTTTCTTTAGTTACGCTTCCGCTGCCGCTTGAAGGCGATTCCTGCCAATTCGTAATGGAATTTCCAACCCAAAGCGATACGCTTACGCTTACTTTTGACCGGCAGCTCCGCTATATTTCAAAAGGCTGTGGTTTTGTCACCTGGTTTACCATCAGGGATGCAACCATTACAGAAAACGCCGTCAGGAATATCAGTATCGTTGAACCCTCGGTAACTACGTCGAATGAGGAAAATATTAAGCTGTATTTTTAGCTTGCTCCTGTTCTGCGGAGGGCTTTCCGCGCAGGATACGACGGCTACCGTACCGGCGGATACCGCAGGGACCAGTGAGCCGCCCAAGCCTCGCCGCATAGATACCATTCCCTGGGAGCGGAGCGGCCTGCGGGTGGGCATTGATTTGCTGAAGCCCATTCTTTCTTTTGTGAACAACCAACCCCAGGGAGCGGAGTTCTCTCTTGATTACGAAGTAAAGAAAAACTATTTCGCCGTTCTGGAAGCCGGATGGCAGCAGCTGGAGCTGGATGAAGTACGTTATAATTATACCACGAAAGGCATGTTCACCCGCCTGGGCGTTGACTATAATTTTATGAAACGAAGGCAGCCCTTATCCGGGGAAATGGCCTTTGTTGGCATCCGATATGGATTCAGTTCTTTCAGCCTGCAGGCGGACAGCGTACTGCTTACAGAGAAATACTGGGGCGACCTCCTCACCAGCGTTCCCAAAACTACCTTACAGGGCCATTGGGCGGAGCTGCTCCTGGGTGTAAAGGCGGAGATCTCTGAAAACCTCTTCCTTGGCTGGACCATCCGGGCCGGATTCCTGGTAGCCGGCGGGGTAACAAAGCGGGAAGTGGTACCTATCAGGGTTCCCGGTTACGGCCGGACGGAAAAAAAGCCTGTTTTCGGGTTCACTTATTCTGTTTATTACCGGTTTTAACTGATTCATACAGTTCCAGCATTCTTGCTCAGGCATTTCTCCTGCCTCTCCCTGATATCGTTCTCTGCCTGACGGGCAGGCAGCTTTGAAGGAGGATTTACCCGTGATGATAAGGTTCGTTCCTGAGAATGGTGAATGCCCGGTACAGTTGTTCGGTAAAAAACAAGCGGATCATTTGATGGGAAAAGGTCATTTTGGAGAGGCTGATCTGTTCGTGAGCCTTTTCATAAACGGCCGGTGAAAAACCATAAGGCCCGCCGATTACAAAGACCAATTGCTGTACGCTCTTATTCATGGCTGCGTTCAGGTAAGCGGCAAATTCTTCCGAAGAAAAATGCTTTCCTTTTTCGTCCAGTAAAACTATCCGGTCATTAGGCTGAAAACTATCCAGCAGGGCAGTTCCTTCCTTTTCTTTTTGCTGCTGTTCCGTGAGATTACGGGTATTTTTCAGAGCGGGAAGTGTCAGGGTTTGAAAAGAGATATAATGCTTCAGCCGCTTTTCAAACAGTTCGACTCCTTCCCGGAGGAATTTTTCTTCGGTTTTGCCGGCCTGTATCAGTTTGATCCTCATGAGCGCCGGTTAATTCCTGCTATTATTGCTTCTGCTTGATCAGGTTCAACGCAGAGCCTGCCTTGAACCATTCGATCTGCTGCTCATTATATGTATGATTTACAGGAAACTCGTCCTTGCTGCCGTCGCGGTGATTCAATATCACGGTCAGCTGCTTGTTGGGAGCGAAGTCAGTAAGGCCGGTAATATCAATGGTATCATCTTCCTGAACTTTGTCATAATCGGCAGGGTCGCTGAACGTAATGGCCAGCATACCCTGTTTTTTCAGGTTGGTCTCGTGAATGCGGGCGAAAGACTTTACAAGGATCGCCAGTACGCCAAGATGGCGGGGTTCCATGGCAGCATGTTCACGGGAAGAGCCTTCGCCGTAATTTTCATCGCCAACTACTACCGTTCCCACGCCTGCTGCTTTATAAGCCCGCTGCACGGCCGGCACGGGGCCGTATTCACCGGTCAGCTGATTTTTTACGCTGTCGGACTTTTCGTTGAAGAAGTTAATGGCTCCTATGAGCATATTGTTGGAAATATTATCCAGGTGCCCGCGATATTTCAACCAGGGGCCAGCCATAGAAATATGGTCCGTAGTACATTTGCCTTTTGCCTTGATCAGCAGCTTCAACCCGTTGAGATCCGTGCCTTTCCATGGCTTAAAGCCTTCCAGTAACTGCAGACGGTCGGAATCAGGCTTTACTGCCACTTCCTGGCCGCTGCCATCGGCGGCAGGCGCCACGTAACCGTTGTCTTCCACCGCGAATCCTTTCGCCGGAAATTCGATGCCCTGCGGCTCGTCGAGTTTCACCTGTTCTCCATTCTCATTTACGAGGGTATCCGTAATTGGATTGAAAGTGAGGTCGCCGGCAATGGCCAGGGCGGTTACAATTTCAGGGGAAGCTACGAAAGCGTGGGTATTCGGATTGCCGTCATTCCTTTTGGCAAAATTCCTGTTAAAGGAGGTAATGATTGAATTCTTGCGATCGGGGTCGTCTGAGTGGCGCGCCCACTGCCCGATGCAGGGGCCGCAGGCATTGGCCAGTACTACGCCGCCCATTTCCTTGAAGATATCGAGGAATCCATCCCGGTCAACGGTATAACGCACCATTTCGGAGCCAGGAGTGACGGTATATTCGGACCTTACCTTCAGGTTTTTACTTACGGCCTGTTTTGCTACGGATGCAGCGCGGCTGATATCTTCATAGGAAGAATTGGTGCAGGAACCAATCAGCCCGACTTCCAGCTTTGCAGGCCAGTTATGTTCTTTGACTACCTGGGCTAGCTTGGAAATAGGCCAGGCAAGATCCGGGGTAAAAGGCCCGTTGACATGCGGTTCCAATTCCGAAAGGTCGATCTCAATCACCTGGTCGAAATAATTTTCCGGATTGGCATATACCTCGGGATCGCCGGTCAGGTGTTCCGCAATGCCTTCAGCCAGGGAAGCAATGTCTGCCCGGTCGGTGGCGCGCAGGTAATCGGCCATACGTGAATCGTAGCTGAAAATAGAGGTAGTGGCGCCTACTTCCGCGCCCATATTGCAAATGGTGCCTTTCCCGGTAGCGGAAAGCGATTCTGCGCCTTCTCCGAAATATTCTATAATAGCGCCGGTTCCACCCTTTACGGTGAGAATGCCGGCCACTTTCAGGATCACGTCTTTGGCGGAAGTCCATCCGTTCATTTTCCCGGTGAGCTTAATGCCGATCAGCCTGGGGAATTTAAGTTCCCAGGGCATTCCTGCCATCACGTCGCAGGCGTCTGCTCCGCCAACACCAATGGCCACCATGCCCAGGCCTCCCGCGTTGGGAGTATGGGAGTCCGTCCCGATCATCATTCCGCCAGGGAAAGCATAATTCTCCAGGACAACCTGGTGAATGATGCCGCCGCCCGGTTTCCAGAATCCGATCCCGTATTTCCGGGAAACCGAAGAAAGGAAATCATAAACTTCCCTGTTGGTATCAATGGCCCTGTTAAGGTCTTCCTGCGCCCCTGTTTTAGCCTGGATCAGGTGATCGCAATGCACCGTAGAAGGTACGGCCACCCGCGGCTTGCCGGCCTGCATGAACTGAAGCAGCGCCATTTGCGCGGTAGCGTCCTGCATAGCAACGCGGTCGGGAGCGAAATTGACATAGGAGTTGCCCCTTGCAAACGCTTCGCCGGGTAACTCATCGGAAAGGTGTGCGTAAAGGATCTTTTCAGTAAGGGTCAGGGGTCGGTTTACCAGGTTCCTGGCCGCGGCAATCCTGCCGGGAAGTTCCTCGTATACCTTTTTAATCATCGCTATGTCAAAGGCCATTTTACAGTAATTTTATTATTGCTCTATTTGGGTTGCGAATTTATCAAAAAATTGGATTTAAGGCCCTACTGAAAGCATTTTTTCACTTATTTGGAAGATTTCTAAATTGATAACGGGAAAGCACCGGGTTTGTTTTGGCTTGCCCGGGCTCGCTCAGGCCGATTTTCAGGATCCCGGCCGCTTCGCGCCCGCCCTGAAAATCGAAGTTCGCCCGCGCGGGTAAGCTGAAACCTGTATGGCAGGCAAGAGGGGCTTATGGAGGCGGCCGCAGGTTTATAATTAAAACGGGTAAAAGGAAACGTTGCGGAGCATCCAGTAGAGAATCACGATGACCAGGACTATCCAGGGCGCATGGGGATGCCGCAGGGGGCCTTTCCCGGCCAGGCGGTCATATACCAGGAAAAGAATTGCAGTAAACGCCAGGGGATTAAAGCGAAATGCATCCGCAAAATGCAGGTGCAGCAGTGCATGAAGGGCTCTTTGGGAACCGCAGCCAGGGCATTCCAGTCCTGTGAACTTTTTAACGGGACAGGGAGGGAAAAAGCCGGCCATGGAAGGGTCGAAAGCGAAATAGAGGCCTAACGCGATTACCGCGCCGGCGCCAAATAGCAGCTTTGCCCAGCGTTTAGGGAGGGCTATTTTTAAAATTGACTCCACATGGCTCCGAATCCGAGAATAACGAAAAACAGCACATAGAGGACAATACCGGCAATGCCTACGAAAAACCCGATCTTCGTCCATTTACCCGCCTGACGGGAACTTTCAAGCGCGTCAGGGTAATTTCCTGCATCGTACTTGCTGTTAACGCCAGCCGCATAAATGATCCCCACGATCCCAAATGGAAGACAGCAAAGCACCGTGACCAGGATGGACTCCACCAGCCAGTTTTTTGGGCGGGCGGGCGGAGGTGTGGGATTATCAGGTGCCTGGTTAGTTAGGTTTATCTCGTCCATGTTTCTTATGATTGAAAAACTAAGATAGAAAAAAAATCAAAACTTTAATTTCTTTAGCTGTATCCCTTTCTCTTTCCAATGGGCAAGGGCCCGCGGGAGCGCAAACCGCAGTCTTTTTTCTGCTTTTATACTATCGTGAAATACGACGATGGAACCGTTTTCGGCATATGCTAACACGTTTTTGAGGCATTTTTCAGGAGAAAGCCCGGGGTCGAAGTCGCCGCTGAGGACGTCCCACATAATGATGTTCGCCGGAAACGGGGCGGCAATATTGCCGCCCGGGGGCGGAATGAGGGCTGCTTGCCGCAGTTCCTTGATCTGGCTGCGTTTAATGCGGCCGTAGGGTGGGCGGAACAGGTTTGATTTTACGAATCCGGCGCATTTGCCGATGTTTTCCAGGTAAACCTGGTCGGGAGTTTTCCAGCCCTTCAGGTGGTTAAAGGTATGGTTGCCCACAGCATGGCCTTCCTCCAATACTTCCCGGTAAATTTCGGAATGCTTTCTGACGTTGTCACCAATACAAAAAAAGGTGGCTTTCGCTTCATATTGTTTCAGAGTTTCCAGCACCCAGGGAGTTACCCCTGGGATGGGGCCGTCATCAAAGGTAAGGTAGACCACCTTTTCATCCCGCGGCATATTCCAGATGAGCGAAGTGGGGTAAAGCTTTTTTAACAGGTATGGTGTTTTTACCAGGTACATTTGAGAGGCATTATTTCACTGTTCAAGTATAATAGAGAATGTACTTCCTTTATCCGCGACGGAATGCGCCCGTAACTGCCCTCCGTGCAATTGGATGATCTGCCTGGAAAGACTGAGCCCGATTCCTGAGCCCTTCTTTTTCGTAGTGAAAAACGGGATAAATATATTTTCCATGGCTTCGGCTTCAATTCCGGGGCCGTTATCGCTTATTTCAAGGATCACCTGCTGCTGGTTACGGAAAGCTTTCAGCGAAATGACGCCATCCGGAGTTTCCAAAAGAGCATCCCGGGCGTTTTTGATCAGGTTAATAAGCACCATATGCAGCTGTTCGCCGTCGGCCGTGATCTCCAGGTCGCCGGGCTGCACCTTGCTTCTGAGCTGAATGCCTTCCTGTTTCAGGTCGGGATCCATTAACTGGGTGACCGAGTGAATGATGTCCTTTACGCGAATGGTTGAAAAATGCGGTTTAGGCAGGCTGGTATAGTCCCGGTAGGCATTTACAAAGTTCATGATGCCCCGGCTCCTGTTTTCTACGGTTTGCAGGGCTTCCCGGAGATCCGCCGTTGCGTTTTCTGGAAGTCGATAAGTTTGAAGGTCATTTTCAACGATTTCCTTCATGGTGCCTATAAGCGAAACGATAGGGGTAATGGAATTCATGATCTCATGACGGAGGATGCGCGCCAGGTTTTGCCAGGCTTCCAGCTCCTTATCCTGAAGTTCGGAATGAATATTTTGGAGAGATACCAGTTTGATCAGTTTTCCCTGAAGGCGCAGTCCTGTGGCGCTGACCGAAAGCTGAAGGTTCTGGGACATAGGATAAAGGGATTTGCTTCCGGAGGGGAGGCGCCAGAACAAATTGGCCAGCCCGTCATGTGAATTTTCCAGTTCGGCGATATTCCTGAGCCGGTAGATCCCCAGCAGCCGGAATGCGGCAGGGTTGATAAGTTCTACCTTGCCGCTGCTGTCAAACGACAATACCCCGATATTAATTTGCTGGACAATCGTGTCAATGTATTTTAGGTTCGCTTCTTTTTCGGCCCGGGCTTCCCGGAAAGCTTCGAGGACCTGGTTGAATTGCCGGTTCAGATCCCGGAAACTTTTGCCTAGTTTATTATCGGAAGAAAAGCGAATGGAGAAATCGGAATAGTGGATGGATTCCAGGAAAAGCGCCAGTTTGCGGTTCACCCGGGTAATATAATGGTGAAGGCTGTAGCACTGCCACAAAGTTAACAGAAAGGGTATTATCAAAAGCAGCAGGCGGAAGGAACCGTTTACCTGGCGCTGCATCAACGCCCAGCAAAACAAACCTATCCCGGCTGCAATACCCAGTATTCGCAGGAAAAGAGAAATGCTGAAGCGCTCAAATGCCATATTTTTCTATTCTCCGGTATAATGCGGCCCGGCTCAGCCCTAGTTTACGCGCTGCTTCGGTAATGCTCCCGTTAAATTCGCGAAGGGCTTTCCTGATCAGTTCCCGTTCGGTTTCTTCCAGGTTGAAACCGGTATCGGCGTCTTTGCTGAAAGAACTGTTCTTTTTAAACACATGCTCCGGCTGTAAAAGGTCCGATTGTGCCAGGATAACCGCCCGTTCGATTGCGTGCTGCAATTCCCGTACGTTTCCCGGCCAGGGGTAGCGCATCAGCTGGCTCACCAGGGAGTCGCTGAGACGGCGGACTTCCCGCTTATATTTATCCCGGTATTGCTCCAGGAAATGCTGCGCAAGGAGTACGATGTCTTCCCGCCGCTCGCGTAAAGGCGGAAGCTGTATTTCAATCGTGTTGATCCTGTAGAGCAGGTCCTGCCGGAAGCTCCCCTCGTCCACCATTTTTTCCAAATCCCGGTTGCTGGCGCAAATCAACCGTACATTCAGCGACCGCTGTTTATTGGAGCCCACAGGTACCACCACCCGGCTTTGCAGTACATTCAATAATTTAGCTTGCGCCGGCAGGGACAGGTTACTGATTTCGTCCAGGAAAATAGTGCCTTTGTCTGCTTCTTCAAATCGTCCCTTGCGGTCCGCCCGTGCATCAGTAAAGGCGCCTTTAACATGTCCGAACAGTTCACTTTCAAACAATGTTTCGGGAATGGCTCCCATATCAGCCGGTACAAAAGGCTGGTTGCTCCTTGCCGATAACTGATGGATATACCTGGCCAGCAGGTCTTTCCCCGTACCGTTTTCTCCCAGGATCAATACATTCGCATCGGTCCCCGCGATTTTTGCCGCCGTTTCCAGCAAAGCTTGCATCAGGGGGCTCTCGCCGATTATAGGACTCGGCAGATCTTTTTTGTCTTCCGGCCCGGGTTCCTCTTTTTTCGGTTCAGGAACTGATTCTTTCATGGCTGACCGGACAGTAGCCAGCAGCTTATCGTTCTCCCAGGGTTTGAGGACAAAATCCGCCGCTCCTGCTTTTATGGCCCTGACCGCCATCTCCACATCGCCATAGGCGGTAAAAAGAATGACCACAGCCTGGGGATTAAGATCAAGAATGCGGTCCAGCCAAAGAAATCCTTCTTTCCCGCTGCTGCGGTCGCGGGTGAAGTTCATGTCCAGCAGGATCACATCGTATTGGTTATTGTTAAGCAGGTAAGGTATCTGCTGCGGGTTGCGTTCCCCCTCAACTTTGGCGAAATGTCTTTTTAGAAGCAATTGGGCGGCCCTGAGTACGTCCCAATCATCATCGATAATTAAAATAGTTCCTGTATGCGGCATCCGGATAAATTTATGATCGTACCGGGGCTTCTTGCCCCTCCTTGTTTTTGAGCCTCCTGCAGCAAATATTGCTCCTTATGCTAAAACTCCTTTCTCCCTGTTATATGCGGGCATTTCCGGCTGCCGGAATGTCCGGAAATGAACAATGCGTGTCCGTAAGCGAACGTTTTCAGGGATAAAAATACTGAAAAATTCTGTTCAACAGCCGTTTTGGGTTCTGGCACGGCGATTGGCTGTATGGATGAGCCGGCGAAAAGCAGGCCCTGATGTGGCAATAACAAAAATAACGGCCACACTTGCACAAGCGGATAAGATCATGGATAGGAAGTTAGAGAAAAAGTTTTGGACTAAACAGCGCATTTTTATGATGGGAGGAGGCGCCTTGCTGGTTTTTGTACTCTTGTACAGCCTCGTGTTCGCTGATCACCGCTCTAAACTGAACGTGGAAAGAGAGAAGATCACTGTTTCTACTGTGCAAAAGGGCATATTTGATGAATATATTGTTGTGACAGCGGTTGTGCAGCCCTTGAAAACAATACGGCTGGACGCGGTGCAGGGAGGCTATGTGGTGGGAAAATACCTGGACGGTGGTACGATGGTGGAAAAAGGGGATTCTATTCTCCGCCTGGAAAACCAGGATCTGACCCTTAGTTACGTAAACCACGAAACAGAAATTTATCGCCTTATCAATGAACTTCAAAGCACGCGCCTTCAGCTCCGGCAAAACCGGTATCAGCTGGAAAGTGCGCTTTCTGATCTGCAGGCCCAGCTGAAGGCGGCAAAAGACCTGTACGACAGGAATAAGCTCCTTTATGATGATCAGGTGATCTCCGAGCAGGAGTTCCTGAAATATAAGATCGACTACGAGCGGTTAAAAGAACAAAACCGTATTGAAGTAGAGTCCCAGAAATACCAGGAACAGAACGCGGAGTTGCAGATCAAGCAATTGGAAGGGACCATTGACCGTACCCAGCGGAACCTGGAATTGATGAAAGCCAGCCTGGATAACCTCATCATCAGGGCGCCTATTTCCGGTCTTCTTTCTTCCATAGACGTGGAAGTCGGGTCCAGTATCAGCGCCGGCGAAAATATTGGGCAGATAGACGTCATAGACGGTTATAAACTACGCGCCCAGATAGATGAACATTATATTTCCCGCCTTTTTGCCGGGTTGAAGGCTTCCTTTGAATTTGGCGGCAAAACGCATGAGCTAACAGTCCGGAAGGTATATCCTGAAGTGCTTAACGGCAGATTTGAAGTTGACCTGGAGTTTGCCGGCGCCGCACCCGAAGGAATCCGGCGCGGCCTCTCCCTGCCTGTGCGGGTTGGGCTTGGAAAATCCGCTGAAGCCGTATTGCTTTCAAGCGGAGGTTTCTTTTCCCATACAGGCGGAAACTGGGTATATGTCCTTGATGGAGATGGCACCCGTGCCGTGAAACGAAGCATTACGCTCGGCCGGAAAAACCCCGAGTATTTCGAGGTCCTGGAAGGCTTGCAGCCGGGGGAAAAAGTGATAACTTCATCCTATGATAATTTCGGAGACAAGGAAGTATTACAAATGAATTAACCATATGATCATTACAAAGAACCTGCAAAAGACCTTCACCACAGAAGAGGTGGAAACCACTGCGCTGGCCGGCATTGACATGGAAATACAAGACGGAGAATTCGTAGCTATCATGGGGCCTTCCGGCTGCGGGAAATCAACATTGTTGAATATCCTGGGTCTTCTTGATAATCCTTCCGACGGGGAATACCACTTTTGGGGCGAAGAAGTAGCCAAGGTATCCGAACGCAATCGCGTTCGCCTGCGCAAGGGAAATATAGGCTTCGTTTTCCAAAGCTTTAACCTTATCGATGAACTTACCGTTTTTGAAAACGTGGAACTGCCGCTCCTGTATCTGAAGGTGCCTTCCGCCGAACGTAAGATCAAGGTAGAGGCCGCTCTCGAACGCATGGGCATCATGCATCGGCGTAATCATTTCCCCCAGCAGCTTTCCGGCGGCCAGCAGCAGCGTACCGCCATTGCCCGGGCCGTTGTAGCCCGGCCACGCCTGATCCTTGCCGACGAACCCACCGGTAATCTTGATTCAGCTAACGGAGAAGAGGTGATGAAGCTCCTTAGCGAGCTGAATGAAGCCGGCACTACGTTAGTAATGGTAACCCACTCGCCTTATGATGCGGGCTTTGCTCACAGGACCGTCAATTTATTCGACGGAAAGATTGTCACGGAAAATATCCGGGAACAATTTCACGTTTAATAATTCCGGTAAGGTATAACCCGGGTAGTGTAATAATTAATAATTCAAGCTATCTCCAAAAAAATTTAAAACCGGGAATTCATGCTGAAAAGTTATTTCAAGTTAGCAATTATTCCACTGCTGAGCATGGCAGCCGGCGTGTGCGTATGCTGGTTCATGGTCACCTGGGTAGAACACGAGTGTTATTTCCTGTATCTTGAGTCAGCAAGCAATATCGCGATCATTCCTTGATCGAGGTAGCTTTCTTACTTTTAAAGAGGCTCTGCCGCACATGTTTTACAAACTCGACAGAAACCTCGGCTACCCCGGCGGCCTGCCGGTCATTGAGGTCCAGCTGCAGAATAAGGTTTCTGACGAAGCGTTCCTTTCCCTGCCGGAGCCCTTTTTCGACACCTTTTTCGATTCCTTTTTCAATTCCCTGGCTCATGGCCTTATCCAGTAAATATTCTTCAGTTCCCATAGCGATATTCCTTTTTGTTAATTCCTTTATATCCTGTTCAAAAATCGATTTTATTTCCTCATCCCTGAAATGCACGAAATGATTTAAAAAGTTGAATACTGCCCGCTGCCTTATCTTGTCGAGATTCCTTCCAAGCATTTCCTTTAACAAGTCACGCTTCATATTCAAAAGCTCGTACCCACCCTGGTTTTTATTTTTTATGTACAGGAGTGTCGTGAGGATGATCAAGGCAAAAGGGTTAGAATTGGCCCTTAACATCTCTTCATCCTGGTCCAATATTTTATAGCTGTTAAACTTATATATGAGGCTTGTTCCCAGGCACTCCTCCGTATAAATTCCGGGGCGGAAACTCTTATTATTATCCGTAAGTATAGCCAGCGACGTCACCGGTATCCTGTATTTATCCTTTACCCGGTACCAATAACGGTGCATTCTTTTCGTAAATTCCTCCCGGCCTCTTTGCCCCTGCACTTCAATATGGGTCAGAAAACATTTTTCAGTATTGTCTTTCAAATACACTTTTACCAGTTTATCTACGTGCCGCACGCCGGTATCCGATTCTTCAGGGGATAGAAGCTGGTCAAATTCTTTGTCCAGGTAGGAGAATCCCCTGCCAAAGTCAAAACTTTCGCAGGCCGCAGGGAAGAAAAAACGCAGAAAATCCTCGAAGAGGTCTTCTAGTGCCGCTTTCCATAACCGGTCGTCCCGCTGATGATATTCATTACGCTCATTGACGTCTTCAACGCATAAGCGCGAAGGAAAAAATCTAAACGGGGCAATGGTTTCTTCGTAGGTCATATTCATAAGGCGAGTTGTGATTGGTCGTGTCATGCAAATATAATAATTAATGCATAACATATAAAATATTTAGTAAAACCAAACTGCATAACCCGGGCGCCAGGAACGCTTTGCCCGTTTCTTGAAGCCGTCTTCTTCGATGGTGGTCGTTCAGTTTTTATATTTTTCGTTCAGATAGCTTACCGTGGCGTTAACCAGTTTTTCCAACGCAGGCTGATGAATGTCAGAAAGCTTTTTGACATAAATACAGGCTTTTCCCATTTTAAACTTACCTAAATCCCTGAGCAGGTGCTTATGTTCTTCAAGCCCGGTAAACACGTATAAGGATATCGCTGCCTTTCTTGGCGAAAAGCCTACCAGGGGCGCGTCACCTTCGTGACCACTTTCATACTTGTAATGGTAACTGCCAAAGCCGATGATGGATGGGCCCCACATTCTTGGCTCATGCCCGGAGGCCTCCTGCATAAGCCGCAGCAATTCGTAACTATCTTTTTGCTTCTGTTCTGTAGCGGCGAATGAATGAATGAAGTCAAGCACATTTGCGTCGGTCGCTGTTGTTTTATTTGCCATGATCGCGTCTTAAAATAATGAAGATAGTGAATATGTCCGGATGCGGACGGGCAGCGTGTCCGAAAATGAACGTTAGCAGCCATTCCCAGGCGCAGAGAACCTTTTAAAGGGGAAAAATCCTTTGGCAGTTTTCTTGCATTCCGGATGTCCGCGGATTTGGACTGCTCACCATGAGCTTCCAATCAATCAGGACGGCGCTGATGAATCCGGTGAAGAGCCTCCGGTCGGAATGAGAAAAGCTTTCCGGGATTTTTTTTTCAGGGGGTGCAACGTGCCGGACAAAATAGGTGTCTTATAGCTAATAGACTTATATTAAAATAAACCCTCATTATGAGAACTCTTTTCATACTTTTTTTAAGTGTTTGCCTGGCAACCGCCATGCAGGCTCAGGACAGCAGGGACCTGTACCTGACAAAATCCCTTTCGAGCGAGAATATTAAAAATGTGGAAGTCACTACGTCTGGCGGAAATATTACCGTAGAAGACAGTGACGCCGGCCAAAGTAAGGTGGAGGTTTACGTGCGTTCCGGCAACGGCCGCAGTCTGAGCAAGGAAGAAATAAAAGAACGCCTTGAGGAGGATTACGACCTGGAGGTTTCGGTCAGCGGTTCGAAACTGATTGCGGCGGCCCGGTCTAAAAGTAACCTGAACTGGAAAAACAGTCTTAGTATTTCCTTCAAGATATATGTTCCGGGAACCATTTCCAGCCACCTGCGTACAAGCGGCGGAAGCATTCATCTGAAGGGGCTTTCGGGGAATCAGGATTTTGCGACCAGCGGGGGCAGCCTGCACCTGGATAAACTGAACGGGTCCATTAACGGAAGAACCTCCGGCGGAAGTATCCACGTTTTTAATTCGGGCGATCTGCTTGACCTGCGGACATCGGGCGGCAGCATAGAAGCCGGAAACTGCCGTGGGAACATCACGCTGGCTACTTCCGGCGGCTCTATCCGTCTTGATCAGCTGGAAGGAGCAGTAGAAGCTACCACCAGCGGGGGCAGTATTGACGGGAACAGTGTTAAAGGTACTCTTCTTGCCCATACCTCCGGCGGCAGCATCGAACTTGAGGGGATTTCCGGGAGCCTGGATGCCAGTACCAGCGGTGGAAGAGTCGTTGCCGAGTTAATCGCACTTGGGGACTACGTAAAATTAAGCACCAGCGCCGGCGGAATTGATCTGTCATTACCTTCCGGAACAGGAATGAACCTGGACCTCCGGGCTAACAAGATCAATACAGGAACACTAAATGATTTCAAGGGTACAGTAGAAGAAGACCGCATAGAAGGCCAGCTGGGAGGAGGGGGAATACCGGTAGAGTTAAGAGCCAGTTCCGGAAACATTAACCTTGATTGGAAGTAAAGCGATGAAAAGAATATTGAAAATCATGCGGCCGGCCGCGCTGTTGGCGCTGCGCGCGGTATTATTTGTCCTGCCGGCACTACTTTTTGTTTTAACGGCGGCTTCCGCTCAGGAAAATGTTTCCGCCGAAGAGATCGTGCAGAAGATCAACCAGGGACAAGCTGTTGAGATCAGGGATGCAATCATTACAGGTATACTTGATCTTACTGAAATAAATACCAAAAGCCTTGCGAAGGATCGCGATTCGAACAGGTCTTACAAAAGTAAGGTCAATGTTCCGTTAACGTTCTATAATTGCACTTTTAATGATGGCATAGTTGCTTACAAGGTGCTGGAAAATCGGGGAAAGTCGCCGCAGGTACTCTATACAGCTGATTTTTCGAAACAAGTGACTTTTGACAACTGCACTTTTGAAGGAATGACCGAATTTAAGTATTCTGACTTTTCCGAAAGCGTTTCTTTTGCCGGAGCCAGGTTTTCAGAACCGGCAAATTTTAAATATGCACAGTTTCATGACCGTACTGATTTTTCCAACGCAAATTTCCCGGAAGATGCTGACTTCAAATACGCGCAGTTCCAGGAGGAAGCCGATTTTTCTTCAGCAAAACTGCGGGATGACGCCAGCTTTAAATACGCTAAATTTAAGAATAAGGTCAATTTTCAACAGACAACATTTGAAGGATTTGCCGACTTTAAGTATACTACGTTTAAAACGGCTACAGACTTCCAGCAGGCGTCCTTCCGCCAGGGAAGCGATTTCAAGTACACGAACGGCGATTACCGGCTTTGATGTTATATAGCGAGAAATTCTCACCTGCAGGACCGGGAAATTAACGTATATTAGTGCCATCACCTGAACCCGGCCCGGATGGAGAGAATTTTCTACTCTTTTATTTCACTTCGAATTTCTATTTGCCGCGGCTGCTGCGCTTACCGGAACTGCTGCATTTACCGGAACCGCAGCGTAAGCCTGAACCGGAACCGCAGCGCTTACCGGAACCAAAGCGTTTACCGGGATTACGGCGTAAACCTGAACCGGAACACTTGCCTGCTTCTGTTCTCCTTGTTTTTGCTTTCCGTTTCCTGCGCAGATGAGACGGCTGTCAACCCCGCTGAAAACATCAAGGCTGAGGCTGGCTATAAAGCAAGCGTTGACAGCTTGTACAGGCAAAGCAACTATTATAAGGACTCAGGCCACGATTCATTAAAGGTAATCGCCCGGCAATTGGTTGTGTTGGGAGAAACTAATAAAGACGCGGAAGCCGTTGTCCGGGGTACACTTTTGAATGCTAACTACGAATGGATGCGCGCCAATTATCCCGAAGCCATTCGCCTTGCGGTGGTTGCCCTGGGAAAGGCGCAGGAAAACGGGTTGAAAAAGCAAATTCCGCAGATATATGCGACCATCGGGAACCTCCACAAGGAGAATGAAAACTACGCAACAGCTCTGGACGCTGCGGAAAAGGGGATCAGGGCGGCCCGGGAGATCCGGGATACGGCACAGCTTATCTACTTGCTGCGGGTAAAGGCGATGTTCACCCACAGCTTTGGCATGCTGAAAAATAACGACTCCATCAGAGCGCATTCGCTGCAGCTGCATATGGAAGGTTTGAAGCTGGCGGAATCCGGTCAGGCCTATGAACGCAGCCGCATTGCCTATTATGACAACATTAGCCAGTACTATAAAATCAACGGTGTTTATGACCTTGGGATCTACTATGGCCATAAAGGCGCTGAACTGGCGAAGAAATATAGCCAGCGCCGGTCTCTTACATATGCCTATAACTGGTTAGGTGAAAGTTATTTTTATAAAGGCCAGCAGGAAAAAGGGATCGCTTACATGAAGGACGCGTTACAGATAGCCCTGGAGTTGAAATCAACCTATAGAGCGATGGAAATTCATTGCTCTCTCTATGAGTGCTACCATTCCATAAACGACGATAAGAATGCGCTGGCACATTTTGTAAGATACAGGGGCATTCACGATTCCCTGGAAGTACTGAAGAATGTAAAGAAAATCGGGCAGATACACCTGCAGTATGAAACGGAACAGAAGGATCAGCAAATTGCTTCGCTGGGGGCTATCAACGAGGAAAAGACCCGGCGGAACATGCTTATTCTTGTTGGTTTATTTTTGTTGTTGTGTCTGTCGGGTTTTCTTTACAGGCAATACCGGGCCATTGGCAGAAGGAACCGGCTGTTAACAGAAAGTAATCATAAGATCAATAAACAGTCGGAACAACTGCAGCTGCTGATGAAAGAGTTGCATCACCGGGTGAAAAACAACCTTCAGATCGTTTCCAGCTTGCTGAGCCTGCAATCCAATCATCTGGAAGACAAAGACGCCCAACAGGCGGTAAGGATCGGACAGCAGCGGATCGAGGCCATGTCCCTGATCCACCGGAGCCTTTACCAGCGGGATACCCCCAATTCCGTGAATATGCGTGAATATGTTAAGGACCTTGTCGAAAGCATTATCCAGAGCTTCGGCTTTGACAAAAACCGCTTCGACCTGAAGCTGGAGGTAGATACGGCGGAAGTGGACGTGGATATGGCGCTGCCACTGGGGCTCATTATTAACGAATGGGTGACGAATGCTTTTAAACATGCCTACAAGGACGTAAGGAGGCCCTTGTTATGGCTTTCCCTGAAGCAGGATGGTGGAATTCAGCTCGAGATCAGGGATAACGGGCCGGGAATGGATGCTGACAGCTGGGAGCGGCCGGCCGGTTCATTCGGCGTGAAACTGGTCAAGGTCCTCAGCAGGCAGCTAAAAGGGGTTTGTGAAATGAAACGGGCAGGCGGTACGGCTTTCACTTTAAGGATTCCCCTGCAAATGGAGAAAGCAGTTTAGACGATATGGAACATAAGATGAGCGTGCTGATCGTGGAAGATGAAGGGATAGTAGCCCTTGGTTTGGAAAACATGCTTCAGCTGGAAGGCTACGAAGTAACGGGTATTGCCGATAACGGGAAAGAAGCATTGGAAATTATAAAACAGCAAACAGTTGATCTTGTACTACTCGATATCCAGATCAAAGGCGAATGGGACGGGGTTGAAACTGCCCGCCAGCTTAGTACCGTCAGGAATATTCCTTTCATTTACCTAACAGCCTTTTCAGATGATGAAACCGTCGAACGGGCCAGGGAAACCTTTCCGGCCGCTTACCTGACCAAACCCTACCAGGCAAGAAGCCTCATGATTGCCATTGACCTGGCGCTGCACAATTTTGCTTTTCACAAACAACAGTCCGGCAGACAGGATACAGATAAGATAATTCCCTTGTTTCCCCGCGACCGCAGCACGGGAACAATGGATCAAAAGGAGGCGATACTCTATTTTAATGACGCGGTTTTTATCAAGCAAAACTATAAGTTTATCAAAGTGCGATTGAACGAGATTTGCTACCTGCAGGCGGACGGAAACTATACCGGCATCTTTACATCGGATAAGAAATATATCATTCGCCATACCTTAAGCGCCTTACTCGAAAAACTGAACCGTTCCAATCTGTCCAGGGTCCACCGGTCTTTTGCTGTCAATATGGAAGTGATTGACCATTTTAACGAGAATGCCATTTTCGTAGGGGAAAAGGAGATACCGTTGGGGCGTTATTACAAAGATGGTTTTTTTCAGAATTTTGATTTCCGCTGAATCCAAGCCGCTTAAGCTTTCCTTTTTCTACATACATATATTCGCCCTTTGAATACAAAAGGGCGGGGTTTACATACATTTCCTGAAACCGGGGTTGCCTAATGGTTAATTTCAGGACATGGAAAGACTCTACTTTAACTGTTTGACAACTACCCTGTTTTTATCGCTGCAGCTTTTTGGATATAAAGCGCAAGCGGCCACCCATTTCATTCCAGCTATTGATATTGCTTCCGCTTCCGCTTCCGCTTCCGCTGATATTGCTTCCGCCGGGACTGTTTCAGGCAAGTTATATAATCCGGATGATTATGGTATAGAAGGTTATGGTGTTGATGAATACGGGGTATATATACATTTTTATTTGGTAGTAGCCAGTAAAGAAGGGCCTACCTCCAAGATAGACGGCAGAGTAAAGGTTAGGTATTCTGATCGCGGAGCGACTTTCATCGGCAGTTTATTTGACTATGGAGGTGATCCTGAAACCATGCGGATCAGGACAAAATTTCTTGATACTTATCATAGCTCGGGAGGAATCCGGTTCAGGGCTGAAAATGGCACTCCGGCAAATAATGCATGGTCGGGATTTATAACAGTTCCCGATGGAGATGAATATAAGACGGATGGGGGTGCGGAATTAACAGAGGTGCATATCAGGTGGTATATTCCGGAGGAGCTTATCGGAAAACGCCTCACGATACTACATAGTCAAGCCCTTTATATTGCCGGCGATTACGTAGGTATTCAGGAAACAACCATGTATTTTGATAAGGTAAAATCAAGGACATCAAAAATATTCAGTCCGCCGCTGCCCGATGCCACGTTTTCTACCGGGGAGATCTCCGCGAATCCGGATAAAATGCTGGTACGGTATGCTTATAGCGGCACCACCGCGCCTGCCGGTGCTACTGTCAGGCATTGGCTGAACGACGATATGAATAATGATGTTACCGATGCATCCAATGTAAAGCCCACGGGGACATTGGATGCGGTAAAGAGCAACTTTGAGCAGCGACATGATTTTTATTCGGAATTTATCGGACAGGGAGGTCATATGCGCTACCGTCAATCACAGGTGGTAATGGTTCCCCCTTATATCTGGCCTGTTGAGCTGAAAGCGGCCTACGATGGGGAAAACAAGGTCGCCCTCTCCTGGAATGTAAATCTGCCCGGCGCGGGAACGAATTTTATTGACGGGGATAAATTTGAGGTTGCTCGTTCAACGGACAGCACGTTCGGAGACATCACTAAAATCAAAGCGGTGGGCACCATCGATTACGATCCGGCCCAAACCCATTACGAGACGCTCGACAACCTGGCCGACCTCCGGGACAGCACGCATGTATACTACCGTGTAAGGCGTACCGAATCCAAAAACACCTGGGAGTGGAAGGTGTCCGTGAATGCCGGTCTTTATGTTGAACTGGATACCATCTTAAAAGCGGATACAGTTTTGCTGGATGAAACGGCCGGCCCAAAAGCTATTATCACCTGGCAACCATTTAAGGGGGTATGGTTTTCGGGTACCCGGTTTACCATTACAAAATCCAATCAAACCACCGGCGCCGCGCCTCAAATAATAAATCTTGACGAAAAGGATGCCCGTTCAGGTACCTATACTGATGACAATATTCCCTATTGCAGCGAGTTTACCTACTCCATTGAACTGACATTTGGCGGCAATTTTGATTCGCCTCCGGAAGCGGACGTGCCGGGAAGCGTTCTCGCCGTCGACGTCGGAACCATCAAGGACCTGTATGTGTCCAAGGGGTATTTTCCCGATCGGACGGAATTAAGATGGAGCGCCGAAGGTATATTCGATAGTTATATTATCAAGCGGAGGATCTATGGCTCCGGCGATAATTTCGCCCAGATAGCCACTGTTCCGGGCACTTCGGCCAATAGTGATATCCAGACCGACGATCCCAAGGGAATTCCGGGAGTTTATTACGAATATAGAGTAGTAGGGGCGGTCAACTGCAATAACACGACAAAATACTCGAAGGACACCCTGCAAGCCGTGGGTTTTCGCAGCCCGGCGGGAACGGTCTATGGACGCATCACCTACGAGAACGGGCAGGCCGTGGAAAATGTAGCGGTAAGATTGGAAAGTGCGGATAACGCTCAATTGGGACGAAGTATTTATCTGAACGGAGAAGCTGAAAGCTACCTGATGATCGATTCGCTGTACCACCCCTTTTCCGGCCCGGCCTTTACGGTAGAAGCCTGGATCCGCCCGGATGACAAGCAGCCTGTAAATCAGGTAATATTTAGCCAGTCGGGGCAATATGAACTGGGTTTTAACGGCGCAGGACAGCTGTATTTCCGGTATAAAAATGAAGTAGTAACGGGAGCGTATATTATCCAAAACCAATCCTTTGTACACCTGGCCGGGGTTTATGGCAGGGACTCCCTTGGGCTGATGCTTAACGATTCGCTCATAGCGGTTATTCCCTGCCTTGCCCAGCCGGGCGGAAGCCCTGATACCACGGTATATATCGGACGGAATGCAAATGGCAATCACTTCAAAGGTTACATTGATGAAATGCGGGCCTGGAATATCGCGCTGGACGCACAGCGCGTGAAGCGGGACTATACCCGGCTGATGGCGGGTAACGAAGCCGGCCTGGCGGCCTACTGGCGCTTTGACGAAACAATTGAAGATCAATTCTACGATATTTCAAATACCAGCAGCAATTATCATAAAAATGACGGCATACTAGCTATGCAGGCCGTAAGGTCGAACGTTATCCCAACGCCCGACCAGCTTTCTCTGAAGGCTTATACCGATATTTCCGGGAATTATATGATCTCCGGCATTCCCTACACGGGTAATGGCACTACCTATGCCATTGTTCCCCTGCTGGGTACCCATCAATTCGATCCTACATCGGTGAACCGGCTGATATCGTCCAATTCGTCCGAATTCACCGTGAATTTTGTGGATAAATCTTCCTTCCCTGTGTCGGGATACGTTTACTATCAGAATAGTACCGTGCCGGTGAAAGGCGTTCAATTTATGATAGATGGCAAGTATGCGCAAAAAGAGAACGGCCAGATCATAGAAACCGATGCGCTGGGAAAATTCTCGATATCCGTGCCGGTGGGTGTCCATGAAGTGAAAGCGGTGAAAACGAACCATGTATTTGTTAACGATGGAAAGATCACCAATCGATTCGGCGGGAACCTGAATTACCAGGAGCCGGTGAGTGAACGCATTTTGTATGACAGCACTACGGTGCGCTTTATAGGCCGGGTAGCGGGCGGCGTTATACAAAGCGATTATCCCCTGGGGCATTCTCTTTCCAGGAATAACCTTGGGGAAAACCTTTCAATAACGATGGAACTGGCCGGCGCCCAAAACCGGAAGATCAATGCTTCCGCGGTTGATAGCCTGGTTACCGTAAAGCATTTACTGCCGTCCGGCCAAAGCGACCCTTCCCGGGTGCATCGCACGCGCGTGAATTTCCAGGAATATGCCATTACCATTTACCCGGATTCCGTCACCGGGGAATTTGCCGTTGACCTTATTCCGGAGGACTTTAACGTGATGTCCGTAAAGGCAACCGGGCATTCCAGCCTGAACCTGCCCGGGAATCTTCCGCTGAATATTAACCTGACCAATAAATTTTTTGTCGAAAGTGAAGTGCATGCCTCCGATACGGTTTTCTATAATTACGCTTATAAATTTATTGAGCGAAATAAACCGCTTATTGACGTAAGCCAGGTGAATATATCGGGGAATAGTGTTCCTTTTTTCGGGGATACCGTGACTACGGTTAATTTGCTGAACAACCAGGGATATCGTGTGCCTGTTTATGATTTTTCGGACGGCAGCTATTTATTCGGCTACCCGGTTTTTGAACAGAACAGATCGTACCGGCTCCGGGTAAGCGCATATGAGTTATATGAGTATTTTGAAGAAGATGACCCGCAAAATCCGGTATCCACGGACCGTGTTCCAACTCAAGACGGACTTGTATCCATCGCGAATGATTTGAGGCGCGGTTCAAATATTCCCGATACGCTTAGCCTGAATGAAGAAGGCGAAGGAATTTACCAGTTCCAGGCCGGTGAGCCGGAAATTTCGAATGGGGTCGGGAGAAAGGGGCTTAGCGTCACCGTTGATATAGGCGGCCAGCCCATTCCATGGAATAACGGAAACAAACTGGAAGGCTATATAGTAGGGTGGAAGAAGACAGGAACCGATTTTATAACGGCAGGGCCGAACGAAATCGTGCGGGTACTCCGGGACCCGCCCGGATCCAACAGTTACGCCTGGTTTGAAGAGGGTACCAGCACTATCGTAGAAAAGGAATACGTTGGATCCGTTATCCAGGCAGGTTCGGAGGAATTGAAAAACTCGCTGGGAGCGGCAACTATTACATTTGTAGGTGTGGGCGGCGGGACCATTAATGTAACGGAAGCCGGAAACACGTACGCGGGCAAGCTTAGCCATTCGGAAACATTTACCGGGAAGGATAAAAGCACGACGGTCACGAAATTCCTGAGCCGGTATCAGACAAGTGCAGATCCGACCCGGGTTGGCGCCGATGCCGATCTCTTTATCGGGAATTCCACCAATTTTACCTATGGAAGTACACTTGAACTGATCGTCGTAAAGAACGATGAAGTGAAAACCGGTTCTGATATGGTCTTTTTCGACGGAGCCGCCGCTGGCGTTGATTATTCTATAGTCCGAAGGACCGGGATTAATATCGCCCAGCGATTCGGAACCCATTTTGTGTACACCGCCAAACATATCGAAGATATACTGATCCCCGGGATAGTGGAGATCAGGAATACCCTGCTTCTGCCGGTTTCAACCTCGCCTGCTGCTGCCCAGCAAAGGGCTAACTCATTAAAGGAAGAGGTATATGTTTCTAAATTGCCTCCTGGTGACCCAAATTATGGTGCGTCTAATGTGGATGCGGAAGCATTTGGGGTTGGGGTGCTTTCCGCGCCCTGGGGCGACGGCCCAAGCTATAAAATATATACTCCCGATCTGCCCGGTTATAACCAGACGGATACGATCCTGGCTTTGAACCAGCACATCAAAGGCTGGAAGCGCGAATTGTATGAAAATGAAAAGGTGAAAGTATCCGATCCTGTTCATGTAAAGAATTTTTCCTTTACCGGCGGAGGCGATGTTCAGTATTCGGAATATGCCGGGATAACGGAAGTAACCAGCACGGATTTCAATATAACGCTTGGGGCCGCTTTCCTGAGCAGTATCGGTGTCACGATCAACAAAACCGGATTGACTCTTAATATTGAAGAAGGCCTGACGACCGAACAAGGGGGTAATTTCAGCGACGGCGGCACCGAAGAAAAGACCTTTGGTTTTACGTTTTCCGAAAGCAGCGTGGATTACCTCAGCGTGGACGTGCTGAAAGCAAAGGATAGTACCTTCGTATTCAAAACAAAGGGCGGCGAAACAGCATGCCCGTATGAAGGCCCTACCTTAACAAAATATTTTCAGCCCGGCACTACCATTGACCAGCCGACCATGCGGGCGGAAGCGCCGGATATTACGGTGGAAAAACCCGTTGCCGCTGATATACCTTCTACGCGCAATGCTACCTTTTCCCTGCAGCTTCAGAACGCATCCGAAACGGAGCGGGGCGTGTCCTTTTACCTGCAGGTAATGGAAGACAGTAACCCGGACGGGGCAAAGATCTATATGGACGGCGCCTCCCTGGCCACCGGAAGAGCTGTCTGGCTCAATGCCGGGCAGGTACTGCAAAAGACCATTACCCTGGAGCGCGGGCCGGAGGCGATGGAGTATGAAGACATTGTACTGCGGCTGATCTCTGAATGTGATACCACCGCTTTTGACCTGGTTAATATTTCGGCCCATTTTATTCCATCCTGCTCGGATGTGCATATCCAATCACCGGCTGATAACTGGCTTTTGAACACCCAGTCTCCGGTGAATGCCGCCGGGGAGCGATACCTGCCCCTGGTTATTGATGAATTTGATACGAGTAACAGCTTATTCGGCTATATAGGCCTCCAGTATAAGCCCCTGGCCAGTTCAACCTGGACCTCGGTTGTTAAATTTTATGCGGATTCCGCTTCCTACGAGGAGGCCCAGGGCGCCAAACAGTTAATTACGGGTAATGAGATTAACTACCAGCTGGTCATGAGCGATGCTTCGTTCAGCGACCAGCAATATGAGATCAGGACGGTGGCCGTCTGCATGGATAATGGACAGCAGGTATCCACAACTGCATCAAACGTGATAAGAGGAACGAAGGATACGTACCGGCCCCGACTGTTCGGCAGTCCGCAGCCGGCTAACGGCGTGCTGGATATTACTGAAGATGTCCGGCTCAATTTGAATGAAACGATTGCTGCGGGCCTGCTTTCTTATCCGGATTTCCAGGTGACCGGTATCCGTAACGGCTCCCTGGGTGATCATTCTGTGTCGGTAAGGCTGGACGGGCAGGATGATTACCTGGCTACTGAATTTAATAGGAACCTGGAAGGGAAAGATATCACGGTGGAAATGTGGGTTTTGCCGGGCGGGCAAACGAGCGGCATACCTGCCGGGAGCCCGCGCGGAACTCTTTTCAGCCACGGAAATAGCAACCAATCCCTGGAACTTGCTTTTGCAGCGGGCAATTACCTGGAAGTGAGGGTTGGGGAAACGGTTGTTAAAAGTGAAGCGCCCCTGGTGTACAAACCCGGAGAATGGGCGCATGTGGCGCTGGTTTATAATGCAGCGGCTTCTACTGTTTCGGCAGTCTATAATTTCGCGGAAGTGATCAGCGGCGTCCCGGTAACCACTTATAGCGGAAGCGGCCATTTTGAGTTCGGACGAAGTATCGCGAAGCAGGGCAACTATTTCGAAGGGGCCATGCACGAGGCCAGGATATGGACCGAAAGCCTCACGCCAACGCGTTTACAGGCGAACAGCCTGCTTCGTTTATCGGGCGCTGAGAACGGGCTGCTCGGCTATTATCCGATGACAGAGGGAAAAGGCGATAAGGCTTTTGATAAAGCGCATGGCGCGCATGCCGGCCTGCAGGGGAACTGGGCTACGCCGCCCGGAAAAGCCATCAGCTTCGACGGGAACGGATACCTGAAGCTGAATACAGCCACCGCTCCGGTAACCGGCCGGATGGATTACACGATGGAACTTTGGTTTAAAGCGGAACCGGGCCAGGGAGATGCGGCCCTGGCATCCAGCGGAAAAGGCGATGGCAATGATAACAGCGGATCCCGCAGCGTCTTCTTTTTAGGTTTTGAGAATGGCTTGCTTACCTACCGCAATAACGGCGTCAAAATGCAGGCCGAAGGAAATTATTTGGACAATGACTGGCATCACCTGGCTATTGCCGTGAACCGCAACTCAGGTGTTGCACAGTTCTTCGTGGACGGCGAACTCAACAGTTATTTCGATGGGAATGCCCTGGGAGGATTAGCTGCACCCTTTATCTACCTGGGAGCCAGGGGATGGCATGAGCAGGGTGATGCGGCTACGGTGTCATTTGACCGCCACTTCAAAGGAAAAATAGATGAGTTCCGTCTCTGGAATACCTACCTGAATGCCACCCTGGTAAGCGAGAACAGTAACGTACGGCTTAAAGGAGATGAGCTGGGGCTTTTATTGTACTATCCGTTTGAGGACTACGTGGAGTTCCAGAATAACCAGGAACTGGCTTTCAGCCTGGCCGATTTAAAAATACAGCAGGATCCTGCGACGGTTATTCCCCCTGCCGAAACGGTGAATGCAACGGAAACAGACGATAAAGCGCCGGTTAAAGACCATGGCTCGGTGGACAACCTGCAATTCGACTACGTGGTGAATGACGACGCGCTGATCATTAATTTGCTGGAGCCAAGGCAGGCGATTGATAAAACCATTGTCACTTTCCGGGTGGAAAACCTGCGCGATATGAATGGCAATATAATGGAATCGCCGGTCACCTGGACAGCCTATATTGACCGGAATCAATTGAGTTGGAGTGATGATGAATTCACGCTGAGCAAGGAATTATATGCGCCCATGGAATTTGAATCGTATATTCTGAACAGCGGCGGCAGCGTGCAGCATTTCCGGCTGGACAATCTTCCTTCCTGGCTGCGCGCCAGTCCTTCCAGCGGTACCATTGAGCCTCAGGGTCGGGAAAAAATTGTATTCCGCATAAATGAAGGCCTGAATGTAGGCGCTTATGATGAGATCATCTATATGCGTAATGATGACGACGAAACCGAAGCCTTGCCGGTTAGCCTGAAAGTGGCGGGCGAGGAACCGGACTGGGCCGTGGACCCCGCCGATTTTGATTACAGCATGATCGTTTATGGTAAACTGCGTATCAATGGCATTTTTTCGGCGAATCCGGATGATATACTGGCCGCGTTTACCGGCGGGGAATGCGTTGGGTTCACGCGAAACGTTTATAATGAGGCAAATGATCTCTGGTACACCTTCCTGACGGTCTATAGCAATACGCTGCAGCACGATGATCTTGAATTCCGAATCTGGGACGCCGCCAGCGGTAAAACCTACCAGGCAGTGCCTTCGGCCGGTGTTTCTTTTAGCAATGATGCCATTGCCGGCACGGCCGCCGGCCCTATTCTGTTTGAGGGCCGGGAGATGGTCTTCCAGGATATCCCCTTGACCCAGGGCTGGAATTGGATATCCTTTAACCTTTCCAGCGGGAACCTCGATGATATACCATCCACGTTATCCAAGGGGCAATGGCAGTCCGGAGATATCGTGAAGAACGAGGAGCTGGGATTTCATCAATATTCCTCGTCAGGCGGCTGGCTGGGGTACCTGGAATCTTTTAATAATACGTCTCTTTTCATGCTGAAGGCCGGCCTTGCCCAGTCCCTGAGTATCGACGGCATTCCGCTGGATATCGCCGCTACCCCCATTCCGGTGAAAGGCGGGCGCTGGAATTATATCAGTTACCTGCCACAGGGCAATATGACCGTGCAGGAAGCCCTGGCGGGCTACGAAGCATCGGATGAAGACGTGATCAAGTCGCAGACCGGTTTCGCTATGTATAATTCGCAGACCGGCTGGGTGGGTAATCTCACTTTCCTGGAACCTGGCAAAGGGTATATGCTGTACCGGAAAGCGGCAAACGATGTGACCTTCCACTATCCTGCTCAGGGCGGTATATTGAACCAGGCCGGCGGGGGCCGGACCGTGGAAACCGTTCCTTTGCGATCTTCGGGAAGCACGGCCTTGCCCGGCGGGCTGCGGGCGGGCGCCATACAGGCCGCTCAGCGGCTTAATCCCCTGCAGGCGCCGGTGGAAAATAACTTTTATTTCGCCGAAAATATGACTGTAATTGCTGTCCTGGATGATGAATTTGATCTTAGCTCCGAGGATCGCGTAATTGCCTACGTGAATGGCGAAGTAAGGGGCAAGGCAGCGCAAGTTACCAACCCGCTGAACGGGAAGCCCCAATTCTTTATAAATATCGCCGGCGATGAAAACGCGCCCGTGTATTTTGAGATCGAACGCCAGGGAAGGATAGTGGCCCGCTCGGCTACGACAATTGCCTACCGGTCGGACAGCAGGGCGGGTACGGTGGACGATCCCCTGGTGATCCGCATTGAGAATGAGCATGCGGAGATCACCATGTACCCTAACCCCTTTGGCCGGCAGCTCACGATCAGCGGGGAGATCCGCGCCGGCGGAAGCGCCGGCGGTGAAAGCCCTGGAAGCCAGCGCGAAACTTCCCCTGTTCATGAAGTACAGTTACTGGTATATGACGTTACCGGTGCAAAGGTGCTGGAAGGGCCGCCGCAGCGGATAAGCGGTAATAATTTCCGCCTTACCTGGGACGGGCGGAACATGGGCGGCCAGGTTTGCCTGCCGGGAGTTTATTTTATTCATGTGCTTATTGACGGCAGGCCTCTTTCAGGTAAAGTGATCAAGGTGGATTCTCCTAAGTGAACTACCGTCTTCTGAGAAGGCGGCTTCATGAAACGGGCAAAGCCCTCCTGAATTTTTCCTGCTTCACAGCCCCGACCACTGTCGGCAACTCCACAGGCTCTGCGGGACGTCCCATCCCTGAATAGCGAATACAAATGTTGTTAATAGATCGCAATGCAAATACATAAATAAAAAAAATGAAAAAAAATACTGTATACGTAGTGTTGCTCGCCTTCCTGTTTGGAGCGGGCGCCTGCAAGAAGAAGAAGGGCGAAGATGCGCTGCCTGTATTCCCTGCGCCTTCCTGGAAAGCGGCGGAAACAACCGATTTCCCCTATAGCATGACGGCGGTGGTAAAGCTGCCCAATTCGCTGCAATCCGGCTACCAGGCGGATGATGAGCTGGCGGCGTTCATCAACGAGGGCTGCCGCGGCACGGGGGTGCCCGTCAAGGTAGGGAATGATATGACCTTCTACATAATGATCCGGGGAGCGGCATCCGAGGAGGAACGGGTGCGCTTTAAGTATTTCAGCGCGAAGACCGGGCATATTTATTTTTCGGGTAATTGGGCGGAATTTACCGTTGACGGCAGTTATGGTACTGCCGACCAGCCCCGGGTCCTTGACCTCCAGCCGCAGAAGTAAGGCGTCAGGCGGGAGCGGAGGTGGTCTCCGGGGAAAACGGCTGTTCCCTGAGATCGCGGCGCTTAAGCCAGCAGGTATTCCAGGTCTTCCAGGCTCAGCTGTTTCACGAAGCCGTCCCCTTCGCCGATAAGATCGCCGGCCAGTTGCTTTTTTTGCTGCTGCATGCCGATGATCTTTTCCTCGATACTGTCCCTGCATACCATTTTGTAGGCAAATACTTTCCTGGTTTGTCCGATACGGTGACTCCTGTCAACGGCCTGTTCCTGCACGGCGGTGTTCCACCAGGGGTCGAATAAAAAGATATAGCTGGCCGCCGTAAGATTCAGGCCGGTATTGCCCGCCATCAGGCTGATCAGGAATACGTTTACCGGGTTGCTTTCATCCTGGAATTTATTCACCATTTCCATGCGCTCCCGGCTGGGGGTGCTTCCGTCGAAATGATAATGATCAATACCCCGCTGCCTGCAGGCGTCCGAAAGCAGGTGCAGCATGGAGCTGAACTGGGAGAATACCAGTACTTTTCGATCTTTCAGGTCATTGCAAAGCTCCTCCATGAGCATTTCGGTTTTTATGGAGTCCCCGTTGATCCGGTCTTCAGCGGGGAGCAGCAGCGGAGAATTGCAAGCCTGGCGAAGGCGGGTGATCCCCTGGATAATGGCCAGCTTGCTTTTGCCGATACCCTGCTGCTTTATTTCAAGAAAGATGCTGCTGCGGATGGCGCTTTTGATCGTTTCGTACTGTTCCCGCTGTCCGGGGCCCATATTGCACCAAAGAACGGTCTCCGTTTTTTCCGGTAGTTCGGGAGCAACCTGTTCCTTTGTCCGGCGGAGAATGAAGGGTGCAGTCAGCTTTCGCAGGGCATTTGTTTTTTCTTCGTCCCGGTCACGGTCAATGGGATTGGCATATTGCTTCCTGAAGAACTCACGGCTTCCGAACATGCCCGGTACCAGGAAATGAAGCTGCGAATAAAGGTCGAAGGTATTGTTCATTACGGGCGTCCCGCTAAGGGTGATACGCGCAGCGGCTTGCAGGCGGTTTACAGCACGGGTGACTAAAGCATCCGGGTTTTTGATATGGTGGCTTTCATCGATCACGACCGTATCGAATGAGATCCCTGCCAGGAGTTCCTCATCGGAACGAAGAGTGCCGTAACTGGTGATCAATACCTGTGCCGGGGCCCCTCCGGGCCGCTGGCCGTGCGGGAGGCGCCGTGATAAGCCAATGAGTTTATGCCCGGCGCAAATTTTTCCAGTTCCTGCTGCCAGTTGTAGATGAGCGATGCCGGGCAAACCACCAGGTGCCTTGCCGAAGCGTCCTGCTCCAGGCGTTTCAACAGGAAAGCGATCGTCTGAAGGGTCTTTCCCAGGCCCATGTCATCTGCCAGGCAGGCTCCGGCCCCGGTTTCTGCCAGCAGCAGCAGCCATTCATATCCTTTTTGCTGATAAGGCCTTAAGGCGGCCTGCATCCCGGCCGGCGGCGGATAAAGAGGTTCCTGGCGTTCCTGCCAGTATTCCCATTTTTCCCACCAGCCGGCTTTCAGGACAGGCTTAAAAATTTCCGTTTCCGGGCTTTCCCCGCCGCGGGTCAGCGCCATCCAGCGGGGCACCAGCAGTTTGCTTCCCGATATTTTTCCATGCCGGATCAGGGTGGCATATTGAGTTAACCATTCATCGCTCAGGATGCCAAGCGTATGGCCTTTCAGCAATACCGCCCGCTGACCCGCCATCAGCGTTTTTTGTAACGTGCCCAGGGATATCTTTTCTTTTCCAAAAGATACTTCCAGGGTCATCGTAAGCAGTTCCCCGTCTCCCTCTTCGAGCGCCGCCTGCGTCTGCGCCTTATGGGGAGAATAACGGAAATGCTGCAGCATATCCATTCCGGTTAGTTCAATATCCTGTTCCTGCAGCCGGTGATATGTTTTCAGGAACCATTGCTTTTTTTGCGCATCGGCGAAAGAAAGATAAAAATAGCCGTTGCTTTGCTTTTCAAAGGCCGGATGGAGGCTCCTCAGTAATGCCTGGAAATCTTCTTCGGCCTGTTTGTTCCTCCTGATTATATAGGTCCTGCCTCCGCGGTTTATCTCCAGGGTGGCGGTGAAGGGGCCTTCTGCCAGAAAATCATCGTAAATCCATTGTGGGGTCAGCAACAGGAAGGCGCCGTTCAGTTCACTTAACAGCAGTCGGTTTACGGGAAGCGCATCCACACGATCTTCCTCCATCAGATTATTCCTGTTTACGGAATGACTTTCTTCCAGCCTGGCCAGCACATGGTGCGTAAATGCGGCCGGGTCATCGCCGTATAAAGAGGGAGGGTTTTTCTCCAGCCATTCAAGCAGCAGGAAATCCCGGTAGCCAAGCAGGAAATAATTGTTATCCAGCTCAAGCAGGAAATGATACCGCCGGAAATCCGCCAGCGGCCGGGTGTTTCCGCCTTCGCGCGCCGACCTTCCGTCCGCGAGCGCCTGCCCGGCCAATTTCACCTGCACCCGGATATTCAGCCGGCCTTCTTCCCTGATCACATCAAATTGAAGCAGCGGCTTAGCTTCGCTGAACCGGCAGGGAGCCGTTTTATAATTATGGTCCTGCTGCTTTACCCGGTGATACCATTTTACCTGGCCTGTATAAGGTTTCAGTCCGACAAATAATTCATGCAAAGCCCTCAGAGCAGCCTGGCGGTAAAACACATCAAAATCAGGACGGCTGGTCCGGGCGGAATATTTCCTGCGGATGGTATCTTTCAGCTCGCTTATTCCCTTTTCCCCGAAGCGCGGCAGCAGCTTTCTGGCTGCTGCCGGCAAGGCGTCAAACGTTGTTTTGGCTTCCCGTTCACTGAAGCTGAGGATTTCATAATCAATTTTCCCTGCTTCTTTTTTGATATGCAGGGATTTCAGGACACCGTGGTCCGGTAATAGTTGCTGAGGGCCAGTAATATGATCATCGGGCCGCTAAGTAAGTAAAATCCGGAAAGCAATCAAAAAGTATCCCGGTCCGGGATGTGCAAATTCAGATATGCAACACCGGCAGCTTCAACAACCTGCTTGCCGTCAATTCTCCCGCCGGGCGCTGACTTCTTCCGGCAGGATATAGTCTTTGTTGTCTCCGAATGTATAGCGGACATAGCTGAGTACGGAGGCGATTTCTTTGTCTTTCAGGAAATTATGGGTAGGCATCATTTGGTTGTAGGTTTTGCCGTTCACCGTGATGCTGCCGGAAAGGCCTTCGAGGACGATCTCTATCAGCTTTTCTTCATCCGCCAGCCAGGCGGTATCCGTAAGGGGCGGGTACATGCCGGGCACGCCGTTGCCATCGGATTGGTGACAGGCCAGGCAGTAGCTGTCATAGATCTTCTTTCCCAGTATGAGCGTGCTGTCCGGAGGGCTTTTCCCGGCGGAGTCCTTTCCGGCGGGCGAAAGATGTTCCTGCAATCGGGAGGAGTCTTCAGCGGCCGCTTTATTTCCGGCGGTGTCGGCGGCGTCCTTTGAAACAGGCTGGCAGGAAGTGATCGCTGCCAGCAGTAAAAAATAACAAAAGTTCAATTCTCTTCGTTTTTTCCCTCGTAGATCACCCGCCAGATACGTCCGTTTTGCGAGTCGGAAATATACAGGGAACCGTCAGGCCCTTGTGCCAGCCCCATAGGGCGGTATTCCGCATCTCCCGGGCTTGACAGCGAGTCGGTCCCGGTGAAACCTTCGGCAAAAACCTCCCAGTCGCCGGAAGGCTGATCGCCATTAAAGGGAACGAAGGCTACCAGGTAACCTGCCTGCTTGAGGGGCGCCCGGTTCCAGGAGCCATGGAAAGCAATGAAGGCGCCGTTCTTATACTGTTCCGGGAACATGTCTCCATCGTAAAAAAGCACGTCATTGGGAGCCCAGTGGCCTGGAAATGCCATGATAGGGTTTTCCGCCGAATCACAGCGGGCAATTTGCCGGCCGTCTCCGCCGTATTCCGGGGAAAGCACCTTCTTGTTTTGAATATGATCGTAGTAACAATACGGCCAGCCAAAATCGGAACCGTCCCGGACCAGGAAAAATTCTTCGGCCGGAAGCTCAGCGCTTTCCTCGTTCGTATAAAGCTCCGGCCAAAAATTAGCCAGCTGGTCCCGGCCATGCTGCAGGGCATATAATGTATTGACCGATGAATTCCAGTCCAGCGCTACAGCGTTGCGTATGCCGGTAGCATAGCGGTGCCCGTCTTCCTGGGACTGTTTTGTTTGTCCTGCACTGAACCGCCAGATGCCTCCGGCGTATTCAAGGATAGGGCAGGGGTCCTGGCCGGGAGTGCCGGGCGTACGGTCCGGATCCTGACAGGCATTGGAGGGTGCGCCGATATTTATATATACGTTTCCCTGATCGTCAAACGTGAAGGTTTTGGCGGCATGCTGATTCCGGGACGTAAGTCCGTAAGCGATGGTTTCAAAAGCCGCTTCGGGCAGTAGTTCATCGCCTTTAAACGGATACCGGAAAAGCGCGGAATCCGGTGCGAAATACAGGTAATTGTCCCGGATGCCTATCCCTGTGCCGGAATAATCCCCGAAATAACTGATCTGATCGGCTTTTCCGTCGCCGGTAGTATCCCGAAGGGCGGCGATGCCGCCACCTTTGTCCAGGTTCTCAATGGCAACATAAATGTCTCCGTTCTCCCGGACGGTAAGGTGCCTCGCACGCCCAAGGCTATCGGCTACCACCAGGGCGCCGAAATTTTCAGGGAGTTCTATGCTTCCATTATCAGGATCGGCCGCAAGGCCGGCGTTCTGATCGTCGGTTGAGCCAGGCTGACAGCCTGCGGTTGCCAGCACTGCCGCCAGGGCAACCGGTAAGTAATTCCGGGCTTTCATGTTATAAATTTATGAATACCTGATCAAATATTGCAAGCATTGCCTTTAATTTGTCCGGAAATGAACAGGAAGGTGTGCGTTTCCGAACATTGCTTTGTTACTTTGTGGGCTTAGCGGCCGGCAGGCGGGTAATTTTCTTCTGGCCGCAATATTGCGCCTGCTGGCGTCAAACATTGTTTGATTTTACGTTTTTATTTACAATTTTTAAAAATGATCCGCTTAAACGATATTTCAAAATCTTACCCGGCAGGATTCGGACGAGTATATGTATTGCGCCATGTTGACCTGGAGATCAAAGAAGGCGATTTTCTAAGCATAATGGGGCCTTCCGGAGCGGGAAAGTCCACTTTGCTTCATATACTCGGATTACTTGAGGATCCCTCGGAAGGAGAGTATTTATTCCTGGACGAATCGGTACAGGGGCTTAATGAAAAGAAGCGCACTTTGCTGCACCGTGACCATATCGGATTTGTATTTCAGCAATACCACCTGATAGACGAACTTACGGTGTACGAAAATATTGAAACGCCCCTGCTTTATAAGAAACTGGGAGCTTCCGAACGTAAGAGCCGAGTAGCGGATGTGCTGGACAGGTTCAATATTGTCGCGAAAAAAGACTTGTTTCCCAGCCAGTTATCAGGCGGGCAGCAGCAGCTCGTAGGGGTTGCCCGCGCCATCGTAGCCCGTCCGAGGGTCATATTCGCTGACGAACCTACCGGAAACCTGCATTCTGACCAGGCCCGGGAGATCATGAGCCTTTTCAGGGAACTTAATGAAAAGGATGGGATCACTATTGTGCAGGTGACTCATTCGGAAGAAAACGCCGGTTATGGGAAGCGTATCGTGAATTTGAAGGATGGTGTAGTAATAACCCGTAACTAAAAATTTACGGCAGTTGAAATTTAATACATAAAATTATTTATATACTTGTGCCACATGATTACACATTACCGTTATTTCGCTTTGGTACTCGGCCTGTTTTTTTTAAGCGGGGAAGCGGCTGCCCAGCAAAACCTGACCCTGCTTGAATGCATTGATTATGCCCTTGAGAACAACCTGGAGATTGAACAGGCGCGGATAAATGAACGGCTTTCGGAGGTGGATGTACACCAGGCTAAAATTGACCTCTTTCCGGATCTGAACGGGTCGGCATCGCATAATGTCAGCTTTGGCCGAAGCGTGAACCCGATTACAGACGTAATCGATGACCAGCGGATAAGTGCGGGAAACCTGGGGCTTAATACGTCCCTGCTGCTGTTTTCCGGTTTCCGTCAGCTGAATGCCATTGCCCAGGCAAAGTACAATATGATGGCCAATCAAAGCGCCGTGGAAAGGATCAAGCAGCAGGTCATGGTAAACGTGGCCGCCACTTTCGTGCAGGTACTCTATTCCAGGGAGCAAATGGCTGCCACGCAGGAACAGGTTAATATCAGCAAGTCCCAGGTGGAGAACGCGCAGCGCAAAGTAGATGTAGGTACCATTCCTATGGGCGATTTGCTTCAGTTGAAGGCGACGCTTGCCAATGACGAGCTTACCCTTACTCAGGCGATCAATACTTATGAAATTAATTTATTGGATCTTAAAAACTTTCTGAATATAAATCCTTCCACTCCTTTCGGGATTGAAGTGCCCGCCAACGTGGATCTCTTGCTGGAACAGATCAAGACGGATTATTCGCTTTCCGAGGTGTTTACCAGGGCCGTGGAGATCAATCCTGCCATGCAGGAGGCCGCTAACCGGCGCCTGGCTGCGGAAGAGAACCTGCAGATAGCCCGGGGAGGCTTACTGCCATCCTTATCCTTTGGAGCCGGATTGGGAACAAGGTATTCCAATGGCACCGATTTCACGATAAACGACCAGCTGGATCAGAATTTCAACCAGTATTTCGGCTTCCAGCTCTCTATTCCTATTTTCAATAAATTTCAGGCACAAAATACGATTAAACGCGCCCGGCTGAACCTGGAAGGCGCCCGTATCACGGAGAATACAAACCGCAATGAACTGAACCAGATCATTGCACAGGCGCTGGCGGATCTCCGGGCGGCGGAAAAAAATTATTCTTCGGCCCTTCGTGCCTTTGAATCATCCAGGCTCGCATTCGAGTACAGCCAGAAGCGATTTGACGTCGGCCTGACCAATGCCATTGATCTGAATCTTTCAAAAACGCAGCTTGCCCAGGCAGAAGTGGACATGCTGCAATCCAAATACGATCTTATTTTCAGGAGTAAAGTAATTGATTACTATCTTGGGAATAGTTTGGCATTTTAACATGAAGAAATTAAAGCGTACAGGTTATCATATGAGGCGAACAAATTTTTTTATCATACTATTAACGACCCTGTTTGCCGGGGCCTGCGGAAATAAGAAGGGAACAGAGGTGGCCGTGGAGGCTGCCACAGGGCGGAGTATTACGGAAACTGTTTCAGCCAGCGGGAAGATCCAGCCCGAAGTGGATGTCAAGCTCAGCCCGGAAATTTCAGGAGAGATCACCGAACTGAATGTGAAGGAAGGCGACCAGGTGAAAAAAGGCGACCTGCTTATGCGTATTCGGCCTGAAATATACGAGTCTACTGTTAACCAGATGGCTGCCGCTCTTAACCAGGCAAGGTCCAACACTGCTACCGCGCAGGCAAGGCTGAGCCAGTACGAGGCACAGCTTGCGGGTTTGGAATCCGCGTTTAACCGTACCCGGCAGCTTCACGAAGACAAAGTAATATCCAACGCTGAATACGACCAGGCTGTTGCTGACTATGAAGCCATGAAGGCGCAGGTGACGGCGGCCAAGCAGGAAGTGGATGCCGCCCGCTTTAACGCAGCCGCTGCCCAGGCGAGAATGAAGGAAGCCAATCAGAACCTGGACCGTACTATTATTTATGCGCCGGTTGACGGCACGGTTTCCAAGCTGAACGTGGAAATAGGTGAAACAGTACTTGGAACCTCTCAAATGACGGGTACCGAGCTGATGCGGATCTCTAACCTTTCCAGCATGGAAGTGCTGGTGGAAGTGAATGAGAATGATATTACCCGCATTTCCGTGGGTGATACGGCGGATATTGAAGTGGATGCTTTTCTGGGCGAAGAATTTACGGGTGTGGTTACGGAAATTGCCAGTTCGGCCAATAACGTAGGTTCTGCTACAGACCAGATCGCAAATATCGACCAGGTAACAAATTTCAATGTAAAGGTGCGGATCCTGCCGGAATCTTACCAGCACCTTATGCAATCAAAAAGTACGGACCTGCCCTCGCCCTTCCGGCCCGGGCTTTCCGCCTCGGTTGATATCCAGACAGAAAGAGTTGCCGGAACAGTCAGCGTACCCATCCAGGCGGTGACCATCCGGGATGAATCCGGCCGGAACCGGAACACGGAATCGCGTCCCGGGCAGGAGGAAGAAAAAACTACGGAAGAACAGGAAGCGCCGCCTGCCGATAGCGGCGAAGAAAAGGTCAGGGAAGTAGTGTTTATCCATAATGAAGCGGAGGGCACTGTTTCCATGAGAGAAGTAGTAACGGGAATACAGGATGACCAGTTCATAGAAGTGAAATCGGGCCTTGAAGAAGGGGAGAAGGTAGTGGTTGCTCCTTTTCTGGCAATTTCCAAAACGCTTCGCGACGGATCGAGTGTCCGGATCGTGGAGCGGTCTGAATTATTTTCCGGGGAAGAATAAGCAGCTGCAGGCGGCAAACAGGGAAATTGTGGAAAAAAGTACAACAGCAGTCATCGGTGGCGGAAGCTGGGGTACCGCCATTGTAAAGATACTTAGTGAAGCCCCCGGCGGCTACCCGGTTTCCTGGTGGATGCGTAACCAGGACCAGATCAATCATATTGTCAAATTCGGAAGGAATCCCTGGTACCTGAGTTCAGTAGACCTGGACGTGGACAGGAAGCACATAAGCAATGATCTCAGGAAGGTTATTTCCGGAGCGGAAACGCTTATCTTCAGCGTACCAGCCGCTTTTCTTAAAGATGCATTGAAAGATATCAGGCCCGAAGACCTGCAGGGAAAAAGGGTGGTTTCGGCAATTAAAGGCTTCGTGCCTGATGATAATATGATCGTCGGCGAGTTCTTCAATAAAGAATTCGGGGTTCCTTTTAGCCGGCTGGCCGTGGTTACCGGGCCCTGCCATGCGGAAGAGGTAGCCCTGGAAAAATTGTCCTACCTGACTATTGCCTCGAAAAACAGGACGCTTGCCCGGTCAATAGGCGCCCTGTTTTCAGCCCGTTATATCCATGTTAACGTATCGGATGATATTTATGGGACGGAATATGCCGCAGTGCTAAAAAATATCTTTGCGATCGCCAGCGGTATTTGCCACGGACTTGGATACGGAGATAATTTTCAGGCTGTGCTTATCGCTAATGCCATCCAGGAGATCAAACGCTTTGTGGACGCGGTGCATCCCATTGACCGGGATATTAAGGAATCGGCCTACCTCGGTGATTTACTGGTAACGGCATATTCACAGTTCAGCCGCAACCGTACTTTTGGAAATATGATCGGGAAGGGATATTCCGTGAAATCGGCGCAGATGGAAATGAATATGATCGCCGAAGGTTATTTTGCTGTAAAATGCCTTTACGAGATCAACCGGCAATATGGTATTTCCATGCCTATCTGCGAAGCTGTTTATGCTATTCTTTATAAAAATAATTCTCCCGCCGCGGAGATCCGCGCGCTGTCCGGAAAATTGAAATAGGCACGGTGCCGGTTAACCGTAATGTGCCAGGTACTTTGCAGCGCTGGCAGCGCGGTATCAGCGGAACAGGTCGGAAGATAAATAGCGGTCGCCCCGGTCGCAGACGATGCACACAACTACTCCTTTATCCAGTTCTTCCGCTACGCGCAGGGCTGCCGACACGGCGCCGCCGCTGCTCATCCCGCAAAATATCGCTTCTTCGCGGGCCAGGCGCCGGGTCATGATCATTGCTTCATCCTGCCATATTTCCATAATCCTGTCTATCCGTTCGGCTTCGAATATCTTGGGAAGGTATTCTTTGGGCCATTTCCGGATGCCGGGGATGCGGGCCCCTTCCGCCGGCTGGCAGCCGACTATCTGGATCTGAGGCCGCTGCTCCTTCAGGAAACGGGAAACTCCCATGATCGTTCCTGTAGTTCCCATAGCGGAAACAAAGTGCGTGATCCCTCCTTCGGTATCCTTCCAGATCTCCGGCCCGGTAGTGTGGTAGTGCGCAAGATAGTTATCGGGATTGGCAAACTGGTTGAGCATCAGGTAACCTCCCTTTGCTACCTGTGCGTTGGCATAATCAATGGCTCCTTCCATAGAATCCTTCGCCGGAGTAAGCACGACGCGGGCGCCAAAAGCTTCCATCGTGAGGACCCGTTCCTGCGTGGCATCCTCGGGCATTACCAGTTCTATTTCCACGCCAAACAAGCTGGCCATCATGGCAAGTGCAATACCAGTATTGCCGCTGGTAGGCTCAATCAGTTTAATTCCAGGCTGAAGTTCTCCCCGGTCAAGGGCGCCCCTGATCATACCGTATGCGGCGCGGTCCTTTACGCTGCCTCCGGGGTTATTTCCTTCCAGCTTTGCGTATACTTTGACATTGGGGTTTGGGTTTACGTTCTTCAGGTTGACCAGCGGTGTATTTCCCACCAGGTCTAAAAGGCTGTAGATCATTCTAAAGTATGGTTAAGTAAGGGCCGTAACATCATTTGACCTGTAATAGATACGCGAATAAGGAGGGACACTCTTGATCAGCCACACATTACCACCGATAACACTATGATGCCCCACCGTGGTTTCCCCTCCAAGGATGGTCGCCCCGGAATAGATCACCACATGATCTTCAATGGTAGGATGACGTTTGCTCTTGGCCATTGCCTTGTCCACGCTTGCGGCACCCAGGGTGACGCCCTGGTAGATCTTCACATAATCGCCGATCACTGTTGTTTCCCCGATGACAGCTCCGGTGCCGTGATCAATGCAGAAATGGGAACCGATGGAGGCTGCCGGATGAATGTCAATCCCGGTTTTAGCGTGGGCAAATTCGGTAATAATGCGCGGCAGCAGGGGGATATTCAGGCCGTAGAGAACATGAGCGATCCGGTAAAAGCCAATCGCATAAAAGCCCGGATAGGCCCTGATCACTTCATAAGGATTGGAAGAAGCCGGATCGCCAAGATGGATCGCTTCGGCATCCTGAACCAGGTGCCGGTAAATATCCGGGAGCGCTTCCATGAACTGCCCGGCCAGGTTGGCCGCTCCCCCGGGCAGGGCAGGCTGTATATCCAGCAATAACCCTTCGAGGAGCCGCCCGATGTCCTGCACGGCAGCTCCCAGTGATTCTGGGGAAGTAATCACCTTCCCGTTATGTTCCGGGAATAATAAATTCATCAGCTGCCGGCTGAAATCGCAGATCCGCTCGCTTGACGGATACGTATTTACTGCCGCATTCCTATGCCTTTGCGCCAGTTCTTCTAATAATCTGTTCATCGCCTCCCTAAGCTTACGCTGCGAAAATTACGCATAAAAATTGAATAGAAAGGGCGCAGTCTTATCTTTGCGCCCATATTTGAAGTAATAACCAATATTTCGCCTGTATGTTCGACAATACCGAGATCGCTTTTTCGCACCTCAGCGATAAAGCGTTAAAAAAAGCCTGGTGGCTCTTTAAAGCTATTAATGTGAATTTCCTGGTGAAGACGGGACCGGCGCTCACCAATTTCGCCCTTAAAGCCGGCCTGCCGGTGCTGCCGCTGATCCGCAGCACTATTTTTGCGCACTTCTGCGGCGGGGAAACCATTGAAGAATGCGAGGACAATATCGCCAACCTCTGGGAATACGGAGTAGGGACGATCCTGGATTACTCCGTGGAAGGTGAGAAAACCGAAGCCGCCTTTGAGCAAACCGCTGCCGAGATCATAGCAACCATTCACCGGGCCCGCAAAGATAACAAAGTGCCCTTTTCCGTTTTTAAAGTAACCGGTATTGCCCGTTTTGAGCTGCTTGCAAAGATAACTGCCGCCGAGCCCCTGTCAACCGCGGAGTTAGAGGAATTCGACCGCGCTGCCCGGCGTGCGGACCGCATTTGCCGCGAATCCTTTACCGCCGGGATCCCCGTCCTGGTAGATGCCGAAGAAAGCTGGATACAAAGTGCCATAGACCGGCTTGTACTGGACATGATGGAGAAATACAACCGGGAAACTGCCATTGTATTCAATACCTACCAATTATATCGTAATGACAGCCTGGATATACTGAAGGCCAATATTAAAACCGCCGGTGAAGCCGGGTTTTACCTGGGCGCCAAGCTGGTACGGGGAGCGTATATGGAGAAAGAGCGGGAACGCGCCGGGGAAAAGGGCTATCCTTCGCCCATTCATGTCACGAAGCAGGAAAGTGATCGCGATTTCGACGCGGCGGTCGCCTTCTGTCTTGATCATATACAGCAGGTGGCCTTTATGGCAGGGACCCACAATGAAACCAGCTGCAGGAAGCTGGTAGAACGTATGAAGGAAAAGCAGCTTTCTCCCGGTGATAAACGTATCTGGTTCGGGCAGCTGCTGGGAATGAGCGACAACATCAGCTTTAATCTCGCTCACGCCGGCTACAGAGTGGCCAAATATGTGCCTTACGGACCCGTGAAGTCTGTATTGCCCTATCTTTTCCGTCGTGCCCGCGAAAATACCGCCATTTCCGGGCAGATGAGCAGGGAACTCCGTCTGGTAAACGAAGAACTCCGGCGCAGGAAAGATGAGCGCAAAGTGAACGTCATTAGCGCTTAACGCCACCAGTGTTTAACCCGCGTTTTTTGCAGTCAGTTTCGTAACTTGCGCCGTTTTATTTTCAGGACGAATTATGACAGAATTAAGCGAACAGGAACAGCTGCGCAGGCAAAGCCTGCAGGACCTGAGAAAGCTGGGAATAGATCCCTATCCCGCCGGCAGATACGACGTAACCGCCTTTGCAAAAGATATTAAGGAGCGGTATACCGAAGGAAGCAAGGCGTTTGAACAGGTTTCGCTTGCCGGGCGGATCATGAGCCGGCGTATTATGGGAAGCGCCTCTTTTGCTGAATTGCAGGATTCCAGCGGAAGGATACAGCTTTACCTGAACCGGGATGAGTTATGCCCCGGAGAAGATAAAACATTCTATAATACCGTTTTTAAAAAGCTGCTGGATATCGGTGATTTTGTCGGGGTGAAGGGATATGTGTTTACTACAAAAACGGGTGAAATATCGCTGCATGTGAAGGAACTGGAAGTGCTTTCCAAATCTTTGAGGCCGCTTCCCGTTGTAAAGCGCGATGAAGAGGGTAACATACATGATGGCTTTACCGATCCGGAGCAGCGTTACAGGCAGCGTTACGTGGATCTCACGGTGAATCCCGAGGTAAAACGCACTTTTATTATCCGCTCCAGGCTGATCAATACCATGCGCCGTTTTTTTGATTCCCGGGGTTGGCTGGAGGTGGAAACACCTATTCTCCAGGCTGTACACGGCGGGGCCGCTGCAAGGCCTTTCAAGACCTATCATAATACCCTTGATATGCCGCTCTACCTGCGTATCGCCAATGAGTTATACCTGAAACGCCTTATCGTCGGGGGGATTGACGGCGTGTACGAGATTGGCAAGATGTTCCGCAACGAAGGCATGGATCGTACCCATAATCCCGAGTTTACTTCCATGGAGATCTACGTGGCCTACAAAGATTATCTCTGGATGATGGAAATGGTGGAAGAGTTGCTGGAAAGCCTGGCGACCGAACTCCTGGGAGGTACAAAGGTTAAATCAGGCGACCGGGAAATTGATTTTAAAGGACCCTATGAGCGGCTCACCATGTACGAGTCTATCCGTAAATACACCGGTATAGACGTTTCGGGCATGGACGAAGCCACGCTGCTGAACACCTGCCGGGAATTGGGAGTGCCGGCGGATGCTACCATGGGCCGCGGTAAACTAATTGATGAACTGTTCAGCGAAAAAGTGGAAGATCATCTTGTGCAGCCTACCTATATCATTGATTATCCCCTTGAAATGACTCCGCTGGCAAAAAAGCATCGCCAGGATGAAGGGCTGGTGGAACGCTTTGAACTATTCATAAACGGGAAAGAGATTGCGAACGCTTATACCGAGCTGAATGATCCCATTGACCAGCGCAGGCGCTTTGAAGAACAGCTGGAGCTTGGAAAAAGGGGAGATGAAGAAGCGATGGCGCTTGATGAGGATTTTTTGCGGGCCCTGGAATACGGAATGCCGCCCACTTCCGGGCTGGGTATAGGTATAGACCGGCTGGTAATGCTCCTGACAGGGCAGAGTACGATCCAGGAGGTGCTTTTCTTCCCGCAAATGCGGCCTGAAAAGAAAGAGAAGGCACTATCTTCTGAAGAACTGGAGAGCGCCGGCGTTCCCGCGGAGTGGGCTCCGGTTATTCTGAAAATGGGTTTTAAGAACCTGAAAGAATTAAAAGCGGCCAATCCTAATAAATTCTTTAACGACCTTGGCGGAATGCGGAAGAAAATGAAGCTGGACCTGAAAATGCCCGCCCCGGAAGATGTTCAGAACTGGCTGAGCTAGTATTTGCCTCACCAACCGCCCTCTTACCGGCGGGATAAAAACAAAAAATGCTCCGGTGCCTGAAAGCTCCGGAGCATTTTTGTTTAAGACTTAAAAAAATCAGATGCGTTTTACATTTACTGCATTGATACCTTTCGTTCCCTGTTTAAGGTCGAATTGTACCCGGTCATTTTCCTTGATGTGGTCAATGAGGCCAGTGCTATGTACGAATGTTTCCTTTGCAGAGTCGTCATGTTTAATAAAACCAAATCCTTTGGCTTCGTTAAAGAACTTTACCGTTCCTGTTTCCATGTTAAAATTGTTGAAATTGTTGATTGTTATAATAAAAAAGAATTATGCAATGCGCCTGCCAGCCATAGCGGGCCTGCGCCCACGCTGTCTGAACGGGTTTTTGTTGAACACAACGGGCTGCTTTTCAGCAATCTCGATGTGCATGTGAAAAGGATGGTCTTCCTTTACCGGAATTTCTTTCCTTATCAGCTTGTGAATACTCTTGAGGTACGGGCGTTCTTCCCGGTCGCAAAAAGAGAAGGCAATACCGCTGGCGCCTGCGCGTCCGGTACGGCCAATCCGGTGAACATAGGTTTCCGGCTCATTAGGAAGGTGGAAATTGATTACGTGCGAAAGCTCGTCAATGTCAATTCCCCTGGCCGCAATATCAGTAGCCACAAGTACCCTCGCTTTGCCGTTCTTGAAACGCTCCAGGGCTATCTGCCGGGCTCCCTGTGTTTTGTTCCCGTGGATGGCGGCTGCATTTATTCCTACACTGTTCAGGGATTTTGCCAGTTTGTCGGCACCGTGTTTCGTACGGCTGAAAACCAGGGCGTTTTTAATCGGCTCTTCCCTCAATATGTGGAGTAAAAGATTAAGCTTGTTGTTTTTTTCTACCATGAATATGCTCTGCTGCACGGTTTCACATGAAGAAGAAACCGGCGTAACGGCCACATTCACCGGATCCCGGAGAATCGTATTGGCCAGCTGCCGTATGTCAGAAGGCATAGTAGCGGAAAAGAAAACGTTCTGCCTGGCAGGCGGAAGCTTAGCGACTATCTTGCGGATATCGTGGATAAATCCCATATCCAGCATCCTGTCGGCTTCGTCCAGGACAAAGAAACTGATCGAATCCAGTTTAACGACTCCCATTCCCATGAGGTCAAGGAGCCTTCCGGGTGTTGCCACCACGATATCAGGATTCCCGCGCATGGCGCGGATCTGCTGATTTTTAGGCACTCCTCCATAGATCACCGCATGCCTGAACCGTAAATTCCGGCCGTAGCTGCTGATAGATTCCCCGATCTGGATGGCCAGCTCGCGGGTAGGAGCAAGAATAAGCGCCCTTAGTTTATTATTAGGATGCTTTGATACCAATGCCCCTTGTTCCAGCAACTGCAGCATGGGAATAGTAAAAGCAGCAGTTTTTCCAGTACCGGTCTGCGCCGCGCCGGAAAGGTCGCTTCCCTGAAGTAAATGGGGGATGGACTGTTCCTGTATAGGCGTAGGATTAGTATAACCCTCTGTTTCTAACGCCTTTAATATAGGCGCTATGATATTTAATTTGTCGAATGTCATGATTTGTTAAAATGCATAAATCTTCCGACCGGGAATAAAGGCACCGTCATGAAATCGCTTGACAAATCGTCCGTGGGTAAAGATTTTCTTAAAGCAGAAACCGGCGGGATATAACGGAAGGAAAATGAATTACTAATTGTTGTTTTATTTTTATCTGTCACAAAGATACAACAATTATAATACAAAAAAGTCATTTCATTAAATTTTAAAGAAAAGGCGGGCGGAAATAATTTATATTTGAAGCATGTCAACCATTCAATTGGATACTTCCTGGCTGAAATACCTTGAAGGGGAATTCAGCCAGGAATACATGTGCCAGTTAAGAGCTTTTTTACAAGCGGAAAAAGAAAAGGGCGTGCATATTTACCCGCCGGGATCCCTTATTTTCAACGCGCTTAATACCACTCCTTTTGACAAGGTGAAGGTAGTATTGCTGGGGCAGGATCCCTACCATGGGGCGGGTCAGGCGCATGGCCTGTCCTTTTCGGTGCAAAAGGGAATTGCCATTCCGCCTTCGCTGAAAAATATTTACAAAGAACTTCATGCTGACCTGGGGATGGAGATCCCCCCGCACGGAGACCTTACCTCCTGGGCGGAACAAGGGGTATTATTGCTGAATGCGACCTTAACGGTGCAGGCCGGCTGCGCGGGTTCGCATCAGAAAAAGGGCTGGGAATCCTTTACGGATAAGATCATTTCTATTGTTTCGGAAGAAAAGGAAGGGGTTGTTTTCCTGCTTTGGGGGAATTATGCCAAGGCAAAGCAGCCGCTTATAGACGGTAAAAAACACCTGATCCTGACGGCGGCCCATCCTTCGCCTTTTTCGGCACACTATGGCTTTTTGGGCTGCCGCCACTTTTCCAGCACGAACGAATACCTGGTATCGCAGGGAAAAGACCCGGTTGACTGGCAGATCCGGTGAAATCGCTTGTAAGGAAGAGGACTCCCTTGACGGCTAAGACGGGTGGGTTTGCTTAGCGGCTAGCCGGCATCCATTGGCAGGACAGCGTTCTTTTTAACGGTGGAAATGACCATCATAGAAGCCTGATGGTTGATCTCTTCTATTTTACTGAACTTTTCCAGTACGAGGACTTCAAAGGCATGCATATCGCGGACGATCACTTTCAACAGGAAATCGGATTCGCCGGTGACGTGGTAGCATTCCACTACTTCGTCAATCTCAGAAATTTTCCTTATAAAGTTATTGCGGGAATCGGGTAAGTTGAGGTTTACTGTTATCTGGATAAAGGTTTTAATGCCGAATCCCAATGCTTCCTCGTTAACATTGGCGTGATAACTTTTAATGTACCCGTTGTTTTCCAGTTTCCGGACGCGCTCCAGGGTGGGTGCGGGCGAAAGCCCTACTTCGGTAGAAAGCTGCAAATTGGTGATCCTCCCGTCCTTTTGCAACAGGCGAATGATGTGCAGATCAATTTTGTCAAGATGCGTACTCATAGTCTACTAAAAATAAAATTAAATTTTTAGATAAACAATAACAAGCAAATTAAATTTTTTTAGATTGATCTAAATTTTTTATTAGATTTGCGCTAAACATTGAATATGAATTCGTTTACAGAGGAAAATTACCTGAAAGCTATTTACAAGCTATCTGAAAGAACGGAAGAAATGGTCAGTACTAACGCTATTTCCGAGGAAATGAATACGCGGGCAGCGTCGGTGACGGATATGCTGAAAAAATTATCTGAAAAGGGATTGATCAACTACGTGAAATACCAGGGGGTGAGCCTTACGAGCCAGGGGAAGGTTACCGCGGTGAATATTATCAGGAAGCATCGCTTATGGGAAGTGTTCCTTGTAAATAAGTTGGATTTCGGATGGGATGAGGTGCATGATATTGCGGAGGAGCTGGAGCATATTAATTCGGAAAAGCTGGTTGACCGGCTGGATGAATTCCTGGGTTGCCCTCAGTTTGACCCGCATGGCGATCCTATTCCCACAAAGACGGGTAAATTCCGCGAACATGATTTTATCAAGCTGTCTAAACTGGAAAGAGGCGAGTCCGGTGTGATATCCGGGGTAAGCGATCACAGCAGTACCTTTTTGCATTACCTTGAACGGCTGAACATGGTGCTTGGCAAAAGGATCAGCATGGTGGAAAGAAACGAGTACGACGGTTCAGTAGTCGTGGAAGACGGGGAGGAAGCAAAATATACCTCAGTAAGGAGGTGTCCAATAATATACTAGTTACAAGCTAATGGCACGAAGCAATAGCAGCGAATCCCTCAGCGAAGTTCATTCCAGCGTCGCTATTCCTACGGGGAAAAGCCCCTGGAAAAAGTTTCTGGCATTCATCGGGCCCGCTTACCTGGTAGGGGTGGGATACATGGATCCCGGAAACTGGGCAACCGACCTTGCCGGGGGAAGCAATTTCGGCTATTCACTGATCTGGGTCCTGCTAATGTCCAATCTCATGGCTCTGCTGCTGCAATCGCTGAGTGCGAGGCTGGGGATTGTGCGCGGCCTGGACCTGGCCCAGGCTTCACGAAATACTTATCCGCCGATTGTAAATATACCTTTATACATCCTGGCGGAAATAGCCATTGCGGCTACTGATCTGGCAGAGGTGATCGGGATGGCTATCGGGCTGCAGCTGCTTTTCGGGCTTCCGCTGATAGCCGGCGTATCCATTACCGTACTTGATACGATACTTGTTCTATTCCTGATGAACCGGGGCATCCGGCTGATGGAGATCTTCATCGTTTCCATGGTCTCGATCATTGGATTGTCCTTTTTAGCGGAAATGATCATCGCCAGCCCGGATTTAGGGGAAGTAGTCCGGGGTTTTGAGCCCTCCCTGCTATCCGGCGAAGCGCTTTACATTGCTATTGGGATTATCGGGGCTACGGTAATGCCCCATAACCTCTACCTTCATTCTTCCCTCGTTCAAACAAGGAAGCTAGACAGGAGCCCCTCCGGCCTCCGGGACGCATTGAAGTTTAATTTTCTTGATACCACGATAGCCCTGAACCTCGCATTTTTTGTGAACGCAGCCATTCTTATTCTTGCCGCTACCGCCTTTTATAAGAACGGAATGATGGTGGATGAAATTCAGGACGCCCACCGCCTGCTGGAGGACCTGTTCGGATCGCTTGCTCCCACCTTATTTGCCATTGCGTTGATCGCGGCCGGGCAAAGCTCCACCATTACCGGCACGCTGGCCGGGCAGATCGTCATGGAAGGATACCTTAATCTTCGCATCCGGCCCTGGCTTCGCCGTTTACTCACCCGCCTGCTGGCCATTATTCCCGCATTTTTTACCATTCTTTATTTCGGAGAAGATGCTCTTGGAAATCTCCTGGTCCTTAGCCAGGTGGTGCTTAGCCTGCAATTGGGTTTTGCCGTTATCCCGCTTATTCATTTCAATAGCGACAGGGTCCGCATGGGCGAATACACCATAAAAACATGGGTAAAGGTCCTGGCCTGGTCGGCAGCTATTATCATTGTGGGGCTAAATGTAAAACTGGTGGCGGAAAGTATCGGCGGTTGGATTGGCGGAGCAGAAAACCCGGTTTATCTCTATATATTTGTGGTTCCGGTAGCTATTATTACCGGCATACTGCTGCTCTATGTGACCTTCGGGCCATTGATCAGGCGGGAACGGCGATTGAAAAGAAATATTCCTCATGGGGAAGCGCTGAGCATCACACTTCCCGACAAGATGGAATTGAGAAGAATAGCGCTGACGATCGATTTTTCCAGGAATGACCGGGATACAATCCGGTACGCGCTTATGCAGGGAGGAAAGCAAGCCAACTACCTGCTTATTCATATCGTGGAATCGGCCGGGGCTCATTATATGGGTGGGGAGATCCGGGATTTTGAAACGCGCAGCGACGAAGAGAATATAAAAAAATACGTGGAAGATATCAGGAAGCTCGGCTACCAGGCCGACTACAGGATCGGTTACGGAAAGACCGCTCCTTCCATTGCCAGGATCATTTCAGAAGATGCATGCGACTTCCTGGTAATGGGCGCTCACGGCCACCGCGCATTAAAGGATATTATTTTAGGCACAACAGTTGATGCGGTAAGGCACCTGGTGAAAGTACCTGTTCTGATTGTCAGAAAGGAAGAGTAATTTCAGATGAAAGATATAAACATCAAAAATAAAAAAGCTCATTTCGAGTACCATCTTCTTGACCGCTACGTAGCGGGCCTGAAGCTGCTTGGAACGGAGATCAAGTCTATACGCGAAGCGAAGGCCAATATCAATGACGCCTTCTGCTCTTTTATTGACGACACCCTGTATGTGCGGAATATGCATATTGCCGAATATTCCCATGGTTCCTTTTATAATCACGAATCAAAACGGGACAGGGTATTGCTGCTTCAGAAAAATGAACTGAAGAAGCTTAGGACTAAAGTGAATGAGAAAGGGCTTACCATTATTCCGCTGCGCATATTCATCAGCCAACGGGGGTTCGCCAAGCTCGAGATCGCTGTGGCACAGGGGAAAAAGGAATATGACAAAAGGCAGTCGATAAAAGAACGGGATACTCAAAGAGAACTCGACCGGACTTTCCGTTAATCACCCCCGGGGCAGAAAATTATCTGATAATGGTCACCGAACCGGTGAGCGGCTGCAAAATGCCTCCGTTGGGCCGGACGAGGTAGTAATAAGTACCCGGTGGAACCGGTTTATTGTTAAATTCTCCTTCCCATTCTTCTGCATATCCCCTTGAAATGAAAAGCCGGTCTCCGTTCCGGTTAAAAACCTGTACCGTGGCATTGGGGTACTCTTCAATATTCACGATTTTCCAGGTATCGTTTACCCCATCGTCATTAGGAGTAAACGCATTGGGGATCTCCAGCCGGGGATATACGTATACCGTCACTTCGTCAAAGGCGCTGCAGGTACCGGGATTTTCCGCCGTCAGCCGGTAAGTGGTCGTTACCCGGGGAGCAGCTACCGCCCGGACAATGGCCGGGTTGTCCAGGCCTTCGGAAGGAGTCCAGCGGATGATCTCTCCTGTAGCCCCGGCTTCCAGCACAATAGAATCACCTTCCAGTATCTCCCGGTCGGGACCGGCATCCGCCCGGGCAGCCGGCAGCAGGTGAAGTGTGTCCCGCAGCTGTTTTACCGTTCCGCCCAGGGTCGTATAGGTGTAGGTAACTTCGTAATCGCCAGGTTCCAGGTTAGCGGAATTAAACTGGCCCTCACTTATTCCCGGTCCTGAATACACCCCTGTTCCCGGAACATTATTCCGCACCCCGCCCCCGCTAAGCGCAAGCATTTGTCCCTTGCATACCCGGTCCTGTGAAAGGCTGAAAAATACATCGGCCGGAGGGTAAACACCTGTTTTGAATACGGAGCGGTTATTTGCAGCTTGCGGGTCGAATACGGTTGATTGAATAGCCGCTGTATTGCTGACGGTAAAAGAAGAGGCATTTGCATTTACTCCTACGCGGACAGTCAGAAGCCTTTCTGTGCCGGCTGCCATTGCCGGTAGCGCGGGCCAGGAGATACCATGGCTGCCCGGATCGTACACGCCGCCGTTGGAAATGCTAAGGGGCGCTCCCAGGTTCGTGGGGAGCTGATCCTGGAAAGTGACATTCAAAGCTGTGGAAGGTCCGTTGTTCCGAATCAGTATCTCGTACCGGATGATGCCGGCAGAGTCAATGGCCGCGGTGCCTTCCTTGATCACTTCCACATCCGCGGCAGGGGTAATGGTCGTTGAAAAAATGGAGCGGTTATTTACCGGGTCCTTATCATAGAACGGGCCCGTGACGTCGGCGATATTCCTGGCTATTCCTACTCTTCCCGGAGTCTTGACCGTCACATTAATGGTTGAGCTTTCCCCCGGTTCAAGGCGGGGAATGGTCCAGCTAAGCGGATTTGCAAGGCTGTCCGCAGGGGCAAGGTCCGAGGCGATATATTCCATTCCTGAAGGAAGGCGGTCGGTAACAATGACGTTTTCTGCAGCCGAGGGCCCCAGGTTGCTTACCCTTAGCTGGTAGCTTACCTCTTCCCCGGCGTAGGCTTCTGCGGGCCCGGTCTTTTCCACCAGCAAATCGGTGGAAGGTAAGACCCTCGTAACCGCCGAGGCGGTGTTATCGGAATTGTCCGGGTCGGGACTTTCAGCGCGGATACTGACGGAGTTGCTAAGGGTGGCGCTTTGAGAGGGCGCCTTCACTTCTACCGTAAAGCGTCGTACGCCGTTCCTTGGCAAAGAAGGGATGGCCCACGTGATCTCCTGCCCGTTTACGACCCCTCCGCCGGGATCAATTATTTCCAGTCCGGCCGGAACCGCATCTGTGATGGTGATATTTCTCGCGGTCGAAGGGCCGTTGTTCCGTGCCAGGATAACGTAGGAAAAATTGTCTTGCTGGTAAACGCTGTCGGGCGCCGTTTTGCTGATACTTAAACCGGCTTCCGGTCTTATTTCCGTCACGAAGGCATCGCTTTTTCCGGCAACGCTGGCAATATTAGTGATCTCCGGTGCGTCCGCGGGCGCCTGAACTTTTACCTGGTGTTCAATGGAAGCACCTGGCGCCAGGCCGGTTTCATGCCGCCAGAAGAGGGTATGGTAATTTTTATTGTAGGTTCCGCCGTCGCTGCTGATGTATTTGCTGCCCAGCGGAAGGCGGTCTGAGATAAGCAGGTCCCCGGATTCTCCGCTTCCGGTATTGGAAACAGTAATGGTATAGCTGATTTCGGCACCGGCTTCCGCCTGGGCCGGGCCGCTCTTTTCAATGGTTATTGCCGCCGGTTTGTAAACATTTGTCCTTACCTCGTCCCCGGATATTTCTGTCCCTGAAACGGCGTTTGCGGTGTTCAGGATCTCGCCGGTGAAATCTTGCGCGATGGTGCCGCGTATGCTGATGGTTATTTTTTTATCGGGAGGGATGCTCGCTTCCAGGTTAATCGGCAGGGAATTGCCGCTTTCCAGGGACATGGTGACTCCCGGGTCATCAGGAACGGCTGTCCACCGGATGCCGCTGAGCGCCTCGGCCGGCTGGAGCAGGTCTTCAAACTGAATATCGCTGAGGGTGACATTGCTGTTGTTGATCAGCTGGATAGTATAGGTAATAGCGCCTCCTGAAACAGCTCCGGATGGCCCGCGCTTGCGCAGCAAAAGCTGATCCATTCCGTCCAGCATATTCGTATGGCTATCGGTATTAGGTGTGGGGTCGGGGATATCCGCGGGCAGTACCGCTGTGGCCTCGTTCACTATTTCGCCGCTGCTCCCGGGAATTACTTTTCCATTGATCCGTATAAGCACGTCCGATCCCACGGGGATATTTGCGCGAACTTCCACATCATTGCCGGTCCCGGTTTCGCCGCTAAGTATCTGCGTTCCCGGGCCGGGGGTAGTACTCCAGCTTTCGACGGCCACCTCCGGGGGTACAGCGTCGGTGATCAGTACATCCCTTGCATAGCTGGGGCCGTTATTGGTCACGCGGACCGTGTACCAGACGTTCTCGTTGGGGGTCATCCTGCCCGGCCCCGCCTTTACCAGTTCAAGGTTGGCTTCTTTTGTAACCGGGGTGGTGACACCCGAAGTGTTCGGCAGGACAGGATCCGTTACCGCGTCCGGGGGAGTAAGGCCGGTGGTGTTGGAAATGGAAGCGCCCTCAAACCGGGAGTCCACCAATCCGTACACGAAGAGCCGGATCGTTTCGCCGGCTTCCAGGTCTGCTTCCGTCCAGTCGCCGGTGAGGTAGTTAAAAACCCCTTCTTCCGCTTCGTAGTTACGTATCAGGTAGCCTTCCGGAAGCTCTTCGAGCAGGTTGAAAGCGTCTGTCGGTAAAATGCGGCTGGGTCCGTTATTGGTAATGCTGATCTCGTAATTAAGCGCCTGCCCGGCCTTCACGGCAGATTGAAGGGCTTTTTTTGTGATCACAAGGTCGGCGGTTCGCCGTATGGGGGTAGTGGTTTGATCCAGGGAATCGATTCTGCTCGTATTTTTTACGCCTTCCGGAGGAATGACCGTTACCGTATTGACGAAGGGGTCGCCGGTATAATCAGGAGCGACTGTTCCTTCGATCGTAATGGAAGTGCTTTCCCCCGGCTGCAGTTGAATCCCGGTCCAGGTTTGCGCCTCCAGGTCCAGCGTTCCCAGCGCATTTACCGAACCTATGTTAAAGCCTTCGGGAAGCGCTTCTTTCAGCGTGATCACCTGCCCGGCCTGTAAGGCGGAAGGCCCCCGGTTAGTCAGGTTAATAGTATAAGTAAGCGGATCGCCGGCGGAAACTTCAGCGGCGGATGCTGTTTTACTTACGGCCAGCGCCATGCAATCCATTACCTCCACGCTAACCGGCGTGGAAACAGGACTGCAGATGGGATTGGGCATGCCCTTTGGCGTAGCCCTGAGCCGGTATTGCGTAAAACCTGTTGATGAAGTAGCATGGGGATCTGGGGTTCATGGACCCCGGTTGATTCCCAGTTTACGCCATCGCTGCTTTTTTCCCATTCAATATCCCATACGCTGATATCTATTCCCGAGCGGATGGTCAGGGCTGAATTCAGGCAGACAGCTTCCGCTGGCGCGGCAATGCTGAAGGCCGGGGGGCGGTAAATAGTGACGGTAGCGGCATTGGAGTAAATAGCGCTTCCGTCTGCGGAAGTAACCCTTGCCCGGTAAAAGACGGTACCCGCCTGCCGGGTAGCGGGAGTATAAGAACTGCCGCTTGCTCCTTCAATATTTACCCAGGGAGCAGTTCCGGTTTTCTGCTGCCAGGAATATTGGAAAGGTCCCGCCCCTTCGGCGGCTACGCTAAGCGCCTGGCCGGGATCATTGATGCAGGTACTGAAACTCTGGGGATGCGCCGTGATAACAGGAGCCGCGGCAGGGGCCGGAAGGGCGCCTGCCATTATATTGAATGCCGGGAATACCAGCAACAAAATGGCCAGTAATACATTGTCCTGGACAATGCGATACACGTTCAGCATGTTGGGAGAGATCAGTACAAATAGCTTTCATACCGGCAATGACATATTTGTCATGACGGTTGGAGAACCACCGCAAATTTCGAGCCTGTTTTTCCGGTTTTCTTTACCGTACGATGGTTACCGACCCGGTGATCGGGGATGGGCTTCATTGGGCCTGATCACGTAATAATAAGTGGCCGGAGGCAGAAGTTTATTGCCGAGGTCTCCGTTCCAGGGCTCGGGATAGCCTTGTGAATGAAAGACCCGTTCCCCAAACCTGTTGAAGATCTGGACAAGGCAACGCGGGTAGTCCTCAATATTTCCGATGATCCAGCGATCATTGGTTCCGTCGTTATTGGGCGTGAACATACCGGGAATCCGGAGAAAGCGCAATACCTCCACTTTCACTTCATCGGTGTTCATGCAGCCGGCTTCGTTCCAGGCAGTCAGCGTATAAACCGTGGTGGTGTCGGGAGCTGCGCGGGGATCCAGGCTAAACGGGTTATCCAGCCCATGGGAAGGCGTCCATTCGAACCGGATCCCGCTGCTTCCCGCGTTCAGATCAGCGCTTTTTCCTTCAAGGATCCGTTGGTCATTGCCGGCGTTTACCACCGGCAGCTCCTGCACAAGTATCACCTGGGACACGGTCTGGCTGCAGCCTTCCGCATTGGTATAGGTGTAAAAAACTTCGTGGCTGCCCGCTCCTGCAAGGGCGGGATAAAAGATCCCGTTTTCATCCAGTCCGGCAGCAGCTGCCAGCTGCCCTTGCCCTCCCAGGTGGCCGTTCAGGGGAGAGAAACCGGAGAGCGTAAACGGAGGCGTATTGACGCAAACGACCGCCTGCTCCCGGCTCAGGGTGAAGACCGGTTCCGGAGAAGGCAGGACCGTCATTTCCCTTACTTCCACGTCAAAGCAGTTTTCACCGGTATATGCGGTAAGGGTAATTGTTTTCAGGCCGGGGGTGGCAAAGCGGAAGGAAGGATCTTTTTCCGCCGAACTTCCTTCGCCGTTAAAATCCCAATGCCAGCGGGTCACTTCTCCCAGGCTGACCGTACTCTGGTCGGAAAAAAGCGCTGTTTCGTTCTGGCAGATCGCTTCCGCCAGCGTGAATTCCGCGCTGGGATCAGCCGCGTTAATGGTAATCTCCTGGCTTAATTGCTGCCGGCAGCCATATTTTGAAATGGCGGAAAGGCTCACCTGGTAAATGCCGGGCTGCGAAAATTTATGCAAGGGATTTGCTTCGCCGGATACAGGGCTGCCATCTCCAAAATCCCATTCGTAGGTCATCGCTGTCCCGTCGGCGATGGAACTTAAATTTTCAAATTGTACGAGGTCTTCCACACAAGACGGAGGAATATGGAAAACAGGCTCAGGAAATGGATTGGGGCTGACCTGCAGTTCGTAGGGGATCTCCAGCCTTTCGGCATCTCCGCATTCGCTGCCGTCGCTTTTAAGGATCACCAGTTTAGCCGTATAATTACCGGCGCCGGCATATGTATGCTCATAGGAAAGCAGCTTTTCCAGTTCGGTTTCTACGCCTGATACCGTCCCGTCGCCGAAATCCCATTGAAAGGAATAGACTTCGAAATCCAGCTCCGCGCTAAAACGGACGGTACGCCCGCTGCAGCTTTCCGATCCCGTGTAAATCTCCGGCCCTGTTTCGTGGGTGATGTGCTTGGAAAAATCAAGCAGGTTCGTGCCGCCCAGGTAGGCGTAGGATTCGTAATTTCCATAGCCATACGCAATGGCATTGAAGCCGCCGCCGGCGGAAAGACGGTGCGTGCCCGCGCTTACGCGGAAACGGGCATAAGCATAGGTTGTATTTCCGGTTATTTCCCGGAACTGGCCCACCTGGGTGCTTCCATCCAGCGTGAAAGTTGGAACGTCCTCTTTGGCAATGATGACATTTATATAGTTATCGGTGATATCCTGGGCGCTGGAGGAATACAGGGTGATCTGACGCAGGTTTTGTTCAATGGGGCTGAGGATCACCATGTCCGGGTCGCCGGGATACAAGGGTTCATAAAAAGGAGACAGGTTATCATCCCTTGGGTTCCGGTTGTCACAAGTCTGAGAAGGGGTGAATTGCGCCACGGAAACCGGCTGGTCGGCATGGATTACCAATGCTTCGGTTATTTGCGGCACCTCCAGGTAGCCGCCCGGGCTGATGACCCGGCTGACCCCGTTAACAGTCACGGTGCTTGCCTGCTCCCCTGCAAGGATCCGGAGGATATCATAAGGGCGGTTTTCCATGGGAACGGCTATGTAATCCCTGCCCCAGCTGCTATAAGCAAAAAGCTGCTGATAAAGGTTGTCAAATCCCTGCCCCCCGCAGCCTATGCGAACACCCATGCTTCCTGAATAGACGGCTATTTTTTTGCAGTTGCTGTTCTCAGGTACCTTCGTCGTGATCTTTGATCCGGTAAGGTCACCCCCGGATCTCACCTGGTAAACATCCCCCGCCTGCAATTTGATCTTGAAGGGCGTATTCGCCGGCCGGCCGGCTTCGGTCAGCGCCGTAGGGGTGATTTCCACCCAGGTGTCGCTTTCTACCCCTATAATGCTGAACTGCGAATCTTCATAATAGCAGACAGCCCTGTATTCCTGGCCCAGGGAGCGTGAAGGCATTACCAGGGAGGCTCCGGACCGCTTTTCCCCGTAAATATGCGAGTAAACGACAACGGGATCGCGGGAGCTGATATGAATGCCTTTTTGTTCCGGGGCTTCGGAAGTGCCGGTATAGCTTAGCCCGAAGGGAACCTGAACGATAGTAATATTATTGGGGCTGACAGTAAACTCATCGCTGTATCCGCGTCCGGGAATAGAAACCACTCCTGAAGTGCTTACATCGGAGGTGATGTAAAGCGCCAGACCCGGCGGGTAGAATTCACCGTTCTCTACATTGATATGGGAGGTAAAGGTGGTCCAGAAATCAGTTCCCTTATTTGTTGTGTTCTGGGCATTCAATTCCAGCCCTGCCGCCAGCAGAAAAAGCGCTCCCCAATATCTCACTGTCCGGGCCAATCTGATTGCTATCATTAAACCGCTGATCCCCCTCTAAATTAGTAAAATCTAACGTGCAAATCAATAGACCGGCCCTGGTGAGCTGCACTTCTAACGGACGATGGTAACGGAGCCGGAAACAGGTTCCAGGAAAATGCCGGGTATGATCAGGTAATAATAAGTTCCGTCCGGCAGGAGGGCGCCCCGGGCTGCGCCGTCCCAGGGAATATGGTAACCTTTTGACCGGAACACGGTGGTTCCCCAGCGGTTAAAGACCTTTACGGATGCCTCCGGGTAGCCGCTGATACCGTGAATGTCCCAGGTATCGTTCACGCCATCCTGGTTAGGTGTAAATGCCGAAGGGATGAGGAGCTTTTCCAGAACCTCTACCCGTACAGTATCGGTAGCCGTACAGCCGCCGGCTGTTGTTACAGTTAAGGTATAGGTGGTAGTTTCCGGCGGGCTGGCCCGCGGGCTGGCTTGCTGCGGATCATCCAGCCCTGCCGCAGGGCTCCAGGAGAAAGAAACGCCGTTGCCGGCTCCGTTCAGGGTGGTAAAGGTACCTTCCAGCATTTTCCTGTCTGCGCCCGCCTCTGCTACCGCCGGTGGATGCACGGTGATCATATCATTTGCCACATACTGGCAGCCGCTGGTATTGCTAAGGGTATAGGTTATTTCATAGGTTCCCGGCCCGCCTGCCGCCTGCGGGTCGAAGTAACCGTTTATGACGCCCTTGCCGCTGTATATGCCGGTTTGGTCATTCTGCTGCCGTAAAGGCTGCCCCCCTGTTAATAGCAGCGGTTCCTGGCCTGCACATATCGTTTCTACCGGCAGGTCCAGCGTCACAACGGGAGGAAGTATGCTCAGCTTCGCTGCCCTGGAGGCAAGTGGCTGGCAGCCTTGTGCGGCTGTAGAAACGATGCAGCGGTAATAATAGTCGCCCGGTGCTGTTATAGGAGGGTAATACCGGTTAGGAGGTGTGCTTTCCGGGGCTGCTTCCGCCGGCGCCCAGGGGCCGTTCGGGCTTGAACTGCTTTCCCAGCGGTATTCCGGTTCCGGGTATCCGCCGCTGGCGGCTATCTCAAAAAAAGGCTGTTCATTAAGGCAGGCGGAAAGATCGGCCGGCTCCTGCTCAATAGTAAGAGGAGGTACCACTGTGATCTTTACCGGATTGGATACTACCCGGCAAAAGGGACTGAGCAAATTGGCGGCATTTGCCGCCGCTACCACCCGGAACGAACGCGTATCGCCGGCGATAATACCATTGAGTTCGTTCGTGTCCTCTCCCGGCAGGTCCAGCCAGGTTAGCCCGTCATCATCGCTTGCCTGCCATTGGTACAGGGGATCCGGAAACTCACTTCCGACAACGCTTTCCAGGTCAATACGGGCTCCGGGGCAAACATAGGGCATTTCTGCACTGCTATACCCTTCGGCATTCACGAGCAGGGAAGGCCCGCAGGCCCGGAACGTGATATCGTCAATGGCCAGGTCGTTTCCGCATCCGCCCCCGTTATTATTTACCATTACCAGGTAGAATTCCGTCTTATTATCAGTCGTGAAGGTGAAACCGTAGTTTTCCCAGCGGGGAACTGCGGAAGTATCGATGTCGCCTGTCGTGGTCCGGGCCAGTATGGTTCCGTCCATATCTTCAATCCGGAACTCTATATTCGGGCGTATGCTATGGTAAGCACAGGTGGGAGGGGTGTTGGCATTGGTGATCCAGGCGCTGAACTCAAAGGTCGTGTTTTCGCAAAGCCCGCTGACCAGGCCCCGGTAAAATTCTCCTTTAGCCAGGTCGGCATTGACAACCAGCATGTACCCGTTAATGTCTCCGGGAGTATGATCTTCCAGGAAGTGCCAGTCTGATTTTGCATAATTTACATTGCTTGCCAGCGTATATTGCCCGTCATCATTAACAGGTCCAGGAACGTATTGATAAGTGGTTACTCCGGCATCGAGGGCAGGCCCGAAGCCCGGCCCGCTGCCAAAGGTCATATTTATAATGGGTTCGCCCAGGCTGCCGCTGCAGAGCTGGGTTTGGCCTGAAAGCTCCTGCCACCAGCAGAGTATTGCCGGCAGGACAAGGATAAGTTTCAGCCCCCGGCGCATTACCAGACATTGGTGGGGCAAAGCGCGCCTTCTTCATTATTCAGCAGGATACCCAGGATGATCTCATGGCTGCCGCTGGTATAATCCTGGAGGTCCGAGGTGACATAATCATAGGCGTAGCTGACATTGATAAGCGGACTGATATTGATCCCGGCCATGGCGGCAAAGCCATCCCTTTTCCGGTAAGACAAACCGGCCCAGAAACGGTCGCGATACATCATTTTAAAATTGATATCGAAGGAAACCGGCACCGGCTGTACTATTTTCAGCATCAGGGAAGGGGTAGCTGTAAGTGTCTCGCTTACGGCGAAACGATACCCTCCGGTAAGGAAGTAATGGCGGTACAGGCGGCTTTCTTCAGAAGCGGTGTAGCTGTTAAAAGTGAGCTTGCTTTCGATCAGGTTCTGCGCGGCGGCGCCGATGAAAAAATCCGGCGAATAGAGCCAGATACCTGCGTTGACGCTCGGGAGCATTTGGGAGTAATTACCTTTGGTAAGGATCACATCGTTGGGATTGCCTAATTCCAGCGCGTCCGTGTTGAGCGAATATTCCATGATCCCGGCGCTTACTCCGAAAGCGGTTGTCAGATTCTTGCTCACCGGCAAATGGAACCCATAAGCAACCGTGCCAGAAAAACGCTGGGTGGGCCCTGTTTTATCAAGCACGATAGCGCCGCCAAGCCCGTGCCGCCGGCCTTCCAGGTCAGCAGCGATCAGCCCGTGTATGGTGGCATAAGCCGTTACAGGCGCATCTTCTATGCCTACCCATTGCGCCCGGTAACTTAATTTTACATCGGTGTAATTTTCGATTCCCGCAACCGCGGGGTTAAGCACGAAATTATTCGCCATGTACATGGTATATTGCGGCTGCTGCTGGGCTTTAAGCCCTGCGGTAATGAATAGCAGTACGTATGCAAGCAGGAATCTTTTCATGCTGATCTGATTTCTCACAAAGCCTTAAACGAGCGCCGCGGAACCTGTTTGCCGCCGCGCCAATAAAGAGATTGCAGTAAATTTACTGAAAATCAGCGAACAATTTCCATGCCCGGCGGCGCTACACCGGTTGTTCCGGTTTGGCCGGAAGCGAGAGCGAACGAAGGTCATCCGAGGCCGGCAGCTCAAAGATCTCAAGTTTAAAATACTTGATAGCCGACAACAGGTGATCAAAAATATCAGACATAATTCCCTCGTAAGGCACCCAGCGAATATCGGAAGTAAACATATACAGCTCCAGGGGAAGTCCGTTGTCGCCCGGGCTCAGCTGCCGTACGATAAACGTAAGGTTCTTATTGATGCCGGGATGGCTATGGGTGTATAATTCGATGTATTTCCTGAACAAACCTGCATTGGTCATATTTCGCCCGTTGACCGGCATGCTGCGATCAGCCCCTTTTTCTTCGTTATAACGGTCAATTTCAAGCTGCCGTTCTTCAATAAAGGGCTTGAGCAGCTGAATTTTTTTCAGCTCTTCTATTTCGTCTTTTTCGAGATAACGAATGCTGGATATTTTTAAATGGAGCGGGCGCTTGATCCTTCTTCCGCCTGATTCCTGCATGCCGCGCCAGTTCTTAAAGGAATCTGTGATCAGGTAATAAGTGGGAATGGTGGTGATGGTTTTATCCCAGTTCTGCACTTTTACCGTATTCAGATTGATTTCCAGTACATCCCCGTCGGCCCCGTACTTGGGCATTTCAATCCAGTCGCCGATACGGACCATGTCATTGGTGGAAACCTGGATGCTGGCCACGAATCCCAGGATGGTATCCTTGAACACCAGCATGAGAATGGCCGTGGCGGCTCCCATGGCGGTAACAAAATACCAGACATCTTTTCCCGATACCATGGAGAAAATAAGCAGCCCGGCAAAAATGAATACGATAATACTGATCACCTGCAGGTAACTGTCAAGCGGTTTGTCTTTGAACGACTCCCTGGTTCGCAGGTAATCCCTTAGCGAGCGCAGGACCGCCCGGATGATCCATACCCACAACAGGATCAGGTAAATGTCCGCAAGTATCCTTACCGGCCGGATCAGCTGAGGAATATCTGCCAGCACCACAGGGATCGCCTGCACCACGATGATCAGCGGAATTAGCCGGGCCACATAGGCCATTGTCCGGTTGCGCATCAGAAAATCATCAAAATGGCTATTGGTTTTGGCCGTCACTTTGGCAAGGGCTTCTAACAGTATCTTACGGGTAAGGTAAGTTGTGATGATCACGATCAGGGAAAGCGCTGTCAAAAGCGCCAGGAGGTTCAGGTAAATGGCTACATTTTCAGGAACGCCCCATTCCACAAGTTTCGTAAAGAGCCAATTGCTTATAATTCGTTCTGTCGTAGAAGTAATTTGATTCATAAATTTCCTGATTTGCAGGCCGTTCCCGGCGGTGAAGCAGACAAATTTAAGAATTTAAGCCGGAATCCGGGAACTTAGATGCATTCGTCCAGCAGGTAAACCAGGGACTGGTAATTTTTTTTCACCGCTTCGGACATGGCCATTTCGCAGGTTTTGGCGGAAGAATAGTACCCTTCGTATTCCTGCTGCTTTACTTCGGCGGCTTCGGGCGCCGTGGCTGAGTCCGTCAGTTCGGGGAATAAGAAACCCCGATCACCGGCCATGCCGCAGCAGCCCGCTTTCAGGGGGACAGTGACATCTTCTGCCAGTTGGGCCGCTATTGCCTGGAATTTATTTTCCAGACCCATGTGCTGAAGAGAGCAGACCGGATGGAGTACTATTTTTGCTTTTTTTCGCCGGACCAGCGCCTTGGGTAACAGGTAATCGGCGATGAAATCAATGCTGTCGATGATCCTGAGCGAATCAAAACGCTGCTGGTTTTCCGCGGTCAGCAGGGGGCGGCAACCCTGGAGAGTATGGGTACAGGAAGTAATGTCCAGCACCACCGGCAGCCGGCCCTGTCCGGTCCAGTTCCAGAGCTTTTCAACGGTCCGGTTGGCCGTATGGGCGAAAGCGCCGGTAAAGCCCTTCGATGAAAAAGGCTGGCCGCAGCAGGTTCCGCCGATCTCTTCATGGATCATAACCGGGACGCCGGCCTTAGAGGAGACGCGCATAAATGTTTCCGCAATACTCTTATCATTTCCCGGCGTGACGCCCATGACCCTGGAAATACAGGTGGGAAAATAAACGGCGGCCGCCTCAGAAGATTCTACTTTCCTGGCAAGCAGGCGGGATACCGGCGGGGCCGGACGAAGCTGGTTAGACCACAAGGGAAGCGCGGGAATTATTTTTTTCAGGGAGCCTGTCAGCCTGCGCATCGTATTTTTTCCGAACAAGCCATTGAATGCGTTTCCTACTTGGAGGCCGCCTTTTATGGCGATTTCCAGGGCGTTGAAATGTTTTGCAGCCCTCAGCGCAAGCTTATTGGCTGTTTTACTATGATTCTCTTTCCGCAGCCGTTTTACAAGGGCGCCGGTGTTGATATCCACGGGGCAGGCCGTGGCGCAGAGGCCATCCACGGCGCAGGTATCCAGGCCGTCGTACTGATATTGTTCCAGCAGCAGCCGGTGATTTTCTCCATCCCCGGTTTTTTCCATTTTCGCCAGTTCCCGCCGTACCACAATGCGTTGCCTGGGAGTAAGCGTGAGGTTGCGGCTGGGGCATTTATATTCGCAGAAGCCGCATTCCATGCATTTGTCTACTTCTGATTCCACCTGCGGCATTTCTTTCAGATCACGAATATGGGCCTGCGGGTCTTCATTGATGATCACGCCGGGGTTCAGGAGGTTGCCGGGATCGATGCAAGCTTTCAGGGTTTTCATCACCCGGTAAATTTCCCCGCCCCACTCTGTTTCCACAAAAGGCGCCATATTCCGGCCGGTACCGTGTTCAGCTTTTAAGGCTCCCTGGTATTTGTTTACCACCAGGGCCACCACTTCATCCAGGAAGGCCCGGTAACGTTCCACTTTCCCGGGAGTATCAAAAGCCTGGGTAATGACAAAATGGATATTGCCGTCTTTGGCATGGCCGAAAATAATCGCCTTGTCATAGCCGTGTTTTACGAACAGCCCCTGGAGATCCAGCACGGCTTCGCTTAATTTTTCCACCGGGAAAGCGATGTCTTCCAGGATTACTGAAGTGCCGCTTTCACGAACCGCCCCGATGGCTGGGAATAATCCTTTCCGGACTTTCCAGAGAAAGGCCTGTTCCAGCGGGTTTTCTGTGAATTCCGGTGGGTTTAGCAGGGATAGAGCCGGTGTAAGCGCCAGGAACGTATCGATCTTGCCGCGCACTACTTCCGGGGTGTTTCCCTGGAATTCCACCAGGAGGGCGGCAGCTGCTGCCGGCAGCGTCCTGATTGGTTCCGGAATGCCTTTAATATGAACGACGGAATGGAGGGATGCCCTGTCCATTAATTCCACAGCTTCTGCGCCCGCGGCAGTTAAGGGGCCGATCGTTTTGCAGGCTTCAAAAATATCATGGAAATAAAGCAGCGCCGTGGATTTTGCGGGATAATCAGGAACTGTTTCCAGCACGGCTTCCGAAATGAATCCCAGCGTGCCTTCGGCTCCGATGAGCAAATGAGCTAAAATATCCAGCGGGTGGTCATGGTCTATAAATGCATTAACGGAATAGCCTACTGTGTTCTTGGTTTTATACTTTTTTCTGATAAGCTCATGAAGGTCAGGCCGGCTGCTGATCTGTTCGCGCAGCGCAAGCAGGCAATCATAAATTTCCGGGCATTCGTCCCGGAAGCGCATATAGTCTTCTTTGTTCTCCGTGGAATAGCGTTTTCCGTTAGGGAGGATAAAACGAATATAACGGGTAGTATGATAGGAGTTCCGGCTCACCCCGCAGCACATGCCGCTGGCATTATTCGACAGGATCCCGCCCATCATGGCAGAGTTGATGCTTGCCGGATCAGGGCCTATTTTCCTGCGGTATTGCCGCAGCCGCGCATTGGCCATTGCACCGATCACTCCCGGCTGCACCCGGATCCGCGTTCCGCCTGCTTCCACGTCAAGCCGGTTCCAGTACATGCTGAGGTCAACGAGAATACCGCCGGATATGGCCTGGCCCGATAAGCTGGTGCCGCCCGTGCGAAAGGTAAGAGGAATATGCTGTTTTTGCGAAAAGTTAAAAAGGGCAATAATTTCTTCCTCGGAAACCGGTTGTACGACGGCTTTGGGCAGCAGGTAATAAAAACCGGCATCAGGTGCATAGGCCGCCAGGTCAATCAGGCGGGCCTTGATCCGCTGCCGGGGCAAAATGGCTTCCAGAAGTTGTCCTGTATTCATGTGGGGGGTAAATATCAGCATTTATTGCATTCTGCGAAAATACAAAGCATAGAAGGAGATAAAGGCCGGGGCCTTGGCTTAATGCGGGGTATTTATAACTTAGTGCAATGAAAGCATTATTAAGCGTATTTGTCCTTTGCATCCTTTTTACGAGCGCAGCTGCGCAGGAGAACGCAGAAAAACTTCAGCGGTTCAATACCTTTTTTACAGGCGAAAAGCACTGGCTGGTGCTTCCTGTAAAGAACGGGGCGCCCAAAAGAAATATAGAATTATGGGTAGAAGGGGAGTTGGAACGATGGTTCGATATGGAGCTTGCCGCGGGAGAACCGGACTGGTATGCTTACCTGGATATCAGCGGCTGGAAAGGTAAGTTCATGGAGCTGAGGGTCGACCAGCTGGACGTGGATTCGAAGGTGTTTTCTCCCGTTAAGCAGGTGGATGAGGATAAAAACGCTGGTGTGCTTTACCAGGAGAAATTACGCGGGCAGTTTCATTTTTCACCCGCCCGGGGCTGGAATAATGATCCCAACGGACTGGTCTATTACAAGGGCGAGTATCACCTGTTCTTTCAGCATAATCCTTACGGCCGCGGCTGGGGTAATATGCACTGGGGCCATGCGGTAAGTAAAGACCTGGTTCACTGGAAAGAGCTGGATATCGCCTTGTATCCTGATAAATTCGGGCCCATGTTCAGCGGCGGGGCGGTAGTGGATGAAAACAATACCATGGTATTATTCTTTACCGGCGCCAGGTCCTGGGGGCAGGGCATGGCCTGGAGTACTGACGGAAGGAATTTCAGGAAGCTGGATCATACCGTGGTACACCGGATCAGCAGAGATAACCGCGACCCCAAAGTGATATGGCATGAGCCCACCGGGAAATGGACCATGGTCCTTTATGTGGAGCGGGACGGCGGGCAGCATACCATGCAGTTCCTGACTTCTCCGGATCTTAAGAACTGGACGCAAAGCAGCATGGTCAAAGGGGGCATAGGAGATGACCGCTACCTGTTTGAATGCCCGGAATTTTTTGAAATACCCATCGAAGGAAGCCCGGATGAAACAAAATGGATATTGACCGGGGCCGACAGCCAATACGCGATCGGAACCTTTGATGGAAAAACCTTCAGGCCGGAAACTGAGCGATTGAACGGGCAGCTCGGACGCGGCTTTTACGCGGCGCAGACTTTCAGCAATGAACCGCAGGGCCGCCGAATTGAAATTGGCTGGTGGCGTACCCATACCGATAAAGAGGGAATGTCCTTTAACCAATCCATGAGCATTCCGATGGAGCTGAAGCTCGAAAAGCGGCCCGAAGGCTTGCGGCTGACGCGGACGCCGGTAAAGGAACTGGAATCGTTAAGAGGCGCTTCTCATCACCTTGGTAAATTCAGATTAAAGGAAGGGGCTTCTAACCCTCTTTCGGCAATCAATACTGAGCTGGCCGAAATAAGAATGGAATTCGAACCAGGCGCCGCCAGCGAGATCATTCTCAACGTACGGGGGCTGCCTGTCCTTTACAATGTAGAAAAAGAAGAGTTGTCCATAGATGGCGTCAGGGCGCCGGTTCCTTTGCAGAACGGAAAGCTGGACCTGATCGTTTATGCGGACCGCACGGGTTTGGAAGTGTTCGCAGCCGGCGGCCTCGTCTTTATGCCGGTAGATTTCAATCTTGATCCGGAGAACAGGTCCTTATCCCTGTTGTCGAAAGGTGGCGCTGCAAAAGTCAACAGGCTGGACGTGTACGAGCTGAAAAGTATCTGGAAATAGCGCTCAAACCTTTAAACCCTCCGTGCGTTAGAATAACTTAAACAATTTCACCCCTTATATGCACAGGCTTGCCCTTTTCTTCTTAGTCCTTTTCTATTGTTCCGGAAGTTTAACGGCGCAGGATCCCAGCCAGCCTGATTCTGTAACCCAGCTAAGCGAGGTGACGGTGGAGGGGTATATATCCGGCCAGCCTTTATTGCGTACGCCTACTTCGGTAGGAATAGTGAATTTAACTCAGTTGCAGCGGCAGGCGGATGAATCCCTCCTTCCCGCGCTGAATGCAGTCCCTGGTGTCAGAATGGAGGAGCGCTCTCCGGGAAGTTATCGTTTATCCATCCGGGGAAGCCTGCTGCGCTCCCCCTGGGGCGTTCGCAATGTGAAAGTTTACCTGGATGAGTTCCCGCTGACCGACGCAGGAGGGAATACCTACCTGAACCTGATAGATCCCAGGGGTATTGGCCGCCTTGAGGTGCTGAAAGGGCCTCACGGGAGCTTGTTTGGCGCTAATTCGGGCGGGGTATTGCTGGTTAATACGCCCGGAAGCGCCGGGACAGGCAGCCGGCGGCGGTCATCCACGGGTTTGCCGGACAAGGACGCCGTACCCCCAACGAGCATCCTTAATGCCGGTTTAAGCGGCGGTTCCTATGGAATGTTCCATGAAAACCTGGGTTTCCGGCAGCATTGGGAAAAGTCCCGCTTCGATTTCAACCAAGCATTTCTGCGATCAGACGGCTACCGGGAGCATTCAGGCATGCGCAGGCATTACCTGCAGGCTTCCCATCGCTGGAATTATCGCCCGGAAAGCCAGCTGAAAGCCCTGGCGTTTTATGCTGATATGGATTATGCCACCCCGGGCGGATTGAACCCGGCGCAATACGAGGCTGACCCCCGGCAGGCTCGTCCGGCTGCCGGACCGAACCCGGGAGCTGTGGAACAGCAGGCAGGGATCCGGAACAAGACTCTTTTTGGCGGGCTCTCGCACCAATTCGAGCTGGCTCCCGGCTTGCGGCATATGCTGGCGGTTTTTGGCTCTTATACTGATTTTGAGAATCCGTTCATCACCAATTTTGAGATGCGCAGCGAAGAGAATTACGGCTTGCGTACTTACCTGGAATTGGACGGAAGCCATAATTCTTTTCATTTCGGGGACGTGAGCTGGAAATGGCACCTTGGCCTGGAGTGGCAGCGTTCGCGTCATGAAATTACCAACTTTGACAACCTGGGCAATGCCACGAAAGGTGGTTTGCAGGCTTCAGACGCCATTCGCACCAGCCAGTATTTTTACTTTACCAGGTTTTCCGCCGATCTGGCCGGGCGCCTCCGGGCTGAAGCGGCTGTAAGCTTGAATTATAACCGCTATGCCTTTAATGACCTGGCCGGCCAGGCGCCCGGCGACCCGGATGTGCCCGGAGAGGATGTTTCTCCGGGAAATACAGCGGGCGGAACCTCTTCGGGCGAAATAAGGTTTTCCCCCGAATGGATGCCCCGGCTGAGCCTTTCTTACCTGCTTAACCCGGAATTTTCATGGCGAGCCTCGCTAAGCCGGGGTTTTTCTCAGCCAACGACCGCGGAAATTAGGCCCTCCAACATTACTATCAATACTGCGCTGAATCCTGAAACAGGATGGAACTATGAAACCGGCTTCCGTTTTATGCCCGGGAGCGGACGCTTACAGGCGGACGCCTCGGTGTTTTATTACCGGATGAAAGAAGCGATCGTACGGCGGCTGGATGAAGGGGCGGGGAATATTTTATCAATGCGGGCGGAACCGGTCAACTGGGCGTAGAGTCAATGATAAGCGCCCGGGTAATGGATAAGCGGAGTTCTGGGCTTTTCCGGGGGATGCAGATAAGCGGCAGTTATACGTTTAGCCGCTTCCGCTTCCGTGAATACCTGCAGGGCGCAGATGATTATTCAGGAAAGGAGCTTACCGGTGTTCCCAAACACGTCGCGGTAGCTAATATTTCTCTTGATCTCCCGCGCGCGTTCCAGGTAACAGCTCAGCATAATTTCACCAGCCGCATTCCGCTGGATGATGCCAACAGCGTTTATGCCAACGGGTACCACCTGTTACAGCTAAAGCTGAAATGGGAGGGTAAGCTGGGCGATTACCTGCTGGAGCTATATGCGGGAACGGATAACCTCCTGAATGAGAAATACAGCCTGGGAAACGATATTAACGCATTTGGGAGCCGCTTCTACAATGCGGCCCCCTTACGGAACTTTTACGGCGGAATGCGCCTGGTGTTTTAGTGAACCGGCGGCACCAGCTCGCGGCAACTTCCGGAAGCACACGGCTCCCTGCTCCCGGCATTTGTGTCACACCCGATGAGCCTGATGCCGGCTTTCAGGAATATTTAAGCCAGGAACTGTTCTCCGCATAATCGTAGATCACCGTATTCGTGTTGGGGAACTTAAAGGAACTCACCAATGCAGCAACTTCTTGTTCGACGGTTTCAATGCAGCTGTCAACAAGATCCTTGCGGAAGCCTTTTTCATAAAGCTCTTTTACATAGCCGGCTGAAATCACACGGGCAAGTATTTTTCCAAGATCAACCAGTTTCCGCTGAGGCACAATGGCATCAATAATGAAGTTCAGTTCTTTTCTGAAATGGTCGCTTACCTTCGCCGTGAGAGGGTGGTTTTTGAGGTAGTCCAGCAGATTCAGCCTTTTTTGCTTTTTCATTTCGCGGAAAACCATTTCAGCGATCTGGCTGTAAAGCATTTCATTGGAGCCCTCGAATACCTGGAAAGGTCGGCTGTCCATTACTCCGCGCCCCCCGATATGGCTTATGCGGTAACCTTTTGCGCCGGACATTTGTGCGAGCAGCTGAGATGATTCCTGCATGAGGTCGGCTACCATCGCCTTCATACTGTTAGCTTCCAGGCCTTGGGTAGCTAAGTTATTCTCAAAGCTGCTTATTTCGCTGCTCCGCGAACACATCGCCGAACAGAGCGTATATGCAGATTGTATCCTCGATATCTGGAACTGTACCTGATCCAGGGCCAACAGGTTGCTTGCGCCCACTATCCGGTTTTTACAATGAGCGATGGATTCATCAAGCATTCGTTTAATAAAGCCCATTCCCATTCCGGGGAATTGCATCCTGCTGCGATGAAGGATATCAAGCATCATTTTTATGCCTGTGGATTCCGGCTCCAGTTTATATTTCTTGGGAATTTTAAGGTTCAGTTTATTCCTGCCGTAAGGGATCATATACAGGCCGATGGAATCAAAATATTCTTCCACTTCTATTTCCTGTCCCTCCTGGGTAACGTCGCAAATGAAAAATTCAATATCCCTGTTTAAATCTCCTGTAGGCAAAGCTTTCCTGGAAGCAATGATCCAATAATCGGCCAGGCCGGTGAGTCCCTGCCAGTGTTTGATGCCTTTTATCCGGTAGCAATCGTTCAGCTCCTTATGGGCTGTTTTCATATTCAGGGCGTCGCTGCCGTATTCCGGCTCGGTGATCATCAAACCACCCATGTTTTGCTCGGTCAGGAAGCGGTTGAATATTTCCGCTTTTACTTCCTCGTTGGCGTATTTTGCGACAGGTTCCAGGAAAAGCGCGATATTGATTCCAAAGGTAAGAGACAAAGGGAGCGATTCATAGGAAGCGGCTGCCATCAGCGCCAGGCATTCTTTCACCTGGCTCCCCCGTCCTCCGTACGCTTCAGGTATGGCAACAGACAAGGGCGCGTTGGACATTATTTCCTTCCAGATAGCCGGTGACAGCCCTCTTTTTAAACTCAATTTGTTGATATCCCCTTCCCTCCGGAATTGGTTTTTCAACGTTTCCTCAAAATCTGTAAGAAATTGTGAAAAACTAACTTTTTCTAACGTACTACATGATTTAGTCATTTGCTTCATACTACTTTTCTCGCCTGGCGTAATAAACTTCTTCTCATCCTTTTGATTATCAACAGTCTGCCTTAAAAAAAGTTGGCGTCCGGGTGGAAGATAAATAAAATAACGGGAAAACTAAAAATTGGGATCTATGGCTTCCTGCTGAAGTCAGCTTGAATCTGCCCTTGTTTAAAGTGGAACTTTTGGGTTTCGTTCTCCATGAAGAACCCCATGCTTATCCCTGCGTCTTCGTATCCGAATTCTGTATTCGAATAGGCTGTAAGCGGAAATGCCGCCTGTCCTGTCGCCTGCCCTTGCAGCGTGCTGTCTTTAACAAAGATGCGGATATCCAGCGGGACACCAGAAGCGGAATAAGTGCCCTCATAAGTGCGGAGAACATCTACCGGCACTTTTGCCTCGATTTTTTGAACGGTGTCCGGGTAACTTACCTTATTTTCATACACCGCATTCAAAACCTGGATGCTGATCTCATTGGGATTACCGTTAAAGGCGGCAGTAGAAACCTGAGTAAACAGGATACGGTCCCCGGGGTTATAGCCGCATATCGACCGGTAATTTTCTATTCCTCCCGCATGTCCGTAAAATGTTTCCCGGCCGTAAGGAATGCCGGCCAGGCCAAGGCCATAATTGTCCCTGAGGTCCATCATTTGCCGCAGGCTTTCTTCCGAAACCAGCTTTCCGGAAAACAGCCCCTTGTAAAAAGCGGAAATATCATTCACTGTTGCCGAGATGGCCCCTGCTCCGAGCGCCCAGTCCGTATTCCATTCAGGTTGCGTTTCCGTCCATTGACCATCCTGGTATTGATAGGAAAGGGCAAAATTCGAGCGGTCGTCCGGCCGGCCGTAATAAGTGTTTTTTAAATTCAATTTATCAAGGATCCGCTTTTTTAGCTGGTTTTCATACTTGTCGCCGGTCAGGTCTTCCAGGATGAAGCCAAGCAGCATATAATTTGTATTGCTGTATTCGTACCGGGTTCCCGGGGAAAAAATGGTGTCCAGCCTGTAAAATCGCTCCAGTAGTTCCTGCCTCGAAACCGGGCTGCTTACTTCTGACAGGAAGTTTTCATTGGAAGTATAATTGAACAAGCCGCTCCGGTGCCTGAGCAGCATTTCTACATCGATCCCGGAGGCGTTTGGAACCTGCGGGTAAAACCGGGATAACTTATCCGATAACCGGATCTTTCCCTCTTCTACCAACTGCATGATCATAACGGCCGTATAGGTTTTGGTAATAGAACCTACCAGGAAGACGCTGCTGCTGTCCAGCTTTTTCTTTTTCTCAAGATTCTCATAACCTACGGACCGCTGATAGAGCAACTCGCCGGCCTTTTCCAGCTCCACGCTGACGAAATACAGGTTATGCTGTTCATAAAAGCTGAATAAACTGTCTAATTGTCCGGATAGCTGCTTCGGTCGAAGGTCCTGCGAATGGCTTTTGCAGGCTGCGATGGCCAGAAAAAGCACGAACCATTTTTTTACTTTCATACTGGTGGGTTTCCCCCGATTGGTTTTTCAAAGATACGTTTATTATGAATATTGTAAAATTACCTGGTAAAACCTCAGCGAAGAGATCATGAAATACAGGCTTGCCCAGGCAGCCCTTATCATCGGACTGGTGGTAACTTTGATGCAGTTATTGTAACCTTGGAACCGGCTATTTCCGGGTCATTTTGATTTCCATTGATTTGAACTCGTTTCCGTCCCTGGTGTCGTACATTTCCATCACCTGCGTGTCTTCATCGATCCTTTTTATGACCTGCTTGATCTCTACTTCCCCGCCGCTTAGCGGATCGGTCATTGTTCCGCGGAAAGTTATGGATTTATCAGCTTCATTCCACTGCCCCTCAAGATACATCATTCCAGTCCCCATGTTGTCAATCCAGGTAGTTACGAAAACTTTTCTTGCTTTGTCATATCCCGTAACACCAATACCTTCGAAGGGCATGCCGTTCATCTCTCCTGAGAATACAGATTCCTGGTAGCGGCCGTCCATGATCATCCTGTTAGTGCTGGTGCCGCTGGTAGTCGTGGGAGGAGCGTCGGGGGCCATCCAGAAGGTGATCTCGGATGTCCATTCACCGTCATCCTCTGCCAGCATTTTATGCATTTCACCGGGAGTCATGTATTCCATCCACGCTTTTTGCATGGCCTCCTGGTCGTTTTGGGTTTGCGCATGGCATAGCAATGACGCCAGCAGCAAGGCGCTGAGTACAAGGCTGAAACGTTTCATGATCGTTAAGTTTTGATTACATGAAACTACAAAAAATCCAGAAATTACGGAAGGGGTAATTTATTTCAAACTGAAAAGGCCAAACCTGCGTAGCCGCCGGCGTTGGGAAGGCTGTGAAGCAGGAAAAATTCAAGAGGGCAACACCGTTTTCTGTAGCCAGCTTCTTTGATGGCGGCCATTATTTCCGGGGCTCGTAGATGAGCTGTACAACACCCGATTTAAAAATATTGGTTTTAACCAACGTTAACGCTATTCGTTCCTTTAAGTCTTTGAACAGGGGAGTTCCGCTGCCCAAAACTGTCGGATGTACCGACAAACGGTATGAATCAATAAGGTTTAATTCGATAAAGGTTTTGATAAGGCCCGCGCCGCCGTGGAGCCAAATGTCCTTTCCTCCCTGTTCTTTGATTTCTTTCACCTTATTCGTAATGTCGGAATTTATAAAGATGGCGTTGTCATCATCCCGGCTTTGGCTCGAAAAAACAACTTTATGTTTTGAGTTTACATCTTTCCACAGCTGCTGTTCGATTTGACTGGCACCGGAGCCGGGCTGAAAATTACCCCAAATGTCGTAACTTACCCTGCCGTAAAATATCGTGTCAATACTTGCAAGAAATCCTTCGAAATTCATATCGTCTTCCAGAATGCACCAGTCTGTTTCCCCATTGGGACCCTCAATAAAACCATCAAGGCTTACTGCTAAATCTAAAACTACTTTTTTCATTGATCTTTTAGTTTGAGGTTATACTTTACGTGCGTGCTTAGTCCGCCGGGGATTACCTCCGCAATCTCAATAATGAACTTTGTTTTGTCAATACCCTCAAAAAGGCGAATTCCGCTCCCCAGGATGACCGGTGAAATATGCAGGATAAACTCATCTACCAGCCCCGCGTTTAAAAACTGCTGAATGGTTTCTGCGCCCCCCTGTATTCTGATATCCTTCCCTCTGGACGAATTCTTCGCTTTTTTGACGGCGCTTTCTATTCCATCATTTATAAAATGGAAAACGGTAGTTCCTTTCTGTACCCAGGGATCTCGCTTTTCATGTGTTAACACATATACGTCTGCTTTATAGAGATCTTCCGGCCAGTTCGGTTCTCCTTCTTCGAACATTCTTTTCCCCATGATGTAGGACCCTGTCCTTGCGAGCGTGTCCTCAACCAGTTTACTTTCCGGCCCGTTTTCCTGTCCGCCCTCATACATCCAATTATGAATGGACATTCCCCCGTCTCCCAAAGGGTTTTGAGGGCCGCGATGGTCGCCTGCCAGAAAGCCGTCAAGGGAAATGCCGCTATCAAAGAATAATTTGTTCATGGTTAAAGCTTTATTTTTTTATTGTTTGTTCAGTATGCAAAAATAATCAGGCTGCTTTGCCCGGGCTTTGGAAAAATCCGACAAAATTAAAATTGAGATGGCGCGAGCCCGGTGCGCCGCTTCATTTCATTGCTAAGATGCGCATGATCGTAAAATCCGCATTCAAAAGCTACGGCTGCTAAGTTTCGTTTATGGTTAGCGGTATTCAATAATGACAAGGCAGCCTGGAAGCGGATGATCGCTGAATATTCTTTCGGCGTAACACCAATATGTGTTTTAAAGTCCCGTTCTAATTGCCTTACAGTAGTGTGATTTCTTTTGGCAAGAACGCTGATGCTATATCTTCCTTTTGACTGATGAATATCGGTTAAAACGGATTGAAGAGGCGCATGTTTATCTCTTTTTCTGGTTGAAAAAAAGCTGTTAAGATACGGCACCGGATCGCTCATTATCTTCCCGAAATCGAACGAAAGCCCCAAATCAAATTCGACGGTATTATTGGTTAATTCATTTTGCGGAGCATAGGTGTAAAAGGACGAAAACACGGCTGGTTTCAGGCATACGCCTAACAAGTGTGTATCTGAATCAATTAAGCTATCTTTAAAGGATGTCATGGTCCCTACCACATACGTCTTGCCATGCTCCATTACTGCTGAGCCATTATCTGTTTTGCAAGGCGCTCCCAAATTTATAACCATCCCGGGGCATCCGTCAGGAAAAATCCGCTCCCATTTACAAGCGCTTTCATCGCCGTTCAATTCCCAGAAAGCATGGATATGGCTTTCTAAAGCTGTACAAGGCTTAACTTCATGATATTTCATCTTTAAATTTAGCGCATTTTCTATAAAATGTATATTTATGTATTGGCAACAAGCAGAAAAAAATATAAAATGAAAATAGCATCAACGATAATTCTGATTTTAATATCGATTCCCGGATTCGGTCAAAGCAAAAATGGGAAACGTACTTTTTATTGTAGATTCAATTCCAGAAAGTGAAGAGTAGGCAGCCGGGGTTGGGGCTTTGAAACAGAACGAAATTGATAGAATTGACATTGTCAAAAATAAAGAAGCCCTGAATGAGAACAATGAAACTTAACGACTTCCAATTCGATGAAGCGATCGCGGATTTTGACAGAACGTTAGAAATTGAACCATATTTCACAAATGCATATGCGAACAGGGCTTTTGCAATCATCCGAAAATACGAATTTGGAAGTAGTCGAAAATTGTCGCAATCGAAAGATATTCAGATAATCGCATCTAAAGAAGTTAAAATCCCGGAATCTGACCTCATGAAGATCTGCAAAGATCTACATAAAGCCATATCACTCGGGGACGATAGTCAGATGGTCCTGGAAGCGTTAGAAAAGCATTGTGAATAGCTGATCACTTTTCCATGGGATGGGCTTTTAGCAGTTCTTCCGGCGTGTAGAAACCTGAATGGTCCTTCACGGCTGCGCGTACTTTTTCTACTTGTTCGGGACGGATTACCGTCGCTTTATTGCCGAAGGCGTTTCGCACATAGGTGAGTACCGCGGCTACTTCCTCATCGTTTAACAGGCCTTCGAATGGTGTCATGGGTACCTGGCCGGGATATTTCTTTCCATTGACCTCAAGGGGGCCGATTAGGCCTTTCAAGGTCAGTTTTATCAGCCGTTCTTCATTGCCGGTTGCCCAGGGGGAAGCGGCCAGCGGCGGGAAGCCGGATGCTTCCAGGCCTTTTCCATCCGGTTGATGACAGGTGGCGCAGAATCCGTCCCGGGCGTAAATTTCTTTTCCTTTTTTAAACAGGTCCAGGTCTTTGCCTTTGAGGGTAGTTTCCAGGGGCTGGTTTTCCTGCTTCTTTTCTTTCACATTCTTACCTTCCAGATGGGCTACCGCGGCCTCATAGGAGGGGGCGATCCATTTGTCCATGGGAGCTTCCCCGGCGGCTTCCAGTATCGCGAGGCCGGCTTCCCGGTCAGGCAGCCAGGAGGCCGCCAGAATGGCTTCGAGACGGACGCGTCCGTGTTCGTCATTGACAGCTTTCATAAGTAATTCGTTTGTGTCCTGAAGTTTATATCCGTAATAGCGAACTACGCGTACGGCCGCGGCCCGCGCCCGGTAATCGGGTGAGTTCAGCACACGGTCCAGCAGCTCGCGGTCAACCTGGTTTAAACCCCAGCTTACCCATAAAGCCTCCACCAGGTGATGTTCGTATGCGGGATCGTTTTTATCGAGCGCCTGCCACCAGGCGTTTAAGCGGGAGAGTACCTCCCCGGCCGGCCTTCCCCTCAGTTCGCGGCGGGTGCGGTAGCGGCTGCTTGCTTCCGGCAACTTCAGGTTTTCAAGGAGTGTATCAACCGGAGCGCCGGCGATAAAGGCCGGACGCACCAGGGGACGCGCGGGATAAGTAACGCGATAAATCCGGCCCAGCTTATGGTCACGCAGCGGATCACGCGCATTATGCTGCATGTGACCGATCAGGACATTGTGCCAGTCAATGAAATATAAGGATCCATCCGGGGCAAATTCCATGTCCACCGGGCGGAAATTGCGGTCATCGGACACGAAGAGGTCTTGCCGGTGATGGCTTTTGTACCCGGTTCCCTCGTCTTCCATGGTATGCTGCTTCATTCCCAGGAAACCGATCGTATTATTGATCAGCAGGTCTCCCTGTACCTCGTCAGGGAAATGGCGGCTTGATACAAATTCCAGCCCGGAAGTGGGCCGTACCCGGTGGGCCGGTTCAATCAGGTCGAAGGATTTTGGGTTGGCTTCGGCATACCGAGGCAAACCTGTACCGGGAAGCATCCAGCGAACGTCAGGCGAAGATGTTTCAGCGAAGAAGGGCTGTCCCCAATCATCAAACGTAATGCCCCAGGGGTTTGGAATGGATACCTGGGCAGTACGTTCCAGGTGATGGCGTTTGGGATCGTAGCGGAAAAAGCCGCCGTTGGTGGCGCGTACGGTTCCGTAGGAAGTTTCCACATTGCTGTGCAGGAAAACACCCTCACCCATGTAAATGGCGCCCGACGGATCGGCCTCAAAGGCACTGATATTATGATGGGTGTCATGGTCGTCGAAACCGCTTAGCAGTATCTCCCGTTTGTCGGCTCTGTCATCGCCGTCGGTATCTGTAAGCAGCAGCAGGTTAGTTCCTCCCGAAACATATACTCCTTCCGGCGCGATCTCGAAGCTCAGCGGCAGATGCAAGCCATCGGCAAACACCGTTTGTTTATCCGCTTTTCCATCACCGTCGGTATCTTCAAAAATCAGTATTTTATCGTTAGGTTTAGGATCGCCGGGCCGGTAATGCGGGTAGGTAGGCATGACCGATACCCACAGCCGTCCTTTATTGTCGAAGGCGACATGGACCGGCTTGGCCAGGTCTTTGAATTCCTGCTCGGAAGCAAACAGTTCAATTTTATAACCCGGCGCAGGTTTGATCTTTTCAAGGGCTTCCTGGCCGAACAAATAGTCCAGGCTGCCGTTCGCTTTGGGATTATAATTGGTTTCCACTTCCGGAAGGTCCCTGGTGGTCTGATCGGCGGAGTCCAGGTTCAGGACGGCTCCTTTACTTGCCGCCAGCCAGATCGCCTGGTCGCGTATTCCGGTCATCTGCCGGATCTTTTCAATTTCCTGGGGATAATTGTCCGGGCCGAAGGGGTCAAACCTTCTTCCGTAAGCATGTACGCCGTTGGGTATTTTATAATCATAGTGCCAGGTCCAGTTTTTTTCCTGCACCGCCTGGTGTACCAGCGAGGTATTTACGCCCCTGGCAGGTTTTTGCCCGCCGGTCAGCTGGCCGGCCAGAAAGCCCGAAAATTTCCGGTATCCCTCATCGTTCAACTGAGAGCCGTCAATGGTCAGCGGGGCATCGCTTTGCGAATACCATTTCAGCGAAGGATCGAAGGCATTGATAAAGCGCACCTGATTTGCTTCGCACACTTCCTTCATTCCCTGGGTATAGCGTTTTAAATTTTCATTTTCTACTTTGCCGTCGGGAAGATCCCGGGCGGCCGACAGGTCCTCAAAAGCAATCGGAGAAACAATGACCAGCTGGGGCGGGGCCTGGCCGTTGTAGTTCTGCGCAAGGGTATGCTTTATAAATGCATCGAGTTCCGCCTTAAAGTTTTCCAGCCGGTCCGGGCCTTCAAACGAGGAACTGAAGCCGAAGAATCCGATAATAATATCGGCTTTGAGTCTTGTCAGCCACTCGTCGGGCGTTTCAAAATGCCCTTCACTGTGCGAATTAGCGGCATATTCGGTTTGAAACTTCTCCGCGCCCGGAAAAGCCCAGGGAGAGTTCCTGCTGGCATGCGGCCGGAACCCGGGAGTATCTCCGCCATCGCACATATTACGGATAAAAAGAGAGCTGTCCGGGTAACGAAGATGCATTTCTGTTTCGAAATACCCATAGTTCATCATGCGGGAGCCCAGGTTCCCGCCAATGAGCATGATACGGGATCCCTGCCGCAGGTCCACCGGCTCGGGCCGCTGGTTATTACAGCCCGACAGGACGGTTAGTACCAGAGCTAACAAGCCCGTCAATTTGCTGGTCCGCAAAGCAGGAAGGCTAATAATTTTCATATGTCAAGGTTAGTTAAAGCAGCGGACAAGTTATACATAATACTCATAAGATAAAATAATTTTTTGCCGTTGTTGCCGACGGGCTTTTTCCTATCTTAGGAAACCTGAATTTTGTTATGCCGCTGATTATTCTGCTTGCGGGTATTACATTGCTGGTTATTCTCATCTTATGGGCAAGACTGAACGCCTTCCTGGCTTTTTTGTTGGTTTCCATCCTGGTTGGTTTGCTGCTTGGTCTGGAACTTCCGGTGGTCCTGGCCGCCATTCAAAAAGGAATGGGGGATACTCTTGGGGGGCTGGTGATCATTATAGGGTTCGGGGCCATATTGGGGAAGCTGGTGGCCGACAGTGGCGCGGCGCAGCGGATAGCTTCGTGGCTGAGGCAGGTTTTTGGAAAACGTTACCTGGTCTGGGCTTTCGTAATGGCCGGGTTCATCGTAGGTATTCCCTTGTTTTACGGAGTAGGCTTTGTGCTAATGGTGCCCCTGGTATTCACCATTGCTGCCCGGTATAATATCCCTGCCGTTTACCTTGGGGTGCCAATGCTGGCAGCGCTTTCAGTAACGCATGGGTTTTTGCCGCCGCATCCCGGTCCGGCAGCTCTGGTAGGCCTTTTCGGGGCCAATATGGGCGCGACCCTGTTGTACGGAACACTAATAGGGATCCCTGCCATAATATTGGCGGGGCCGGTTTTTGGTCTTTCATTAAAAAAGTACCGGGCCAGCCCCTTGAAAACTTTCGTCGCTGAAGAAATGCCTGTAGCTTCCCTGCCTGGAATAGGAGGGAGCCTGCTGACCGCTTTTTTGCCGGTGATCCTGATCGCGGCAGGTTCGTTGGCGGGTTTCTATCTGCCCGGAGGAAGCTCCCTCCGGGGCGTCCTTACCGGCCTTGGCGACCCTGCTATGGCCATGATCCTTGCTGTATTGTTTGCCATGTATATCCTTGGATTCCGGCGAGGAAGGAAAATGCAGGAATTGATGGGCATGCTTTCCTCCGCCGTAGCGGATATCGCCATGATACTTCTTATTATCGCAGGCGCAGGTGCCTTAAAAGCGATCCTGGATGAAAGCGGCATCAGCCTTTATCTTGCGGAATATTTAGGCCGCATGGATATGCATCCGCTTTTACTCGCATGGAGCATCAGCGCGGTGATCCGGATATGCGTGGGATCCGCCACTGTAGCTGCCTTAACTACTGCGGGAATAATGGCTCCGGTAATTATCGTAACCGGGGCCGATCCTAATCTGATGGTACTCGCAACCGGCGCGGGCAGCCTTATTTTTTCGCATGTAAATGATTCCGGATTTTGGCTTTTCAAAGAATATTTTAATCTTTCGGTCAAGGAAACCTTATTGACCTGGTCGGTAATGGAAACGATCATTGCTTTTTCCGGCCTGGCAGGGGTGATGGTCCTGGATCTTATAATTTAAACAATATGTCTGCAGAACTGGAATTTGAAAAGCTTGGATTGAACTTACCTCCGGCGCCCGCTCCGAAAGGGGTTTATAAGCCCCTGCTTATTGTTGGTGATTTCTGTTATGTATCCGGGCATGGGCCCGTGCTTGATACCGGTGAACTTATCATCGGGCGGGTAGGGGCAGAGCTGGATGCGGAGCAGGGAAAGCAGGCGGCGCAGCAGACCGCCCTGACCATACTTTCTACGATCAGGTCTAACCTGGGTTCACTTGATCGCGTCAAACGGGTGATCAAGGTGCTTGGCATGGTGAATTGCCCGCCGGATTTCGGGCGGCATCCCTATGTTATCAACGGCTGCAGCGAATTGTTTGCTAAGATTTGGGGAACCGAAAGGGGCATTGGCGTCCGCAGCGCCGTAGGCATGGGCTCCCTGCCGGATAATATTCCCGTAGAAATAGAAGCGGTATTTGAACTGGGTCAGTAACCTGCACCCGGCTATTTCCATGCCTCGCGAAGAAAACGCAGCCAGTTCCCGTAAAAAATATTCTCTATATCGTCAGGGGAGTACCCGCGCTTTTGCAGCAAATCACCGAGTTTCCGTAAGTCGGCAATCGTTTCCAGGTCGTAAGGAGACTGTTCCTTGCCAAAAGCCCCGTCCAGGTCGCTTCCGATTGCGATATGTTTACTGTTGCCGGCTATCTGGCAGATATGATCGTAATGGTCGATCAGTTTTTCAAGGCTAATCCCGCTTTCCGCCGGCTTATTCTTGAGTTTGACACGATTGGGACTTAACTAACTGATACTCAGTAGTGGGTTCTCTGATTGGCTCTCTACAAATGAGGATTTATAGGTAATTAGCTAGCTGCGTTTGGGGAAGAATGGGCGGGAGTTGTTTCAATCCCAGTTTTTGCTGCAGAACGGCTTCTTTCCCCTGGGGCTTGGAACGAATGCAGACTTGCTCCTGATTGTGTTGCAGCAAACTCACTTGCATTCTTTCCAGGGTTTTGCGCAGCTCGTTTTCGGTGAGCTTCACCTGGGATTGGTTGATTTTCTGCAGAACATAATTCTGCAGGGTAAAGGCGATGTAGCAAAGACAGATATGTCCCTGGATCCGTTTGTCGGTCCAGTGGAACATCGGACGGGTTTCCAGGTGGCTTTTAAAGGTCCGGAACGAATGTTCGATTTTGTAAAGCTGTTTGTATTGTTCCAACACGGCCGGGACGCTCAGGGTGGTATTGTTGGTGCTGATGGCCAGCAGCCCGTCGTATCTTTCTGATCGGGCGATTTTCTCCTGATCCAGCGCGTAGGACCCGCCGCCCTGCTTCTGCAGAAAGAAACGTCCTGCTTTTTTGTCGATCAGCGAAGGATGTTGCAGCAGTTTTTGGGCAGTCTGGAGCCGTTCTTCCCGATCGGATTTGTCTTTTGCGGCCCGCTTGGCCGACCAGGTGGCGATAATTTTTCGACCCTCATGAGAGATCATCTTATACCGGAGTTTGATTTCCTCGCCGGTGTGATCGGAGTACACCCATTCGTGCTGAAAGGCCGAATGATCGAGCAAGGCTGATTGCACGCTGCGGGGAAGTGCTTTTAACCGTTCTCCCACGATGAACTCAAAGCCGTTCTCGGTGGTCAGGTCAATATTCTTTCTCGAGAGCATGCCCCGGTCGGCCACCACGATGACCTTGTCGATCTGATAATGCGCTTTCAGATCGCAAAGCGCTTGCCCGAAGGTGTGCCCTTCGAAGGTGTCTCCCTTAAAGATGCGATAACCGATCGGGTTCTTCTCTTTATCGATCATCAGGCAGAACAGGATTTGTGTGCGGCCTATTTTTCCGTCCTTGCTGAACCCCTTTTGACGCAGCGCTCCTTCCTGCTCGACCTCGCTCTCAAAATAAAGCGTGGTCACGTCGTAAAATACAACGTCCAGCCGCTGGCTGAACATGTCCCGTCCGGTCTGAAAGATCCGCTCCTGGATCAAACGCTCGTTCTCGGCCAGGCGATCCAGCGCCCTGTACAAATGATGCAGCGATACCGGATCAACCCCGGCGTACTCCTGCTGGTTCAACCAGTTGCTTCGTTTGCTCGAGGGTTCCTGCAGCCGCTCCAGCAGCATCAATAGCACGGCATTCCTCAGGTCGAACTCCAGCTTTTGTTTGCGGGCGATCCGCCGTAAAAGAATATCCAGCCCGTAGTGGGAAAACACCCGCTTATAAACCTGGGCAAATCCGTAATTGTAACGGGCAAGCTCTTCGATCTGACCGGTTAAAAGCGCTTTCACTTCACCTCCGCCCAGTTCGTAAAGCTGAATACCCATTCTGCGAAGCTGCCCCGGGGTATAATCTTCGGCTTTCCCCAACGAATACAGCACCCGGCTGGTCGGCTTGCCTTCGGCATTCCGGTAGCTTTCCAGAATGCGTAAATAGGTGCCCGATGGTTTGCGCTCTACTTTCAAAAAAGCCATTACACAAAAATAAGCACCCTGCAATTGATTGTAAAGGGCCTCCGCTGACATCGGCTCTCTACACTTTTTTCCGACAAACCCCCAATACGTCTGTCATTGGCCGATTTATAGTGTTTTTTTGAAAGTGCGTGTCAAACTCAAGAGCTGGATGCGGAGCAGGGAAAGCAGGCGGCGCAGCAGACCGCCCTGACCATACTTTCTACGATCAGGTCTAACCTGGGTTCACTTGATCGCGTCAAACGGGTGATCAAGGTGCTTGGCATGGTGAATTGCCCGCCGGATTTCGGGCGGCATCCCTATGTTATCAACGGCTGCAGCGAATTGTTTGCTAAGATTTGGGGAACCGAAAGGGGCATTGGCGTCCGCAGCGCCGTAGGCATGGGCTCCCTGCCGGATAATATTCCCGTAGAAATAGAAGCGGTATTTGAACTGGGTCAGTAACCTGCACCCGGCTATTTCCATGCCTCGCGAAGAAAACGCAGCCAGTTCCCGTAAAAAATATTCTCTATATCGTCAGGGGAGTACCCGCGCTTTTGCAGCAAATCACCGAGTTTCCGTAAGTCGGCAATCGTTTCCAGGTCGTAAGGAGACTGTTCCTTGCCAAAAGCCCCGTCCAGGTCGCTTCCGATTGCGATATGTTTACTGTTGCCGGCTATCTGGCAGATATGATCGTAATGGTCGATCAGTTTTTCAAGGCTAATCCCGCTTTCCGCCGGCTTATTAATCCCGCGTTCCCAATCGTTCATCAACATCCAGCAATCCAGTACACCTCCGATAACGGCGCCCCGTTCAATGAGGATCCGGATCTGCTCGTCGGTCAGCTGCCGCTGGTGATTTACCAGGGCCCGGCAATTGTGATGGCTGGCCCAAACCGGCCCCTTATAAAGTTTTGTGGCTTCGTTAAATCCCTTGTCGGTAAGATGGGTCACATCCAGGATCATCTGAAGATTGTCCATTTCCCGAAGCAGATCTTTGCCCGTTTCGGTGAATCCTTCCGTCATGCCGGTGCCGGGGGCATAACGGCCGGGACCATAATGGGCCGGCCCGCAGGCCCGCAGCCCCTTTTCATAAGCTTTTTCCAGATATGAAAGGTTTACCAGGGAGTCGGCGCCTTCCAGGCTCAGGATATAGCCCAGTGGTTTTTGCTCCGCCGGCAGGGACTCATCCGCCCAGCGTGTCAAATGTTTTTCCAGGCCCGCCGCCCCGGTGATCTGTACCATTTCTCCAAGGTCTTCCATAGCCCGGTACCAGGCCAGCTGAGCCTGCGTAATACCCCAGGCTATTTCCGGTGAGTTCCAGCCAGGCAAGCTGCTCCCTGGCGCTACGAAACGCGCGATCTGTGTGGCCACCACCAGGCCCACGTTTCCTTTGCGGAGTTCCGGAAAAGCCACCGTTCCGTTTCCGCGATCCGGCTTGTCGCCCATGCCGCTTTCGCGTTGCCTTATTTCGAAAACCGGTTTGCGCAGATCCCTGTTCCATTCAATAGCGTTCATGGCCAGGTCCAGGTGGGCATCGATCAAAAAATTGTTCATCGTTCCAGGCATTTCTGACTGATTGTAAAGTAAAGCTAAAGGTACGGAGGATCGCCGCCCGGCGCAAGGAAAACTATATAACTACAAGTGTTTCAGACAGGCTCCCATCATGTCGCATTATAACGACCTCATTCGCTCTATAAACGCCTCCCTTTTTTTTGGTGAAATGCTGATCTGGGAATTGTTGTTCATGAGGATATAACCGCCTTCGCTTTTTACAAGGCTTTTCACTTCCCGCAAATTAATTAGAAAACGGTTGTGTACGCGCAGGAACTCGTGGTCTGTGAGCATGTTTTCGTACTCTTTCAGGTTTTTGCTCACCAGGAGAGAGGATCCGCTCTTCAGGTAAAATTGTGTGTAGGAGCCGCTGGCCTCGCAGTAGAGGATGTCCTGGATGCTGATGAACTCCATGCTTTCCTGAGTGCCCAGGCAAATCTTCCTGTCCCCTTCAGGGCGGGCGTTTATATTTTCAAGCAGGGCCCTCAGTTTTTCGCTTTGAAGGGCGGCGCCTTTATGTTCTTTAGCTTTTTCCACCGCTTGCTGTAATTCCGGAATGTCAATGGGCTTCAGCAGGTAGTCGACCGAGCTGAATTTTATGGCCTTTATGGCGTAGTGTTCGAAAGCAGTGGTAAATACGACGTCAAAATGCAGTTCCTGAAGGCTATTCAGGACATCGAAGCCGGTCCCTGTTTGTAGCTCGATATCAAGGAATACCAGGTCTGGTTTTGTTTGTGGAATTACTGCGCAGGCTTCGTCCACGGAGCCTGCTACGCCGGCAACCTCTACGCCTGTGCAAAATTCCGACAGCAGGTTTTTCAGGGTTTCCCGGCTATGTTTTTCGTCTTCTACGATTACCGCGCGTATCATGTTATAATTCTTGTTTTGGAATGTTTATTTCCACCCTGGTGCCGGATGCTTTTCCCGTTTCATCCCTGAGGTCTGTGTAATGGACCCCTGCTTTCCGGCCGTTACTTCCGGCGAGGGTCCCGAGCCGCTGCCTGGTCAGAAAAATACCCCTCGAGGGTGTTCTCCCAACCTGTTTACGGTTAAGGCGTTCGGATTCCTCGCGGCCGATGCCGTTGTCGGTAAGGGAAACGGCAATGTATTCGTCATGATCATTAATATTCAGAGTCAGTTTCCGGCTTCCTTTCCGGGGCATTAATCCGTGCAGGATGGCGTTTTCCACGAAAGGCTGAATGATCATGGCGGGCACTTCCAGCATTTCAGCATCCAGCCGGTCATCCAGGTTTATTTCATAGATGAATTCCTCGTCAAACCGGAGGGCTTCCAGTTCCAGATAAATGCCGAGGAACTCAATTTCATCTTTAAGCGTCATGTTCGTGCTGACGGAAGTTTCGAGGACCTGTCTCAGCATGGTCGAAAAAAGGGAGAGATAATGCAGAGAGGCCTTCTTGTCATTGGAGGTAATGAAATGCTGAATGGCGCTAAGCGCGTTGAAAATAAAATGGGGATTGATTTGCGCCCGGAGCATCCGATTTTCAAGCTGCCCGTTCATCTCCTCTATTTCCGCCTTCTGTTTAGTAATAAGTTCGTTCCGGGCCTGGAGTTCGTCCGAATATTTCAGGCGCTGCCGGTACTTCTGGTAATAAAGTAAGCCGGCCGGCAGCAGGAAGGCGCACGCGATCCCCAGTATCCATTTCCAGCGGTTACCTGCTGCTAATTGCCGGTTAAGAAAGGCCATTTCCAGCGTTTGTGCCTTCAGTTCCCTTTCTTTTTCATCCACTTCCATGATCACTTGCTGACTTTTGTAGGTTCTTGTCTTGTCCTGGTTGAACAGGCTGTCCTGCAGCGCGTCGTACTGTTTGTAATGATCCAGGGCCTTTACCGGATCGCCCGCTTTTTCATAGACATAGGAAAGCAGGCTTTGTGCGTCCGATCGTTTCTTAAGGCTCCGGATAGAATCGGCCAGGTGTTCTGCTTCAAGGGCCAGCCGGATACCCTCCCGGTAAGATCCCTGATCAGCCTTTATTTTTGCCAGGCTATACAAAATAGCGATCTTTTGCTGGGGCAGATTATAATTGTTTACCCGCGTCAATGATTGCTCGAGTATTTCCTCCGCCTTTGTCAGGTCTCCTTTTTTATAATACATCCACCCCATATTGGAAAGGGTATTCAGCGTCAAGTACGGAATATGGTGCTGCCGGTAATAATCCAGGGCGGCCTGGTAATTTTCGATCGCCGGATCATACGACCCCTTGTTCGTGTGAATGTTCCCAATGTTTGAACGAAGGGTAGCCATATTTTTTCCGTAATCGTTTTTTCCGGAATCATTCTCCTGGTACCAGGCAAGGGCGCGGTTAAAGTACTCCAGCGCTTTTTCCGGCTCCCTCATCATATCGAAGAGAACGCCCAGGTTGTGATTAGTGGAGGCTATCCCCTCGGCGTCATTCAGGGTTTCGCAGATCCGCAGGCTTTTAGTATAGTTTTCAAGGCTGCGCGTGTACTCCCCCATGCGTTTGTAGACGACCCCCAGCATACCGTAGCTGATGCCGGCTTGATACGTAAAGTCTTTCTCAAGCGCCAGCTCCAATGCCTGGTTGAAGTGAGCGATCGCCTCGGAATATTTATCCTGCATTCCGTAGGTAATTCCTGCACCGTTGTAGGCCCTGACAAGGCGAAGATCGTCCGGCAGCGACTTGCTTAACGCGATCGCTTCCTTAAAAGAAGCTTCGGACTTGTCAAAATCCTGAAGCCGGATCTTTCTGGCGAGCGTGAGCAGGGTTTCCAGGTAAGCGGTATCTTTTTTGGCATGGGCCTCCAGCGCCCCGGCAAGACTGTCCAATTCCCCGCGCGGTTGCTGGAATGCCGCGGCGCTTTCAGCGAAAAGTGCCAGGCATGCGGTCAGGCCCAGTAATTGCAACACTTCCAGGGAACGTGATCTCATATCAGTCAGTAATTGGTAAGCTGATCTGGACTTTTTTAATAGAGAGCCCCTTCGCGGCAAGATGCCTGAGATGCTTTCTCTTCTTTATGCCGAATCCCTTCAGGCGATTGAGCAAATCAACCTGCTCTTCCCAGGTCGCCATGTTTTGTCTGTAGTTCATCAGCCTGTTCTTTGCATTCCCGGCGGCGGAAGTGTAAAGCGCCGTTACCTTCAGGTTCCCATTCTGAACCGCTATCTTTATTTTCACGCTTCCACTGCCTTCGTTGTCAAAAACGGCATTCTCCAGTACATGTTCCGTAAAAGAGCCGAGGATCATGTTCGGTATTTTCATGGCAGCTTCGTAATCACTCACGGCTGAATGGAATTTGTATCCGAACTTACCGGTATAGCGCATGGATTGAAGGTCAAGGTAATGGCGCATCAGATTCAGTTCTTCGCCAATGCTCACCGTATCCTGCTCGAAGTTGCCCAGGTAATACCTGATCAGCCGGCTCAGCGTGGTCAGGTATAACAGGGCATATTTTCGTTCGCCGGTGGTAATGAAGAATTGGATGGAATTGATGGCATTGAACAGGAAATGAGGATTCATCTGGGTTCTCAGCGCCTGTATTTTCAGCGCCAGCAGTTCCTTCTGGATGCTCAGCAAATGCTGCTCTTTTTCCCTGGCGGCTCTTTCGGCGCGTACTTTGCTGATCTTCACCGCATAGATTGAAGCGATGGCCTCTAGGATCTTCAAATGCTGCCGGGTAAAAAAGTTCTTCTCGGAATGCTCGCAATCGATGACGCCGAAAACCTTTCCATCCACGATGACGGGAACGGTTATTTCCGAAAACCTGCGCTTATCGTCCACAATGTACCGTTCATCCAGGGAAGTGTCGTGTATCAATTCCGACCGGGCATGTTTCGCGGCCGAGCCCGTGATCCCTTTCCCGATGGGAATGAAGATGGGGTCGGAGATCTCAAATTCCTGTGGGTTTTTGGGACCGTATGCCGCTTTCTGAACCAGCAGTTCGTTATGTTCGTCTACGAAATAAACCACGCAGTCTTCGAATCCAAGCTTGGAAATACAGTTCTTGGCAAGGTCCCAGGCGATCTCTTCTTCCGTATTCTGACCAAGTATTGAATTGGTAAAATAGATCAGGATATCCTCAAACTCACTATTGGTATAGGTCCTTGCCATATTGTTAATGAAAATACAGAATTGTTCTGTTAAAATGAAAAGCCCAATGCCGAAACCTACGGACAAGGAATCCTGGTTTCCGGATGCCCTGCACCCAACATTCCCCTGCCCGTAGATCAAAGGCGCTCACGGTGCCAAAAATTGCTGCATCGTTGCCACGGTATAAGTACCGCCCTCCTTCACCGTTTTTCCTGTTCTACCGCTACGGGCTTTAATATAGTCTCCGTACCCCTTCAGATGATCGTAATCACGGATCAACAGGTTAACATCAGCTTCGGCAAATACCAGATTAGCGTTAGTGAATTTGGAAAAGGCCTTGGTAAGCTCCGAAGGTATTTTGGGGAAGCTGATATTTCCATCTTCCGAATAGCAGGCCCAGGAAAACTCAAACCCGTTGTTGGAAACAGAATATCTGCTGAATACCATGTCATGCGGGCCGCCGTTGATGCTGATGCCAATATCGCTTAGCTTATGGCTTTTCAGCTGAGCGCTCAAATCCAGTAACTCGGGCTTGGAGATCACGTTCGCATAAGACTCCATGTAATGGATTTTATGGTTGATGGAGAAGGAGATTGAATGGGAAAAATGGTCAAAGACGGCCGCTTTATGAGGCAGATGGTAAGAGGTCTGGTACGAAGGTATTAATCCCTGCTGATCTCTGAAAAGTGTCACGGCCGGCGCATCCGGCCCGGGAGCAAGGTGTCCAGACACGGACACGTTGACATTGTCCAGCTTCTGGGCGATCGTTAGCTCGTGCAGTTCCATTTCGAAGTTCGTTTTTGAGAGCGAAGTGACAGCGCCGCCGTCTTTAAGGCCTTCAATGATCTTGTAAAGCCCCTTCTTACCTTGACGAAGGTACAGGTAACCTACATCCATGTTCTCATAAATACTGACCTTGTAAACGTAGTCTTTATTCAGTGTCTTGCCAACATAATTGGCATAATTATACCGGTCGTGCGGCGGAATATTCGTGAACTTCATGGACGAAGTACCGGTCTTCTTTCCTCTTTTATCGGTGCTGATGGGCGCGAATTTTCCGGGGCTTAGCTTTGTAAAAGTAGTTATGCTGCCTAACATCGGGTTGGCATAGGTAAAATGAACATCAAACCGTTCATCATTGAATTCCTCCGGCCGCATCGCCGCTTTCTTGTAAGGAAGCGATTCGATCTGGTCGAAATACAATAACTCGCCTTTTTCTCCGGTGATAAACGTAAAGTATTTATAGTTCGGGCTCATCGGCAGGAAGCGCGCATGCAAGTCGTAGGCGATCAACGTATTCATGACTTCCACCTTTTTTTCGGATTCAGAAGCAGCGTCCATTTCGTCGGTCACGACGGTCTTCAGAATAACTTCACCGTCCGGGAATTTCCTCGTATCCCAGGTAAACTCATAAGGTGCTTTCGCATCGCTTCCTATCAGTTCATTGTTAGCATACAGGTCCACCGAGACAATTTTTCCATCTGTATCGGAAGCATCCACGACCACTTTTACCTCGTTCCATAGTTTTCCGGAAGCGCCTTCTATCTGCAGCGCTGCTTTTGGCGTCTGATTGGCCGGTTCCGGCATCTCCTCCTTGCTCTTCTTGCAGGAGGCAAGGAGTGTTAATAGGACCATTGTGGTTAAAATGTCAAGCTTTTTCATATTCATTAATTTAAATCCTGTTGCAAATAGAAGGGATCAGGTTCGGATCTGAGCCGGGAAATAGATGGTTGCCTGGGCACTATTGACGGAAGGGGCGTTTGAATTGACGAAAAGGGAAGATGGCCATTTCAGGTACATGGCCTCGTCTTCCCGTCAATTAGGAACCGTGTTTTGTCAATTCAAAGTCCGCATTGAAGCATTGTATGCCTCCCGGAAAACGGAAGCGGTTTATTTTAGCAGCCGTAATAAAAAAATATAGTATGAAAAAATTATTTATCCTTTGCATTTCTTTCGCATTTCTTTTTTTATCGTGCGAAGAAGAAACAAATGTTCCGCCCAAGGATCCGGAAACGGCGAACCCTGTAGCGCTGGCGCTGGATGATATAAAGCGGAACCGGCAATTGCTTGCCAAAGCCTGGGAAACATTGCCCGGAAGGTTGCCGGCGGATACCATCAAGCACCTGCGGAAAATATCGGAAAGCCGTGCCCAGTTTGTGCTTGAAATGGTGCAGCGAACCAAAGGCCTCTTTAAGGAAGTGATCAAAAGCAACAGCGACAGTAAAGCAGCGGATTATTATATTAAACTTCCCGATATTGATGGTGAAAGCCGGTCAATGGAGCTTTCACGGCTGTATGCCGAAGAATACCCGCTTGAAGAATTTGCCGCCCGGCTTACAAAGGCTGTGAAGGAAAGCAAAGCAAACAAGTGGGGCATTTTGGAGTCTTACGCGTCCCGGGATGGGAATACCCTCCCTATTCCCCAGGCAGAGGCGACTGTAAATGAAGATCAGATTCTGGCGGCGATACAAATAGGGGAAATCGTTGCAGACCCGTCAATGAGCGAGCAGGAACAGGAAACGGCTATTGCAGAATTGGTGGCCAAAGCCAATATCCCTCAGTTAATGAACGGGTTGCTCCTCCCGGCAGTACAGCATTACACCGACGAGCCTTCAAATGATCCGTTTATGAGTTGGTTGAATACAGAGGTCAACCCGGCCATAAACGGAGGGCTTAACCGCGACATTATAAGGAGGGTAGCCGCGGCAGGTCTTGTGGCCAGTATCGAGTGTCTTGTTAACGATCAGTACACAAACGATAATCAAACGACCGCTTCGTGGCAGCTACTGGAAGCCCGGTTCAATACCTCTCTGATATTTCTCTGGAATGAGGTGTGGGATCAGGTCCCGGAGCGGTAAGCGGATATTTAACAATGTAGATCCGAACTGTATGCGTGCAAGGTTCTGTTGAAGATTTGCTATCTTAGGATGAACCGAACGCCTGGCTAAGTCAGAAAATCAATGAAAGATAACTTTTCAGTCCAATCCGGCAGTTACGCCGCGTACAGACCGTCCTACCCGGATGCACTTTTTGATTTTCTCATGACAGTAGTCTCCGGCCGGCGCTGCGCGTGGGATTGCGGAACCGGAAATGGCCAGGTAGCAATAAAGCTTTCGGAGCATTTTGGGAAAGTATATGCCACAGATATCAGTCCGCAGCAGCTGCAGAACGGCGTTCCCTCATCAAAAATTCAATATTCCCTGCAACCGGCGGAGTCAACTGCTTTCGCCGATAATACTTTTGACCTGATAACTGTTGCCCAAGCCATACATTGGTTTGAATTTGACAAATTTTATGGCGAAGTAAAAAGGACTGCGAAACCGGAAGGGATTTTGGCCGTGATTGGCTATGGGCTGCCCCGCATCACACCCGTGATCGATGGTATATTTGCCGGTTTTTACCATAATACGCTCAACCTTTATTGGGACAAAGAAAGAAGGTATGTCGATGAAAACTATCGAACCATCCCCTTTCCGTTCCCGGAAATCGGCGTTCCTGCTTTTGAAAATACCGTTGAATGGAGCTTTGAGCATTTTATTGGCTTTATCAGGACGGGTTCGGCCGTACAGCATTTTCTCCGCAAGAACGGCACGGACCCGGTAGCACAGATTTATGACGACCTGAAGAAAAGCTGGGGATCAGCGGACACCAGGATGATTGATTTTCCGGTATTGTTCCGGGTGGGACGGATAGAAAAACTGCTATTACCCTGAATCAGCTTTTTACCCCGCGTTTTTGTTCAGAATATTTACCTCTTCGCCTGCTTCCAGGACAAATTGAATAATGCCGTCTTTCACTTCGTATTTCTTTGATTTGCCGGCAAAGCCGAAAGCGGTAAAGGGTAATTTTAGCCGTACTGTGCCGCCTTTTTCAGCTTCAAGAGTCACTTTAACTGCCTTGCCTCTTTCCCGGATGGCGGAAACCAGGAATGCGCCTTCCGTTCTGAGTGTATTGAATGAAACATCCTGCCAGCTGTCAGGCACAGCCGGAAATACCTCGATATATCCGTTCCGGCTTTGAAGCAGCAGCTCGTGTACACCCTGGGCGAAGGCGAAGTTCCCTTCGAGCGTGAACGGCCGGTAGGTAAAACCGGAGTATTGGCCGCCTTTCTGGTCGCCGTTCAGGTGAAAGCTATTGGGTGAGCAAAAGTTGGAAGCAAATATCTGTAATTGCTTAACAGCGCTGTCGGCTTTGTAGGCTCTGGCATACAGGGAAGCCATCCAGGCAAAGGAATACCCGCACCATGCGCTTGTACCTATTTCTTCAATTCGCTGCAGCGAATTTTCGATGATCGTTCTGTCTTCCGGCTCATTGACGTCCAGCAATGCCAGCGGGTAAATGGCCATGTATTGCGACATGTGCCGATGCGATTCATTGAGGTTTTGACCGGGAGCAACGGTGAAGCCGGTCTCATTCACCTCGTAAGCGGGCAATTGCTGAAGCATTTTCCGCCAGTGCCTGACTTCTTCCGGCTTACCCGCAGCCAGGCTTACTTCTCCGGCGGCGGTAAAGAGGAATTTAGCCAGGGAAAGATCGAAATTGCTCCATTCCAGGAACCAGGCGTCAATACTGTTGTTGTTGTATTCGGGGCTCGAACTTAATGGCAGTTTCCGGACGCCGTTTTCGTACCGGGTAATGTTTTCGAGATATGTGGCCGCGGCATGAATATAGGGATACGCTTTGTTCAGCAGGAATTGCTCGTCCATGGAATATTTCCATTGCCAGTAAAAATGCTGTGCGCACCAGGCGCTTACCGTGGGTGAAAGGGAATATTGGATCCACCCGCCCATAGGATCGCCGCTCAGGGTGGCCACACCAGGAACGTTCAGGCCTTCCACGCCAAAATATTGGCGGGTGTACCGGTGGCTTTTTGGTTTGATCTTCCATAACCAATCCGTAAAAGTAGCCGCTGCCGCAAGGCGATTTCCGGTGTACGCCGGCCAGTAGCTCAGCTGCGTATTGAGATCATTGTGAAAATCTCCCTTCCAGGGCGGCAGGCTGCCATTGTCGGCGGTCCATACAGCTTGCAGGGTGATGGCAGGGGCGCCTTCGCGTGCAACGCTGCCCAGTTTGTACATTTCCAGGTAATACTGCGTTTCAATAAGTTTATCCGGCAGGATGACCGACGATTTGGCCCAGAAATTTTTCCACCATCGCCTGTGCGTATCCCAGCCGGCGGGCTCGCTTGCCGTGGTATCGAATGCCGGCAAAGAAGCCGGCTGGTTATTGGAGATGGTCCAGGCGCCGGTTATTTTCCCGGCGGAGATTTCTTTCCATTTTATCAGTATTTCATAATAGCGGCCATCATAAATTGGCTGCCGGTAGCGGATCGAGTTTTCCGATCTGGTCACAGTGCCTTTGTCATAGCCGAGTTTTTCCAGCCCCTGGCCGGCATGACTGTTGTCGTTTTCCCGCGGGCTTTTGCCGCTGTTGTAATTGTGGACAATGAGCAGGGGTATGCCGGAGGTGCTGCCGGCGATGGTCCCGCCGGCGGGCAGGTTCTCCAAACTGAAATAGCCCCGCGGCTGGATTGCGTGAATATAACAGTTGAATACAATCCCGCTTTCGAATTTCACGGTATTGAGCGCCGTCCGGATATCCAGCACGTTGGAAACCACCTTTCCGAAAGCGCTGATGTCAAATTCCAGGGCAGCAGCGGGAAGCTTGGTGGGATAGGGGATATTGTCGTAGGGCGCGTCGCCTAATTTTTGCACCGGCGCATAGTCAGCTTTCAATACTTGCTCTTCCACCCATTTGAAATTGAATTTAGAAAGGTCCAGGGCTTTCCGTTCATCCCAAAGATCGGCACGGTCAAGTGAAAGGCGCAGGCGCCCGTCTTTTTTCCAGACCAGGGCGCCGAGTATGCCATTGCCCAGCGGCATGGCTTCATCCCATCTTCCCGCCAGGGAATCGAATGCCAGGTTATGTTCCGTACTGAGCTGGAGGCTATCTGCAGGAAATCGTGTTTTCACTACAAATCCGTGAGCCCCGGGCAAAGCAGGAAAGACCAGTGCCTGGAGGATTGCAAGGATCAGGAATTTCTTAATTTGCTTCATTATCATGATTTGTATTCAATGAGGCTGGTTACTCTGCCCGGACTTGAGCGCTGAAAACGGCAGCTCCGCTGGTCCGGGGGTGATTACTATTTCTGCATTGTAGTTTTCACCTTTTTCGAGGTCTAAATTGCCGGCTGTTTCCAGTACCTCCTTCTGAAAAGGCTCCAGCTCTTCCAGGTGCATCTTAAATGATCCAAGCCTGGCGCCCTCCCGGAGGATCCTGACCTCAACCGATGATTTCTCCGAAATGGTCTGGCCGAAATTCTGCACTTCCACGGCGACGGATACCTTCTTGCTTCCGCTTACGGTGATCCGGGGCGCCCGGGCGGAGAGGATCGGCGGTTGGTAATCAATCCCGTGAAGCCGGGCATATCCGAATAACAGCGTACCGCCGGAGGTGCGGCCCAGCAGCTTTGCCATGAAACTGGAATCGCTGAGGGCGTTATTTTTTCCGTGGAAGGTAAGGATCAGGTCTTTCCCCTCGCTTTTGAAACTTTTGATCTTACTTCCGCGGCCAAAGTCAACTTCTTCCGGACTCCCGAAACGGAGCGACCGGAGGTCGATATTTCGTTGCGGATCAAAGCCTTGTTCTGCCTTTATCCTGAGGCGGATCTCTTGTGTGCCGGGTGCGATCCTATTTTTGTTCAGAATCTCTATTTGCCGGCCGGTGACAAGCGGAATGGTAAGATTCTTTGAACTATGTCTGTCCGAGGGCTTGTCTTCTTTCTTCAACGTATCGATCACGGCGAAAAAGGCTTGCATAGGCCTTCCGAGACTATCCTGCAATACTTTTAAGCGTTCATATTTGAACCAGTCTTCGCGGACGCCGTCTGTGTACCGGGTAATCCCGGGAAGATATGCTTCTCCGGCATCGGCTTTCCAGTCAACCCCGTTAGGTGAACGCAGGTAATACGCGATCCGGCCATACCAGTCATTCACGATCAGATGATACTGGGATCCGGTGCGCCACAGCACTGGGTCTTCGAAGCGCCCTTCCACCGGGGGATAGACACTTTTCTGCGATACCTGGTAATAGGGGGAAAGGCCGTCCTCGCTGAACCAGATGCCTCCGCCCCGGCATACCATGATGAAAGAACCGTCCTCCCTTTGGGCAAAGCTGAGATTGGACAAACCTTCAATGATTGGCCGGTCCCGCGGGTCGAACTCAAATTTACCATATGTCCAGGGTCCGTTGAGATCGTCGGCAACATACCTGCCGTCTATTACATAGATCACATAGCGCCCGTCTTTCAGCCTGAAAACTTCCGGGTTGTGCCCGGGGCCTATTGTTTCCTTTACCTGGTATGGCCCCTGCGGATTACCGGCCACCGCGTGGACTACCAGTGACTGGGGCCATTGCATATGCCCTTTCGGAGAATCTTCCCGCCAGCGGCAAACAAAAAGATGGTATTTGCCGTCCGTGCCGGACAAAGCATTGCCTCCCCAGTAGGACCATTCCCCGTCTTCAACCCCGTTATCAACATATCTTGGGCGTACGGCGTCTGCGCCCCAGGTATCCGCTGTGAGTTCACCAACCGGGGGAATGGGCAGAAAGCGGTCCAGGAACCGGCCGCCGAAGGCCAGGCCTTCCCATTCAGCGGACCGTTCCCGCTCAGTGAACTGCGACCTTGCCCCGGGAAGGAGTACAAAAAAGGCAAGGAATGCCAACAAAAGTTTTTTACAGGTTATTTCTAACCCCGGTAAGCTCGGATTTCTCATTTATTGCCTGTTTTTCAGAAACGCCTACTGGTAATCAGGATTTTGTTCCAATTGTCCCTGGCTCTTATCTATTTCGGTTTGGGGAATGGGCCACAAATAGAACCGTTCCACAAAATTATACGTTAGTATGCCGTCCGTAACGGAATTCAGCACCGTTTCGGCAATCCTCCACCTTTTCAGGTCATAGTACCTTAACCCCTCGAATGCCAGCTCGATCCTGCGTTCCTGGCGGATCCGCTGGCGCATTTCTTCCTTGCTGAGACCGGGGTCCAGCGGGGGCATCCCGGCTCTTTCCCGCACCTGGTTGATAGCATCGTATACGGAGGCGTCAGGGCCGCTAAGTTCGTTCTGCGCTTCCGCATACATGAGGAGTATCTCGCCGTAACGGAGCATGACCCAGTCCTGCTGGCTTTGAGTGGAATATCCGTAGGGCATCAGTTCAGGGGTCAGGAATTTGGCTACTCCGTATCCGGTGGGCGCATTGTTGCTCGGATGGTGTTCGTTCCCTTCAATAGCTACGTGCCCGAAATAGATCGTTTTTGCCAGGCGGGGGTCCCTGTTTGCTTTGGGGTCATCGGGGTTTGTTAAGGGTGAAACACCCCAGGGTAGTCCGTCAGTACATTCATAAGCATCTACCAGGTTCTGCAGGGGGCTTACCACCAGCCAGTCGCCGTACCACTGGTCCATTGGAGTGGCATTATCGGGGGCCAGAAATTTGATGGAAAAAATAATTTCTTCATTCCCGTCCTGGCTGCCGTCCCGGAATACGTTTTCATAGGCCGGATCCAGGGCGTAACCAGCGCCAATAATGGAAGAGACCAGCGCTTTGACCCCGGTGAGTTGTTCCGGGTCCGGCGTGCCGCTTTCATCGTAGGCCGCATAGAGTAAAACGCGTGCCTTCAATGCTTCGGCAGAAGATTTAACGGCATGCCCCCCGTTCTCGTAATACGGTACATCCGCCAGGTTTCCGATGGCGAAATCAAGGTCCGAAAGGCTTTGCTCAAGTATTTGCTCCGCGGAAGCTTTGGGCTGCACCTGATTTTCAAGGGTGAGGGGTTCGGTAACCAGCGGGACCGCTCCGTAACAGAAGTACAACTGGTAATAATAAAAACCTCTCAGGAACCTCGCTTCGGCTTCATAGGCGGTTTTCAACTCCGCATCCACATCATTTCCCCCGTATTCAGCAAGTTGCTTCAAAAAGATATTCAGCCGCGCAATGGCGCTGTAGCTGTTATTGTAAACGTCTGTAATGTAGCCTCCTGACGAAGGGGAGATCTCTCCCCGTACGATCGCCTGGCTTCCCCAGTAATTGTGCTGACCGTACCCGTTATCGGTCAGTACGTCCCAGTTAGGGGAACCGTAGGAGAACATATCATTCTGAAGTATGCCGTAGCAGGCGGTCAGCGCCATGTCCAGATCGGCCTTTGACTTCCAGAAGGTCGTGGAAGATATCTGATCCAGTGGATTTTTGTCCAGTAAGTCTTCACTGCAGCTGCTGCAAAGCAAGATGGAGGCGGCAACTATGGTATATAGGTTCTTTTTCATGATTTCCAAAATTTAAAATTGAACGCTGAGGCCCATTGAAAAGATCTTGTTCTGCGGATAGTTAACAAATGAACCGCTTCCTCCTCTTTCCGGATCCAGGCCGGGGTAATCTGTAATGGTAAGCAAGTTGTCGCCGGAAAGGAAGAGCCTCAGGCGGCTTACCTTGAATCGCTCCGTTAGCGACACGGGAAGCGTATAGCCCAGGGTGATGTTCTTCAACCTGAGATAGGTGGCGTCCTGCAGATAAAAGCTGGAACTTCTGCTGATCTTGGCAGGGGAGTTGAAGCCCCAGTAGATCTTAGGCATGGTGGAAGAGGGGTTTTCCGGTGTCCAGCGGTCTCTCCAGGCTTCTGTGGGAGGAGATCCCTGTACAAAGGGCAGCGCCCCCCAGTTATTAACGAAAATCTTGCGCCCCTCCACGCCCTGGAAAAAGAAGGAAAGATCAAAACCTTTCCACCTCGCATCGAAATTCAGGGCATACTCGAAATTCGGGTACTGGCCGTCCATGGTGATGCGGTCGTCGTCGTTGACTACATTGTCCCCGTTCTGGTCCCTGAACCGGAGGTCTCCCGGCTGTGTATCGTCATTGTATTGCTTCGGAGCGGAGGCAATCTCTTCCTCGGTTTGAAAGATGCCGGTCCATTCCAGCATATAGAAGGTGTCCCAGGGCCTTCCTTCTTCTTTGAGGGTCGTGCCGCCGATCTCCCGTTCCCCGAATTCAACCAGTTTATTCCTGAAGCGGTCCAGGTACAGGCCAACGCCGTAGGAAAATCCTTTCATGGCTCCGGCATTTACCTGGTTACGGTAAGCGAGGTTTACTTCCACACCGGTGTTCTCCATCGCTCCGTCATTGATCGTGGGGGCGTCCAGCCCTACGATAGCCGTTACCTGGGAGATTCGCAGGATATCGGTGGTCTTCTTTTTATACCAGTCAATGGTGGCCGAAAGGCCTTTCAGTACCGTAATATCCAGTCCAAAGTCCAGCACCTTGGTGGTTTCCCAGGTAATGTCCTGGTTGGCCAATGCTATCTGTGCGGCGCCGGAAGAGAGATTGGCATTGTCGAACGGGTAATTCCCGGTCAGTGACAACAGGCTCTGGTAGGGATAGTTCCCGATATTCTGGTTGCCCAGTTCCCCGTAGGAACCGCGGATCTTGAAGTCGTTCAGCCAGCCGGGCCCGGAATTTTTCATAAAGGGTTCCTCGGTGAGCCGCCAGGCCGCGGATACGGAGGGGAAGGCGCCCCAGCGAGTATCAGGATGCAGCCTTGATGTTCCGTCGTACCGCAGGTTCACTTCCAGGAGGTAGCGTTCTTTGAAATTATAGTTCAGCCGCCCGAAAAAGGAGCGGAGCGCCCATTCTACTTCGGCGCCCGATGAATTTTGAACGGCCGGGCCTCCGGCATTCAGCTCCCGGAGCTGGTCGTTGAAAAAATCACGCCGGTAGCCGTTCAGGAATTCGTAGTTATTCTCTTCCGTGCTGTAACCCACCATGGCGCTGATATTATGATCGGCGCCGATGGTCGCTGCATAATCAAGGTACGTATATACATTGGTGTAAATGTTCTGGTTGTTTTCCACGATCAGACCTCGTCCGCCCACATCGAGATCAGTCGAGAATTCACCGGTATGGTAATTATACAAGGGTACCCCCGGCCGCCAATCGTCCCATTGTGAAAAATCGCCCACAATGGCCGCCTTGGTATACCAATCCAGGTTTTTAAGCAGGTTCACGTTGGTCCAGCCCTGCACGTTCATGCCGTATTCGGTCGTGCTACGGAAAACTTCGTTCTCGATAATGGCGACGATGTTCTTGTTGTTGGATTCAAAATCATAGGCCTTGTAGGAATAGCGCCCGCTGCCGTCGGGCAGTGTTGGCATATAGGTAGGCGCTTGCGACAGGGTTGAAATGAACACGTCCACCGCTCCCTGCCGGGGCCGCACCGCATCCCCCTTCATCGCCGAAACGTTGGCGCCGAAAGTAATCATGTCGTTGATCTGCGAACTCAGGTTGAAGCGGGCATTGTATTTTTTATAGTCAAAGCCCTTCATGACGCCTTCCTGGTCCACATATCCCACCGAAGCATGGTAATGAGTCCCGTTCCTGCCCCCGCTGAAGCTCAGGTTATGCGTTTGAGTGGGTGCAGGGTTGAATACAATGTCCACCCAGTCCGCGTTGGGATACTGCACCCGGTCGGTAGCGTTCCGGTAAAGGTCTATCTGTTCCTGGGTATATAAGCCGTTGTTGATCCCGGTATTTACTTTAGCTTCATTCCACAATTCCATATATTCGGCGGAATTGGTGATCAGATCCAGCATCTTCGTTGGCTGGTGAATGGCAAAGTTCCCGGTGTATTCCAGGTTGAAGCCGCCTTCCTTTCCCTTTTTGGTGGTGACCAGGATTACCCCGTTGGCAGCGCGCGAGCCATAAATAGAGGCCGAAGCGGCATCTTTCAGTACCGAAATATTTTCAATGTCATTTGGATTCAGGTCAGACAGGCTTCCCTGTACTCCGTCGATCAATACCAGCGGGTCGGACCCTGCGTCGCTGAAGGTGCCTCTTCCCCGTATCTGAACGGAAAGCCCTTCATTACCAGGTTCTCCGGAATTTTGTACCACTCTGAGGCCGGGAACCTGCCCCTGCAGCATGGAAACCGGGTTAGTCACCGGACGCCGGGTGAGTGTTTCCCCGTCAACTGACCCGACCGATCCGGTCAGATTCACTTTTCGCTGCGTTCCGTAGCCGACTACCACCACCTGGTCCAGCTGTGCCCGGTCCTCTTCCATGGTCACATTTATCGAGGTCCTGGACTCCAGGGGGATTTCCTGCGTTTTAAAACCCACGAAGGAGAATACAAGAATATCATCAGGGGGTACATTTTCAAGCCGGTAACGTCCTTCAAGGTCGGTGATCACGCCTTGCTGCTTGTTTTTTACAGTTACGGAAACTCCCGGCAGGGGGTCCCCTCCTTCGGAAATAACGATGCCGGTTACGGTAAACGATTGGGCCGCTGCATCTAACTGAAAAAGGCTGCAAAAAAATAAGATGACATAAAGCTTTTTCATCATACACTGGGTTTGGGTTAAAAGTTGTTCATCCGAAATTACTGTTATGTGTTACGTAATACTAAACTTCTGTTGATAATTTCTACCATTATATTAGCGGGTATTTTTTAGTATATTAGCATATTAGATACCCATCTAAAATAATTATTGCTAATATGAAGCCGGTTTTTGCTAAAGTACCTGAAGTAGTACAGAACGATGTGTTCGCCGTACGGACCGCCGACCTCCCTTATTTTTCGACGGAATTCCATTTTCATAAGGAATGCCAGATGAACTATATCGTGCAAAGTGAAGGCCGCCGGATCATTGGCGACAGGGTGGAGACATTCAAAGGCGGCGAACTTGTTTTCCTGGGGTCAGATCTTCCGCATGTCTGGCACAACGATAAATGGTATTTTGAAAAGAACGATGGTGAAATTCAGGCCCGTTCAGTGACGCTGTTTTTCGATTCGGACAAACTGATTGAGTTATTGTCCCATTTGATCCCGGTAAATAAGCTTCAAACATTCCTGAAAATGGCGCGTCGCGGAATGAAATTTTCGGGCAAATCAAAGAAAGCCCTCACACAGCTTTTGCTGGAAATGACTACACAGCAAGAACTGGCTCAATTGGTGACGCTGCTGAAAATACTGGAATTGCTTAGCGCAACCACGGAATATGAATTGCTTGCCAGCAGCGGCTATGTCAATACTTACCAGGCGAAGGACAATGACAGGATGGACAGGGTTTTCAAGTACATTTTCAGCAACTTTACTTCTGGGATCAAACTTGACGAGATTGCGGCCCTGGCCAACATGAATAAACAAGCGTTCTGCAGGTATTTTAAATCACGAACACAGAAAACCTTTACCGAGTTTGTTAATAATATCCGTGTGGGCCATGCCTGCAAGCTTATGACCGAAAAAGAATGCCGGATCGCAGAGCTTGCCTATGACTGCGGTTTTAACAGCCTGTCGAATTTTAACAGGTTTTTCAGGGAAATGAAAGGAATCAACCCGAGGGACTACAAAAAAATGATTTCGCCCTGATTGCGTATTATACGACTCCTGGCATTTAAACGTCAGCAGATTCAGATATTTGCCGAATCATTTTACCTTTGAGCGTATGAAAGCCGTTGTACTGGACAATCCAGGAAAATTCCGATGGGCAGACACGCCGCATCCGGGTAAACCGGGGCGGGGAGAAGTGCTGCTAAAAGTCAGGCATCTTTCGATTTGCGGAACCGATCTGCATGCATTTAAAGGCCGGCAGCCTTTCTTTTCTTACCCCCGCATACTTGGTCATGAAATAGCTGCGGAAGTTATTGAAGTTGGCGAAGGCGTTTCAGGTATTCTGCCCGGAGATTTATGTTCGGTTGAACCCTATAGAAATCCCGTGATGGACCAGGCCGTTAAAAGAGGAAAAACGAACTGCGGCAGTCAGCTGACCGTACTGGGCGTACACGAAGACGGTGCGATGCGGGAATATTTTGTGTACCAGGCAGCCAATATTCATGTTACCCGCGGCTTGCATCCGGACAAGGTTGCGCTTATTGAACCGCTGGCCATAGCCTGCCACGCAATAGAAAGAGCGGCGTTAAGCGATGATGACACGGTGCTGGTGATCGGAGCCGGTCCTATCGGTATTGCCATCATTGCACTTGCCCGGTTATCAGGCCTGAAAATTATTTCGCTGGACGTAAACCGGAACAGGCTTGATTTTGTGAAAGACAAATACCCGGAAACGGAAACATTGTTATTAACGGATAAGATAGTTGATGATCTCCAAACATTGTTGAACAGCGACTTGCCAACCGTCATTTTTGATGCGACGGGTAATAAAACGTCTATGCAGAATTCGTTTAATTATGTGGCGCCGGGCGGAACCATTGTTTTTGTGGGTTTATTTGTCGGGGATGTGGTATTTGACGATCCTAACTTTCACCGGAAAGAAATTACGCTAATGGCCAGCCGGTCCGCAAGGTCAAGGGATTTTAAAAAGGTGATTGAACTGCTAACATTAAATAAGATTGACACCAGCGGCTTTATTACACACCGGATACCGTTTCAAAACATTGTGGAGGAATTCGAAAAACTTTACCTGCCCGAAGAAAACGTTATAAAAGCTATTATTGATTTTTGAGAATGCCTCAAATCTATTTTTTATTTATCTTGCGGTCTCTATGTCATTTGGAGTACAACCGAAAATGTCTTGTTCGAATAATATTTGTTAAAAAATGAAGATCAAACCAATAAAATGGCTGAGCGGTTTTGCGATGCTGGGGCTTGCTGGTTTAGCTTTTTCCTGCAATACCGCTACAAAAGAGGGTGAAGCGGAAAAGCAAGGCCCGGAGCAGACACAAGAAGATTCCGGGTGGATTTACCTTTTTGATGGTACCAGTACCGAAGGATGGCGCGGATACGGTATGGATTCTCTGCCGCCGGGATGGACGATCCAGGATAGCGCCCTGGCTTTTGACACGGAACTTGGCCTGGAACAGAACTATAAAGGCGGAACCGATATCCTTTATGGGGCCGAGGAATTTGACAATTTTGAACTTTATCTGGAATGGAAGCTTCCCGAAGGCGGAAATAGCGGCATTTTTTATCATGTTAAGGAAGGTTATGACGGACCGCCGGTGGTGGCGCCTGAATATCAGCTTATCGATGACGAAAACTATGCCCGCATCCATGACCTTACCACCTATAATACCAGCTTAGGCTACACAGAAAATCCGGAAGAACTGAAGCCCTTGCAGCAAACCGGCGCCGATTATGCCATGCATGCCCCGGATCCCGATAAGATACTGCACCCTGTAGGGGAATGGAACAGTTCTAAAATTGTTTTCACCCCCGAAAAGGTGGAACATTGGCTGAATGGAAAATTGATCCTGTCTTTCGTTCCCTGGGACGAAGCCTGGCAGGAGAAGAAAAATTCCGACAAATGGAAGAACAGCCCGGATTACGGGAAGTTTAAGAGCGGATACATCGCCTTGCAGGACCATTCCAGCCCCATTTGGTTCCGGAATATTAAAATTAAAAAACGATAATTGAGAAATACCCAACCATGAATAAACGCGAATTCTTAAAAAAAGGCAGTATAGGCGCACTGGGAATCCTGATGGCTCCCGCTTTATTAAAAGGGGGCGTGAACCGGACCCGCTTACGAACCGCTCATATCGGTTTGGGAGGCATGGGAATGGAAGACCTGAAGGCAATTGCGTCTCATCCGGCTGTGGAAGTTGCCGCTCTTTGTGATGTGGATGCCGGTAACTTATCCGGGGCCCATAAACTTCATCGATCGGCTCGTGTGTTTTTCGATTATCGTGTCATGTTGGAGGAAATGGGGAATGAAATTGACGCGGTAATTGTCTCCACACCAGATCACACCCATGCTCCGGCTGCCATGCTGGCCATGCAGATGAACAAGCCTGTTTATTGTCAGAAACCGCTCACGCATTATGTTTCGGAATCGCGCGACATGAAAAAAATGGCTGCCGACAAGGGTTTGGTAACCCAGATGGGTATTCAGGTACATTCTTTTTACGATTATAAACTGGCTACGCTTTTAATACAATCCGGGATCATTGGAAAGGTGCATACGGTACATGCCTGGTCGCCGAAGAACTGGGGTTATGATGGCGCGCCTCCGGCGGGTGAAGATCCTGTTCCGCAGGAATTAGATTGGGATTTATGGTTGGGAACCTCCGCCAAACGCCCTTACAAGGAGGGAATGTACCATCCCGGAAATTGGCGTAAAATCATGGATTACGGCTGTGGCACCCTGGGCGATATGGGCGTACATATTTTTGATACACCTTATAATGCCCTGCAACTGGATGTTCCTGAAACCATCATGACCCAATGCCGGCCAACCACTGGGTTCGGTTTCCCCGAGCGCAATACTGTGACCTACGAGTTTCCGCGTACCAAATACACGACCAGGCGCTTAAAATGGATATGGTATGATGGTGAAGGCGCGCCTGCAATGCATGATGATCTGGTATTGCCGGGCATGGATGAAAAGGCGGTTAGAAACGAACAAACAAAAGAAGCCAGCGTTGAAGACAAAAGCTCTCTTAACGTCGAGGTCGCGAAAGCGAATGAGCTGCCGGAACAGGGCGCCATGTTCGTGGGCAAAAAGGGACGCTTATTATTGCCTCACTTCATGCAATTGCCAAGGAAGATCCACAAAGGAAAATACGTTGATATTTCCAGGGAAATTGCCGAGATCAGCAGGGAACATAAGCTGGGTGAGCCTGTTCGTGATTACGCAAAAGAAGGACCAAAGCATTATCACGAATTCGTGGATGCCTGCCTTGGGAAAGCGGAGTGTTCCGCACCTTTTGAATATGCCGCGCGACTGACCGAAACCATTCTTCTGGGAACCATTGCCGGGCGTTTCCCGGGCGAGACCTTACACTGGGACGCGAAGGCCGCCAAATTCAAAGAAGAGAAAGCGAATCAATACCTGAGCGGCGAATACCGGAAGTTTTAGGCGCCCGCCGGGCGTAACCCCGGCGGCTTTTTTATACGTAATCGGGAGGCATCGACATTGGTACATGGAGTAACCTCGAAGCTTTAAGGCCAGGTACGGGAAAGCGTTGAAGATCGGCCGGGGCGTCCCGGAGGATGAAGCCGCGCGGTGAGGGCGTGTTGAAGCCCGTCTATCCGCTTGCACAAGCTAGTTTCGAATACAAAGATCCTTCTTAATTCTTCAGGAATGAGCAGGTTTTTATAGGATTAGGAAACGGCTACTCGCGAACCTTTGATTGTATACCCTTCACGGACTTTATAAATTTTTCAGAATCTGAAACCCATCCAAAAACCCCGCCTTGCATTTTGGTACTCTTGACAACGGCTGCATAATTGCCCTCGTCGGTTGCGCCGGTACAATCTTTCAGCAGCAAACACCAAAAGCCGAGATCATTGGCTTCAGTCATAATGGTATTTACACATACGTCGGCCGTAATTCCGACGATCACCAAATGAGTTATTCCTAAGTTTTGCAGCGTCATAAATAAAGTACTTACACCGGTTGCTCCTTTCCCGGCTTTATCAATGAGGATCTCTCCCTCGATAGGTTCTACTTCTTTGACGATAGCCCAGCTTTTGGAGCCTCTGACAAGGAGCCGGCCAATGCCGCCTCCCGCCTGAAGATCAGCCTTCAATGTTTCAAATTTTTAAAAATCATTTGAATCGCAGCGGAGTATTACTGTTCACTTCCGGAAAAGAACATGGCGAAACCTGGGCAATGAACCAGGGGACAAACCTGTTTCATGGCTCACTGGACACCCATCAGTACCGGTCTCTTCTTGAAGCTTGCGGTTTCCGTATCCTGCAGTATAGAGAAGGAGATCCTGAATGTGGCAATGCGAACGTCTGGATGGCGCAACTCGCATAAAAAAAAGCCCTTTTTTTTAACAAAAAAGAGCTTTTTACGAATGTGGGCCCAGCTGGGCTCGAACCAGCGACCCACAGATTATGAGTCTGTTGCTCTAACCGACTGAGCTATGGGCCCGTTTTCAAACCGGGTTTGAAAAGAGGTGCAATTTTACGAATTTTAGGGCAATAATGCAATGGCGGGCTGCTGTGTTTTTTTTGCCGGCGGCCGGCTGACTAAAATGTGAACGTGTGAGTACCATTAAAAATATCATTTTCGATTACGGCGGGGTTATTTTTGAAATTGAGCATGAGCTGGCGGCCCGGTCATTTGAAGAACTGGGTGTGCCGCAGGTGAGACAGGCTTTTACTCATGCGGCCCAGGGCGAACTGTTTATGGATTTTGAGACCGGTACCGTTAGCCCGGAAATTTTTCGGGAAGAAGTACGGAAGATGAGCGAACGGCCGCTCAGCGATGAGCAGATTGACGGTGCCTGGAATGCGATGCTTTTGGGGGTGCCGGAGGGCAATGTGCCCTTGCTGATGCAGCTGAAGGAAAAATACCGGACTTTTTTGTTAAGTAATAATAATCCTATTCACCATGCTGCTTGTGAGCGAATGCTTCGGGAGCGCTGGGAGACGGCTATTGAGGACTGCATGGAAAAGGCTTATTTTTCGCATTTGATTCAGTTGCGAAAGCCTGATGCCCGGGCGTACCGGCATGTGCTGGAAATGCACGGCCTTGATCCCGGCGAAACGGTATTTATCGATGATACGCCGGTAAACATTGAAATAGCTGCATCGCTTGGTATGCAAACCCGGCTGGTCAGGCGGAACGCGCCGTTGCCGGATACGATCGAAAGCTTTTTATAAAAAATAACCATCCTATACTACTGCCGGTAATTTATAAAGCTGACGGATCATCCCCGCGTATTTCTCTTCCACTACCTTACGCTTGATCTTAAGAGTGGGGGTCATTTCACCGTCGTCGATGGTGAAGGGAGTACGCTTTACCGCAAAATTCTTAATGCGTTCAAATTTGGCGAGTTCGGTGGATAAACTGCGGATATCTTCGTTCAGCCAGTTGATAATCCGGGTGTCTTCAATAAAAGGGGTGGGTTCACTAAAAAAACTTTCGTGAAGGTCAAATGTCTGCATCATGAGTTCTTTATTCGGAACCAGGATAGCGGTGATGTATTCCTGTTTATCGCCGACGAGGAAAATCTGTTCGATCTTATTGCTTTTCATATACACGTTTTCCACCGGGGTGGGGTATACGTTCTTTCCATAGGCATTCACCAGCATGTTTTTTATGCGGTCGGTAATTTTCAGGTTGCCCTGCCGGAAACAGCCTACATCCCCGGTATGGAACCAGCCCTGGCGGTCAATAGCGGCTTGCGTTTCCGCCGGTTTGTTCCAGTAGCCTTTCATGATGCAATGGCCGCGGACGATGATCTCGCCTTCCGGGCTTTGGAAGGAGGGATCGTGGCTTTCATGAGTTTGTATGGTAAAGATCTCTTGTGTTTCGGGCTGCTGAATGCCGATCTCAATGCCCGGGATCACCGGGCCAACGGTGCCGATGGCCTGGCGCTCGTACAGGTTAACGGCTACCACGGGCGAAGTTTCGGTAAGCCCGTAGCCTTCCAGGACGATGATCCCCAGGTTGCTGAAAAATTCGCCTACGCTAACCGGCATGGCCCCGCCGCCGGAAATCATGAATTTGAGGTTTCCACCAGTCTTTTCCTTGATCTTGCGAAAGACCAGCTTTTCGGCTATTGCCAGCTGCAGCGATAACCCGGCGGGCAGTGATTTTCCCTGTTCTCTGATCTCGCGGGCCTTTTTTCCTGTATTCAATGCCCAGTAGAAAATCTTAGCCTTCAGGCCCCCGCCTTCGGTAGCATTTTTATATACCTTATCCTGGATTTTTTCAAGCAGCCTGGGCACTACATTCATGATGCTCGGCTGTACTTCGGTCATGTTGCGCCCCAGTGATTCGAGGCTCTCGGCAAAAGCCATCTTACAGCCCATTGCCAGGCATACATGGTACGTGGCGGTCCGTTCGAAAACATGGGAAAGCGGGAGGAATGAGAGGAAGGTGTCGTCGTTGTCGATTGCCCCGGTCAGGTGCTCAAGGCAAGCCTTCACATTCTTGACAAAATTAGCATGGGTAAGCATGGTCCCTTTGGGAATGCCGGTTGTTCCCGAAGTATAAATAAGAGAGGCCAGGTCTTCTTCCTGCACGTCTTCCCTGAGGGCGGAGATTTCGGCTTTCCTGCTTTCAAGGACAGCTTTGCCTTGTATAATTACGTCATTGAGCGATATAATCGTCTTGTTGCCAGTATTCTGGCCGGTGATCTTTTCGTGATCGTCAAAAGCAGGAATAATAAAGCGCAGGGCGGGACAGTCCCCGGCGATTTTAAGGACTTTTTTCAGAAGGAAGGAATTGCCTGCTATCAGGGATTTGGCGCCGGAATCATTCAGTATATAAGCAGTATCTTTTTCCGGAATGGTGGGGTAAACAGAGACATTCACCGCGCCGATCTGCTGCAGGGCCTGGTCAAAATATACGTATTCCGGACTGTTGTCAAGGAGCAGCCCCAGCCGGTCTCCCTTTTTGATTCCCATTTCCAGCAGCCAGGCCGAAATGGCATCTGCTTTATCCAGGGCTTCGCCATAACTAATAGGTTCGTATTTTTGAGGTCCGCGGTAAAGCAGGAAGGGATGTTCGGGCGGATGTATGTGTTTTACCACATAACGGATAAGCTGAGGGAGGGTTTTTCCTTGTAAATAGTCCATATTGGCCGGTTAATTAGCGTCGCGCCTGCTACTTGTTGTCCATGCCGTATACCGGCGGCGCACTGGCGAATTTACAAAGATATTGGGATTTCGACCTGCCTTTATACAGAAAAGCTCTCTCCGCAGGCGCAGGTTCGCGAGGCATTCGGGTTATTAAAGCTAAAACCCTTCCCGTTCAGGCCGGTTGAGAAATCAAGCTCCGTTCCGGCCAGGTAAAGAAAGCTTTTAACATCAAGTACGACGCGGATGCCTTTGTCCTCGAAAAACTGGTCTTTTTCCTTTGCCTGGTTGTCAAAATCCAGTTTATAGGACAGGCCGGAACAACCTCCGCTTTCCACTCCAACCCGCAGGAAATAGCTGTTGTCATAACCGGACTCTTTCATAAGAGCCTCAATTCGTTCTTTCGCACGGTCGGTAATTGTAATCATGATCTTTTAAACAAAGGCAATTTAAGAATGTTTGGTGGAATCACGAAGAGATTCAATTGCGTTCCTACAGATGTTCACCGCGAAATCAATATCTGTTTCCTCTGTAAAACGTCCAAGGCTGAAGCGAAGGGAAGAACGGGCTTCTTCTTCACTCAATCCCATTGCGGTAAGTACATGAGAAGGCTCCGGCGAAGCCGATGTGCAGGCCGAACCGGAAGAAATCGCCAGGTCAGGCATGGCCGACATCAGCAGGTCACCCTTTAGCCCGGCAAAGCGGATATTGCTTACGTGAGGAAGGCGGTTATGCGTATTTCCGTTCAGCGCGGTGCCCGGAATTTCCAAAAGGCCGCTTTCCAGCTTATCACGAAGCAGGGAAAGCTTTTGACCATCTTTTTCCATTTGGGTAAGGCATACTTCGCAGGCTTTCCCGAAGCCCACGATGCCGGGGACATTCAGCGTGCCGGAGCGCAAGCCTTTTTCATGGCCGCCTCCTTCTATGAGCGGGGTGAGCCGTACCCTGGGGTTTTTTCGTCTTACAAACAGGGCGCCCGCGCCTTTGGGGCCATATAATTTATGCGCACTGAATGACAGCAGCCCGATTCCGCCTGTATCCACGTTCAGTGGTATTTTACCCGCTCCCTGGGTGGCGTCGGTATGGAAAATGATACTCTTCTCCCCTGCAATTCGGCCTATATCTTCCATTGGCTGGATGACGCCGGTTTCATTATTGGCGTACATGACGGAGATAAGGATGGTTTCCGCAGTAATAGCCGCCCGGAGCATTTCAATGTTTAGCAGGCCGTCCGGCTGAACCGGAAGGTAAGTCACTTTTCCACCCGATCTTTCGATATACCGGCAGGTATCCAAAACGCAGGAGTGTTCAGTAGCCAGGGTAATTATATGATTTCCTTTACTGCGATAGGCTTCAAAAACGCCTTTCAGCGCCATGTTTACTGATTCCGTAGCGCCGGAGGTGAAGATCAGTTCCTCCGGCGAGGCGCCGATCAGGGACGCAGCCTGCTCCCGGGCCAGGTCCACGGCATCCTCCGCCGTCCAGCCGAAGGCATGGTGCCTGCTGGCAGCATTGCCAAATTTTTCGGTGAAATAAGGAAGCATTACGTCCAGCACCCGCGGGTCGGTAGGGGTAGTGGCGTTATTGTCCAGGTAAATTGGTAATTTGGGCATTGCAAATAGAACGAAATTCTAAAAGGAAAGTTTCATCAGGATAATGAATCGGATTGATCATATAGGGATTGCGGTAAAAGACCTGAAAAGTGCCTCGGAGATCTACACTCGTTTGCTCGGCAAACCGTTTTATAAGACCGAACGGGTAGCCGCTGAAGATGTGGAAACTGCTTTTTTTGCCTGCGGCGAAAATAAAGTAGAACTGCTGGAAAGCACCAGTGAAAACAGCGCTATTTCCCGTTTCATTGAAAAGCGGGGCGAGGGAATTCATCACCTGGCCTTTGAGGTAGACGATATCCGGGCGGAAATAGCGCGCCTGAAAGGGGAAGGATTCGATTTCATTGCTGAAGAGCCACAGCCGGGAGCCGATAACAAGCTCATCTGCTTCCTTCATCCAAGGAAAACCGCCGGTGTCCTTATTGAATTGTGCCAGGAAATGTCGCATCTTTGAGAAACAGTATATTCGCATAACATATATAACGATGCGCTTCTCATCCGCCATAAAGCTACTTGCCTTCTTGTTTTTAACGAGCCTCTGTATTCAGTCGGCTGCGCAGGATAAAGGCAATCCTCATAAAACGATTATGCTCATCCTGGGCTCTGCTAACAAAAAGACGCTGGAAGAACGGGTGAAGTTGGGCCTGGAACTGTACGATTCCCCGGTTTCCTTTGACTATATCATTGTTTCGGGCGGTTGCGGCGCACATGGCTCCGCTATCTGCGAAGCTTCTGAAATGGCCGCATTGTTAAAGGAAGGGGGAGTTCCTCCTGCTAAGATCTATAAAGAAGAGCGCTCAAAAAGCACGGTGCAGAATTACTGTTACAGCAGGGCGCTGAAAAAGGAAGATGGTACACGCCTGATCAATCCGGACGATACGCTGTATGTCGTTTCCAATCACTGGCACGCCATCCCTGTTGCGGCACGTTTCACTACTTATGATAGCGTGCATGCATTTTATTACATTAAGGGGGGATCCTGCCGTCGGAGACCGATAAAGTGGATTACACCGGTATTTATAATAAGGGGAATCTTTGCCCCTGAACGTAGATTGAAGTACCAGGCATATTCTGATGACAGAAGCCTTTGAGAAGTAAAATATAAACTTTATATTTGCACCCGCAAAAGAAATTCTAAGATGAAAGCTGATATACATCCGAAGAACTACAGGCCAGTAGTTTTCAAAGACATGTCGAATGAGTACTCGTTCCTGACCCAGTCCTGTGCCGATACGAAAGATACGATTGTCTGGGAAGACGGAAACGAATATCCCCTGGTAAAGCTGGAGATCTCCAATACGTCGCACCCTTTTTATACAGGTAAGATGAAATTGGTAGATACTGCCGGACGCGTGGAGAAATTCAGGCAGCGTTACGCCAAGAAGCAGTAATATTGAAATAATATTTTTATGAGTCCGTCAAGTGATTGACGGACTTTTTAGTTTTGCAGGGCATGAATTACATTCTGTTCGATGGAAACGCCCGCAGCGCCTTGCTGCCTTTTACCCGTACCCGGCCGGTGGCTGAGATCCGGGCGGGAATACTTACCATTCGTGAAAAATGGGAGCGGTTCCTGGGTGCCTCATGTTCCTGTCTTACTGCTGCCTATCTTCGTGAAAAGTTCCCCTTTAGCTTATCTGCTGAAAATATCCTGATCAACGCTTCCCTGCTTCCCGACACGGCTTTGGCCAAACGGGTTGCTTCACTGAAGCCGGGACAGACCCTTATGCAAAAGGGTGCGGTGCTGGCCGCCTGGCTCGGAGAAAAGGAAGCGCGCAGCCTGGCTCAGGCCGGTTATGGCTGGCAGAGCGGCCCCGGCTTGCAGCACGCACAGGATGACGCGAACGAACGGTCCCTGAGCGGGGAAAGACGGGCGGAAGCAGCAGACAAACGAGCGCGAGCCATAGAAGAGTGGGCGGAAGCAACAGTACAACGGGCGGGGGCAGTGGAAGAATGGACAGGCCCCCTGCATCGCCTTATTCATCCCGAAGATATTTTCCGCTTCAACGCGGAGGCAATCGCCGCCGATTTCGACCTGCTTACCGCCGGTAAGCGTTCTGCCATTCCCGGTTCTACCAACCGCATTCTGGGCCACCGGCTTTTCCTGGAAGCGGATGTGGAAATGGAATGTGCCAATATCAATACCCTGACCGGGCCGGTTTACATTGGAAAGGGCGCGGTGGTCATGGAAGGTGTGAACCTGCGCGGGCCGCTGGCGATAGGTGCAGGCGCCGTCGTCAAGATGGGGGCCAGGTTATACGGTCCCACGACCATTGGGCCGGAAAGTGTCGTGGGAGGGGAGATCAAGCAAAGCGTTATCTTTGGGAATACCAATAAAAGCCATGATGGTTACCTGGGCAACAGCGTCATAGGGGAATGGTGTAATTTGGGGGCCGACACCAATTGTTCTAATATGAAGAATAATTATAAATCCGTGAAATTATGGAGCTATGAAACCGGCGGCATGCGTGATACCGGCCTTCCTTATTGCGGCTTAATGATGGGGGATTTTTCCAGGACCGGCATTAACACCATGTTCAATACCGGAACTACCGTAGGGGTGAATGTGAACCTGTATGGGAGCGCCATGCCTCCGGCTTTTCTGCCTGATTTCAGCTGGGGGAGCGGAGACGCACTGCAAACCTACCGGCCGGAAAAGGCCCTGGAAACAGCGAAACGTATTATGGAGCATAAGGGCGGATATTTTACGGAAGCCGACGCCAGGATCCATCACGAAATCTTTAACCTGACAGAAATGTACCGTAAAGGAGCGTCTGAATAAACAAGTTAATCAGTATAATAAATCAATAAAAATGAGAAAAAAGATCGTAGCGGGAAACTGGAAAATGAACAATGATTACCAGGAAGGAATGACACTCTTTTCCGAGGTAGTAAACATGGTCAAAGACGAAGTAAATACTGCCACGGAAGTGATCGTAGCCTGCCCTTATATTCATTTACATAGTTTCGGCAAGATGGCCAATGGCCGGATCAAGTTGGCTGCACAGAACTGCCACCAGGAAGAAAAGGGCGCATATACGGGAGAAGTTTCGGTCAAAATGATTGAATCAGTAGGCGCTGATTACGTGATCATCGGTCATTCTGAACGCCGGCAATATTTCGGCGAAAGCAATGCCATTCTTGCTAAAAAAGTAGTACTGGCCTTAAAGCAAGGTCTTCTGCCTGTTTTCTGCATTGGCGAAACCAGGGAAGAACGGGAAAGCGGCCGCCACTTTGAAGTGGTAAAGGAGCAGTTGCGGGAAGGTTTGTTCCATCTTGTTAAATCCGAGTTCCGCCAGGTGATCATCGCTTATGAGCCGGTATGGGCAATAGGCACGGGCTTAACCGCCAGCCCCGGGCAAGCTCAGGAGATGCACGCCTTTATCCGTGAGGAAATCGCCGGTGTTTATGACCAGGATGTGGCGGACGAGACCTCCCTGCTTTACGGCGGAAGCTGCAATCCTAAAAACGCCCCCGAATTGTTTTCCCAGCCGGACATTGACGGCGGGCTTATTGGCGGAGCTTCTCTGAAAGCCCGTGACTTTACCGATATCGCGAAGGCATTCAATGGGCGGTAATTACATAGAAGTCATTTTTACCCTTCCCCAGCCCGGCAGCATCCAGCAGGACCTGCTCATTGCCGGGCTGGGAGAAGCAGGGTATGAATCCTTCCTGGAAACGGAGGAAGGATTTAACGCTTACATCCGGCAGGAAGCGTTTTCAGACGGCTTGCTGCAGGCCGCGATCCGTGAAGTTCCCGGCGACAGCTTGGGCTACGAGATAAAACTTGTCGAAGCGCGCAACTGGAACCAGGTTTGGGAAAGCAATTTCACCCCCGTGGTAATTGGTGATACATGCCGTATCAGGGCTTCTTTCCATGAACCCGATCCGTCCGTTCCGCTGGAAATACAGATTGACCCGAAGATGGCTTTCGGTACGGGCCACCATGAAACCACCTGGTTAATGGCTTCCTGGCTGCTTGAGCTTTCCCTTCCGCATAAAAAGGTACTCGATATGGGCTGCGGAACGGGTGTCCTGGCTATCCTGGCCGCTAAAACAGGCGCTTCTCAAGTATTTGCCGCCGACATAGACCCTGTCTGCGTGGAAAGTACGGTCGAAAATGCCACCCTGAACGAGGTGCCGGTTCAGCCCCTGCTTTCCGACATTGATGCGCTTCCCTATAGCGGCTTCGACCTGATCCTCGCCAATATAAATCGGAATGTTTTACTGGACCATCTTCCTTTTTATGCCGAAAAACTGAATGACGGCGCCACGCTCCTGCTAAGTGGCTTTTACCAAGGGGCCGACCTCGAGGCCATACGGGACAGGGCCGGCGAATGCGGGCTGACATTTACGGAAACCAGGAGCAGGAATAAGTGGGCGGCCGCACAGTTCCGCAAATAGCCCGAAGTAAGCCGGTAAGAGCAGGCTTCGGCAGTATTTTTGCCCATCGCGGATTGTGTTTCTTATATTTGCACAAAAACCTGAATGAGCGATACAGAGAACCGGTTACGCAACGAATTCAAGAACAGGGCGAAAGGAAGCCGTAAAGTCAAAGCGCCGCGGAAGAAGCGGAACAAGCTCTTCCGGCTTCCTGAAATCAAGTTCAGGCATACCCGTTTTGTCAAGATACTGGGTTTGTTTTGCCTGTTGATATCGGTTTTTCTGCTTATTGCGCTTACTTCCTATCTTTTTACCTGGAAACAGGATCAGTCTTATGTTTTTGACTCGCCCACGTTCTGGAAATTTTTTCGCGACTCCGAAGCCCTGCCGTCTGAGTTGAAAGAAAGGCTCCTGGCCGAGGGCGGTATACAGAACTGGATGGGAAAATTAGGGGCTTTTTTTTCCCATCAGCTGGTATACAACAGCTTCGGGCTGGCGTCCTTTGTGTTTATCGCTTTCTTTTTTATTCTTGGCTATCGCCTGTTGTTCGCGGTCAGCATATTTTCGGTCCGAAGGTCGTTGGTCTATACCTTAGGCGTTTTGCTATACATTCCCCTTGTCATTGCCTTCGTCAACAGCTTTATTAATAATTCGATTCATTATGCCGAAGGGGTGTATGGCTACCAGACCAATATCTGGCTGAACATTACCCTGGGAAAAGCCGGTACCGGTTTTTTATTGCTTTTCGCAGCCTTTTCAGCCGTGGTATTTATTTTTAACCCCAGCTTTAGCTTGTTCAGGAGAAGACGGAAAACGGAGCTGACGCAGCCTGAGGCCTTTAATGAGGAGGAAGAAGCGGAGAATATTCTTCTGGAAGAAGAGATTGTATTTGACCCTATTGAGCTGAACCCCCGCGAGCGGGAAAAAGGAGCGGAGACAAAAACTATTAACGATTTTTTTGCGGAGAAATTCGGGCGAAAGAATAAAGCCAGGGACGGCGGGGAGAGCATGGATTCGAGTGAATCGATTCCGCCCGAAACGACAGCCGGTATGCATCGCGGAGAAAATATGCCTCCGGACCGGCCAGAAAATTCCCGGCCGGCGGATCAGGTGCTGCGCGAAAGCGGCGTCCTGCCTGAAAGCGGGAACCCGGCGGTGCAAAAAACAAATGACCCGGCCTTTTCCATCGAAGCCACCGAAGAAGAGAAGCTGGCTGACTCGCTGGTGCATGAGCATGGACTATACGATCCTACTCTTGACCTTCAGGATTTCCGTTTCCCGCATCTTGATTTGCTGGAAACTTACGGCTCCAGCCGGCCGTCGGTAACCGCCGAAGAGCTGGAAGCCAATAAAAATAAGATCGTTGGCACTTTAGCCAATTACGGGATCGATATTGACAAGATCAAAGCCACGATCGGCCCCACGGTGACGCTTTACGAAATTGTTCCTTCGCCTGGCGTACGGATTTCCAAGATCAGGAACCTGGAAGACGATATTGCCCTTAGCCTGGCCGCCCTGGGAATTCGTATTATTGCGCCCATTCCGGGAAGGGGGACTATCGGGATTGAAGTTCCCAACCAGCATCCAGAGATCGTGTCCATGCGGTCCGTAATGGCTACCGAAAAATATCAGAATGCCAATATGGAGCTTCCCATTGCCCTGGGGAAGAATATTTCCAACGAAGTATATATCGTTGATCTGGCAAAAATGCCCCACTTGCTGATGGCAGGAGCCACCGGGCAAGGTAAATCCGTCGGTATAAATGCCTTGCTTGTCTCTCTGCTCTACAAAAAACATCCGGCCCAGCTGAAATTTGTCATGGTGGACCCGAAAAAGGTGGAGCTTACCCTTTACCGGAAAATAGAAAGGCATTACCTGGCGAAACTTCCGGGTGAGGGAGAAGCCATCATTACCGACACGCGGCTGGTGATCAATACGCTTAATTCCTTATGCATTGAGATGGACAACCGCTATGAATTGCTGAAAGATGCCGGTGTCCGCAACATTAAAGAATACAATAAGAAATTTGTTTCCCGCAAGTTGAACCCGAACGAAGGGCATCGTTTTCTGCCATATATTGTCCTGGTGATTGACGAATTTGCCGACCTGATGATGACGGCAGGGAAGGAAATTGAAACGCCCATCGCCCGCCTGGCGCAGCTGGCCAGGGCCATTGGCATCCACCTGGTAATAGCCACCCAGCGGCCTTCCGTGAACATTATTACCGGTACCATTAAAGCGAATTTCCCCGCCCGCATTGCCTTCCGGGTTACGTCAAAGATCGATTCAAGGACGATCCTGGATGCCGGCGGCGCCGATCAGCTGATCGGCAGGGGAGACATGCTGCTTTCCACGGGAAGTGACGTGATCCGCCTGCAGTGCGCCCTGGTGGATACCCCGGAGGTAGAGCATATAACCGACTATATCGGATCCCAGCGTGCCTATCCGACCGCCTACGAATTGCCGGAGTATGTGGACGAGAGCGGCGACGGGAACGGCGCAAAAGCCTTTGACTCTGAGAACAGGGACCAGATGTTCGATGAAGCGGCGCGCCTGGTTGTGCGTCATCAGCAGGGTTCCACTTCGCTGATCCAGCGAAAGCTAAAGCTCGGGTATAACCGTGCAGGGCGCATCATCGATCAGCTGGAGGCCGCCGGTATTGTAGGCCCCTTTGAGGGCAGCAAAGCCAGGGACGTACTGATCCAGGACGAGTACGCGCTGGAACAATTATTGAATGACCTTGGCAATTAAACCTGCCGCCCTGTAAATTGTCTTATTGTCAGGCCGCGTTTTAAAAAAGCGCCCGGAAAAAGCGCAAGGCGGGAAGCTGAATGGGGCGAGAGAAGCGCTGAAGAAAGCGGGAGAAGCTGAATGAGGCGGGGAACTGAGGAAAGCGGGAGAAGCTTACTAAGGCAGGAGCGCTTACCAAGGAGGGAGCAGGAGCAGCTGAAGAAGACTAAGGCGGGAACGCTTACGAAGAAGGGAACGCTTTACAAGGCGGTAGAAAGGTGAAAAAGTAATGAAGAAAGTTATTTCGAAAATAAGTTTGATGCTGACAATCGCAATACTGGCGGCCGGGCCATTGATGCTTTTCACGGCGCATGCAGCATGGTCACAGCCGGCGAATGATCCGGAAGCAAAGGAAATCCTGGATGCGGTAAGCGCTAAGTACCGCGCGCATGATTATATAAAGGCGGTTTTTTCCTATACCTTTAACAGTCCTTCCGAAAATGTTACCCAAACAGAAGAAGGGAGCCTGTATGTACAGCCGGGAGGGAATAAATACCGCGTAAAAGTGGCGGGACAGGAAATGATCAGCAACGGAACCACTTCCTGGGTTTACCTGCCTGAAGTGAACGAGGTACAGGTCAGTGACGCGGCAGCCGGTTCCGGGGAACTGAACCCTGCCCAACTCTTTACGCTACATGAAAAAGGGTTTAAATACGTGCTGAAGGGAGAAAGCAATATAGATGGAAAACAGGTTCACCTGATCGACCTGGTTCCTTTGGAGTCCTCGCCTTATTCGAAGATAGAGCTTGCTGTTGAAAAGAGCGCGAGCCTGATCAGGCAGCTGAAGGTCTTCGATAAAAATGGGAATCATTATATTTATAAAATAAAAACGATCAACTTTAACCCTGATCCGGATAGCGATTTCTTTACCTTTAGCAAGGCGGACCATCCGGGGGTGGAAGTGGTTGATCTTCGTTAGTATATGCTGAGCATTACCAATCATACGCTTGAAAAACTGGAGCAATTGCTTCGGGACCTGGGCTACCGGCTTCGCTATGAAAAGGGTAATTTTAAATCAGGGGCCTGTGTTCTACACGAGTCTAAAGTTGTCGTAGTGAACAAGTTCCTGGGTCTTGAGCAACGTATTAATTCCCTGGCCGAGATCATAAAAAGTGTGGATGCTGCTCCTTTACAATTAGATTCAAAGCAAAAAAGCTTGTATCTTTCCCTGCGACAAACAGCGATAGCGCTTCCTAATTCATGATGAAAATTACTTTTTTGGGAACAGGTACTTCGCAAGGCGTACCTGTAATAGCTTGTGATTGCCAGGTATGTACATCCGGTGACCCCTGCGATAAACGCCTGCGTTCGTCTGTCCTGATCGAAGATAAACATACTACTGCGGTGATCGATTCCGGCCCTGATTTCCGTTACCAGATGTTAAGAGCCGGCGTAAAACAGCTGGATGCCATTGTACTCACCCATGAACATAAGGATCATCTTGCCGGAATGGACGACATCAGGGCTTTTAATTTCAGGCAGGAGGAGCCAATGGATGTTTTTGCCACTCCGCGGGTGCAGGAAACGATTATCAGGGAATTTGCTTACGTATTTTCTTCCGTGAAGTATCCCGGGCTTCCCAGGATAAAACTCATAGAAATTCAGAACAAGCCCTTTAAAGTGGGAACGCTTCGCTTTCAGCCCGTGGAAGTGCTTCACTATAAATTACCGGTGTTCGGCTACCGTATCGGCGATTTTACGTATATCACCGACGCAAAGACCATTGAGCCCGAAGAAAAGGAAAAGATAAAGGGTTCAAAGGTACTCGTACTTAATGCCCTTCAAAAGGAAGCCCACGTTTCCCATTTCACACTCGACGAGGCTGTCAGGCTTGCCGGAGAACTGGGTGCCGAAAGGACTTACCTGACGCACATCAGCCATAAACTAGGCCGACATGCCGAAATAGAGAGTAAGCTTCCGCCCGGAATTCACCTGGCCTATGACGGGCTGGTGTTAACATTGTAAGGCCGCCCTTTGCCTAAGCGGCGGCAAGGCTGACCTTCCGGCAGATGGTTATTTGCATTATAAATACCGGAAAAAGAGAGCGATACTGTAAAAAAATGCCGGGTTTCTATTTTTCCTGTTTTTATTTTTCAAAAATTACTATCTTTGCCAGCCCCGAAACAAATAAGGATTGGGGCCTTGAAAGAAGGTATTTGAATGCCCGGGTGGCGAAATTGGTAGACGCACCATCTTGAGGGGGTGGCGCCTTACGGGCGTAGCGGTTCGAATCCGCTCCCGGGCACCGGAAAATTCCGGCAATTTGGAATCCGGTCGGGCTTCCTCAGGAATTCAGATTCCAGCACCGCTCAGGTGGCGAAATTGGTAAACGTTGCGGCCTCAGGAGCCGTTGGGAGCAATCCCTTGTGGGTTCGAGTCCCACCCTGAGCACAAAAAATCCCCGCTTAATTATGTTAGGCGGGGTTTTTTTATTTATTCCTGTGAGCGGGCAATTACGGGAATGGTATACCTGACCTTTACTTTCCGTCCGTTCTGTTCGCCCGGTTCCCATTTTGGCATTGCTTTTACTATCCGGACGGCTTCTTCGGCAAGGCCGCCGCCGAGTTCCTGCCCGCGAAGGGCCTTCACATCAATAATCGAACCGTCACGGTCAATGGTAAACTGCACGAAAACCGTTCCCTGGATATTGTTTTCGATGGCCTGCCTGGGGTACCGGAAGTTTTTCATAACGTATGGCAGTATTTTATCCATTCCACCGGGGAACATTGGTTTTTTCTGAATAGTTGCGTATTCATGTACAGTACTGCTTACTGTCCCAACGATCGCTTCCCGGCCTTTCCCGTCGGCCGGGACGTCCATCGGGACCTCGAATCTGGAGAGGCCGTCTTTGGTTTCGTTACCCAGGATCACGTCGTCAGGAATGCTTTCGGTAGGAGGTAGCAGGTCCTCCTCGTTCACTTCTGCCTGGCGTACGATCTCAGGGGTCGTATATTGTATCTCTTTCACGGCAGGTGGGGTCGGAAGCTTCATTTCAGGCGGGGGCAATTCCTTGGGCTTGGGTGTTTCCAGGGTGGAAAGGCCGGGATCCGTGTCGGGAAGCACTGCGGCGGGTTTGTTTTTTTTTTCGATGATAGCTGCCAGAATGGGGGCATACGAGCAAAGAGAAAAAGAAAATACGGCAATCAGCAGCGCTTTCATCGCGTGGCGGGAATAATCCCGGCGCAGGGCATAGGCTCCATACTCCCGGTTTCTTCCTTCGAATATGATCTGGCACCAGCTGCTATTTTGAAGGTCAATCTTACTCATGGCTGTAGGGTTTAATAATAAATAATTTATACTACCATGATGCTGTGCCGGCTGAAATTTCATAAGCCTGTCCGAAGGGGGCGCCTGGCACGCAGCTTGCAGCTTAACACAGCGATACAGCATGACAATATGGAAACACTTTATAAAGTCAACATCGAACGCATTGAAAGGGACCTGTATGAATTGAGAAAATTCGGGTATAATCCCGCTGACCGGGGTATTTATCGCCCCGGCCTGACCGAACCGGATATGGAGGCCCGCAGGTGGCTGATGGAGCAGTTCTCGGCTAATGGCCTGGAAACCCATATGGACGGGGCCGGGAATGTCATCGGACGGCGGGGAGCGGCGGGAAAGCCGGCAATCGCCGTTGGGTCTCACTCTGACACGGTTCCCTGCGGGGGGATGTTCGACGGAGCGCTTGGCGTGATTGCCGGGCTCGAATGTATCCGGGTAATGAATGAAGAGGGAATTGAAACGGAAAATCCCATCGAGGTAATTTCCACGAGTGAAGAAGAGGGCCGTTTTGGGGGCATGCTGGGCGCCCAGGCATTAGCCGGGGCGCTTACCCCGGACTGGATAGAGCGCGCAGAGTCGGCAGACGGAGAGTTATTGAAGGAAGCGCTGGAGAAATGCGGCTTGAGCAGCGCTGGTGTGCTAAGGTCCAGGCTCTCGCCGGGAGCCCTGCTGGCATTCCTGGAGCTGCACATAGAGCAAGGCCCCATACTGGATAAGGAAAGGATACCGATAGGGATCGTGGAAGGAATATCCGGTGTGTTCAAATGGTTGATAAGGCTGAAGGGGAAGGCGGACCACGCCGGGACGGCGCCGATGAATATGCGAAGCGACGCATTCATGGGACTGGCGGATTTTGCGCATGAGATCTACCGGATAATAGATGAGAATGGTTCCGATAAAAGCCGCCTTACAATTGGCCGGGTAGAGTTAAAGCCGGGATATGCGCATACTATTCCTGGTGAAGTTGATTTTACACTGGTAGGAAGGGACCTGGATGAAAGGATCATGTTTACCCTGGCCGAAGCCTGCAGAAAGGTATTATCATCCATTGCGCGCAAACACAAACTAATGTTTGAGTATGAAGAACGATCCTGGCTTTCTCCGCAGGATTGCCATGAGTCGGTTATTTCCGCTTTTGAAGAAAGCGCAAAGCAACTCGGCCTTCCGTACAAGATCATGCCCAGCGGTGCGGGGCATGATGTGCAGTTCTTTTCAAAGCTGATGCCGGCAGGAATGGTCTTCGTCCCAAGCGTAAATGGAGTAAGCCACGCCCCTGATGAATGGACGCAATGGGAGGATGTTGAAAACGGCGCAAACGTCCTGTTGAATACACTGGTCCGCCTCTCGCAACAAAAGCAGCTGCTTACAGCTTAGAGGTGATCTCTTCGCTCATGGGTTCTACTTTGGACGGGAAAAAGGCGACGAGTTTGCCTTTTTCATCCACCAGGTACTTGCAGAAATTCCAGGTGGGTTCCTGCTCGTTCCAGCCGTTGGCCGATTTGCTGGTGAGCCAATCAAAAACCTCGTTTTTCTCTCCGCCTTTGACACTTGATTTTTCAAACATGGGGAAAGTTACCCCGTAATTCTCTTTGCAGAAGCTGGCGATCTCCAGGTTGCTTCCCGGTTCCTGGCCGCCAAAATTATTGGCCGGGAAACCAAGTACGACCAGCCCGTCCTTGCCATAGGTTTTGTACAGTTCTTCCAGGCCCTCGTATTGCGGAGTGAAGCCGCATTCCGAAGCGGTATTTACAAGCAATACCTTCTTTCCCCTGAACTGCGAAAAATCTACTTCTTCGCCCTTTATATTTTTCATTTTAAGGGAGTAAAAGCCGGAATCCTGGGCTTTCAAGCCGGTAAGCGGCAAAATTGCCAGTAACAGAAGGGCTGGAAATACGGTGGTGGTTTTCATGTTTAAAGGTACTTTCTTTTTTGTTTTTATGCAATAATATTTAAGCTCTACAGGTTTTACTTTATATTTGAAGAGTGAAATTGGAGTATTTTATCATGAAGAAGGCGATCCTGTTAAGTTTCCTGTTGACAATAATTACGGCGTCCGTCGCCCGGGCGCAAACCGGGCCTTCCGGCGAAGAAAAAATACCGGGCGTGGAAGTGCAGAAAATGCTTCCCGATCCCATTATTGATAATTGTTTCGTTGGGGGGATAGAAATAGGAATGTCCATGGACAGCATTTACCGGTTCTTTGCCAAAGAGCGTATCTATAAAGTATACACTTATGATGCAAAAGGCCGCCATGAGTCCATCCAGGTAGTGGATATGGACGGAAATTCCCCCTACATGGTATTCGAGCCCGAATGTTACGATAAAGATGATGAGATATGCACCATTTGGCGTATTACCGTGCGTACGCCTAAATATTATACCAAGCGAAGCATTAAAGTAGGAAACACACTCAAAGAACTAAGGGAAGCCTACGTCATTACTTCTGTGAAATGGGAAGAAGGCAACCTGGTGGCGATGGCCGAAATGTCGAATATTTCTTTCCTCCTGGATACTTCCAAAATTTCCAAGAGCTGGTACTTTACCATGAGCCCGGCATTACTGCCTGGCGACGCGAAAATTGTAGGAATTAGGATCACCGAATAGTACTGTTTCACACGTTTTTTGTTATCTTTGCAGCAAAACTGTAGAAGATGAAGAGGAGCCATATCGTTGGAATTGTTCTTATTGCAGTAGCCATTGGGGTGATTATCAGTACCTATGCGGATACCAGTACTTACGCGGACTTCAACCGCGCCCGTAAAACCGGTGATGAGATACACGTCGTAGGGACATTGGCTGCGGATAAACCCCTTTATTATGATCCTATAAAAGACGCAAATTACTTTTCATTTTATATGGAGGATGAAAAGGGAGTTGAATGCAAAGTAGTTTTCAACGGTACCAAGCCCCAGGATTTTGAGCGGTCAGAGCAAATCGTTCTGGTTGGAAAAATGCAGGGAGACGAGTTTTACGCTTCCAAAATATTAATGAAATGCCCCTCCAAATATACCGAAGATCAGATCGAGGTAAAAGAATTTAGCGCAGAGGCTAATGGGTAGTTTTCCCGCGAATCATTTCTCCTTTTTAATAACCAGCTTCCATGGATATTCAATACGTCGGTGAACATTTGTTTCCCGGTAAATTAGGCCAGTTCTTTGTGGTCTTAGCTTTCGGAATGGCCCTTTTGTCAGCAATAGGGTACTATTTTTCCACGACCAGAGACCGGGAGGATGATTCCTGGCGGAAAATTGCACGCTGGGCTTTTCGTATCCATACATTTTCCGTCATAGGTATCGGCGCCTGCCTCTATTTTATCATTTACAATCATTACTTCGAATATCATTACGCCTACGCACATTCTTCCACCGAACTGCCCACGCATTATATTGTTTCCTGCTTCTGGGAAGGGCAGGAGGGGAGTTTTCTGCTCTGGGCCTTTTGGCAGGCAGTAATCGGCAATATCCTTATCTGGAAGGCCAGGAGCTGGGAAGACAGTGTAATGACCTTTGTGGCCCTTTCCCAGGCCTTTATCGGGACGATGCTGCTGGGGGTTGAAATCCTGGGCTACCGCATCGGAAGTTCTCCTTTTATCCTGCTTCGGGAAGCTATTCAGGCTCCCATTTTCCAGCGCGCCGATTACCTTACGTTCATTACTGATGGAAATGGCCTGAATCCCCTTTTACAGAATTACTGGATGGTGATCCATCCCCCCACGCTTTTTGCCGGCTTTGCGACCATGGTCGTTCCTTTTGCCTATGCGCTTGCCGGAGTTTGGACGCGGCGCTACTCCGAATGGGTTAAACCAGGACTGCCCTGGGCCCTGGCTGCGGTAATGATCCTTGGAACCGGAATTATTATGGGAGCGTTCTGGGCTTACGAGGCTCTCAGCTTCGGTGGTTTCTGGGCATGGGACCCGGTGGAGAACGCTTCCCTGCTTCCCTGGCTGATTATGATTGCCGCCGTGCATGTGATGGTGGTCTATAAAAATTCCGGGCATTCCTATGCAACGGCCCTCATTCTGGCTTTCCTGGGATATATTTTGGTATTGTACGCTTCCTTCTTAACAAGGAGCGGGGTATTGGGCGAAGCTTCGGTACACTCCTTCACCGACCTGGGCATGTCCGGCCAGCTGGTTGTTTACTTGCTGTTTTTCACCGCCCTGGGCAGCTGGCTAATTGCCCGGCACTGGAAGCACTTCCCTATTACCGCGAAAGAGGAGAATACATATTCCCGCGAGTTCTGGCTGTTTATCGGCACGCTGGTGATGATCATTTCCTGTTTCCAGATACTTGCCTTTACGTCTGTACCTGTCTGGAATGCGCTTTTCGGAACAGATGTGGCCCCACCGACGGATCCCATCAGCACATATAATAAATGGCAGCTGCCCATTGCCGCGGTAGTTGCTCTGCTTTCCGGAATTGCCCAGTACCTTAAATACAAGCAAACGAATCCTAAAAAATTCTTTCCCAAATTATGGACGGCCCTGGCCGTCTCCGTAATCCTGGCCGCCGGGTTCATTTATATGACGGAAGTGTATGAGAACCTTGCTTATATCCTGCTGGTGCTGGCCTGTACCTTTATGGTTGTTTCCAACGGGGAAATCCTGCTCAACGCTTTCCGCGGGAAAGTAAAGCTGGCTGGTTCCGCAGTTGCCCATATGGGATTCGGCTTAATGCTGATCGGTGCGCTGGTGGCCGCCTCCAAGAGCAAAGTGATCTCTATCAATACATCAGGCTTTGATTTTGGCGAGCAGATGGACGCCGAAAGCACACGTGAGAATATCCTGCTGCTCGAAGGAGAGCCTATGCAAATGGGCGAGTACAAGGTTACTTATTTGAATGACTCCGTTTCCGGCCCCAACACCTATTTCAGGGTTAATTACCAGCGGATAGATGAAGAGACGGGCGAAGTGAAAGAGGAATTCGACCTGTATCCCTACGGGCAGGTAAATGAAAAGATGCAGTCCTTTCTTGCCAACCCGGATACAAGGCATTATATGCTGCACGATATCTATACCCATGTGAGCCTTGTGCCAGCTAAAACCCCGGAGCATGAAGACCATGAAGGGCATACCGAAGACGAAGAATATACGAACGTGTCCACCCGCACAATTTCCCTTGGGGATACTGTGCAGGCTCTTCCGGCCGTCATTAAGGTAAACGGCTTAAAAAGGGATGTGAACCTCAAGAATATCACCCTTGAAGAGGGCGACATCGCAGTGGCGCTTGATTTGGAAGTGCAGTCCGGAGAGGAAAAATATACGGCGTCACCGGTGTTCATGATAAAAAATAATGCCATTTTCGATATAGCGGATAAGATTGAGGAATTGGGCCTCAAATTTCGCTTTACCAAGATCATTCCGGAAGAAGATAAGTTTGAACTTGTGGTGATGCAGAAGCCGGCCGAAACCGGTGGCTGGATTGTCATGAAAGCGATCATGTTTCCCTATATTAATTTGCTGTGGGGAGGCTCTATTCTTATGGTGATCGGCTTCCTGCTTTCCATTTTAAGGCGAGTTAAAGAGATCAAACCTGCATCCTGATGAGGATCAGCATTATCGGCTCCGGCAATGTCGCTACCCATTTAGGAAAAGCGTTTTACCATTCCGGGCATGAGATTGCCGATATTTGCAGCCCTTCACCTGGCCACGCCCGGGCGCTTGCCAGCCTTGTAAATGCACGCGCGCTGACGCAGCCTTCCGCTCTTCGCAAGGATATTGACCTTTGCCTTATTGCTGTAAAAGACGACGTCATTGAGCAGCTGGCCTCCGCTTTGGATTTCCGGGAGACCGTCGTGGCGCATACCGCCGGAAGTATTTCCATGCAAACGCTTTCAGGAAGCTCCCCTTATTACGGGGTATTTTACCCCTTCCAGACCTTTTCCGCTTTCCGGGAGCCGGATATTTCCCGGGTGCCTTTCTGCCTGGAGGCAAATAGACAGCAGGCCCTGGAACGCCTCCGGGAGCTGGCGGAAAGTATTGGCGGGAAGATCGTTGAAGTAGATTCCCCGGGCCGGAAAACCCTGCACCTGGCCGCTGTATTTGCCAGCAATTTTACCAATCACCTGTACGCGCTTGCCGGAGAACTGATCAGGGAAAAGGGGCTTCCCTTTGATATCATGCGGTCCCTGATCCTGGAAACGGCGGAAAAGGCGGTTAATGCGGATCCTTTTACGGCTCAGACAGGGCCTGCGGTGAGGAACGATCAGAAAGTTATCCGTGAACATCTCCACCAGCTGGAGGGCCAGCCTGCGCTTAAACAATTGTACAGCTTGCTTTCGGCAAGTATTCTCAACTCGCATAAAAAACCGAATATATGACTTTTCATTCCCGCCTTGGCAGCATCACTACCTTTATTTTTGATATGGACGGGGTACTGACAGACGGTTCCCTGTTTGCCACGGAAACTGGTGAATTGGTCCGGCGCTTTAATATTAAAGACGGGTACGCCCTCAAACTCGCGAAGGAAAAAGGCTTTCACGTAGCGTTAATTTCCGGCGGGAAATCCCCTTCTGCGAAGCAAAGGTTCCTGGACCTGGGAATCCCGGATGTATACATGGGCGTTGCAGATAAAGCGGAAGTATTCAAGGATTACCTTTTTGAGAATGACATTGAAGCTGGCCAGGTACTCTATATGGGAGATGACCTGCCTGACTATGACGTGATGAAGATGGTTGGCCTGCCGGCCTGCCCTTCCGACGCCAGCGGAGAGATCAAAGCGATCAGTTTATATATTTCTCCTTTTTGCGGCGGAGAAGGATGCGTAAGGGACGTCATTGAAAAGGTGCTAAAAGTGCAGGATAAATGGGTTTGATACTTGCATCTAAATCGCCCCGGAGGCAGGAACTGCTTCGCGGCATGGGCCTTGAGTTTGAGGTGATGCTGCGTGAAGTGGATGAAACATATCCTCCCGGACTGGCCCCGGCAGAAGTGGCGGTTTATATTGCGGAAAAAAAGGCCCGGGCCTTCCACAACGAAGCAATAGAAGATAAGCTGGTCCTGACCGCAGATACCATTGTGGTACTGGAGCAGGAAGTGCTGGGTAAGCCCGCCGGCCGCGACGAGGCTGCCCGCATGCTGGAAAAACTGTCAGGGAAAAAGCACGAGGTGATCACCGGCGTGGCTTTGCTCATAAAAGGAGAACTTATTACTTTTTCTGACAAGACCGCGGTACGCTTCGCCAGGTTAAGCGCCGAGGAGATTTGCTTTTATATTGATAATTATCAGCCTTTTGACAAGGCAGGCGCTTATGGTATCCAGGAGTGGATCGGTTACAATAAAATAAGCGGCATTGAAGGCTCCTATACCAATGTGGTGGGCCTTCCTACCGAAAAATTATACAGCTACCTTAGCGGCCTGTATCCTCAGGCCCTGTCTTCATCCGGACGGATGTAAGCAAAAACACTCATCAGGCAAATAACAGCGCCTGCGATCAGCAGAATATTAGCCGTCCACTGGACAAGGGAAGAGTGAAGGTCAATAAAGCGGAAGAACGTACCTGCAAGTATGATCACAATACTGAAGTACATGACATTAAGCGTTTTCATGCTGCAAATATAATTAATTTCGCATTTTTTTGTAAGCGGTGATGAGTCCGTTGGTAGAACTGTCGTGAGAATTTACCGGATCGGGGCCTTGCAGTTCGGGCAGGATCTTTCCCGCCAGCTGTTTCCCCAGTTCCACACCCCATTGGTCAAAACTATAGATATTCCAGATGAGTCCCTGGACAAATATCTTATGTTCATAAAACGCGATCAGGCTGCCCAGCGTATAAGGCGTAATTTCCTTTACCAGGATGGAGTTGCTCGGGCGGTTTCCCTCAAATACCTTGAAGGGGAGCAGCCGAACAATTTCACCGGCGGCTTTGCCGGCCTTTTCCAGTTCGTCCCGTACTTCTTCTGCCGTTTTACCGTTCATGAGCGCTTCGCTCTGGGCAAAAAAATTGGCAAGTAATTTTTGATGATGATCGCCTATGAGGTTATGACTGATTGCCGGTGCAATGAAGTCGCAGGGGATAAGCCGGGTTCCCTGGTGAATGAGCTGGTAAAAGGCATGCTGGCCATTGGTTCCTGGTTCCCCCAGATCACGGGCCCGGTCTCATAGTTGACCGGCTCGCCGTCCCGTGCGGTTCGCTTTCCGTTGCTTTCCATATTCCCCTGCTGGAGATAGGCGGCAAAGCGGTGCAGGTACTGGTCGTAGGGGAGGATCGCCTCTGTATGCGCATCCATAAAGTTCGTGTACCAAATACCAATAAGGGCCATCAGCACCGGGATATTGCTTTCAAAGTCACTTTCGCGGAAATGCCGGTCAGCCGCATAAGCTCCCTCCAGCAATTTTTTGAAGTTATCGTAGCCGATCCCAAGTGCAATGGAAAGGCCGATAGCCGACCAAAGCGAGTACCTCCCGCCAACCCAGTCCCAGAACACGAACATATTAGCCGGATCTATTCCGAATTCAGTTACCGCAGCTTCATTTGTGGAAAGTGCGACGAAGTGTTTTTTGATATGTTCTTCATTGCCCGCCTTGTCCAGGAACCAATTGCGCGCCGTATGGGCATTGGTCATGGTTTCCTGGGTGGTAAAAGTTTTGGACGCGATCAGGAACAGCGTTTCCTGGGAATTGACTTTTTTAAGGGTTTCTGCAATATGGGTTCCATCCACATTGGAAACAAAAAACGTTTCAATGCCTTCCCGGGCGTAAGGTTTCAGCGCTTCCGTGACCATTACCGGGCCCAGGTCCGAACCGCCGATCCCGATATTTACTACATAACGGATGGGCTTGCCGGTATAGCCTTTCCATTCCCCGGAATGCACTTGCTGGCAAAAGGCCTCCATCTTTTCCTGTACGGCCTTCACATCCGGCATCACGTCTTTGCCGTCCACGTACACCGGCTTCCCGGAAAAATTGCGTAAAGCAGTATGCAGAACAGCCCTGTTCTCGGTCTCGTTAATGGTATCCCCTCTGAACATGGCTTCTATCGCCTCCTTTAGCTCGCATTCGGCCGCCAGTCCGCGAAGCAGGTTCAGCGTCTCCGGCTGGAGCAGGTTCTTTGAGTAATCAAATAAAAAATCTTCAAACCGGGTAGAGAACTTACCGAAGCGAAGGGGGTCAGCCGCGAACAGCTCGCGCATATGTGTTTTCTGCAGCTGAGATGCGTGTTCCTTTAAAAGGCTCCAGCTTTTTGTTTGGGACGGGTTAATCTTTGGAAGCATATGGCGCAAAAGTAGAAAATTTTGGCTAAAATGCTATCTTTGCGCATGCCAGAGAAGATTATTATTCTTGATTTTGGCTCCCAGTATACCCAGTTGATCGCCCGCCGGGTAAGGGAGCTTGATGTTTATTGCGAAATCCATCCTTATAACCACTTGCCGGAATTTGACGCGGACGTCAAAGGAGTGATCCTGTCAGGAAGCCCCTGTTCGGTACGGGATGAAGATGCGCCTGATATAGACCTTTCTCTCCTTAATGGAAAATTCCCCTTGCTGGGAGTATGCTACGGCGCCCAGTACATTGCCCAGCATTCCGGAGGCAATGTGCTTCCTTCAACTATCAGGGAATACGGACGGGCAAAGCTGCAGTTCATTAAGGAAGAAAATGCCTTGCTCCGGGGCCTTAGCCTTGGCACCCAGGTCTGGATGTCCCACGGCGACACTATTGCCAGCCTGCCGGCGGAATTCGAGGTCATAGCCGGTACCGATACCGTTAAGGTGGCCGCCTTTCATGTTCCGGGCACAAAGACGTACGGCATCCAGTTCCATCCCGAAGTTACCCACTCGCTGGAAGGCAAAAAATTACTTGAAAACTTCCTGGTGGACATCTGCGGCTGCGCCCGCGACTGGACTCCTTTTGCTTTTATTGAAAGCACGATAGAAGACCTGCAGAAAACGCTTGGTTCGGACAAGGTTGTCCTGGCTATTTCAGGTGGGGTGGACTCCAGCGTAGCGGCATTATTATTGCATAAGGCTATTGGCCCGCAGCTGCATTGTATATTCGTTGACAATGGCTTATTGCGGAAGAATGAATTTGGAGACGTATTGGATTCGTATAAGCACATGGGGCTGAATATCCGGGGAATAGATGCGAAGGAAAGGTTCTACAGCGCACTCTCGGGGATAAGCGATCCCGAACTGAAGCGAAAGGCGATCGGACGGGTGTTCATTGAAGTGTTTGACGATGCAGCGCATGAAATAAAAGATGTACGGTGGCTGGCGCAGGGTACCATTTACCCCGATGTGATAGAGTCGGTATCCGTAAAAGGCCCTTCCGCCACCATTAAATCGCACCACAACGTAGGCGGCTTACCTGACTTTATGAAGCTGAAAGTAGTGGAGCCTCTGAAGAGTTTGTTTAAAGACGAAGTGCGGGAAGTCGGACGTTCCCTGGGACTGGACCCGTCCATCCTGGAACGGCATCCTTTTCCCGGCCCCGGCCTTGCCATCCGGATTCTGGGCGAGGTAAGCCCTGAAAAAGTCCGGATCCTGCAGGAAGCGGACGCTATTTATATCAATATCCTGAAAGAAACAGGATGGTATCATAAGGTATGGCAGGCAGGGACGATCTTTCTGCCGGTGCAGGCGGTAGGCGTAATGGGAGATGAAAGAACCTACGAGCATGTGGTTGCCCTGCGCGCTGTGGAATCAATGGACGGAATGACCGCCGACTGGAGCCATTTGCCCTATGAATTACTTGCCAGGGTTTCGAATGAGATCATTAATAATGTAAAAGGCATAAACAGAGTTGTGTATGACATCAGTTCCAAACCTCCTGCAACGATTGAATGGGAATAGCAGGTTCTTCCTGTGCCTGTTCCTGGCTGCTGGTTTAGGTTTCAGTTCCTGCTCCCGTAAGGTATTTACAGGTAAGGGAAGGCAAAAGGAAAAAGAGAAGGAAGAAGTAAAAGAGGAACCTGAAGTAGAAAAGGATAAAGGCCCCTTCAAAAGGGAAGCGCCGGTTCTTTCGCTGCTGCTGCCGTTTCGCCTGGACCAGGTAGACCCCGGATCGGCAAACTCCCTGGAATCGCTAAGGAAATCGGAAGTTGCCCTTGATTTCTACCAGGGATTCAGAATGGGGCTTGATTCTCTTTCGGCCATGGGCGCCAGCTTCAAACTGCAGGTGTACGACACCAGGGACGAAAATACGACCATCAGCCGGTTAACGATGAAGCCGGAGCTGGCGGAAAGCGAGCTGATCGTAGGGCCGGTTTTCCCTTCGGGAATGAACATTATCGGGCGTTTTGCCCAGAATCACCAGGTCTATTTCATCTCCCCGCTGGCGCCGCGGATAGCTGTTGAAGACAATGCGTACCAGATTGTGGCAACTGCGCCAATGGAAATGCATACGAATAAAGCGGCCGGATTCATTGCCGGCAGGCTCCGGCCTTCTTCGGTACTGGTACTTAGCACCGCAAATGCGGAAGAAAGCAAATACATCGGCTCCTTTATGAAGCAGATGCGCGAAAAATCATCATCCCTGCAGGTAACTGAAATCGACGTCGGCAGCTTCGGAAGCAATATTTCCAGCCTGAAGGAATATCTTCACGAGGGGCAGAACGTATTGGTGGTTCCTTCCCTGAGCAGCACCTTCTGGAAGATCCTTTTTTCTTACCTGGATATGCAGCCGGGTTCCTACCAGTTTTCCATTATCGCGCATCCCGAATTGCCTGAAGTGGAAAATATAGATATGGTAAAGGCTGAAAAGTACCAGGTATATTTAACCTCGTCAGGAGGGATGCCGCCGAAAGCAGAAAGTTCCGGCTTTTACCATGCTTATGAGCAGAAATACGGGCTTCCCCCGTCTGCCTACGCCGCTAAGGGCTTTGACCTTGCCATGTACTTCGGAACCGCGTTGTGGAACCAGGGCCAGGAGCTGACAGAAGCAATAAAAGAACCTTACTCGGGCTACCATAATGAATTTGACTTTTCGCAAACGCCTGACGGCTATATTAACCGGGGAGTTAAAGTGCTGAAAGCCCATAATTACGAATTCTCGGAAGTGGAACAAGAATGAGGTACCATCATTATCTGCGTACAGCGGAAAAGATCATCGGAGAGTACGGATACGAAACGCCGCTTCCCTTTTTCCTTAGAAATTATTACCGCGCCAATCGCCGCATGGGTTCAACCGACAGGAGAACAGCGGGCAGCCTGGTGTACGGCTATTTCCGTACCAAGGCCCTGTTGGAACACTTGCCTGTGGATGAACACCTGAAGGCTTCCTGGTTTCTTTGCCATGAAGAAAGTACTCCCTTGCTGGCGGCTTTGCAGCCGGAATGGGACCAGCATGCCACGCTGCCCTCCGCCGACAAACTGGCGCTGCTGGAAGGTGTGTACGGCTTGCTGGATCCGCTCAGGTTGCTTCCTTTCCGCGATCATCTTTCAGAAGGTATAGATGCCGGGCCTTATTCCCTTTCCATGTTGAAGCAGCCCAGGCTGTTCATCAGGCTGCGCCCGGAAAAAGCGGGGGAAATTAAGGAAAGGCTGGAAGCCGAAGGCCTTTCCTTCGCGCAGCCGGAGCCTTTCTGCCTTTCCCTGGATAATTCCAGTCGAGCAGACCAGCTGCTGGAAGCTTTTAAGGGTTATTTTGAGATCCAGGACTATTCTTCGCAGCTAACCGGAAGGTGCTTTCACCCCGCCGCAGGCGAAAGCTGGTGGGATGCTTGTGCGGGTTCGGGTGGTAAAGCCCTGTTGCTTCAAGCTTTGGAGCCGGACGTGAAGCTGTACCTGAGTGATAACCGCGCATCCATTCTCCGCAACCTGAAAGAACGCCTTAAGGCAGCAGGAATAACTGACTACCGGCTCCAGGAAACAGATCTTATCAGCGAAAAGCCATCGTGGGAGAAAGAATCATTTGACGGCATTATCCTGGATGCACCATGCAGCGGATCCGGAACATGGGGCCGTTCGCCTGAAATGAGGGCGGCTTTCAAAGAAGAACACATAAAAGAATTCCGCAGCCTGCAGGAGAGGCTGGTTAAAAATGTCCTTCCCTATTTAAAACCCGGAAGTCCCCTGGTATATATTACCTGTTCCGTGTTCCGTGAAGAAAACGAGCAGCTGGTTGAGGCCGTCTGCCAGGCCGGGGAACTGGAAGTGGAGGAGCAGGCGCTGCTGAAAGGCTACGAATATAGTGCCGATACCATGTTCGTGGCGCGCATGCTAAAGCGCTAGTGATATTTACCGACTCTGGCGGGATCCTGCCAGATCAGCTCAGGCGGTGTCCATATTATGGTATACGGCGTTCACGTCCTCATCGTCTTCAAATTTTTCAATGAGCTTATTCAGTTCCTCTTCCTGCTCCGCGGTGACTTCAACCACGCTCAGGGGGAAACGCTGAAGCTCGGAACTGATCACGTTAAGCTGCTTTTCTTCCAATGCCTTTTGCATTTTTCCGAAATCTTCGAACTGTGTATAAATTATCAGCTCATTTTCATCTTCAAAAACCTCTTCGGCCCCACAGTCAATCAGCTCCAGTTCCAGTTCTTCCATGTCCACTCCTTCAGGGTTCACCCGGAAAATGCCCTTGCGCTCGAAAATAAAATTCAGCATACCCGATGTTCCCAGGCTGCCATTATGTTTACTGAAATAACTGCGGATATTAGCGACCGTCCGGTTAATGTTATCCGTGGCTGTTTCTATCAGTATGGCCACGCCATGCGGCCCGTAGCCTTCATAAACCAGCTCCTCGTATCCTTTTTCGTCCTTGGAGGAAGCACGTTTTATCGCCGATTCGATGCGGTCTTTAGGCATATTCGCGCCCTTCGCATTTTGTATGACCACCCGCAGCCGCGCGTTAGAAGCCGGATCCGGCCCGCCTTCCTTTACCGCCATCGAAATTTCCTTGCCCAGCTTAGTAAAGACTTTCGCCATCTTCCCCCAGCGTTTCAGTTTCCGCTCCTTTCTGAATTCAAATGCTCTTCCCACTTTCTTTAGTTTATAGTTTCTAATAGTTTATAGTTTCCAGTTTTTAGTTTGAAGTTCAGGGTTGCTTCGCAACCGTTTATAGTTTTTTAGTTTTTCGTTTATAGTTTTTAGTTTCAATTATTAGTTTATAGTTTCTAGTTTTTAGTTTGAAGTTCCAGGGTTGCTTCGCAACCGTTTATAGTTTTTTAGTTTCTGGTTTCTGGTTTCTGGTTTTCCCGTTTTTAGTTTTTAGTTTCTGGTTTCTTGTTTTCCCGTTTTAGTTTCTCCGTTTCTGCTATTTAGCTGAGGTGTTCAACGTTGGACTGAAAACTACCAACTAAAGCTTTTAGCGCGTTGCTTCGTCAGGCTGGCCGTTTCGTAGTTACTAGCCAAAGAACAACCTAAAGACTACCAACTATAAACTAAAGCTTTAGCGTTACTTCGTCAGGCTGGCTGTTACAAGTTAACTGGCCAAAGAACAATCTAAAAACTAAAAACTCTTTAAACCTTGAACGTTGAACCTTAAACTTTGAACTCTATAAACTAAAAACTAAAGCAATTGCGCTAAAGCCCCGTATTGCCACGGAATAATTTAATGGCAATTGCCAGTAATATGACGCCGAAAGCCTTTCTTAAAATACTGACCCCGGTTTTACCTAATATGGCTTCCAAACGGCGCACGTTTTTCAGTACAAGGTAAATAATGATACAATTAATTACTATACCGGTGATAATATTTTCAATCCGGTATTCCGAACGAAGAGAAAGGATGGTGGTCATCGTTCCTGCTCCTGCCAGTAAGGGAAAGGCGAGGGGGACGATAGAAACCGTTTCCGGTACTTCATCCTTGAATACATTAATACCCAGGATCATTTCCATGGAAATGAAAAAGATTACGAATGATCCGGCAATGGCGAAGGAAGGCAGGTCCACCCCGATAAGCTGCAATAATTCTTCTCCTATGAACAGGAAGAGGATCATGAGCGCCATAGCTACGATCGTCGCTTTTTCAGACTGGATGTGCCCGGCGCGGTTGCGCAGTTCAATGACCACGGGTATGGAACCCAGAATATCGATGATCGCAAACAGGATCATCGTCACAGATGCTATCTCTTTTAAGCTGAATCCCATAACCGTAATTCAAAGGGTTTCTCTTATTTAAGCTTCTCGTCTTTGCCGGCAAGCCTTGCCAGTTTTCCTATCTTGCTGTGTCTTTTGGAATAGAGGAAGTAGATCAGTATGCCTATCGCCATCCAGATCAGCAAACGCTCCCAGGTATGCCAGGGGAGGCTCACCATCAGGAAGCCGCAAACTAAAATTCCCATAATGGGTGTAAACGGGAAAAGTGGCGCCTTGAAGGGCCTTGGCAATTCCGGATTGGTGTACCTGAGTACCAGGATCCCTCCGCAAACGATCATAAACGCCAGCAGCGTTCCAATAGACACCAGTTCGCCCAGGAGGTTGATGGGCGCAAAGCCGGCGATGAGTATAGCAACTAATCCCGTGGAAATGGTACTGATATAAGGAGTCCGGAACTTTGGGTGGATCTTGCTGAACACGGCCGGCAGCAGGCCGTCATGCGCCATTGCATAAAAGATACGGGGCTGTCCCATCAGCATCACCAAAATTACCGAGCTTAAGCCGGCAATAGCTCCGATCTTTACCGGGAAGCGGAGCCAGAAAAGATCCGGGCCGGCCGCATTAACGGCAACAGCCACCGGGTCAGGTACATTCAGCGCTTCGTAAGAAACCACTCCGGTCATTACCAGGCTAACAAGGATATAAAGCAGGGTACAGACGGCAAGCGAGCCCAGAATTCCCTTAGGCATGTCCTTCTGCGGGTTTTTTGCTTCCTGTGCCGCGGTAGAAACCGCATCAAAGCCGATATAGGCGAAAAAGATGATACTGGCTCCCCGCAGAACACCGCTCCATCCGTAAAGGCCGGGTCCTTCATTTTCAGGAATGAAGGGAGTAAGGTTATCCGTGTCAATATAAGCGATACCAAAGCCGATGAAAAGCAGAATGATGGTCACTTTTATAAGGACAATGATATTATTGAACTTAGTTGATTCCCGTATGCCAACTACCAGCAGGGTAGTAACAATGGCAACAATGAACATCGCAGGGAAATTAATGAGCCCTCCGGTGGAAGTCAGCTCTCCGGTAGCCGAATTATAGTCATAGGGAGCGCTGGCAATATTCGATGGTAAGTGAATCCCGATATCCCTGAAAAAGCTGACGACATAACCCGACCAGCTTACCGCTACCGTGGATGCGGCGAACAGGTATTCGAGGATAAGGTCCCAGCCAATGATCCAGGCGATGAATTCACCCATGGTTGCATAGGCATAGGTATAGGCGCTTCCGGCTATGGGGATCATGGACGCAAATTCCGAATAACAAAGGCCGGCGAAAACGCAGGCGAAGGCAGCCAGGAGGAAGGAGAGCATAACTGCCGGCCCCGCGTTAGTAGCCGCCGCTGTACCGGTTAATGTAAAAATTCCCGCGCCGATAATAGCCCCAATGCCAAGGGCCACCAGGTTACGCGCGGTAAGGGTTCGTTTAAGGCCTCCTTCCGCCTCTGATTCAGCAAGTAATACTTGTAATGGTTTTTTGTAAAACATATTTGATTGGTTGATCAAAACTCAAAATAACGGGGCCAAACCTAACTATTTAATTGGAAAATACCTTGCATATCTTTTTTCAAATGAATACTTTCACGTTTAATTTCCGGAAAACTAACCAATTTAACACCTAATAAAGCGCTGTATGCATCAAAAAAAACTATTCATTCTCGGCCTTCTTTTTCTTGTACCTGTCAGTCTGTTTGCCCAGCAAAAGCCCGGTCTTGATCAGCGCATCAATGATTGGTTCGCTCCCATAGCCGATGCCTGGGAAGCCATTGTCTTTACTACCGTTCCGCTGGGCTCGCTGGACGTTCCTATCGTACTCATCCTGCTCATCGGCGGAGGGTTTTCTTCACCTTGTACTTTTCCTTCGTAAATATCCGGAAATTTCCTATGGCATTGAAAGTGGTAAGAGGAAAATATGATTTCGTCGAAGGCAACGGAAACGAGAACATTCACCCGGACAAGGACCTGATCACCCGGGACGGCGATATTCCCGATACCATAAAGGATGAAAGCAGACAGGGTGAAGTAAGCCATTTCCAGGCTCTTACGGCGGCTGTTTCGGGTACCGTGGGTTTAGGGAACATTGCCGGTGTGGCAGTAGCCATCGCGCTGGGAGGGCCGGGGGCTACGTTCTGGATGATCATTGCCGGCTTGCTGGGAATGTCCTCGAAATTCGTGGAATGTACACTTGGCGTAAAATACAGGGATGTAGATCCGGACGGTACTGTGCATGGAGGGCCTATGTATTACCTGGCCAAAGGATTAAAGGAGAAAGGCTGGACAAAGGCGGGAAAAACACTTGCAATACTGTTTTCCATTTTATGCGTCGGCGCTTCATTTGGCGGCGGCAACTCGTTTCAGGCTAACCAGGCCGTGGCGCAGATAACTTCTACATTTGATCTGACGGGAGGATTTATTAAATCATTGCTGGGAGTAGGCATGGCCGGATTGGTGGCCATTGTTATTATCGGGGGAATTAAGAGGATCGCGAACTGGACGGAAAAGATCGTGCCTTTTATGGCCGGGCTTTACATCCTGGCCTGCCTGATCATTGTATTTGCACATTTCTCCTACATAGACGATGCGATCGTGCAGATCTTCAGTCAGGCATTTACCCCGCTTGCAGGACTGGGAGGAATGGTAGGCGTGCTTATTACCGGATTCAGAAGAGCGGCTTTTTCCAACGAAGCAGGAATGGGTTCGGCGCCCATCGCCCATTCGGCGGTTAAGACCAGGTATCCCGCCAGCGAAGGCGTTGTCTCCCTCCTGGAGCCCTTCGTAGACACAGTGGTGATCTGTACCATGACTGCCCTGGTGATCGTGCTGTATAATATGGAAGGCGCTTTTACCTACGGGGTGCAGGATGAATTCGGGAATGTAATTCTTAATTCATCCGGCGAAGCCGTAGGAGGCGTAGGGTTAACGACCCTGGCATTTGATTCCGCATTACCGCATTTCTCCTACGTGCTTACCATAGCCATCGTGCTGTTTGCCTTTTCCACGATGATCTCCTGGTCATACTACGGCATGCAGGCCTGGAAATTCCTTTTCGGCAAATCAAAAGCCGCCGATCTGACTTATAAAGTATTGTTCCTGATCTTCGTGGTGATAGGGGCTGCTACCACGCTGGACGCTGTAGTCAAGTTTTCCGACGCCATGCTGCTAGCAATGGTGTTTCCCAACATGATCGGGCTGGTCATACTTGCGCCCAAAGTTAAAGAAGAGCTTAACCGGTACGTTAAAGCGGTTAAACAGCGATTCTTGTCCTGAGCCACGTTCCCGGGGGCTGCCACGGCATTAGCCGCTGCCGGCCTCCGTGGAATTTCCCCGCAAAGGCCGGAGCCTGTGTTATGCTGCTGAACGGCTTCCGTTTTATTGCTTTCCGGAACAGCGGAATGATGAGCCGTCTCTACTGCAATATGAGGGGCGATCACCAGGGAAACAATGGACATCAGCTTGATCAGGATATTCATAGAGGGGCCGGAAGTATCCTTGAACGGATCGCCTACCGTATCCCCGGTAACGGACGCTTTGTGCGGCTCGGATCCCTTATAATAGGTTTCTCCGTCAATTTCAACCCCTTTCTCGAAGGATTTTTTGGCATTATCCCAGGCGCCGCCCGCATTGGACTGGAACATGCCCATCAATACCCCTGAAACCGTCACGCCAGCCAGCAAGCCGCCGAGTACTTCGGGGCCGAAGGCAAAGCCGATAACCAAAGGTGTTATTAGTGCAATAGCGCCGGGAGCAAACATTTCCCGGATAGAAGCTTTGGTGGAAATGGCTACGCATTTTTCATATTCGGGAGTAGCCTTATGTTCCATGATGCCTGGAATATCGCGAAACTGCCGCCGTACTTCATTTACCATGTCCATGGCGGCACGTCCGACAGCTGAAATGCAAAGCGACGAAAAAATGAAGGGAATCATTCCCCCGACAAACAGTCCCGCCAGTACATCGGCTTTGTAGATATCAATCTGGTCGATACCCGCCACACCAACAAAAGCTGCGAAAAGAGCCAGGGACGTGAGGGCGGCGGAAGCAATGGCAAAACCTTTTCCGGTGGCGGCGGTCGTGTTGCCGACTGCATCCAGGTTATCAGTACGTTCCCGCACTTCCTTGGGCAGCCCGCTCATTTCTGCAATCCCGCCCGCATTGTCTGCGATTGGCCCGAACGCATCAATAGCCAGCTGCATAGCCGTAGTTGCCATCATTCCGGCAGCGGCAATAGCTACGCCGTAAAGCCCCGCGAAGAAATAGGAACCGTAAATACCTCCCGCCAGCACCAGGATAGGCAGCAGGGTGGATTCCATTCCTACCGCCAGCCCGCCGATGATATTAGTGGCATGGCCGGTTGAAGACTGTTTAACGATGGAATTAACCGGCCGTTTATTCATGGCCGTGTAATATTCGGTAATGGTACTCATCAGCGCGCCTACGACCAAACCAAGCACAATGGCTGAATACACGTCCATGCTGCTGAATTCGTATCCGCGGATGCTCATTTCGGACGGAAGCATCCAGTAAACCGCCAGGAAGGAAAATACGGCAGTCAGGATGATCGAAGACCAGTTCCCCATATTAAGTGCCGCCTGTACGTTATCGGTTTCCTTTTTAATGCGGACAAACCAGGTACCCACGATGGAAAATACGAGTCCCAGGCCCGCAATAACCATCGGCAGCAGGATAGGGGCGATCCCCCCGAAGTTATCTTCCGAAACGATCTCACGGCCCAGTACCATTGTTGCAAGAATGGTGGCCACGTAAGAACCGAAGAGATCCGCACCCATTCCGGCAACATCGCCCACGTTATCCCCTACATTGTCGGCAATGGTGGCAGGGTTGCGCACATCGTCTTCCGGTATCCCGGCTTCCACTTTTCCTACCAGGTCGGCGCCTACGTCCGCCGCTTTCGTGTAAATGCCGCCTCCTACGCGGGCAAAAAGCGCAATGCTTTCAGCGCCCAGGGAAAAGCCCGCCAGCACTTCCAGCGCCTTTTCCATTTCCACACCATTTACGCTGGCCCCGTGCTGAACGACAAAAAGGTTGTAGAACACGATAAAAAGGGAGCCCAGCCCTAATACAGCCAGGCCTGCAACGCCCATTCCCATTACCGAACCGCCGGTAAAAGATACCTTAAGGGCCCTGGCAAGACTCGTGCGGGCGGCTTGTGTGGTGCGTACATTCGCTTTGGTAGCGATGCTCATTCCTATATATCCTGCGAAAGCAGATGTTACCGCTCCAATAATGAAGGAAACGGCGATGATCCAACTCGATGTTTCCACCAATGTTCCCGACCAGCCCAGCAAAAGGGCGGCAATCACGACATAATATGACAATACCTTCCATTCTGCTTGTAAAAAAGCCATAGCGCCCCTGGCGATGTATCCCGCCAGTTCCACCATTTTCGCTTCACCGGGATCCTGCTTTGTCACCCAGCTGGACCGCATCCAGGTAACAAAAAGCCCCAGCAAACCAAGCACAGGGATCAGGTAAATTAAGTTCTGTCGTAAAAATTCCATATACAGTTTTCGTTTAACGCTTTTTTATAATAAAGCCGCTAAAATACGCCGCAGGTGCTGAATATTCAAATAAATTTTCCTGGCTTGACGGGGACAGGCTTTTCGCCCTGCTTCTCTGAACATTTAGGATGGTTCTGCACATTCATGAATGAAGTCGAATGCTTACGCGCCCTGCTTCTCTGAACATTTTAGGATGGTTCTGCGCAACGAGGCTCCTGCCGTTGACGATCCGGATATGCGCCTGCAAACCTGCGGGCACTAATGCTTCTTTGGCGGAATTCGTGTAAAAAATACCTGTTGCTGTGGTAGTTTCGCCACAAATGATGTGCGTCCACTTCGCGTGTTCCTGCTTTCCAGTGCCCTTGGTATATAAATTGCTTATACTAACTGGTAATTGAACAATAATTGGTTAATAAGATCATTATCAGAAATACGTCTACATTTTTAAAACGGATGATTTGTTTAACCTTAAAATTAAGATCATGAAATTATCAAAAATGAGCATTAAAAAAAGCATGGCGCTTTTTGGTATTGCCGGGATGTTTGCCGGTGCGGTAGCTTGTAATTCTCCCCAGAACGATTCCCAGAATGACAGCGAAGAGCTGGATCCTGGTACGGAAAACATGTATGAGGAGCCAATGCCGAGCGACGATACCACTTCCGCGGTAGATACTACCCTGACGGATACCCTGGATAATGGTTTTTAGTTTTTTAACCATTTAAGTTAAAAACAATGAAAAAAGGAGCTATTTATGCTGTGCTTGTAGCAGCAATGGGTCTTATGGCGTCTTGTGGTACGACCAAGAACACCGAATCCGGTGATACGATGGAGAGCGACACAACAATGACGCAGCCCATCCCGGACACCAGCGGAACTGAGACTCCGATGCCCATGGATACTATGGGACAATAATCAACAACCCCGGAAGCCATGTAACCCTTCCGGGGTTGTTTATTTGCAACTTCCCGCGGTAAGCCGGTCAGAGTGTATTCGCCGCAACTATTGCTTCCGCCACGACAAAAGTGCTTCCTCCGATAAATATCATGTCCAGGACAGATGCCGCTTGCCGCGCCGCTTCAACCGCCTCCTTTACAGAAGTAAATGCCTCACCTCTTAAGCCGGCCGCAAACGCTTTTTCCTGCAACACATTTTCATCCATTGCGCGGGGAACACCCGCCTTACAGAAGTAATAACAGGCCTTCTGTGGAAGTATAGTCAGGATTTTTTCCACGTCCTTATCGTTCACCATTCCAAAAACTATGTGCAGCTTTTCATGAGGGGTCGCGGAGATTTGCTGCAACACTTCCCGGATACCGTCCTGGTTATGGCCGGTATCGCAGACCATGAGCGGCGCCGCGCTTAATATTTGCCAGCGGCCGGCGAAACCGGTCAAAGCCTTAACCCGTCGTACTGCGTCCCTTACAATTTTGTCACCTACAGTGAAACCCCGTTTTTTTAATTCCTCCACAGCCGAAAGCACCGTTCTGATGTTTTTTTTCTGATATCCCCCGGTCAGATCCAGTTGTAAGTCAAGGGTCTTTCCAAAGGTTGATGAACGAACAGCTATCTCCAAAAACCCTTCTTCCCGGTTTATGGAATTCACGTCCCAGTCCAGGGAGGCGAAATGAACAGGCGCCTGCATTTGCGCGGCCTTTTCGCGGAAAACCGGTGCGGTTTCTTCCTGGTATTCGCCGATGACCACCGGAACGCCGAATTTTATAATGCCCGCTTTTTCTCCGGCAATGGCATCCAGCGTACTACCAAGGACATGTACATGGTCCAGCCCGATATTGGTAATCACGGAAAGTTCGGGTGTAATGATATTGGTGGAATCCAGCCTTCCGCCCATGCCCACTTCGACGACCGCGATATCTACCTCCTGCAAGGCGAAATACCAGAAAGCCATGGCTACCGTCACTTCAAAAAAAGATGGGGAGATGCCTTCTATCCCAGAGCGGTTTGCCGCTACAAAACGAACAACATCTTCTTCCGGGATCATGCAGCCGTTAACCCGGATACGTTCCCTGAAGTCAACCAGATGAGGAGAAGTATATAAGCCTGTTTTATAGCCCGCAGTTTGCAGAATAGCAGCCAGCATATGGGAAACGGATCCCTTTCCGTTGGTTCCGCCGATATGTACGGAGCGAAAGCGATTTTGCGGATTTTCAAGCCGCTGACAGAGCGTATTGATATTACGAAGGTCAGGCCGGTAGGCAGGTAAGCCTATTTTGTGGAATACAGGAAGCCGGCTGTACAGGTAATCGATCGTTTCCCGGTAATCCACTGTTGCTCGGTTTTTCCAGTGTTTTACCGGAGGATAAACGTAAATACAACCGTGCCGGCCTGGATTTCGGGGCCTTTGGCGATGGGGTTTAACTTGGCATTCATTACCGCTTGCTCACATTTGGCCCACAAGGCGGCGCTGGAGATGGTAGTGCCCCGGGCGCCCGCTTTGGCAGTTTTTATATTTCCGCTGCGGTCTACCGTGATCTGGACCGCTATCTTTCCTGTACTTTGGCCGTCGTCCTGCAGGGTAGGGCGTGAAGTGAAGTACCTTCCCGCAAGGTTAAGGGCAATGCCCCCGCCGCCGGAGCCTGTTCCTTCGTAACTGTTAGAAAGGTTATTCCCTGTTTGCGCTCCCTGGTTTCCGGCCTGTGTGCCGGTTCCGTCGCCGCTTCCGGCGCCCTCGCTCTGGTTGCCTTTATATAAGGCATTCTGGTTAACTACGGGTTCCTTTTTCTCTTCCGGCTGGCTATGATCATTATTGGTTACCGGGCCTTCCACGGGTTTAGCCGTAACTTCCGGGTTATTCGAGCTTTTCACGGCCGGCGCTTCTTCAAAATCCTGGGTAGCTATGCGTCTTTCATCAGCTTCCGGTACCGGGTTAGAGGAGGCCGCTACTTCTTCCTGCGTTTCCACCGGCGGGCGGTTATTAGCTTCCGGAGAAGCCGAAACCGCTTCCATACTGGTATAATCCGTTCCCATTCCTACTTCATCAGGGCCGTAATTGATCTCAATTCCGCCGCTCAGTATTTCTTCCCTGGTTTCCTGCTGCGTCCGGATGTAAACAAAGTAGAGGACGAGTAAAATTACAATATATACGCCTGAAGCGTAAGCAAGCGCTTTTTTCCACTGGGGAGGCTGGTCTATATATTGATAATTTGCCATGATATTATTGTTCTTTATCGGTGGCCAGCACCATTTTTACCTGGTTGCGGTTGCATGCGTCCATAATATCCACCAGGTGTTGTACATCCACCGAACGATCTACGTATAAAACGGCGGAAAGTTCATTATTGTTTCCCCGGGGATAATTTTGCAGCAGGCTGTCAAGCATGCCTACTGATACCGGACGCTTGTCGATATACAGCTGCAGATCTTTGGTCAGCGTAATGTTAACGGTTTGTTTCGAATAGGTGTCACCTGATTCGGACCGCGGATTTTGTACCCTGATCACATTTGGATTGATCACCAGGGAAGCGATAAGGAAAAACAACATCAGGAAGAACATGATATCGTTCATCGATGCTGCGTTTACTTCCGCCTGTACTTTATGCCTCTTTCTGATGTTCATTTTCTAAGTTGCTTCGCAAATAGTTCAAAGTTTCATGTTGCTTCGCAAATAGTTCAAAGTTTCATGTTGCTTCGCAACAGTTCAAAGTTCCAATTTGCTTCGCACAGTTCAAAGTTACCGCTTCAGGGTGCAAATTCGAAGCCGGAAAAACACGCGTTAACATAAAACCTTAAACCTTAAACCTTGAACCTTGAACCTTGAACTTTAAACCTGGAACTTTAAACTATTTAGTAGGTTCTTCCAGTAAATCAATAAAATCGATCGAATCCGTTTCCATTTGCAAAATTACCTTATCTACCATCATGGTTAAAATATGATGACCGATATAAGCCAGGATCCCGATGAACAGGCCGGCGGCACTGGTGATCATTTTCTGGTACAAACCGCTGGAAACAGTGTCAATGGAATATTCTCCGGTAGCGGAAATATCGTAAAAGATCGTAATTACCCCAATGATAGTTCCAATAAAGCCCAGCATGGGAGCAATGCCCGCGATAATTCCCAGGATACTAATGTTCTTTTCCAGTTTCGACACCTCCAGTTTCCCCTGGTTTTCAATGGCGCCTTCAATATCCTTAATAGGCTTACCTATGCGAAGAAGCCCTTTTTGAAGCATGCGGCCAATCGGAGTTGCGCTATTCCTGCAAAGAGCAATGGCGCCGTCAAGATTGCCGGCAAGCACGTACTGCTTTATCTGCATGGTAAGGTTGGCTTCATAGCGGGCGGCCTTCCGGATGGTGAAATACCGCTCGAAAAAGATATAAATACCAAGGAAGAGCAGCAGCGCTATCGGAAGCATAACCCAGCCCCCTTTGATCAAAAGACTCAATATATTCACCTTTTGCTCAGCCGCAATCACGGAATTCTGGGGGAGCGCTTGCTGTAAAGTATCTGCCGCCTGGTTCAGGGTATCCCCAATCTGTAACAACAACATAAATTATTCTTGATTTTTTACTGTTTTTAACTTTAAACTCCAATAATATTCAGCCTCACAAGCAGCAGGGATACAAGCCCTAATATAATCAGACCAATCAGAATTGCCCAAACAAGCTTGAATTTATTTTTTCTTACATTTTTAAACCCGATTTTCCGGGTGATGACCTCTACCATATTCCCGTGTTCCAGGGGCTTTAGTTCCACTGGGCTCAGGCCGAAGATAGCACGGTCGTTGAGTAAGGACTCAAAGATGACCTTCCCTGACTGGCCGGCGGTTAATTTACCCACTTCCGGAAGCTCAAAAGAGCCGTTACGGCTTAGCTCCTGTTTTACGCGGATAACAAACTTATCAACTTCATAACCGGCCAGGTTCGGGTTTATCTGCCGGCTCTCCGCTATTTTTTCTGCCAGTTTCCTGTCTCGCGCATCGTATTTCTCAGAGAAAGCAAGCCCTGCCAAAAAGGGGAAAAAGTGATCACGCCCTTCTTTTTTCTGCCCGCTCTGTTCCGCCGGTTTCTTCTTCGGATGTTCATCCGCATGCTGAACCGAAGTGGAAAGGGTACCCAGGCCGGGTATGCAGACCTGTTTTTCGGTACTTAAAAGTATTGCTATCGATTTTGTAATATCCATACCCTTTCGCGTTCGCTAAAGTGAAAATGTAAGTCCGGCCATCATGTTAAAGCCCATTCCCTGGTAATTCAGGTAGCGCTCGTATTGTTTGTTCAATACATTGTTGGCATTGAGGAAAATACCGAAGTTTGTGTTGATCTTGTAGCTCGCACCAAAATTAAGATCCGCATAGGGGTCCAGCACCTCGTAGGTAGTGCCTTCGCCGGCGGCCCCAGGTATGCATTACGCTCGCCGACATAGAAGAGGTCAGCGGTCAGGAAAAGCTTGTCGCGGTAATTATAAGTGGGTGAAATATACAATTTCATGGAAGGAACATTCCAGGCGCGCTGGATGAAGTCATCTTCGTACTTGTAGCTCCAGACACCCATATTCATTCTGAACGCTTCCGAATAACGCACATTCAGTTCGGCATTGATCGTTGTCCGCTTGCCGTTCTCACCTGCCTGGTACACGCTGAATTCGCGGCTGTTCAGCGTATCGTTAACAATGAAATTCTGGTAGTCTACATTTGCATACTCGAATTGTGCCTTAAAGCCAACGCTGGACGAGAAAGAGCCCCGGATTCCTCCGAATGCATTGTATTTTTCACGGGAGTTGCCAAGCCCTGAGAAGTTGCGCATGTATGGATTTTCTTCTGAGAAATCTTTTACCGTATTTTTTACCACGTCTCCGCTCAAGCCACCGAATAAAGCGAGGTAATCAGGGATAAGCTGGAAATCAATGCTCAGGTCGGGGAAAAGGAACATTTTCTTATCAATCCCTGCAAAGGCATTGTCGTCCGAGATTCCCACCAGGTTAATCCCTCCTTTAAAGGTAAAGCTTCCGTTCTTGAAAAGGAGATAGGGTTTGAAGCGGTAAACCGGGTTTTTAACCGAGGCAACTTCACCGCCGCCGGCGGTTGCCATGTCCAGGTTGGTGATATCAATATTCCCGGAAAGGTTAATGGAAAAAGTACCCAGTTGCTTCCCGATCAGCCCCGTGAGGTAAAAGTTATTTTCTTTCGACTCGAATTCATCGGAAAGTGTGTAGCCTCCGAGCTTCAGGCCGTATACAAAATCAGATGAGGTGGTCCGGAGGTTGGCAATTTCAACTTCCCCTTCCAGGAGATTGAAGTTTTGTTTAACTGTGCCGGTATCGACGGCAGTAGGTATGGGAAATACATCGGGATCGGTGATATCCAAGGGGCCGTTGAGAACAGAGATACGGTTTCCACGCTGCCGGTATGCCGCATTTACGTTCAGGCTTGCACGCTCTCCGATATTGAATTTTCCAAAGCCGCCCACCGCGGTGCGGCCGTACTGCTGATAATCAAAATCTCCTTTAGCGGAATTATGCTGAAAAAAGAGGCCGTACTGGTTGTTTTCGTCCTGTTTATTATTGAAATATATTTCTCCGAGAACGCCGCCCAGGTTTCCTGCCCCGGCTTTCCCATAAAGGTAAGGGATGAAACCATTGGTGACAGCACGAGGTTGTTTGGCCGGAACGGGGCCGGGGTTGGAATTGTCGCTTAATTTTTCGTCCGTCACAAGGTAGTTTAACCGGGGCCGGACCTGGTTGGTGTCGCTTAATTGAGGGTTTTTCCTGATCTTAACCGCATCGGCCAGCACCGGGCGGTAAGCCCTTACCACATTGATCTGCTCTTCCAGGGTTCGCTGGGCGTATCCGGCCTGCGCGGCAGAAAGAAAAATAATGATCCAAAAATATCGTTGAAATTTCATCTTAATTTTCATTACTGGTTGAATCCTGTGCTGCTTCTTCCGCTTTGTCTGCGGCATTTATTTCTTCCAGCTTCTGTTTTGCGGAAGGAACGATGTCGTCATCGCCCTGGTAATTATCGATCACGCTCTGAAGCGTACTCCTTGCCTGGAAGATATTCCCCTTTTTCGCGTAATTATCTGCGAGGAGAACAAAGCTCCTGGCTACCCAGTAGTCCTGGTTAGGCATGTTGTTGATGACCTCGAAGCAGCTCTTTTCAGATGCATCGTAATCGCCGGAAGTGTTTTGTATTTGTGCCTCCAGGTATTTTGCTTCAGCCGCTACCGCTGTCTTGGCTGTTTTACTGGCGGCCCGGAACTCTTCGAGCGCTCTGGCTGCCTCACCTCGGGCCAGGTAAGATTTCCCGGCATACAAATGGGCCATATTCAGCTCGTTAGTTGACGCTTTTTCATTCTTAAGTACTTCCTGGCTATAATAGAATGTAGAATCCGCATTTCCCTGGGCATTATAAGCGCGCATCAGGTTAACAATGGCAAAACCCTGGTTTTCCTGGTACTCGGGATCGCCCTCCAGCGTCTTCAGCAAGGGCAGGACATTTACGAAATCCTCCCGGGTAATATAAATCTCTGAAGCCGCTACCAGTGCGCGCTGAGAGTACTGGTTCTTGGGCTGTTCGGCCAGGTACAGGAAATCGCTAAGCGCTTCATCATGCTTGTTGCTTCTAACCAGGCACTCAGCGCGGTAAAAATGTACATCGTTGGTGAATTGACCTTGCGGGAAATTGCTCAGGTAATTACTGAACGTAGCAACGCCTTTTTCGCAATCACCTTTAAGATACATAGAATAAGCTGCCTGGTAACTGATGGAATCCTGTTCGCTGGTAGAGATATTTACGTTCGGGACTGTTTTGCTGTAGGATAGGAAAGCTTCCGCATTACCCTGTTCCACATAAATGTTCCGGATGGCCTGGATGGCTTCTCTTCTCTGCGCGGTAGAACCATAGTTGCTGACTACTTTTTTATAGGTTGCCAGGGCTGCTTCGTCATTGCCTGCATTATACTGGATCAGCCCCAGTTTCATCATCGCCTCGGGGGCGCGGCTGCTGTTTGGATACCTGCTGATCAGCGAATTGAATTCGGCGGTAGCCTGGGCTACATTCCCTTCCAGCAAGTAGGTGTTCCCGATTTCAAACTGCGCATCGTCCGCATAACCCGACTCCGGGTATTTGCTGATAATACCTTGCAGCGTACCGGCTTTATTGGCATTTTGTCCGCGCAGCCCTTCGATCATTCCTTTCTGATACAAGGCATAATCTACGCCGGAACCGCCGCTGGCGATCACCGAGTTATAAACGTCAAGCGCCTGGCCGTAATTTTTCAGAACGAACCGGGAATCGGCAAGGCGAAGCCGCGCATCGTTAATGACTCCCTGTTCGCTGCCGCCGCTGCTGATATACTGCTGGAAATGCTGCGCTGCCTGGCGGAAGTCGTCATTCTGGAAATAAGCGTAGCCAGCGGTGTAATAAGCAAAAGGCATCACATTCGTAGACGCTGCACGTTCATTGGCAAAGAAAGCGCGGTAATTAGCAACCGCTTCGCTGAAATAGCGCAGCTCATAATAGGCTTCTCCTGCCCAGTAATTCGCAAGGGCGGTAATATTCCTGTCTTCGGAATAATAAACGGCCTGCTTAAACAGCTCAATGGCCTGTTCGTATTTTTTTTCGTTGAATAATTCGGCGCCGCGGTAATAGCTCACCTTCTGGTAAAGTTCATTACTCTGCCGGGTCTTGTTGCGTACGCTTTCCAGCACTTTCAGCGCTTCGGCGTAATTCCGGCTGCTTAACAGGACTTCTCCCCGTACGGTACGCGCCTCATCGATGTAAACGGAATTCGGGAAGCGTTCAATGTATTGCTGGGTAGCCGTTAAGGCAAAGGAGTTAAAGCCCAGTTCGTAAGAAAGCTTGGCATATTGCAGCAGGGCATGCTGCTGAATCTCTTCATCGTGCGCCAGCTTGGACGCCCGTTCAAAGGCAGCCCGCGCATTTTGCTTGTTATCCGTTTTCAGGAAACAGTCCCCCAGCGTGTACATCGCATATTGCGTCCAGATATCATCGCCGTTCACCAGCGGTTCCAGGAGGATGATCGCATTCTTGTAATCGCCGGTTTTGTAATAACTGTACCCGATCTGGTAGCTGTCCTGAGATGATTGATCTGCTGCATGGGTGCTGTTGAGGAAAAAGCCGAAGTATTCCACCGCCTTCTCGTATTCGCCTTTATTAAAATAGGCTGATCCCAGTAATTTGGCCAGCTGCGCTTCGTATTCCGAACCCCGGCCGTTCTCAAAGGCGGGTTCAGCCAGGGCAATGGCGGCATCTACTTTATCCAGCACCAGCAGAATCTGCGATTTATAATATATGTATGCATCCTTGTACTGAGGAACGTCGCGCAGTTTCTCAAATTCCCTGAGCGATACATCATAATCCTTTTTCAGGAAAGAAACATGCGCATAGTAATAGGTGGCGTCATTGGTGTAAGGATTCCGGGGCTGCTGCGCTTTCTTGAAAAACCCAAGGGCGCGGATATCTTCCCCGGTTTCCAGGTGGCTTATGCCCATTTTGAAATTATATTCGGCCCGGTCGTTTCCGGCGAGGTCGTTTTCCTTCACTTTGCTGAACCACTCAATAGCCTGCGGGTAATCTTTTCTCGCATAGTACAGCTTGCCCACATGGAACATCGCCGACTTCGTTTTCTCGCTTTCCGGGTAATCGGTAATAAAGCTCAGCAGGGCCTCCTGTGACTGCCGGTTCCCCAGTTCAAGGCCGCAAAGGATCTCATAATAGCGGGCATCGGCCTTCATCATCGTGATATCGCCGTTTTCAGCAGGAGTACTTCCGGCAACCTGCTTGTCCGTGTACACCTGCCGGAACATTTCCGCGGCGGACGCAAACTGATTATGGTCAAAAAGCTCAAGGCCCTTCCGGAAGGTCGCATTCGTTTCGTAATAAGCCGGCTGCTGTGCAAACAGGGTATAGGACGAAGCGAAAAATAAAAATATAAGGGGGAATAACTTTTTTCTGAACTGCATCATTTAGGTTTTAACACTCTCGCGTGTAAAATTATTGCTTAGCCGGGAGTATTTGCCCCCGTAGTTATTAACACTTGTGGATAAGGTTTAATGTCTGACTGGCATGAAGTTAGTGTTTCTGGGCCAGAAGGTACATGACCGCCATACGGATAGCGACACCGTTTTCTACTTGTTCCAGGATAATGGAATGTTCGCTGTCCGCTACATCGCTGGTGATTTCTACACCGCGGTTAATTGGCCCCGGATGCATGATGGTAATGGTCTTGTCCAGGGAATCGAGCAAGGCCCGGTTCAGCCCGTACATCATCGTGTATTCCCGCAGCGAAGGAAAATATTTAATATCCTGGCGTTCCAGTTGAATGCGCAGCATATTGGCAATGTCACACCATTCCAATGCTTTTCGAAGGTTATGCTCCACCAAAACTCCAAGGTCTTCCATGTAGCGAGGTATCAGGGTAGTAGGGCCGCAGACCATTACTTCGGCGCCCAGTTTTTGCAGGCACAAAATATTGGACAGGGCCACGCGGGAATGCAGGATATCACCCACGATCACTACTTTTTTCCCGCTGACATCTCCAAGTCTTTCACGAATGGAAAACGCATCAAGCAGCGCCTGTGTAGGATGCTCGTTAGCGCCGTCCCCTGCATTAATAATATTAGCATGGATGTGCCTCGAAAGGAACACCCCGGCCCCGGGTAAGGATGACGCATGACGATCATATCCACCTTCATCGCCAGGATGTTTTTAACCGTATCCACCAGGGTTTCTCCCTTACTGACCGAGGAGGAGGACGCTGAAAAATTGATTACATCTGCTGAAAGTCGTTTTTGAGCCAGCTCAAACGAAAGCCGGGTACGTGTGGAATTTTCAAAAAACACATTCGCTACGGTCACGTCACGCAGGGAAGGCACCTTTTTGATCGGCCGGTTGATGACTTCCTTGAAATTATCGGCCGTTTCAAAGATCAGCTGAATATCCTTCTCGTTCAAATCCTTTATCCCCAACAAATTCCTGGTGCTGAGCTGGTTATTCATTACTTATCCTATGTATTTAATAAATAAATAGCATCCTCTCCCTCGGTTTCTTTCCAGGTGACCTTGACACTCTGAGAGGCGATGGAATCAACCTGTATACCGATATAATCGGGTTCAATAGGCAAATGCCGGGAATAACGCCGGTCAACCAGCACCAGCAATTCCACCCTTGCCGCCCTTCCAAAGGCCATCATCGCGTCCAGGCCGGATCGAATGGTCCGTCCCGTATACAATACGTCGTCCACCAGGATAACCTTTTTGTTTTCGATCATAAAATCAATACTGGTAGAATTAGCCACCAGCGGCGTATCCCGCCGGCGGAAATCATCCCGGAAAAAGGTGATATCCAAATGCCCGCAGGGAACGGTTGATGCGGGAAGTATCTTTTTTAATTCCTCATGGATCCGGTCAGCAAGATAGATGCCCCGCGGCTGCAGCCCGATGATGGCCGACTCACTAAAATCGTCATGAATTTCGATCAGCTGGTGGCAAAGCCGCTGGATCACAAGGTCAAATTTCCGACTGCCAAGCAAAAGTTTTTGTTGCATGGATGCTGTGCTGAGGCAATTCCGGCCCTGCTGTTTTCCGCCGGGAGCGCCTGAGGCAAATATAGGGATAAGTAGGAGAAAGAAAAAAGCAGGAGATTTTCATTATCCGGAAGCCCTTCGTCCAGTGTAGCAATCACTAAACTTGGTATAGGCTATCAGGCTGGCGGCGAATAAGTGACTATATCAATGGAAACGCCGTTTGGATCCTGAATGGCAAAGTGCCGGTCGCCCCAGGGCTCGTCACGGAGCGGGATACTGATTGCAGCGCCTTTGCTCTTCACATCATTATAGATCGCGTCCACGTCCTCTACTTCGATGGTGAAGTACACGCCCCGGCCTTCAAAAGGAGCGTGGAAAAGCGGTTGCTGGGAGGAGTGATCCGGAAGCAGAAAACTGATTTCGGAGTTTCCACCCGGGCTGTGCATCAGAAGGTAAAATTCGTTTTCAAACGATATTCCAAAACCCAGCACTTCCGTATAGAAAGCCTTGGTTTCCGCCATTTTTGCGGTGATAATGCCTGCGTTTAACTTCATTTTTGTCGTGTTTTAATGCCTCAAAAATAGCGGGACCCCACATGGTTTCCTTGTAAAAATCGGACAAATGCCAGCTTTGCCCAAGGGGTATGAAAAGACCCGGGGTGCTGCCGGTTACAGATAAGGCGTTACGGGCGTTTATCGCGAAACAGCTGGCCGGGTGTCAGGCCATAAATAAAAAAAGCCCCGCAATCTGCAGGGCTTTTTTTTATGAGATATTTCTATCAAATTATTCGGAATCTTTGTTTTCTTCAGGATTTTCTCCTTCGGAGCTTTCTTCCGGAGCTTTAGGAGCTTCTGCTTTAGGCTCTGCAGCTTTGGGCGAAGCTTTGCTCTGTTTTTCGGAATCTTCCATTTCGGCTTTCAGGTTGGCAAGTACCGCGAGGTCGCCTAAAGTGGTTTTCTCTACGGATTCTTTTACCTTTTTTACCGTTTTTGCCTGCTTAACGGTATCTTTTTTCCGTGAAGCCCTTTCGGATTTATCCAGTTCGGCTTTTTCTTCTTCCCAGATCCTGGAGTGGGATACCAGAATGCGGCGACTGTCCTTGTTGAACTCAAGTATCTTGAATTCGAGGGTTTCATCGGCTGCCGCCGTGGTTCCGTCCTCCTTCACAAGATGCTTGCCGGGGCAGAAGCCTTCCACGCCATAAGGCAGTGCGATAATTGCTCCTTTATCCTGGAGTTTTATCACAGTTCCCTGATGAACGCTGCCTTCGGTAAAGACCGTTTCGAAAGTATCCCAGGGGTTTTCTTCCAGTTGTTTATGACCAAGGCTAAGCTTGCGGTTTTCTTCGTCTACTTCCAGAACAACCACTTCCATTTCTTCACCTACTTTGGTGAATTCATTGGGATGGTTGATCTTCTTGCCCCAGGAGAGGTCGGAAATATGTACTAAACCGTCAATGCCTTCTTCCATTTCAACGAAAACGCCGAAGTTGGTCATGTTGCGTACCACAGCCTTATGCTGGCTGCCAACCGGATAGCGATCAGCAATACCTGCCCAGGGATCCTGGCTCAGCTGCTTAATGCCTAATGACATCTTCCTGTCATCGCGGTCAATGGTAAGCACTTCTGCTTCAACCTCGTCGCCAACCTTCAGGAATTCCTGCGGGTTACGCAGGTGCTGTGACCAGGACATCTCTGAAACGTGAATAAGTCCTTCCACGCCGGGGATGATCTCCATGAACGCACCGTAATCGGCAACTGTCACGACTTTTCCTTTTACCCTGGAGCCTGGCTGGATGGATTCGTCCAGTGATTCCCATGGGTGAGCGGTCAGCTGTTTTAAACCTAAGGCAATGCGTTTCTTGTCATCGTCGAAATCAAGCACTACCACATTGATCTTCTGATCAAGCTGCAGTACTTCTTCCGGATGTTCAATACGTCCCCATGAAATGTCGGTAATGTGAAGCAAGCCATCTACGCCGCCAAGGTCAATGAATACCCCGAATGGCGTAATGTTCTTAACGGTGCCTTCCAGTACCTGGCCTTTTTCCAGTTTGGAGATGATCTCCATTTTCTGGCTTTCAAGGTCGTCTTCAATAAGGGCCTTGTGGGAAACTACCACGTTCTTGAACTCGTGATTGATCTTCACCACCTTGAATTCCATATCCTTGCCTACGTACTGATCGTAGTCACGGATAGGCTTAATATCAATTTGCGAACCAGGAAGGAACGCTTCCACACCTTCAATGTCCACGATAAGACCGCCTTTCGTACGGCTCTTAACGAATCCATTGATCACTTCGTCCGTTTCAAGCGCCTGGTTGATCCGCTCCCAGGACTTCTGAGTTTTCGCACGCTTACGGGAAAGAACCAGCTGACCATTCTTGTCTTCCTGGTTTTCCACATACACATCAACTACATCGCCCGCCTTCAGGTCAGGCATGTCGCGGAACTCGGAAAGGGGTACCAAACCGTCTGATTTGAAGCCGACGTTCAGTACCACGTCTTTAGCGGTAACGGTCACTACTTTCCCACTAACAATTTCATTCTTGCTGATGGGGCGTAATGTCTCTGAGTAAATGTTTTCAAGCTTTTCCCGCTCTTCTTTTGAATAGCCGGAAAAACCTTTCTGATCTGCATCCCAGTCAAACTCCTCGGTAGGCGTTTCGAAGTTAAGTATGTCTTCTGTAGCCTGGGCCGGGGCTTTGGCTTCAGGTTCGGCAGCCGCTTGAGCTTCCGCTTTTACTTCCGCAGGCGCTTCAGCTTCCGCGGGGGTTTCAGCTTTTGCCGGAGTTTCAGGCTCAGCCGGGGTTTCGGTAGATTCCGGTGCTTCGGTGTTATTTTCCGCAACCGGGACATCTTCCTTGGGCGCTTCTTCAGCAGCGTCCGGAGTGGCAGCAGCTTCTTTTGCCTGATCCTCTCCCGAGGCGGCTTCAGAGCCTGCTGGCAGTTCTTCGTTTAATTCTTCCTGTTCTTTTTTTGTTGTCAATATTTTAATCTCCTTTTCCTCCGCTTTTCGCGGGGACGCAAAGTTAGAAATAAAAGTACTAAGTATCAAATAGTAAAGAATGTTATGGCAAGCCGGGACCTGACTTTTTGAACATTAACTGCCATTACAGGGCGTTCATGATCCCCGCCCGAACCTTTCTTACAAAGCTTTCTTCAACTCCCTCGATGGAAGCAATCTTTTGATCATCCAAGTCCGTTTGTTTGATCAGGGCCAGGACAGATGAATGTTTCTGCTGTTGAATACCTTCCCGCAGGCCTTCCTCCCGGCCTTCCTCCCGGCCTTCCCGTTTCGAGGCGCTTGCAATACTTCTAAGGTCGCGATCATAGTCAATTGTCATTTTTTGGTCCTCCTTTAGCTTATTGTAATCGGTTAATTGAAATAGTTTTTCAAATAAGGGCCCCTCAAAGGACGAAGGCTGCTCCTGCAGATGAGGTAAGGCCTTCATGAGGCACAGCCACTTATCAAGATTGGTTTGCAGTTCGGCGATCGTCTTGGTGAACCTGGGAAGCTCCACCAGTATCAGTTCAAATGAAGCAGGGTAGGAGTGATCCTTTCCGGAATTCACAAGCTGATAGACGTTCAGGTACTCCCTTTTCCGCTCACACGGCAAGTTCATGTCCTTCCAGGGATCGTAGTTGACAATGGCAATGGCACAAATTCCCGGAAGGGGATAATGGTTTCCCTGTTTCCCAGCCTGTACCTGCTCGCTGCCTAAACGCATTGCATAGTAGAGCAGCCTCCGGAAAAAGCCGTCCCGGGCATCCCGCTGCATCTCAATCAGGAATTGCTCTCCCTGGTCGCTGGTATACTGGATATCGTACAGCACTTTCCTGATTTTTTTTCGTTTCGCCCTGGCGCTCGCTAAGGCCATACCGGAGGTCTCCGATCGCTTTCCGTCCCTGGCGCAGGCTGTTGAGGAAGTCAATCAGCAGCTCTTTGTTAGCTTCTTTGCCGAAGATATGCTTAAACGCAAAGTCACTGCGGAGGTCCAGGTAGCGGGAGCCGTACCTGGTGGATTCCGGTTCCATCAGCCACAGCGCGCAGGGTCCCGTCAGCCACAGCGCATAGGGTCCCGCCAGCGCCCGCGCGTCCGGGCCTGGCGGGTACTCCCATGAGCGATAGCGCTTTTTTACCTGCGGTTCCTGCAAATTTTCCTGCGGTTTCAGCAGGCTTTCCCGGCGATACTGCCAACATGAACTGCTCCGGGGGCGCAAGTCCATACGTTCTTCTCTGGTTTTCAACTGGTACATGTTCTAAATAGGTTTTGTATAGCCATGCTGATCTGTAATGGGTACATTCCACAGGCAGCGGTTAAAATTGATAACAGGAGTAAAGGTAAGAACCCCGCACTTTAAGGCCAAGACAATTCGTAAACCTTTTAGGAATACTTTTCTATGCAGAATGGCTGCTGCAGTAAGTTAGCGAACAAGTCCAATGCTATAACAACTTAGAAAACATTGCCTCTTCGCCAAACCGGTAACGGAAGAAAACTGGTCAATGCTTACTAACCGGGGAGTTGCTTTCTTCTATTTCAATAATCTTGAATTTTACGGATTGCCTCGCGGCTCTTACCGGGCGGCCGATCGCTGCTGCATAATTTTTGGTGAAAACCGCCCCGTAATAAAAAATAAGCGATGAATAGAAAATAAATAAAAGGAGTACGATTACACTGGCGGATGTCCCGAATACGGAACCGATATCGCTTCTGATAAGCACACGGCCCAGGATAAACTTCCCCAGCGTGAAAAGGAGGGCCGTACAGAAGCCACCAACCAGGGCCGGTTTCCAGGCAATGCGTGCGTTAGGCAGCAGCTTGAAGATAATGCCGAACCAGCCGGTAATGCTCAGGACGGAAAAAAGAAAGTTAATCGTTTTAATAAAAAAGACGTCCTTGCCCGGAAAAAGGGCGTGAAGCCGGCTTCCGAGAAAAGCCAGGAAAGTGTCTGATACCAGGGAAAGCAGGAAAAGCAGGCCGCTTATCAATACCACCAGGAAGGATAGCCCTCTTCCCGCCAGGATCTCCCTGATCGTTGCTCCCTCGCGCACTTTCAGGTGCCAGAGCTGGTTAATGGAACGTTTTATCAAACTCATCAGCGTGGTGGCCACGAAAGTCAGGAACAGGAAGCCAAGAATGGAGCGGAGGGGATCGCCGGCCAGCGCCCGGAAATTCCGGAAGATCATGTTCACAGTTTCGGTACTCTTATCACCAAGGACTGCTGAAAGTTTGCTGAAAAGTTCTCCGCGCAGCATGTCGGGCTTGACAATTATTCCAAGTACGCTGATCAGGATGATCAATATGGGCGGCAAAGCGAACAGGGTAAAGAAGGCGGTTGAAGAGGCAAGTTGGAGCGGGTTGCTGTTCCGGTATTCCTTTATGGAAAGGATGGTGGTCTTATAAAGCTGGCGAAGCACTATAGCCTTTCTTTTATCTTTTTCATGATCCAGCTCAGCTGTTCTTCCCGGCTCATGCAGGAATTATCCAGTTCAAGTGCGTCCGGCGCCTTCAGGAGGGGGCTCCAGGCTCTGGTGGTGTCTTCATGATCTCTTTTCAGCAGGTTTTTATGTATTTCTTCCAGGCTTACCGCCAGTCCTTTGGCACGCAGTTCTTCGTACCGTCGCCGGGCCCTTACGCCGGGATCTGCAGTCATGAATATTTTCAGTGAAGCTTGGGGAAACACGACCGTGCCGATATCCCGTCCGTCCATCACAAGATTTTCTTTCTTCCCCATGTCCCGTTGCAGTTTTACCATTTTATCGCGAACCTCAGGAATAGCGCTCACCTTGCTTACCAGGTTAGAAACGGGCATTTTCCGGATGTCTCCGGTGATATCCCGGCCATTTAAGAATACCTGCATTCCTTCCTGCCCGGCTTTTAGTTCAATGTTGATCTGATCAAGCGCAGCCTTAACGGCTTCATTATCTTGAAGGTCGATATTTTTCTTGAGAAAATAAAAAGTAACCGCCCGGTACATGGCGCCCGAATCAATATAAATAAATCCCAGTTCGCCGGCAACCGCCCGGGCAAGGGTACTTTTTCCGCAGGAGGAATGTCCGTCTATTGCTATGATGAAAGGCACTGGCATGGTTTTTCCTGCGAAATAAAGGCTATATTTGCAAATATCCTAATGAAAGATCAGCTAAACGAAGAAGAAGTTGCCCGGGAGGTTCGGTTTAAAGCCACCAGGAGTTCCGGGAAAGGGGGACAGCATGTGAATAAAGTGTCTACCCGCGTGGAAGCTTATTTGGATATACCGGCGGCGGAGTGCTTTAGCTCAGAACAAAAAAACCTTCTTTTTGAAAAGCTCGGCGGAAAACTCAGTCAGGCCGGCGTGCTGCAGGTGACCAGCGAAGAGGAGCGCAGCCAGCTGATGAATAAAGAAAGGGCCCTGAATAAAATGCTGGCGTTGCTGGCAAAGGCGCTGAAACCACGAAAGCCCAGGAAAGCGACCCGGCCCGGTCGCGCTGCCGTCGAAAAACGCCTTCGCGAAAAAACCTACCTGTCCCGGAAAAAGGAAGTCCGCCGTAAACCTTCTGTGGAAAAAGATAATTCGGGCTAGTTCCCTGCAAACTTTCTGTGGAAAAAGATAATTCCGGCTGTGGCGATACCGTCCAGACTACCGTAGCGGCCAGACGACTGACCGGTTCAACGTTTTTTTCTGAGAGGATTGTAAAAGAGGCTGAGCAGCAGCAAGGCGGTAACCAGCACCAATGCTATGGAAAGCCCCCTGTTTGCCGATTGCCGGCGTTCAATTCCCGCCTTGAGCGTGCTTTCACGTTTTTCCAATGCCGATAATTGCTCCTCATACCTTGATTTCAGCGTTTCTGCGGAATCAAGGCGGTTGTAAAGGGATTTTCTAAGCTGAAGCGTTTCGTCTTTTTCGGTTTTCTGTTTTGTATAGTTTTCCAGTTTGCCGTAATTCAGGATCTGGTTATCCAGCTCAATGATCCTTTGCTGAGTTTGCAGGATATTCCTGAGGTCTTTCTTGCTTTGTCCTCCGAAGAGCGCGTTTTCCTCCAGGTTAAAACGCCTCCACTGCTGAAGAAGGCCGGCACGGCGGCTCATCATTTCCCGCAGCTCCGCGTCCGCACTCTGGCCGGCGGCCATACCTGAAAAAAGAAGGAGGAGAACAAGCGGCAGCAAGAAGCGGCAGGCACATTTGCAGGAAGGACGGCCTGCGCCGAAGGGAGTTGATAGTTTTAATGGCATCATGAGGAAAAATAGTAAATTTAGCAGCAAAAATAAGCTGAACCGCAAAAGTAGCCGAATGAAAAAACTTTTAATAGCAAACCGGGGAGAAATTGCATTAAGGATCATGCGGTCAGCCAAAGAAATGGGCATTGCTACCGTGGCGGTTTTTTCCGAAGCAGATCGCCGTTCTCCTCATGTGCAATTTGCCGACGAAGCAATTTGTATTGGTTCCGCGCCTGCCGCGTCTTCCTATCTTTCTGTGGAAAATATCCTGGAGGCTTGTAAAGCTGCCGGTGCAGATGCTGTTCACCCCGGCTATGGTTTTTTGTCGGAGAATGCCAGCTTCGCAAAAAAAGTGCAGGAGGCAGGGCTGATCTTTGTGGGGCCTTCGCCCGAAAGCATAGAGATGATGGGGAATAAGCTGGAGGCCAAAAGCGCTGCGCGGAAACAAGGCGTCCCCCTGGTACCCGGGACCGCATCTGCTATCTCCGGGATTGAAGAGGCTCTGGAAGTAGCCAGGGAAATCGGCTTTCCGCTGCTAATCAAGGCTGCCGCCGGCGGAGGGGGAAAAGGGATGCGCATAGTTGAAGATATAAATGAAGTAGAAGAGCAGATGCGTCTGGCTATCAGTGAAGCAACTTCCGCATTTGGTGACGGGTCTGTCTTTATAGAAAGGTACGTAAGCGCTCCCAGGCACATAGAGATACAGGTTCTTGCCGATACGCATGGAAACGCCGTTTATCTTTTTGAACGGGAATGTTCCATCCAGCGAAGGCATCAGAAAGTTATCGAGGAAGCCCCTTCGGCGGTGGTTACCCCGGAGATCAGGAAGGCTATGGGCCGCTGTGCGATAGCGCTTTGCAAAGCCTGTAGCTACATAGGAGCGGGAACTGTGGAGTTTATTTTTGATGAAGATCACCGGTTTTACTTCCTTGAAATGAACACCCGGCTGCAGGTAGAACATCCGGTTACGGAGATGATCACCGGGATTGACCTGGTAAAGGAACAGTTGAAGATCGCAAGGGGAGAAGCGCTGTCTTTCAGCCAGGAAAGCCTTTCAATTAATGGACACTCCCTGGAACTGAGAGTCTATGCCGAAGACCCCGCCAACGGGTTTCTGCCCGATATCGGCCGGCTCCGGAATTACCGGTTGCCCCAGGGCCCCGGGGTGCGCGTAGATGGCGGCTACGAGGAAGGGATGGACATTCCTATCAATTATGATCCCTTAATTGCCAAGCTGATCGTTCATGGAAATAGCCGCGAGGAAGCTATTGCCCGGATGATCAGGGCCATTGGCGAATACCGTATTTCGGGGGTGCAAACTACACTGGATTTCGGGGATTTTGTCATGCGGCATCCCGCCTTTACCTCCGGAAATTTTGATACGCATTTCGTGAAGAACTATTTTGGACCACTGAATAGTCAGTCAAACGGAGGTAATGAATCTTTGGTTTCATCATTCATATCTTATGATTTGATTAACAGAAATTTAAAAAATACAAAATGCCAAAATGGCAGTTCGGATCTACGAAGTGAATGGGTCCGAAAGAGGAAAAACAGCTAAGTTTTAATTGAAAATCACCTGCATGTTTACAGGAATTATTGAAGCAATGGGGAAAGTTGTTTCCCTCGAAAAAGACAGAGGCAATGTGCATCTTACCCTGGAATCGGAACTGGCGCCTGCGCTAAAAGTCGATCAGAGCCTTTCGCACAACGGAGTTTGCCTGACCGTGGTGGAAACCGGCGACGCAGCCTATAAAGTAACGGCTATTTCAGAAACGCTCAGCCGGAGCAATATTGGTTTATTAAAAACAGGCCACCTGGTAAACCTGGAGCGTTCCCTGCTGATGAACGGCCGCCTGGACGGACACATTGTCCAGGGGCATGTGGACCAAACAGCGGAATGCCTGGAGGTCAGGGAGCAGGGCGGCAGCTATCTTTTTGTATTCGGGTATGCTCCCTTGCCGGGAAATGTTACAGTCGAAAAAGGATCTATCTGTGTGAACGGCGTGAGCCTGACGGTCGTTGATTCCCTTCCCGGAAAATTTTCTGTTGCGGTAATTCCTTATACTTTTGATCATACGAATTTTTCTGCCATCCGGCCGGGCGATACGGTAAACCTGGAGTTTGATATAATTGGAAAATACGTTCGCCGGTTAATGAATTTATAATGAGATGTACTAGTTTATTTTACCTGCTCTTGTCGGCAGGCGCCCTGCTATTCTACGGCTGCGGCAACAAAAGTACCCGCGATGCGGAAAGTTACCAGGAAAGCAAATCCTGTATTGAAGAGGAACTCGAAATAAGTGACCGGAAGGCTGACAAGATCAGGAAAAAGATCAATGCCGCGGAAAAGGCGGCAAGTATTGATTCTATCTTCCGGATCAAACGAAGAGAAGGCTTTAACGGGAACGTATTGATCGCTCAGCAAGGTGTAAAGATATATGAGAAGTCCTTTGGCTACGGTAACATGAAAAAGAAGGACTCCCTCCATTTAAAATCCCGGTTTCAGCTGGCTTCCTTGTCAAAAACCTTTACGGCGGTTGCCACGCTTATGTTAAAGGAACACGGGCATTTAAAACTGACCGATACCGTGCAACAATATTTTCCCGATTTTCCATATCCGGGTGTTCGTATTCGCGACATGCTATCTCACAGAAGCGGCCTCCCCAATTATATGTATGCTTTTGACGATAGCCTGGGCAGGGTAGAAGCGCTTCCTGACAATGCCCGTATCATGCATTGGTTTGACATAGCGGAACCCACAGTTGCGCCTTACAGCCTTCCGGATAAGCACTTCGCCTATAACAATACCAATTATATAGTACTGGCGGCTATTATAGAAAAGATAACGGGAATGAAATATGGTGAATATTTGAAAATGGCCATTTTCGACCCCCTGGGAATGAAGGATACCTGGACAGCTACCGACCCGCCGGATTCACTGAACGTACACGAGACTACGGGTTACGATAAAGGGCGTGCCGTCCCCCAGGATTTCTTTGACAGGGTAGTCGGCGACAAGGGTATTTATTCCACGATCGAAGATCTTTTTATCTGGTACAAAGCCCTGAATACCGAATGCCTTTTGAAGAAGGAAACCCTGGAAGAGGCATTTACCCCGCGCAGTTTTGAACGGCCCGGCGTGAAAAATTACGGCTACGGTTTCCGAATGTATCTCGAGGAGAACGACAAACCGGAATATATTTACCACAACGGCTGGTGGAAAGGCTACAGTTCCCTGTTTTGGTTCAGTCCGAAGGATGAATTCGTAATAATTATCCTGGCTAACAGGTATAACGGAACAGTTTATCGTATCAAGGAATTATTGCCGATACTTCACGGCCATTCAAACGGTGAGAATGTAGAAGAAGAGATCAGGGACTGAGTTCGTCAGCCCCTGCGGGGGAAAACAGTCTGTCCCTGATCTCTTTGAAATACTTCCGGGCCCTGAAATATTTCCGGCCCCCGTATAAACCTTCGGCCTTCCCGCGGGCAGGTCCCCGGTTGTTAATCGCGGACTATCCCATCGATTAATTACGGGCAGTCCGGGTGGGCGGGTCCCGGCGGTTAATTACCTTCAGGTCCCGGCTGAATTATTTGATCGCGTCGAAAGCCTGCTGGATATCAGCCTTGATATCTTCGATATGTTCAATCCCGAGCGATATCCTAAGCTGGTTCGGTTCAACGCCGGCTGCTTTTTGTTCCGCTTCGCCAAGCTGCTGGTGCGTTGTGGCTGAAGGCTGAATGATCAGCGTTTTTGTATCTCCTACATTGGCAAGGTGGCTGATGAGCGAAAGATTATTGACAAATTGTTCAGCCTGCTGCTTATCGCCTTTAATGTTGAAGGTAAAGACGCCTCCGAAGCCATTCTTCAGGTATTTTCTGGCCAGCTCATGATAGCGGTTGCCGGGCAAGCCGGGATAGCTGACGCTTTCGACCTGCGGATGACCCTGCAGCCATTTTGCGAGTTCCAGCGCATTGTCCACGGTGCGCTGCACACGCAGGGAAAGGGTTTCCAGTCCCTGCAGGAACAGGAAAGAGTTAAATGGGCTGGAAGCAGGCCCCAGGTCGCGCAGGCCTTCCACCCGGGCGCGGATGGCAAAAGCAATATTTGGCAAGCCCAGGGGATTGCCTTCACCAAAGACTTCCCAGAAATTCAGCCCGTGGTAACCTTCCGAAGGTTCTGAAAATTGCGGGAATTTACCATTGCCCCAGTTGAAATTACCGGCATCTACGATCACGCCGCCTATGCTGGTACCATGACCGCCGATCCATTTCGTAGCTGCCTGAACAACCACATTAGCGCCGTATTCGATCGGCTTGCATAAATAACCCGCGGCGGCAAACGTATTGTCCACGATCAGCGGGATTTCATGCTTGCGGGCCAGGTTGGCAAATGCTTCAAAATCCGGAATACTGAAACCGGGATTCCCGATCGTTTCCAGGTAAATTGCCTTTGTCTTATCATCAATGTGCTTTTCAAAGCTGGAAGGATCGTTCACATCCGCGAAACGGGCTTCCATTCCCAGGCGCTTGAAAGTTACCTTAAACTGGTTGTAAGTTCCGCCGTACAAATGGGAACTGGTCACAAAATTTTCACCCGCCTGCAGGATATTATGCATGGCAAGCAGCTGGGCCGATTGCCCCGAAGCCGTTCCGAGCGCCGCCACGCCGCCTTCCAGCGCCGCCACTCTTTTTTCAAACACGTCGGTAGTAGGGTTCATGATCCGCGTGTAGATATTACCGAATTCTTTCAGCGCAAACAGGTTAGCTCCATGTTCGGCACTGTTGAATACAAATGAAGTCGTTTGGTAAATAGGTACCGCGCGCGCATTGGTAGCCGGATCCGGTTCCTGTCCGGCATGCACCTGCAGCGTCTCAAAACGATAATTTGATGCCATTTTTTTTGAATTATAAGTTAAATAAGAGAAATCGTTGCTGAAAGGGGCGAAATTCCGCTTAGGGTATAAATTAGCCCCTGCGGCTCAAATGTAACGTATTGGTATCAATATAAAAAACGAATAGAAGAAATCTATGGGCTAAATAGACTACTGCCTGAGGTTAAGCGGCGGGAAGTAAGATTGTAAGTGAGCTGGGCCGGGGTGCGGCGCGTGCTGGTTTGACTGCCCGGACTCACTCAGGCAATTTGTGCGGCGTGGCCGCAGGAAGTGACATCGTTCGCTGCGGGCAGTCAAAGCCTTGCACGCGCCTCCTGCAGCGCTTTCCCGGTACTTGCGTACGTTTCATTTTGATTCGGGCCCGGGAGGGTGTTCAGCAGGACATTGATTTGTCCCCGGCCCTAAAATAAAATCTGGTCGTCCCGTTCCTCAACGGGGACCTGGCTGATAAACTTGGCAAAAAGATCCGTGTCGTAATCAGAATAGGTACCAAAAGCGTCGAGCAGGTAACCTTTCGTTCCGCCGGAAGTTTCCACCGCGTACAATACCGACATATCCGCCGGGTCGGATACTCCTTCGAAGCGAAATACACGCACGATCAAAAGGTCTTCAGGTGCAAAAGTATCTCCGGTATCCGTCAACTCACATCCTTTCCCTGTGATTCGAAATTCCTGCCCGTAACCATGTTCCGATAATTTTTCCATTACCCTGGAAAGTGTTGACATATCATTTGCGTCGCTCATGATGATTTTTTTCTTTAAGTAGAAGCAAAAATCAAACCTGTTTTAGGTAAATGGCACTATCTGGCAAGTACCCCGTCCGGGAGGCAGCTGCCGCACTAACCCGGGGCGAGGTACCCGAGTTTTGTTCAGAAACGCCCGGCTGGCCGGCGGCAGCTTGTCCAGCTACGTTGGGCGGCACTGGGCGGAAGGTGTCCAGCCATGATGGGCGGTGGCGGCGGAAGATGTCCAGCCATGGCGGGCTGGCCGGCGGAAGGTTTTGATTGCCTGCACTCGCTCAGGCTGATTTTTCAGGGCCTGCGCCCTGAAAAATCAAACATCGCTCGCCGCAGGCAATCAAAACCTTCACGTGCAGGGCGGGCGATACGTCAGGACGATACGTCAGAACAAAAGCGATACGACAAGCAAAGGCACCCCGCCCCCGCACTTTCGTTTTATTTTTTCGCTTTCGCCCCAGCCTTCGCCTTCTGCTGCTGCTGTTGCTGCTTCATCATTTCTTCAAGGCGCGCCTGGAATTTGGATTTCTTATTGGCGTTAGGGCGTTTTTTGTTTTCCTGCAGCTTGTTGTGAATGGCGCCTTCGTCAATGAACATACGGATCATGAATTGCTGGCTGAAGGTGATCAGGTTAGCGCAGAGATAGTAGTAGTTCAAACCCGCCGGATAGCTGTTCAGGAAACCCAGGAACATGATGGGCATAATATAGCCGATGTATTTCATTTGCCCGGTGACGCCTGATATCTGGTTGTTCATATAGGTGTAAATGATGGTCGAAGCCGTCATCAGGATACACATAAGGCTCAGGTGGCTTCCCACAAACGGGATGGTAAACCCGAACTTAAAGAATTCATCGTAAGTAGCCAGGTCATTCACCCAGAGAAAAGACTCCTGCCGGAGTTCAAAGGAGGCCGGGAAAAAATAGAAAAACGCAAGTAAAATGGGCATTTGCAAGAGCATAGGCAAGCATCCGCCCAGGGGATTTACCCCCGCGCTCTTGTATAGTTTCATGTATTCCTGCTGCACCTTAGTGGGCTCATCCTTGAACTTTTCCTTGATCTCGTCCATTTCCGGTTTCAGGACGCGCATTTTTGCCTGGGAAATGTAGGACGTATAAGTAAGCGGGAAAAGCACAAGTTTCAACAGGATGGTAAGGATCAGGATAATAATTCCATAGCTGAGGTTAAAATTATCCAGCCAGTTAAATACCGGGATTACCGCCCACCTGTTGATCCATTGCAAAGGCCCCCAGCCCAGCTGTACCTGGTCTTCCAGGTCATACCCCACTTCTTTCAACGTATTGAAATGGCTCGGCCCGAAATAAAACTGCATATTGAATGTTTCGGAAGCCTGATGCGTAAAGGGAAGGGCCAGCGTCGCTGATGTGGTTTTGATCACGTTGTTTTTGGTGACGTCCGTGACTACCGAGGCCTTTCCTCCCTGGAACTGGCTTTCCGCGATAAGCGCGGAAGTGAAAAAGTGTTGTTTGAAGGAAAGCCATTTTACCGGGCCGGCCAGTGTTTCTTCATCGTCCTTGTTTTCCTTCAGGCGGTCCACATCCTCTTCCATGTTGTAATACACGGTAGAATAGCGTTGTTCGGCGGCCATGTCTTTTTCCTGCTGAAGCAGGTCGGCCGTCCACTGCAGGTTCAGTTTATCCACGTCTGATGCGATAACCTGCTGCATTCCCTGAAGACGAATGTCAAAATTTACCAGGTAATTGCTTCCCTCAAGGCTATATACAAAGTCAATATATTGTCCGGGTCCGTAATTTAGACGCATCACCGCCTGATCGCTCCCAGATGCCGGCTGGGGAACGAAATAAAGGTCATTGGTGGAATAATTCCTGTTATTAACAAAAAGATTGAGCCCAAAGCTGTTTCCCGGTCCTTCAAACAGTACCAGCGGGTCGCCGTCCCATCGCTTTTCATTTTTCAGCTCTACGGAAGCTATTCTTCCGCCTTTGGTGTTTAAGGTAAGCTTTAATACGTCGTTTTCAAGTGTTACCAGCTGTTCTTCTCCGGTGATAGCGCTTCCGAACGGTCCGCTTAACAGGGCGGAATCGATGGTCTTTTCTGCTACTTTTGCATTGGCCATGCTGTCTCCGGCGGGTTGCTGTGCAACTCCCGCAGCAACTCTTTTCAAGGAATCCTGGAGCAGCTGTTCCCTTTTCAGGTCGGCTTCCGAAGGACGCATGAAATAAGTGAATGCCAGTAAAATGGCGGCGATGATGAGTAATCCTGTAAAGGTATTTCTGTCCATTGTAAACTTTTTCTGTCGCTCCTGTATTTATACTTTTTGCGGCCGGTGTTCAGCTTTATAGGTTTTGGCTGCTTCAACAAATTTCACAAACAGCGGGTGCGGATTGGCAACCGTACTTTTCAATTCCGGATGGAACTGGCATCCCATGAACCAGGGATGGTTTTTTAGTTCGATCATCTCCACCAGCCCCGAATCAGGGTTGATCCCTGAGGTAAGCATCCCGGATTGATTATACTGCTCCAGGTAGGTATTGTTGAATTCGTAACGGTGGCGATGGCGTTCCGAGATCCTGCCTTTCCCGTAGGCTGCCCAGGCTTTGCTTCCTTTTTTGATTTCGCAGGGGTAGGCGCCCAGGCGCATGGTTCCGCCCTTGTTTTTGACCTTTTTCTGCTCTTCCATCAGGCAGATCACCGGAACCTTGGTCTTTTCGGCCATTTCCGTAGAATTGGCATCCTTTAATCCAAGTACATTCCGTCCGAATTCAATAACCGCGCATTGCATCCCAAGGCAGATCCCCAGGAAGGGAATATTGTTCTCCCGCGCATAGCGGATAGCGGAGATCTTTCCCTCAATTCCCCTGTTGCCAAAGCCGGGGCCACCAGCAGTGCGTCCAGCTGTCCAAGCTTTTCCCCCGCATTATCGTCGGTAATATTTTCGGAATGAATGTATTTCAGGTTAACCTTGCATTCGTTCTTAGCACCTGCATGTATAAACGCCTCGGTAATAGACTTATATGCATCCGGCAACTCCACGTATTTGCCGATAACGCCCACGCGGATCTCGGAGGTCGGATTTTTCAGGTGCCCCAGGAAGCCTTTCCAGTTTTCCAGGTCCGGTTCCGTTTTCAGGGGAAGCTTCAGCTTTGCGAGAACGGTCTTATCCAGCTGCTCTTTCAGCATCAGCAGCGGCACATCGTAAATGCTTTCCGCATCGATTGATTCGATGACTGCGTTGATGTTCACATTGCAGAAAAGCGCAATTTTTTTGCGGAGATCCGTGGATATCCGGTGTTCGGTGCGGCATACAAGAATGTCGGGTTGTACGCCCTGTTCCAGCAGCGCCTTTACGGAGTGCTGGGTAGGCTTGGTCTTCAGCTCCCCGGCAGCCGAAAGGTAAGGGATGAGCGTGAGGTGAATCACCAGCGAATTGTTCGAACCCATTTCCCAGCGGAACTGCCTGACAGCTTCAACGAAGGGAAGGGATTCAATATCGCCCACGGTGCCGCCGATCTCGGTAATTACAATATCGTATTGACCGCTCTCTCCAAGCAGCTTGATATTACGCTTTATTTCATCGGTAATGTGCGGCACCACCTGCACAGTTTTTCCCAGGTAATCTCCTCGCCGCTCATGCTCGATCACATTTTGATAAATGCGTCCGGTGGTAATATTGTTGGCCTGGGAGGTGGGCGTGTTCAGGAAGCGTTCATAGTGGCCCAGGTCAAGATCTGTTTCGGCCCCGTCCTCGGTTACATAACACTCGCCGTGTTCATAAGGATTCAGCGTTCCCGGGTCAATATTAATGTAAGGATCGAATTTCTGGATGGTTACGGAATATCCCCTGGCTTGCAGCAGCTTTGCCAGTGAAGCGGAAATGATTCCCTTTCCCAGGGAAGAAGTCACTCCTCCCGTAACGAAAATGTACTTGGTCATACGGATCGGTAAGTCTTTAATTGTTACGGGGCTCAAAGGTACGGAAAAAAAGCTGATAAGCCGCAGCCTTCCGCGCTAAAAAGATCTTTTACAATTGTTCGTTTCAAGGCGCCGCTTTTCAGATATTGGCCTGCTGTATGCGGAGCCAGTGCTGTAAGTTCACGATTACTGCGGCGCTTGACGCGTCAACTGTATTGTGGTTGACACTTCAGGGGCAAAATAAAAACAGGATGGCGAGCATAGTGTATTTTTTACAAGAATGTTTATTTTTAGCAATTCGATAACGAAGTTTGAACCAAACCAGGAAAAATATGAATTCGTCCCGACGGAAATTTCTAGAAAAAAGCGGTATGCTGGCAGGTTTTGCCGGGGCATCCGCCATCCTTCCCATGGAACTGCTGGCAGGAATGCGGCGAACGGTGGCCCCCGCCGACCGGATAAACGTAGGCCTTATTGGCTGTAACGGAATGGGCTTTGCCGATCTGTCTTCCATGCTGAAAAGAAGCGAAGCCAATTGCATTGCCCTTTGCGACGTGGATCAGAACGTGCTTTCACAGCGAACGGCTGACCTGGCGAAGGCGGGTGTGAAAAAACCGGCTTTGTACGGCGATTACCGGAAAATGCTGGAGAACAAAGATATTGATGCGGTAATTATCGGAACTCCTGACCACTGGCATTGCCTGCAGCTGACCGATGCCCTGGAAGCAGGAAAGGATGTATATTGTGAAAAGCCGATCGCCAATTCCGTGCAGGAAGCGGGGATCATGCTGGCGGCTGTAAAAAAACACGGGCGGCCGGTGCAGATAGGGCAATGGCAGCGGAGCCAGCAGCATTTTGCCGATGCCGTAGCCTTTGTTCGTTCGGGAAAATTGGGCAATATCCGCCTGGTGAAAGCCTGGGCATACCAGGGCTGGATGAAACCGGTACCGGTGAAGCCGGACCAGGCGCCGCCTGCAGGAGTGGATTATTCCATGTGGCTGGGGCCGGCGCCGGAACGGGCATTTAACCCCAATCGTTTTCATTTTAATTTCAGGTGGTTCTGGGATTATGCCGGCGGGCTCATGACCGATTGGGGCGTACATCTGATCGATTATGTACTTCATGGCATGGATGCCACACACCCAAAATCCGTAATGGCCCTGGGAGGAAAGTATGCCTACCCCGATGATGCATCCGAAACACCCGATACGTTACAAACAGTCTATGAATTTGATAATTTCACGGCGCTTTGGGAACACGCCACCGGAATATCGGGCGGCAATTACGGAAGGAATCACGGGATAGCCTATATCGGGAACAACGGGACCCTGGTACTTGACCGCGGAGGCTGGGAAGTCATTCCGGAGAAAGACGGCGATAAACCCAGAATGGAAGCGGTGCCCCATCAGTCGCCGAGTGATAACGGCCTGGATAAAAATACCTCGAATTTTATTGACGTGATGCAGTCCGGGGATCTGTCGAAGTTGAATACCTCCATCGAGACCGGCTATTATGCGGCGCTGGTTTCCCACCTTGGAAATGCCGCCTATAAATCGGGGCAGCGGCTCACATGGGACAGCAATAAATTACAGTTTGAAGAGGCCGAAGGGAATAAGTACCTGGAAGCTCAATATCATAATAACTGGAAAATACCGGTATATTAGGCCGTTTTAAGGACATTTAAAAGAATAAAGAAATATGAAAAGATCATTCGTACTTAGTCTGCCATTATTAACAATTGCAGTTTTAAGCCAGGCTCAGGACAAAGCCAAGCCGGAGGACACCGAAGTATGGGAACCGGTTCCCGAAGTAGTAACACCCGGCGAGGGTACCAAGCCCCCTTCGGACGCTATTGTGCTGTTTGACGGGAGCGGGTTCAAGAACTGGGAATCGGCAAACGGAGGAGAAGTAAAATGGAATTTGGAAGGTGATGCGATGGTGGTCAAAGCAGGTACGGGGAATATTCAAACCAAACAGGAATTTACCGATTACCAGTTGCATATCGAATGGAGAACCCCGGCGAAAGTTTCGGGAGAAGGCCAGGGAAGAGGCAACAGCGGGGTTTTTATGCAGGGACGTTATGAACTTCAGGTGCTGGATTCCTACAATAACCGGACTTATTCGAACGGGCAGGCCGGCAGTATCTATAAAGACGGTATTCCGCTCGTTAACGTCAGCCTTCCCCCGGGAGAATGGCAGCGGTACGACGTGATCTACACCGCCCCGCGTTTCAATGCCGACGGTTCGGTAAAGAGCAAGGCGCGTATTACGGTACTGCAAAACGGGGTGCTGGTACAAAATAATTTTGAGATTGCAGGCCTCACCCTGTTTATCGGGGAACATCATTACGAAGAAGGCGGCCACGGCCCCGGCCCCATCATGCTCCAGGATCACGGCAACCCGACCGCTTTCCGGAATATCTGGATCAGGGAATTGTAGTTCCCGCAAATTGGCCGCGTCCCGGTCAGGTCAGGGCCGCCGGCATTTACAAAGCGGCGCAGTAATTTTAGGGTGTGAAAATAATTGCCATAAAATTGCTGCGCCGCTGTCATATCATATCTGTGGAAAATACGTTATACCTAAAAATTATATGAACCATCTTCTGAAACTGGCCGCGCTTTTACTAATATTTACGGGAACTTCCTGTGAAGAGGTAAACGAGCTTAGGGGCAAAGCCCCGGACGACCCGGAGGAACTGAAGGAATATAACCAGTTCAAAACGACCATTGAGCAGGGAGTTTCAGGCACCGTACTGTTTCAGGAAGGTAATTGCGGGTTTCCGCTGGGAGACAGCTGCAGGACTTACCCTGTTTCCAGGAACGTAAGGATTTACGAATATACCACCAAAAGCCGGACTGAAGGAGACGGGCCCTTTTTTACAAAGGTAAATACCAGGCTGGTGACAACTGCACGCTCCGACAATGAGGGTTTTTACCAGGCAAAACTGGCGCCGGGAAAGTATTCGCTTTTTATAGAGGAAGACAGCCTGTTATATGCAAACCTGTATGACAAGGACCGGGGTATCCTTGTGGCCGTTGTGGACTCCGGCTGGGTGACCATGCTCCATCCGGAGATTACGTACAAGGCTGTTTATTAGTATTTGCCACACTTGCGGTCGCAAACATCCAACCGCATTATTTAATTAAGTTCTCCTCCGAATTCTTTGAGGACACGCTGCAAGTCTTCCGGGGTGTCAATGGCATGAGTAGCCGCCCGGGTCTCGGCAAGGCGGATCGTATAACCGTTCTCCAGCCATCGGAGTTGCTCCAATGATTCGCTTAGCTCCAGCGGGGAGGGAGGAAGCTTTGTGATTTCCAATAGAATGTCCCTGCGGTACCCGTAAATGCCAATATGCTTGTAATAATCCCGGTGTTCAAGCCATTTCTCCGCCGGGACCCCTCTCAGGTAGGGAACGGGGAAGCGACTGAAATAAATGGCTTCCTTTTTCCCGTTCATGACAATTTTGGGAAGGTTGGGATTCTTCAATTCCTCCGGGGAAGTGATCTTCTTGTACAGGCTGGCCAGCTCCACACCGCTGCCATTCTCTTTTTCGCCCGTTTGAAAACAGGAACACAGCTCATCTATCTGCGCCGGATCAATGAAGGGTTCATCCCCCTGGATGTTAATGACAATATCGTAGCCGGGGAACATCCCTGCTACTTCAGCGCAGCGATCCGTTCCGCTTTGGTGACCGGAAGACGTAAGCATGGCTTTGCCGCCGAAGCCGGTTACGGCCCTCAGAATGCGTTCATCATCGGTAGCAACGACTACTTCAGAAACAGCAGATGATTTACAGACCTGCTCGTACACGCGCCGGATCATGGGTTTTCCCCCGATATCCGCCAGCGGCTTCCCCGGAAACCGTACGGATGCAAAACGAGCCGGTATGATCCCGATGATTTTCTGCATAGGATTAATGCTAAAAAAGTCCGTGTAACTCTGCCTCGATGCTCTGGATGATCGTTCCAAGATCTTCGGGCTTATCCACCGGGTTTAATTTGTCCTGGTTCACCACCAGTAATTTACCCTCCGTATAACCGCCAATCCAGGCCTCGTATTTCTCATTGAGCTTGTTCAGGTAATCCAGGCGAATGCCCACTTCGTACTCCCTGCCGCGGCGCTGTATATTGCTAACCAGGGTGGGTACCGACGCTTTCAGGTAAATAAGGAGGTCCGGCGGCTTGACAAACTGGATAATGGATTGGAAAATACCCAGGTAATTGTTGTAGTCCCGGGAAGTCATCAGGCCCATATCGTGCAGGTTATTTGCAAAAATATAAGCGTCTTCGTAAATCGTGCGGTCCTGGATGATCAGGTGTTCCTTTTCCCGGATCTCCGAAAGCTGCTGGAACCTGGCATTCAGAAAGAATATCTGCAGGTTGAATGACCAGCGCTTCATATCATTGTAAAAGTCTTCCAGGTAAGGATTATTGTCTACCGTTTCGAATACAGGCTCACACTTATAATGCCGGGCAAGTAAGCCTGTCAAGGTTGTTTTCCCCGCCCCGATATTTCCAACGATTGCTATATGCACAGCTTTATGATTTCAGAATGGCTTAATACCGATAATTTCCCTGACTTCAGCAAGGGTCTTGCGAGCGCTTTCCGATGCTTTCATTGCGCCTTCTTCCGCTACCTGCCGGATATATGCCTCGTCTGCGGATAATTCCCGGATCTTTTCACGGAAAGGGGCGGTAAAGGTAATCATATCTTCCGCCAATTGCTTTTTCATGTCACCGTAGCGTATCCGGCAGGCGTTGTACGCTTCGTTGAAATGATCGTATGTCTCCGGAGCGGATACCAATTGCAATAATGTAAAAAGATTGGCAATGGCTTCCGGCTTTTCCTGGTTCGGGACGGTAGGGCCGCTGTCGCTGACCGCGCGCATTACCTTTTTCCGGATCAGTTCCGGCTCGTCACGCAGGAAAACCGCATTACCTTCTCCTTCGGACTTGCCCATTTTCCCGCCTCCGTCAAGGCCCGGAACTTTTACCAGCTCCGTTCCGAAATTAAAGGCAAAGGGTTCCTTGAAATAGTCTGTTTTATAAAGAAAATTGAACCGGTTGGCAAAATTCCGGGTCATCTCAAGATGCTGTTCCTGGTCTTTTCCTACGGGTACCTTGGTGGCATGATGAATAAGGATATCGGCGGCCATCAGGGTAGGGTAGGTGAGCAGGCCGGCATTTACGTTTTCCGGTTGCTTGCGAACTTTTTCCTTGAAAGAAGTACAGCGTTCAAGTTCTCCAAGGTAGGAAATCATATTCAGGTAAAGGTATAATTCCGTCACCTCGGGTACGTCCGACTGTACGTAAATCGTAGCCTTTTCCGGATCGATCCCCGCTGCCAGGTATTCTATCAGCACGTTCTTTACGTTTCCGTGGAGGTCGCCCGGCGTGGGATGAGTGGTGAGGGAATGCAAGTCGGCGATAAAGAAATAGCAGGAATGCGTCTCCTGCATTTTAACAAAGTTCTTCATGGCGCCGAGGTAATTCCCCAGGTGCAGGTTTCCCGTTGAACGTATTCCGCTTACTACGATTTCCATGGGGCCGAAAGTAAGAAAAAATCTCCTATTGGCATGCCGGGGAACCCCCGCTTTTCTTATTTTTGGAGCAAATGAAAGGATTCCCGGCAAAGCTGCATGCAGTGTGGCTTCAGTTTATACTTCTACTGGTTTACGCGGTACACTATCCTTTCTTCCTGTTTTTTTCCAGGCAGCCGCGTTATTTCAGGATGTTGAACATATGCCGCAGGAACTGCTCTGCGGCCTTCATGAACCTTTCCGGGATATTTTTTGATATCCGTTACGAGGAGCCCCTTGACAGGAAAGCCACCTTCGTGTTTTGCCCGAATCATACCTCCTACCTGGATATTCCGCTTATGTGCCTGGTAGCGAACGGCGCCTTTTATTTTATGGGGAAAGAAGAGCTGCTCAGAAATCCGCTTTTCCGGTTATTTTTCAAGACCATCGATGTGCCGGTGAACCGTGATAGTAAACTTTCGGGATACCGTGCGATCAGGCGTGCCTCCGGGAACCTGAAAAATGGAATGAGCCTTGTGCTTTTCCCGGAAGGTACGATATCGGAACATCCGCCGCAGATGTTACCCTTTAAAAACGGCGCTTTCCGGCTGGCTATTGAAAACAAAGTCCCTGTGGTTCCCGTGTCCATGCTCAATACCTGGGACATCCTGTATGACAAAGGCCAGGAAAAAGGTTCCCGGCCGGGAATTATTCGTATTTTTGTGCATAAACCCGTGCCTACTGCCGGATTGGACCTTTGCGATGAAGAAAAGCTCAGGGACGAAGTATCCGGCATCATGCGCGCTAAACTTTCCGAATATGCGAGTAAGCAAAAGCACCGTTGAAAAGATGGCCCATCTGGCGCGTCTTGAAGTGGAAAACATAGAGAAGATGCAGGAAGATATGAGCAAGATCCTGGACTTCATGGATAAGCTGAATGAACTGGATACAGCTGAAGTAGCTCCGCTGGTGTATATGAACGAAGAAGTGAATATTACCCGGCCGGATGGAATGGGCGGAGAGCTTTCACGGGAAGAAGCCCTGAAAAACGCTCCTTCGACCGACGGCGCCTTTTTCAAGGTGGCCAAAGTCATTGATCTATAATGATTGTGTAATTTTTTTTATACATCCCTTTTCTGCCTGGTAAATTTTATTAGATTTGGTTTATGGAGAAAGCACTTATCTCTCTGAAAGATATCGGAAAGAAATACCTGATAGGTTCTGAAGTCATTCATGCCCTACGATCGGTGACCCTTGATATTCACAAAGGCGAATTCGTGGCCTTGATGGGGCCTTCCGGTTCCGGGAAATCTACGCTTATGAACATCCTGGGATGCCTGGATACGCCTACAAAAGGACAATACATATTGAACGGTACGGATGTGAGCCGAATGAGCGACAACCAGCTTGCCGAGGTACGGAACAAAGAGATTGGCTTCGTGTTCCAGACATTTAACCTGCTTCCGCGTTCCACCGCCCTTGACAATGTAGCCCTTCCGCTGGTGTACGCCGGCGTTCACAAGACGCAGCGGGAAGCCCGGGCCACCGAGGTCCTGGAGCATGTGGGGCTTGGCGAAAGGGTAAAACATAAGCCTAACGAGCTTTCCGGGGGGCAACGGCAGCGTGTGGCCGTGGCACGCGCCCTGATCAATGATCCTTCTATTATTCTTGCCGACGAACCTACGGGAAACCTGGATACTAAAACTTCCGTGGAGATCATGGGGCTTATCGAAGAGATCCACCGCAGGGGGAATACGATCGTATTGGTTACCCATGAAGAAGATATCGCCCAGCATGCTCATCGCATCATTAGGGTAAGGGACGGGGAAGTGGAGAACGATTATGCCAATGAAAACATCCGCTCAGTATCTGCTGTTATAGAGAGCTGAAAACAGGATATTATTTCCGGGAATGAAGATCTACACGAAAAAAGGAGATCAGGGTGAAACCTCATTGATAGGGGGGACGAGGGTCCTTAAGTCCCATCTTCGCATAGACAGTTACGGGACTGTTGATGAATTGAATGCTTATATCGGGCTCATCCGCGACCAAGCCATAGCAGCTCACTATAAAGCCGTGCTTAAAAATATACAGGAAAGTTTGTTTACCATCGGGTCTAACCTGGCTGCTGATCCTGAACATACAAAAATGCGCCTTCCGGAAGTAAATGCAAAAGGGATCGCGGAGCTGGAAATTGAAATCGATCGGATGCAGGAAGAGTTGCCGGAATTAAAACATTTTATTTTGCCAGGAGGTCATAGTATTGTATCATTTTGTCACGTAGCGCGCTGTGTGTGCCGGCGGGCCGAACGATTGATCGTTCGGCTTTCGGGCGAGGAAAAAATTAATGAGTTGATAATCAGCTATATGAATAGGCTGTCTGATTACCTGTTCGTTCTGGGAAGAAAACTGGCAATGGATTTGAAAGCGGAAGAATATAAATGGCTGCCAGAGGTATGAAATTTATTATATCTTTGCGAAAATTAGGAAAAGGCTGAATTAAACTGATTAGCGATATGTATTGGACACTTGAATTGGCTTCCCACCTGGAAGACGCTCCGTGGCCTGCCACCAAGGATGAGTTAATCGATTACGGTATCCGCTCAGGTGCGCCTGTAGAAGTAATCGAGAATCTGCAGGCCCTGGAGGACGATGGAGAGCCCTACGAGAGCATTGAAGAAATCTGGCCGGACTACCCGACCAAAGACGATTTCTTTTTTAATGAAGATGAATATTAAAAGATCCCGCCTCGAGCGGGATTTTTCATTTCAGGTATCCCGGAATTAAGCGTAAGGGCGCCGAATTTTGCCTTACCCGGTCTCGCTCAGGCGATTCTTGCGGCCGTGCCGCAAGAATCAGCATCGCTCGCTTCGGACAAGGCAAAATTCCGCTGGCCTCGCCCGCATTTCTGCAGTCCCCCTCTACCGTCCTGCCCCCTGATTTAGGTTTTTCCGTTGTTTCCTGTGTTGTTGCGACAATGCCGGGACAAAGCTGCGACAATGCTGCAATCCCGGAGCAATATCCTATTTTCTGGAAAGGACTTCCGCGAGAGGAGCGTGCGAAAGGAAGCGTGCATGCGGGAGGGAGGGAGGCAGGGTGCTTGTGTGCGTGCGTATGAGAGGAAGCGTGCCTGCAAGGCTTTGATCGCCCGCAGCGAGCGATGTTGATTCTCCGGAACGGAGAATCGCCTGAGCGAGACCGGGCGATCAAAGCCGGCACGCGCGCACAGGCCAAAACTTACTACCAAAGCAGCGCCTGCTTACGGCTAAAGCAGATACCCTGCTTACTACTAAAGCAGCGCCTGCTTACGGCTAAAGCAGCGCTTCGGCAATTTTAAGGTCGTCGGGGTAGGTGATCTTTATATTGCTGGTTTCGCCTTCTACAAGGTGAATGGGCTCGCCCGATTTTTCCACTACTGACGCATCATCGGTGAACTCATTTCTGAACTCCTGCCGGTAGGCGCGTTTGAGCAAGGCGCTGTTAAAACACTGGGGCGTCTGGACCAGGAAGTAATCATCCCTGCTGAGGCTCTGAGAGGAGTCGGCCCCCCCTTCCGCAGCGATTCCCTGCAAGGGACAGCGGGAACAGCATTCCCAAGTTCTTCAGCTTTTTCAAAACATTTCAGGATCAAGCCGGCGGAAACAAGGGGCCTTACCGCATCATGTACGGCTACGGTGCCTTTTCGCGTGACTTCCTTCAATCCCTTCCTGACAGAGTCAAAACGGGTAACCCCTCCCTTTACGAGCAGGTGAGGCACGTTAAAATTATATTCTTTGCACAATTTCTCCCAGTAGGAATGAAAATGCACATTCAGGACCAGGATGATATCGGAAGCTGCGCTTTCATGGAAGCGGTTGATGGTATGCATCAGTACAGGGAGGCCTTTCAGTTCCAGGAACTGTTTGGGGAGTTCCGAGCCCATTCGTTCTCCTTTTCCGGCTCCCACTATGATCGCATACCGGCTCATCAGATGATCAGCATGGCATCTCCGTAGCTGTAAAAGCGATACTTTTCTTTCACAGCAATATTATAGGCCTGCATGATCAGGTCATACCCGCCGAAAGCCGCCACCATCATAAGCAGGGTGGATTCCGGTGTATGAAAATTAGTGACCATGGAATTGGCAATGCTGAATTCGTAAGGAGGAAAAATAAATTTGCTGGTCCAGTCGTTGGCTGGTTTTAGTTTTTTGTTCGCCGATACCGCCGATTCGATGGCGCGCATGGACGTGGTGCCTACCGCACAAATGCGTTGTTTGGCAGCCAGGGCCTTGTTGACCATTTCGGCATGTTCCGGGCTGATCATGAAATGTTCGGAGTCCATTTTATGCTTGGTGAGGTCCTCCACTTCTACCTGGCGGAAGGTGCCAAGGCCAACGTGAAGCGTTACTTCCGCGAAATCAACACCCTTCAGTTCCAGGCGTTTCATCAATTCCCTGCTGAAATGCAGCCCCGCGGTAGGCGCTGCAACGGCTCCCTCATGCTTGGCGTAAATGGTCTGGTAACGATCCTTGTCCTCGGGTGTGGGCCTGCGTTTAATGTATTTGGGAAGGGGTGTTTCGCCAAGGATCTCAATGGCCTCCCTGAACTCCTCGTCAGTACCGTCAAAAAGGAAACGAATGGTGCGGCCCCGTGAAGTGGTATTATCCACGACTTCAGCAACCAGCAGGTCATTCTCCCCGAAATATAATTTGTTGCCTACTCGAATTTTGCGGGCGGGATCTACCAGTACATCCCACAAACGCATTTCCCTGTTAAGCTCGCGCAGGAGAAAAACCTCGATCTTAGCAGCGGTCTTTTCCTTGGTCCCGTAAAGCCGGGCGGGAAAAACCTTTGTATTGTTCAGGATCAGTACGTCCTTTTCGTCAAAATAATCTATAACATCCTTGAAAACCTTGTGTTCAATTTTGCCGGAATCTTTGTGTACCACCATTAGCCGCGATTCATCCCGGTGTCCTGCGGGGGAATGGGCAATTAAAGATTCCGGGAGCTTAAAGCCAAATTGTGATAACTTCATTTTCCAATTAATATATATTTAAAGCCGAAAAGTGCGCAAAGTTATGGATTTTTTTATGGGTTTCGCAAAATGTGCAATCGCATAAATTTTCTGTACCTTTGGCTTAAAGCATTGCTATGTTATTTCTGCGGTCCATTAAGGAAAGTATCCTGTTCGCTCTTGAAGCGCTTCGCGTAAATAAACTGCGAACCATTTTGTCTCTCCTGGGAGTCACGATCGGCATCTTTCTTATCATCAGCGTTTTTACCGTAGTGGACACGATGGAGTCCAAAATCCGTACCAGTGTTCAGAAGCTGGGCGATAACGTGGTATATATCCAGAAGTGGCCCTGGGGTGGTTTTGGCGACTATCCCTGGTGGGACTATTTCCAGCGCCCGGTCCCTACCCTGGAGGAACACCAGAAGTTATCCGACCGCCTGCAGACGGCTGAAGCTTCGACTTTTAACGTGGGGATCGGCGACCGCATGCTGGAATTCGGGACCAATACCGTGGAAGGTGTGGATATTATCGGCACTACTTTTCAATTCGATAAAGTAAGGGACCTGGAATTCAGCGGGGGGCGTTACTTTACCAATATGGAAATGGCCAAGGGCAGCAATGTAGCGATCATCGGCGCTACCATAGCTGACGGCCTGTTTGGCAGCGTGGACCCGATCGGGAAAGAAATAAAGGCTGCCGGAAGGCAGGTGACGGTGATAGGCACTCTGGTTAAAGAAGGGGATGATATGTTCGGCAACACTACGGATGAATGGGTAATTGTTCCGGTGAATTTTGCCCGAAACCTGGTGAATATACGCAGCGAGAGCAGCAATCCTGATATCTGGGTGAAAGGGAAGGAGGGCGTTGGCGCCGCCGAAGTGGAAGCGGAGCTGCGCGGGGTAATGCGTTCTATCCGGAAGCTTTCTCCCGGTGAAACGGATGATTTTGCACTGAACCGGAATGATATTGTGGCACAGCAGCTGGAGCCGGTGTTTGCCATTGTGAATTTCGCCGGCTGGGTCATCGGGCTGTTCTCCATTTTGGTGGGCGGTTTCGGGATTGCGAACATCATGTTCGTTTCGGTAAAAGAGCGGACGAATATTATAGGCATCCAGAAATCGCTCGGCGCTAAGAATTATTTCGTGCTTTCCCAGTTCCTGGTAGAATCTATTGCGCTTTGCCTCATAGGAGGTACCATCGGGCTTTTCCTCGTATTCATGCTCACGCTTGTGTTTTCCTCCCTCACCGGCACCGCCGTGGTGCTTTCGGCCTGGAATATCACGCTTGGGCTCCTTATTTCCGTGATCATTGGCATCGTGGCAGGGTACTGGCCGGCTTACAGCGCCGCCAAACTTGACCCCGTGGAAGCCATTCGCTCCGGATTCTGACATAGGGTAACTTTTAAGGTACAATTTGCTGTTTTTTGTAAAAAAGTTGTTATCTTCATCAACCAACCAGAATCACTTGATGAGACTGTTTACTGATGAAGATCAACTGATTGAAGGCCTTTGTAACAGCGATCCGGTAAGTTTTAGAATAATTTACAGGCTGCACTGGAAAAGACTGTTTGACCTCGCCTGCCATATCATGCAGGACGAGGCGGATGCGGAAGATGTAGTACAGGATGTTTTCTGTTCCCTCTGGTACAGGCGCGAGCAATTGCAGATCAGAACGGCCCTTGAAAATTACCTGGTAAAAGCCGTGAAATACACCGCTTTCTTTTATCTTAAAATGCAGGCTGCCCGGCGAAACGCCACGTTGCCGGAAGAAGCAATCCCCTCCCCGGTAAACAGCACGGAAGAATCTCTTTTTCACAAGGAACTCGAAGCAATGATGAACAGGCTGCTCGGAACCCTGCCATTTAAGACCCGCCGGATATTTTCGCTCAGCCGGTTCCAGGGTCTGAGTTATCCTGAAATCGCCAATGAAATGGGCGTTTCAGTCAAAACCGTAGAGTATCATATTTCCAAGGCCCTTAGAAGGTTATCAGCGAGGCGGGGCCTTTTTTAGCCGGGCCTTTTAAAAAATTCAATTTTTTTTAGGGTATGCCGGGGTGTTTATACACTAGTATATAATTAACCTGGCAATATGTCGCCCATCAGCAGAAACATGCTTGAAAAATACCTTCGGGGAGAATGCAGCCCTGATGAGGAAAAACATGTGCGCAACTGGTTCGATCTCAACGACGCAGGAGAGTACCCTACCGTCCTTGACGAAAAGGAATACTCGCGGAAGGAACAAAAACTTTGGGGACGTTTAACCCGGAGCCTGCGTGGCGCGGGCATGTCCGTTAAGGGGAACAGGCGCCCTTACCGGCGGGCCATACCATACGCCGCGGCCGTTGTATTGCTGCTTTCTGTGTGGTTTGCCTGGGAGCAGCTGAACCCGGGATTTTGGCGGAACGGCAGCAGCTATAGTACTGCTTCCGGGGAGGTCAGAAGCTTTAGCCTGCCGGACGGTACAGTGGTCACGCTGAACGCTATGTCAAGAATAAAGATCCCGGCTGATTACGGGAGAAAAGACCGGAGCGTTTACCTGGAAGGAGAAGGGTATTTTATGGTTCAGAAGAACCCGGACCTTGCCTTCACCGTCTATTCAAATGATATCGCTACCACCGCATTAGGAACCATATTCAACGTTTCGGCTTATCCCACCGATGGCGAAACCATTGTGTCGCTTCATGAAGGCAGTGTTTCGGTAAACAGGAAGGGCGGAGAGGAAAACAGCGTGCAGCATATGGTCCTGGAGCCCGGAGAGGAAATCATTTGCTCGGGGAACGGGAACTTCGTCCGGAAGCTGTTCAACCGGATGGAAAGGTTAGGTTGGAAAGACCAGGTGATCTATTTCGACCAGGCTGATCTGCAGGAAGTTATCCGGAAGCTGGAACGGTATTACGGCGTCAGTTTTGATTACCGGGAACTGGAAGGCGATAACTGGGAACTCACGGGTGAATACCGGTATGTCCCCTTAAAGGACATTCTGGAAAGCCTTTCTTTTAATTACGGGATAAAATACAAGATAGAAGATGAGCAGGTAACCTTATTCAAATAACCTAACAATTATATATGGACTCAAGTTAAAAAACCCCCGCTACGGGCGGGGGCTTTCTTCATCAAATTAAATACGTCAACAGGCTGAGTTTGGACGCCTGCACTGTCGACGGATTTTAACCTAATACCCAAAATTATGAAAAAAAATGTATTAAGACTCCTCATAATGACCTCGAGGTATGTTTTAATTGGCTTAATAATTCAATTTGTCAGCTTCAATCTGCTGTTTGGGCATGATGCCCATGCACAGTTGGATAAGGTGATACATACCAACCTGAACGGTAAAACCGTCGAGGAAATTTTTTCTGTCATTGAAAGCGAAACGGCGTTTAACTTTATTTACGACTCCCGGCGCGTGGATGTTAGCCGGAAAATACCTGGCTGGCAGCCGGACCTTACCGTAGAAGCGATCATCAAAAAGATGGCTTTGGAAGGTCATATGGCCTTTAAGCCGATTGATAATACCATTACGGTCATCCATTCGGCCAGGAGAACGATCAACAGCAGTCCGCTCCGGAGGACCGCGCGCATTACGGAAACCTGGAACACAAACCTCTCCCTGGCCTTTCCGGACATCAAATCTCACCTGGAGTTCCAGCAGGGAACCGTCAACGGAACCGTAACCGATAAAGAAACCGGCGCTGCGCTGCCCGGGGTGAGCGTGCAGGTGAAGGGGACCACGATAGGCACCTCCGCCGATGAAAACGGGAAATATGAAGTAGATGTACCCGCGGGCGCCGTATTGGTGTTCTCCATGATGGGCTACCGGAGCCTGGAAGTCCCGGTGGGCAACCGCTCCGTGGTGAACGTGCAGCTTGAAATGGACCTCGCCCGCCTGGAAGAAGTAGTCGTAGTCGGCTACGGCACTCAGCAGCAACGGAATATTTCCGGCTCGGTGACCAACCTCTCGGAAAGGGATTTTAACAAGGGCGTCAACCGCAATGCCGTGGATATGCTGCAGGGAAAAGTGGCCGGCCTGATCGTTACAACCGGCAGCGGCGACGTTTCTTCCGAAAAAACGATCCGCCTGAGGGGAACCTCTTCCCTGACCGGGAGCAGCGCGCCTTTCGTGGTTATTGACGGGGTGCCGGGGCTCAACATGAATTCAGTGGCTCCCCAGGATATAGAATCCATCAGTATTCTCAAGGACGCCTCGGCAGCCGCCATTTATGGATCCAGGGCGGCCAGCGGGGTGATCCTGATCACAACTAAAAAAGGTACAAAGGGAGCCGGAAAGCCGGTAGTGGAATACGAGGGCTTTGTCGCTACTGACAAGGTGACCAATATGCCCGAGGTCCTGGATGCCGCCACCTGGCGCAGTTATACCACCGAAAATGACATTAATACCGAAGGGATGGACCTGGGCGCGTCTACCAACTGGTTTGAGGAGATCATGCGGACTGCAGTTACGCAGAGCCATAGCCTGTCCATGTCAGGCGGAAACCAGGCAAGCAGCTACCGGGGCTCCCTGACTTACCTGGATAAGCAGGGGGTAGTACGGGACAATGCGCTTGAGCGGTTTAACGCACGCCTGTCCTTTAACCAGCGCGCGCTGGACGATAGATTGAATCTCACCTTTACAGGGGCCATGACCGAACGTAATTATTCGCCTACCGATACCCGGAATTTCGTGCTGGCGTATAACATGATCCCTGTGGTCCCGGTGAAAATGGAAGACGGTTCCTGGTATGATTCCCAAAGCTATGATCAGGGTAATCCCGTCAGGAATATGACCTATAACAGCTTCAATCATAAGAACAGTCTCTATTACGGCAACCTGAAGGCCAACCTTACCCTGGCGGAAGGCTTAACGGCCGGGATCAATTTGCTGAAACAGCGGGAATCCAATGATTATGATGAGTACCTCAATTCCCAGACGGAACGCGGGCGGAATGATCAGGGATTTGCCAAGCGGGAATCCTGGACTGCCGATAAGCAATTGATCGAAACCACGCTCAACTACGAATTAACAACCGGCGAACATGACCTTAATTTCCTGGCAGGGTATTCCTATGAAGACAATAATTATCAACGGTCAGGAGCCCAGAACCGCCAGTTCGTCACCGACTTCTTCGGTTCCGACAACCTCGGCGCAGGCGAAAATCTCAGGCCCGCCGACGTATGGTCCGAGGCGAACATGTTCAAACTGGCTTCGTTCTTCGGAAGGGTGAATTATACCTTCAACAGCAAGTATATTCTTACTGCTTCACTTCGCCGCGACGGATCCTCCAAATTCGGGGAAAACCATAAATGGGGCACGTTTCCCTCGGTCTCGGCGGCCTGGCTGGTGAGTGATGAAGATTTTATGCAAAGCGCGGCGTTTTTTGATTACCTGAAGATCCGGACCGGTTACGGAGTATCGGGCAACCAGGCAGGTATTGACCCTTACAAGACATTGCAGCTTTACGGGCAGTCAGGGCGGTATTACGATAACGGCAGCTGGTACACCGCTTACCAGATCAGCCAGAACGCTAACCCCAACCTGAAATGGGAAGAAACTGCCATGTTCAATATCGGGGTCGATTACAGCCTCTTTAACGGCCGCCTGAACGGGACGATAGAATATTATGACAAGCGCACATCGGACCTGCTGTATACCTACCAGGTTCCCGTGCCGCCTAACCTGTACCCGGACATGCTGGCCAATGTAGGATCCATGTCAAATAAAGGCGTTGAATTCCTGTTCAATACCGATGCCATCCGGAAAAACGATTTTCGCTGGAATATTTCACTGAATATCGCTCATAACGAGAATGAGATCACGGAACTTTCCAACGAGGACTTCAGTACCAGTTCCATTAAGACCGGTTCCGCATGGATCAGGGGCGGATCCGACAATACGACGCATATCGTAGAAGAAGGCCGCGAAGTGGGCACTTTTTACGGCTGGCGCGCCCTGGGACTGGACGAGAACGGGAAGTACATCATGGACGATATGGTGGACGGCAAGGCAGGCCTGACGGATGAAGACCGTACGTATATCGGGTCGGCCCAGCCGGAGCTTACCTACGGGATCGCCAACAGCTTTACGTATAAGAACTGGGAATTCAATTTCTTTTTAAGAGGTGTTTCCGGAAACGATGTGCTGAATTTTTCAAGGATGTCTTACGCCACCACGCAATGGCTCCCAGGCGCGAATGTACTGGAAGATGCCCTTGTGAACGGCTTAACGGACAACCCCAAGTATTCCAGTTTCTATATCGAGGACGGTTCCTTCCTTCGGCTGGATAACGCCAGCCTTGCCTATAATTTTGATACGCAGAATTTCCTTGGTATAAGCCGGTTCAGGGTATTCGTCACCGGGCAGAATCTTTTCATTATCACCAATTATACAGGGCTCGATCCGGAGATAACCATGGATGGGCTGGATCCCGGGGTGGAAGGAAGGGAATATTATCCCAAATCCAGGACGCTGTCCTTTGGTGTGAACCTGAGTTTCTAACCTCCAAAACGTAGTACAATGAAAAAAGCGAGATTATATGGCATTGCCATCGCGGCGCTGCTGATGCAAGCCGGATGCACTGACCTGAGCGAAGAAGTATATGATAAACTTCCGGTAGGGGAGTTCGGGAATTCTGAAAGAGAAATCAACGCTCTGGTAGCCCCGATTTACCGGACGCTGAAGGGAGTCTATCCCAGCAATTTTTTCCTGCTGAGCGAATGCTCCTCCGATATGGCCATTACACCTACCCGCAAGGGCGGCGACTGGTGGGACGGCGGACAATTCAAGGAACTGCGCCTCCATACCTGGACACCGAACACGGCCGTTGTGCGGGATTCCTATAACAGCGCCTTCAGCGCCATTACTTCCTGCAACAAGATCTATTCGATGGTGGAAGAAAATCCCAACGTCCCGGAAAAGGAACAGGTATTGGCCGAGATCCGGGGAATGCGGGCCTACTGGTATTATATGCTGCTCGACTATTTCGGAAACGTACCTATAGTGACCGATTTCGAGAATACCGAGCTGCCCAGTACCAATAGCAGGAAGGAAGTCTATGAATTTGTGGTTTCCGAGCTGAATGCCATTAAGGACATTGTCCGGAGCGATGTTACCCCCGCCAGTTACGGCAAAGTGACCCAGGGTTTCGTTTATACCCTGCTGGCAAAAATGTACCTGAACGCCGAAGTATGGAATCCCGAAGGAGGCGCCAAATGGCAGGAATGTATTGATGCCTGTAATAAGGTAATGGAACTGGACTATATCCTGGAGCCCGACTGGAAAACGAATTTTATCGTGCAGAATGAAAACTCAAAGGAGATCATCTTCCCCGTTGTGTTCAGTACGGCCGACGGCGGCAACCATATTGCCCAGCGGACGCTTCATTACCTTGATCCTATTGCCCTGGGCCTGAAGATCGGAACCTGGAACGGCATCAGCGCCATGCCGGAATATGTAGAGGCCTTTGACCCGGACGACAAACGGCTTGCCGGGAGTTTCCTTACGGGGCCAATGCTGGACCCAGCGACCGGAGAAGTCCTTATTACCGCGCATAACCGCCCCCTGATCCATACTGTGGACATCACGCTGAAATACAATATGGATGCTGACGGCTGGGGTCAGGTGGAGCAGGAAGACGGCGCCCGCTGTTTCAAGTGGGAGTTTGAAAGCGGCCTCAACGGCGATGCCGAAAATGACTTCGGGATCTTTCGTCTGGCGGACGTGTACCTGATGAAGGCCGAAGCCCTCGTCCGTAGCGGCGGAAGCAATGCAGAAGCCACCACCCTTGTCAATAAGATACGGGAACGTGCTTTTGATGATCCTTCCAAATTAAAGACAAGCGTTACGCTGGATGACATCTACCAGGAAAGGAGATTTGAACTGGCCTGGGAAGCCACCTCCCGGCAGGACAATATCCGGTTCGGCAAATTCCTGGATGCTATTCCGGGCTGGAAAGGCGCCACTCCTGAGAAATGCCTCCTGTTTCCCATTCCCATTACGGCGATCAACGCGAACGATAACCTGGAGCAGAACCCGGGATATTAAGTTAATCACTATATAGGTTTGCTGTTGCTTATGCGCGGCATGTTCGCTTCGGCGATACATGCCGCGCTTTTTTTCAGGATGCCAAAATAATACCAGTATTTGATTTAAAATGCAAAGCGATTCCGGTATCAAGGCTTTAACTTTAAAGGAGCATTGAAACAGATTTTTACGTGCTATGGCTGCCCAAACAAAACCTGGCGCCTCCGACTGGGAGCAAGCTTACGATTGTTATTTTCCACTGCTGTTCCGTTATTCCCTTCGTTTTACCGCCGACCGGGATATAATCAAGGACCTGTTGCAAGACCTTTTTCTTGACCTTTACCTAAAACGGGAGTTGCCCGGCTCCATCAGGAACCTGAGAAGTTACCTGCTGGTAAGCGTCCGCAGAAACCTGCTGAAAAGGCTTTCCCGGGAGGCAGCACGCCGGATGATCCCTTTTTCCGAAGAAAGTAATGATTTCCTACTGGAACTTTCCGCCGAGAGCCGGATCATTGCCGGCGAGCTGCTGGAATCCAGGTCCCATTACCTTCAAAAGGCAGTAGATTCCCTGACCAGGCGGCAAAAGGAAGCCGTCTATCTCCGTTTTTATGAAAACCTGAGTTATGACGAGATCGGGGAGATCATGGGGATGAAGGAAGTGAAATACGCCCGTACGCTGATTTACCGGGCCATTTCTGAAATGAAAGCAACGCTGAAGAAAGCGGGCAGCCCTATTTGCCTGGCTTTATTGCTTTCGCCCCGGTTTTGAATGCCAGCACCGCTGCTACCATCGGCGACGCTTGTCGGTATTGCCGCCGCGACCAAGAAAAATAATTTTTTTTTGAGGGTATTTTGCGGGCCTGCGCCTCCTTATTGTAAAATCAGCAGGAATTTATGGACTATCGGGAGTTTTCTGTGGAGGACTTTGTTCTGGACCCTTTTTTCCGGTCCTGGATAAAATATAACACACCTGGCGCCAGCGAGTTTTGGAGCGACTGGTTAGCAGCGAATCCCGGCATGACGGCCAGGGTGGAGGAAGCCAGGGAACTTGTTTTGTGTCTTGACTTCAAGGCCGGGGAACCTTCCGAGACGGAAATCCGGGAGGTCAAAGATGCGCTGACAAAGAAGTTCCGGAAGCCGGAACCTGGCGCCGAGACAGCATCCGCAGCGGCCAGGAGCCGTAGATTTTCATTTTCTTACCCTGTTGCGGCGGCGCTCGTATTCCTCTTACTGGCGCCGCTTGCGGTTCACTTTCTGCGTTCCTCAAAACTTAATATTTCCACAACATTCGGTGAAACCAGGAATATTACCTTGCCCGACGGTTCCAGGGTGAGCCTGAACGCAAATTCCAGGATATCCTACGCCAGGGATTGGGAGGGAGAAGACGGGCGCGAAATATGGCTGGAAGGAGAGGCATTCTTTGACATCGCCGAAAAGCCGCAAGGTATGAAGCCGGAGTTTTATGTGCATGCCGGCGAGCTTACGATTAAAGTGCTGGGTACCGCTTTTAACGTGTACAGGCGGGCAGGTAAAACTTCGGTTGTGTTGCAGGAAGGGAGTGTGGAGCTTTCTTCGGCCAGCCAGCCGGCTTCTGCCGGTAAGCTGCTGATGAAGCCGGGGGAAAAAGTGGATTTCGAAAAAGGTAATTATAAGATTGAAAAGGTGGCCGTCGAACCGTTTTTATCCTGGAAAGACCACCGGATGGTCTTTGAGAATACGGAGCTTTCAGGGATCGCCCGCATGCTGGAAGATAATTACGGCTACCAGGTGATCTTCAAAGACCCAGCGCTTGAAAAGTTGCGGTTCACCGGTTCATATTCCACCGAGCGGATAGATGTTTTCCTGAAAGCTCTGAGCGAGGCGTTTAATATCAGGGTAAGCCTGAAAGATAAAACCATAACGATCCAATAAATTAACCACCATGCGACACCGATTAACCAGAAACCTCCGGCTGATTGTCCTGCTATGCTTTTTCAGCGGCAGCTTGTCCCTGAAAGCGCAGGACCTGGCTTCCGCAGGGGCGGAAAACTCCTCTTCCGGCGCAGAAAGCAGTCCTGCCCGCGCTGAAAACCTTCCGGACGTGCTAGGAAGGCTGGAATCTTTTTTTAATATCTATTTCGGGTATGATCATCGCCTGGTAAAGGACGTGCTTGTGCCTTCCCGCCTGAGCAGGATCGTATACCGGGACCCCGAACAACAGCTGAATTTTCTCCTGAGGCCCCTGCACCTTGATTTTGTAAAGGTCGGTGAAAAGGATTACGTGATAAGGGCGGCTGACACCGGCAGCGGGGAGGCCGAAGGAAAGCTGGAAGCGGGCGCATACCTGCACCGGCCGTTCCCGCAGGAAAACCGGGAAACGTTTGACCTCTTGTCCGGCCGGCAGCAAGAGCTAAGAGGGACGGTAAGCAATGAATCGGGCGAACCCCTTCCCGGTGTGAGCGTTCAGGTGAAAGGGACGGCCAATGGCACTTCCACAGATGCCGACGGGCAATTCAGCCTCAGGGTTCCCGGAGAAGACGCGGTACTTGTCTTTACCCTGATCGGCTATGAAACAAGAGAGGTAACTCCCGGTAATCAAACGGAACTGGCTGTGCAATTGCAGCCGGATGCTGCCCAGCTGGATGAAGTAGTCGTAACCGCTCTTGGCATTTCCAGGGATAAAAAATCGCTTGGTTATTCCGTGGGAGAGGTAGACGGGGAAGCGATGGATAATGTAGGGAACGAAAACCTGCTGACCTCGCTTTCAGGAAGGGTTTCAGGGGTCACCATTAACCAGACCAGCGGAATAGGCTCTTCTACCAGCATTATCATCCGCGGGGCTAGTTCCCTGCGCAATAATCAACCGCTTTTCGTTGTGGACGGAGTTCCGGTGGCCAGTTCTCTTGGCAACGTAAGCGATAAGGGAAGCGGCAATAAGGTGGACTACGGGAATGCTATTTCTGATATAAATCCCGACGATATTGAAAGCATTTCGGTATTGAAAGGGCCTAGTGCGGCTGCCCTGTACGGATCGAGGGCCGGAAACGGAGTTATCCTTATCACCACGAAGTCGGGAAAAAAGGGGCAGGGCCTGGGTGTAAACTTTTCCAGTTCGAATGTCTTTGAAGTACCTTACCGCTTTCTCGATTTCCATTATAAGTATGCCAACGGGGAGCGTCCCTTTTTGCTGGAAGAAAGCTCTGCCTACTGGGGAGGCCTCCCCCTTGATGTGGGAAATACGGCGGAGCAGTGGAACAGCCCGCTGGATGAGAACGGAAACAAGGTCCCGACGGAACTGCGGTCTTACCCGGACAATATGAAAAACTTCCTGGAAACGGGTATTACTTCCACCAATAATATTGCCCTGTCGGGCTCTTCGGATAAAGCCACTTACCGGGTATCTTATAATAATATGACCCATAAGGGGCTTATCCCCAATTCTGATCTGCACCGTAACGGCCTGTCAGCTAACGGTACCTATCGCATCCTGGATGATGTTTCGCTGAGTACTAATATTAATTTTACCCGTTCGAATTCTAAAAGCCGACCCCAGACCGCCGAGCGGAACGGAAACCCCCTGCAGCACGTGTATAACTGGCCTCATGTCGACGTCCGGGAGCTGGAAAACTATTGGCAGGAAGAAGGGACCCAGCAGCTTAGCCCGGCGCCCGGAGATATGGATAATCCCTATTTCCTGGCTTATGAGCTAAAGAACGCCTATACCCGCGATCGTATTTTCGGGAATATAAAGCTGGACTGGACCATTGCCCCCGGCTTTACCGCCTTTGCCCGCATATCCCATGATGCGTACAATGAAAACCGGGAAACCCGGATCCCCTGGAGCTACAGCGAAATGGGGCAGGGAGGATATTACCTCGAAAACCTGAACCGCAGGGAAACGAATGCCGATTTTTTGCTGAGTCATCAGCGGAATTTCGGAAGCTTTGACCTGAATGTTTCCGGCGGCGGAAATTACATGAAACAACGTGGATTCAACAATGATGTAGGTGGCGCAGGCCTTTCGATCCCGAATTTATACCGGATATCCAATATTCCAGCGGGAAACAGGCTGGCCAATAATTATGCCTATGAAAAGGCGATTTATAGCTTGTATGCCCTTGCTTCCCTGGGATTCAGTAACCAGGTTTACCTGGATCTGACCGCCAGGAACGACTGGTCCAGTACGCTTCCAGCGGATAACCGTTCTTATTTTTATCCTTCCGCTTCATTGAGCTGGCTCGCCAACTATACTTTTGACCTGCCGGCTTCCATATCCCTGCTAAAGCTGCGGGGAGGCTGGGCGCAGGTGGGCAATGATGCAGACCCTTACCAGCTTAAACAAAGCCTGGGCCCCGGCAACTGGGGCGACCTGGTGACTACCGGTATTTCCGGCACCATGCTGAATGCGGCCCTGAAACCGGAGATTGCAACCTCTGTCGAAGGCGGAATTGACCTGAATATGTTCAATGACCGGCTTCGTTTTGATATTACCTATTACAATATGGTGAACCGGAATCAGATCCTGCCGATTAAAACCGCTTCTTCTTCGGGTTTTGACAATAAACTGATCAATGCCGGGAAGCTGCAAAGCCGGGGATGGGAAGCCGGACTGGGATTCACGCCTATTGATAACCGGAATGGCTGGACCCTGGATGTTAACACCAATTTCAGCCGCAATCGCGTCACCCTGAAGGAGCTGATCCCCGGAATGGAATATTATGAGTTATGGGGCGAGAACGGCGGCGGCGCCTATACCTTCGTGGGTGAGCAAATGGGCAATATGTACGGCCGCGGGCATGCCTATGTGGAAGATCCGGCTTCTCCTTACTACCGGTGGCCTATTATTGATTATGACGGCAGCAACGGGGGAATGCAATGGCAGGAACTGGACGGCCGTGACAATAATGTGAAAGTAGGCAATTTCAATCCCGACTTCCTGATGGGGCTGCAGCTGAACCTTCGCTACAAGCGCTTTTCGGTAGACATGAGCTTTGACTGGCGAAGCGGGGGAGAATTCATGTCCTTTACCTACCGATACGGAGAATCCGACTGGAAATCCCAGCGTCAAATTGACAACCTCATCCCCGGCAGCCACTATTCTCCCGAAGAGCTGGTCAACCTGCTGAAATCGGATCCTGAGAAATACATCATCCCGCAAAACGGGAATTATCCCCGGGTGGGCGGGCACACCCCGGAAACCGGCGGCTTTGGCCCTGACGGAGACGGCGTGTTTATTCCGGGTGTCTGGCAGGATGCAGACGGCGAATACCACGAGTGGCTGGGCGGTGAAGGAACGCAGTACATTCCCATTACCAATGCCTATCCCTGGGGCTTTAACCGGCAGGTGACCTTTGACGCTTCCTTTATAAAAATGCGGGAGCTTTCTGTTTCCTACCGTATCCCGGAACTGTTCGGGGTAATCCAGAACGCGACGCTTTCGGTCTTTACCCGGAACCTGATGCTCTGGAATGCAGCAAAGATCGGCATTGATCCCGAGCGGGCCTTCTGGGCCGATCCGGGAAGGGGCGGCTTTAGGCAGGGTATCGAAAGGCAGAACGTGATGCCCTGGACCATGCCGCTGGGATTCAAACTGGATGTTAATTTTTAATACCTAAGGACATGAAAATCAAAAAGATACTTTCGGGAAGCCTGCTCGTTTTAGCGCTTATGGCAGCCGGGTCCTGTTCCGATCAGTTAAGCGAGCTGAACGAAAACCCCAACGGGGTGAATCCCGAAGACGGGAACCCAAATATGATCATGCCAACGGTGCAAAGCGGCCTGGCCATGGAATACCTCCGGCTGGGTTTTGGCAATGGCAATCTTTCAGGCGTGATACAGCATACCCAGGAAGACGGCTGGTTCACCAGCTTTAACCATTATGACTGGACGGAAACCGACTGGAGCGTATGGTACGGCCTGCTTCGGAATAACAAGTTCATGATGGAACAAGCGGTGGCATTGGATTACCCATTCCACCAGGGCGTCGCCCTTACCTTACGCGCCTTTATTTATGGGACCATTACCGATCTCTGGGGAGATGCGCCGTATACCGAAGCGGTGAAAGGCGATGAATCGGACGAGCTGCTGCGGCCGGTCTTTGACAGCCAGGAAACGATCTACAAAGGGATCATCGAGGACCTCAAAGCTGCTTCGGCCCTTTTTGCCGGCGGCGACAAAACCGGTTACCTGGAAAATTATGATATTTATTATAACGGCAATACCGCGCAATGGCAGCAATTCGCCGGCACCCTGCTTCTCCGTTATTCCATGCGGCTTTCCGAAAAACTGCCTGAGCTTGCGCGTTCGGGAGTGGAAAGCGTGTACAGTTCGGGAGTTTATATAGAAGAAGCGGCGGACGATGCGGTAATGGATTTTCCCGGTACGAATTCCGGGAATTCCTGGCCCCTTAACGTTGCCTTTAATTCCGACGAGTCCAACTGGCGCAGGAGAAAGCCTTGCCAGACCCTGCTGGACAAGCTGCTGCAATATGGTGATCCCCGACTGGAAGTCTGGGTACAGCCGGTACATGTACAATGGGTAGCTAATCCCGGCCTGGCAACGGCGGTAGATCCTTTTATCCGGCAGGACGGAGTGATACTCAATGGAGTAAAAGCCTATACGGACGAGGAATTCCAGGAAAAGATCAACCAGCAAGGACATACCTACACCCGGCATTTCAATCCCAGCCTGTACCAGCCCAATCCGCCCTTTACGGTGGGGCCGCTGAACACGGCCGAATACGTGGGTTTGCCGCCCGGCCTTCTGTACCCGGATTATCACAATATGAACCCGACCACAGGGCAGAGCGTGGAAAACCAGCACGTATCGCAAATCGCGAACCTGTTCAAGGGTACCGGGGGCGGCCTGCTTAAAGCTAGGCTGGCGTCCGCAGCGGAAACGCATTTTATCCTGGCGGAAGCAGCGCTGAAAGGCTGGTCAGCGGGCAATGCGAAAGACCATTATGAAGCAGGGGTTCGCAGTTCCATGGAAACCTGGGGCGTGGACGATCAATATGCTTCCTATATTGCCGGAAGCGGAGTGGCCTTTAATAACACCCTGGCGCGCATCATGGAACAAAAATGGATCGCTGCCTGGACGTCTTCCGCAGAGGCTTGGTTTGATTTCCGGAGAACAGGGCTCCCGGCGCTGAGCCCGGGCCCGGCTTCTTCGGAACCGGTCCTGCCCCTTCGCTTCATTTACGGGAACGATGAACTTTTCAATAATACGGAAAATGCCAATGCCGCCGTTGACCGGCTGGAAGAAACCAGCTACTCAGGCCCGAAAGGAAAGAACAGCCAGTGGTCCAAGCCCTGGATCCTGCAGGGAACGGGAGAGCCGTGGTGAGAAAACCGGCGATGAAATCCGGCCGCTGGCGCTTTCTTCAGTTGCTCCTGCTCCTGTTTTTTTGTAACGCGGGCGGAGCGCAGGCTTTCACAGGCGCTGCGGCCACGGCTTTGGGTACCGGAACGTCAGTGACCGCTGCAGCAGCGCTTCCCGGAGCAGCTGTTGCCGGGCCGCCGGCCGCAGGTGGATCCTTAGCGGTGGGGGCGACGCTTCCCGGAGCAGCTGTTGCCGGGCCGCCGGCCGCCAGGGTATTCTTGGCGGCGACAACGTTTCCCCGGGCTGTTACCGGGCCACAGGAAAAACAAACCTGGGAACAGACGACCATATTGATCGGGAACGGCGGCCGGTCTGGTCCCGTCGCGGCGGCAGCGGAAACGCTGGCGGAAGAAGTGGAAAAGCGGACGGGTTTGCATTGGGAAATCTCCGGGACCTGGCCCAAAGAAGGGAGTGTGATCATTCTTCAGCTGGCCGGGGAAGCCCGGCTCCTTCCGCCGAAATTTAGCGGCCTTTCCGGGAACCCCGGCGCCCTGCCGGCTCTGCCCGCCCTGCCGGCTTCCGCGGAATCCTACCGGATCACAGGTAACATATGTCCTGTCCGCGAAAAGGAAGCGCGGAAGGTGGTTTTAATCGAAGCAAAAGATGAGCGGGGCATTTTATTCGGAGCCGGGCGTTTGCTGCGGCTTATGAGGTTTTCGGCCGGGAGTTTGCAGCTGGCCTTTCCTCTTGCGCTTTCTGCAAGTCCCGAAGCGGCGATCCGCGGCCACCAGCTGGGGTACAGGCATACCGCCAATTCCTATGACGGCTGGACACCCGCCCAATACGAGCAGTATATCCGGGAACTGGCCATATTCGGAGTAAACAGTATTGAAGCCATTCCCTTCGATAAAGGGAGTCCGCATTTTACCCTTTCTCCCCGGGAAATGAACATCCGCATCAGCCGCATTTGTGAAAAGTACGGCCTGGATTTCTGGCTGTGGTCCCCGGCGGACTTTCCCCTGGACGATACGCTGGAAAAAGCCAGGCATCTTAAAATGTCAGACAGCCTGTTCAGAGAACTTCCGCGGCTTGACCATGTCTTTGTTCCCGGGGGAGACCCCGGCGATAATCCTCCCGGGCCGGTGATGCCCTACCTGGAAAGGCTGTCCGCAACCCTGCAACAATATCATCCCAAGGCGAAAATGTGGCTTTCCCTGCAAGGGTTTACGCCGGAAATGAGCCAATATGTCTACCATTATATCAGGGAGAAAAAGCCGAAGTGGCTGGCCGGGCTGGTAGCAGGCCCTGGTAGTCCGCCGCTGGCCGAAACCCGGAGCGAACTTCCCCCGCTTACGCTTTGCGGCATTACCCGGACATTACCCATACCGTTCGCTGCCAGTACCCCGTGCCCTGGTGGGACCCCTCCTTTAATTTTACACTGGGCAGAGAACCTGTGAATCCGCGCCCCGTCTTTTACACCGGGGTGTACCGGCAAACGGCAGCGTTTACCAATGGCTTTATCACCTATTCCGACGGCATACATGATGATGTCAATAAAATAGTATGGAGTTTACTGGGATGGGACTCATCACTTAGTGAACAAGAGATGCTGCTGGAATATGCATCCTTCTTCTTTGGCGCCGAAGCGGCGGAAGAAGCTGCGACTGCTTTGCTTGAACTGGAGAAGAACTGGGAGGGACCTATTGCTGCCAACAAGGGTATTGACGCCTGTCTTCGCCTGTGGGAGAATATCGGGAAAGGCCAACCCTCGCTTTCCGGTTCCTGGCGCTGGCGGATGCATCTCATGCGGGCATATTACGATGCTTATACCCGGCGCAGGGCTATTTATGAACAGGAGCTGGAGCAGGAGGTTAACCAGGTGCTGCTGAAATCGGCGGAGACCGGTCCGGCGAAAGCCATGGAAAACGCAAAAAGTATTCTTTCCCGGGCTGATCAGCGCGTGATGCCGGTCTGGAGGCAGCGGATCGTTGCGCTTTGTGACAGCTTGTTCCAATCGGTATGCCTGCAAACAAGCGTGGGAAAATATGGCGCTAAAAATCCGGAACGGGGAGCCGTGCTGGATTTCCTGGACCGCCCCCTGAACAATCGCTGGTGGCTGGAAGACGCGTTCAGGCGCATTGATTCCCTGGAAAGCCGGCAGCAGCAGGTAAAGGAGCTGGAAACCATTGCCCGCTGGGAAAACCCCGGCAAGGGAAGCTTTTATGATAATGTCGGGAATGTTTCCCGGTCGCCGCATGTGCTGCGCGGGCCGGGGACCGATATACCCGGCTTTGACTGGTGGGAAAGCGGGTATAGCCGGGAACGTCTTTCCCATATGGTGAGCATGCGCTGGCCGGAAGAGATGGTGTATAATGGCCTTGATACTAAAAGCGGGTACCTGGTCCGCGTCAGCGGCTACGGAGAATGCCTGCTCCGGGCGAACGGCCGGCGGCTGAAACCTTCGCGCTATGGAAAGGGGATAGGAGAAATAAAAGAATTTCATATTCCCCCGGAACTGCTAAAAAACGGCCGGTTGACGCTTACCTGGGATACGATCAATGAAGAACATCTTAACTGGCGGCAGCATTCGCGCGTCAGCGAGGTTTGGCTGATCCGGACAGAGGATTGAACAACACGATCATTTATAATCTGAGACGTTATCAATATGCGAATTTTTATCCTCCGATTTTTTTATCTGACGGCTATGGTTACCCTCACCGCCGGGAAATCCCCGGCGCCGGGGAATGATCCGGACACCTCTTTCCGGCAAGCTGTTTCCGTGAAATATGAATTACCCGAAGAATTAAAAGGGGCGCAGCTGAAGAAGCTGGCGGTGGATTATAACGGGATCGTTTACCTTTTGACGGATAAGGGCCTTTACCGGGCGTATGAAACAAAAGTGGCAAAGGATCTTCGCTATACGCCGCTGTCGGGAAGAATTCCCCTTGATATCGCCGTTCAGGAAGGCACGGGCCATCTCTACTATCTTTACGGCAATCAATTCCTGACCAATGGCTATGCCGGGGCTCCCTATGGCATGCTCCCGGAGGGGAAATACAGCCGGCTGGCGGTAGCTTCAGACGGGAAAGTGCTGCTTGCAGGCGAAAGAGAAGTAGCGGTTGTTGAAAATGGACGGCTCCGGGAAATCGGGCAGACCATGGAAGCGCTTATTTCCGTTCATGTTTACAAGGGCGCCTTTTACGGCCTTACGGCTGCGGCGGTTTACCGTTTCTCAGGCGGAGCGATCAACAGGATACATGAGGGTGAAGAATTGCGGGCAATAGCTTTCCGCGAAAAAGAGGCTGTTTTAGGAACCGATTCCGGCTATTACGGCATAGGGCTTTCTCCGGGAAGCCCGGTCTTTCCCCTTCAGAACCGGGTACCCGTGCCGCAGATAACGGCCTTGCTTAGCGTAAACAACGTGCTGTGGGCGGGTACTCCCCTGGGAGTCTTTATGGAAGAACCCGCTATCAGCGGTTCGCCAGGCACTGTGGCTGCCCCCGGCCTCACCGCCGCGCCGCGCCAAACGGATACGGCAGGCTCCGGCGCCCCGCGCCGGCAGTACCGCTACTATGCATCCAAAAGATGGCTGGACCAGGACCGGGTAACCGGCCTGGCAGCCGGACCGGAAGGCAATGTCTTCGTGCTTACGCCCACCGGGCTTAACGAGATCCGTTTCATTACCCAGACGCTGGCGGAAAAGGCGGCCTTTTTTCAGCATAAGATCAGGCAGCGGCATATCCGCTATGGGCTGATCGCCAACCTGAACCTGCGTATCCCGGGTGACAAAACCACTTCCGAAATGGTGGACACCGACAACGACGGGCTATGGAGCGCCTTCTACCTCGGCAGCCAGGCTTTTCGCTATGCCGTCACAGGCGAAGCAAAGGCCAAACGTTACGCCTGGGAAGCCTTCGAAGCCTATGAACGGCTGCTCTCAGTAAACCAGCTGAAGGGTTTTCCTTCCAGGACCTTTGAACGCAAGGGATTCAGGCATTCCGACCCGGAAAGATGGCGAGATTCTCCGGACCCGGAATGGGAGTGGAAGGGTCATACCAGCAGCGATGAATTCGTGGCCTATATTTTTGTAAGCGCTGTCCTGGATCAGCTGGCTGCTGAGACCGGGGAAGAGAAAGCGCGTGTGGCAACATTTATTGACAAGATCCTGACCCATATCATTGAAAACGACTATTACCTGGTAGATATTGACGGTAAACCAACTATGTGGGGACGCTGGAACCCGGAATACATCAACTGGTATCCGAAAACAATCGGCGACCGGAAGCTGGGGAGCGAAACCATTATCGCCGGGCTCCAGCTGGGTTATGCGCTTACAGGAAAGGAGCTTTATAAAACCGAGGCTGTCCGGCTGATGGAGGAACATGGTTACCTGGAGAATATCCTCATTGACCTGAACGACATTCAGCCTACGCCAGGCTATGTGTATATGGGAAAAGATATGGGCATGGGCGGCTGGAACCATTCCGACGATGAAATGGCCTTCCTTACATACTGGGTGCTTTATCATTATGCGCTTGATGATGATCTCAGGGAAAAGTTTTCCCGGGCCATTCATAACCGCTGGGAGATAGAGCTTTCCGAACGCAATGCCCTCTGGAACATGATCACCCTGGGAACGGAAGGCTCCTTTGACAAAGCGTCCGCTTTCTGGCACCTCCGGGAATTTCCGGTGGACCTGGTAAGGTGGAATGTCCGGAATTCTCACCGGAAAGATATCGTGCTGCTGGCGCCCAACTTCCGCGGGCAGTCAACCGAAGAACTGCTGCCGCCGGGCGAACGAATGATCCACCGCCACAACGCCAATCCTTTTAAGCTGGACGGGGGAGAGGGCGGGAAGAGCGAACTGGCCGGCGACGAATTCCTGCTGCCCTACTGGATGGGCCGTTACCTGGAGGTTATTGACGCCGCCGAAACTTTTTAGTAACATTGGACAACCAAACCAGGAATATGGAAACTCCCACAACCCCTGCGAAGGGCGAACGTTTGATCTCCCTTGATGCATTCAGGGGCTTTACCATTGCCGCGATGATCATTGTGAATGACCCCGGCGGCTCTCATCACGATGCATACCCGCCGCTCCGCCATGCCGACTGGAACGGGATCACCCCTACTGACTTTATTTTTCCCTTTTTCATTTTTATCGTGGGCGTATCCATCGTATTGTCGTATTCCCCGCAGCAGGCCAGGGGAGTGCCCCGCGGGAAAATGGTAGGAAAGATCCTGAAACGGTCGGCCATTATTTTCGCCCTGGGTGTATTTTTGAATTTGTTCCCGGACTTTAATTTTGCCGAAGTGCGGCTCCCGGGAGTGCTGCAGCGCATTGCTCTGGCCTTTTTAGCCTGCGCCCTGCTGTTTCTCTATACGGGACGCCGGACGCAAGCCTGGCTTTCGGCGGGGATCCTGGTCGTTTACTGGCTGCTCATGACCCTGGTACCGGTACCCGGTTACGGAGAATCTTTGCTGGAGCCCGGAAAGAACCTGGCAGCCTGGATGGACAGCCTTTTGATCCCCGGCACCCTTTACCAGGGAACCTGGGACCCGGAAGGAATATTAAGCACCTTTCCGGCGATCGCTACCGGCATCACCGGCATGCTGGCCGGCCATCTGCTGATCAGCGGCAGAACCAGGGAGCAAAAGATCATCTGGTTGTTTTTCGCCGGCCTCATCGCTTATGCGCTGGGTAATATCTGGAACTGGTTCTTCCCCATTAATAAAAATCTCTGGACCAGCTCTTATGTCCTTTATACTTCCGGCCTGGCGGCGATGACCCTGGGCGCCTTTTATTTCTTCATCGACGTGCTGGGTTACAGGAAATGGACAAAGCCGGGGCTGGTATTCGGCTCCAATGCCATTACCGCTTATGTCATTGCCGGATTGCTTCCCGCCCTTTTGTACCTTTCGCCGGGCGGCGGAGAAAGTATCAACAGCCTCTTTATGGACGGGCTTACCGGGGCCGGCCTGTCGCAGCCTTTCGCTTCCCTGCTCTGGGCGCTCGGCTTCTGCCTGATCTGCTATATTCCAGTTTATTTCCTGTACAAAAAGCAATTATTTATTAAAGTTTGAGAAAGCCGAAACTGTATTTACTCGTCTGGCTGCTGGCAGTTGTTTCCTGTGGCCCCGGGGAAAAAGTGTTTTATGTTTCCCCGGAGGGCAGCGATAGCGCTGAGGGAACCCTGGAAGCTCCGTTCGCCACTCTGGCGTTTGCAAAAGAACAGGCCAAAACGCTAAAAGCGAAAGGATTCGACGGAGCGCTGTGCATTTATCTGAGGGAGGGAACTTATTATCCCGCCGAAGCGCTTGTATTCGGGCCGGAGGAGTCCGGAAGTAAAAAGGATCCCTACCTGATCTCGGCGTATCAGAACGAGAAGGTCGTACTCAGCGGCGCCCGGGAACTTACGTTAACCTGGGAGCAGTACAATGATTCCCTTTGGAAGGCCGCTGTTCCCGGGGGCCTGGTGTTTGAGCGGTTATTCCTGAATGGCGAACTGCAGCAGCTCGCCCGTTACCCGGATTACCAGGAAAATGTGCTGCCTTTCAATGGTTGGGCGCCGGACGCGGCGGCGCCCTCCAGGTCGAAGCATTGGAAGAACCCGGCCGGCGGCTATGTGCATGCCCTGCATTCCGGCCGCTGGGGCGGTTTTCACTACAGGATATTGGGAAAGGACGCTCAGGGCGAACTTCGGCTTGAAGGGGGCTGGCAGAATAACCGTCCAAGCGAAATGCATCCTGAGTACCGCTACGCAGAGAATATATTCGAAGAGTTGGACGCGCCGGGGGAATGGTACCTGGACAGGGAGAATAAGCTCGTATATTTTTACCCGCCCGCCGGTAAGGACCTGTCTGTTGCCCGGGTGGAGGTTCCCCGGCTTCTTCACCTGATTGAATTCCGGGGAAGCATGGAGGCGCCTGTTCACGATATCATTATCCGGGGACTTACTTTTACCCAAACAGCCAGGACATTTATGCTTACCCGGGAGCCTTTGCTGAGAAGCGACTGGGCTATTTACCGGGGAGGGGCCGTTTTCCTGGAAGGGACGGAGCGGTGTTACATTGAAAATTCAATGTTTACCAATCTTGGCGGGAATGCGGTATTCTTCAGCAATTATCACCGCAAAAGCTCCGTGACGGGAAATGAGTTCAGTCATATCGGCGCCAGCGCAATCGCCTTTGTGGGCGATCCAGGGGCGGTTCGTTCCCCTTCATTTCAATACGGCGAATTTGTCCCTGCCGGGGAAATGGATACGATTCCCGGGCCCTTGTCTGCCAATTACCCGGCTTTTTGCCTTGCGGAAGATAACCTCATCCATGATATCGGACTGGTTGAAAAGCAGGTGGCTGGTGTGCAGATTGCCATGGCTTCCGCTATTACCGTCAGGCATAACTCTATTTACCAGGTACCCCGGGCCGGCATCAATATAGGCGACGGAACCTGGGGAGGCCACCTTATTGAATTTAACGATGTGTTTTCCACCGTACTTGAAACCAGCGACCACGGAGCCTTCAATTCCTGGGGACGTGACCGCTTCTGGCATCCGCACCGGGAAACCATGGACAGCCTTGCCGCGCAGCACCCGGACTGGGTAAAGCTGGACGCTATTGCGCCAACCATCATCCGGAACAACCGTTTCCGCTGCGATCATGGCTGGGATATCGATCTGGATGACGGATCCACCAATTACGTCATCTATAATAACCTTTGCCTTAGCGGCGGAATTAAATTACGGGAAGGATTTTACCGGACGGTGTATAATAATATCATGCTGAACAGCGGTTTCCATCCGCATGTATGGTTCAAAGACAGCCATGATGTGTTCCGGCAGAATATCGTCATGGACCGCCATCGCGATATCCTGCTTCAGGCATGGGGCGATACCGTTGACCGTAATTTCTTTGTCGATAGCGCGGACCTGGCTTATGCGCTTTCAAAAGGGCTGGACAGCAACAGCATGGCGGGAAATCCGCTTTTCCGGGCGCCGGGGAAAGGTGATTTCCGGGTAGCTTCCCGGTCAAAAGCGCTGCTTACGGGCTTTCGCAATTTTCCGATGGACCGCTTCGGAGTAACAAGCGCATCGCTTCGGTCCAGAGCGTTAACGCCGGAAATACCGGATCTGAATTTCATGAAAACGCAAACTGCAGGGGCTTCTCAACGCTGGATGGGGGCGCTGGTCAAAAACATAGAAAGCCTTGCCGAGCAATCCGCCGCCGGCCTGAACGAAGCCAAAGGTGTGCTGGTACTGGAAATAGCCGCGGAGTCAGCAGCCGCGGAGTCAGCAGCCGGAGAGTCAGCTGCCGGAAGCTCAGGGTTACGGGAGGGAGACGTGATTTTAGCCTGCGAAGGAACGCCCACCCCGGAATTAAGCGCGCTTGTGAAGTCGGCCCTCAGCAACCGATGGAAAGGGCAGCTAACGCTGCTTGTATTCCGTAACCAGGCGGAACAGGAAGTGCTGCTAAAGCTGCAATAGCCTGCAGGAATAAGCTGCTTGCTGTCACAAAACAGCCTGGCCTCGGCGATGTCCCAAAAGTTTTGAGAAATCATAAGACGGGGGTGAAAAATCGCAACACCAGCGATTACTGGTTGATACAGTATTAAGTAATAATTTCTGCCCGAAGCCCCAGGAAGCGGCCGTATCGCGCTGCCGCGGAAGTGACAGCCTGCCCCGCGGTCTTACTTAATTCACCAAAGGGACTAAGTTCTATCAATACGCTGTCCTTTTTGAGCGTGCGTTTCCAGGTGCCTGCCACTTGCCCGTTCAGTACAATTACCGGCTTGAAAATACCGTTCTGCGTGAATACTTCCCGGAAAAGAGAAGAAGCGAGAGCGGGGCTGCGGTCCTGGTAGCTGACCAGGTATTCGTCAAAAGCCGGCAACAGGTGGGCCTGCCGGCTGCGGGCTGCCGGCCGTTTGTTAGTTGACAGCGCGGAGCGATCTTCTCCGGCAGCTCCGGAGTTCGGTGCAAGCGCGGGTATGCCTGCTGCAGGGTCCGGTCCGGTTGTACCTGCTGCAGCGTCCGATCCGGGTGTACCTGCTGCGGCATCCGGCGTGGAGGTACCTGCGGCGTCCGGTCCGGTTGTGCCTGTTGCAGCGTCCGGCGAAGCTGTTAGTGAATAATAATAGATTTGTTCTCCAATTTTTTCGGAGCCTAAAGCCGGTTGAATGGCCGCCAGCGCAGTTCTGATGTCTTTTAGCGGAAGGCCGGACCACCAGGCAAGGTCCTGTATGGTGGCAGGCCCGTGGCTGGTGAAATATCTTTCGGCGAGTAAGGCAAGGGCCTCTTCACGTGGAAATATACGGCCTCCGGGTACCCGTTCGCTGAGAAGCGCATAGGTGAATTGCTTTTCCCGGCGCGGACCGCTGCAAACCAGGCCGTCCAGCTCTGCCCGGAACATAAAATAGGCACTTCGCGTGTCCCCGGTGCGGATTCCTTTTTCTTCGAGCAGCGTCATTAGTTCGGGGCGGGTAAGGTGCTTTCCGCCTTCCAATGCACGCCGGATAATCGTATTGCTCCGTTCGAACAGGGATTCGTTCAGTTCCAGGGCATGGTCCTGGCTTTTTACTTTGGCTTTGACATGCGGCGAGGATAGTGCCAGCATCCAGTGAATGTCCGCAGCGGCAACCAGGTGCCAGGTAGGTCTTAAAATATGGGTGCGGATGATTTCGCCTTTATCAAGTGCGGTTTCAATTTGTTCTTCGTTTGAACCGGGCAGCCGAAGCCCAACCGCCCATTTGGCCATTGCATAATCCTGGGCCTGCATAGCGCCCATCCAGCCAACCACTTCCGCAGCCGATCTGCATCCGCTGTTTTCAATGCGCTGAGCAGCGATGCGCTGTCTGGCCAGCGATTGCAACACCCGCGATTGACCTTCTATGCGGTGGTTGGAAGCCATTTTAATCCTCTTTGTAGAAATTGCGTACTTCGGCCAGCAGCTGTTCCCGGTCAATGGGAACCACGCCAACCTTTTCGCATACCAATCCGCCTGCCAGGTTGGCTATTGCGGTGAATTCGGAAGGAGGGAGGCCGGCCGCAAGGCCCAGCGCCGCCACGCTCACCACCGTATCGCCGGCGCCGGAAACATCCGTGATATTTCGCCGGTGAGCGGGAATGATCGTTTCGATGTCCTTGCCCCGGATCAGTATACCTGCTTCGGAAAGCGTGACCATTACAAGCTCCGCATCCAGTTTTTCCTGCAAAGCGCCGGCCGCACGGATAATGGCCCCGGGATCGCCGGTATGAAGCTCCGTTTTAAGCCCTTCGCGCAATTCCTTTAAATTCGGTTTGAAAAGGGTGCAGTTCCGGTACGCAAGGAAATTCCTTTTCTTCGGATCCACGACTACCGGTATCTTTTTCTCAAGCGCCCGGGCCGTTACCTGTCCGATCAGCTCCGGCGTGATGACGCCTTTGTCGTAATCCTCAAAGATGATCACGGAAATGGCCTGTTCGCGGAGCAACTGCTCAATCCTGTCAAGCAGCCGGCGGGTTTCCTCCGGGGAACTGTTCGCGGTACTTTCTTCATCAATCCGCATCAATTGCTGCTGATGCCCGATGATGCGGGTCTTAATAGTAGTAGGCCGGTTGTCGCTTTGAATAAGCCCTTCGGTACTGATTCCGGCCTCCCCGAAAAGGGACAGGAAGGTCCTGCCCGCTTCATCATTTCCCGTCAAGGAGCAGATCAGCGGCGTCGCTCCCAGCGCCCGCACATTAAGGGCTACATTGGCGGCGCCCCCGGGACGAAACTCCCTTCGCAACACCGATAATACAGGCACGGGCGCTTCGGGTGATATGCGGTCTACTTTTCCCCAAACATAGGAATCGAGCATTACGTCGCCGATGATCAGTACCCGCTGCCGCCCAAAGCTTTCAAAGATTTTTTCTGCGCCTGTATTCAATCTTGGAGGATCATTAGAGGTTCTCGATTCAGGAAATTTGTTCCAGCACTTTCCTGATCCTGCTTATTGCCTCGGTGAGTACTTCTTCCGAAGTAGCATAAGACAAACGGATGCATTTGGCTGAACCGAATGCTTCGCCGGTCACTACTGCCACGTGAGCTTCTTTCAGCAGGAGCATGCTCAGGTCACCCGCGTTATTGATGGTTTCGCCTCTATATTTTTTTCCAAAAAAAGAGCTGACATCCGGGAAGAAATAAAAGGCTCCTTCCGGCATATTCAATTTTAGCCCGTCAATTTCACTAAGCAGGTCGTAAACCAGTCCGCGTCTTTTGCGGAAGGCCTCGATCATGGCTTCGTCCGCTCCGGCATTGATCGCTTCCACGGCGGCTTTCTGCGCAATGGAGCAGGTGCCTGACGTTACCTGTCCCTGTATTTTATCGCAGGCCTGGGCAATCGCCTTGGGGGCGGCCAGGTAGCCGATGCGCCAGCCGGTCATCGCATAGCCTTTGGAGCAGCCATTGATCACAGCGGTGCGCTCTTTCAGATCACCAAACTGGGCAATACTTTCGTGTTTACCTATAAAGTTAATGTACTCGTAAATTTCATCCGACATGATGAACACGTGGGGGTGCCTGGCAAAGACTTCAGCCAGCGCTGCCAGTTCCTCTTTACTGTAAACGCTTCCCGTAGGGTTACAGGGGGAAGAATACATGAACAGCTTGGTTTTGGGCGTAATGGCCGCTTCAAGCTGCTCCGGCGTGATCTTAAAATCGTTTTCAACGCCCGCTTCCACAAATACGCATTCCCCTTCCACCAGTTTCACGATCTCGCTGTAGGAGACCCAGAAGGGCGCCGGGATGATCACTTCATCGCCGGGGTTTACCAGGGAGATCACCAGGTTAGCAATAGACTGCTTGGCCCCCGTGCTTACCACTACCTGGTCAGGCGTATATTCCAGTCCGTTGTCATTTTTCAACTTGGAAACAATCGCCTCGCGCAGGTCCGCATAGCCCGGTACGGGAGAATAAAAGGTGAAACCGTCCTCCATCGCCTTCGTGGCCGCCTGTTTAATATGGTCAGCAGTACCGAAATCAGGTTCTCCCAGGCTAAGGCTGATCACCTTATGACCCTGAGCAGCCAGTTCCCTCGCTTTTTTAGCCATTTGAATCGTAGCAGATTCGCTTACCTTGTTGATCCGTTCTGATAAAAAGTTGCTCATTTTTTCTTTTAGCTTGTGCGGCAAATATATGCAATCACTTAGAAATTTACGTATATTGTAAGCTCCCTGTCAAAATGAATATGACTATGAAGAAAACAGTAAACAACACACTCCGGGCGGCATTGCCCCTGGCATTGGGCTGCCTGGCGCTTGCTTCCTCCTGTAACAATCCGAACCAGCGGCAAAACGAGGACGGGTCAGCGGAAAGCGATACCACTCAAAACACACAGCCGGCCCTGACCGAGGCCTGGAAAACAGATTCGGTATTTACCGGTTCGGAGTCCACCCTGTATGACCCCGAAGCTGGTGTTATTTATGTCTCCTGCGGTAATACGGATGCGGGGGCAAAGGACGGCGACGGGTTTATTGCTGTGCTGAACCCCGATGGTTCGGTAAAGGAAATGAGCTGGGTAAGCGGGCTTCATGCACCCAAAGGCATGGCCCTGCTGAACGGCAAACTTTACGTGACCGATATCGACGAAGTAAAGATCATCGACGTGGCCGGCGCCGCTGTGGAAAAGTCCATTCCCGTGGAGGGGGCGCAGTTCCTGAACGATCTTGCTACCGACGGCACTACCGCCTATTTCTCCGATTCGCGTTCCGGAAAGATCTACTCCCTCAGCCAGGAAGGGACTGTGGAAACCGTGGTGGAGAATGCCGAAGGTATCAACGGCCTGGAATGCTACGAAGGCAATTTGTACACCCTGGACAAAGAAGGGCTGAAAATGTATGATGTGTCCGGCTACACCCCGACGCTTATCGATTCAACGGTAAAAGGCGGAGACGGACTTGTGATCCTGAACGACAGCACCTTTGTTGCCAGCCGCTGGGCGGGCGAAATATATTTCATCAGGGGCAGCGAGTCTACGGTCCTGCTGGACACCAAGGCCGCGAAATCCAATACCGCCGACATCGGGTACATCCCGGATGAGCAGCTGGTGATCGTGCCCACCTTTATGAAGAATGAAGTAGCAGCCTATAAACTGGAAATGTAGGCTGTCGCCGCAGAAGAATTAAATCGTTTCCACGGAGCCGCCATCCACGCGGTAAACGGCGCCGGTAATGAAAGAGCTTCTTTCGGAGCAGAGAAAAGCGACCAGGCCGGCTACTTCTTCCGCGGTGCCTGCGTTGCCGCGGACAATGCCGGGCCGTTTCTCGGTGGCAAATTCTTTTTCGGCCGCCGTTGTGCCGCCTTCTTTCCCGGACGCCATGTTTTTCAGCATGCCTTCCACCAGCGGGGTTTTGATAAAGGCGGGGGCTACTGAATTTACAAGGATCCCGTCTTTTCCGTAGGCTTTGGAAAGCGTCTTGGTAAGGTTATTCAGGGCTCCTTTTGTTACGTTGTAGGCAGGCATGTCGGGGTAAGGTTGTTCGGCGTTTTCCGAAGAAATATTAATGATGCGGCCCCATTGCTTTTCCTGCATAAGCGGGAGAACCAGACGGGTGAGCGTGACAACTGAAAACAGGTTCAGTTCAAAAAGGCTGCGCCAGTCCTGCGTGTTAAGGTCGGCGAAAGATCCCTGCCTGCCGATGCCTCCGGCGTTGTTGACCAGGATATCTATACTGCCAAATGTTTCCCTGCTTTTTTTAACCAGGTTGTTCAGATCTTCTTCTTTCGTTACATCCGCCACCAGGGCCAGTACACCCCAGCCTTCGGATTCAATTTCCCTGCGGGCGTCGGCGAGTTCTTCTTCGCTGCGGGCGCAAATGATCACATTCGCACCTTCTTTAGCCAGCTCCAGGGCAATGGCCTTGCCAATCCCCTTGGAACCGCCCGTTACCAGGGCTGTTTTATTCTTCAACTGAAGGTCCATGCAGGAAAAAACATGCAGGGGCGGATAAGGTTTTGGCTGCTTACCCCCGGGCATTATCCCTTTTGCCCCGGTCCGGGATTCATCCGCGGCTGCGGCCTCAGGTCGTTCCGGCGAAGCTCTTCATGACTTCGGCGAACAACCGGTAAGAGCGGAGCCGGTCCTGATGGTCGTAGATATTGGACGAAACAATTACCTCATCCACGCCGGTCTGCTCCCGGAAAGACTGTATGCCTGATCGCAGGCTTTCCGGCCCGCCTATAAAGGAGACTGCCAGCATCTGGTACACCGCTTCCCGTTCCATTTCGGTCCATATATCGTCGATGTTTTTTACCGGCGGCTGCAGCGGACGCCGCAAGCCGGTGACAATTCCGCGAAACATCAGCTTCATGGAGCTGGACAAGAATTCGGCCTCTTCATCCGTGGGAGCTGCAATTACATTTATGCAGGACATGACGTACGGCGTTTGCAGGTATTCCGAAGGCTTGAAGTTTTCCCGGTAGAGCCGGACGGCGCGCAGGAATTCCCTGGGGGCGAAATGACTGGCGAATGCATAAGGAAGCCCGTAGTCGGCGGCGAGCAGGGCGCTGAAGGTGCTGGAACCCAGTAAAAAGATGGGAATATTGGTCCCTTCGCCCGGAAACGCCCTTACCCGGGCCTCGCTGTTATCGTCCGAGAGGAAGGATTGCAGTTCCCTGATATCTTCCGGAAAGCTATCGGCTGCATGAAAACGTTCGCGGCGGATAGCCAGGGCCGTGGTTTGGTCGGTTCCCGGCGCGCGCCCCAGCCCCAGGTCAATACGTCCGGGATAAAGGGTTGCCAGGGTGCCGAACTGTTCCGCCACGATCAGCGGGGTATGGTTGGGGAGCATGATACCCCCGGAACCCACCCTGATGGAGGTCGTTCCGCCGGCGATATAGGAAAGCAGTACCGAGGTGGCCGAGCTGGCCACATGTTCCATATTATGATGTTCGGCCATCCAGAAGCGTTTGTATCCTAGTTTTTCGGCCTCCCGGGCCAGATCAAGGCTTTGCGCAAAGGCGTCCGCAGGCGTTTTACCTTCGGCGACTACTGCAAGATCCAGTACTGAAAAAGGAATAGGGGATAATTGTTCCTGGTCCATTTTAATTTATCTAAATTTAGCTTCTTATAATTACCAAGTTAGCCGATGAATGTTTGTATAAAGAGTTTTCTTGTGCTGTCCCTGCTGCTGCCGGCCGCGGAACTTTCGGCGCAAAACGCTCCCGAATCTGCAGGCAGCGAAAAGGACATGAACCGTCTGATGGATGAAGTAAAAAATAAGGCGGAAGACCTTGTCAAAAGCGGCTTTACCGCCGGCGACGGGTACGGGGAAGTATGGATCCGCGATTTCAACACCTTTATTGAAGTTGCCTGCCAGGTAAACGACAGGGAACTGATCAGGCGGCACCTGCTTACTTTCTTCCGGTTCCAGCAGGAAGACGGGCAGATCGTAGACGGTTATATTCCCGCCGGAAAGGCAAGCGCAGGTTATGAATACATTTATTCCAGGCTTGCGCCGGAATACGCCGGGCATAAGAATACCGTGGAAACCGATCAGGAAAGTTCCCTGGTTCAAGCGCTTGCCCGTTACGTCCGCGCAACAGGAGACGAAGAAATACTGGAGGAGGAAATCGGAGGAATCAACGTGGAAACCCGCCTGGAAATGGCCTTGGATTTTCTTTTTTCGGAGCGATTCAACCAGGAATACGGACTCATATGGGGCGCTACCACCGCTGACTGGGGAGACGTCCAGCCCGAACACCCCTGGGGCGTGGAACTGGATAGCAATTCCCATTTGGCCATTGATATTTACGATAACGCGATGCTGCTGATCGCATTACAAGATTTCCTGGAGATCGCTCTGCCGGAGGGGAATGCCGACGCGAAGTGGCTAAACAGGAAAAAGGCGCTGGAGAAAAATATCAGGAAACACCTTTGGGACCGCTCGCGCGGCCAATTCAGGCCCCATATTTACCTGGATGGCTCTCCTTTTCCGGCCACCTTTGATGAGGAGGCAATTTATTATCACGGCGGAACGGCGGTCGCTATAGAAGCCGGCCTTTTGTCCCGGAAAGAGGTGAAGGAAGCCTATGCCAGAATGCAGCAGAACGTCCGGGAAAGTGGTGCAGCCAGTATTGGCCTCACGCTTTACCCGGTGTACCCAGAAGGATTCTTTCTGAACAAGAGCATGGGACCTTATTCTTACCAGAACGGGGGCGACTGGACCTGGTTCGGAGCCAGAATGGTGACCCAGCTGGCCAGGTACGGATTCTTAAGCGAGGCGAAGGCCGCCCTTCGCCCGATGCTGGAAAGAGTGGTCGATAATGACGGCTTCTACGAATGGTATAGCCGGGAAAATCAGCCACGCGGCTCCGGATCATTCAGGGGTTCGGCAGGCGTGCTGTGGACAGCGATAAAAGCACTTGAAAGCAAGGCGGAATAATCAACTTTCTGATGAATATCAAAAACATTACGGCAGCGGCTTTATTGTGCTGCATTTCCGCCATCTGCCAGGGGCAGCGGCTGAGGTTGTGGTATGAGGAGCCGGCGCGGCAATGGGAAGAAACGCTGCCGCTGGGTAACGGGCGGCTGGGTATGATGCCCGGCGGCGGTATAGCAGAAGAAACCATTGTACTGAATGAAATAAGCCTGTGGTCGGGCGGGCCCCAGGACGCCAATAATTATGAGGCCCGCAAGGTACTGCCCAAAATCCGTTCACTCATCGCCGCCGGCCGTAATGACGAGGCCCAGGAACTGATTAACAAAGAATTTATTTGCCGCGGCGAAGGGTCGGGGCATGGTAACGGCGCCAATGTGCCTTTTGGCTGTTACCAGGTGCTGGGTGAATTGCACCTGAAGTTTGATCATGGAAATACCGATAGCTTGCCTGCGCAGAACTACCAAAGGGAATTATCCCTGGACAGCGCCATTGCCAGCTGCCGGTACCGTCTGAACGGCGTAAACTACCGGCGCGAATATTTTACCGCCTTCGGCGGCGATGTGGCCGTGGTAAGGTTAACAGCGGACAAGCCGGGAAGCCTGAACCTTAGCGTGGGCATAAGCCGCCCTGAAAGAGCAGTTGTGACCGTTGAAGGAACAACACTGAAATTATCCGGGCAGCTTAATAATGGTACAGACGGCAAAGGCATGCAGTTCCTTTCAAAGATTGCCGCCCGGCTCAGGGGTGGAACGCTTAGCACGGGGAAAGACGTCCTTCATATAAAGGGCGCCACCGAGGTGGTTTTAATTATTTCAGCCGCCACAAATTTCAGAGAACCCGCCTTTGACGAAAAAGCGGATTCCCTTCTCCGGGCCGCCATGAAAAAACCGTACGAGGTTTTGAAGCAGGAACACATTACCCGTTACCGCGAGTTATTCACCAGAGTAAGCCTGGATCTTGGCGGGAAGCAAGAAGCAGACAAGCGCAGCACCCCGGAGCGGTTAGCGGATTTTTATAAAGATCCCGCCGCGGACAAGGGCCTGGCCGTGCTGTTTTTCCAGTTTGGGCGGTACCTGACCATCAGCAGTACCCGCGAGGGCTTGCTGCCGCCGAACCTGCAGGGCTTATGGGCCAACCAGGTGCAGACTCCCTGGAACGGGGATTATCATCTGGACGTGAATGTGCAAATGAATCATTGGCCGGTGGAAGTGTGCAATTTGTCTGAACTGAACCTGCCGTTGGCTGCATTGGTAAAGGGGATGGTGAAGCCCGGTGAAAGGACAGCCAAAGCTTACTATGACGCGGAAGGCTGGGTAGCGCATGTGATTGCCAATATCTGGGGTTATACCGCTCCCGGCGAAGAAGCTTCCTGGGGCGCTACTACGGCCGGATCCGGCTGGCTCTGCAACAACCTTTGGGAACATTATGCTTTCAGCGGGGATAAGCAATACCTGGAATGTATTTACCCCATTTTAAAAGGAGCCGCTTTGTTCTATAACAGCGTGCTGGTAAGGGATCCGGAAACCGGCTGGCTGGTGACCTCGCCTTCGGTTTCGCCTGAAAACTCATTTTACCTGCCTAACGGGAACCGGGCAAGCATCTGCATGGGGCCAACTATGGACAACCAGATCATCCGGGAGCTGTTCACGAATATGATCCGGGCATCGGAACTGCTGGGAAAAGATGAAGAATTCAGGAAGGTACTCTCGCAGAAACTGGAAGAAATCCCCCCGGCCGGTGTTGTCGGCAAAGACGGACGATTGATGGAATGGCTGGAAGAATACAAGGAAACGGACCCGCAACACCGGCATATTTCCCACCTCTATGGCTTGTACCCTGCGTCCCTCATCACTCCGGAAGGAACGCCGGAACTGGCTGAAGCCTGCCGGAAGACGCTGGAAGTGCGGGGAGATGACGGCCCCGGCTGGACCATCGCCTACAAGATGCTCTTTTGGGCAAGGCTGCATGACGGGAACAAGGCTTATCAGCTCTTTACCCAGCTCATGCGCCCTACACTCAAAACGGATATGAATTACGGAGCGGGGGGAGGTGTATACCCCAACCTTTTATCAGCAGGGCCGCCTTTCCAGATAGACGGGAATTTCGGCGGTACCGCCGGCATCGCGGAAATGCTTATTCAGAGCCATGCAGGATATATCGAATTGCTTCCCGCTTTGCCTTCCGCCTGGAAGGCCTCCGGGTCGGTAAAAGGGCTGAAAGCCCGGGGCAATTATACCGTGGACTTTTCATGGAAAGAAGGGAAGGTTATCAAGTACCGCGTAAGCTCGCCGCTGAGCGGAGAAGGCACAGGGCGGAAAGTACAGGTAAAAATAAACGGCAGGCTTCAGGAGGTGACCGCCGAAGTACTGCCCGAAACCAGCCGGACTGCGCCGGGCAGCGAAGGCAAGGAAGGCACAGAAGGCAGGGACCAAATACCACAGCAGGTTCGCCTTCGAAATGAGGATTATATCCAGCGCAATGGCGGATTGCAGCATGTTTTCCGCAGGATAAAAAAAGAAGGGAAGGCTACCGTTGCTTTCCTGGGCGGCTCCATTACCCATATGAAGGGCTGGAGAGACCTTGTGTGCGAACAGCTGCGCAAGGATTATCCCGAAGTGGAATTTACCTTTGTTGAAGCAGGTATTCCTTCGCTGGGAAGCCTTCCCCATGCTTTTCGCCTGCAGCGGGACGTGCTGGACAAAGGCGCCCCGGACCTGCTGTTCCTCGAATCAGCCGTAAATGACGAAACCAACGGAACCCCGGTCAGAACACAAGTACGTGCGCTGGAAGGAATCATTCGTCATACCCGTGAACAGCATCCCCGGGCAGGCATTGTATTGATGGCGTTTGCGGATCCCGGGAAAATGGAAAATTACCGCGCGGGCAAAGTACCAGCCGAAGTAAGGGTGCATGAAACAGTTGCCCGGCATTACCAGCTGCCTTTTATTGACCTGGCTAAGGAAATTACCGACCGGATTGATGCCGGTGAATTTACCTGGGAAGATGATTTTAAGGACCTGCACCCCTCGCCTTTCGGACAGCAAAAGTATTTTGAGACCATTTATACCCTGCTCCGGGAGGAAATGAAGGGCGGAGATCAACCGGAAGAGGCTTTAATGCCGGCCACGTCAACGCCGGCCACGTCAACGCCGGCCACCGCAACTCCGGCCACCGCAACTCCGGTTACTGCGACTCCGGTTACCGCAACTCCGGTTACTGCGACTCCGGTTACCGCAACTCCGGTTACTGCGACTCCGGAGACCGCAATGCAGGTCCCCGCAATAACCATGGCTTCAATGCCCGCCGCCATTGATCCGTTCAATTATAGCAAGGGTCACTACCTGGATGTTCGCCGTGCTTCCCGGCTGAAAGGATTTAAAGTGATTGAAAATTGGACGCCTGCCGCTTCCGGCCATCCCGGAAAAACCGTTGCCGCCGCTGGTACCCGGGAAGGTTTTACAAACGTGCCGGTGCTGGAAGGAACGGGACCCGGCGCACGATTCCGCCTGGAATTCAGCGGGCCTGTGATTGGCATCGGGCTGGTATCCGGACCGGATGCAGGCATTCTGAAATATCGCATCGATGGGAAAAAGTACGAGCCAGTTGATCTTTATACCCAATGGAGCCGGCAACTCCACCTGCCCTGGTACCTGCTGCTGGCGGACGAGCTGGGGCCTGGCAAGCACCTGCTGGAGGTACGTATCAGTTCCCGGCATCACCCCGCGTCGGAAGGAAGAGCAGCCCGCCTAGTCTGCTTCCTGGAAAATTAATGAAAGTTCAGCCGGCGCGGGGCGGCCGCCCTATTTAGCGATCGCAACGTTTAGTTAAAGAAAAAATAGTACTTTAGCCTTACTAACCAAGTTTCGGAAATTTCATGAAAGTTACCCGGTTTCTCCTTTTGGCTGTGTGTTCCCTGTGCGTTGCCCAAGACAGGCTTTTTGCACAAAGCACCAGCGTTTCCCTGTTTGACGGCCGTACACTAAATGGCTGGGAAGTCGTTGACCCGGCTGACAGCAAGTACTGGAAAGTTTCCGACAGCGTCATTACCGGCGGCGACGGCGTAACGGCCATCCCTAAAAACACTTACCTGAGAACCGTCAAAGAATATGAGGACTTTGAATTTCGCTGCCTCTTTCGCCTTACCGGCGATGAATCTACCGGGATGATCAACAGCGGTATCCAATATCGCTCCACCGATTCCGGTACCGATATGATTGGTTACCAGGCCGACATCGGCAACGGCTATTGGGGCGATATTTATGATGAACACCGCCGTGGCAAACTCGTTGGGGGAGACCTGGCCGCCCTTCGCTTCCTGCTGAAGGAAAATGGCTGGAACAGCTATATCGTTCGGGTAAAGGGAGATCTCCATGAGCTGTATATCAATGGCATTAAGGCCTGCGAATACGTAGAAAAGGATCCGGATGTTCCCCGAAAAGGGGTGATCGCCATCCAGCTGCACGGCGGCGGGGCCGCGAAAATTGAATTGCGGAACCCCACCATTACGGAATTATAATGCGCCTGCTTTTTCTGGCAATCTGCTGCCTTCCCTGCTGGGGATACGGCCAGCAACTATCCGGGCGCACGGGCGCCCTGTCGCCCGAGGAAGAACTGGCCGGATTCAAGCTGCCCGAAGGTTTCGTAATAGAGCTGGTTGCCAGCGAACGTGACGGAGTGGTAAAACCAATTGACCTGGCTTTTGACGACGCGGGCCGTCTATGGACCCAAACCGCCCGCATGTACCCGCTTGATCCCGTTACTGACATTCAATGGGAGCAGCTCCTGGAGCTGATGAACGACCGGGAAAAACAGGAAAGCCATCCTGCCTTCAGACGGGTACTGGACCTTTACCAGGGAAAAACGAAGGGCGACGATAAGATATTGGTCATTTCCGGCCTGTACGGGGAAGAAAAACGGGAAGTAGCGGTCTGGGCGGACGGCCTGGCCAACCCCATGAGCATCCTTCCCTATAAGAACGGCGCGTATGTAGCGCAAGGTTCGGAGTTGTTTTTCCTGGACGATACAAACCAGGACGGGCTTGCGGATAAACGCTTGCCCCTGCTTACCGGCTTCGGTTTTACCGATTCCCATACCATGACCCACCTGCTTACCCGCGGGCCCGGCGGCTGGATCTATTTCAGTCATGGCGCGCTCAATAAAGGTGAAGTTTCCTCCTTAACCGGAAATGCACGCCAGAACGTGGATTACAGTAAGATCGGCCGCTTTTCCCTGGACGCAGCCCGCCTGGAACTGGTGACCGCCGGCCTGAATAATATCTGGGGCCTGCAGCTTCGCGGTAAAGGACAGTGGTATGGTTCGGAAGCAAACGACCTGGGTTATTCGGTGGCGCCTATGGATCCCGGGACCAGCTTTCCCGGCATCGGGAACGAGCGGCTGCGCCCTTACCAGCCCTTTATGCCCGCCCTGCATGAATTCAGGGTAGGAGGAACCGGTCTTTCCGGCCTGGCATTTGCGGAAGACGCTTCCGGTTCCTTTCCCGCCGAATGGAAAGATGTCGCTTTCCTGGCCAATCCCATTACCAGTACCATTAACGCGGTAAGGATCGTTCGCCATGCCGACGGCAGCGTCAGTGCTGAACACCTTCCCGATCTGCTGACATCCAAAGATGACTGGTTTCGGCCCGTAAACCTGAAATTCGGACCGGACGGATGCCTGTACATCGCTGACTGGTACAATAAAATCATTTCGCATAACGAAGTGCCCACGAGCCATCCTGAAAGAGATAAAACCCATGGCCGCATCTGGCGCATCCGCCACGTGAGCCAAGCGCCCCGCCCCATCCCGAACCTTTACGAGGCAAAGGCCCGGCAGCTGATCACTTCCCTTCAATCGCCTTCCCTCTGGGAAAAAAGAGCAGCCTGGCACCAGCTCGCCGAGCGTGAAGTAAAACCCGCGACTGTCGGCTCCCTGCAAGACCTGCTGGCCGATAATTCCCGGGACGAAATAACCCGCATTCATGCACTCTGGTCCCTTGAAGCGCTGAATGGATATGATGCAGCGCTCTGGCGCAGCCTGCTGGAACCAGGCACGGCGGCGGACCGGCAGGGAGAAGACCCTGACCGGAAGGGAGGAACCCCGGACCTGAAGAGCGAAGTCACGGACCGGCAGGAGGGAACCTCGGTCCAGCAGCGACGAACCCCGGACCAGCAGGGCGGAACACCGGAACGGTCGGGAAAAGCTCCGGACCCGCGGGAAGGAGCCGCAGATGACCTTCGCAGGGAGGCCATTCGCTCGCTGGCCAGCTTTCAGCTTTCTCCCGCGGAAATAGCTGAATTGCTGAAAGGCCCGGCGGAGGACCCCAATCCCATGATCCGCTCCCAGGTACTCCGGACTATTGCGGAAATCGATTCGGCCAATGAAGACCTTCTTGCCATCCTTGTACGTGCCTGCCGCCCTGAATTGCCCGGAAAGGGCCTGGGCGGGCCCTACGAACGGCGGTTTGAACGTTACCTGGCCCGCAAAGCCCTTGAACAATACCCGGAAGCCCTGGAAGCCTTTCTGAAAAATGTACCGGCAGGTATTCCCGTTGAAAATATTTTATGGGCTGTTCAATCCCTTCCGCAGAAGCAAAAAGAAGCCGCCTTCCTGGAATTCTGGCCGCAAGCCCAGCTTCGCACGATCGATGAATCCACTTTTGTAAGCATTGCCGGTATGTTGGGCAATCAGGCCATCTACGATGCGGTCCGCCCTTTGATGGAAGCGCCGGGTAACGCCGCGGATATTGTCCGCTTTGCCATAGCCAACCAGTCGCAGGTGCAATCGCCGGAGATGGCGAGCCTGCTGCAGCAGCCTGTTTCCAACCTGCTTCAGGAAAATGATCCCGAAGGAATCAAGCTTGCGCTGGATGCGGCCAATCGCTTCAAGATAGATCTTCCGGCCGAAACTGTAGCCGCGCTTTTTGCCGGCCAGCCTTCGGAACAAACCACTGAACTTATTATCAACGCCCTGGAAGCCCGGCCTGGCGCCAATGAAGCGGTGTTCAGCCGCATTGTAAAAGATGATCAATTCAGCTTCGCCCTGCGCAGCACCGCCCTTCATCACCTGGCGAAGGCGAACCAACAGTCCGCCTTTTCCGTATTGAAGTCCTGGCTGCCGGGCCTTGATACCACGCAGGCGGGCAAGCTGGCCGAAACGCTTTCCGGTTCCCCGCAGGGCGCCGCGTTGCTTGTAAGCGTGTATGAAAAGAAGTTGCTCCCGGCCCGGGCCTTTTCCCTTTCCACCGCAGAACGTATCCGTGAGGCCCAGCCTGAAAGCTCCGGAGCAACGCGTCTTCTTGCCTACGTAAAAGAACAGCAGTCTGCCCGCAGGCAGCAGGTACATAGCAAAATGGAACGTTTCCTGGCTATTGCCACCAATAACAAGGGCAATCCGGTAAAAGGCGCCGCCCTTTTCCAGACCTGCCTTATGTGTCACCAGGTAGGCAGTCAGGGCGTTAACCTGGGCCCCGCCCTTGACGGCTCCGCCAATCGCGACAGCGAAGCCCTCCTCACCGCTATCCTGAGCCCCGATGCGGCCGTGGAATCCGGCTATGCCGCCTACCGCATCACCAAAAAAGACGGTACCAGTTACCAGGGCCTGCTCGTTGAAAAAAACGACCGCGGCGCTACCATCGCCTTTATGGGCGGCTCCACCGTCTTCATCCAGGCTGCTGAGATAAAAAGCCAGGGCTTTCTCCCCGGCCGTTCCTTTATGCCCAAAGGGCTGATAGAAAGTTATAGCGATGAACAGGTAGCCGACCTGCTGGCCTATATCAGGAGCTTGAAATAGTATTTTCTGACGGCTTGCGGAAGCTTTCCATTAAACGCGGCAGGTAAAGGTACAGGGTGATCCCGCGGATAAAAACATAGGCGATAAAGGCCAGCCAAAGACCGTTATTATGGGTCCAGGATGTAAGAACGATCTCAAGACCAATAAAAAGCAGCAGCGAGGCAATGGACGCATTCCGCATTTCCCTGCTCCGTATAGCCCCGATAAAGACGCCGTCCAGCTGGAAGGCAAAAAAGGAAATGGCTATATAAATGGCCGCATAGGAGAGATGCTGTCCTGCAATTTCCTGAACCCCCGCATCCCGGGTCAGGAATGAGATAGCGGGCCTTCCAAAGGTCCAGACCATCAGGGCGAGCAGCAAAGCCGTGCCGCCGGCAAGCTGAGTCGCATTTTTTACATCGCGGATAAACCGGCTCCGGTCTTTTGCGCCCAGCGCCCGCCCGGTTAACATTTCCACCACATAAGCGAATCCGTCTAAAAAGAAAGCAGATAAGGAAACAAACTGAAGCAATACATGGTTCGCCGCCAGCGTGGCATCCCCGAATTTCGCTCCCTGGTTGGTGAACCAGGCAAAGCCCCCGAGCAAGGCCAGGGTCCTGATCATGATATCGGAATTGGTTTTCAGCATACCCAAAAGCGGCCCCTTCCGGAGAACGTCCGCCCGGGATTTTCGCAGGAAGCGGAAAAGGTTAAAATGCAGCGACCGAAGCACCAGCCACAAGGCCAGCCCAAACGCCGCCCACTCAGCGATCAGGGTCCCCAGGGCAATTCCTTCCACGCCCATTTTCAACTCAAAGACAAAAAAGAGATTCAGGCAAACATTCACCCCATTCAAAAACAACTGGGTAATCAGTAGCTTCCGGGTATGCCCCAATCCAATCAAAGCGCCCAGCAGGGCAAAGGTTGCCAGGGTAGCGGGAGCCCCCCATATCCGGATAAAAAAATACCGCTTAACCAGCTCGCTGACCTCGTCACTCGCACTCAATAACCGCAGCGCCGCCCAGCAAATCCCTGACTGGAACAGCACCAGCACCACGCCAATTCCAAGCCCCAGCAATAAGGCCCTGGTCAGCGCCAAACGCGCCTCCTGATCATCCCGGGCGCCCGCCGCCTGCGCAATGAACCCGGTAGTCCCCATTCTCAGAAAGCCGAAGCTCCAGTAAACAAAACTGAACACCAACGCCCCCAGGGCAATAGCGCCCAATTCCCGCGCCGTCGCCGTCCGCCCGATAGCCGCCGTATCCGCCAGCCCCAAAAGGGGCACAGACGCGTTCGCCAATATAATTGGAATAGCCAGGCGAACAATGACCCGGTAATTTTCTAGTTTCGCCCAGCGCCCAGCCACCCTAAACTCGTATGTTTAAAATCATCCGGATACTTCAGTCCATACCCCGCTATCCGGTCCATGCAGGCATGCCCCAGCAAAATAATCCCCGACAATTCCACCCACTCCCGCGAAAAATGCCATCCCACACATATCAGCACCGCACCCAGCGCCTTATGATGAAAGAAATTGTACACCCACGCGCCCGTTTTGGGCCCCCGAACATACCCGAGCATACTAATGTCGGGAGCCAAAAGCAGCAGGGGATACCACCACCACGCAAAAGAAGTTTGAGCGAACAAATAAATAGAAAATCCGAATAAAGCGATTTCCTCCAGTTTCAGTAAAAGATTCATTGATCAAAGATAGGAGAAGGTTTGCATTTTTGCGGCGGGAAAGAGCATTGAAAAAATTACAAGATTTATTTGCATTTTCCGAAAAATGGTTATATTTAGGGAAATTAAAACTATGGAATGACCCTTACGCAACCTGTTAAACCTTAAACTCCGTCAACAATTTGCCCATGAAAAGCAATATCCGTATTACAAGCATAAAGTAATATTTACATCGGTTTATCATTGCGTGGAGTCGTATTAGACTTGCGACTATGGATTTTAAAGATTCTATTATGCAGTTTGCCGGCCGGGTCGAAAAACTGCTGCCCCAGATCCAGACGGAGGAGGCAACCAAGAATGCATTGATAATGCCATTTATCCAGCTTCTTGGATACGACGTCTTCAATCCGTTTGAAGTTAATCCCGAATTTATTGCCGATCTGGGTATAAAAAAGGGAGAAAAGGTTGATTATGCTATTATAAGAGATGGGCAACCGGTAATCCTGGTAGAGTGTAAGCATCATGCGGATAGCCTCGACCCCCACAATTCCCAGCTTTTCAGATATTTTCACACTACTGATGCGAAATTTGGACTACTTAGTAATGGCCTGCATTATCGGTTTTATACTGATTTGATAAAGCCTAACAAGATGGATGAAAAGCCCTTTTTCGAGTTCAAGATCAACGAGATTCGGGATAACGAGATCCAGGAGCTAAAAAAGTTTCATAAATCTTATTTCAATCTCGAAAATATTGCTAATACAGCCAGCGAGTTGAAATTTCTTAATGAGGTCAAAATGCTACTAAATAAGGAGTTAAGTAGCCCAACAGAAGATTTCGTCCGCTTTTTTGCCAAACAAACTTACCCCACCATTGTGACTGCAAAGGTTTTAGAGCAGTTTACTTCTATTACTAAAAGAGCCTTTAATCAAATTTTAAACGATCTTATCAACGAAAGGCTTAAGACTGCTCTTAATAAAGAGAACGAATCCGAAGCGGCTTTAATCAAGCCGGAAACGAAGGATACCTTAAAAGCGGAAACTACCCAAGATGAAATTGATGGTTATTTGATAATAAAATCGATCCTGCGAGCAAAGGTGGACGTACAACGAGTGGTGATGCGTGACAACCAGACGTATTGCGCCATTCTTTTGGATGATAATAACCGGAAGCCGATTTGTCGGCTTTATTTTAACGGGAAAAAGAAGCAATTAGCTCTGGTAGGGGCAAATAAAAAAGAGGCAAAATACGAGATTGCGTCGCTGGATGATATATACCAGTATTCGGAAGAGTTATTGAAAACAGCAGAGGTCTACTAAATAAAAAAGCCCCCTGATTATGGACAAGAGGCGATCCAAATGTTTACACAACGGAATAAAATCCTTATTGTGACTTGCTTTCGAACGCAAGGTAAAAAAAATCCTGCAATAGCAAAAATTATTGCAGGATTAAGCAAGTCACAACTCATGCCACTACCACACTATACACAGCATGTACTGTAATTTCCTTAAAATGAAGACAAGCGAGAACGCTAAATCGAAGGGTTGGGTCCCTTTTTTTAGTCAAGAAAGCTCGTACGCCAAGAGAATAAATGGGTAGTGGTATTGCAAAATTAATTATTTATATCTTGACATAAGTATCTGAAAATCATGAAGAAAAAATTAGGCTTAGATCTGGGAAGTAACTCTGTAGGTTGGGCGTTAGTGGAACAAGATTTTAAAAGTAAGGACGGCCGAATTCTTGGAATGGGAAGTCGTATTATTCCAATGAGCCAGGATATATTAGGTGATTTTGATAAGGGAAACTCGGTTTCTCAGACAGCCGAGCGAACAGGTTATCGTGCAACCCGGAGATTGCGAGAGCGCTACTTGCTAAGACGGGAGAGACTCCATCGTGTTTTATATGTTTTAGGCTTTCTGCCTGAACATTATGCGAAACAAATTGATTTTGAACGGCGTTTGGGGAAGTTTATTAAGGAAGCTGAGCCCAAACTTGCTTATAAGGTGGTTGAAGACAAGATTAAAGGGAAAAACGAGTATGAATTTGTCTTCATCGAATCTTTCAATGAAATGTTATCGGATTTTCGTGAGCATCAGCCTCAAATTCTGTTGAGTGAAGACGGTGAATCCCGGCTTGTTCCTTACGACTGGACTATTTATTATTTACGCAAGAAGGCGTTGACAAAAAAAATAAAAAAGGAGGAACTGGCATGGATCTTATTGAATTTCAATCAAAAAAGGGGTTATTATCAACTGCGTGGTGAGGAAGAAGAGGGAAATCCTAATAAGATGGTGGAGTTTTACTCATTAAAGGTAGTAGATGTCAACGCAGATGAAGGTCAAAAAGGCAGTTCAGAGATTTGGTATTCGCTAACTCTGGAAAATGGGTGGGTATACAGACGTTCGAGCAAAACGCCCCTGTCAAACTGGAAGGGCAAGGTTCGGGACTTTATTGTTACTACTGACCTGAACGATGATGGAACTGTAAAGACCGATAAAGAAAGTAATGAAAAGAGAAGTTTCCGCGCCCCGGGGGAAGACGATTGGACGTTGTTAAAGAAGAAAACGGAAAGGGATATTGAGCAGTCTGACAAAACAGTTGGAACCTACATCTATGATACGTTATTGCAAAACCCCAAACAGAAAATCAAGGGCAAGCTGGTCCGAACCATCGAACGCAAGTTTTATAAAAATGAGCTGAGACGCATTTTGCAAAAGCAAAAAGAGTTTCACCCAGAGCTTCGAAATGGGGATATTTATAATGACTGTGTACGCGAGTTATATAGAAACAATGATGCTCATCGGCTTTTGTTGAGCAAGAAGGATTTCGTGCATTTGCTTGTGGATGATATTATCTTCTACCAACGTCCGTTGCGCAGCCAAAAATTATCTATTGGTAACTGTACCTTGGAATATCGAAAGTATAAAGACGCCAGCGGAGTGGAACATACTAAATACTTAAAAGCTATTCCCAAATCCCATCCGTATTATCAGGAGTTTCGTCTATGGCAGTGGCTGTGCAATCTTAGTATCTACAAAAGAGAAGATGACACAAATGTCACGCTTAAGTTTTTAACTAACACAAGCGATTACGCGAAGCTGTTTGATTTTCTGAATAATCGGAAGGAAGTTGATCAGAAGTCATTGCTAAAGTACTTCAAGTTGAATGAGAAAACACATCGATGGAATTTTGTAGAGGATAAGAAATACCCCTGCAATGACACCGGGTATGAAATCCGAAGAAGATTTGCCAAAATTGAAACTCTCCCGGAGGGTTTTCTAAACCCTGATATAGAGAAAAAAATATGGCATATTATCTATTCTGTAACTGATAAAAAAGAGTACGAAAAAGCTCTGAAATCCTTTGCTAATAAATATCAAGTAGATGAAATTCAATTTGTTGATGCGTTCAGGAAGGTTCCCCCCTTTAAAAGAGAGTATGGTGCTTATTCCGAGAAGGCGATTAAAAAATTGCTTCCATTGATGCGACTGGGAAAATATTGGTGCTGGGATGCCATTGATAAATGCTCGAGAGAAAGGATAGAAAAGATAATTACGGGCGAGTATGACGAGAATATTGATGACCGAATACGAGAGAAAGCCCGACATTTCCGAGATGAAAGCGATTTTCAGGGTTTACAGCACTGGCTGGCCCAATACGTTGCATACGGACGAGCCGCTATAACAGATAAATGGAATTCTGTAGATGATTTGGAGCAATACCTGGAAGACTTCAAACTGCACTCGCTTCGTAATCCGATTGTGGAGCAATTAATTATGGAAACGCTGCGGGTAGTAAAAGATATTTGGATTAAATATGGCAATGGGGTTAAAGATTTCTTTGACGAAATTCATATTGAGCTAGGCAGAGAAATGAAGAACACCAAGGATGAGAGAAAGAGAATTGCCAACCAGATAGCAGAAAATGAAAACACAAATCTTCGTATTAAAGCCATTTTGGCAGAAATGGTGAAGTATACTGAAATGGAGAACGTGCGTCCATATTCGCCAATGCAGCAGGAGATATTAAAAGTGTATGAAGACGGCGTACTTAATTCAGATATAGAGATCGACGAAGATATTTTGAAGATCAGCAAAATGGCACAGCCGTCATCAGCCGATTTGAGAAAGTATAAATTGTGGTTAGAGCAAAGGTATCGTTCGCCTTACACCGGGGCGATTATTCCATTGAATAAGTTGTTTACGCCTGAATATGAAATAGAACACATTATCCCTCAAAGTCGCTATTTCGACGACAGCTTTAGCAATAAGGTGATTTGTGAAGCTGCTGTAAATACACTCAAGGACAATCAGCTTGGCTATGAGTTTGTTAGGCATCATCATGGAGAAAAGGTGCAGATTGGTCACAAAACGGTTCAGGTATTTGAAATAACTGAATATGAAGATTTTATCAAACGACATTATGCAAAAAGTCGCAGCAAGCGCAATAAGCTTTTAATGGAGGACATCCCAGAGGATATGGTCAAAAGACAAATGAACGATACACGTTACATTAGTAAGTTTATTTCTTCGGTATTATCTAATTTAGTTCGTGCTGAAGCCAATGATGATGGTATTAATTCCAAGAACCTCATTCCCGTAAATGGAAAGATAACTAATCAACTGAAGCAGGATTGGGGGCTAAATGACGTGTGGAACGAATTGATTTTACTACGTTTCGAACGGATGAATCAATTGACTAATTCCAGCAATTTTACTGCATGGAGTAAAAATCACCAAAAATATCTGCCGACAGTTCCCCTGGAATTCTCAAAAGGCTTTTCTAAGAAGAGAATAGACCATCGCCACCACTCGATGGATGCTTTAGTTATAGCATGCACGACGAGGGATCACGTCAATTTGCTTAATAACAAGTACGCAAAGTCAAAGGAGCGGTTTGACTTAAGCCGGAAGCTCAGACTATTCGAAAGGGTGAATTATGTTGATCCTCGGACTGGCAGACGGGTTGAGCGGGAGGTGCCCAAAGATTTTATCAAGCCTTGGATTAACTTTACTTCCGAAGCAAAGACCGCCATGGAAAATATTGTGGTTAGTTTCAAGCAGAATCTGCGTGTAATCAACAAGGCAACTAACCGTTATGAAAAATGGGTGGAGAGAGATGGCGTTAAAGTAAAAGAGGTGCGAGCGCAGAAAGGGGTGAATTGGGCGATCAGAAAGCCTTTACACAAAGATACGGTAGCCGGATTGGTTCTATTGAGAAGAAGAAAAATCGTTTCACTTAACGCTGCATTGGAAACCGTGAATGAAATTGCCGATAGGGAACTGAGAAAAGAAATACAATCCATGCAGCTGAAGGGTCTGGATCGAAAGCAGATCACCAAGTATTTTAAAGATATCAAATATCAATGGAGAGGACAAGATATATCCAGACTAGAGATTTTCTATTGGGATAATGACAACGTAGCTTCGAGGGTCTCGCTCAACGACACATTCGATGAAAAACGCATCGGAACTATTACCGATACCGGTATTCAAAAAATTCTGCTTAATCATTTAGATAGCTGTAAAGGCCGTTTGGATGCAAGAGGCAAAGATATACCTGCTCCTCTCATTGCATTTTCCCCAGAAGGTATTGAAGAAATGAATAAGAATATTGTTTCACTCAATAATGGTCGGCCGCATCAGCCTATTTTAAAAGTCCGCACTTACGAGCCAAAAGGCAATAAGTTCTATGTAGGACAAACGGGAAACAAGAGGGCAAAATATGTAGAAGCAGCCAAGGGGACAAATTTGTTTTTTGCTATTTATCAAGATCAGGTAGGAAAGAGGAAATATGAAACTATTCCACTTAATATAGTAATTGAACGTCAGAAGCAGGGGCTTGGATCTGTTCCATCGGAAAATGAGCAGGGAGATAAACTATTGTTTTATCTCTCACCCAATGACCTGGTATATGTGCCATCGGAGGAGGAGAAAGGAGATGCCGACAATGCAGATTTTGGCGATTTAAGCACCCCGCAGCTATATAATATTTATAAGGTGGTGAGCTTTACCGGGTACCAGATTTTTTTTGTTAAACATGATGTAGCTGCACCTATTGTAAATAAAGGCGAATTTTCTCCGTTGAACAAAATGGAGCGGGCTTGGGACGGAAGGATGATCAAAGAACACTGTATAAAACTAAAAGTAGATAGATTAGGTGTCATTTCGCGATTCAATGCCTATATTGACATTACGGTATGATTAAACGTACTCTCTATTTCGGGAATCCCGTCCGGCTTCGCCTGCAGCAGAACCAATTGGTGGTCGAATACTCAGATGAAGAGCAGGAGAATAAATCAGTCCCAGTGGAAGATATCGGGATGGTTCTAATAGACCACCAACAAGTATCTGTAACCCATGGTATCATAAATACGCTAATTGAGCATAATGCCGCCGTGCTTTGGTGTGATAACCGGCATATGCCTAATGGGCTTGTGTTGCCGATGAGCGCCGGACATATTTTTACCAAAAAGCTACGGTCGCAGCTTGATGCCAGCGAACCATTGAAAAAGCAATTATGGAAACAAACGATACAAGCAAAGATCCGTAATCAAGCCGGGGTGGTGGAATGGATTGGGAAGGATGCTCAGGCATTGCGAAAAATGGCTTCACGCGTGTGGAGTGGCGATCCGGAAAATATCGAAGGCCAGGCTTCGTTTGTGTATTGGAAATTATTGTTTACCGGAGATTCAGCGTTTAGGCGACATCGATATGGTTCACCCCCTAACCACATGCTGAATTATGCCTATGCCATTTTAAGAGCGATTGTCGCCAGGAGCCTGGTAGCGAGTGGATGCTTACCGGCGGTGGGTATCTTTCACAGGAACCAATACAACGCTTTTTGTCTGGCCGACGATATTATGGAGCCTTATAGGCCGGTCGTAGACAGATTAGTTTTACAAGTGCTGATGGATCACCAGGGGGACATTTCGGAAGAATTGACCCCTGAGTTGAAACAGGAACTGTTAAAGGTGCCCGTATTGGATGTTGTTATTGAAAAACAAAACAGTCCCTTGATGGTGGGCATGCAGCGTACCACTTCCAGCCTTATGAAATGCTTTGAGGGTGACTCACGCAAGATCAATTATCCGGAGATGTGAGCAAATCTTACTATAACCGGTTCAATCAATACCGTATTTTGTGGGTTTTTGTATCATTCGATTTGCCAACCGAAACGAAGACTGATCGGAAAAACTATGCCGTCTTCCGAAAGAACCTAAAGCAGGATGGGTTTAGCATGCTGCAATTTTCTATTTATGCCAGACACTGCAATAGCCGTGAAAATGCTGAGGTACATATAAAGCGAGTCAAGAGTTTCCTACCGAAGAAAGGAGAAGTAATTCTCTTTACGCTAACAGACAAACAATTCGGAATGATGGAGTTTTTCAGAGGTAAATCTCCCGGAGAAAAACCGGAAACACCTCAGCAACTTGAGCTATTTTAAAGCAAAAACAGCGCGGCTAGTTAGATATCATCAGTTTATTCTTCCCGTTTTTGAATCCTAAAGGATGAGATAAACCACAGTATATCAGTACGATAAATGGTGATATACTGTGGTAAATCTCGTGATTCTGATAATTGAAAGCAAATCACAACGCCGGAAGGGCGCGAACTCTTTTGGTGCAGACTGTGGTAAATCTCGTGATTCTGATAATTGAAAGCAAATCACAACGAAAAGGTATCCTAATCAGGACCTTGATAAACTGTGGTAAATCTCGTGATTCTGATAATTGAAAGCAAATCACAACAGATACCGACCTATGGGAAAAAGAGTGGTTACTGTGGTAAATCTCGTGATTCTGATAATTGAAAGCAAATCACAACAAAAACAGGCGGGGATGGACATAGTTAAAGACTGTGGTAAATCTCGTGATTCTGATAATTGAAAGCAAATCACAACGATAGGATAATATAGACCGCAGCCCGTCAAACTGTGGTAAATCTCGTGATTCTGATAATTGAAAGCAAATCACAACAAGGGGCTGCCAGCAATGGTAGTCGCCGAAACTGTGGTAAATCTCGTGATTCTGATAATTGAAAGCAAATCACAACTCCTCGGTCAAGGTAGCCCAGCTCAAAGGACTGTGGTAAATCTCGTGATTCTGATAATTGAAAGCAAATCACAACGCAAAGAGTTTTGCGACCCTTCCGATGGCGACTGTGGTAAATCTCGTGATTCTGATAATTGAAAGCAAATCACAACCAAAATATGAAAACCGTAACCGGCAGTACGACTGTGGTAAATCTCGTGATTCTGATAATTGAAAGCAAATCACAACTTTAGGACGTCTGCGTGGCCGCTTATCTCTACTGTGGTAAATCTCGTGATTCTGATAATTGAAAGCAAATCACAACTCCTTTTGCAGAAGAAGTCACGAAAATCGTACTGTGGTAAATCTCGTGATTCTGATAATTGAAAGCAAATCACAACCGCCCAAGAGGCGAAGATTGTAAAAGAGTAACTGTGGTAAATCTCGTGATTCTGATAATTGAAAGCAAATCACAACCGGATCAAATCCGAAGACCCGGACGAGGAAACTGTGGTAAATCTCGTGATTCTGATAATTGAAAGCAAATCACAACTAATTCATGCGCGGTAGTAGCATGCATTGTACTGTGGTAAATCTCGTGATTCTGATAATTGAAAGCAAATCACAACACTACGCTTGAACTCGCAAATGGGTCGTGGACTGTGGTAAATCTCGTGATTCTGATAATTGAAAGCAAATCACAACTTGAAAACCGAACATAAAAACAGCGATATGACTGTGGTAAATCTCGTGATTCTGATAATTGAAAGCAAATCACAACGATCGACAACTCGGATCTACCTATGGTTCCACTGTGGTAAATCTCGTGATTCTGATAATTGAAAGCAAATCACAACTAGGAGAAAATAAAACATGGGCGGAATAGCACTGTGGTAAATCTCGTGATTCTGATAATTGAAAGCAAATCACAACCCCCGCTGGAAGGTATTCCGCAGGGCAAAGACTGTGGTAAATCTCGTGATTCTGATAATTGAAAGCAAATCACAACAAGTATAACGCAGTTCCGATCTCACTAGGTACTGTGGTAAATCTCGTGATTCTGATAATTGAAAGCAAATCACAACGGTATCGCTCTGTTCATCGTGTTTATTTTGACTGTGGTAAATCTCGTGATTCTGATAATTGAAAGCAAATCACAACTTCGCAGCCTGCGTTGAATGCTGACTTTATACTGTGGTAAATCTCGTGATTCTGATAATTGAAAGCAAATCACAACTGGCGGTAGCTTGTCTGCTAGTTATGTTATACTGTGGTAAATCTCGTGATTCTGATAATTGAAAGCAAATCACAACCCGGAAGACAGTTTTTTCGGAAGCAGCGGCACTGTGGTAAATCTCGTGATTCTGATAATTGAAAGCAAATCACAACAGTTTTTGATTAAAGGCCCATCATTGTTTCACTGTGGTAAATCTCGTGATTCTGATAATTGAAAGCAAATCACAACTCCGCTGCACCGGGGTCGATCCGGCATATAACTGTGGTAAATCTCGTGATTCTGATAATTGAAAGCAAATCACAACCCGGGGTCTGCCCGAACGCGTGACGAATCTACTGTGGTAAATCTCGTGATTCTGATAATTGAAAGCAAATCACAACTACCCATTGTTTGCGAAATCCATAGGTTGGACTGTGGTAAATCTCGTGATTCTGATAATTGAAAGCAAATCACAACGGAAGAAGCAGCCGAAATATACGCAAGCGAACTGTGGTAAATCTCGTGATTCTGATAATTGAAAGCAAATCACAACTGTGTACGGCGAGATGTATGCATGAAGGCGACTGTGGTAAATCTCGTGATTCTGATAATTGAAAGCAAATCACAACAATTGAGAACAACGAAAACGTGCAGAAATGACTGTGGTAAATCTCGTGATTCTGATAATTGAAAGCAAATCACAACTGGTTTTTAAATTCCATTGCCGGGTTGCCCACTGTGGTAAATCTCGTGATTCTGATAATTGAAAGCAAATCACAACTACCCATTGTTTGCGAAATCCATAGGTTGGACTGTGGTAAATCTCGTGATTCTGATAATTGAAAGCAAATCACAACGGAAGAAGCAGCCGAAATATACGCAAGCGAACTGTGGTAAATCTCGTGATTCTGATAATTGAAAGCAAATCACAACTGTGTACGGCGAGATGTATGCATGAAGGCGACTGTGGTAAATCTCGTGATTCTGATAATTGAAAGCAAATCACAACAATTGAGAACAACGAAAACGTGCAGAAATGACTGTGGTAAATCTCGTGATTCTGATAATTGAAAGCAAATCACAACCAAAAATGCCGTTCGATGATAATATTTTCCACTGTGGTAAATCTCGTGATTCTGATAATTGAAAGCAAATCACAACAATACTTGTACGATGGCAAGTCCTTGATAGACTGTGGTAAATCTCGTGATTCTGATAATTGAAAGCAAATCACAACGGCAAAAGGATATTGAGATCAACGATATAAACTGTGGTAAATCTCGTGATTCTGATAATTGAAAGCAAATCACAACGGCAAAAGGATATTGAGATCAACGATATAAACTGTGGTAAATCTCGTGATTCTGATAATTGAAAGCAAATCACAACCGAGTATGGCTTCAGCTGTTTTTGGTGTTTACTGTGGTAAATCTCGTGATTCTGATAATTGAAAGCAAATCACAACGCAGCACTTGCGGAAATTCTCCGTCATCATACTGTGGTAAATCTCGTGATTCTGATAATTGAAAGCAAATCACAACTGGGGATTCAATCGTTTTTAAAATGTTTGCACTGTGGTAAATCTCGTGATTCTGATAATTGAAAGCAAATCACAACACCGTCACGCCAATATTATCCCCGACAAAGACTGTGGTAAATCTCGTGATTCTGATAATTGAAAGCAAATCACAACCATAGTGGATATTCAGTTTGCCGGAGATAAACTGTGGTAAATCTCGTGATTCTGATAATTGAAAGCAAATCACAACTACGTTGCCGGATGAAAACATGAATAAGATACTGTGATAAATTTCGTGATTCTGATAATTGAAAGCAAATTGGATAATCCGGACCATGCTGACCCCTTCAGAAGGGCCGGAATTTCGGATGTGCGAGAGCGATTGCAGCTCGTATTCACATGCCAATCCGGCAGATGCTGACCCCTCTGGGGAGGTAATCCGGCCCATGCTGACCCCTGTTTAAGACGGAAGGCGGCAGAATCCGGAGCATACTGACCCCTTATTGAATGGGTTTTGGTTTCTTGAGTGATCATTTTTCAATAAAGAAGATCACTACTGATGGCAGGAAAACCACGACCCATGAGTCAAGTAAAACAGCTTATACGTTTGCACCTGCAAGGCAATGGCAAGAAAACCATTGCCAGGGAGTTAGGCATCAGCAAAAACACGGTTAAGCAATATTTGGAAAAGGCAGCAGCCGACCCGCTTTCTATCAAGGAATTGCTTGAATTGGATGATCCGGTGCTGGAGGGCCGGTTTCATGCGGGCAATCCGGCGTATAAAGATCTCCGTTTTGAAGATCTGAAACGCCGCTTACCCTACCTGGAAAAGGAATTGGAAAAGGTGGGGGTGAATAAAATGCTGCTCTGGGAGGAATATAAACAGGCATACCCTGCAGGCTACGGGCGTACCCAGTTCTTCTTCCATTTCGCCCAGCTCTCCCGGGCCCGCAAACCCAGTGCAGTGCTCACTCATAAACCGGGTGATAAGCTCTATATTGATTTTTCAGGTAAAAAGGTGCATTACACCGACCGGGAAACCGGGGAGATGATCGTCTGCGAGCTATTTGTGGCCTGTTTGCCTTTTTCTGATTATGCTTTTTGTATCGCCGTCCCCAGCCAGCGCCTCAATGATTTCATTTATGCACTTATCCGCTGCCTGGAAGCACTCGGCGGGGCGGCACAGGCACTTGTGCCGGACAATATGAAAACGGCCGTCACCCGTGCCGATCGCTACGAACCGACCATCAATCAGACGCTCGAGGACCTGGCCAACCATTACCAGATGACGGTCGTGCCTGCCCGCCCCCGAAAACCAAAAGACAAGAGTTTGGCGGAGAATCAGGTGAAGCTGATCTATACCCGGGTACTGGCCAAACTGCGCAACCGGCAGTTCTTCGATCTTGATTCGCTCAACACCGCCATTACCGAAAAAATCCGGGAGCATAACCAGACCCGCCGCCAGCAGAAGCCCTACACGCGGGAAGAAGAGTTCCTGGCGGCGGAAAAAGATCAGTTAACGCCGCTGCCCGATAAGCGTTTCGAGCTGAAATATTATGCCGAGCTCAAGGTAGCCCAAAACGGACACGTATACCTTGGGAGGGACAAACATTATTACAGTGTTCCCTACACCTATATCGGCAGCAAGGTAAAAGTGATTTATACCCGCATGCTGGTACGCATCTATGCCCAGGGCAAACAGATTGCCTTGCATCAGCGAAATTATGCGCCGGGGAAATACACCTCGGTAAAAGAGCACCTGTGCTCCCAGCATCAGCATTACCATAACCGGAGTCCGGCGTATTATCTGGACCGGGCCAGACATACCTGCCGGGAATTATACGATCTCCTGGAAGCTCTGTTTGGACAGAACCGTTATCCCGAACAATTATACAACACCTGTGACGGGCTCTTCTCGCTGGCCCGCCGGAGCGACCCCGGCCGGTTTGCCCGGGCCTGTCAGATCGCGGCCGAGCATCGGGTATACTCCTATAAATTCGTGCAGAGCATCCTGGAAAACAACATGACTGAGCTTGAACAGGATCGTCCAATGGATCACCCCCTGCCCGGAGGGAGCAATGTCCGCGGTAAAGATTATTACCAGCAGCTCACCTTGACACTTAAAACACCATCATAACATGCAAGAACTACTTTCACAACTGAAAACGCTGCGCCTGAGTGGCATGAGCCGTAGCCTGGAGGCCATGACAGCCACCCGGCAGCATCAGGAGCTTACGCTCATAGAAGGACTGGCACTACTGCTGCAAGCCGAAGAGGAAGATCGTGACCACAAACGGTTTGACCGGCTGATCAAAAATGCCCGATTCCGCTACCAGGCTTCCATGGAAGAACTGCATATCGATGCCGCGCGCGGTATTGATAAGACCCTGGTTACCGAACTGGCAAGTAATAACTACGTTTCCAAGGGAATGCCGGTATTGGTCGAAGGCGCGACCGGAACCGGAAAAAGCTTTCTTATCTCTGCCCTGGGTCATCAGGCATGCGCAGGAGGGTACAAGGTGGCTTATTACAACCTGCAAAAGCTATTACTCAGGATCAAGCTCACGCGGCTGGACGGCAGTATTTACAAGTTCCTGGAGAAACTCTCCAGAACCGATCTGCTCATCCTGGACGACTTCGGTCTGGCGCACCTGGATCAGCAGCAACGGCTGGACCTGATGGAAATCATTGAAGATCGTCATGGAAAAACAGCCACCGTCATTGCCAGTCAACTACCCATTGCCAGTTGGTATGACGTAATTGGCGATGACGTGATCGCGGACGGAATTCTCGATAGGTTAGTTCACAGCGCCTACAAAATCCAGCTTAAGGGAGACAGTCTAAGAAAAAAACGGTAATATTGTCACACCATCAGCTCTGATGGAAACCAATCCCCTCAAGAGGGGTCAGTATGCCCGACACCGGGGTCAGCATTGACGGAATATCCACAAATCACAACCCCCTGCCTCTTGGGGTATGTGAGGGGGATACTGTGGTAAATCTCGTGATTCTGATAATTGAAAGCAAATCACAACCTGGACAAATTGGCGGACGAAGACAAAGAAACTGTGGTAAATCTCGTGATTCTGATAATTGAAAGCAAATCACAACGGAAGGCGAGTAAGCTTTCCAGGCCATTCAACTGTGGTAAATCTCGTGATTCTGATAATTGAAAGCAAATCACAACAGCAGGAAATAGGCGCCGGGATTAACTTCTACTGTGGTAAATCTCGTGATTCTGATAATTGAAAGCAAATCACAACGGCGGTTTTTAAGTGCTTCCGCCGCCTTGTACTGTGGTAAATCTCGTGATTCTGATAATTGAAAGCAAATCACAACAAAACTACGTTTACCGGGGCGTATGCTTATACTGTGGTAAATCTCGTGATTCTGATAATTGAAAGCAAATCACAACGGATAATAGTTTGGAAGATGAAGGGCAAAAACTGTGGTAAATCTCGTGATTCTGATAATTGAAAGCAAATCACAACGGTAATTAGCGTCGACATGTTCTTCGCTGGACTGTGGTAAATCTCGTGATTCTGATAATTGAAAGCAAATCACAACGTGGATATGCGACGTTGGAAGAGTTAGGGGACTGTGGTAAATCTCGTGATTCTGATAATTGAAAGCAAATCACAACAAAAAGTGTGGGAATCCCTTCAAAAGACGGAACTGTGGTAAATCTCGTGATTCTGATAATTGAAAGCAAATCACAACATACCCCGACAAATCGGGAGGAACTACATCACTGTGGTAAATCTCGTGATTCTGATAATTGAAAGCAAATCACAACAGCTTCCGGCAGTAGTAACTACATGCCCACACTGTGGTAAATCTCGTGATTCTGATAATTGAAAGCAAATCACAACTTTCGGCTTTGCCTCCGGGGCGGTTGTGCTACTGTGGTAAATCTCGTGATTCTGATAATTGAAAGCAAATCACAACGATGCGCCGGCAACGACCCGGCTTTGTGAGACTGTGGTAAATCTCGTGATTCTGATAATTGAAAGCAAATCACAACATTGATAATTATCTTAAAGAGTATGAGTAAACTGTGGTAAATCTCGTGATTCTGATAATTGAAAGCAAATCACAACACGTGAGTAAATATCGGGAAGCTGATGACTACTGTGGTAAATCTCGTGATTCTGATAATTGAAAGCAAATCACAACCCAATCCTACCCGATCTCCTTTGTTGAAAGACTGTGGTAAATCTCGTGATTCTGATAATTGAAAGCAAATCACAACAGGATGTACCATATATACAGATTTCCTTGCACTGTGGTAAATCTCGTGATTCTGATAATTGAAAGCAAATCACAACGGGATCCCGCTCCAAGGCAGAGTAGTATTTACTGTGGTAAATCTCGTGATTCTGATAATTGAAAGCAAATCACAACAGAGATAAGATCAAGCAGGGAGATATTGCAACTGTGGTAAATCTCGTGATTCTGATAATTGAAAGCAAATCACAACGTGTGATCGCCTATAAGCACTACTTCCTAAACTGTGGTAAATCTCGTGATTCTGATAATTGAAAGCAAATCACAACCCGGTATCGCCTGCCCTTGTTTAATTCTAGACTGTGGTAAATCTCGTGATTCTGATAATTGAAAGCAAATCACAACATCACATCAGAACTACCAGTGATTAACATTGAGATACTCCCCATTTTCAGGACCAATTTCTCTAAATCTTAATTGAATTTATAGTCATTTGTTGTTGTAGCGGTGTGGGGTTGTGGTAAACTCGGAGAGTTTTCCACAAATCCACGCCTTTTTTCTCTTTTGGTTCTTTTCTCTTTTTTGCCCATGATCTCCCATTTGTGGATAACTCTCATGCTGCTTTGCCCGTCAGGTACAAACTGGCTGGTTTTCTTCGTCCGATCCCTTGATGGGATTTATAAAAGTTATAACGGTGGAAAAAGGCACGAAGTCCTTGTTCCAGTTCCCATCCGTCCAGCGCCGGGTTCAGGTACACGTATTCGTACTTTACCGTACGCCACAGCCGCTCAATGAACACGTTGTCAATCGCTCTTCCTTTGCCGTCCATGCTGATCTTGATGCCCAGCTGCGGAAGAAGCGATATCCATTCCCGGCAGGTAAACTGGCTGCCTTGATCGGAATTAACGATCTCCGGTTTTCCGTGCCGCTTCACCGCTTCTTTTACCAGTGAACAGACCCACTCGGAGGTCATGCTGTTGGAAAGGCTCCAGGCCACCACAAAGCGGCTATGCAGGTCAATAATGGCGGCCAGGTACATGAACCCCTTTTTCATTGGGATGTACGTTATATCCACAGCCCACACCTGATTAGGGCGTTCGATCTTCAGGTTCCGAAGCAGGTAGGGCCGGATGTATTCGGCCTTGCCCAATTTGGTCAGTATACGCCGGGGATATTGCGCCCGGATGCCCATCTTGCGCATTAACCGCCGGATCCGCTTGTGATTCACCTGGAGGCCCTCATCCCGAAAGTAATCCTGCAATTGCAGCACGCCTTCGGTCGGGTATTGCAAATGACGCTCATCCATCCTCCGCATCAGCGCAAGGTTTTTTTCTCCTTCTCCGACCGGGGTGTAATAAATTCCGCTGCGGTGAAGTTCCAGCAACTCACACTGCCGGCGCACGCTCAATCGATGGGAAGGTGTGATCATCGCTCTACGATCGGTTAATGGAGCTTTTTCAAGCTTTTTTTTAAAAAGTCATTTTCCAGCTCCAGTTGGCCGATCTTAGCATACAGCCGGTCGGGATCCACCTGTTCTTCTTGATCCGCCTCTTTGTCAAACACGTGAGCGGACTTTTCCAGAAACTCCTGTTTCCACTTGCTGATCATTACCGCGTGAACTTCGAACCGCTGAGCCAATTCTGCCAGCGTTTCCTTTTCCTTCAGCGCTTCCAGCGCCACTTTGGCCTTGAAGGCCGAACTGAATTTTCTACGTTTTCCTTTCATTGTTACCACGAAGTTAGTTACTTATTTTTTTAACTTAACCAGTGGTCCTGATTTTGGGGAGTATTACACATTACTGTGGTAAATCTCGTGATTCTGATAATTGAAAGCAAATCACAACGTGAGCAAAGTACGGCTCTTTAGTACAGTCACTGTGGTAAATCTCGTGATTCTGATAATTGAAAGCAAATCACAACACTAAATGGCAAACCCGGACTTAACTGGATACTGTGGTAAATCTCGTGATTCTGATAATTGAAAGCAAATCACAACACTCCCCAACGGGCGCAGACACTTCAATATACTGTGGTAAATCTCGTGATTCTGATAATTGAAAGCAAATCACAACAGAGATAAGATCAAGCAGGGAGATATTGCAACTGTGGTAAATCTCGTGATTCTGATAATTGAAAGCAAATCACAACTAGATTTTTAAATGAAGTCGCTATCTGATCACTGTGGTAAATCTCGTGATTCTGATAATTGAAAGCAAATCACAACCAAGATCGGAGGGCTTTGGGCTTTCTGAAACTGTGGTAAATCTCGTGATTCTGATAATTGAAAGCAAATCACAACTGGTGCTTGGGATTTCCGCTATTACCACGACTGTGGTAAATCTCGTGATTCTGATAATTGAAAGCAAATCACAACCCATCCGTCAACGATTCCCTAAGCCCTGGAACTGTGGTAAATCTCGTGATTCTGATAATTGAAAGCAAATCACAACCAGGGGCAGTACGTTGTTTTTGTGGATGATACTGTGGTAAATCTCGTGATTCTGATAATTGAAAGCAAATCACAACGTGGCGAAGGTGTGTACAATAGGCTGGCACACTGTGGTAAATCTCGTGATTCTGATAATTGAAAGCAAATCACAACTTGCCGATTACGGCGCAGGCGAATACAGGGACTGTGGTAAATCTCGTGATTCTGATAATTGAAAGCAAATCACAACTACCCATTGTTTGCGAAATTCATGGGTTGGACTGTGGTAAATCTCGTGATTCTGATAATTGAAAGCAAATCACAACTACCCATTGTTTGCGAAATTCATGGGTTGGACTGTGGTAAATCTCGTGATTCTGATAATTGAAAGCAAATCACAACGTCAAGGGTATATGAAATGTAATTCCCCGCACTGTGGTAAATCTCGTGATTCTGATAATTGAAAGCAAATCACAACGGCGGGGTTAACCATACGTCCGTTTCCATCACTGTGGTAAATCTCGTGATTCTGATAATTGAAAGCAAATCACAACATGGAACCACTGTACTCTACTACTATACCTACTGTGGTAAATCTCGTGATTCTGATAATTGAAAGCAAATCACAACATCTGGCCGGGCTGAACAGCGTTTGCCTACACTGTGGTAAATCTCGTGATTCTGATAATTGAAAGCAAATCACAACAGGACGACCTGGGGGACGACAGCGTTGCCGACTGTGGTAAATCTCGTGATTCTGATAATTGAAAGCAAATCACAACGTAAGGCAATAGCTGAAACAAAATACCAGAACTGTGGTAAATCTCGTGATTCTGATAATTGAAAGCAAATCACAACCCTACGCAGGAAGGCATTGCGTATATAAATACTGTGGTAAATCTCGTGATTCTGATAATTGAAAGCAAATCACAACCCTACGCAGGAAGGCATTGCGTATATAAATACTGTGGTAAATCTCGTGATTCTGATAATTGAAAGCAAATCACAACATTTTCGGTTAAATCTCTGTTGGGGGGGGACTGTGGTAAATCTCGTGATTCTGATAATTGAAAGCAAATCACAACCGGGAATGTCGCGAAGTGAGCCTCTTTAAAACTGTGGTAAATCTCGTGATTCTGATAATTGAAAGCAAATCACAACTCGTCAGATGGGATAATTACCTCTGAAATCACTGTGGTAAATCTCGTCATTCTGAAAATTGAAAGCAAATCACAACGAACTGAACAACATCAAGGATCACCGTGGTTTATCTCATGATTCCAAAATTTGAGAGCAATTCACAACTTTTGCAGGCGCTGAACCTTCAGATCGATGACTGTGGTAAATATCGTGATTCTGGAAATGGAGGCAAATCACAACGCCGGGAATTGGAGCGGATATGAAAGCTGACTACACTAAGTTTCGTGATTTGGTAATTGAGGACAAATCACACGCTCCACGACTTATATGATATGCCTTTAAATTAAGCGTTTAACCCGTCAAAATCCCAACCGCCCCAAACCGAATGCAGTTTTCTCCGGAAAATTCCACAGAATCCAACACAATAAATTACTTTTATCATCCCGGACCGCGTGACAGGGGCTCGGTTTCTTAAAATCTGATAAACAAATGCAGTTAGCTTATTTCAAAAAGGTATTACTTTTTGCATTAACCGGCCTTCTTTCGGCCGTTGCGGACGGCCACGGGCTCCAAGGGCTTCGGGGATCGCACACACTCACGGAATCCTCACTCACAACCACCTTCAGGGAGCCAATCGCAAACGATACTAATCACCTAAAGATTGTTTATTTCGGGTCCTCTGTTCCGGCAGGGCAGGGGGCTACCAACCATAAAGGCTACACCAGTTTGTTTTCGGATATTCTGAAAAACAGGGCGTCGGAGGGTGGAAATGTATGGGAGACGGCCAATATCAGCATAGGCGGGGATAATACGATAAGGGTTTTGAAGCGGTATGAAACCGATTTGCTGCCTCAGAAAGGGGATTATGTTGTTTTTGCGTTGGCTTTGGGGAATGAAGGCATTCATGAACGTGGGCAGCCGGTGTTTGATCAGTTTGAAAGAAATATGAAGGTTCTCATAAAAAAGGCACGAGCTGATGGTTATGTTCCGGTGGTCACGAATAATTATACCCGGAACGACTATAATGAAAAGGATTACCGCTTCATAAAACAAATGAATATTCTGATCCACGGATGGGATGTGCCCAGCATTAATTTACTTGGCGCAATAGACGATCTTTCCGGGCATTGGGTGGATGGATTTTGGGATGATGGTTTCCATCCGAATGACGCGGGGCATGCGGAAATGTCTTATACCATTGTTCCTTCGTTGTTTGAGGCCCTGGAAAGCGGGAAGCCGATGCCGAAAAAGGTAGAAGGATCGTATATCCGGCTGACTAAAAGAAGGTCAGAAGGTAAATATCTCACATTTAAGCCTGAGCATATTGTGCATCCGTTTACGACGGCGATCAGTTTTAAGACAAGCGGGCCGGGAGTTTTGCTGCGGATGGAGGATGTTGACGGAACAGGGGTAGTTTCGGTCAATGATAAGGGGCGGCTTGTTTATTCGTCGGCTAAGTCGGGAGTCATTACCGGAACGGGTAAAGTTGATGACGGTCAATGGCACAAAGTCATTGTTTCGCATTATTATGCAAAGGGGCTTACCATGCTTTACTGCGATAGCACGCTGCAGGGAACGGTAGAAGAAAGGCTGGTAACTACGGGCGTTAAGATAGGGGGAGCCGGTATTCCTAAAAAACTGGCTTATAAGGACTGGTTGTTTTACCGGTCGGGCATGAACCAGGATGAAATCAGTTGCCTTGCAAAAGATGCCTTACTGAAGTCCAGCCTGGAATTATATGCGCCGCTGGATGGAAAAGGGGTTAGTGTTTCCGATCCTTTGGTTAATCTTGCGCAAAGCATGAATGTCATCCGGGAGGTCAGCAGGCGTTAAATATTCCGTTCATTTCGGTTAGTATCATAGGCTTTCCATCGGTAACAACGATCGTATGCTCATGCTGCGCCATATGGCCTCCCTTGTTGCCAACCATGGTCCATCCGTCGTTGCGTTCCACGGCGTAGGTAGATGATGTGGATATAAACGTTTCGATAGCTACCACCGAATTCTTTTTGAATCTCCTCTGGTCAAGACAGTTCCGGTAGTTTAACAATTCTTCAGGGGCTTCATGAAGGCTGCGGCCAATCCCATGCCCGCCTAGGTTTTTAATAACCTTGTAGCCGCGTTTCCTAGCCTCTGTTTCCATAAGGTGGCCAATATCGGCTATTTTTGTTCCTCCCTTTATATGGCTGATTGCCTTATGCAGGATCTCTTTTGAAGCATCAACTAATTTTTGATGTTGATTGATATCTTCCCCAAGTACAAAGGACCCTCCATTGTCGGCCCAGAACCCGTCAAGCTCGGCGGAAACATCAATGTTTACCAGGTCGCCCTCTTTTAAAATGCGCTTTCGCCGGGGAATACCGTGACAAAACTCATCACCAACGCTTATGCATGTCCAGCCCGGGAATCCGTAAGCCAGATACGGCGCTGATCTTGCGCCAAAGCCGGAAAGGACCTTGGCGCCAAAGTTATCCAGCTCCTTCGTACTCATGCCCGGCCGTGCGTGATTGACCATTTCCTTTAATGTGCAGGCAACGGCTTCGCTTGCTTTCTGCATTCCCAATAATTCGGATTCTTTCGTGATTGACATATTTTCCTTTTAGGGGTCCCCGGAGTTTGGCTTTGTTGCCGCTGTCTGAGTGCAAAGTTAGATAAAATACCTGACGGCGCTGTATGTCCGCGTGCGAACGCCTATGTTCGGAATCGGACACCTTATGACGAAACGAACCACTTTGATATGCCGTATAGCAAAATTTCAGGTATGGCAGCGTTCTTGTGTTTCAACGCCAAACACGGAACCATGCTTCGGAATTACTTTAAGATCGCTCTGCGGAATCTATGGAAACACCGGGTGTTTTCTTTTATCAATATCACCGGCCTGGCCGTTGGTATGACGGCTTGTTTTCTCATTTTTCTGTACGTAAGCTTTGAATCAAGCTATGATAGCTTCCATCAGAAGGGCGACCGGATTTATCGCCTGGTCAGCGATCTGAAAATACCCACCGGAAGAAATAGTTTTGGAACTGTTCCATGGCCTGTGGGCCCGGCGATCAAAAACGATTTTCCCGAGGTGGAGTCTTTTGTCCGCATGCTTTCAGAGGACCTGGTGCTGACTAAAGGAAACGTGAAATTTGAAGAAGCGAACGTGCTGTATGCAGATTCGGCTTTCTTCCAGGTATTTGATTTTAAATTGCTGAATGGAAACTTTCGGACAGCGCTAAAAGATCCCTTCAGCATCGTGCTTTCCCGCCGTGCGGCAAAGAAGTATTTCGGGAATGAGGATCCTCTCGGGCAAACGTTAACCCTTCCCAGAAATGATACGGTGCTGACCGCGAGCGTGACGGGAATTATGGAAAACATGCCGGAAAACTCCCAGATACAAGCGGATATACTGGTCTCGGCGTCTACATTGACCCAATTTTTGTTCCCCTGGCTGGACGAACAGTGGGGAGGTATTGGCTGCAGCACGTACTTATTATTAAAGCCTGGCGCCAATGCCGGGGCTTTAAAAGCAAAATTTCCGGCATTTCTGGATAGAAAAGCCGGTGAGCAGGCGGAGGCCCGGCAGAGCGAACGCAGTTTGCAGCTTGAACCCCTCAAAGAGGTGTACTTGCATTCCAGGTACGCAGGGCCAGGTATGGAAATGGGTAACATACAAAATATACGAATATTTTCGCTGGTTGCCGTTCTCATCATGCTGATCGCCTGTTTTAACTTTATAAACCTGACTACTGCGCGGGCGGCTGAACGGGCCAGGGAAGTTGGTGTGAGGAAAGCTGTCGGGGCCGTTAAAAAGCACCTGGTCCTGCAGTTCATCGTGGAGTCTGTTTTGTTATGTTTAATGGCCTTTGTATTAACGCTCATTCTTTCGATGCTGCTTATACCGGCCTTTAATCACCTGGCAGGTAAAACCATTACGCCGGGCCTGTTTGCCAGTGGCGGAGTGATCCTGATCGTATTTCTGGCGGCGATCGGGGTCGGGTTACTGGCAGGGCTTTATCCGGCCCTGGTACTTTCTTCTTTCCGTCCTGTAGGTGTATTGAAAGGGCGGTTTGTGGCAAACACGAAGGGGATTTTATTCAGAAAGGGGATGGTAGTAGCGCAATTTACCATTTCCCTGATGCTGATCATCGCCACAATTGTCGTTTACAGGCAACTGCACTACATGCGCAGCCAGGACCTGGGCTTTCGTAAAGACCAGATGATGGTTATCAAAACATACAGCAACCCTGCCATAGAGGCTTTTAATCAGTCAATCGAAAGGTTATCCGGGGTGAATTCAACTACCTTTTCTTCCTCTGCCCCGGGGGATCGTAATCCGCGGGCTAACTCGGAAATAGAAAATACACAAGGCGATTTGCAGCCCCTGGACCTGGATGCATACTTTGTGGATTTCGACTACATGCATCAATATGAAATGGAAATGGCGGCAGGCCGGCCCTTTTCCCGGAACTTTGGGACGGATTCCGCGCAAGCCCTGATCCTCAATGAAGCAGCCGTTCGGCTATTAGGTTATACTTCTCCTGAGCAGATCATAGGTAAACGTTTCCGGCAATGGGACAAGAATGGCAAAGTCATCGGAGTAGTAAAGGATTTTCACGTCCGTTCCCTGCAGGACAAAATAACTCCCTTGTCCATAGGCATCGACCCGACGTTGAACCGCTTTCTTCTTTCCGTGGATGTACGGGGGGCTAACCTGTCTGCTACGATCACGGCCATTGAAAAAGAATGGCAGAAATTTATCCCCGATTATCCATTCAGCTACGAATTCCTGGACGCCGCCTTTGACCAGCAATATCGAAGTGAGGAAAGGTTCGGAAATATCTTCTCTTATTTTACCATGCTGGCCATTTTTATTTCCTGTCTTGGACTGCTGGGACTCGCCTCTTATACTGCGCTGCAGCGGACTAAGGAAATTGGTATCCGCAAAGTTATGGGTGCGTCAGTTGCCAGTATATTGGCACTGCTTTCCAGGGATTTTGTGAAGCTGATCGCTATCTCCATCCTTATTGCAGTACCGGTGGCCTGGTATGCCATGAGCAATTGGCTTGAAGGATTTGCCTATCGCGTTAACGTAGAATGGTGGGTGCTGTCCCTGGCTAGTCTATTGTTAATACTGATCGCGCTGCTGACCATCAGTTTCCAGTCGGTAAAAGCCGCGCTGATGAATCCGTTGAAGAGCTTAAAATCTGAATAAGGACGTTTTTCACCTGGAAAGTTGTAATCGGTAAATAGAAGTGCAGAGTTTTTGGCAATTTAGAATACACAGTTTCGGCAACAATGGGTGCAGAGAAATGGCAACAATGGTGCAGAACCGTGTGCAAATGTATATCAGTTGTCTGAGTTATCAAAGAACGATTTCCTATTTTTCATACGGTAGCTATCTCCTGATAGCTTGATGATCTCACACCGGTACAGCATCCTGTCGAGCAAAGCGGTTGCAATGACTTCGTCATCAAGCATTTTAGCCCATTCCGCGGGTGCTTTGTTGGTGGTAATGATGATGGAAGCGGATTCATAGATCTGGTTGATGAAATTGAAGAAAGCAACAGCGGTTTCCTTATTCAGCGGGAATAGCATGATATCATCGATGACGATCAGGTTGGCCTTCATGAGCCTTCGGTATTCGGTATTTTGGGAAGGTACGGCGTCCTTTGTCTGCAGGGTATGGACGATGTCCTGCATGGTCCTGAAATAGGCGCTGTACCCGGCTCGGACCGCATCCAGGCATAGTCCGGAAGCAATCCGTGTTTTCCCTACTCCGGATGGCCCCATTAGCACGATATTGAAGAGCTGGTCGACCCAGTTCAGCTCACGGAGCTGGCCCATTCTTTTGGGGGGAAACCCGATATCCACGGAGGTGTCGAAGTGGTCAAGGTCAACCCCTTTTGGCAGCCCGGCAGTTTTCAGGCGTTTGAGTTCATCGCGCTGGGTGCGGTGTGCCGCTTCGGCCTTTAGCAGCTGCAGGGTGAAGGTGGCGTAGCCCATGTTGTTTTTTTCTGCCGCCTGCACGGCCTGGTCCAATGCGGGATATAGGGCCCCGAGCCTGAACTGTTCGCATAACTGTTTGATTTCCTGTTTTACTGATTCCATTTTTGTGTTTTTGTGTTATTGATAATTGACATCCTGTTGGTTTGCCGGCCGGGGTCCCTTGCCCCAGCCGGAGGGGCTTTTCAGAATTTTTCCAGCAGGTCATCGTAGTCGGCGATATCGCTCCTGTCGGGCTGGATATCGGCCCCGGCGATCCTGCCACCGCCCAGGGGGTTCATCCGTATCACCTTGGTTTCACGCTTCTTCGATTGACCCTGCAGTTTTGCCGACACGGCCTTGAAGTCGGCAGCGCCATTGATTCCGTGTGCCACGCAGTATTCCAGGGTAGCGGCAGTGACCTGCAGCTCTAGTGTACTTACCGTTTCTACCAAAGACTGGACCTGATCGCGGATGTACCGGGGTTTGCTGTCTTTGACTATTTTAATCCATGCCAGGGCCGCATCGTGGTCGGGCATCATGGCGGCAAAGCTTTCCATCATTTCTGCGATGGCCGTGCTTTTGTCGCGCTTGTGGTCGGTAAGGATGATTTTCTGTCCTTTCAGCGGGGAGATCCTATGCACACACAAGAGATTGCCCTGTACTCCCAGCACGGTGATCCCTTCAGCGGAGGGCTTTATGGTTACGGTAGTTCCGGGCCCCTTGTAGGTACCCAGCGGGACACTGTACAGGTTGCTCTTCCAGCTGATGGTATTGTCGCGCCGCACGGCATGCACGGGATATTCCGGCGGTGGTATGGCCACCGGGTACCAGGGGAGAGGAAGGCTTGTTCGGTATCCAGTTCTTCACGCGGTACTTTGCCCGTGGTGCCGTGTGGCAGGTTGTTGGCCGTGCGGTGTAGCCAGGCCACCGTCTGGTCATTCAATGTCTCCAGATCCCGATAATAGCGGTTATACAGGAAGTTACGTTTGACATACTTAACCACGTTCTCCACCTTACCCTTGCTCTCGGGATCGGCCTTGCGGCAGAACCAGGTATTGATGCCCCGTTGGCGTACATAGGACCTGAACGCTCCGGTAAGAATGATATCCCCCAGGTTTTCCGAGACCATCATCAGCCGGTCCTGATCGTAGACCACTTCCCGCGGAACGCCGCCCGTGAATTCAAAGGCCCGCTCGTGGGCATACACCAGCAGCTCGCAGGTGAAAGGAGAGTCTGAGAATATTACGTATTTGTGGCGCGAACGGGACAATACGAATGTAAAGAACTGGACTTTCTTTATTTTGCCCGTGGTGGTCCGCATGTTGTAGAACCCGAAGTCGGCCTGCCCCTGCTGTCCGTAGGGAAGCTCCTCCACGGCCATGTACTCCCGCACCGGGTCGGTACGCGGGATGTTGTGTTTGTCCCGCACGTACTGGACAAAATTAAAAACGGTTTTCTGGCTTACCCGCGGAAATCCGGCATGGTACTCCTTCAGCCAGTCGTGCAGCTGCGCGGCCGGTGTTTCCGGATGAAGTGACAGCTTTTCCCTGACGAAACCCTCGTAGGCATCAAGCACCTTCTCCCGCGTGCGGCCTCTCTCAAGCTCTTGGGTAAAGGTCCGCTCATCCATGGACAGCATCCGCTTGACCGTACGCCAGTTCAGCCCCAGCTCCATTGAAATCCGGCTGATCGAATGACCCTCACGGGACATTTTATGAATGTGATGGTACAGCATAATTTTGCTCAGATAATAATTCATTGTTCGCTTTGCTTTTTTGAGAAGCAAAGTTGCTTTATTCAAACCGGGGCATACCCCGGTTGAACACTTATCCCTGAAATTATTCTGCACCCATTGTTACCGAAATTCTGTATTTATTGTTGCCGATTACTCTGCACTCTTATTTTCCATTCTCTCTGCACTTCTACTTACCGATTACAAAAGTACTTGTCTGTTCGCGCAGCGTGGCCTAAAGCTCGCTAATGGGACCGATGTATTTCCGGGCCATGACCAAATTGGAGAATTTGATATGGTGTGACTCGCCGTCCGGCGTTGTGTCGTCAAAAAACTGGATCCAGATATAGTTAGCATAAATGGATTTACCGCTAAATCGAATTTTTTATTACTTTGTAAGTTCATAAGAGTAAGTTTAAAATTAGTATGATTGATACCGCCGCCGGTTTGCTGACCAATGTGGAAAATCTTTTTCCCGATCAACTTACTGTTTACAAGTTGGATATACTGGAAAAGCCTGTTGCGCCGGGGAGGTCTTCGCTCTTGCATCAGCATTTCGGTGACGGCCTTTCAGCGGAAAAGATGAAAGAATTGATTTGGGAAATCGCTTTATTTCTGCGGGATAAAGAAGAGTCGTCTACCTATTGCTTTTTTTATCGGAAGGAAGGCACTGGGGCGGAAGCAGATTGGTTCCTTGCTTCCGCGAAACTTAATGCCTGCAGCAAGGGTTTCCCTGAAGAGATTGTTGTCGTTTCCTACAACCTGCAGCTTTTGGGAGATCAAAAGAATCGGATTTACAGGGTTCTTAATAATGGTGATTTTTTCAAGAAGCACTTTTCAAAGGTTGCGGCCCTTACCAAAAGGGAAAAGGAAGTTGTTAGACTTCTGGCCGCCGGCATGAATAGTTCGGAAATTGCCGGAACACTGTGTGTTTCTATGCATACGGTGCAGGCTCATCGCAAAAATATTATTAAGAAACTTGATATCCGGAACTTTGCCGGACTGCTGAAATTTGCAGAAGTATTTGATTTAATGTCACCAAATGAGCATGAATGCCCGGTTAACTGACCAGGAGATAGCTGATACGAACAGCCGGCAAACTTTTTCGCTTGCCGCGAAAATACACAAAGGCGAATTCACCATAGAATCCGTGGGCGATTATTTGCCGGGAAATGTGCTGGTAACCGACCTGAGTAAACCTGGTACGGTTTATATGAACAAGAGAGGCTGCAGCCATCTTAAACATTCTGTGGAAGAGCTTCAGGCATTGGGACCCGCTTATTTTCAGCAATTCTTTGTCCCGGACGAGATTGGTATGGTCATCCGGAACTACGGTAAAATGTACCAGCGGCAGGACATGACGGCCGGTTTTAACTTTGTACACCGGGTAAAGCACCCGGACGAAAAGTTCTACAAATGGCATTTTGCGTCGGCCAGGCTGCTTTTCGCGCCCGGAAAAGAACATACTGATAAAATAGTACTTATTGTAAACGAGGTTCATTCTGCCGAATCCATCACAAAGAAAATCAATAGTGCGCTGGACGAAAGCGACTGGATGAAAAAGAATTTTCTAAAATTCTGCCGCCTTACCAGACGCGAAAAGGATATCATCGCCCTGATAGTAGACGGTAACAGTACTGCGGATATTGCTGATTTTTTCTGCATTTCACAACTAACTGTAAAGACTCACCGCAAAAATTTATTAAGTAAACTGGAAGTAAACAGCTTTGCAGAACTGTATAAATTTGCGCTGACTTACGGCCTGGTGCGTTAAATGCATTACACCTAAAGGTCATTTGTCCGTTCAGCGAAAAAGCCTTTGGAAATCATTTGTAGCGTTATAGCTGTCTCACTCCGTAATTAACATTATAACCTTAAATCACCGTTTATGAATAACCGGCCTTTACTTATTTTGATGCTCCTAATATCTTGTTTTCATGTCAGCTGCCAGAAGGATAAAGCCGTCCCTTGCGAAAAAGTGCTGAATGATGGCCCTACGGAAATGGTCGGCATTCTCGTTGTCGATGAAGAGACGGGCGAAAGCATCATCCTTGCCCACGATCTTGACTCAACCGACGTGAAGGTGACCTCGGTGAACGACGGGAAGCCTTACAAGGACTATCAAATCGCCAATGCTATAGACGATCGCTTGATGAGAGGGGCAGTGATTTTTTATGCGCCGAAGCAGGAAGGTGTTTATCTCTACGAACTCCGGGTGGGCGATCACGGTAGGGTAAAATTTTCATATACCGTTAGCCGGGTCGGGACGGGTGATGCCTGCCGCCCGTACGTTTATCCGGTTAGCGAGGTAAAAATTATTGACCGGCCGTCTGAGCCGATAGAACATTCAATGCTGCCCGAGCAGTTGACCTTGCTCCAGGTCGCCTTGTAGGCCGGTTGATGCAGAGCGGTTCCGGATCCCGGCTTCCTGGTAATAGCCGGTACCTTCGGTAATAAGCAGGATTTACCCACCTGAAGGAATAAGCCGGGGTTTCGCTTAATGAATACCAAAATGTTCGGACATGGACGCGCTAACGTTCGAAATCGGACATTTTTCAAGAAGCAATGGGCATTGAGAGACCATATAAGGGTGAGTATAGTATGGCAGCTTTCTTGCGGTCTGGTGGAAAACTGCTAAGCCATGCTAAGGAACTATCTCAAGATCGCCTTTCGTAATCTGTGGAAGCACCGGCTATTTTCCATTATCAATATTACAGGGTTGGCTGTCGGGATGACGGCCTGTTTTCTCATCTTTTTATATGTAAGCTTTGAATTAAGCTACGACAAGTTTCACTCCAAGGCCGATCGCATTTATCGTCTGGTATGTAATATTAAGACCCCTACGGAAACTATAGATAATTTCAGTAATACCGGATGGGCTATGGCGCCGAATATCCAAAGCGGTCTTCCTGAAGTAGAATCTTTTGTACGATTAAAAGAGGACGATGTCTTGGTGAGAAAAGGCACGCTGAAGTTCCAGGAAAAAAACGCCGTGTGGGCGGATTCCGCTTTCTTTCGTGTATTTGATTTTAAGTTGCTAAGCGGCCATGCTGGCACGGTGTTAAAAGAGCCTTTCAGCATCGTGCTTACACAAAGCGCGGCCAAAAAGTATTTTGGGAATGAAGATCCTGTCGGACAAACTTTAACACTTCCCAGAAATGATATGACCATTACCGCGACAGTTACCGGTCTTATGCAGGATATTCCGGAAAACTCGCAGATAAAAGGGGACATATTGATATCCATGTCCTCGCGGAAAGCCTTTAGCCCCGGTGAAGACGAACAGTGGAATAATTTGCAGGCTATCTCCTATCTTTTACTAAAGCCTGGTGCTAGTGCCAGTACTTTAGAAGCAAAATTTCCGGCATTTCTCGAAGACCGAAGGGGCGATATCATGAGGCACGAGCAGATGTTTTTCAGTTTATTCCTGGAACCACTCAAAGACATCTATCTGCATTCTAACCGGGTATCTTTTGAAGGCAAAACCGAAACCGGAAGCATGCGAAATGTGTATGTATTTTCCAGCGTTGCCCTCCTTATTTTACTGATCGCCTGTTTTAACTTTATCAATCTCACAACAGCTCGCGCTTCCCAGCGAGCCAGGGAAGTCGGTGTACGGAAAGTCGTTGGGGCCGTCAAAAAAAACCTTTCCTTACAATTTATAGGAGAATCTGTTCTGATGTGTTTAATGGCCTATGTGCTGGCGGTAATTTTATCCGCTTTACTCTTGCCGGTATTCAACTACCTGGCAGGAAAAGCCGTTGCACAAAACTTGTTTGAAAATCCCTTTTCCCTGCTGATCCTCTTGTTGGGAGCTATTGGAATAGGAATATTGGCTGGATTTTATCCGGCTTGGGTACTGGCATCTTTTAAACCTGTAACGGTGTTAAAGGGGCGTTTTGTAACAAGTGCTAAGGGGATTATGCTAAGGCGGGGATTGGTGGTCGCCCAGTTTGCCATATCCCTGATATTGATTGCTTCCACGATAATCGTTTACAAGCAACTGACTTATATGCGCACCCAGGATCTGGGCTTCAGGAAAGATCACACGATGGTCATTGATTCGTATTCTGATCCCGCCCGGTATGCTTTTAAGGAAGCGATTGACGGCCTGTCCGGCGTTCAATCCACTACTATTTCTTCTCACGTTCCCGGAGGAGATCACAGCGGTTATTACGCTGAAATTGAGAACAGGCAGGGGGATATGCAGGTTACCACTTTTGAGGTATACTTGGTGGATTTTGATTTTATTTCTCAATACCAGGTGAAAATGGCTGCCGGCCGGCAATTCTCGAGAAACTTTGCTACTGACTCTACCCAGGCTATGATCCTGAATGAAGCAGCTGCGGACATGTTGGGGTACCGTTCCCCGGAGGAAGCGTTAGGCGGACGCTTCAATCAGAATGGAAGAGTAGGTAAGATTATTGGGGTAGTGAAAGACTTTCATTATCACTCCTTGCGGGAGAAGATCCAGCCCTTGACCATGCGTATCGAGCCCAATGAATGGAAACTTATTTCCGTAAAGGTGTCAGCTGCGGATTTGCCTGCCACCATTGCCGCTATTGAAAATGCATGGAACGCACTCATACCGGCCCGGCCCTTCACCTACCGCTTTTTAGACACCTCTTTTGATAATCAATATCGTGGCGAGGAACGTTTCGGAAGGCTATTTCTCAACTTTGCTATCCTCGCTATTTTTATTTCCTGCCTGGGTCTGCTGGGACTGGCATCTTATACCACCTTGCAGCGTACGAAAGAGATTGGGATCCGAAAAGTGATGGGAGCCTCGGTGGCCAGCGTGGTTACACTACTTTCCAAGGATTTTATTAAGCTGGTGGGGATCGCCATCCTCATTGCCGTACCCCTGGTATTGTATGCCATGCGGCAATGGTTAGAAGGTTTCGCTTACCAGACAGCCATCGCATGGTGGGTGTTTGTCCTGGCTGGATTGCTGGCTCTGGTAGTTGCATTGCTAACCATTGGCTTCCAATCCGTCAGAGCCGCGCTGATGAACCCGGTGAAGTCATTGAGGTCGGAGTAAGGGCCCGTTCTCTTTTGTCCCTTATGTGTGGAAGTCAGGTTGCGATGCGCTGATCGTGCGTTTTGGAAGTTGTCATGTCCTAAAATTATGACGAAATTTGTATTTTACCGAAAAACAGTATCGTAATGGAACTAAAATATATTGCAATCCTTCCATTCCTGTTATTCTGTAATACGTGTTTCTCTCAGGAAAATACAAAACAGGCTGGATACTTTAATATTACGGAAGTTGGATATATTAAAGGCATGTCAGCGAGTTATTCCGGGAGTAAGGGTTATAAAGCCCCAAGTGCCGGAAGCCTGCGCACGATAAATGGCGTTTTTCTTTCACCTGAATGGTCATTAGGCATTGGAATCGGATTGGATGGCTATAACAAGTCTCACGATGAAGGTCTCTTCAGACAATATCACAATACAGCGCCCGTATTTTTTGATGCTCGTTACTATATTGACAATAGCCCGAATACGCCTTTGGTCTTCACGGATATCGGATATTCTTTGAGCTGGGGTGATAACTTTGACAAAGGATTGATGCTAAACATCGGAGGAGGGTATAAATTTTTCCCCGGTAGCAAAACCTGTCTTATTGCCGCACTCGGCTATAATTTGCAGCAGATCGAGGGCGCTGTCAATGCAGCGTCGGACAATCTGAATCTGCATTCAGCAAGCCTGCATGTTGGGTTTCTTTTTTAAGAATGTTTCCTGCATTTATACGTATCCTGACGTTATTTAGGTCGCTAATCCGAAAAAGGTGACCTGGACATTGGTTGTACCTCAAATACTAATTCAAGTTCCGGTACTCATTTGGGGTATATCCAACACGTTGCTTGAACAACCTGGTGAAATGTTGCGGGTATTTGAACCCTAGTTCGTATGCAATCTCGCTGATAGATGTTTGTGTGCCAAAAACCTTATCCTTTGCTATTTCGATAATTTTATTCTGGATATATTCCTGCGCTGATTTTCCGGTCTCTTTTTTTATCAGGTCACCAAAATAGTTCGATGACAAGTGAAGTGCATCGGCAAAATAAGCAACAGAAGGCAAGCCTATGCTATAGGGCTTTTCGGAGGTGAAATAGTTATTCAATTGTGTTTCGAATTTTTCCAATATCCCTTTGTTGGCATTCTCCCGGGTGATAAACTGCCGATCATAGAACCTCTCACAGTAATTCAGGAACAACTCTATGTTGGAGACGATCAGCTGCCTGGTGTGCTTGTCGATACTACGCTTCAATTCATATTGGATCTTTTCAAAACAGTCCAGGATAGTCTTCCGTTCGTACTCTGATAGATGCAATGCTTCATTGACCGCGTAGGAAAAAAAGGTGTAGTCTGCCATTTTCTTTCCAAGCGCCGTGCCGAGCAGTAAATCGGGATGAAAAACCAGGGCTATCCCCTGGGGCTGGTAATATTCATCTTTGTTTTCGCCTATTACCTGGCCGGGTGCAAGAAATATCAGCGTGCCTTCCTCGTAATCATAATTATTCAAGCCATAGCGGAGATCCCCGCAGTATATTTTTTTAAAGAATACGGTATAAAAATCATATTGCAGGCGTCGGAGCCTGCGCGGTTCTGCTTTATCCAGATCAACAATGCTTACCAGGGGATGCAGGGTCTCGTTATTATTGAATACATTGTATTCATGTATGGTATGAAAATTAACAATATCCTCCATGACGTTATTTCTTTGATATACACAAATGTACGGAATGAGGGCACTTCTTTTTCATCCCGGCCGCGCAAACAGTAATAATGGTAGTAAAAGCAGTAATTCATATACAAATCTGGTAGCGAACAATATCGACCTTTGTACGAAAGGCGGGATATCCCGGGCATCTGCCATGCAGAGTCGGAAAATAAACACCTGTTAATATGAAGAAACGAATGAAGTTTATGGGAGCATTGACATTCTTATTGGCCGCTGTCTTTTACCAGAACAATGGGCCCGGGCCGATAAAAACTGATTAAAGCACTCTGAAGGATTAAGCCTTTATATAACCCATAAATAATAATACAAATGAGAGCATCAATTATCGGACTGTTTTTAGTCCTCATCAGCACACAATGGTCCTTCGCGCAAAATTCCGCCACGGAACAGGAAATTAAGGATCTCTCAAAAATGAAATGGGAATGGATGGCAGAGAAAGATGTAGACAAGCTTGCTAAATTGTTCCATGAGAGGTCAAAATTTGTCCATATGAGTGGAACCTGGAAGAAGGCCGAGGAACTTGATATCATTAAAACCGGAAGAATTTGGTATAAGAAAGCCGATGTCCACGATGTTGCAGTAGAAGTTTTTGACGATACTGCCATTCTCTGGAACCGCATCACGCTGCAGGCCGTAGTTCGGGGCAATGAGGTGTCGAATGAATTTACGGTAACCGAAGTCTATCAACAACAAGGGAGCGGCTGGAAATTGTTAGCCTTAACATTCAGCAGCGTACGGGACACCCATACCATTGAGCATTAGTAGGACTAAATAATAAAGTTATGCAAAAAAGAAAGCTGGGAAAGATCCTTACCCTTATGATGGCCGTAAGCATCTTCAGTAATCCGGTATTTGCCCAGGAGCAGGAAACAGAACCCTATCCTGTCGGGAATCCTCTTTCATCCAACGTAAAAGTATATGGAGGCATCTACGGGGCGGAGAGTTGTTCGTACGACGCAGCGCGCGGTGTCATTGTGGTGCCAAACCGTGGCGCGCCGCAGAACGTCCGAACCAACGATGCCTGGATTTCCTTCATCAATCACGACGGATCCGTACATACGCTGCGATGGATCGGCATTCAGCATGCTGATGGACGAAAAACCCTGTCACCTCCTCTTGTATTAAATGAGCCGTTTGGCAGTGACATCGTGAATGACGTATTGTATGTCGCTGATCGTGATGGCGGTACCGCTAATGATGATCCAAGTGTTGCCGTCATTCGTCAATTTGACATGAAGTCCGGCAAGCCTCTGAAGGAATTTCGAATTGAAGATTCTCCATGGGTCAATGACATCGAAGTTAGGGAAGGCGGTACCATTTACGCTACACAGACTGGCGATTTTTTTGGTGAGGACCCCAACCCTGAAACATGGAAGGTTTGGAAGATTACACCCGATGGGAAAGCAACTGTTTTTGTACAAGGGGAGCCGCTCAATGCACCCAATGGTATTGCCTTCGATCCTGAAGGAAATATTGTAGTTGCTAATTTTGGAAACGCCGAGGTGCTGACCTTTTCAGAAGACGGGAAATTGTTGAAAACAGAATCTGCTGCTCAGCCAGGAAGTGACGGCCTTGTTATCATGCCGGACGGCACGAAGTATGTCTGCAGCGTTACGCAGGGAGGAGTATCCCGCATTCGTCCTGGTGAATCCGCCGAGCTGATCGCTAACAACATTCCGAATGCAGCTTCAATGTGTTACGATGCAGGAGCAAATCAGCTGGTAATTCCGATGAATTCGAGCAACAGCCTGGCATTTATACCACTCGACTGATCTTTATACCCAAAACGCAAGGATAATGGACATCAAAAACACCTTCTTTAAAAAGCACATCTTGTATCGGCTTAATTCGCTTGTAATGCGCGCGGGCCGCCTGCTTTCTATTTTGTCCCTTCTAGTGTTGCTGATTGCCGGATGCAGCAATCAGGCCCAAAAGGAAGAAGCGGCCACAAAGATCGTGTGTGCCGCCGGCAACGGCGGCATTACGTTGCCGGAAGGATTTTGTGCGACGCTTGTCATTGATAGCCTTGGCCTCCGCGACGATCATAGCGCGCGTCACATCGCTGTGGCGCCCAATGGCGACATTTATGTGAAGACGCGCAGCCAGGAAGGTGGGATCGCCGCCCTGCGGGATACTACGGGCGACTTCCGTGCCGACATCATCGAATATTTCGGCGATATGACCGGGACGGGAGACGGCATTCTATGGGAGACGGGAATCGCCATCCACGACGGCTATCTCTGGGCATCGAACACCGTGGCCGTGTATCGCTGGCCTATGCCCGAAGGCAATGCGCTCATTCCCGAAGGTGAGCCGGAAATTGTTGTCAGCGGTTTTCCGGAGCAGCAATCGCATGCCTCCAAGTCTTTTGCCTTCGATGGGCGTGGTCACCTTTATGTGAGCGTGGGAGCCCCGTCCAACGCGTGTCAGGAACAGGAACGTACAAACGGGTCTCCGGGAATAGAGCCCTGCCCGCTATTGGAGGAACACGGCGGCATCTGGCGCTTCGATGCGAACCAAACAGGGCAGACCTTCAGTGCAGACGCGCGCTATGCCACAGGACTGCGCAATGTCGTCGGCCTCGACTGGAACGTTGCAGGCGATGCGCTCTATGTAATGCAGCACGGGCGCGACCAGTTGCACACGCTTTGGCCGGACTTTTACACCGTTGAGGAGAGCGCCGAACTTCCCTCCGAAGCCATGTACAAGGTTAATGAAGGCGACCGGTTTGGCTGGCCCTATGGATATTACGATCATCTAAAGGATACGCTTATGCTTTCACCGGAATATGGCGGCAATGGGAAAATAACAATTTCTGAAAGTAAGTATGCCGGTGAGTTTGAAGAGCCGGTCATTGGTTTTCCCGGCCATTGGGCGCCCAACGATCTGCTCTTTTACACAGGGGAGCAATTCCCTGAGCGGTACCGGGGCGGCGCGTTCATCGCCTTCATCGGCTCCTGGAACCGCGCGCCGCTGCCACAGAAAGGCTATAAGATCGCCTTTGTGCCCTTCAGGGACGGACAGCCCTCCGGCGACTACGAGACCTTTGCCGACGGCTTCGCCGGGGTAGAGCCGATCCCTGACCGGGGCGCGGCGGAATACCGCCCGACGGGTCTGGCCCTGGGACCGGACGGCGCGCTCTATATCTCGGATTATAAAAAGGGCCGTATCTGGCGCGTGGTTTACACCGGAAAAGCGGCGCCGGCGGACGACACGACGGTGTCGATGCCAGCGGACACGACCGGCACACCTTCTGCCAGAACTGCGGCCGCTTCATCGCTCACGGGTGAGGCGCTCTTCCGCCGGATGGAGTGCGCCACCTGTCACACCGTGGATCCGAATGCCCCGGCTTCTACCGGCCCGTCCCTGTATGACCTCTATGGAAGCGAGGTGACCCTGCAGAACGGCCGCGCGGTAATGGCGGACGAAGCCTATCTCCGCGAGTCCATCCTGCAGGCGGGCGCAAAAATCGTGGCGGGGTATATGCCCGTGATGCCGAGCTACGAAGGCCAGCTCATGAAAGAAGAGCTGAGCCTGCTCGTCTCCTATATGAAGTCTTTATAATGAAGATCAGGCATAAGCAGAAGTGAAATAGTGGTTGAAGAAAGTTGGCGTATTGAAGTAAAAAATAATGATTGATCTATTTAATAAAAAACCGGTGTTGGCAACATTAATGACGATGGTTGCTATGTTTTCAACCGTAAACGCGCAGCAAAAAAGCAAAGCAGAAGAGCCATTAAGCCCTAAACAGGAAAGCATAATTGTCATTGCATCCTATACGGCGCAGGGCGGCCTGGAAAATTTGCACCAGGCGCTTGGAACCGGATTGGACAATGGCTTAACCGTTAACCAGATCAAGGAAGCCATCGTTCATGCATATGCTTACTGCGGTTTCCCGCGAAGTATCCGCGGATTGCAAACCTTTATGGAAGTATTGGATGAGCGGAAAGCCCGGGGTATCAACGACGATTGGGGCCCGGAAGCATCACCCATTGCGGATGAAAGAAACAAGTACGAACGGGGCGCAGAAACCCTGTATGAACTGACCGGCAAAAAATGGGATAAGCCGGAATCGGGCTACGGAGCCTTTTCCCCTGAAATTGACCGCTTCCTCAAAGAGCATCTTTTCGCGGATATTTTTGAACGCGATGTGTTAAGCTATGCCGAAAGGGAGCTGGTGACCGTATCGGTACTTAGCGGCATTGGCGGAGTAGAACCCATGCTTCGATCACATTTGAATATCTGCCTGAATGTAGGGCTTACCCCAAAACAATTACAGCAATTTGCAGGCATTATCAAACGGACAATTGGTAAACAGGAAGCAAAAGCGGTACAGACCGCGTTGGATGAAGTGTTATGAAAAAGTTAACATTGATCGTCGCATTAGCGATGTCAACAGTAGATTCTATTACAGTTAATGCACAATCTACTCAAAAAGGACGTCCACAAAATCCCTGGACGCTTGTCTATGATGGTGCAATTACCGAAAACGTAGAGGGAAAAGTAAATATCCATCCGGTTACTTATAAAATCAGCGTTATTGAAATAGCTGCCAATGTTTACACACCGCCTGACTACGATGCTTCGCAGAAATATCCGGCGGTGGTTGTTGCACATCCCAATGGAGGTGTGAAGGAACAGGTTGCGGGTTTATATGCCCAGCGGTTAGCGGAACAGGGATATATTACCATCGCGGCAGATGCAGCCTGCCAGGGAGCCAGTAGCGGAGAACCCCGCAACGTGGATAAGCCGGCAAACCGGATTGAGGATATCCAAGGGATGGCTGATTTTATTTCTCAATATAAAGGGGTTGACACTGCAAAACTTGGATTACTCGGCATTTGCGGTGGCGGAGGCTATGCGTTAAAGGCAACACAGGGTGATAAACGGTTTAACGCAGTAGCGACCCTGAGCATGTTCAATTCAGGTTTGGTAAGACGTAACGGCTTTCAGAATTCCGAATTGGCTACGGTCCAGGAACGATTACAACAAGCTTTGGATGCCCGGGCATTGGAAGCAGCCGGAGGCGAAGTACGTTACGCTGCCGATATAGAGTGGTCCGATGAAATGGCGGACAAGATGCCTTTTGCTCTGTACCGCGAAGGTCATTATTACTACCATAGAACCCATGCACATCCGAACTCCACATTCAGGTACACGATGAGCAGCCTGCCCGACTTAATGACTTGGGATGCGGCCACAAATTTGGAACTGATCAACCAACCCTTATTAATGATTGCAGGAAGCAAAGCCGATACAAAATATATGACAGATGAAGCATTCAGTAAAGCAATCAATGCAAAAAACAAAGAACAAAGAACTATTCCTGATTGACGGGGCTACCCATATAGAGACCTATTGGAAACCCGCATATGTATCGCAGGCCGTAGGTAAATTGTTGAATTTTTATCAAACCAACCTTTAAATATTGAATGATGAAGCATAACCTTATATATATCCTGCCACTTGCAATAGCCCTTCTTACGGCTTGTAATAACAATGCGCTCGTTTTTCCCAAAGGCGAAAAAATCATGAACGAAAATTTCACCGGAACCGCCTATCTGCAAATGCTGATGGAAGCGGACAGCCTTAACTCCATATCCGTTGGAAATGTAACTTTTGAACCCGGAGCTAGGAGCAACTGGCATTTGCACCCGGCAGGGCAGATATTACTGGTAACCGATGGTGTTGGGTATTATCAGGAAAAAGGACAATCCAAAAAAATACTTCGCAAAGGCGATGCAGTAAAATGCCCGCCCAATACCCCTCATTGGCATGGAGCAAGTGCGGATACTGCTTTTATCCAGGTGGCAATAACCGGAAGGGAAAACGGGCCAACCGTTTGGTTGGAAGAAGTAACGGATGAAGAATATCACAGCGAACCAGAGCGTTAGCGTTAGCGGACACCATCGCGGACTCCGGATAAGATAGCCCTCCCTTTGTCTGCCTGCTGCTTGCTGACCTTCTCTTCAATGACCTCAAATAATTCCAACAATTGGTTTTGGGTAAGTCCTGTACTTATCCCAGCGGTGAGGTGGAATTGCAATTGTGCCTCAACACCTGTCATCGCTGCTAATGCAGAATAGTTACGAGTTCACGTTGCTGAAAGGACAGAATGTACCGGCCGAAAATGGCGCACAGATGATAAAAAACACTATAATTGACTTGATAATAAGTCAATTATAGTGTATATTTGCCCTGAAGACAAGTCAAAACATGAATGGAACCTCTTATAGAATATCAGCAAAACCTAGTTGACGAGGTAAATAACGATTTCCACCGATTCCTTTACCATCGTCTTCCGTGGGAAAGCAGAATGTTGGCTATTAAAGGGTTACGCGGTGCCGGGAAGACAACGATGCTTCTCCAACACCTCAAATACGGTCAACCGCAAGGAACCAAAAGTCTATATATCACAGCTGACCATCCCTGGTTATACACCCATACCTTATTGGATACCGCAAGGATGTGGGTCCAGAACGGTGGGCAAGCCCTCTACATAGACGAAGTACATAAGTATGCCAATTGGTCACGCGAGATAAAGAATATCTATGACGGATATCCAAAATTACAGCTTTTTTTTACAGCATCATCTGCGCTCGATATCTATCGCGGAGAAAGCGATCTCAGCCGTCGAGTGTTGACTTTTACGTTACCAGGAATGTCTTTCAGGGAATACCTGAATTTGATGTATGGACGAGCCTTGGCACCAGTTTCGTTAACGGAGTTACTAAGCAACCCCATCGAAATATCGTCAACCCTCAGAAAACAAATTGAAATCCCTATTCCATTGTTCCATGAATATCTCATGAAAGGATACCTGCCATTCGTACACGACGATCGGGGGAAGTCTTATCTTCCAAAGCTCATGCGGGTTATTGAGACTTCAATCACCGATGACCTGGCATTCATCGAAAACTATTCCGCCACCCATATCGTCAAGATCAAGAAACTCCTTGGCGTGATCGCAGAGTCCGCCCCATTTGAACCCAATATATCCTCACTTGCCCAAAAACTTCAGCTGGGCCGCGATACAGTCAACAATTTCCTGCATCAACTAGAACGAGCATTCCTCCTCAACCTCGCCAACAGACCATCGGAAGGAGTGGCTGCTCTGCAAAAGCCAGACAAAATATATCTTGAGAATACCAATCTGTCTTACGCATTGAGAGAACATCCCGACCCCGGAACAACCCGCGAAACCTTTTTCCTCAATCAACTACGTAATGCCGGTTACAAAATACATTTGGCTGGAAAAGGTGACTTTCTGGTAGACAAAACCTATACGTTTGAGGTTGGGGGACGCAATAAGTCCATCAAACAAATCGCTGGAATACCGAACGCTTATATCGTTTCAGATAACATCGAGATCGGGTTTAACAACAAAATCCCGCTTTGGTTATTCGGGTTTCTTTACTAGCCTGCCGCGGATTTGATGAAAAAATCCATATGAATATAAGCTTACTCACAAGAGGCGATCTAAGCATTCTTCAGGGTCAGGCTTTTCGTCCTTTATAGCCTCTAAAGTAATTTTGAGAAACCTATTCCTTCTCCAAAGCGGTACCCCAGTGTAATTTCATGCGTCCCGTCATTGACCTGCCCCAGGCGGTAACTGTTCAGGCCGAACTGGTAACTGTAGCCGAAGCGGAGCCGGTTATTCAGAAACACGGAAAGAATGGCGCCCATTTCATTGTTGGTGCGGTAGTTCAGCCCCAGTCCGATGGCTTCTTTCAAATACAGCGTAGTAGAAATATCGGCATGCAGTGGAATGTTGGAAGCGTAAGAAGCCAGGATGGCGGGTTTTATCTTAATATCTTCTCCCAGGGAACCCAGGAAACCCATCATCAGGTAATAATGGTTTTTAAAATACCGGGAATCCTCCACCGATGCCCTTCCCAGCTCACGGAAACTGATGCGGGGCACGGAAACGCCGGCGTAGAATTTCTCGGGAATAAAGTACATCAGTCCCAGCCCTAGTGTACCGACGGTTTCCAGGATGTCGTCCTGGAAGAGCGGATCATGCGGGTCCAGCCCGGAATAGCGGGCCTCATACCTGCGCACCCCAAAGCTCATGGAAGCGGCCAGGTACTCTTTTTCCGAGAGGCGGACGGACTTGGCCAGGAAAGCGCTGGCCTCGGTCATTTTCTCCGGCCCGAACTCATCGTGCATGATATTGAGCCCGGCCGCCGCCCCGATGGAAGCAAGGGGCAGGTGCCCGTTAGCGATCAGCGTAGAGGGCGCCCCGTCGATGCCCACCCACTGCTTGCGAACCAGGGCATGCACCGCCCCGGCCTTATCCAGCAGGGAATAGGTGGCGTTGATAGGAGCGAGGTTATCCATGTACTGGGTATAGGTGAAGGGCTGCTGAGCGTATGCCAGTCCCGTAGTACAAAGCAGCAGTAAAAGCGTGTTGTATATCGTTTTCATGTTGAATTTCATGTTAATTAGTGCTGAATTTCATGACAAACCATCCCGTTTTACGTTTCCACTGGCCGCCGGCCTTGAATTCCAGCAGGTAGAAATACGTGCCCTGGGGAGGAACTCATAATTGACCCGGGTATTGGCTATTCCTTTGAAGACACGGCTGCCGTTATCATAGCCCTGGATCTCGAATACCTTGGCTCCGCTGCGGGTGACGATGGTCATCTTGTTTTCGGGGTAATCGCGGATGCCTTCCACCAGCAGGAACTCGTTGATGCCGTCGCTGTTGGGAGAAACTACCTGGTGTACTTTTATGAGATTGCCGGCCGGGTCCACTACCAGCAGCTGGCGGCTCACAGGTTCCGCCGGCAGGTAATTCGCGTTGCCAGGCTGCACCGCGGTGATGAACGACGTTCCCAGGCGAAGGATCTCCAGCTGGTTTTCCCCGGCGCCGCCGGCCACAATAGCCACCTGGTCATCGGAACTGCTGAGCGTGACCGGTAAGCCTGAGGAAGCGCTGATCTGCAGGGCAATGATACCGGCATCGCGTTCTACTTCCCCGGGCAAAACAAAGTCGATGGTCTGCGAGGCTTTATGGACGATGAGTTCCCTTGATATAGAAGGCCTGTTATCGTAATTAGGGTTTTCGGCCAGGGTTGCGGTGATCACGGCCGTACCCGCCCCGGTGATATGCACCATGCCATTGATGATCTCAGCCACACCGGTATTAGAACTGCTGTAGAGGATCGTTTCCTCGGGTCGGGCCTCGGCCCCCGGGTCAAAGTCGGCATCGCCATAGGTTTTTTCCGGCAGGGCTTCAAAGACCAGGCTGCGCGTAGCCGGTATAACGGTCAATGTGCCGTTCACATAGCTGATCTGGTAGTTTTCCGATGCAGCGCCGCTGGTCGTGATGGGATAGATTCCCGGCGGGGACGTTTCGTTAGCGGTGGTCACCGCCGTTGGAAGGGCCGCCAGATCATCTTCATTCTCTCCGGAAACAAAGCCCTGGTAATTAAAGGTGAACACGGGGTTCTCCCAGCCGAACTTCCTGGTTTTGTTCACAGCGGTAATGACCAACGGGGCTTTGCTTACCCGGAGCGCTCCACTCTTATAAACGATTTCGTAATTGTCTGCCGAATAGCCGCCGGGCACGATCAAGTATTCCCCGGTGTTTACTGCTCCCTGCGAGTTGCCGGTATAGTTTAACGTTCCTTCCAGCAAGGCATCGGTGTCATCGTATTGCCAGCCGGTCACGGTTACGCCGTTTCCGCCGCTGTAAGCCGCGCCGTCGTAGGTTTTGGAGTCGTCCACTGCGGTAATGGTCAGCATGGCTGGCTTTATTGTTAGTTCCTGTATCACCGGCGGAACATTCTCGTAATTGGGATCATCGGGCAGGAAAGCGGTGATCTCGATTTCGCCCGCTCCAACAATCTGAATAAAACCTCCGGCAGTGACGAGCGCCACGTTTTCATTGGAGGAAGCATATTCCACCTGGCGGCCATCACTAGAAGTAGCGGCGGGGTCGAAGTCCGGGGCGCCGTAGACGACGGCCTCCGGGGCAGGGAAGGTGATCACCGCCTTTTCAGCAGGCGTAGTGGTCAATGTTCCGGGTTGGTAACTAAACGTATAGTTCCCAAGGGCTTCGTAGCCCGAAGGAATGATTTCGTAGATACCCACGTCAGTTGCTCCCTGGGAACTTCCGCTGTAACTCAGCGTGCCTTCCAGCAGCGCATCGGTGTCCTCGTACTGCCAGCCGGTGGTTGTCACGCCATTGCCGCCGCTGTAGGGGGCGCCGTCATAAGTTTTGGAATCGTCGTTGGCGATAACGGTCAAGGTTGCCGGGTTCACTACCAGCACCCTGGTGACCGGGTCGGCATTTTCGTAGTTAGGATCGATCGCCAGGCTGGCGGTGATCTCTGTAGTACCTGCGCCGATGATCTGTATTTCCCCTGCGGAAGTGATCACGGCCACATTTTCATCGGAGCTTGTGTATTCCACTTCGCTGTCGTTGCTGGCAGAAGCTCCGGGAGCGAAATCAGCGAAGCCATATATAACATCTTCCAGCTCCGGGAAGTTGATCACGACGTTTCCAGCCGGAATGATCGTAAGGGTCCCGGGTTGGTAATTAAGCGTGTAGTTATCCAGCAGCTCGTAGCCCGAAGGAATGATCTCATACGCTCCTGCGTCTATGGCGCCTTGGGAACTTCCGTTGTAACTTACCATGCCCTCAAGTAGTGCATCGGTGTCCTCGTATTGCCAACCGGCCACCGTTACCCCGTTTCCGCCGCTGTAAGCGAGTCCGTCATAGGTTTTGGAATCATCGTCTGCGGTAACGGTTAGGGGAGCGGGACTTACTACCAGTTCCCGGGAGACTGGCATGACGTCCTCGTAATTTTGATCTTCGGGCAAGATGGCGGTGATATTCGTGGTGCCTGCACCAACAATCTGAACCAGTCCGTTGATCGTGATTATGGCCACATTTTCATCGGAGCTTGTATATTCGATCTGTCTGCCATCGCTGGACGTAGCATCGGGGTCGAAGTCGGGATCTCCATAAATCATGGGATCCGGTTGCGGGAAATTGATCACGACCTGCCCGGCAGGAATAATAGTCAGCGTGCCGGGTTGGTAGTTAAAAGTGTAGTTGTTAAGGGGTGTATACCCGGCAGGAATAATTTCATATTGCCCGACTGCGGCGGCGCCTTGCGAGTTTCCGCTGTAACCCAATGTCCCCCGAGCAGCGCATCGGTGTCCTCATACTGCCAGCCGGTGATTGTCACGCCGTTTCCGCCGTTGTAAGCCGTTCCATCGTAAGTCCTTGAATCATCGGCAGCTGTAACGGTCAAGGTGGCCGGATTCACGACCAGTTCCCTGGTTACGGGCGCGGCATCTTCGTAATTGGGGTCTTCCGAAAGGCTGGCGGTAATTTCGGTGGTGCCTGCGCCGATGATCCGGATTAGGTCATCGGAAGTAATAACGGCTACATTTTCATTAGAGCTTGTATATCCCACTTCCCGGCCGTCGCTGGAAATAGCTCCCGCATCGAAGTCCGGAGCGCCGTAGACGACCTGTTCCAGTTCGGAAAAGGTGATGGCCGCCTGCCCGGCCGGGGTGATGGTCAGGGTTCCGGGCCGGTACTCGAACAGGTAATTTTCAAGCGGCTCGTAGCCTGACGGAATAATTTCATACACCCCTGCGTCTACGGCGCTTTGCGAACTTCCGCTGTAACTCAATGTTCCTTCCAACAGGGCATCCGTATCATCGTACTGCCAGCCGGTGACTGTAGCGCCGTTACCACCGGTGTAAGCTGTTCCGTCGTAAGTTTTGGAATCATCGTTAGCCGTAATAGTGAGGGTAGCCGGGTTCACAACCAGTTCATGTGTAACCGGTGTGGCGTCGTCGTAATTCGGGTCTTCCGGCAAGCTGGCGGTAATTTCTGTGGTGCCTGCGCCGATGATCTGCAGGAAACCTTCGGAGGTGATCACCGCCACATCCGGGTTGGAGCTGGCATATTCCACCTGCCGGCTGTCGCTGGAGGAAGCGCTGGGGTTAAAATCGGCTGCTCCGTAAACAACATCTTCCAGCTCAGGGAAGTTGATCACGACATTTCCAGCCGGAATGATCGTAAGGATTCCCGGCTGATAATCGAATGTATAATTATTGAGCGGATCGAAACCTTCCGGAATGATCTCATAAGTGCCCACGCTGATAGCTCCCTGGGAATCGCCCGAATAGGAGACAGTTCCTGTCAGCAGTGCATCAGTATCGTCATACTGCCAGCCGATAATGGTTATGCCACCGCCACCGCTGTAAGGCGTTCCATCAAACGTCTTGGAATCGTTATTTGCGGTAATCGTTAGAGCAGCCGGGTTCACCAATAGTTCCCGCGTTACTGGCACAGCATCCTCGTAATTTGGATCTTCGGGTAAACTTGCTGTAATATCGGTGGTGCCTGCGCCGATGATCCGGATCAGGCCCTCGGAGGTAATAACGGCTACATTCTCATTGGAGCTAACATATTCTACCTCGTTATTGCCGCTGGCCGAAGCTCCGGGAGCGAAATCAGCCGCGCCGTATACAACGGCTTCCATTTCAGGGAAGGTGATCACGGGAGCCTCGCCTGAGGCGATTGTCAGATTCACGGCCAGCGTAGCCGCGCAGCCGGAAGCATCTTCCGCCTGAAGGGTGAATGTAACGTCTCCGGCGCTTTCGGGGATGCCGCTGATCTCACCCGTTTCGGTGTTAAGTTCGAGCCAGTCAGGCAGTTCGCCTTGGGAAACCGACCAGGTGTAGGGCTCGCTTCTTCCGGAAACGCTGAACGTGAAGTTATAGGCGACATCTACCGTGCCTGCGGGGGGAGTGCCGGTAATTTCAACGAGGGTAACGCCGAGCGCTGCTGCGTCGCTTTCCAGTGTGCTGCATTCATTGCTGATCAGGCAGCGATAAAGTCCGGCTGTTTCAGATGCTGCCGCGGCGATGGTGAGGGTAGCGGTGGCGACGCCTGAATAAACGGTGTTTTCTTCCAGGTCGGTGAAGGTGGTCCCGCCGTCGGAACTGAACTGCCATTGGTAGGTGAGGTCGCCGCCGGTAGCTTCCAGGCTGAAGCTTGTTTCGGTTCCGAAGCAAACCGTTCTCTCCAGGGGCTGTTCGGCGATGAGGATGTCGGGGCAGGCTCCCTGGTACTCGTAAGCGCCCATGTCCACGATTCCGCCGCCCGTCAGGTCATATACGCGCGCATTTCCTGCCAGGTCCGTGTCATCGGCCAAATCTCCTCCGGCATCGGTGTAAAGGGTATTGCTTCCGCCATCTACGGCAGGACCTGGTACTAGTCTGAAATCAGCGTTGGCCGTATCTGCGAAGGGATTGGAAGTTGTAACGATATTGTTCCCGCCGTCTGTGCCCCAGTCCGTATTCCAGGAGGTGGCGCCGCCTATTAAACTATACTTAAAAACAGGTGTACTAAAATTATTGGATATATTGGAAACGGAAGCATCTGCCAGCGTGTTTCCAAAAACAATAGAATTGATAACAGCCGGGGTACCGCCATTATTTTGCATTCCGCCCCCACCGGTTTGCGTCACATTATTCGAAATAATCGTATTCACGATGATTGGAAAAGAAGTGACGTTATTTTCTATTCCGCCCCCACCGGTCTGCGCCGAATTATTGGAGATAATCGTATTCAGTATGGTTGGAGAAGAGTTTAAATTGTACATTCCGCCCGCGCTGACTTGCGTCGAATTATTCGAGATGGTTGTATTCAGGATGATTGGGGAAGAGTTTATATTGTACATTCCACCACCAATGTTTCCTGCAGAATTATTAGAGATCGATGTATTCAGGATAGTTGGGGAAGAATTTAAATTAATCATTCCACCACCATAGCGGCGTAGAGTTAAAAGTCCGTTTACCTTAATGCGATTTTCACCATCCGCATTTCCACCAGAGATGATCAGTCCATTCGGACCTGCATTACCCACATCACCGGCAGAAATAACCACATGATAGCTATTATCACTGTTGTCGTCCGCTGTGCCTATATCGCCGTTAAGAATGGTCGGGTTAGCGTCCCAATCCCTGTCGCTTAAGCCCGGATTACCGGTATCGGGGAAGCCGCCGTAGAGTTTCACGTTTTTCACCATCACAAAGGCGTTGTCCCTGCCGCCGTCTGCGGTGTAGCTGCCGTCGGCGGCGCTGTAAAGCGGCATGTAAGTGCCTTTGGCGATGAAGATGCGCAGGCTGTCGTTTTGCAGCCAGTTGCCATCGGCGTCGTGCTGCTGCCTGGCCCATTTCAGGGCGTCCGCCAGCTCAGGGATGGCGTTGGCCCAACTGTCGCCGCTTCCATTGCCGCCGGATACATTTTGATTGACATAAAGGATATTCCCTGTGCCGGGAGTAACTGGCGTTCCCTGGTATTCATAAGCGCCCATGTCCACGATGCCGCCGCCCGCCAGGTCATATACGCGTGCATTCCCGGCCAGGTCCGTGTCATTGTCCAAATCTCCTCCGGCATCGGTGTAAAGGGTATTGTTTCCGCCATTTATGGCAGCAGCGCCGGGTTTCAGGCTGAAATCAGCGTTGGCCGTATCCGCGAAGGGATTGGAAGTTGTAACGATATTATTCCTGCGGTCCGTACCCCAGTCGGCATTCCACGAGGCAGCGCCGCCTACCAGACTATATTTAAAAACAGGCGTACTTGCATTCTCATTGAGGATATCGGAAACAGAAGCATCTGCCAGCTTGTTTCCAAAAACAATAGAATTGTTGACAACCGGGGAAGAAGAATCATTATACATTCCGCCTCCGTCATATTCAGCCGAATTATTCGAGATAGTCGTATTCAGGATGGTTGGGGAAGAGTTAGAATTACCCATTCCGCCGCCATAATTCGCCGAATTATTCGAAATAGTCGTATTCAGGATGGTTGGGGAAGATCCAAGATTGTACATTCCGCCACCGTTTAGGGCTGAATTATTCGAGATACTCGTATTCAGGATGGTTGGGGAAGAGCTAGAATAAAGATTACCGATTCCGCCGCCATAGTTCGCCGAATTATTCGAGATCGATGTATTCAGGATAGCAGGGGAAGAAGATGAATTTAATATTCCTCCACCATCGCGGCGGGAAGATCCCAATCCGTTTACGGTAATGGAAAATGCGCCATTCGCATTTCCACCGGAAATAACCAATCCGTTCAGGCAGGCATTACCCACATCGCCGCCGGAAACAACCACATGATAGGTATTATCACTGTTGTCGTCCGCTGTGCCTATATCGCCGCTAAGAATGGTCGGATTGGCGTCCCAATCCCTGTCGCTTATGCCCGGATTACCGGTATCGGGGAAGCCGCCGTAGAGTTTAACGTTTTTCACCATCACAAAGGCGTTGTCCCTGCCGCCGTCTGCGGTGTAGCCGCCGTCTTCGGCACTGTAAAGCGGCTTGTAAGTGCCTTTGGCGATGAAGATGCGCAGGCTGTCGTTTAGCAGCCAGTTGTTGTCGGCATCGTGCTGTTGCCTGGCCCATTTCAGGGCGTCCGCCAGTTCGGGGATGGCATTGGCCCAGCTGTCGCCGCTTCCGTTACCGCCGGATACACTTTGATTGACATAAAGGATATTTCCTGTGCCGGGAGTAACAGGCATGCCCTGGTATTCATAAGCGCCCATGTCCACGGTTCCGCCGCCGATCTCATCATATATTCGCGGATTGCCTGCTAAATCGGTGGAATTCCAGGCAGGAATACTGTCATTCAAACCGGTATTGACGCCGGGGCTCGTTATCCGTAACCGGTAATTACGTGCTGCCGGATCCGCAAACTGCGGATCTATATCCAGGTTACCTGTACCAGTATAGCCGCCCTCTACGATGCTGTAAGTGACGATGGGCTTGGCCCCTGCATAACCTGTCACATGATTATTGTCGGCAGTAGTTGTATTACCCCATAAAATACTATTGGAAATACTGGGAATGGTGAACAATGGTTCGTCGATATAAACGGCTCCGCCATATTGGGCTGTGTTATTGGCAAATACACAATTTATAACCGTTAGCTTACCAAAAAAATTATTATAAATGCCTCCGCCGTATTCAGCAGTATTATTTATAATGACGCTGTTAATAACCGTTAAATCTCCGGCGTCATTCCCAATGCCGCCTGCCTGGAGGCCGGCAAAGTTATTGGAAACAATACAATTGCTGATAATCATCTTACCGGCCGAGTTTCCGATGCCGCCTACCGAGCCGGCGGAAACGTTTCCTCCTGTTACTTCGAAGCCATCGAATACAACTAAACCGGTACTGTTCATGTTCCCGACTACACTGCCATCGTTACCTTTCAATATGCTTTTATTCCCTGCGCTCAAATTCCGATCAGAAAGGCTTTGTTCCGTCCCGGCAAACCCTCCGTATATCTCCAAGGCTGTTTTAATTAGAAAAGGTATGCCGTTTGAAGGCTGATAAGTTCCTTTCGCCACCCATATCTGCCGTACGGAATCCGCAGGAGAACCGGCAGCGGCGGCATTGATGGCTTCGGCCGATGCGAGTGCGATGTCAAAGGATGCCAGCGCTGTCGCCCAGCTGCTGCCGTCGCCGCCGGGAGCAGCTGCGCTGTCCACGTAGATAATGCCATTGGCGTCGGGATGAATGACAACTGGTCTCTGATCCTCGTAAGCCCCCATATCTATGGCAGCGCCGAAAATTCTTGGATTGTTCGCCAGGTCGGTAGTAGCACTATTAACAGAATTATCCCCTGTATTAATAGCCGGGCTATTGGAAGCCAGGCTAAAGTCACCGTTGGCTGCATCTGCGAAGGGACTGGCATTGGTGATGATATTGCCGCCGCCATCGGTGCCCCAATCGCTATCCCAACTGTTATTGCCTTCCATCAAACTGTACCGGAAAGTATTTGCACTGCCGGTGGTGTTGATGATATTATTTCCTGTGGCTGCCGTATTTCCATATAAGATGGAGTTATTTACGGAAGGACTGGAGGCATTATTCGCCATTCCGCCACCGCTGCCGGCAGTAGTGTTCCCCGCGATGGTTACGTTCGTTAAGACGGGATCGGAACCATTAAAATTACGGATTCCGCCGCCGTTGGTGCCGGCGCTATTCCCGGAAATGGCTGCATTGGTCAAGTGCGGGCTGGAGCTGATGTTATACATTCCTCCGCCGGATCCTGCTGTGTTTCCTGAAATGATCAGATTGGTCAGGGCAGGGGCGGAAGCAAGATTGTAGATTCCGCCTCCGGCAATAACCTGTACCGTCTGGCCATTGACCGTAATGGTGCCACTTCCGGTTGCATTTCCCCCGGTAATGGTAAAGCCGTTAATCAGCGCATTGCCCACATCGCCGGCAGAAAGAACCACATGGTAGGTATTATCACTGTTGTTGTCCGCTGCGCCTATATCGCCGCTAAGAATGGTCGGATTGGCATTCCAATCCCTGTCGTCAAAGCCCGGATTACCGGTATCGGGGAAGCCGCCGTAAAGCTGGACGTTTTTCACCATCACAAAGGCGTTGTCTCTGCTCCCGTCTGTGGTATAGGCGCCATCCTCGGCATTATATAGCGGCTTATAAGTGCCTTTGGCGATGAAGATGCGCAAGGGGTCGTTTTGCAGCCAGTTGTTGTCGGCATCGTGCTGTTGTCTGGCCCATTTTAAGGCATCGGACAGATTTTTTAAGGCCGTTGCCCAACTGCTGCCATCGCCGCCAGGAGCAGCCGCACTGTCCACATAGAGGATACCGTTGGCGTCGGGGCGCAACGGGTTGCCCTGAAACTCGTAGGCACCCATATCAACAATGCCGCCATTGGTCAGATCATATACGCGCGCATTTCCCGCCAGATCTTTATTATTGGCCAAATTTCCGCCCGCATCGGTGTAAAGCGTATTGCTTCCGCCATTTATGGCAGCAGCGCCGGGTTTCAGGCTGAAATCACCATTGGCTGCATCTGTGAAGGGATTGGAAGTTGTAATGATATTATTCCCGCCGTCGGTACCCCAGTCCGTATTCCACGAGGTGGCGCCGCCCACTAAACTATATTTGAAAACAGCAGTACTGAACCCCCATTCTCATTGAATATATTGGAAACAGTAGCATCTGCCAGCCTGTTTCCAAAAACAATAGAATTATTTACAACCAGGGAAGATTGAAAATTAGCCACTCCACCAACAAGGTCTTCTGCCGAATTATTCGAGATTGTTGTATTCAGGATAGTTGGGGAAGAGTTATAATTATACACTCCGCCACCGCCGGCTTGCGCCGAATTATTTGAGATAATCGTACTCACGATGGTTGGGGAAGATTGATAATTGTACATTCCGCCACCATGTTCTGCCGAATTATTCGAGATAAAGGTATTCAGGATGGTTGGGTGAGCAGAAATGAAATTGTACATCCCGCCACCATATTCTGCTGAATTATTCGAGATCATTATATTCAGGATGGTCGGGGAAGAGGATTGATTAAACATTCCGCCACCACTGTTTTGATCAAAAACGTTTTGGTTTATGAGAATGTAATTTTCCCCATTCGCATTTCCACCAGAAATGGTCAGTCCGTTCAGGCCGGCATTATCCACATAGCCGCAAGAAATAACCACATGATAGGTATTATCACTGTTGTCGTCCGGTGTGCCTATATCGCCGCTAAGAATGGTCGGATTGGCGTTCCAATCCCTGTCGCCAATGCCCGGATTGCCGGTATCGGGGAAGCCGCCGTAGAGCTGCACGTTTTTCACCAGCACAAAGGCGTTGTCTCTGCTCCCGTCTGTGGTATAGGCGCCATCCTCGGCATTATATAGCGGCTTGTAAGTGCCTTTGGCGATGAAGATGCGCAGGCTGTCGTTTTGCAGCCAGTTGTTGTCGGCATTATGCTGCTGCCTCGCCCATTTCAGGGCGTCTGCCAGTTCGGGAATGGCATTGGCCCAACTGTCGCCGCTGCCGTTACCGCCGGATACATTTTGATTGACATAAAGGATATTCCCTGTGCCGGGAGTAACAGGCGTTCCCTGGTACTCGTAAGCACCCATATCGATAATGCCGCTACTGGCTTGGTTATATACCCTGTGCTGGCCGGCCAGATCGTTATCGTCTGCGATATTCCCGCCGGCATTGGTATAAAGTGTATTGTTTCCTGCATTAACAGCAGGAGATGCGACGGTTAACCGATAGTTCCTTGTATCGGCATCTGCAAAAGGACTCGTGGTCGCGATGATGTTGTTGCCATCATCGGTACCCCAGTTGCTATCCCAACTACTGCCTTCCAGCAGGCTGTACCGGAAAGCAATTGTACTGCCGACGGCGTTGATGATGTTATTTCCTGTGGCTGCCGTATTTCCATATAAGATGGAGTTATTTACAGAAGGACTGGAGGCATTATTCGCCATCCCGCCGCCGCTGCCGGCAGTAGTGTTCCCCGCGATGGTTACGTTTGTTAAGACGGGATCGGAACCATTAAAATTACGGATTCCGCCGCCGTTGGTGCCGGCGCTATTCCCGGAAATAGCTGCATTGGTCAAGTGCGGGCTGGAGCCGATGTTATACATCCCTCCGCCGGATCCTGCTGTGTTTCCTGAAATGATCAGATTGGTCAGGACAGGATCGGAAGCAAGGTTGTAAATTCCGCCTCCGGCAATAACCTCTACCGTCTGGCCATTGACCGCAATGGTGCCGCTTCCGGTTGCGTTTCCCCGGGTGATGATAAAGCCATTGAGCAGCGCGCTGCCTACGTCCCCTGCTGAAATCACCACATGGTGCGCATTATCGGCAATATTATTTAGTGTGCCGATATCGCCACTCAGAACCGTGGGGTTGGCCGCCCAGTTCCTGGTGTCCATCGTGCCGGCGCCGGCAGCAGGATCAAAGCCACCGTAAAGCTGCACGTTTTTCACCATCACAAAGGCGTTATTCCGGTCATTAATTGCTTTACGATTGTCATGGGCCCTGTATTCGGGGAAGTAGGTGCCTTTTGCGACGTAAATGCGCAGGCTGCCACTTTCCCAGATGGCCGCATTACCCCGTGCAAAGTGCAAAGCATCCGACAGTTGAGGCAGCGCTTTTGCCCAGCTGCTGCCGTCGCCGCCGGGGGCTGCGGCGATGTCCACATATAGGATACCGCCAGCATCGGGTCGCACCGGGTTGCCCTGAAATTCGTAGGCGCCCATATCAATGATGCCGCCATTGTTGTAATCATAGACTCGCGGGTATCCTGCCAGGTCAGTGAGTGTTGAGGGGTCCAACCCATCTAAAAAACCTGCATTAATAGAAGGGCTGTTCCCTGCCAAACGGTAATCTCCAGCTGCCTCATTTTTAAAATGAGGATTGGCATTGCCGTCAAGATTGTGTTTGGCAGCATCGGCCGGTTTCCCCTTTACCAGGCTATATTGTATATCTGCCGGGTCAGTGGTTCCTGTATAATTTATTCCATCTGCTAAGATGCTGCTGACGATAGACATTGAATTCTGGAGCTGGTAGTTAAAGATATCGTCCCCGAGGTTGCCGGCGTTATTATTTGCGAGAGTAGAACTTACAACAAACGTCCTGCCGAAGATCGACGTAGGGCCATAAACATTCATTACCCCACCGCCTTTATCAGCTGCATAATTTGCCGTCAGCAAGCAATTGTATATAGAAAAATCCAAACCACGCGCATATAGACCGCCGCCCTGGTTTTGTTTTACCTGGAAGCCGTTGACGGTTATGGAGCCAGTGCCATTTGCATTCCCCCCAGTAATGGTCATATATCCCAGGATTCCGCCCCTGGTTGATCCGCTGCCATCATCTAAAGTCATGGCTACATGATAGACATTGTCTGAAGCATCGCCCTTTACACCGATATCTCCACTAAGTACCGTCCCTTTGCCTGTTACCGGAGTCCGCTGATCAGGACTGGTTTCTGTTCCCTTAAAGCCTCCAATAATATTTGTCTGATGCGGTAAAAAAAATGTTTTATCCCTGTCTGTAACCGGGTTGCCCGTGCTAGTCGTATTCGCCGGTGCATACTGTGGATAATACGTTCCCTCCGTTACCCATATTTGGTATAAAATGTCCGGGTTAACTGAATGGAATTGTGCTGCCGCTGTCAGCGCATCACTCAATTGATTAACTGCCGTTGCCCAACTGCTGCCATCGCCTCCGGGGGCTGCTGCGCTATCCACATAAAAAACATTATTGGCATCGGCATGAATTCCGGGACAGCCGGCAGCTTCTCCATCTCCGTTAATAGTCCAGCCATAAATGTCAATCAATGTTTGGCGGGCTATCGAGCCAAGGCAATAGCTCAAACCAGCGGCGCCAAAAGAAACCCCATTTGGCAGATTATTTTGTCCGGCCCAGCCAATGAGGGTCGCGTCGTAATTCGCAATTGAAAGGCCGCAATTGTCAAGCATTTTATACATGCCATTGATAGGAGTGATGTTGGGAAAAATCCAGTCACCAATATCCTGATTAAACGCGGACGCATTTTCGAACATGCTCTGCATATTATCTACGTTGGACACATCCCAGTTGCCAATATCCTGGTTGAACACGAACGCCATGTTGAACATACGAGTCATCTTTTTAACATTGGAAACATTCCAATTTCCGATGTTCTGGTTGAAAGCGTATGCATTGCTGAACATATACTGCATGTTAGTGACGCTGGAAACATTCCAGTTGCCAATGTTCTGGTTAAAGCTGCCTGCCCCGCTGAACATGCCATTCATCGTTGTGACGCTGGAAACATCCCAGTCGCCAATGTTCTGATTGAACGAATAGGCCCCGGCAAACATTCGATCCATGTCGGTAACATTGCCTGTCTCCCAATGCCAGTTGGCGCCACTGCCTGCTAAACTGGTACATCCGTGGAACATGCCGCTACAATCGGTTACCCCACTCAAATCCGGTATATCAATGGCCGTAATATTCAGATTTTCACAGCCAGCAAAGGCATATTGCATACTGGTCCATTGAATATCACCCCATTGGACAATCTCAATTATTTTGTCACCGTTGTCCGAATAATCAAACCAGATCCTTGGAAAACTGCCTGTAATAGCCACCTGGACGGTGTGTCCGTCTGTCAGGCCGCTTATCGTATAATCACCTGTGATGTTATTAACAGTACCGCTGGCCGAATTATCGAGATCTGTCCAGGTTATATTGTAATTATAGCCGCCACCTTCGGTTGGGATAGAAATGCTGCCATCCGAAACTTTCCACTTGGTAATGAAGGCGGCGTTTTGAGCGCGTGCGTTTGCAGTGAGAAACAACAGGAATACAAGGGGGAGCGCGTAAAATTTTTTCATATCTGCTTTTGGCTTTACAGTATAAACCTGGGAGCAAATATGAATACATCGTTCTTAGGAAACATCCCCCATAGCGGGGGATGGCGGGTTGACGCTTAACGTATGGCTTTCACTTGTACTTTTCCCGCACGTTCAAAAGGCAGACGGCTTTAATAAGCTGGAGATGTTTTTATGCTCCCAGCGATGCAAGCGAAATAACATTTATGCCGTCTTGCCGTGTGTAGCTAATCCCCGTTCCTGTTATAATGTTAAGCGATTTTGGCGGGTTTATTTTTTTATCGTCCAATATGGAAATAAATTTATTGAGAGCGGCTGCGGCTTCATCAATTTGTCCTGTGCCGAGTTTTATTTCAAAAGCACACCAGTCACCATTGTATTTTTGCACAATGCTATCCACTTCCAGGCCGCTCGAATCACGATAATGATATACCTTAGCATCATTAGCCTGTGCGTACACACGCAGTTCGTGGGTAACTAACGATTCAAACAAAAATCCTGTAAAGTGCAAATCGTTTAAAAGGGCAGTTTCATTTGCGCCAAGCGCGGCAATAGCCAAACAAACATCGGTAAAATGTCGTTTTGGCGATTTTCGTAATGCCGATGATGAACGAATATGTGTATTCCAGGCAGGTTGGTCTTCTACAATCATCAAACGGTTAAGCGCATTGAGATAATCGTAAACGGTTGGTCGTGTAATACCTACATTATCTTTTTCACGAATATCACTTTCCAAAGCAGAGATGTCCACTAATGTTGCTGTATTCCGGGCAAGTGAGCGCAATAAACTTCTTACTTTTACAGGGTCACGCTTTACATCAGAAACACGGCTCATGTCCACTTCGGCAAGCAATTCCACATAAGCACGGTTTAAATCAGCTGCCTGAGTGACTCTTTTGTTTAAAAGTGTAGGGAACCCACCAACGATCATCTTATCGATGATCAATTCCAAGCTGGTGGGTTCGTCGTAAATATCAATTTTATCACTTTCAAAAGTTTTTGTAAGCTCACTTTACCAGACGAAAAACCCAGCTCCTGCCAGGACATTGTACGCATATCCACGATAGTAAACCTACCGGCTCCTGAATGCATTTTTGCTGATTCTTCGGGATTTGCCGAACCCGTCAAAATAAACTGTGCATTTTTTTTTCGGTCGTCTATTTCATGGCGTATGTAATCCCAAAGTTTGGGTTGTGCTTGCCATTCGTCAACTAAACGGGGCACGTTGCCAATCAGTAATCGTTTTGGGGCAATGTTGATGAGTGCCTGTACTTGCTCATCGCTGTCCACATTCAAAACACTCCTTGCTAATTGCTTTGCCGATTCAGTTTTTCCGCAGGCTTTTGCACCTCGTATAAGCACCGCTCCCGAAGCGTTGAGTTTTCGCTGTAACTCATTGTCTGATATACGTTTCGTATAGTCCACAACCAATGTCTAAAGTGCAAATGTACCGTTATTTTACATTTTTTTTAAGTGATTTATTTTACACTTTTTGTGCATATCACTTTACACATTTTGAGTTTCTTGTTTTACATTTTTTGGGATTTTCGGTGTAAAAATGAGGAAGGCCTATGGCTTTTCACTTGTACTTTCCCCGCACGATGTCGCGGCGGCTGGTGACTTCCAGCTTGGTGTAAATCTTTTTGATGTGCGATTTGACCGTTTCAGAGGTGATGCCCAGGTTGGCGGCTATTTCTTTATTGGTAAGGCCTTCTTCAACGGCCTGCAGGATCTCTTCTTCGCGGATCGTCAGTGATTCTCTGGAGGAGGAAGGTGGCAGAGGATGGAAATAATCGGTGATCCGGCGGGCGATGCCGGGAGACATGTAAGCCCCACCTTCGTGAACCGTGTTCAATGCCTCCTTGATCTTTTGCGGCAGCGTTTGCTTGGACAGGTAGCCCGAGGCTCCCGCCCGCAGGGCCTCGAAAATATGATGGCTGTCCTCATAAACGGTGAGCATGACCACCTGGCATTTGGGCGCTTTTTTCCGGATCAGCCGTACGCCGTCGCTGCCGGAGACTCCCGGCAGGCCGATATCGGAAAGGATAATGTCAAAATATATGTCTTCCGCCCAGGAATCCATAAACTCCTCTACCGACCCGGCATTCAGCAGGCAGGAAAACCCCGGTTCCCTGCTGAAATAACCGACCAGTGACCGGCGCACGGTGCGGTCGTCTTCGATAATTCCCAACCTGATCATTAGGACGAAGTTAAGGTATTCCGGTTATATCGTTATCCCCCATGCCGGGGGATGGTATGACATTCGTGTCAGTTTGTCGGCACGAAGAATATTCCATTGAAAATTTAGTCTTATTTTTAGAATGCTTAATCATTCCACCATGAAATGACAAGGACCTACTGCCTTTTTATACTGCTGCTCTGCCTTTGCGCCGGAGCATCTGCCCAGAAAAGTACCTTGCATTTTTCTACCGTGAAATTACCCGACGATTTTCCGGTTTACAGCATCAGGTTTATCGAACGGGACGAAGCCGGGCTGCTGTGGCTGGTTACGGGCAACGGCCTGTATCGCTTCGACGGCAGCAATCTTCTGCATTTCGATCTGAAGTCGGAACCGGCACTGCCTTCTTTTCCGGTCACGGCCTTAAGGGCCGATCAGCGGGGCAACCTCTGGCTTGGTTTCCGGAACGGCGCCGCCAGGTTTGATCTCAGAAACTGGAAGATCACTTCCTTATATGCCGAAGACTGGCCCCGGGGGCTGCCCAACGATAAGTCCATCGAATCTATTAACTACACCCCGGATGGAAGCGTGTACTACGGCAGCACAAGCGGGAAATTGTATCGCTATCGAGATCACCGGCTGCAGCTGATGCTGGACATGACGGAACCTTACGGGGAATACGGAGGGCCTTCCATCGAATCTGTACAGGAACCTTATCCCGGGCAATTGTGGCTGACCACCGGCAACGGGATGCTTGTACATCTGCCGCTGGAGGGGAGCGGCTACGGGGAACCGGTTTATTTCAAGCCGATCGAACTGAAAGAAAGAACGACCAGGATCTGTTTCGGCCCGGATGGAAAATTTCTTATTTCTGTCAGGTCCGACGGCATGTTCCTGGGTGATACCCGTGAACTGCTTAAACGCTGGCAAGCCGACAGTCTCAAACTGGACGGCCCGGTAAGGCGGGGTTATCTTCGGCGGGTTGTCCTGCCTGAGGATGATAACGGGAATATTTATTCCCCTTTCTACATAGCGGCGAAGACAGGAACAAAAGTGGCGGCGATCCTTAGCCACGACAGGTATTCCAATAATATCTACACCTTCGACTTTTCCGGCGAAGACTGGAAGCTCGAAACGCCGGCCCGCCCGGTGAACTTTCCCGGCACCAAGATCAATAAGGTCTCGGGCGATGGGTTATCCACTTTTATCTGTTCCGGGGAAGGTCTGGTCTCCCTGGGATTCCGCCAGTCGGCGCTTAGTTCGCTGCTCACCGGTTTTAATGACCCGAACAGCATCCGTACCGCTTATAAAAGCGAAGACGGGGCGCTCTATGTGAGTTCCTACCGGGACCGCTTTATTCGATATAATGAAAATACCGGCGAGCGCACCCCACTGAGCAGGATGTACATTTACAGCGTATTGCCCTGGGGCCGGGATACGCTTCTGCTGGCTACCGAGGGTGACGGGATGCAATGGTACCTGCCGCGGGAAAACCGTTTCGTGCCTATTCTGACGGACAAAGAAAGCAGCTATGTAACCGCCCTCTGCCGGATGAACGATACACTGGTTTGGGCGGGGACCTATGAGGGGATTAACCTGGTAAATCCGGTTCGCAGGATCATTTACCCCGTGTTAAAAGGGCCTCTTTTTTCCAGGTTGCAAGGCGCCAAGGTTTATGCGATCATACCCGATCCCGGCACCGCTACGAAAAGCGCCGGCTCAGGAAGAGCGGGCCGTTACCTGGTAGCCACCACGGCCGGTGTTTTCAGGATCAACGCCGCGACGGGAGAGATCGAATATTTTATTGACGGCTCGGATACGCTACAGCATACGGTCGTCTACAGCCTTCTGGAAATCGGCGGAAATGTATGGATGGGAACGAACGGACAGGGGGTGCTGGTGTCAGATGGGGTCGGGAATCTTATGAACACGGAATGGCTCGATGGAAGGTTGGCCGGCAACATGGCTTTTTCCCTCAGCAGGGTTGGCGATATCGTGCTGGCCGGCACCGACAATGGGATGAGCCTTATCCGCCTGCGGGACAGCAGCGTGACCGCTTATTCGATCTATAACGGCCTTCCCGCCGGGGAATTCAATCATTCGGCGGTTTTCAGTAATGGCAGGGAGGCTTATCTGGGTACGGTGAACGGGCTGGTCCACTGGCAGGGCGGCGAACGTTACGACAGGGACAACGAGCATGCGATAGGAAGGATCCCCGTCACCCGTCTCTTGATCGAAGACGAAAAAGACGTAAAGAAGAACGATTACCGGCTTCCATACCTGCCATCTGATTCTATTCAGGTGGTTATACCGCCGGGGACAGGCTATTTTTCGCTTAGTTTCGGTCCCGCCACCGGAACCGAACGGCTACTGCCATTATTCTATCGCCTCGGCAGCGAAAGTAACTGGAACGAGATGGGCAATCAGCGGGAGATCAATTTTTTGAAGACGGAGCCTGGCTCTTACAGGCTGGAAGTGGCCGCGCGCACGCCCGGCGGAACGTGGATGCCCGGCTTGCTGAATATTCCCCTGGTAGTAGAACCCGCTTTCTATCAAACTGCCGTCTTTAAACTGTTACTAATGCTGATCCCGGTCCTCGTGGTGATCCTGCTGTTCCATTACCGAGAACTGCAATTGCAGAAAGAACGCCGCCTGCGCATAAAGATCGCGGGGGATCTGCACGATGAGGTCGGAAGCTCCCTTACCCGGATATGGCATCAGGCAGCGATGGGCGCTCCTTTACTGGAAGCAAAGGCAGAAGTAACGACGATGGATTTGGAATACGATGGCCCGGAGCCCGATGCAAGCCGCTTAAAAGTAATTTCAGAGACCAGCCGGGAGGCCCTGGCCACCATGAGCGATATCGTCTGGTCAATCGACGCCCGTTTTGATACGATGAAAGACCTGGTCCTCCGCATGAAAGACTACACGTACCGCCTGCGTTATGAATTAGATATCCCGCTGGCCTTCAAACTGAGCGGGCCCTACGAAAACAAAAAAGTAAGCCAGATCGTCCGGCAGAACCTGTTCCTGCTGTTCAAAGAAGCAGTAAATAATGCCATCAAACACGGCGATGACGGGCAGGTTTCCGTTCAGATGACATTCAGCAATGATCACCTGGAACTGCAAGTCATCAATTCCTGCACAGGAAACGGGCAAAAAGCGGCCGACACAATACAGGGAGGCAGAGGCCTGGAGAATATGAGACGAAGAGCGCTGAAAATGCAAGCCCACCTCCGCGCAGGCCGGGAAGGCGATGAATTCCGGGTCAGGGTAGGGCTAGGGTGTTAAACAGATTACACGTTACCATTCCTCTCAAAGACCACCTCTGGCAGAATAATTTTTATTTCTCGCTCAGTCCCTTCTTTCAACCAATGAACGATAAAGTTTACCTTGGCGCTTTTTAACTCATAGCCCATTTTCTTATTCTTGAGTTTGACACGATTGGGACTTAACTAACTGATACTCAGTAGTGGGTTCTCTGATTGGCTCTCTACAAATGAGGATTTATAGGTAATTAGCTAGCTGCGTTTGGGGAAGAATGGGCGGGAGTTGTTTCAATCCCAGTTTTTGCTGCAGAACGGCTTCTTTCCCCTGGGGCTTGGAACGAATGCAGACTTGCTCCTGATTGTGTTGCAGCAAACTCACTTGCATTCTTTCCAGGGTTTTGCGCAGCTCGTTTTCGGTGAGCTTCACCTGGGATTGGTTGATTTTCTGCAGAACATAATTCTGCAGGGTAAAGGCGATGTAGCAAAGACAGATATGTCCCTGGATCCGTTTGTCGGTCCAGTGGAACATCGGACGGGTTTCCAGGTGGCTTTTAAAGGTCCGGAACGAATGTTCGATTTTGTAAAGCTGTTTGTATTGTTCCAACACGGCCGGGACGCTCAGGGTGGTATTGTTGGTGCTGATGGCCAGCAGCCCGTCGTATCTTTCTGATCGGGCGATTTTCTCCTGATCCAGCGCGTAGGACCCGCCGCCCTGCTTCTGCAGAAAGAAACGTCCTGCTTTTTTGTCGATCAGCGAAGGATGTTGCAGCAGTTTTTGGGCAGTCTGGAGCCGTTCTTCCCGATCGGATTTGTCTTTTGCGGCCCGCTTGGCCGACCAGGTGGCGATAATTTTTCGACCCTCATGAGAGATCATCTTATACCGGAGTTTGATTTCCTCGCCGGTGTGATCGGAGTACACCCATTCGTGCTGAAAGGCCGAATGATCGAGCAAGGCTGATTGCACGCTGCGGGGAAGTGCTTTTAACCGTTCTCCCACGATGAACTCAAAGCCGTTCTCGGTGGTCAGGTCAATATTCTTTCTCGAGAGCATGCCCCGGTCGGCCACCACGATGACCTTGTCGATCTGATAATGCGCTTTCAGATCGCAAAGCGCTTGCCCGAAGGTGTGCCCTTCGAAGGTGTCTCCCTTAAAGATGCGATAACCGATCGGGTTCTTCTCTTTATCGATCATCAGGCAGAACAGGATTTGTGTGCGGCCTATTTTTCCGTCCTTGCTGAACCCCTTTTGACGCAGCGCTCCTTCCTGCTCGACCTCGCTCTCAAAATAAAGCGTGGTCACGTCGTAAAATACAACGTCCAGCCGCTGGCTGAACATGTCCCGTCCGGTCTGAAAGATCCGCTCCTGGATCAAACGCTCGTTCTCGGCCAGGCGATCCAGCGCCCTGTACAAATGATGCAGCGATACCGGATCAACCCCGGCGTACTCCTGCTGGTTCAACCAGTTGCTTCGTTTGCTCGAGGGTTCCTGCAGCCGCTCCAGCAGCATCAATAGCACGGCATTCCTCAGGTCGAACTCCAGCTTTTGTTTGCGGGCGATCCGCCGTAAAAGAATATCCAGCCCGTAGTGGGAAAACACCCGCTTATAAACCTGGGCAAATCCGTAATTGTAACGGGCAAGCTCTTCGATCTGACCGGTTAAAAGCGCTTTCACTTCACCTCCGCCCAGTTCGTAAAGCTGAATACCCATTCTGCGAAGCTGCCCCGGGGTATAATCTTCGGCTTTCCCCAACGAATACAGCACCCGGCTGGTCGGCTTGCCTTCGGCATTCCGGTAGCTTTCCAGAATGCGTAAATAGGTGCCCGATGGTTTGCGCTCTACTTTCAAAAAAGCCATTACACAAAAATAAGCACCCTGCAATTGATTGTAAAGGGCCTCCGCTGACATCGGCTCTCTACACTTTTTTCCGACAAACCCCCAATACGTCTGTCATTGGCCGATTTATAGTGTTTTTTTGAAAGTGCGTGTCAAACTCAAGCGATATCGTCTGGTCAATCGACGCCCGTTTTGATACGATGAAAGACCTGGTCCTCCGCATGAAAGACTACACGTACCGCCTGCGTTATGAATTAGATATCCCGCTGGCCTTCAAACTGAGCGGGCCCTACGAAAACAAAAAAGTAAGCCAGATCGTCCGGCAGAACCTGTTCCTGCTGTTCAAAGAAGCAGTAAATAATGCCATCAAACACGGCGATGACGGGCAGGTTTCCGTTCAGATGACATTCAGCAATGATCACCTGGAACTGCAAGTCATCAATTCCTGCACAGGAAACGGGCAAAAAGCGGCCGACACAATACAGGGAGGCAGAGGCCTGGAGAATATGAGACGAAGAGCGCTGAAAATGCAAGCCCACCTCCGCGCAGGCCGGGAAGGCGATGAATTCCGGGTCAGGGTAGGGCTAGGGTGTTAAACAGATTACACGTTACCATTCCTCTCAAAGACCACCTCTGGCAGAATAATTTTTATTTCTCGCTCAGTCCCTTCTTTCAACCAATGAACGATAAAGTTTACCTTGGCGCTTTTTAACTCATAGCCCATTTTCTTTTTCTTTTCGATTTGGTCAAGGAATTTTTTGGAGAATTTTAGCACGGATTGGCCACTATGGGTCAGACATTTATCGTCAACGATAACCAAATTGTCACCGCTTACCAATTGGGAAACGAAGTGTTGTCTATTGATAAAGTAGTCTAGCCAAACATCTTGATAGGTAAGATGTATAGCCAGTTCTTCAGGTGGCGGATAATGGTTTGGATCCACCAATTTTTCGACCGAATCGACTGCAATATTGTCCAAAAAATCTGCATTCATATGAATGGTGAGGTTCCGCTTAGCCCTGGTCATCGCTACATAGAGTTGTCGCTGGGTCTCGTCGCTTGTGGAGACGAAGCGTTCAAGCAGGAGGAAAACATTGTCAAATTCCCTTCCTTTGGCTTTATGGATGGTTGATACAAAGAACGTTTCACTACTTTGGTTGAAAAAGTCCTCAAGCTTGGATTCACGAATAAAAATCTCCAGATCTGATTTGTATTTCCGCTTTGGATTGGTGGTTTCAAAATCCTTGATCAGGTTTACACAGATATCTAGTTTAGTGCTGCTTCGAAATCTATCCGTCAAAACCTGCTTGGCGGTTGACCAATTATCATCGCTTATCAAGAAGATATCATTGCACATATTCAATTGATCCAGGAAGAATCTCACTTCAGCTAAATTGTATAAATTGAATCCATCATTGCTTTGAATCAGTCGCGCCTGAACCTTATGTTTCAGCAGTAGTCCCGTTATTTGTTCCGCTTCCTCGTTTTTTTTTGTCAATATACAGGTGGAGCCCGAAAGGCCTGTTTTAAGTACGCCTTGTACGAGCGGCGTGATTAGGTTGTAACCTTGGTGCCGAACCAATTTGATGTCGCCGTTATCGGGCTGTTTCGCGATGACTGGTGTGGTTTTTAGTCGCTGGCCAATCCGGTGGGCAAACTGATTGGTGAATTCGACCAAATTGCGTTTGCTCCTGTAATTCTCAATTAATTCATATTTGACCGCATGCTCCAGTTGAATAAATTGCTTGAGGTAATGCGAGTTCGATCCTCGGAATTCATAAATGTTTTGGTCGTCATCTCCAACCGCTATCACTCTCATTTCCTCATTCTGATCCATCAATGCTTTTACCAGGTTAAATTCGTCAACATTCATATCCTGGGCTTCATCAATTACCAAAACCGTTTTGGTGATTCTACTCGGCTCTACCTCCCCACGATTGATTTTCTCAACCGTTTTTTGCAAAATGGCGTCTGATTTTTCCAGACTTCCAACCTTGCCAAGCAGGTCAAAGCAATACGAATGAAACGTTTTTATCTCAATGAAATTAGCGGCATTCCCAATCAATTTAAGAAGTCTTTTTTTGAATTCCGTGGCGGCCGCTCTGGAAAATGTGAGCATGAGCAGTTGTTCATGCTTTACATCTTCCATCAATAACAGCGATGCAAGTTTGTGAACCAATACTTTGGTCTTGCCACTTCCGGGACCTGCAGCCACAACAATATATTTCGCATCATTATCATTGATTACTTTCAGCTGCGTGGGCGAGAGTTCACCAAAAAGCTGCTTAAACTTGGTGGGAGTCATCTTCAACTTGAGTTCGTTGGCTTTGCTTCCCGGAAAATACCTTATTAGGAACGACGCATAATTGAGCTGGAAGTAGTCTTCTACAAATTGCAGCGCATCTCTATAATCGTTGATCATTTTCTTGGCATACTCACCCACAATATGGATTTGGTGTACCTTGTTTTCATAAAATTGGCCCAGCTTTTTGTAGTCTTCCTTGGTGTAACCCTTCTTATTATCGGGTTCCAGGCGTTCAATGGTTAACCTATTATAGACAACCAGGAAGCCGCCTTCGATCTTTATTGCCCCAATCCGCGAAAGATAAAATAGCGTATCTTCGATATCATCGATGGACACTTTCATCCCGAAACTTGCTATCGAATTTTCAAAAGCCTCTTTCAGTTCGTGGACTGAAAATTCAACCAGTAGTTCTTCTTTTGTCGCTTCGGCCACCGGGGCTGATAACCGGCTTCTTTCGTGCAGGAGTTCAATAATGAACGTTGCTAAGTCATGCCGTTTTTTTAGCTTATCTTCCAGTATCGCTTTCGGGTGAAGGCTTCGGATGTTCACATGGTTTTTCGAGTAGGGCAATTGTTGGCGTTTAATCCAGTTCTTAATTGCCCAAAAATTGATAACCGTTTTAATCCGGTTCGTATTGGTGTCCTCATACCCCTGTGCCTGCGCTTTTTCGTTGAGTTCTTTTAAGTGAAAAGTTGTTTCCTGTTCCTCTATTATCGGAACGAGAAAATCTTCGATTCTATTGAAAGTCTTAACGATATCCAATGAACGGTTTTTGTTTTCCCCTTTTCGGATGAAGGCCGTTAGATCTTTTCCGTCTGCCAGGATTTTTTCTTCACGCAGTAGGTTTACTATACCAATCACGTCTTTTTTGACAATGCCCAAATGATCACTGATGTAATCAATCCTCGATTCAGCTGCGTCCTCTTGTGTTCGCTTTCTGCTTTTGCTCGAAAAAAGCTTTTTAATAATCCGAATAGCTTTTTCTTTTTGGTTTTCCGCAAACCTCGACGAGGCATTTATCTTATCGATGGCCTCCTGCGCATTTTTGGAAAGGATGCTATTGGCAAATACTCTCGGCATATTTTGCCCACGTTTTAAGTAACCCGCATCTTCCAATGCTGCAATTGCTGTCGTCACTCTGGTTTCGATTTCCACCACATTGTCGTCCCATCCTGCTTTACGAGCGATCTCTAGGGCCGAGTTAGAAACGGTCGAGCGAAACCGCGTGATTTCCTTGATGGCTTTCCATACCTGCTGTATTTCCTTTATCGATAGTTTGGTTTGGTTTAGCAGGATGAAATGTTTTCCGAGATCTTCCTCATTGAAGAGTACAAAACAGTCGGCAACAACGTTCTCATCCCGTCCGGCTCTCCCTGCCTCCTGGATATAGTTTTCCAATGAATCGGAGATTTCGTAGTGAATTACCATTCCTACATCTTTCTTGTCGACTCCCATTCCAAATGCAGAAGTGGCCACCATAATTGGTACTTCGCCCGCTAAAAACGCATTCTGGTTTGCCGTTTTTTCTTTTGCCTCCATTTTGCCATGATAAGGGCTTGCTTTGAATCCATCAGCCGTCAACCGCTCCGCGAGCAGGTAAGCTTTTCGAGTTCTGGAAACGTAGATAATCGTCGGACAATTTTTTGCCTCGATCAAATCCCTTACCGCTTGATATTTCTCCTCCTCATCCCCCTTTTCATAAACCTGGTATTGAAGATTGGTTCTGGATGCTGTTGAGGTAAATAGCTGCAGATCCAGCCCAAGTTTTTCGCTGAAATAATTACGGATGTCTTCAATGACTTTTTGTTTCGCTGTGGCAGTAAAGCAGGAAACAGGGATTCCGTCTTCTATATTTTTCTTTTCCTGGATTGACTTGATGAAATCGCCGATATACAGGTAGTCTACTCTGAAATCCTGTCCCCAGGATGAAAAGCAATGAGCCTCGTCAATGACGAATCGTGAAATTTTTCTTCCAAGCAGCAGTCGTTCAATGGTAGGTGAACGTAAGGACTCTGGCGAAATATATAATATTGACGCCGATCCATCTTCCACCCGTTCAAATGATTTTGCTCGCTCAATAGGGTCGAGTAAGCCATTAATTGTTACCGCATCGGTAATTCCTGTTTTTTCCAGGTTGTCTACCTGGTCTTTCATCAGCGACTGCAATGGTGAAATCACAATGGTCAGGGCCTTTGATGTTTCGCCACTCATCAATGCCGGTACTTGGAAAGTGATGGATTTTCCGCCGCCGGTGGGAAATACAGCCAGTATCGATTGGTTATTGATGGCCGCCTTTACGGCCATTTCCTGCAGTGGTTCCTCTCCGTAGGTTCTAAAGGACTCAAATCCAAAGTATTTCTTCAGTCCATGATGTGTATCTAGCGCCATGTTGCAATAGGCGCACCCAGTTAAGCAAGGCTGGTTCCGCAAACGGAATAGGATGCGCTCTACCTCGGGATGGTTCTTCAATACCCATCTTGGCGTAATGGAATAGCGATTGTTTGCGTTAATAAGTGATAAGCAATAGGCGAGGGCCACAGGTTGGTTGGTAATGATCTGTGTCAGGTCCGCGCTTTCGCATAGTTCATGTCTAAAATGCTGCCGAATCAGTTTTTCTGGATTTGTTTCCGGGCTTGAATAAGCCATGAAGTCAAAAAAGGCACGGAATTGAGGCTTGTTCTTAAGCAGCAAATAGCATATTTGCTTGAGTCTCTCACCCATTTGGTTGAAGGCCGTGATTTCATCATAAAACAAATCCCTTGCCTTGATTGCGTCATTTAATGGATTGTTTGATTCGTCGTATTGCAGTTTATCATCCTTTAACAGCGCATGGTACGGTTTGGAAGGGAACAATAGGGGAGAGAGGAACAGCGTATCGATGATATTTGCCGGGTTTATTCCAACATTGCTTATTGTATCGCCGATATAGTTAAGGTCGTGATTGACGATGTTGTGTCCGCAAATAAAATGCGTGCCTTGAATAAATCGGGTAAATTCAGTTATGGCACCTTTATGGAAAAGACTTCCGTCGCTTTTTATGCCGCCTAAGTCCCGGATGTTTCGGGTTGTTGGATCAACTTCGATATCAATAAAAACAATTTGTTTCATTTCCTAACTCTTTCAAGGCATTGTTTACGGCCTTGATCCGCGCTATATTAGTATAATTTGACATAGGTTGATAATTCATTTTTTCAATTCTTTCTCTGCAATAACCACTACTTTCTGCGTGCAATTTAACTGCAAACGCTAAGGAATAAAGATAGGGGTTTTTCCTGTACCCTATTGTTTCGTCTCTAAAAACACAAGTCTAAATACCACTATTACCTTGATTCTAAGCCAATAATGGTGTGTATTTGGCCTGAAGTCAAGTCAAAATATGAATGGACCTCTTATAAAATATCAGCAAAAACTGGTTGACGAGGTAAATAACGATTTCCACCGATTCCCGGCCACTGCCCTGGAAAGACCGGGCGGCATCGTTTTAACCGAAAAACTGGCCGAAAAGCTTTTCGGCCCAATGAATCCCTAGGGCCGAACCTCCGAAACAATGCTTTGACTTCGCCTCCGCCCGGTTCGTAAAGCTGAATGCCCATCCTGCGAAGCTGCCCCGGGGTATAATCTTCGGCTTTCCCCCGCGAATACAGCACCCGGCTGGTCGGCTTGCCTTCCTCGTTCCGGTAACTTTCCAGAATTCCGCGTCAGGTAGGGCTAGGGTGTTAATTGTTTCATATTCTCTTGATCCAGAATGGTTGAATAATTTGGAGGGGTAAAGTTGCTTACCTTGAAAGCAAAAATGTTCTACCGGTGGCGACTGATTGTGATAACCACTGGCACTGCGTAACGTACACGCGAATTATCTAAAGTTTCTGAATTTATAATCGAAAACATGCTCAACCAAGATTCATATGCCTTTCGTCTTTGCTCCTCATTTAATAGTACTTTATAGTATGCAAAGCCAGGTAACAATAGAATTGGCACAAAAATGGAAGCGTTCTTTAAATCCAGACTCGAATTTATAGAATGTAACTTGCTATAGTCCTCTCGTAGTTCGGCGAGTTCCTTTTTATTGATATCCATGGAATCTGGTAAGATATGAGAAAAAAGAATCGTATCCAGTTCCGATTTTTCGTTATATAACACGAGATAGGCCAAGGTATTTATGGTATCAGGATTCAGATTGCTAAATCGGATAGATAAGGATGATCTATTTACATAGTCCTCAAGGAACGCCGTGTCATTTTTTTTCTGACTTCGTACGGGATTTGCATAAACAAACGTCAACATGCCAATTGACAGATAGATCAACGAGGCAATTCTGTTTGTTGGGCGCATATTACTTTCGATAATTAAAGACTATTGCATTTAGTGCCTAAGGATGCAACTTTGACACTAAAGTATTGTGCGATTATATCACCTTTGTACCACCCGTTTGTACCACCCGTTTGTACCACCTTTGTATCAAGAGTGTATTGAAAAACTTGAGGTGTTTTGGGAGGAAATGAAGAAAAAATTCATGTCTGAATTGAATTATAGCCACCTTGCATGCGGATGGAAAGATTCACATCTATCTCTTTTTGTTACCTGTGATTAAAGGTACTAAATTTCAGAAAAAGTATTGCTAAAAACAATGACTTAGTCCTGTCCTGTCGGCGTTGAAGGCGCGAGCGATTTGATTATTCAAAGGATGCAAAAATTGGCAGGCTCAAAAAGGAAGTTGTGAAATTTAAGCTTAACTCTCCGACAAACAAAAAGAAGCAACGCACCATCATTCAGGAGGCCGGTCGCGCAATAATAAAGGCGGCAATTGAAAATTCTGTTTTGGACTCTAAAGTAAACCACTCCTAAGATATGATAAAATATCCAATTTAACTTGCTTCAATATCAGCGTAGGTCTTTTGTCTATTTTTTGATAAAAGAATGCAGATTGCTTTGATTAATGCCTGAAAGAAATGTGTATCACAAGAAATTGCCATCATCATCCTATTGCCAAATCCGAAGTCGTTTGTTCATTTCTTTTACGAGTACTGCATTATTCTGGTAAATATAATTGCTTGTAATAAGTTGCCGGAGTTTGGATGCCGCTACTGTGGAAGCTATTCGATTCTGGACGACGAGTTCATCCAATATCCAAAGCATCCCATGGTATTCGATCGAACTCTTCTTGGCAAAGTTTCTTACAGTTTTGTCGCTGCTGAGTACAATGGCTCCTAATTGCACGGCCAAGTATAGCACCGTACAGTCCATTTCCGACAACGCTTTCGGATAGCCAACTTTATGAATAGCGATACGGTCTTCGTGGTGGATTGTATGTACCGTGAGCTTTCCCATGGACTGATAGGCAGAAAGCAGGTGTTGCTGCTCCTCATTCAATTCGTTAAACACATCCAATGACGTATGTGTCTCGACGTCCAGCTCGAAAAATGGAACCACTAATCCCAGTAGGTGTAGGTCGATGAAGATACAGGCGTCAGTAATGGTAAGTTTCATTGTCAAACCTACATAATCAGCGATTGACTCCTGAAAACGGAGAGTTTCATATTCTTCAAAGCTGCTCCTTTGCTGACCGAAATCAGCTCCTCCGCCAATGCGCGGTATAGCAACTGGTCGAAACGGTTTGATCGTTCTACCCCCTCGTAGGCAATCGGTTCTTCCTTGCGCCAATTCATTTGCTTCATTAGATTGAAAAATTGGCTGGTGTAGTGGCTGTTGACGATGCCACACGCATTGGCTCGCATTACCAAGGCCTGCATGGATATACCGTATTGCTTTTTAATGTTTCCCAGTTCGTTGATCGAAAGGCGTGACCGACGCTGTCCCAGCTCCACGAGTAAAGTATTCTTGGGCAAGAGTACGGCTCCCGCAAACTGGTGGCAGAGTCTTTCCTTTTGTCCATCGGTCAGGCTTTTGTCAATTTTCAACAGCAAATGAGCCAATTCGTGTAAGAGGGTGAAACGAATACGATCTAGCTTGTTCGCTATATTTTTATTGTAGGCGATGACAGGTATGGTCTCACCATTAACCCAAGTCTGCATACCATCAAACGAGACATCGGCATCGATTTCAACGACTTTGATGTGTTTGTCTTCAAAGAGTTCCGGAATGTTAAAAATAGGGCCGGTACCGAGCCCCCATTCAGTACGGAGCCTCGTAGCAGCCTCGTCAACTTGGTCATGGGTGCTTACTTCAGGGAAATCCTTCAGGGGATTGGAGAATTCCTGAGCGATCCCTAAGATCTCTTCCAGCTCGAGATACCTGGAAAGGCATTCCCGGGTCTGCTCGATGACTTTATGTCCCTCCTTGGCTGGCATCTTTTTGAGCTTCCTGTATTCGATAGCACCCAATTCCACTTTCATCTCCCTGAAAAAATAGTCCGGACGTACATTCAACACATCGCTCAATAGAGATATTTTTTCGCTGTCAGGTATAACCTCTCCTTTCTCGTATTTATGCAAAGCCTGTTTGGAGACTTTGTTGCCCATCGCATCGGCCAAGCCTTGCAAAGAATACCCATTAAGCAGTCGTGCTGACTTAAATCGATCTGCAAATAGTTGATTCATGATTAACTCATCCTTTTGTATGTAAGACAGATCAAACTCTTAAAAGATTTACAAATGTAGTAATAATTCTGTGTTCGTCAACTAACATTGTAAATCTGGTGGCATAATGGCATCATTTGAAAGCATTTGCGAAAAAATCAATTTAGTTTACGATTATATACTAAGGTATTATTTTTGTCAACCTAAACTGAACTGATTATTAGGGAATGCCACTCCTTTAAGGCGGTTCTTAAATCAAATATCAAATAGGCTATGGCAGAAAAGAAACAGTTTAAAATACTGTCCATCGACGGCGGCGGGATAAGGGGACTTATCCCTGCCAAAGTCCTTGAAGACCTGGAAGGCGAACTCAAAAAAACAGAGCCCCAAAAGAAGTTGTACGAGCATTTCGATTTGGTCTGCGGTACTTCTACTGGTGCGATATTGGCCATAGGAATTGCACTTGGGATTCCGGCTCGGAAATTAGCCCATTTTTACGAAGAAAATGCTAAAAATATCTTCCCGAGATTCATTCTCAGTTGCCTTCCACGAAAGAGCGGGCCTTTGTCAATGCAATTTACAGCAATAAGAAGTTGCTGAAAAAGATGAAGGAAGTGTACGCGGAAGCAAACGGCGGCAATGACCCACTTTTGAATGACCTGCTGACCAAGGTGTGCATCCCTACGTTTAACGGAAACGATGGCGCAATCAATGTGCTTAAAACCAAACATCATCCAGAATACCGAAGGGATTTTAAAATGCCGGCTTATCATGCAGCAATGGCGAGTGCTTCGGCACCGGTTTACTTTCCCCCGCACTCGTTTCGATTCAAGAATGAATTTGGTGAAGGTGCCAACATTAATATGATTGATGGTGGTGTGTTTGCCAATAACCCCTCACTGATCGGAATATTTGAAGCCACCGACAAATTGGATATACCATTAGCAGATATTTCTCTGCTGGCGCTCGGTACAGGCCAAGGAAAGCAAATCATCAAACGCTCCTGGAGACCCAAGAACGTGTTTGATTGGCTATTCCCCAATCCAAAATTGGTAGACCTTGTCTTGGACACGCAGGCGCAGATTACCGAGCAATACGTGCTTTTTCTCCAACGCGCCTTGGGAAAGAGATCAGAAGGGTACTTATCATCAAATTCGAGTGTATCGTGCCAGCGGTGCCCTATGACGACCTGTTTGCGGACTATGATGAGGAACGTAAAAACAAATTTCTTTCAGCTCTGGACGACTTCATTGTTGATGCGGACAAAGCGATACGGGAGACCAACCCCCTCCGTGCAAGCCGGCTTTGGCGCAAGCACTTTGGATACAGGTTCCCATTAGGCGAAGACAAGGACGAAAACCATAAGGCGTGCAGTGCAGCGATTGGGGCTGCTACATCCAATCCGTGGGCAAAATGAACACGAGTTGGGAAAGGTTCATAGGAGAGAGCCAAGAGATATTAACTCATTTTTCGAAACTCGAACTCATTATTCCGGAAAATGAACCGCCCCAACTTTCAGGCGCCCTTGAGTTGGAAAATACTGCGGGAGATATCTATGACCAATACCAAGTCAAGGTTGTTGCGTCCGATGATTCTTCTACATGGTTCCCTGGAGTATTCGAAGTTGGTGGGCGCTTGCCACATAACAGCGACTGGCATGTTTTCGAGGACGGTCATTGCTGTATAAAACCGATTCCGGAACAGATTATTCTATGCAGGAAAGGTTTACCGTTGCTACAGTTTATTCAGGAACACGTTTTGCCCTACTTTCATGCCCAAAAATTCCGAGAGCAACACGGTTACTACCTGCATGAGCGCTCACATGGAGAGTTAGGGAATCTTGAATATATCGCAGGGGTATTGAAAACTCAATCTCGAGCCTCGATGCGCCAATATTTATGGTATATCCTTCACGGAAGGGAGCCAAGCAGAAGTAACAGGTGCTTCTGCGGAAGTAGGAAACTCTACAGATATTGCCATCGAGATGCCTATAGAAATTTGTGCTTGCTCCCCAAAGAGTTGATATACAAATATGTCAAAATCATCGACACATCATAAACACCGGAAGGCGAGCAGATGCACGTGCAGGTAATCGTTAGCCATGTCTTTAAGCTATTTAGGACGGTCAACTCACGTAAAAATGTTCAGACCCGGACGCGTGATGTCCGGAATCGGACATTTTCAAAAAGCAATGGGCATTGAGAAGTCATATAAAGCCCCTTGCAGATATGGCAGCGTTATTGTGCATTTTGAAGGGTATGTTAAAAAGCTATTTCAAAATCGCCTGGCGGAATCTGTGGAAACATCGGGCGATTGCCTTGATCAATATCGGTGGTTTGACCGTTGGTATAGCGGCTTGCCTGCTGATCCTGCAATACGCAGGTTTGAGCTTAGCTACGACCGGTTCCACGTGAACGCAGGGGATACTTACCGGGTGGTCAACGACCGCTACCAGGAGGGCAAGCTTATCCAGCATGGCACGATCCCCTATTCTGCTATTGGAAAAGCATTGAACGATGATTATGAGGAGGTTGTGGAAAATACGCAAGTGAGGCCGGCTAAAGAAAAGATCATCCAGTATGATGGGCGGAAGTTAGTCGAAGGGCAGGCGCTGTATGCCGACCATTCCTTCACCCCCTTGGCCTGGTACTTCATGAACGGTTGGCTGCAAGACTTTGCCTACCGGATCGGAATCAGCTGGTGGATGTTTGCCGCGGCCGGACTACTGGCTATCGCCATAGCCTTACTGACTGTTGGCTTCCAGTCGATAAAAGCTGCGCTGATGAATCCGGTGAAGAGCCTCAGATCCGAATAAAACCAAAAGCTATGTTTCGTTACAACCTGATCCTAATCTATAGAAACTTTAAACGGTTTAAGGGGGCCTTTTTTATCAATCTGGCCGGGCTATCAACCGGACTGGCCTGTGCTTTATTGATTTACCTGTGGGTGTATGATGAACTCCATGTGGACAAGTTCAATGAGAAAGACAGCCGGCTTTTCCAGGTGATGGAAAACGAACATTACGCTGAATCCATTAATACGACGCCTGAAACGGATGGTATTCTGGCTGAAGCACTGGCAGAAGAAATGCCGGAAGTGGAATATGCTACCACCGCTACGCCTGTCTGGTGGTTCGAGAAATTTACACTTTCTGCCGGGAATAAAAATGTCAAGGCAACGGGACGGTATGCCGGAAAGGATTATTTCAATATGTTCTCCTATCATCTGATCCGGGGAGATGAAAGCCAGGTGTTGGCGGATAAAAATTCCATTGTAATATCCGAAGTACTGGCCTTAAAATTATTTAATACCTCTGATAATATCATAGGGAAAGTTATTGAATTTCAACACGAGCAGCAGTTCCTCATTTCCGGGGTTTTTGAGGGGACGCCTCCCAACTCCACCGAGCAATTCGACTTTGTATTGTCTTTTGCGTTTTTTCAGGAAAAACACCCACGGTTTGCAGATTGGGGACACTCCGGGCCTGTTACCTACGTCATGCTGAAGCAAGGCACAAACCCTGATCAGTTCAATCATAAAATCGCTGATTTTCTTAAAAACAAAACTGCAGGTTATGCAAATTCAACTTTATTTACCAGGCCTTTTTCAGATGGTTATCTGTATGGCAAATATGAGAATGGCATACAGGCAGGAGGCAGAATAGCATACGTCAAATTGTTCTCTGTCATTGCCATCTTCATCCTCATCATTGCCTGCATTAATTTCATGAACTTATCCACGGCCAAAGCCACCCAGCGGTTAAAGGAAGTGGGTATAAAGAAGGCCATAGGGGCCGGCCGGAAAGCGTTGGTTTTTCAATATCTGGGAGAGTCGGTATTGATGGCTTTTTTATCACTCACCACAGCCCTCTTACTCGTTTTACTTTTCCTTCCCCAGTTCAACCAGATTACCGGAAAGCATCTGACCGTGAATCTTGATATCAATCTTATTGTATCGGTTTTAGCCCTCACCTTGTTTACAGGGATCATCGCGGGCGGCTACCCGGCCTTATACCTTTCCGGCTTTAATCCGGTATCGATTCTGAAAGGCGGAGCTGTACCCGGAAAATTCAAAGCTTCTGTGGGGGAAGTGTGGGTAAGAAAAGGATTGGTGGTTTTTCAGTTTACACTATCGGTTATACTGATCGTGGCCGTTTTGGTGGTTTATAAACAAATAGAATTTATACAGGCCAAAAACATTGGTTACGACAAAGACAATCTCATTATTTTTGACATGGAAGGAAAGGTAGAAGAAAACCCCGAAACCTTCCTGTCAGCCGTTAAAAACATACCGGGTATCGTCAATGCCTCCAGCTCTAATAGCCGTTTAATAGGCAGCTACGGAGCTACCACCGGTGTGCAGTGGGAAGGGAAAAATCCAGATGATGTTATCTCATTTGAGACCGTACAAGTGAACTACGACCTGATTGAAACCCTGGGTATTGAAATGGTAGCAGGACGAAGTTTTTCCAGAGACTTCGGTACCGACAAATCCAAACTCATTGTAAATGAAGCGGCCAGGGATGTGATGGGACTTCAGGAGCCGGTTGGTAAAGTGATTAATCTTTGGGGCAATGATAAGCAGATTCTGGGAGTGGCCAAAAACTTCCATATTGCATCGTTCCATGAAGCAGTGAAACCTATATTGATCAGACTATTGCCTCAGCATACAGACTACATCATGGCCAAAATTGAAGCGGGGAGGGAACGAGAAACCATTGAGCAGCTGCAGGAATTTTATCAGGAATTTAATCCGGGGTTTGTACTCGATTACAAATTTATGGATGCACAGTATCAAGCACTGTACGAAGCGGAAAATCGTACAGCTGCCTTATCTAAATACTTTGCCGGACTCGCCGTTCTGATTTCCTGTCTGGGATTGTTTGGCTTGGTCTCCTTCACTGCCGAAAGAAGATTGAAAGAAATCGGCATCCGTAAGGTAATGGGGGCGAGTGTCAGTAATGTGGTAGGCTTGTTGTCCGGGGATTTTATCCGCCTGGTGTTGATCGCCATCCTCATCGCTTCGCCTATTGCCTGGTATGTCATGAACCGCTGGCTGCAGAATTTTGCCTACAGGATCGATCTCGGCTGGTGGATGTTCGCCCTGGCCGGGCTGCTGGCAGCGGTGATTGCTTTGCTGACGGTGAGCTTTCATTCGGTAAAAGCCGCCTTGGCGAATCCGGTAAAATCATTAAGGTCTGAATAAACGGTACATGGAACAATTTTTCGCCTGCGCGGCGGGCGACCTCCCCGGGCATGTATTTCAATAAGCAGATGCTTCGCCGGTCTTTTCAAACGGTAAATTTTTGTTTCAGCAGTCGCATGTCCTCACTCACTTTCATATCCAGTATCTAAGCGTAATGCTGAGTGGTTTTCAGATTGGTATGCCCCAACATTTTGGAGACGGTTTCGATAGGTACGCCGTTAGTAAGCGCAACAGTGGTCGCGAAAGTATGCCGGGCAGCATGAAAGGTAAGAAGCTTGGTAATATCGCAGACATCGGCAATTTCTTTCAGGTAAGCATTCATTTTTTGATTACTGAGAACGGGCAGCACCTTGTCCTGATGAACGCATTGAGGATGGTCGGCATAACGGCCAATAATGGTCAACGCCGCCGGTAAAAGTGGAATTCGGTCCACGTAGACCAGTCCCGTATAACAGCAGAATAAAAAGATGTCCCGTACCTGGGCGAGTCGCTCGGTACAGAATTTTGGATGCGATTGCTTCTAGTTCGCTTTTGGTTAAAAACACCCGTTCGGTTGGTTTGGCTTTGGAGCGATAACGGAGAAAGGGGTTGAGCCGAAGCCACCCTTTGGCCAGACAATCATTAACGACTTTCTTTAAATTTTTGATGTATTTGGCCGCGGCGTTCGCTCCAATCTTGACCTCACTGCGCAAGAACTCAAAATCGGTGATAAACTCGTGATCAAGCCGGTTGATATCAATATCGGAGACATGATATTTCCATTGCAGGAAACTGTTTAAATGATTGAGGGTGGTACGATATCCTTTTAAGGTGCTTTCTTCAAAGCCGTTACCGATCAAGGCCCTTATTTTCCGGTTGTACTCTTGGAATAGTTCGAGCAATAAACGGGCTTTTCCAGCTTTTCCGGTAAGCTTGTTTTTGATGTTCTGTGCCGTGATTTCCGCGTTGCCTTCAAGGAGGGAACGATGGGTGTCCTGTACCTTTGCCAGCAGAATATCCAGGTAGGCGTTAAAGGATTTGGCGGCTTCCCGGGTTCCGCTCATGCGTCCGGACCGTGAATTCCATTGTTTTGGATCGCATTCCCTTCCGGTGGAGAGTTCGGCCGGTTTGCTATATACGGTAATGCGTAAATAAACGGGAACAGGTCCTCCCTGATAGTTTTTATGCGAAACCCTAAAAAATCCGGCGATTTGACACCAACAAAAAAGCCTGCCAACAGTTCATTTGCAGGCTTTTAAATGTTGTCTCGTAGCGGCAAGGGGAAATTTATCGAACCCCTTACCGACCTACCGGAGCTTGTCGAACGTGTGAAAAACAGTGATGAGCTTATCTATGGGGAGCAAAATCAAGAGTTGAAGAAACGTAGAAAAGGGAGAAGGCTATAATATGTTTAAGAGTCTGTAATCCCTTTTGCTTTAAACAATGAGTCGTTTAAAATAAATGGTTAACTTAGCAGCGCATACATCTTGAAACCACATCTTACTTGGAAATGAAACTGGATTTTGGCAATCATTATCAGGAGCTGCTTTCTGAAATAAAACAAGAATTTGAAGAAGGCAGGATACAAGTCGCGCGTGCCCTCAACGCGGAACTAATCAATCGCTATTTTGTTGTTGGCGAAAAAATTGTTCAAAGACAGAAAAAGTATGGGTGGGGCAAATCTGTTGTTGAACAACTATCCAAAGACCTGCAGGCCGAGTTCCCACGGAGAAGCGGTTTTTCTGCCAGGAACCTTTGGGACATGCGCCGGTTTTACAGCCAATATGCCCCTCACAAAAAACTGCGACAAGTTGTCGCAGAAATTCCTTGGGGTCATAATTTGCTTATATTGAATAAAACAACGGATATTGAAGAAGCCGCCTTCTACATCCGGGAATCGGCACGCAATGGATGGAGCAGAAATGTGCTTATGAACTTCATTAAAGCAGACAGTTATAGCGCGGCCTTAAAAGAAGGCAAACAACATAATTTTTCTACAACACTGCCCGTCCAATTGGTTGAGCAGGCAGAAGAAACTCTTAAGAGCGAGTACAGCCTTGAGTTTTTGGGCCTGGCGGAACCCGTGAGGGAACGTGAACTGGAAAATAAAATGATTGAACATATCCGTGATGTATTATTGGCGTTGGGCTATGGGTTTGCTTATATGGGCAACCAGTACAAAATTAAGTTGGGAAAGAATGAATATTATATAGATCTACTTTTTTATCACAGGCATCTTCAATGTATGATAGCCGTGGAATTGAAGGCGGGGAAATTTGAACCGGCCCATGCTGCACAGTTGAATTATTACCTTGAAATTCTGGACGACACGATAAGGCAGCCTCATGAAAACCCCTCTATCGGCATCCTCCTCTGTGCCGAGAAAGACCACCTTGAAGTGGAATATGCCTTGCGTGTTTCAAACAAACCAATTGGGGTAGCCGAATACAGTCTGACCCGTAACCTGCCTAAAACGCTGAAAAAGGTATTGCCAGAAGCAGATGAGCTTAAAGCGTTATTACGATAAGGTGGGAAATATTTCCGAAATTTTCTCAAGGATTTGCGGCGGTTGGCAGCTGACTATGCTTGCTCCAGACTTATTTCAAATTTTAATTTGGATTGACACTCCATTTAGCCTTTTCAGCCCACAGGGCTATCCATTTTAATAAAGAAGCCCTCAAGACAGCGTGAGGGCGGAAATCCGTAGCCCCAATGGGAAAATCTCGAACCGTTTCATCAAAGATTTGAAACGTTTAGCAGGTAAATGATCTGAGGCTTTCACTATAAATTTGTTACTGCGATTTCTCACCCGGCAACCGTGGGTAAAAAATGCACTTTCAGTTTGTTGTGGGAGCGCTTTAGTGCCACTTAGTGTTCTTGGAAGATAATCGGTTAAATGATCATATAAAGCATCTTCTATGTCATATTCATCTATTGGAGATTCTGTCAATGCATTATCGCAAGCATAAACGGTTTTCCAACTTTCCCATATCTGGCGGCTTTGCGCTTAATCGCATCGTGTAAAACGTTACCAAAGCCGCCAACCCGCGTCTGAGTTTCAAAAACACCGATATTTCGCTGGTCATCAATTCGGCTACGTTCCGGTTTGGGGATCAGGTTTATCTCTAGTTGAAAGTCAGGGTCTAAATGCTGAAATGCGGGTAGAGAGCTGAAGTCTCGGACTTTTTCCATATTAACATCATCGGGATTGATGAGATCGACCAATTTCTGTAACTCTTTACGAGCCTTGGAAAATGCCGAAGTTTTTTTGCCTTTAAACAAAACTCGTTTTAAGCTTAAATAAAAATTCGGACATTTCATTTCGTCGAGAAGGTCGTAGAATAAATGTTCCGTATTCCTCAGGGCCTTTTGCTCATCAGAAAAGCCATCCGTACTGATACATTCTAGGTAGAAAGAGCGATCAGCATCACTTATGCAAATCCTGACCGTAATCTTTATCCACGGAATTGACGTTCAAATCAGCCGGTAAATGGTGTCGAAAAAAAGCTGCTGAGGTATCTTCAAGTGAGTGATTAACGTGTCTAATAGGATATTTCATCGGTGATAAAAGTTTAATTGTTAAAAGAAAAACTGCATTCCAGACTGTCTTCAAAATGTACCTTGTAAAATAGATAATCCTGCGAATATCACAAAAAGCTCTGCTGCATTTTAAAACATCACTTTGGCCCCGCAAGGGGCCGCGCGTAAAAAAAGCCATTCCAACCGAACAAAATAGGCGCTTTGAAACGGGTTTTAGTAGTTTTATAAGGTTTTTAGTTGATTGTCAGCGCACTATTACCATGTCGAGCAAAATCCGCACAAAGGTCAAATGCGATTTGAGAGCGGTCAAAGCCCAGTATTTTTAACAATTTGAACTTTTCAATGAAGTCAACCTAAGAGGAATTGAACTAAAATCTGCGTTAAATGTTTCTAAGCCAGATCTAGATTCTGTAAAAAACAAAACCCGCTCTACGCATTGTAAAGCGGGTCCGTAGCCCATAGGGGAATCGAACCCCTCTTTCCAGAATGAAAATCTGGCGTCCTAACCGATAGACGAATGGGCCATTTGGCGTTCCAGCCTTGGGTTGGGGATCGGTTCTGAGCCGGTCTAAAACCCGTTGCTGACTGGGCTGCAAAGATAGCATAAAATCGAATTCACAAAAAATATTTTTAAAAAATAACGAATCAAGGGTTTTGAGGGGCGCCAACAACCAGGCTTGGCGGCGCGGAATTATTTTTGCCACACTAGACTTTATAGTATAAATTTGGCGGCGTGAAGGGAGCCGGGCGGAAAAACACCGGCGCCTGGTATAGTTAAATCGAAATCAAGGTGAAGATTGCTATAAATGGCTTCGGTAGAATAGGGCGAATGGTCCTTAGGGAACTGCTTCGCCGGGATGGAATAAGGGTTGCGGCGATCAATGATCTTACGGATACCGGGACCCTTGCGCATTTATTCAAGTATGATTCGGTACATGGCCGCTTTGATGGAGAGGTGCGGCACGATGAACGACATCTGTATATTGCCCGGCGCGACGGCAAAGAAGAGGTGATCCGGGTTTATTCGGAGGCGAATCCCTTGCAGCTTCCCTGGAAGGAGCTGGAAATTGACGTGGTAATTGAATCGACGGGGAAGTTTACTGATCCGCAGGATGCGCAGAAGCATCTCCGGGCAGGAGCGGGACGAGTGCTGCTTTCGGCCCCTCCCAAGGATAAGTCCGTGCCTACGGTGGTACTGGGGGTAAATGATGAAGCGCTTAGCCGGGATATGCCTGTTATTTCCAATGCTTCCTGTACGACGAATAATGTGGCCATGCTGATTAAGGTGCTGGACGAGCGCTGGGGGGTGAAAAGCGGCTATATAACCACCGTCCACTCCTATACGGGCGATCAAAGCCTGCATGACCGGCCGCACCGCGACTTGCGCAGGGCCCGGGCGGCGGCCACTTCCATGATACCCACCACTACGGGGGCGGCGAAAGCCATCACTTCGGTATTCCCGAAGCTGGAAGGGAAGCTCGGCGGGGCCGGGATCCGCGTACCTGTACTGAATGGTTCGCTGACGGATTTTACCTGCCGGCTGGAAAAGGATGCCAGCGTGGAAGAGATCAATCTTGCTTTCAGGGAAGCGGCGGAAACGGAGCTGAAGGGTATCCTGGAGTACACGGAAGATCCGATTGTTTCCGTGGATATCCTGGGTAACCCGCATTCTTGTATCTTTGACGCGCAGCTCACCTCTATTGTGGGCGATATGGTTAAGGTGGTAGGCTGGTATGACAACGAATCCGGGTATTCCGCCCGTTTGGCCGACCTGGTTGAAAAAATGAAATAATAAAATAGGACATATGAAAACAGTGGAACAATATGACTTCGCAGGGAAACGAGCCCTGGTACGCGTTGATTTTAACGTGCCTTTGAACGAGCAGAATGAGATAACGGACGATAACCGCATCGTGGCTGCTTTGCCTACCATCGAAAAGATATTGAACGACGGCGGATCCATCGTATTGATGTCGCACCTGGGGCGGCCCAAGGGGCAGCCTTCGGAAAAATTTTCCCTGAAGCATATTGTGAAGCATCTTTCGGAAACCCTGAACAGGAATGTGAAGTTCGCTTCCGACTGTGTGGGCGAGGAAGCCTTTGAATTGTCGGCCGGATTGCAGCCGGGCGATGTGCTGCTGCTGGAGAACCTTCGTTTTTATAAGGAGGAAGAGAAGGGGGATGAAGGCTTCGCGGAAAAGCTTTCCCGCCATGGCGATGTTTATGTAAACGATGCATTCGGCACCGCGCACCGGGCCCATGCTTCCACAACGGTGGTGGCTAAGTTCTTTCCGGAAGCCAGGATGTTTGGCTACCTGATGGCGGCTGAGCTTAAAAACGCCGAAAAGGTGCTGAACAGCCCGGAGCGTCCGCTTACGGCCATTATGGGCGGGGCAAAAGTTTCCGACAAGATCCTGCTGATCGAAAGCCTGCTTGACAAAGTGGATAACCTGATCATCGGCGGCGGCATGGCCTATACGTTTTCGAAGGCCTTCGGGGGCAATATTGGTAAGTCTATTTGTGAAGCCGATAAGCTGGACCTGGCCAGGGAGCTGGTAGCTAAAGCAAAGGAAAAAGGCGTTAACCTGGTTTTGCCGGTAGACTGCAAGATCGCGGACGACTTTTCGAACGATGCCAATACCCGTTATGCGAGTAACAGCGATATCCCCGATGGTTGGGAAGGGCTTGACATAGGGCCGGAGAGTATTAAAACATTCAAGGACGTGATCCGCGGGTCGAAAACAATCCTTTGGAACGGGCCTATGGGCGTTTTCGAGTTCGATAATTTTACTGACGGAAGCCGGCAGGTAGCCGAAGCTATTGTGGAGGCAACCCGTAACGGGGCGTTCTCCCTTATAGGCGGCGGGGATTCAGCAGCTTGTATCGCGAAATTCAATATGGACGATGATGTGAGCTATGTTTCCACAGGAGGCGGCGCTTTGCTGGAATACATGGAAGGCAAGGAACTGCCTGGTGTTAAGGCCATTGGATAAGCGTTATTAATTCTCTACTAAATCGCTAGATTTTACGGAAGCGTTCCGTAAGTTTGTAACGTTTCTAAATAACGTTGAATGGAGTTTTTTTCGGCTTACATCCTTGTCGCGCTTTGTGTGCTGCTGTTTACCGTAGTGTATGCACTATATGCCGTGTACGCTGAACGCAAGGTGTCTGCCTTTATCCAGGATCGTTACGGGCCAATGGAAACCGGCAAATACGGGCTTTTTCAAACAATTGCGGATATCACCAAATTACTTCAGAAGGAAAATATTACACCAACCGCTGCGGACAAGATCCTTTTTGTGGCGGCGCCGCTGATCATTTTCGTTTCTGTGTTCATGGGGTTTGCGGCCATGCCTTTTGCACCGGATATTATCGGTTCCGCGGCAAATATCGGCGTGTTTTACATCATTGCCGTGCTGGCGGTGGAAGTGGTGGGTATCCTGATGGCTGGCTGGGCTTCCGGCAATAAGTACGCGCTGCTGGGGTCCATGCGTTCGGTGGCCCAGATCGTTTCCTACGAAATTCCAGCCGGCGTGGCCATTGTTTCGGTGCTGATGATCTCCCAAACCCTGAACCTGCAGGAGATCAACCTGCAACAGGGTATCCTCTCGGCCGGGACCGTCGAGTTCCTGGGCTTTTGGGATGTTTCCGAAACGGGCGGTTTGCTGGCCTGGAATATTTTCAGGGCGCCTCATTTGCTGCTGGCTTTCCTGATCTATTTTATTGCTTCGCTGGCCGAATGTAACCGGGCGCCTTTTGATATCCCGGAAGCGGAATCCGAACTGGTAGCCGGCTTTCACGTTGAGTATGGGGGAATTCGATTCGGACTCATTTTCCTGGCCGAATATGCCATGATGCTCCTGGTATCCATGCTTGCGGCCATCCTGTTCCTGGGCGGCTGGAATACGCCTTTGCCGAATATCGGCGGGCTGGAACTGGCCAACTGGACAACAGGGAACATTTGGGGCGTTTTTTGGTTAATCTTAAAATCGTTCGGCCTGGTGCTGGCGCAAATGTGGATCCGCTGGACGCTGCCCCGGCTCCGGGTAGATCAGCTCATGAGTTTCTGCTGGAAGGTACTGATACCGGCGGCATTCCTTTGCCTCTTTATTTCCGGCCTTTGGCGATTGCTCGTCATGAATTAGACAGCTGCTCGTAATGAATTAACAGGAGAAAAGAATAATAAACAGGAGAAAGAATAAGTTGAAAGAGCGGAATGACATATGGAATTCGCTGATCACCGCCTGGAAAGGGTTAAAGGTGACGCTGGGCCATGCATTCCAGGCGGGAAAGCAGCGGAAGCCGCAAGGGGTAGCCGAAGATAATTACTTTAAACAGCAGGAAGGACTGGTAACGATCCAGTATCCGAGGGAAAAGATACCCGTACCCGAGACGGGCCGGTACCAGCTGCATGTGGAAATCGACGATTGTATTGTTTGCGACCTCTGCGCAAAAATATGCCCGGTGGATTGCATTGAAATAGATGCGATCAAGGCGGTGGAAGATATTGGAATTACCTCTGACGGCACCAAAAAAAGGCTTCATGCAGCCCGTTTCGATATTGACATGGCAAAGTGCATGTACTGCGGCTTATGCACGACCGTATGTCCTACGGAATGCATTATCATGACCGATACATACGATAAAAGCGTGGCCAATATGCATGAATTAACCTACCGGTTCTCAGAAATGTCGCCGGAAGAGGCAGCTGAAAAAAGGCGCATGCTGGAAGAAAGCAAAAAACCTAAAACGGATAATACGCCTTGACAGTCATTTTTTATATCCTTGCTGCTATTATGCTTTCGGCCGCCCTTTACGTGGCTGTCAGCAGGGATATAGCGCGGGCGATATTCTGTTTTTTCGGGGTGTTATTCGCCCTGGCCGGACTTTATATTTTTGCGCTGGCTGACTTTGTTGCCGTAACCCAGATATTGGTGTATGCCGGCGGCGTGGTGGTACTGATGATCTTTGCCCTGATGCTGACCGATAAGCAACTGCTGGAAGTGATCCGGAAGGAAGAAAAAACCGGCCCCCGCCTTTTCAGGGCTCGTTCTCTTCCCTCAATATTGCTTGCGCTGGGCGTATTAGCAGTTTTGCTCCAGGTGGCTGTCACCGTTGACTGGTCCGGCCTGCAGTGGCTCAACGAAGCTTCCGCAGCCGGGAACCGTGTCACCGGCAAGGAGAACATGGTAGAAAACGTCGGCATTAATTTAATGACCAGGTACCTGTTACCCTTCGAGGTAATATCCGTCCTGTTGCTGGCCGCCCTGATAGGAGCCGCCTACCTGGCCCGCGGACGAAAATAGGCCGGCAATTTTAGCGGGCCCGTACTGCAGGACCGGATTAGCGCGCTGGAAAAGCCGGACAGTGAATAAAAGCAGTACGGTAGCAAATTTGAAGTAAACAACAGAAACAGAAAACGATCAATGATCCCATTGTCCCATTTCCTGATAGTCGGCGCACTGCTCTTCAGCATTGGCCTTTACACCGTACTATCACGGAAAAACGCCGTGCTGGTGCTGATTGGCATCGAATTCATGCTGAACGCCGCTATTCTTAACCTGGTAGCTTTCGGCATGTACGACAGGATGGACAACGAAGGGCAGGTGTTTGCTATATTCGCCATTGTTTTGGCGGCGGCTACCGTGGCGGTGGCGCTGGCGATCATTATTAATGTGTATTCGCAATACAAGACCATTGATCCGGATAAGATCAAAGATATGAAATACTAACAGGGGAGGCAGCATTGACAACTTTTGCTTCAGCGAACAGTTCGCTCTTGTTTTTTGCACTAGCCGCGTTGCTATTGCCTCTTTTATCATTTATCCTGCTTTCCGTTTCCGGAAAGAGGCTTCCCGGCAAAGGCGACTGGCTTGCTACCGGCCTTACGGGGCTGTCATTTGTTGCTGCTTTGCTGGTTTTCATGGGTGTTTTTCAAAGTGATGCTCCCCATACATCGCTTCTGTTCAAGCTCGAATGGTTCAGGATCGGCAATACTACGATAGAAGCCGGGATTACCCTGGATAACCTTTCGGTATTGATGCTGGGCCTGGTGACGTTTATTTCGCTGCTGGTGCATATTTACTCGATGGCCTACATGAAGGGCGACCCTAGGTACCATCGTTACTGGCCTTATCTTAGCCTTTTTGTTTTTTCTATGCTGGGGCTGGTATTGTCAGGCAACCTGCTGATCACTTATATGTGCTGGGAGCTGGTGGGTGTGGCTTCTTACCTGATGATCGGGTTTTGGTTTGAACGGCCAAAGGCTGCGCTGGCCAGTCAAAAATCTTTTATTATTAACAGGCTGGGGGATATCGGCTTTCTAGTCGCGCTAATGTCCCTGTTCAGCCTCGCGGGCACATTTGATATCCAGGCCCTGAACCAGCAGATCGGAGACGCACTGAGGCAGGCTGCTGCCGCGCTCCCGCTTTCAGATACAGCAGATGCTGCCGGAGCTATTTCCGGCACAGCAGACGTCAGGATCTATATTGCCGCTGCCGGCCTGACGCTTGCCGCTTTTGCGAAATCGGCGCAATTCCCGCTGCATACCTGGCTGCCTGATGCGATGGAAGGGCCTACCTCGGTTTCTTCGCTCATTCATGCGGCTACCATGGTGGCGGCCGGGGTGTTTTTGCTGGCCAGGATGTTCCCGTTATTCCCGGGAGAATTGCTGGACGTAATTGCGGTAGCGGGTACGTTTACCGCTTTCCTGGCAGCAACTGTCGCGCTTGTTCAATTCGATATTAAAAAAGTGCTTGCCTATTCCACCATTTCCCAGCTCGGTTTTATGATGCTGGGGATAGGTACCGGCCATTACGAGGCAGCGATCTTCCACCTGGTGACGCACGCTTTTTTTAAATGCCTGCTCTTTTTAGGAGCGGGTGCGGTGATCCACCATATCCACGAGGTGAAACATCATCATAACCTGGAGATTGGCGAGCAGGATATGCGGATCATGGGAGGTTTGCGAAGGGAAATGCCGCTGACGTTCTGGGTATATACCCTCGCTGCCGCGGCGCTGGCAGGGCTTCCATTTTTCTCCGGCTTTCTTTCCAAGGAAATGATCCTGCTGGGATCCTTCGGATGGGCCCTTGAAAAAGGCGGGTTTTGGTTGCTGATCCCGCTTTCTGCGGTGGCCACTTCCCTGCTTACCGCCTGGTACATCGGGCGGCAGTGGAGCCTGGTGTTTATGGGTAAGAGCCGTACCCCGGCCCTTGCGCATGTGAAGGAGGGTAATTTAAAAATGAAAATCCCTATGGCGGTGCTGGGCGTATTTACCTTGTTTATCTGGTTTTCGCTGAATCCCTTCAGTACGTCGGATATTGCGCTTGCGGGAGCTTTTTCTGCAAACAATACGGCCGCCCTTCTTCAGGGTGTTCCCGGAATTATTACCTGGGGGCTGTTGCTGCTTGCCCTGGTGGGGCTTCCGGCGGTATTGTATACTGCTTTCCGCGGATTTTCCATGAAGGCTCAATTCCGGGAGAAGGAAAGCGGCCTGGAGAACTTTCTTTCCCGCGGCTGGTACCTGGATCCCGTTTATAACGCTATTTTTGTGAGGCCCGTCCTTTGGCTGGGAAACAGTATGCAGGCGATCGATAAAAAACTTGTTGACGGCTTTTTGCACTTGCTGGAACGCCTGGTCAGAAGCTTATCTAAAGTGGCAGCCTGGCTGGATAAAGTGATTGTGGATGGCCTGGTGAACGCCATCGGCGGCAGGGCCCGCTCGCTGGGCGATTTTTTCCGCGGCTTTCAGACAGGGCGGGTACAGCAGTATATGGCCCTGGCGGTTTTCGGTTTAATGATTTTATACCTTATCAAGATAGTATTGGATAAATGAACTGGCTTTCGATCATTATATTTTTGCCCGTAGTATTCCTTGTGCTGATTTTGCTGTTGCCGGCGCGATTCAGGGAATGGTACCGCTATATTACCCTGGGAACAGCTCTTTTGCAGGCAGGGATTGCCTGTATTATTTATATGGGTTTTGACCGGCAGGCGGCAGGGGCGGATCAATTCCAGTTCGTGGAAAAGATCCCCTGGATCCATCTTAGCCTGGGCAACCTGGGAAAGCTGGAGATCGATTATTTCCTTGGGATAGACGGTCTAAGCGCCCCCTTGCTCATTCTTTCGGCCATTGTCATGGTGGCGGCCGCCATTTCATCCTGGGAGATCAAGGATAACCTGAAAGGCTATTTTACCCTGTTCCTTTTAATGGATGCGGCGATTATGGGCGTGTTCTGCGCGCTTGATTTTTTCCTGTTTTACGTGTTTTACGAACTCATGCTGCTTCCTCTTTACTTTCTGATAGGCATGTGGGGCGGGCCGCGACGAGAATATGCGGCGCTTAAATTCTTCCTGTATACGCTTTTTGGTTCGGTATTCATGCTGTTGGTGATCGTGGGGCTGTACTTTTCGGTAAAGGATCCTGTGAGCGGCGCCTATACCTTCAATATGCTGCACATGATGAACGCGGCCAATTTTGTAGAAGGGGCCGTTTTCAGCCCGGATGCCGTACATACTATTCTTGGAGTGCCTGCCCGTCTGCTTGGATTTGCCGTTATTTTTATCGCCTTTGCCATTAAGGTGCCGGTGGTACCTTTTCACACCTGGCTGCCTGATGCCCACGTGGAAGCGCCGACTCCCATTTCCATTATCCTTGCCGGCCTTCTCCTGAAGATAGGAGGCTATGGTATCCTGAGGCTCTGCTTTGGCATATTTCCGGACGCGGCCGTGCATTTCAGCTGGTTTATCGGGATGCTGGGCGTGATCTCTATTTTGTACGGTGCCCTGAATGCATTGGCAATGAAGGACCTGAAAAAGATGATCGCCTATTCTTCGGTGTCGCATATGGGATTTGTACTGTTGGGTTTCGCCTCCTTTACCACGGAAGGTACCTCGGGCGCGGTGCTGCAGATGGTGAGCCACGGTATTCTTTCCACCATGCTGTTCTTCCTGGTGGGCGTGATCTATAACCGGGTACACGACCGCTTTATACCTAATTTCAGGGGATTGGCAACGCATATGCCTAGTTACACCGCCTTTGTGATGATCGCTTTTTTCGCCTCCCTGGGGCTTCCCGGTTTTTCCGCTTTTATCGCTGAAGCCTTTACCCTGATCGGGACGTTTAATTCCGAAAGTGTGAATGACCTGCTTCCCCGCTGGATGGCTATCGCGGGATCCCTGGGAATATTGCTGAGCGCCGCTTATTTCCTCTGGACGCTTCAACGCATGTTCTTTGGCACCACCCGTTTCAAGGGCGGTCCGGCATGGAGTACACAGCTGGCCGACCTGCGGCCCTCGGAATGGGCTTTGCTGCTGCCGATGGCGCTGCTTTCTCTGACGCTGGGAATTTTCCCCTCGCTCTTTTTTGATCTCAGTAACGCTACCCTGGCCGCTATGGTACAGGAGCTTTATGAAACCGGCCTGCAGCAGCTTAATACCCTTCAATATTAGTCGAATGAAGGAATTGCTTCCCTATATCAATAAAAGCGTGGAAGAAGTGCTGGGCAGCCTTAGCTTCTTCCTGCCTGAACTGCTGCTGGGAGTGTTGTTTCTTTTGCTTATCCTTATTGACCTGTTCTTGGGGAAAAAGTTCAAGAACAGCTCTCCGCTGATCGCTTTCGCGGGAATTCTGATAATCACTTTGCTTACCCTGCCGCAGTTTGAACATGCCGGTGAGGTTTTTTTCGGGGGAATGCTTCACCTTACTACATTTTCCCTTTTATTAAAAGTACTCTTCGGCCTGGGCATGCTCTTTATCATTGCCTTCGGCGTCCGTGATTTCCCGATACGGCATAATGAAAAAGGCTGGGGCGACTATTTTTCTTTATTAGCTGCTGTGCTGCTGGGCCTGAATCTTATGGTAATGGCCGGTAACCTGCTCATGGTTTTCCTTTCCATCGAAATGGTGTCGATCTGTTCTTATATCCTTGTCGGGTATACGACCCGCGAACGGCTTCCTGCCGAAAGCGCTATGAAGTACGTCCTTTTCGGCGCGGTGTGTTCCGCGGTCATGTTATACGGCATCTCGCTGCTGTACGGCTTAACAGGGACCCTTCAGCTGAATAGCGACTTTGCCGCCAGCCTTGCTTCCGCTGCCCCCCTTGCAGTAAGCATGGCCGTTTTTACCACACTGGCAGGTTTTGGTTTCAAGCTGTCTATGTTTCCCTTGCATTTCTGGGTGCCTGATGTGTATGAAGGCAGCACCAATTCTGTGCTGGCCTTTTTATCGACGCTGCCAAAAGCCGCCGGGGCGGGCATTCTTATCCAGTTTATGCACGCGACTTACGGCTTTGATTGGGAAACCTGGCTGGCCGTATTTTCGATAATCACCATGACCATCGGCAATTTTCAGGCACTCTGGCAGGACAACCTGAAGCGTATGCTGGCGTATTCCTCCATTGGCCACTCCGGTTTCCTCCTGATGGGATTAGCGGCTTTTTCTCAAACCGGCGAAAAGGCGGTGTTTTACTACCTGGTGATCTATACCCTGGCCAATATCGGCGCCTTCGTGATCATTGGCCTCCTGGCGGGTATTCTGCATAGCGAAAACGTGAACTCCTACAAAGGCCTTGGATTTAAGATGCCGGTAGTGTCGGTTTGTTTCGTGGTCCTGTTGATGAGCCTGATCGGTATCCCGCCCGCGGGCGGTTTTGTTGCCAAATTCCTCATGTTCTCGGCCGCCTATGAAGGGTATACTGTAAATGGAAACGTCCTGTTTATCCTGATGCTGATAGCGGGCGCGGTCAATACAGTCGTCGCCTTGTTCTATTACCTGAAGATACCGCTTAACCTTTTCTTGCGAAAAAACGAGGGCATCGTAGTCATGGCCCGGCAGCACCTGCTGCTTAAGCTGGTCATTGTCACGCTTACCGTACTGACCGTAATCCTGGGCATTTTCCCGGAGGCGGTAATGCGGTACTTTTAAGGATAAACTTTCTCAGCAAAAGGATGTTATACCGTTAAGAAATTCATAACTTTGCATTTTAGATAGCGCGAATGAGTGAGCAGATAAAACACGAATGCGGAATAGCCCTGATCCGCTTGCTGCGACCCCTTGATTACTACCACCAGAAATACGGAACAGCATTATACGGGTTGAATAAGCTGTATCTTCTGATGGAAAAGCAGTACAACCGGGGGCAGGATGGTGCAGGTATTGCGACTATTAAACTGGACATGCCTCCCGGCCAGCGGTATATCAGCCGCTACCGCTCCATGGCCCCGCGGGCGGTTACCGACATTTTTGAATATGTTCGCAAAAAGTTTGACGGCGTAAGGGCGCTTGACCCTAACCTGATGAATGATTGCGACTGGCTGAAAAATAACGTGGCGTTTATCGGCGAGGTGCTGATGGGGCATCTCCGGTACGGCACGCATGGAAAGAACAGCATTGAAAAGTGCCATCCCTTCCTGCGCCAGAACAACTGGATGACCCGCAACCTGGTGCTTTCCGGGAATTTTAATATGACCAACGTGGATGAGCTGCTGGAAACCTTGTACGAACTGGGGCAGCATCCCAAAGAAAAAGCGGACACCGTAACGGTGCTGGAAAAGATAGGCCATTTCCTCGATGTGGAAAACCAGGCTTTATTCGACCATTTCAAGACGAAGGGCTACGATAATCCTACTATTTCGAAACTCATTGCCGAACATATGGACGTTGCCGAAATTCTCCGCCGCTCGGCAAAGGATTTCGACGGGGGCTATTCCATTCAGGGAATGTTCGGGCATGGCGATGCCTTTGTGCTTCGTGACCCTTCCGGCATTCGGCCGGCTTACTACTACCAGGACGACGAAATAGTGGTAGTGGCCTCTGAACGGCCGGCCATCCAGGCAGCCTTCAATGTAAAATTTCAAGATCTGCATGAAGTAAAGCCCGGACACGCACTCATCATCAAGAAAAACGGCAGCATTACAGAGAAGCAGATCCGCGAGCCGCTGGAACGCAAATCCTGTTCTTTTGAACGTATTTATTTCTCAAAGGGAAGCGATACGGAAATTTACCAGGAGCGGAAGATGCTTGGTAAGCTGCTGGTACCCCAGGTGCTGGACGCCGTGGGCCATGACCTGAAGCATACGGTTTTTTCCTACATTCCCAATACGGCGGAAGTGGCCTTTTACGGGATGAAGGAAGGGATCAAGGAATACATCCGGGATACACAGAAGCGAAAGCTGAAGAATGCGGCCGAACTGAGCGCGCAGCAGATCGATGAGATCCTTAACATGTCTGCCCGCATTGAAAAGATCCCGATCAAAGACACGAAATTACGGACCTTTATTACCCAGGATTCGGACCGGAACGAATTGGTAAATCATACCTATGATGTTACCTACGGGGTGGTTGAGCCTGGTGTGGACACCATCGTGGTGCTGGATGATTCCATTGTCCGGGGAACTACCCTCCGCCAAAGCATTCTACGGATGCTTGACCGGCTGGAGCCGCGCAAGATCATTATTGTTTCCTCGGCCCCCCAGATCCGTTACCCCGACTGTTACGGCATTGATATGTCCAGGATGGGCGAATTCGTCGCTTTCCAGGCTATGATGTCCCTGGCGGACGATGAACTGGTAGAACGGGTATATGAAAAATGCAAGACACAGGATGAACTCCCGCGGTCCGCAATCACGAATTACGTGAAAGAGTTGTACGATCAGTTCAGTTACGAAGAGATTTCCCGGCAGATCACCAGCATTGTTACTCCTCCGGATCTGAACGCTGAATTAGAGGTGATCTACCAAACGCTGGACGGCCTCCATAAGGCCTGCCCGCTGAATGCCGGCGACTGGTATTTCTCAGGCGACTACCCGACCCCCGGAGGAAACCGGGTGGTAAACAGGGCCTTTATGTATTACGTAGAAGGCAAAAACCAACGCGCTTATCTATAATTCCGAAACAACCTAAAATACTACACAAACCAATGCAGTACTGGCTGGTTAAATCCGAACCATTCAAATATCCCTGGGAACAATTACTTAAAGACAAACGCACCTTCTGGGACGGCGTCCGAAACTACCAGGCCCGCAACAACCTGCAGGCCATGAAAAAAGGCGACCAGGTATTCTTTTACCACAGCAACGAAGGAAAAGAAATCGTGGGCATCGCTAAAGTAGTCAAAGAAGCCTACCAGGACCCCACTACCGACGATACGCGGTGGGTAGTAGTGGATATCGCTCCCGTAAAGCCACTAAAAAAGCCTGTCGGGCTTGATCTGATCAAGACGGATGAACAATTGCAGGACATCGCCCTCGTCCGCCAGGGCCGCCTCTCCGTAATGCCCTTAAAAAAAGAAGAATTCGACCGGATTCTGTTGCTTTCGCAATAGTTGCTTCGCAACAGTTTAAGGTTTAAAGTTTTTAGTTCAAAGTTTGTAATTAGAAGTTTCTTCGCAACAGTCTAAGGTTTATAGCTTGTAATTCAGAGGTGAAGCGCTCGTTTTGACCTTAAATCTGAAACTTTTGGCTTTGAACGCTTCTTGAGAACTAGAAAGCTAGATTGACTTTCTAAGAAACGGGAAGCTAAACTAGGAACCTTCGTCTATAACTGTTTCTAAGAACTACAAACTAGAAACTAAAAACTATAGACTACAAACTTTAAACCTTGAACCTTGAACGTTAAACCTTGAACGTTAAACTATTTCGGTACAAACAAGGCTTTAAGTTCAGTGGCTTCATCGGGTTTCATTTTTCCGGCCAGGATCAGGCGAAGCTGGCGGCGCCGCAGGGCTCCGTCATATAAGTTTTGTTCTTCTTCAGTTTCGGGACGTACCTCCGGTACCCGTACCGGCCGGTTGTTTTCATCTACAGCCACGAACGTATAGTAGGCTTCATTACTTTTTACTTTTTTTCCGCTCGGAATATGCTCGGCCCAAACATCCAGTCGTATTTCCAGGGAGGTGGTAAAAGCGCGCGTTACCTGGGCCTGGATGATTACCAGGTCGCCCATTTTAATGGGTTGTGAAAAGGAGACATTGTCAACGGATGCGGTAACTACCACTTTGTTACTATGCCGCTGTCCGCAAATGGCGGCGGCGATGTCCATCAGGTGCAGCAGGCGCCCGCCCATGAGATTGCTTAGCATATTGGTATCGTTTGGCAATACCAGCTCGTTCATGATGGTAAGGGACTCTTTTGGGGTTTTGGGATTCATGGGGGTAAATATAAAAGATTTTGGCGCATCCGTACTCGCTCAGGCTGATTTTCAGGATCCCGGTTGCTTCGCACCCGCCCTGAAAATCAAAAGTCGCTGCGTGCGGATGCGCCAAAATCTCGTGGTGGCGTACTCGCTCAGGCTGATTTTCAGGATCCCGGTTGCTGCGCATCCGCCCTGAAAATCAAAAGTCGCTGCGTGCGGATGCGCCAAAATCTCGTGGTGGCGTACTCGCTCAGAGTGATTTTTGGGATCCCGGGCGCGCAGCGCCCGGGATCGTCCTGATTCCGGCGGGGAATCTTATATTTGTGTGGGCGGACCCGTTAAAGCTGACGTATGCGTAAAAGGTTTCAGATTGCGTTTTTATTGGTGTTGATGTCTTTGCCTGGCTCGTGCTTGTATGGGCAGAAGGTGGGGCTGGTGCTGAGCGGGGGCGGGGCAAAGGGGCTGGCGCATATCGGGGTGCTGAAGGCATTTGAGGAGAACGGTATTCCAATTGATTATGTAGCGGGAACCTCCATGGGAGGTGTTGTGGGCGGCTTTTACGCGGCGGGGTATTCGCCTTCGGAAATTGAATATATTGCGGCAAGCGCGGATTTTCAGAATTGGATAAACGGGCGGTTTGAAAGCGATTACAGGAATTTCTTTAAGAAAAATCCTGACGCGCCTTCGTTTCTGACGGCAAAGGTGCTTATTGATTCGGCCTTCCGGGCGCGGTTGCGGACGACCATTGCTACGGATATTCCCATGAACTTTGCGTTGCTGGAACTGCTGGGGCAGCCCACGGCGAATGCTGGTTTTGATTTTGACAGCCTGTTCGTGCCTTTTCGCTGCATGGTGGCTGATATTTTTTCGCAGAATGCCATTGTGCTGAGGGATGGGAGCCTTAGTGATGCGCTCCGGGGAACGGTATCGGTGCCGTTTTTTTACCGGCCTATCCAGATTGACGGGAAATATGTGTTTGACGGCGGGCTCTACAACAACTTCCCGGTAGACGTCATGAGAGAAGAGTTTGACGCGGATGTGATCGTCGGCAGCAATACTTCATCAAAAGTTTACAATGAGTATCCCGAGGAAATAGATGAGCAACTGCTGTCGAAGATCACCGTATTCCTTTTTTTATCCAAATCCGATTCCACGCAGCTTGGGGAAAACGGCGTTTTTATCAATCCGGACCTTAGTGAGTTCAGCGCGACGGATTTTGAGCCCGTGGAAGCTTATATTAAAGCCGGCTACGAAGCGGCGCTGCAGCAAATGCCGCGGATCAAGCAATTGATTTCCAGGCGGGTGAGCCGGGACACGCTCCAGGCGAAAAGGGCCCGGTTCAATAGTCGCTTTCCGCCTATCCGGTTTAGCGATATCAGTATAAAGGGGGCTACCGTTGAACAGCGCAGGTATATTGAACGTATTTTCCGGCAGAATAAAAGCGCGCTCTCCCTGAAGGATATTAAGAATGGTTATTACCGGCTGGTGGCGGACGATAATTTTGAGACTGTTTACCCGCGTATGATCTATGACAGCCTGGATCATACCTATCGTTTTGAACTGCAGGTGACCCCGGAGCGGAACTTCTTATTCAATTTCGGGGGAAATGTGTCCACCAGGCCCATCAGTAACGCGTTCATGGGCGTCCAGTACAATATTCTCAGGAGTAATTCCTATACGTTCGGGGCCTCGTTCTATTCGGGAAGGTTTTACGAATCGGCCCGTTTGGCGGCCAGGATGGACATTCCCTGGCGGGTGCCTTTTTTCCTGCAGCTTGATTTTATTTACAATCACTGGAATTACTTCCGAAGCAGCGAGATCTTTATTGAAGACCTGACCCCGACTTATATTGACCAGAATGATAAAAAACTTGAATTCATCCTTGGGCTTCCGGGAAGGAACAATGGCCGTTATGAATTTGCCGCTTCAGCTATACGGCTCAATAATAAGTATTACCTGGATGATGAAGTGACGTCCGGGCCTCTGGACCTTTCTGTTTTTGACGGTTATAAATTCCGGGCTTCTTTTGAAAGGAATACGCTTGACCGCAAGCAGTACCCGTCCAGCGGGCATCGGTTTCAACTGGGATTCTATGCTTTTACCGGGAAGGAAGGATTTATCCCCATCCAGGGAACGGCTTTGCCGGGACAGCAAAAAAACTGGCTGAAGGCCAAACTGAGTTATGAACGTTATTTCCGGACGTCCGGGTTCTCAAAACTGGGTTACCTGGTGGAAGGGGTATGGACAAATCAGCCTTCTTTTGGCAATCAGAAGTCTTCGATGCTGATGGCGCCGGTTTTTTACCCCCTTGCCGATAGCAAATCCTTGTACCTGGAAAGCCTTCGGGCGCGGAAGTACGCTGCGCTTGGCCTGAGGAATATTATCACTTTTTACGAAAACATCGATCTCCGGATGGAAGGCTATATTTTCAAGCAACCGGATCTGGAACTGAGCAATTTTTCGCTGGCTGCCTCGGCGGCGCTGGTTTATCATAGCCCGGTGGGGCCTGTTGGGCTCAATGTCAGTTACTACGACGACCCGGAGCGGAAACTTGGCGTATTATTCCATATCGGGTACCTGATCTATAACAAACGGGCAAATGAATAGACTTTTATTTATTTTCGGTTACTTCCTTATTTCCCTGTTTTCAGGGAGCATTAGCGTTTCTGCAGGCGATATTCCCGATTTTGCCGTACGGGAGCAGGAAGGGGAAACCATTAAGCTGGTTGCGCTGGACGCATCGGGGAACAGCCTGCAGGACCTGAGCGGCGTTTTTCCGTTTTCTGTCAATGGATTTGAGACGGATATCAGATTTAAGGATGGCCAGGCTTCTTTCCCGCAGGAGGTGGCCGCTGCAACTTTTCTTTATTTAAAACATGAAGGCGGAACCGGCAGCACCGCGCATTTGTATTACGTTTACCGTGGCTTGTCGGGGGGCTTTTCCGTGATCCATATTCCGCTGGCCTTATTGGTGGTGGTTCCGCTGGCCCTGATCCTGCTTGGGATGTTTTTCCGAAGGCTGATCATTCTTATGTTGTTGCTGCTGGGAGCGTTCTTTTATTTCAATAGTTCGAAAGGGCTGTCGCTGGACTCTTTTCTGGATGCGGCCAGGGAGTGGATAGGGGGTCTGTTGCAAGTGATCCTTGGGATTTCCTGATTGCCCCTCTCAGCATGCGGCGACCCTGTTGTGCGTTCGGGAGCGGCGGCGCTGATGCGGCAACCCTGGTATGGCAACGCTGGTGCTGCGGTACTGGTGCGGCGACGCTGACGCGGCAACGCTGGCTGGTGCGGCGACGCTGGTGCGGCACCACTAAAAAGGGTACCCGATACCCAAAGTGAGGTTGAAGAAATTGTAATTGTACCGTTCCTTGAAGGCTTTATCGCCTATTTTGCCGATGACCCAGCTATTTGTTCCGCCGAATTGGGGGTCATGTACCTTGGCTGCGAAATCCAGCCTGAAGACCAGGAAGTCAATATCAAAGCGGAGCCCGAATCCTGCGCCGACGGCAAGCTCCTTATAAAAATCGCTGGCCCGAAATTCCCTGGATGGGTCATCGTCTTCAAAATCCCAGATATTCCCGACGTCTACAAATGTAGCGCCGTTCAGCTTCGCGAAGAAAAAGTCATCCAGGATGCGAAAGCGGTATTCTACGTTCCCTTCCAGCTTGATATCGCCTACCCGGTAAAAATATTCCAGGTTGCGGTCGCCGGTAGGCTGGCTGTCGTAGTAGTTATAGGTTCCCGGCCCGATGGTCCTGGTGCGCCATGCACGGATGCTGTTAGCGCCTCCCATAAAGAATTTTCGCTGGTAGGGGAGGTTAGGATTGTTTCCGTAGGCGTATCCGGCGCCTGCGTTCAGGCGGAAAACCAATTGTTCCCTGGGCCCGGTTTTCCGGTAAAAGCGGATATCGCCTTCCGGGCGGATGTACTGCGGGTAACGCAGCCCCGCCACCATATAATAATTCCCCGAATCGCTCCTTGGGCCGCCGAATGCCTTGTGAGCCAGGTTAAGCGTATTTCCTGACAGTTCCAGGCTGCCTTTGAAGTAAATAAAATCACCCCCTTCCAGCAATTTATAGGCGCCGTTCACATAGGTATAAGATGATCCGAGGCTGAAATAAGGGTCCAGTTCCGCAACGCGTTCAATGTTTCCCTGTTCAATCAGCAGGTCTTCAAATTCGGGGTTGATAATAGAACGAAGCACGCCTATTCTAAGCGGCGCCAGGTAGTGGCTTTTTGAGCGGGTTTCCTTCCACTCATAACCGAAGGAAAAATTATAGTTTCGAAGGGCATACCTGGTGAACTCAAGCTGGTCAAGGTAGTCAAAGGAAAACTTGCTGCGGGGCATGCCGTATTTTCCGAGGGTGAATTTAAACGGAAGCAGCATCTGTGGGAAAGCGATGCTGCTGTTGATCTCAAACTGCCGCAGGTTGCTTTCCTGCCCGCCCCTGAAACGAAGTTCAAAAAGTTCTCCGCCCTTGAACAGGTTCTTATTATTATAGGTGAAACCGCCCAGGCCGCCAAGGCTGGTTCCAATCAAAGTAAGTTCGCCCTCCAGCGACAGGGACTGCCTTTTCGAGGGAGTAAGCGAAATATAAGCGTCAAGCAGGGTGCTGTCCTGTTCGTTCTTCTTAAAATCAATCGTTATGAATTTGAAAATCCCCAGGTCGCCGAGGCGCGTATAGGTGAGATTGCGGTCCCTTTCCTTATAAATGAGTGTTTTTCCCAGGAACGTGCTGTTATTGAAAACCCGCGGATGGTATTTTCCTTCGTAATCTATAAAGTAATAGTCTCCCTTATAGTTGATCGTATCTGCTTCCGCGCTCCGTTCATTTTCTTCACTCGGATTAATGGTAATATACGTATTGTTAAAGCGATAAACCGTATGCTCGCCGTCGCCGGGGTTTTCTACACGGAGAGTCAGGTCCACCTGGTTGTTATTAAGCGCCGTGTCCGCGTCATACTGAATATAGGCATTTTCAAATTCGGCATAGCCCCTGTTTTTGAGCTGGCTGCTAATGCGTTCCCTTTCATCGCTCAGCACATATTCATCGTAATTCATACCGGAGTCCACCAGCGATTCGCTCTGAAGCACCAGCCGCCTGATGGCAGTATCGGGAATATTGGCATTGTACTCCCGTACAGTGTACACCCGGTTAGGGACGGCTTTATAGGTAACGGCCACTTTCTTTGGTCCTACAGAATCAATGGAGTAGGCTACCCTTGCGTTGAAATAACCCTTTTTCTGCAAATAGATCTCTATTGCTTCGGCGGAAAGGCGGGTAATGGCGGTGTCCAGGATAGCGGGAGGTTCGCCAATATCGTTGCGCAGGGTATCTTTATACTGACCGTTTTTGACATTCACCAGGTTATAGATCCCCAGGTAGGGCTTAAAAAGGCCGAATACCGAACGGTTGGGGGTTTGCCTGATCAGGGCATAAGATTGGGACCGGATCTCTTTTTGTTTTTTATCAAAACCTTCCAGTTTAACCTTCTGGATCAATGCCTGCCGTTCTTCCAGGTAACGGGTAGGTTTACAGGACTGGGCAAGTATCCCGGCTAAAATGATTATAATTGTTGTCGAGCAATAATTAGCAGATGGCCTCAAAATCTGAAATAAGTTTTATAAAATCACTTCATCAAAAAAAGTACCGTGAGCAACACGGCTTGTTCATCGTTGAAGGAACAAAAATGCTGAACGAACTGTTAACGTCAGGATTTAACCTGTATGCTATTTATGCTCTCGAAACTTATTTGCCCTCGTTGCAAATATCAGCAAAACTTCCTGAAAATATAAAAATTGCGGCCCTAACCGAAACAGAACTTCAAAAAATAAGCACGCAGCGTACTCCGAATAAAGTACTTGCTGTGGCATACCTTCCCCCGAATGCCGGGGAGGCCCTATTTGGCCTGCCGGAAAGCCCGGAGAAGCCCGGCGGAATGTGGCTTGCCCTGGACACGATCCAGGACCCGGGAAACATGGGAACCATTATCCGGATCGCCGATTGGTTTGGAATGGGAGGGGTGCTGGCGTCCGAAGATTCGGTAGAATTTTTCAATCCCAAGGTAGTGCAAGCCAGCATGGGCTCGCTTTTCCGGGTGAAGTTATACCAGGGTGACCTCGCTTCAGCGCTTGAAGGAATAAAAACTCCGGTTTACGGCGCTTTGCTGAATGGAAACAACCTTTATGAAGAACGTTTCGGGGGTGAAGGAGTATTGCTTTTGGGAAATGAATCGAAGGGAATATCTCCCGGATTAAAAAAGTACATCACTCACCCGGTAACGATCCCTCGTTTTGGAGGGGCTGAATCATTGAACGTGGCAACGGCGGCCGCTGTTATTTGTTCCGAAATAAGACGCCGCCCGGATGGGCCGGCTGCTTCGCGACGATAAACTAAAAGCCCGTGCGTTTTAAAAAGGATTTTTGCTTGCTTTGAATTAATTGCCTATCTTTGCAAGCCTAAAAAATACAACAGGGTCGGGTGGCCGAGTGGCTAGGCGGAGGTCTGCAAAACCTTATACAGCGGTTCGAATCCGCTCCCGACCTCTTTAATACTAACAAGATGGCAGTAACAAGATTAAAAAGGAAAGATCGTAAAAATAAAGTGGTTGCAAAACGGGAACAAGCTGATATTAAGCTCAGAACCAGCCTTGAAATAGGAGATCGTTCCGAAGAATCAGCTAGCAGCCAGGTAGTAAAAAACCGTGAGGTGATTGCCGAGCTGGAATCGGAATTAAAGAAATAAGGATTCGTTCCCGGCAATGTTATCTTTCCCGTTCAGGGTAAGATAGCCCGGAATTAAAGATATAGGGGGATACTCCTCCATGCAATTATTCCCGTTCCAACAGGACGGGAATTTCTGTTTCCGGCCGGGACGTCCGGTATTTTAGCCATACGCCGGCGGCTTTTCCCGGGACCGGCTCTTCTGCTTTGTGCAGTCCGCCCACTTCCGGTTTTCAGCGTTTTTCGTTTCTGCCTGCCTTGCTCAGAATGGCTTTATTGATCCTTTTGATCAATCCGGGGCCTTCATAAATGAATCCCGTGTAGAGCTGGACCAGGCTGGCGCCGGCTTCCAGTTTTTCGAGGGCGTCCCCGGGAGAATGGATGCCGCCTACCCCGATTACCGGGAAAGCGTTCCCTGACTTTTCCACGAGATACCGGATAACTTCCGTGGCCCGTTTGGCAAGCGGCTTCCCGCTTAATCCACCGGCTCCGATAGCGTTCAGCTGTTCCTCAGCGGTTTGAAGCCCTTCCCTGGAAATAGTGGTATTGGTGGCGATAATTCCGTCAGTACCGGTAGCTTGTACGATCTCCATAATATCGTCAAGCTGGCTGTTGCTCAGATCGGGTGCGATCTTTAACAAGACAGGCTTCTGAGAATTTGCCGGCCCCGCTTGTTTCAGCGCCCGGAGAATGGCTGTGAGCGGCCCTTTTTCCTGGAGTTCCCTCAGGCCGGGGGTGTTAGGAGAACTTACGTTGACCACAAAATAGTCCACGTAATCATACAATGCATGGAAGCAAAGGAGGTAATCCTTGACGGCCTCTTCATTAGGTGTCGTTTTATTCTTGCCGATATTTCCGCCAACGATGACGCCGGGCCTTTTCTTTTTCAGGCGATGCACGGCGGCTTCGACACCCTCATTATTGAATCCCATGCGGTTTATCAATGCTTCGTCCTGGGGCAGGCGAAAAAGCCGGGGCTGCGGATTTCCGGGCTGGGGGCGGGGCGTGAGGGTGCCGATTTCGATAAAGCCATATCCCAGGCCCGCCAGTTCGTTAAATAATATGGCGTTCTTGTCCAGGCCGGCTGCCAGTCCCACAGGGTTAGGGAAATCAATGCCGAACACGCTGCGTCTGAGCCCCGGGTGGTCCACGCGGTAAAGCGCGCCCGCGGCGGCCCCTGCGCCGGGAAGTTTGAAAGCAGTTTTTATAAGAGAGAAAACGCGATGGTGAATGGTTTCCGGATCAGTACTGAACAGGATAGGCTTGATCAGTTGTTTGTACATGAAAAGGCTTTGAATTGAATTTGTACCTTTGCAAAGGTAATTGTATTTGCGCGAAAAATGATATCGATAAACGATTTAACATATGAGATTGGGTCAAGAGCCCTTTTTAAGGACGCCAACTGGCATATCAAACCTGGTGACAAAGCCGGCCTTATCGGGGCGAACGGTACCGGGAAGACGACCCTGCTGAAACTCATCGTTAGGGAATATACGCCTTCCGGAGGGAGCATTTCCAATGCCAGGGACCTGAAAATAGGGTACCTGAACCAGGATATGCTTTCCCTGATGCCGGATGAGAGTATTCTGCACGTGGCCATGGAAGCTTTTGAAAGGCAGAATCAGCTTCATCATGAAATAGCTTCCCTGCTGAAGAAAATAGAAACCGACCATTCCGAGGCCACGCTCCAGAAGCTGGCCGATAAGCAGCACGAGTTCGGCTTGCTGGACGGGTATTCCCTGCAATATAAAGCGGAAGAGATCCTGGAAGGGCTTGGATTCGCCAGCAAGGACCTGGACCGTCCCCTGAAAGAGTTTTCAGGCGGCTGGCGCATGCGCGTCATGCTGGCAAAGATCCTTCTTCAGCAGCCTGACCTGCTTCTGCTTGACGAGCCCACCAACCACCTTGACCTTCCGTCGATTAAATGGCTGGAAAAGTACCTCGGGGCTTTTCCGGGAGCCTTTATCATCGTATCTCACGACCGGTATTTCCTGGACAGGACCGTTCAAAAGATCGTGGAAGCAAAAAACGGCAGGCTTACAGAGTATGCCGGAAATTATTCCTTTTACCTGGAAGAGAAAGCCCTGCGGGAAGAGATCCAGCGGAACCGCTTCCGTAACCAGCAGCAGCAGATAAAGGAAGAACAAAAGCTGATTGACCGTTTCCGGGCAAAGGCCAGTAAGGCAAAAATGGTGCAGTCAAGAATAAAGGCCCTGGAACGTATTGACCGCGTTGAGGATGTGGAAGGCGATGTGGCTTCTCTGAGCTTCCGCTTTTCCTTTTCGAAATCCTCCGGCAAAACAGTCGTGGAAGCCGAAAACATTTCCAAGTCGTATCCCGGAATTACGCTGTTGGAGAATACCTCCGCCAGTATCCTGAAGGGGCAGAAAATTGCGCTTATCGGTGCGAACGGGAAAGGAAAGTCCACTTTGCTCCGGATTGTGGCCGGAGTGGAGCCCTGCGAAGGGACCGTCCGGCAGGGGCATAACGTGGTACCCGCCTTTTTCGCGCAGCATCAGCTGGAATCGCTTGACCTGGAAAAATCCATCCTGGATGAACTCCTTTATTTTGCCCCGCAGAAGACGGAAAAAGAGATCAGATCGCTGCTTGGCTGTTTCCTGTTTTCGGGCGATGACGTATTTAAAAAGATACGCGTACTTTCCGGCGGGGAAAAATCAAGGGTGGCCCTGGCGAAGACCCTGACATCAGACGCGAATTTCCTGCTGCTTGACGAGCCTACCAATCACCTGGATATGCAGTCGGTAAACGTACTCGTTCAAGCCCTGCAGCAGTACGAAGGGACCTTTATCCTTGTTTCACATGATCGCTACCTGGTGCAGGAAGTGGCCAATACCATCTGGTTTATCGAGGACGGGGAAATAAAGGAATATCCGGGCACTTACGAGGAATATGAATACTGGAGCGAGCATATCCGGGAAAAGGCTGCTCCGCAAGATGCATCTTCTGCAGCGGGAAAAAATGGAAAAGCCGCTAGTGCAGAACGGCGCAAAGGCGGAAAGAAGCCAGAGGCCGAAGCAGCTTCAGCCGGCGGGCCCGCGGAAGGAGCAGCTCCTGCTTCCGACGTTCGGCAGAAAAACGGCGAACTCAAAAAACTGGGCAGAAGCCTGGAAGAACTGGAGCAGGCCATAGAAGAGAAAGAAGAAGCGGTAAAACAGGCCGAAGAAGAGCTGACCCGGGAAGCGATTTACCAGGATCCCGCGAAACTCGAGCAGGCAAACCGCGAATATGCACGCCGGCGGGAGGAGCTGGAAAAGCTGAACGAGCAATGGAATAGTCTTGCGGAACGGATTACAGAATTGGAAACTGAATAATCAAGGGATGCTGAAGCGCCTTAGAATTTTACTTTTATTTATCCTGGCAGCATCGTCTGCCCGGGCACAAGAAGCCTATGAGAATAAGGTATTCGTCCCGGAGATCCGCACCGTTCAGTTTTATAATACGAGTGAGGAACAATCCCTGCCGGTGCTGGAACTGAACGGCGGAGGGCAGCTGCTGCTTTCCTTTGATGATCTGCGCGGCGGATTTCGCAATTTTTATTACACCGTAGAGCATTGTACAGCAGAATGGACGCCTTCGGCAATACCGCAGATACAGTACCTGAAAGGCTTCCCCGGGGAGCGGATCAGGGATTACCAGAGTTCCTTTAATACCTACCAGGAATATACGAATTACCGCCTTGAGCTTCCGGATTTTTCCGTTCAGCCCCTGGTTTCTGGGAATTATATTTTAAAGATCTATGAGGATAACGATCCGGAGAAGCTCGTACTCACCCGCCGCTTTTACGTGCTGGAGCGCAAAGTCAGCCTTGAGGCGCAAATGGAGCGCAGCAGCCGTGTAGCAGAGCGGGAGAAAAGGCAGAAGATCAACTTCAGCATCTTTCATCCGAATCTCCAGATATCCAATCCATTCGGGGAAATAAAAGTTTATGTAAGCCAGAATGGGCGGGAAGATAAGGCGCAATGGGTGACGCAGCCGGTCTATGTGAAAGCATCGCAGCTGGTTTACAACGCTGTAGACGTGACGGATTTTTACGGGGGAAATGAATTCAGGCGGTTTGACCTCCGCAGCCTCCGTTTCCGGGGAGAAGGAGTGGCGGCCATCGTACACGACGACCTTTTTATTGCTTCTCTGGTGGAAGACGAACCCAGGCTGAGCCAGGCTTACTCTTCGCTGATCGACTATAACGGCCGGTATTTTATCCGGTTCCAGGAAGGGAATTCACCCGATGTGGAAGCGGATTATGCAAGAGTGAATTTCCGTTTTTCCCCGGGCGCCGCTTCGGGAAATTATTATGTATTCGGCGAATTAACCGGGTGGAAGTTAAAGGATGAGTTCAAGCTGCTCTATGATCCGGGATCAAAGACTTACCAGGCCAGCCCCCTATTGAAACAAGGGGTTTACGATTATATTTACGTACACGCAGATGCTTCCGGCAAGATCGATAACTTCAACACGGAAAGCAATCATTACGAAACCGAGAATGATTACTATATTTTTGTGTACTACCGGCGAAGCGGGTCGCGGTACGACGAGCTGATCGGCTTTAGCATGTTAAATACAACGGACATCCAGCGATGAGAAAACTTGCCGGCGATACGCGAGCCCTGATCAGGCGGGAATGGCTGCTGGAATGGCGTAACCGTTATGCACTTAACGGCATTCTTCTTTACGTAGCGGCAACGGTTTATACCTGTTACCTGTCTTTCCGCCAGGTAGATCCACTGGTATGGAACGCTGTTTTCTGGATCATCCTCGTTTTTGCCGCCATCAATGCCCTGGCAAAAAGCTTTATGCTTGAGAGCCGGGGGAAGCAATTATATTTTTATACCCTGGCCAGCCCACAGGCTGTCATTCTCGCAAAAACACTCTATAATATGCTGCTGATGCTGCTGATAGCGGCAGTTTGCCTCGTCTTTTATGTGATTGTATTTGATAATCCCGTGGCTGATATGCCCATGTACCTGCTTTCCGTATTTTTAGGCAGCATCAGCCTTGCGGGTTCCCTTACCCTCGTCTCGGGGATTGCTTCCAAAGCTGGAAATAATTTTTCCCTGATGGCCATTCTCAGTTTCCCGGTAGTCATCCCCGTCCTTATCCTCCTGATCAAACTCAGCAAGAATGCCATGGACGGCCTGGACCGCTCGGTCAGCGGCAACGAAATTGTCCTCCTGCTTGCCATAAACGTAATCGTGATTGCTTTGTCACAGATATTATTTCCGTACCTTTGGCGTGAATGACAATAACCCCGGGAACAGCAAAATCAACTTCAAACAGTTGCGAGCAACCTGGAACCTGGAATTTTAAACTTTAAACCGTTGCGAAGCAACCTGGAACTTTAAACCGTTGCGAAGCAACCTGGAACTTTAAACCGTTGCGAAGCAACTCGGAACTTTGAACTTTAAACTTTGAACTATAAACCGTTGCGAAGCAACTTTGAACTTTAAACAATGAAAGGCCTTTGGTGGAAAACCGGCGCTGTGATACTGATACTTTACTCGATTATCGGCGGATTGCTGCTGGACGTCCCGCGGCTGCCGATCCTGAACGAGAGCATCCGCAACCTGCATTTTCACGTAACCATGTGGTTTGCGATGATCGCGCTTTTTTCTTACGGATTTTACGCCAGCATTAAATACCTGTCAACGGGCGCTGAAAAATGGGACCTGGCATCGGTGGAAAGCAATAATACAGGCGTTTTCTTTGGTGTGCTGGGACTGCTTACCGGCATGGTCTGGGCCAAGTACACCTGGGGCGAGCCCTGGCCAAGCGATCCGAAACTTAACAGTGCCGCCATTGCCATGCTTGTTTACCTGGCCTACCTGGTGTTGCGAGGATCCGTTGATGAAGACCAGAAGAGAGGCCGTATCTCGGCGGTCTATAATATCTTCGCCTATCCGATCATGATCGCCCTGTTGTTCATTCTGCCGCGTATGACTGATTCGCTTCATCCCGGAAACGGGGGCAATCCCGGCTTTAATTCCTATGACCTGGATTCCCGGCTGCGGGCCGTATTTTATCCCGCAGTCTTAGGCTGGATCCTGCTGGGAATATGGATCATGCAGATACGATTGAGGATCAGGAAATTAGAGTCAGCCAGCTAGTGTGCTGCACATTTAGAATTAAATAACGTTTAATGAAAGCTTTAGCCTCTTTTATTTGTTTGTTGTTTTTGGTCTTGCCCCTGGCGGGTATTGCACAGGACGTGGAAATGGCAGACGCCTTGCGGCAATCCGGTAAGATTTATGTGGTAGTTGCGGTGATAGCCGTTATTTTTGCCGGATTGGCAATTTATTTATTCAGCCTTGATAAAAAGATCAGCAAAATCGAAAAACAGTCGAAGAAAAATTAGCGATCGGCTGTTTTCGTTACTATTCTTTTAAAGAAGCACCCCCGCTTACTCCTGCCTGGTTTTTGTTTCCATCCAAACTTTTATACCTTCGACCTGTGGAAAATACCGGTTTTCCAGCGCTGTGTTGTTCCTGAACGCGGGATAAGCCGCCCCGGGACGTTTCAAAGTTTCAGCGCCGGAATACTAAATTTCTGGCTTTCCGGTTTGTTTTTCACTAATTTGCCAAACCATCAATAAACAAATATGAGTAAAGTTGCATCTGAGCCTGTTGTTCCGGCTAAATCCGGAAAAAGGATTAAAACCGGCAATTCCTCCCCCAGGTTAGTTTCTTCAATGACGTGAACAGGTTTTTCGACCTGGCCTCGCAGCACACTACGTATTCCGGCGACCTGCTGGAGATGATCAAGGATGCGAAGAGCGTTTACCGCTTTAAATTTCCCATCCGGCGGGCCAGCGGAAAAATAGAGTCGGTAGATGCCTGGCGGGTGGAACATTCTCACCATATGCATCCTACCAAGGGCGGAGTGCGTTATAGCCAAATGGTGAACGAAGACGAAGTAATGGCCCTGGCGGCGCTGATGACCTATAAAAATGCCATTGTAAACGTGCCTTTCGGCGGCGCAAAGGGAGGCATCAGGATCAATCCCTGGGAGTACGATGAACGGGAGCTGGAACATATTACCCGGCGCTACACAACCGAGTTGATCAAGAAGAACTTTATCGGCCCCGGAATTGACGTGCCGGCTCCTGATTACGGGTCGGGGGAACGGGAAATGTCCTGGATCGTGGACACCTACCAGGCGTTTTACCCTGGCGATGTCAATTCCCATGCCGCTGTTACCGGCAAGCCGCTTTCCCAGCATGGGATTGCCGGCCGGAGGGAAGCAACCGGGAGAGGTGTTTATTTTGCCACCAGGGAGTGCGTGAATGTCCCGGAAGACATGAAAAGGTTAAAACTTTCCGCCGGGATCGAAGGAAAGCGGGTGATTGTGCAGGGAATGGGGAATGTAGGGTTCAGCGCTGCAAAATTCCTGCAGCAGGCCGGAGCGGTCATCGTTGGCCTTTGTGAGTACGAGGGCGCTATCTATGATGCGGCGGGAATGGATGTGAACGAGGTCTTACTGCACCGGCAGTCCTCCGGTTCTATTCTTAACTATAAAAAGGCGAAGAACTTTGAAAACAGCGCCGAGGGGCTGGAGCAGGATTGCGATATCCTGATACCTGCCGCCTTGGAGAACCAGATCACGGCCGCCAATGCGCCGCGGATCAAAGCCCGGGTGATCGTAGAAGGAGCGAACGGCCCTACCAGCCCGGAAGCGGAAGAACTGCTGATCAGCAAGGGTTGCATCATTGTTCCTGATATGTATGCCAACGCCGGCGGGGTGACGGTTTCTTATTTTGAATGGCTCAAAAACCTTTCTCATGTAGCTTTCGGCAGGATGCACCGCCGGTATGAGGAACAGTCCAATCATGACCTGGCTAACCTGATGGAAAAGATGACAGGCGGCCAGCTAAGTAAAGAACAAAGGAAGCTACTCGTAAAAGGCCCGACAGAGCTGGAACTGGTCATTTCAGGACTGGAAGATACTATGGTAACTGCCTATCATGAGATCCGGAACATAAAAATGGAGAAAAAAGCCATCGACAGCCTGCGGACGGCTTCCTATGTGGGTGCCATCAATAAAATAGCCACTTCCTATATGAACCTGGGAATCTGGCCTTAACGGATGTATTGTTTTATAAAAAAGGCGTATGAGGAAAATTTACCTGTTTATCTTTTTTTCTGTGATCGGCTGCCTGCCGGCCTTGTCGCAATTGAATCCTGTTCAGTTGGGGCGGATCACGCTAAGGGACCTTCAACAAAATGTCTACCCGGACGACACCGCCGCGCATGCGGTTATCCTGAAGGAAACGGGAGAATCTTTCCTGGACAACGAGCGGGAGCTGAAACTGGTCTTTCATTATTACGGCAAGATCAAGATACAGGATGCGTCCGGGCTGGAAGCGGCCAATATTGTTATTCCCCTTTACAAGGGCGAACAAGGCGATGAAGCGGTATTCCGGATACAGGCATTTGCCTATAACCTGGAAGGGGGGCGTATCGTTAAAACCGAGCTGTCCTATAAGGACATCTACGAGGAAGATATTTCCGAACACGTTACGTTGAAAAAGTTCACTTTTCCCAATGCCAGGCCGGGCAGCGTGCTGGAATATACTTATGAGTTGCATTCGCCCTACCTGTTCAATTTCCGGGACTGGTTATTTCAGCATGATATTCCTACTGTTAGAAGCGAATACTGGGCCCGAATACCCGGAAACTTCATTTATAATATGCGGTTGGTGGGCCCCTTTGAACTGAGCCTGAACGAATCGTCAATTTCCAAAGGATGTTTCAGGGCCGGGGGCGGGGTGGCCGATTGCGCGGTATTTAAATGGGCGATGGACAGCATCCCGGCCTTTGTCCGGGAAGATTACATGACGGCTCCTTCCGATTATATGCCCGCTGTCCGGTTTGAATTGTCGGAAGTCCGGCGGTTTGACGGCCAGGTAGACAAGATCACGAAAACCTGGAAAGACCTGGAAATGGAGCTAAAGACGGAGAAATCTTTCGGGCTGGCAATCAAAAGAGCAAGCGAGAAATTCAGCTCCGTTACCGCGCTCCTGACGGCGGAAAGTAAGAATGATTTGGAAAAGGCCAGGAAAATCTACGCCCATTTCCGGGAGCGTTTTGAATGGAACGGGGAGCGGCGGTACTTTGTCCGGGAGGACCTGGATAAAAGCTATGCGTCCGGCAGCGGCTCTGCTGCGGATGTTAACCTGGGCCTGGTAGCCGCATTGCAATCGGCGGGCCTGGAGGCACATCCTTTTTTGCTTTCCACCCGGGATAACGGCTACCCGGTGGATATACATCCGGTCATATCAGATTTTAATTATGTGACTGCTTACCTGCGTATCGGGGAAAAAACATTCCTGCTGGATGCCACGGAAAACTTTCTTCCCTTCGGCATGCTGCCATTTCGCTGCCTGAGCAATAAGGGAAGGGTAATGGATTTTGAGCATTCTTTCTGGATGGACATTCCCAGCGAGGGTAAACTGAAGGAGGTTACACAGCTCCGGCTGACCCTCGACAGCGCGGCACAATTGAAAGGTTCCTATACCTCCTATAAGTATGATTACGGGGCGCTGTCCTACCGGAATAAAATGGCGGAAATAAAGGAAACCAGCCGGTACGTGCGTGAACTGGAAGAAGATCTTGACGGAGTGCGGATAATGAATTACCGGAACAGCAACCTGGATTCCCTGGAAAGCAGGCTTATTGAAGAATACGAGGTGGAAGTGCCTTCTTCAGGCAGGCAGGGTGGCAATATTTATCTCCCCGTCATGTTGCTTAACAAGATTGACGAGAATCCTTTTAAGCTTAGGGAACGGTACTATCCTGTTAATTTCGGCGCCGGCTGGGAAATACAAAACCTCGTGCAGATCCGGCTGCCTGAAAATTACCAGGCAGTTTCCCTGCCGGAACCCGTCGGTATTTCCCTGCCGGCAGGCGGAGGGAGCTTTATCATGAACATGACCGGAACCCGCGGGCAGGTAAATATCTTCAGTAAGATCGAATTGAAGAAAGCCGTTTACAGCCCGCAGGAATACTACTATGTCAAGGAAATGTTCAGCAGGATCGTGAAGGCGCATGCCGCGACTATTGTTTTGGAGCCCATTAAATAAAAACAACCGCAGATGAACAGGTTGAAAACGGTATTAATGATCCTGGCCGGCTGCCTGGCAGCGAGGGCAGGCATGGCCCAGGAACCGGACTTTTCCGTGGAGCAGATCCCTGGCCGGCTCCTGGAATCGGCCGATGCGGTAACCCGCTATTCCCATACGCAGATAATGGTCAATGATCCCCGGAATATGACCTGGCGGGTCAGAAAAGCAATTACCGTACTGAACCCAGCGGGCGAAGATTACGGCGTGGCACATGTATTCTATGATAAATCAAGGAAGATCGCCGAACTTAAAGCCGGTATTTATAACGCTTCCGGCCGGATGGTACGCGCTGTTAAGGAAAAGGAATTTACCGATCAAAGTGCTATCAGCGATATTTCCATTTACGAGGACACCCGCGTTAAGTACTACCGCCCCGGTGTTCGGGAATACCCTTATACGGTATTTTATGAATACGAAATCAGAAGCAGCAATACTCATTATTTTCCGGAATGGTTTCCTGCCCGGTCGCCGCTCGTTTCGGTTCAGGACGCGGTATATGAAGTGATCTGCAGCAACGGTTTCCAGGTGAGGGTAAAGGAAATGCATATTTCGCCCGGCGAAGTAGCGGACAATGCCGGGGGAGCCCGGGTTTACCGCTGGAAAGTAAACGACCTTCCTGCCAGGGGAGAAGAGCCTTTTGCACCGCCCTCGCGGAACTACCTTCCTCATGTAATGGTAGCGCCGGTTGATTTTGAATATGAAGGAATGAAAGGCAGCTTCAGCAACTGGGAGCAATATGGCCAATGGGTATATGAGCGGCTGCTCAGCGGACGGGACGAGGTGCCGGAGGCTACCGCCGCGAAAATAACACAGCTGCTAAGCGGCGCTAAAGACGACCGGGAAAAGGTAGCCCGCGTCTATCAATATGTACAGGAAAAAAACCGCTATGTAAGTGTCCAGGTAGGAATAGGCGGCCTTCAGCCGATGCAGGCGGAAGACGTGGACCGGCTGAGCTACGGGGACTGCAAGGGCCTGGTGAATTATACAAAAGCCCTGCTCTCGGTAGCGGGAATCCCGTCCATCTATACTGAGGTCGCCGCAGGCGATGAACAGCGGAGTTATTTTCCTGAATTCGCTTCCTTCCTCCAGGGAAACCATATTATTCTTTGCGTACCGCTGCAAGGGGACACCGTATGGCTGGAATGTACTTCTAAGGAAGCCCCATTTAATTACCTGGGAACCTTTACCGCCGGCCGGAACGTGCTGCTCATCACCCCGGAAGGAGGAAAGGTCACCCGCACTCCTTACTGCGAAAATTCCGGCAGCCGGAGAGAAGCCACTTTCACGATGCTTGAAAACGGCGAGGCTGCGGTAGAAGTGGAAACGGATTTTACGGGCGCGCTTTATTATGACCGCTACGAGCTTTCTCATGCAAACCCCCGGCAGGCGGACGAGCTGCTGAAGAAGCTGTATCCATTGAATAATCTTTACGTGGAAGATTGGAAGGTGAGCCATCAAAAGGAGGAAACGCCCCTTACGAAGGAAAAACTTCTGTTGCGCGTGCGCGATTTCGGCAGTATCAGCGGCGGCCGTTTGTTTCTTCCGCTGAACCCGCTCAACCGCCTGGAACGTGTGCCTGTTCATCTTCCCCAGCGGAGGTCGGCCGTCTTTATCGCTGAAAGTTATGAGGAAAAGGATGTGTTTGAATTCAAGCTTCCTGAAACGTACAAAGCAGAATACCTGCCTGAAAACCGGGAGATTACGAAGCCATTCGGGAAATTTAGTTTAAGCGCGGCTCTGGAAGGGGAAGTACTGGTGTACAAACGGGTACTCCGGCTGAATAAAGGGACGTATCCGCCTGAGAGCTACCAGGAAGTAATAGACTTTTTCCAGGAAGTGCAGCAGGCCGACTATCAGAAAGCGGTGCTGCTGAAGCCCTGACTGCGGTATTCCATCATTTTCGCCACTTCTTCGCTAAAGGCCTGATCATACAATTGCTCAATCAGGTGAAGGCTGCCTTCGATACCGGAAGAACTGCCCGCCGAGCAGATGATCTTCCCGTTATCCACGAAGCGGGTATCCCTCACCACCTCCAGTTCCGGGTAGTTCCTTTCCAGTTCATCGAGGAAAAGATGGTGAGTGGTGGTTTTAAGCCCCTTCATCAGGTGGCTCTGTGCAAGGATAAATGCGCCGGTGGAAACCGTCAGGATACGGCGGAAAGAGGTAGACCGCAGCCAGTACATCAGCCTGTCGTTATGCATTTCTTTTTTGAATCCCCTTCCGCCCGGGATAATAAGAATATCAATTTCGGGTGAATAGGCAAAGGGGCCGTCGGTTACGAGCCGAAGGCCATGCCTGGTGATTATCTGGTCATGGTTGGACAGGGTAAATACATTGAAAAGCTTCCTTCCAGCCACGTCGTTGGCAAGATTGAATACTCCGAAAGGCCCCGCAAAATCAAGCTCCTCGCAATCATCAAATAGCAAAATCGCTACGTTTCTAACTTTATTCGGCATGCTTAAAAGTTCAAAGTTTGTTTGTGCTTCTCTTATTTGTAACGCTGATAATATATAATTTGTATAAAGTTGAACAAATTATATTTAAAATGCAATTATCCAGGTAGTTATTGCGTTGCGGAAGCTTGCCGTTCCCGGGGCCCGGGAACCGGTGCCGGAGAAAGGGCCGGCTTTTTTCTGCGTCGTCCGGCGGTTACCAGGTAAATGCCGCCAATGGTCAGTAAACCGGCAAATAAAATATGCCTGCTCAGGACTTCATCCAGAAGCAGCCATCCGGCAAACAAGGCAACCAGGGGATTTATATAAGCATACATGGAAACGGTGGAAGCCGGAAGCTTTTCAAGTGCGTACGTGAACGAACCGTAAGAAACGATAGAACCGAAAACAATAAGATAAAGCAGGGCGTAAACCGCTTCCCCGGTGAATTCCATTCCGCCGTAGTTATCCGAAAAGGGGCTGATGATCAGCATAAAAACCCCGCCTGATAAAAGTTGTATACCGGCGGCGAAGACCGGTTTTATTACCGGTTTTTGTTTTTTCAGCAAAAGCGTGCCACCTGCCCAGGAGAGGGTGGCCACCACGATCCCGATCATTCCTGAAGCATAAGCCGGGTTGACCAGGTCCTGGAGGCCATCACTGAAGATAAGTACCAGCCCGCCGAAACCAAGCAGTATTCCCAGGGCCATTTTCCCGTTCACCCGTTCCGTATTGCCCATAAAGAACACGTTAAAAAGAATGAGCCAGATGGGCATCATGGAGCAGATCAGCGCGGCAATTCCGCTGGTCACATGCTGTTCTCCCCAGCCCACCAGGCCGTTTCCGATACCAATCATCAGGATCCCGGCCAGCAGATGTATTTTAAGGTCTTTCCAGGCCGGGAAACGATGGCCGCTTCCAAGGAAAAAAAGACAAAGCAGGCCTCCGGCCACCACCTGGCGAATACCTAAGAACAGGAAAGGGGGAACGTGCATAATTCCCACCCTCATGGCAAGATAGGTGGTTCCCCAGATAATACACATGGCAGCCAGGGCCAGGTAGGCCCTCCATTGGTTTCTCATAAACGAGTCAGATTGAGCATAAGTACTCTACAGGAAAAGGCCGGTTTTGTTTAGGATCTTGCAGGGAATGTTTAGGATCGGGCAGAGAACGTGCAGAGAAAAGGCTTTAAAACAAAACCGGGTTTACCCGCCCTTGCAGGTAAACCCGGTTTTATTCGTTCCGGTTCCCTCAGGGAGTAGTAGTTGTCGGTTCTACTTCTTCATGTTCAATGGATTCCAGCCCCAGCGCCTTCTGGCCGGTGCCTTCATTGATGCCCCGTACCCAGATGGTGTACACTTTACTGTCCTCGAGATCCACAGTGCCTGAAGCCAGCACATCGCCCGTGCTGCTATCTTTGATGTTCAGCATATGCGCGCCCGCTTCCACTTCTTCATAATCACCAGAGACTTCCTGAAATTTAATATCGCTAAACCAGGGTGTGGTTTCACCCTCCGCTACCAGGTCCACTTCAGGAGTTTCCTTACCCAGGTTAATGAATCTTACTTTTGCCATGCCTTGTGACGGGCTTTCGAAGTTGTCTTCACGCATGATGCCCTTTATGGAGTCTGGGGTGCTATAAATATATACCGAATAGTAAACGTCCTGATTAATCGGCATGATGCTCTGGAAGAGGATACTGTCGTCCTCCGCATGAGTTACCGTAAGAAGATAATTATAGGGTTGAGCCTGAATGTAACTGCTGGTAGGATACCTCCGCGTGTAGGAAATAGGAGCATCTCCAAGCTGATCCTGTTCGAAAACGTCTTGTGTAGCGCTGACATAAAAATCAAGCGCAGCCGTGTCAGGCATCGCATTAATAAAAGAAATAAAGCCCGGCCGTATTTCTCCCGGGTCACTATCGTCGTTAAGACAGGAAGTAAACGAGACAGAGGCGGCAACAGCTATAGAGAAGTAGAGGATACGTTTCAGTTTCATAAAACAAAGAGTTAAGATTTTTTAAATTTAATTTTATGCATCAATTTTAATGCCATTAAGAAGCAGTACGTAAGCAAACGACAAAACGTTACGCCACCCCTCACTTTTTACGATAATCCTGAATTACCTCACAGAAAATGGCGCCGTATTTCCCCGTTTTAACCTCGCCAAAACCGGGGATGCGGCGAATAGCTTCCAGGTCTTCCGGCAAATGCCGGGCAAGTTCCCTCAGGGTAGCATCCGACAGGATAATGTAAGCTGGTACATTTTCCGTTTCAGCCAGGCGCCGTCGTTCAACGCGGAGGATTTCAAATAATTCTTTATCATAGGCTGCTGCTTCTGCTTCTGCATTATCTTTTTCGTTGCCGGACCGCCTTGCCGGACTGCCGGATGTGCGGTTTCCGGCGGCCTCGCTTCCGGCTGAAAGGTTCCCTGCGCCGGCGTAACCTGCGGTCTTTCTCTTCTGCCCGGCGGCCTTTTCCGGTTCTTTTCGGACACTCAGCATCACGGTTTCATCCCCCTTAAGTACGGCCCGGCTCTTAGGGCCAAGCTGCAGTACGGGATAGGGCCCTTCCGATTTCTTTAAATACTCCTGCGCGATCAGCTCTTCCAGATAGCCGCTCCAGGTTTCTCTGCTGAGGTCGCTGCCCACACCGAAGGTTTTAAGGCTTTTATGCCATTCCCGGATTCGCCCGGAAGTATTTCCTTTTAAAAAATCGATCACATACCCGGCACCGAATGATTCGTTGAGGCGGGCTACCGCCGAAAGTGCTTTCTGGGCAAGGATGGTCCCGTCAATGTACTGGTACTTGCCAAGGCAGATATCGCAGTTCCCGCAATTATCCGGAGCTTCTTCATCAAAGTAATTAAGGAGGAATTTTCTGCGGCAGCTCCGGAGGTTGCCGTACAGGACCATCTGGTCCAGCTTTTTGAGCAGGATGCGGCTTTGCTCCTCGTTATTCTCTACAGTAGTGAATTGCTGGAGTTTATTCACGTCTGCATAGGAATAAAAAAGCAGGGCTTCACCGGGAAGGCCGTCGCGCCCCGCCCGGCCGGTTTCCTGGTAATAGCCTTCAATATTTTTAGGTAAGTCCATATGGACGACGAAGCGCACATTGGACTTATCAATGCCCATCCCAAAAGCGATGGTTGCCACGACAATGGATATATCGTCCCGCAGGAATTTTTCCTGCCTTTCTTCCCGGATATGCTTTTCCAGGCCGGCATGATAGGCCTCGGCCGCATAGCCTTTCGCTTGAAGTTTAGCTGCGAGTGACTCAGTTGAATTCCTTGATAAACAGTAAATAATGCCGGATTCCTTTTTGTTCCCCTCCAGGAAATCAAGCAGCCGCTGAAAGCTGTTCCGCTTCGGCTCTACCTTGTAGCAGATATTTTCCCGGTTAAAGCTGGAGATATAGGAAGGCGGGTCTTTCAATTCCAGGCGGCTGATAATATCCGCCCGGGTCAGCTTGTCGGCCGTTGCCGTCAGCGCCATGAAAGGGACTTCCGGGATCTCCTGCCGCAGTTGGCCGAGCAGCCGGTATTCCGGGCGGAAGTCATGACCCCACTGCGAGATACAATGTGCCTCGTCGACGGCGACCAGGGAGAGTTTCAGGCGCTTGAGAAAGCCGATCAGCTGCATATCGGAAGCCATCAGCCGTTCCGGCGCCAGGTAGAGCAGTTTTAATTCATTCCGGTGAACCTGTCTGAAAACAGCCTCCTGTTCATTCCGGCTTTGGCTGGAATTCAGGTAAGCGGCGGCAATTCCGTTGACCCGCAGGGCGTCCACCTGGTCTTTCATCAGGGCGATAAGCGGAGAAATGACAATGGTAAGTCCTTCAAAGATCAGGGCGGGTACCTGGTAACAAAGGGATTTGCCGCCCCCGTAGGCATTAGCACGAGGCTGTCCTTTTTTTGAAGTACGTTCCGGATCACCTGCTCCTGGTTGGGCCGGAATGAGTCATAGCCAAAATAACGTTGTAAGATGCTGATCGGTTCCACAGGTATTGATATTTTATTGCTTTTCAGGCTGCAGATAAACGGTTTTCCCTTTTTCCGCCGATTCCCTCGCGGCTTCCAGGATGCGGACCACCGTGACATTGGTCTTCAGCGAATAAAGTCCGTTTTCTCCCGGGAGCGTCTTTCCCCGGATCACATCAGCCAGGTAAACGAAGGGATTTTCGTAAACAGGCAGGTCGGTTGATGTCACCCGGAACGAGCGTTCGGGCCCCGAAGCGTTCCTGACGCGCATTTCCGTATCGTTCTTTGTAATAATATAACCGCTATCCCCGTAAACGGCCATATCTTTCCTGTTAAAGGGCCAGTTCCAGGAAGCTTGTATAATACATTGTGCATCAGGATAATTAAGAATAATCGTGGCATCATCGTCCACTTTTGGATACCTTTTCGGTTTATATTGCCTGGTGATCGCGGTTACCGAAACCGGCGCTCTTCCCTGCATGAGATAGGTCATTAGGTTCGCGCCGTAGCATCCGAAGTCGATAAGGGCGCCGCCCCCGTTCAGGACCGGATCGGTAAGCCATTCCAGGAATTCCGGGCCTACACCAATCTCCTGCGGCCCCTGGTGGCCGGCATGTACCACTACTTTTTTTAAATCCCCCACATAACTGCTGTCGGAAAGCAGGCGGAATGTTTTTTCCGTGGTGGGGTACCAGGAGGTTTCATAATTGGTAAGCAGGTGGATCTGGTTTTCCCTGGCAAGCAGCTCCATGCGCAGCGCATGCTTTACGTTTGTGGCAAGAGGTTTTTCCACCATGACGTGAATGCCCCGGGGAGCGCAGCTTTCCACCACTTCCAGGTGTTCGTAAATAGCGCCGAAGGCCGCTACTGCTTCCGGCCTGGCAGCCTCCAGCATCGTGTCAAGATTACTGTAAAAGAGGCTGGCCGGCAAATCATATTGTTCCCGGAACTGCCGGGCAAGCCCGGTGTCCGGCTCATAAATACCCACCACTTTTACCGCTTCGGTACGTTTACTTCCGAAGATCCAGGCAGCATGGCCATGCGTGATGCGGGCAATAGCCAGGCGCAGGGGTTCTTCGCCCTGCGTTTCCTGGAAAGGCGTGTCCTCGCTGCCGGCGGACGGCCCCTTGCCCGCTTGCCCCCGGAGGGACAGGCAGGGAATGCCGGCGAATATCACGATCAAAAAGATGGTTATTGTGCGTAGGTGAATTTTAAACATGCTACCCGTAAAGATAAGATTAATCTTTTTTACGGGATTATCTTTTTATATATTCAGGGCACGTGAAGCTGTTACTTTTTATTTCCGCTGTACTAGCCTGCGCTTGTCAACCCTTCGGCACCGGCAACCAGGATAGCAAGAAAAAATTCCGTTCCTGGGAAATTGCCGGCGGCGGCCTGGGTGAATCCATACGTTATTCTTCGCTCAAGGAGATCAACCGGGAGAATGTAGGAAGGCTGGAAGTTGCGTGGACTTATCATACCGGTGATGCTGATACGGGAAATAATTCACAGATACAATGCAATCCCATTATTGTGGACGGCACCTTGTACGGAACCTCACCTGCGCTGAAATTGATTGCCCTGGATGCTGCCACCGGCAAGGAACGCTGGATCTTTGATCCTGTAACTGATCCAAATCATGCTATTACCAATAACCGGGGTGTAACCTGGTGGGAAAACGGCAAAGACAAGCGGATACTTTACGCTGCCGGCAGTATGTTATATGCAGTGAATGCACGTACAGGTAAGCTGGTCGAAAGTTTTGGCAGCAACGGGAAGCTGGACCTGCATACCGGCCTGGATGAACGGTCGGGGCAGTTATTTGTTTCGGCTACATCTCCAGGGATTATCTACCGGGATTTGTTCATCATCGGAACCCGGGTTTCGGAGGGATCGGATGCGGCTTCGGGGGATATCCGCGCTTTTAATGCCGAAACCGGTGAACTGGCGTGGATCTTTCATACGATTCCCCGGCCGGGTGAAACCGGGTACGAAACATGGGAAGACAAAGATGCCTGGAAGAAAACGGGAGGCGCCAACTCATGGGCGGGAATGAGCATTGATATGGAAAGGGGGATCGTTTTTGTTCCCACGGGCTCGGCGGGCCCGGACTTTTATGGAGGAAACCGGAAAGGCGCGAACCTTTTTGCCAATTGCGTGCTGGCGCTGGACGCGGCCACAGGAAAACGCCTGTGGCATTTCCAGACCATTCACCATGACCTTTGGGACCGGGACGTTCCCAGCGCACCTGGCCTGGTGAGGGTGCAGTACAATGGCAGCCAGCGGGATGCCGTCGCCCAGGCAACCAAGACCGGCTTTATTTTTCTCCTTGACCGGGAAACAGGGAGGCCGCTATTTCCCGTGGAAGAAAAACAAGTCCCCGTTCAACCGGCGCTTCCTGGTGAGAAGCCCTGGCCTACACAGCCGGTGCCGCTGAAACCCGCTCCATTTCTCCGGCAGGAATTCAAACCGGAGGCTATAAACAGGTATGCCAGCCTTTCAGACAAAGAAAAAATAAAACGGCAGTTGGAGCAGCTGAATTACAGCCACATGTTTTCACCGCCCTCCCTTAGCGGAATTGTAATGTTCCCGGGCTTTGACGGCGGTGCGGAATGGGGCGGGACCGCCTTTGACCCTGCCACCGGTTTGTTCTACGTGAACAGTAATGAAGTGCCCTGGGCCATGACAATGGTCGGGAGTGCGCTGACCGGAGGCGTTTCCGCGGGAAGAAGGGCCTACCTGGCCAATTGTGTCACCTGTCACGGCCCCGATCAAAAAGGAAGCGGAGATTTCCCTTCTCTCGAAAGCATAGATACTGCTTATTCCCGGGGCGAGCTGCTGACGCTCCTTAACCAGGGAAGGAGAAGGATGCCGGGCTTCAGCCATTTATCTGCTGCGGAGAAGACCGGGCTGATCAATTACCTCCTTGAAGAACAGCAAGCCGAAACATCCGGAGCGACTGAAGTTGATCGGTATGTGATGACAGGCTATAAAAAAATGCAGACAACTGATGGATACCCTGCGATAGATCCTCCATGGGGAACGTTGAACGCTATAAACCTGAACACGGGTGAATACGCGTGGCGCATTCCGCTGGGAGAATACCCGGAACTAAAGGCCAGGGGCATTCCCCCAACCGGTACCGAAAATTACGGCGGGCCAGTAGTTACAGCAGGCGGGCTTCTTTTTATTGCGGCCACTCCTGACACCCGTTTCAGGGCATTTGATAAGAAAACGGGCGAATTACTTTGGGAAAAAATCCTGCCGGCGCCTGGTTTCGCTACCCCCGCGGTTTATGAAGTGGAAGGCAGGCAATACGTGGTCATCGCCTGCGGCGGAGGAAAATTGGGCAGCCCTTCGGGAGATGCCTACGTAGCATTTGCATTGCCGGAAATGTAAAGGACACGCTGGGACAGCGGGTATTACCGGTCCTGATCGGCTCCGAAAGGAAAATCAGGGCTCGGCGTATGAGCTTCCTCCATGATCGCTGCGATCCTGCTTACTATTTCGGGGTGATCTTCTGCAATATTATTCGTCTCGCCCGGATCTGTTTCCAGGTCGTAAAGTTCAATGGGGGTTTCCAGGCCTTTGTTTACATTCAGCCGGACACCTTTCCAATGGTCCATGCTTACCGCCTGCTTTCCGCCTCCTTCATGAAATTCCCAGTACAGGTAAGAGTGCTGCTGCTGTTCGGCCGTGTTCCCAAACAAGGCAGGAGCAAGAGAAAGGCCGTCGGTTTGTTCCTCCGGAAGCTCGGCGCCCGACAGGCTGGCAAAGGTGGGGAGAAAATCCCAAAAAGCGCCTGCCTGCTTGTTTACGCTGCCGGCTTTAATCCTGCCGGGCCACCAGGCAATCATGGGAACGCGGATGCCGCCTTCGTAAAGATCCCGTTTGATTCCCCGGAAACCGCCGTTGCTGTTAAAAAAAGAAGGGTCATTCCCTCCTTCGCGGTGAGGCCCGTTATCGCTGGTAAAAATAACCAGCGTATTCTTGTCCAGCCCAAGCTCCCGGAGCTGGCTCAGCACCTGCCCCACGTAGCGGTCCAGCCTGCTGACCATAGCGGCATAAGCGGCCTTGGGGTAGGCTTGCGGCGCATAACCTTTTCCATTCCATTCATCCGGTACCCGCTGCGGCTCTTCTCCGAACTTCTTTTTATAACTTTCGAAAATGGTGTCGCTAGGGGCTGTCTGCAGGGCGGCATGGGGCAGGGTATAGGAAAGATACAGGAAGAAAGGCTCGTCTTTGTTTTCACTGATAAAACCAAGCGCCTCGTCATGGATGTCCTGCACAACATATTCTACGGGCTCCGTTGCTGAATTGGGGTATTCCACCCGCTGCGTATCCCGCCATAAGTGGTCCGGGTAATAGTTATGTGATTGCCGCTGGCAGTTGTATCCGAAGAAGGTGTCAAATCCCTGGTTGAGCGGATCGCCCGGGCTGCCCACAAAGCCTAAGCCCCATTTCCCGAAATTCCCCGTCACATAACCGGCTCTCTTCAATACTTCGGCAATGGTCACCGCAGAATCAGGAAGCGGCCATTGACCTTCGGGTTGTATTTCCTTATTTCCCCTGATGGGGGTATGGCCGGTGTGCTGCCCGGTAAGAAGGCTGGAACGGGACGGAGCGCAAACCGTTGTCCCGGCATAGAACCTGGTAAAGCGCATACCTTCCTGCGCCATTTTATCCAGGTAGGGCGTCCTGATCAGTTCCTGGCCGTAACAGCCCAAATCACCGTAACCAAGGTCGTCCGCCATGATAAAAATGATATTCGGAGGGGACTCTTCCGCCTTCCGCTGCTGCAGGCTATTACAGCCTGCGGAAAAAATAAAAATGATCGCGAAAGCGATGAGAAATATAAGTTTACCGGGTTTCATCATCTGGATCTGATTTGTTATACTGCTTGCTGCCTTTCAGCCGGCTGCTCAGGATGGCTAATTTTGTAAAAACTATTAGAATTCGCCAGAAAAATCACAAACTTGAGGATTTTTTTTACTAAAGCAATAATTCCATAGCTCCGTGACGCGAAATGATCACCACACTGGCTGCCCGGCAAACAGGAGACGGGGAACCCATATTTAAGCGGCCAGATGCGAAGCGGTGGGAAATTGCCGAAACCAGGGGAATCTTATAAATCATAGCGGGAATGATATAAAGTCTGGCAGGATAAGGGTCGTATTTTTGTATCAGTTGTTGAATTAACAGGAGATGATGATGCAAGATATAAAAACAAGCCGGCTTACCCGGAAAACCTTCCCGGTAACCGGAATGACCTGCGCTGGCTGTGTAGTTAGTGTGGAATCCATGCTCAAGACTGCCCCCGGGGTGAAGGACGCGGGTGTGAACCTGGCCAACCAAAGCGCCTGGGTGGAATATGATGAAGAGCAGAATACGCCGGCAGGATTGCAAAAGGTGGTTCAAAGTATCGGCTACGACCTGATCGTGGATGCGGAAGACCCTTTTAAAGAACAGGAGGAGGCCCAGCTGCGGCAATACCGCAGGCTGAAGTCCAGGACCGTTTGGGCGCTGGTCCTGGCGGCGCCCGTGGTAGTCATAGGAATGTTCCTGATGGGCATGCCTTACGCGAACTGGATATCCTTGCTGCTGACCGCGCCGGTGGTTGGCTGGCTTGGAAGGGGCTTTTTTATCAATGCCTGGAAACAGGCCCGGCATGGAAAGGCCAATATGGATACGCTCGTGGCCCTGAGTACCGGGATCGCCTTTCTTTTCAGCGCATTCAATACCTTTTATCCCGAATTCTGGCTCCGGAGAGGGCTGGAGCCGCATGTTTATTTTGAAGCCGCGGCAGTGATCGTTGCGTTTATTTCCCTGGGCAAGCTCCTGGAAGAACGGGCGAAGTCGAATACGTCTTCAGCTATCCGTAAACTGATGGGCTTTCAGCCAAAAACGGTGAGGGTGCTGCTGGACGGCCGGGAACAAGACCTGCCTGCCACGGAAGTAGAAGCAGGTTACCTGGTTGTGGTCCGGCCCGGCGAACGGGTGCCGGTGGATGGCCTGGTTACCGAAGGGGCTTCTTTTGTTGATGAAAGCATGATCAGCGGGGAGCCGGTACCGGTGGAAAAAAAGGAGGGCGCGAAAGTATTTGCCGGAACCGTGAACCAAAAGGGCAGTTTCCGTTTCCGGGCCGAGAAGGTGGGGAGCGAAACCCTGCTGGCACACATTATAAAAATGGTGCGGGAAGCCCAGGGAAGCAAGGCCCCTGTTCAGAAGCTCGTGGATAAGGTAGCGGGAATATTCGTTCCGGTGGTGATCCTGATCGCCATCCTCAGCTTTGCCGCCTGGATGGTGCTGGGAGGAGAGAATGCCTTTACCCACGCGCTGCTCAGCGCCGTCACCGTACTGGTAATCGCCTGTCCCTGCGCGCTCGGCCTTGCCACTCCAACGGCCATTATGGTAGGAGTAGGGAAGGGCGCAGAAAATAATATCCTGATAAAAGATGCAGAGAGCCTGGAACTGGCCCATAAAGTAAACGCCCTTATCCTGGACAAAACCGGGACCATTACCGAGGGAAGGCCGGTGGTAACTGATCTGAGCTGGACGACGGAAGAAAAGGAGGATTTCCTGAAGCAGGTGCTGTATACGCTGGAACTGCATTCCGAACACCCGCTGGGAGAGGCTGTGGTGAATAAGTTCAAAGAGGAAAAGGTAAGTTCCCTGCCCCTGGCCGATTTTGCCAGTATCACCGGCCAGGGCGTACGGGCCGGAGTGGAGGGGCGTGTTTTTTATGCCGGCAATAAAAGATTGCTGGAAGAAAATGGGATCCCCGCGGATGCAAGGACCGAAGCCAGGGCGGATGAACTTCGCGGGCAGGCCAAAACGGTGATCTATTTTGCGGACGAAAAACGAGTACTGGCCATCCTTGCCATCGCGGACCAGGTTAAAAGCAGCTCCCGCGAAGCAATACAGGCTTTGAAAGACCAGGGAATTGACGTGTATATGTTAACGGGGGATAACCGGCAAACCGCCGCAGCAGTAGCCCGGCAGGTAGCGATCACCGATTTTCAGGCGGAAGTGCTTCCCTCGGGGAAAGCAGAATTCATTCAAAACCTGCAGTCAAAAGGAAAGATCGTGGCAATGGTGGGAGACGGGATCAATGACTCTCATGCGCTTGCCCAGGCGGATGTGAGCATTGCGATGGGGAAAGGCAGCGACATTGCGATGGATGTGGCAAAAATGACTCTTATTTCTTCCGATCCGGCGCTTTTGCCAAAAGCCCTGCAGCTTTCGCGGAAAACGGTAAGGACCATTAAACAGAATCTTTTCTGGGCATTCATTTACAACCTGATAGGCATACCCATCGCTGCAGGCTTACTGTATCCTCTGAACGGCTTCCTGCTCGACCCCATGATAGCGGGGGCGGCCATGGCGCTCAGTTCCGTATCTGTTGTAAGTAACAGCCTGCGCCTGAAAACTGCGAAGATCGGCTGACACAGCATCAGTAAACGATATGAGAAAAAATTAAGGACGAATAATAACAAACAGTATGAAAACTAACAGGATCTTTTTAACAGCGGCTCTTCTCTTAGCGGCCGGCAGCCTGACGGCGCAGCATATGCATCATCAGGCTGACAGCGCCGGGCACGAGGCTGACAGCGCCGGACACCAGGAAGCTGAAATGCATAGCCCTCCTATGTCACATTCCTTTTCGGAAAGCTTGCCCATGAACCGTAATGGTTCGGGAACAGGATGGCTTCCGGACGCAGCGCCCATGTACGGGTATATGCTTCATACGAAAAAATGGATGTACATGTTTCACGGGAATGTTTTCCTGCGCTACAATAACCAGGATATCGGGAATGAAGGGAGCCGCGGCGGCGATAAAATAGACGCGCCCAACTGGTTTATGGGGATGGGGCAGACCCGGTTGGGAAAGCGCGGGCTTTTCCGGTTCAGCGCTATGCTATCTCTTGACCCGCTGACAGTAGGCGGGGAGGGGTATCCGCTCTTGTTCCAGTCCGGCGAAACCTGGAATGGCGAGCCTCTGGTAGACCGGCAGCACCCGCACGACCTGTTTTCGGAACTTTCCGTTGCTTATACCTATAAGGTTTCTGATGATGCGGATGCGTTTGCTTACCTGGGCTACCCGGGCGAGCCTGCACTGGGACCGGTTGCCTTTATGCACCGGGTTTCCAGCCTCCCTAATCCTGACGCGCCTATCGGGCATCACTGGCAGGATGCGACGCATATTACCTTTGGGGTAGGAACACTTGGGTTCCGGTATAAAGACTTCAAACTGGAGGGCTCGGTCTTTACCGGCCGCGAACCGGACGAAGAAAGATATGGATTTGACCGGCCTCGTTTCGATTCCTGGTCGGCGCGCCTTTCCTACAACCCTTCGCCGTCATGGGCGCTGCAGGTCTCCCAGGCCCGGGTAAAAGATGTTCATGAACTGGGCCCGCGGGAGGATGTTAACAAGACTACAGCCTCTGTCATCCATGCCCTGCGCCTTGGTTCGGAAACATTTTTGAATTCCGCGGCCGTCTGGGGTTATAACGATGCGGAAAGCCATCATAAACAACATTCTCTGCTGTTGGAAACTGCATTAAGCCTGCGTTCGACGACCATTTACGGTAAGTATGAATGGGTAGAAAAATTAACGGAAGACCTTGTGCTGGACGAGGAACATTACGGGCACGGCACCGTTTTTCCGGTGAATGCCGTTCACCTGGGTGTTCAGCAGCGGTTACTCAATGCTTTCAAAACCAATCTTGCGCTAGGTGTGCAGGGAAGCTGGTATGGAGTGGATGACCAGTTGCAGGACCTCTACGGTTCCAACCCCCTTGCCCTGCAGGTTTACCTGCGGATCTACCCGGGAATGATGAGTCAGGGCGCGAAACGATAAATCATCCGGTAAAAATACCTGAATTGGCAAAAGGGGATTTTTACTCTGTATTCAAGGGACCTTTCTGTTGACTTTTGTGGCCGTCCTGGAACATTTACTTAAAATATTGTCCGGCGAGCAGCCTTGAGTGGGCGCTTTAAACCGAAAGCCCCCCATTTGCCTCTTTGGCCTCCCCTTCGGGGAGGCTTTTTTACTTTCCCGATATTTGCTTTCTTTGATGCATGGGAAACCCTCCTGAAAAATACCTGCTGAGCTGCGATTGGGGAACCACCTCTTTTCGGCTGCGCTTGCTGAACCAGTCAGACGGCCGGGTCATGACCCAGTTAACCGCTGCGGAAGGAGTTGCCGCTGTATACAGCCGCTGGAAGGAACAAGGTTCCGTTGATCGCCTGGAGTTTTACTGCGAAGTACTGAAAACCTACCTGGCCATCCTTTCCAAAGACGTTTCTTTTTCGCTGAATGGTATTCCGATGGTGATTTCCGGAATGGCCTCGTCTTCGATAGGAATGAAAGAGTTGCCCTATGCTGCCCTTCCTTTTTTACTGGACTGCAGTAACACAATTTGCGAAAAACTGGAATCGCCCGGCGGCATCCCTCATGATATCTTACTGGTTTCGGGTGTGAAGAGCAGCCAGGACGTGATGAGGGGAGAAGAAACCCAGCTCCTGGGACTCGCCGGGTCTTTCCCTGTCGGAGAAACCGGGATGATCAGGGAAGCTGCTGCAAGCAGGGAAGGCGCGGTTTTTATCTTTCCCGGCACCCATTCCAAACATATCCGGGTAAAAGCTGGTGCTATCGTAGATTTCGACACGTTTATAACCGGGGAAATGTTCCAGCTTCTTACCCGCCACAGTATTTTAAAGGAAACACTAGAGAAACCGGAGAGTGAAAAAATGACTGCGGGGAACCTGAATGCCTTCCTGGCCGGCGTGCGTCATCCCGGCGTCACTAACCTGCTTCAATCCATTTTTTCCGCCAGGACGAATTATCTCTTTGAGAAACTTGATAAGGCCGGGAATTTTTGCTTCCTGAGTGGCTTACTCATAGGCGCTGAATTGGAAAGCCTGAGAGAAAGAAAAACCGGCGCTGTCATTCTTTGCGGCGGCAGCAATGTGTCAGCCTTTTACGAACCCGCTTTGCGGGAACTAAAATTGCCCGTTAAAACGCTGATCGTTTCCCCGGGCCTGGCGGACAACGCGGCTTCATTTGGACATCTGCTTCTTTTTCAGCAATTGCAATAAAAGAGGGCAGCCGAATCTCAGACTGCCCGCTTTTATTCTGGAAGCCTCAGGCTTCTTACAAAGGGCGCCTTCCCCTGATGATGTTGATGAGAATGGCGATAATTGCTATTACCAGTAAAATGTGTATTAACCCGCCTGCGGAGTAGGCAAAAAAGCCGATCAGCCAGCCAATGATGAGGATGACGGCTATGATATACAGTAAACTGTTCATAACTGATAATTTTTTGGTTTCAGCAGAAGTAAGGCAATTACTATTCCATAACATCTTACGACCTCACTATATAATACTGCTGTAGCTGTTACACAGAAGCTTTTGCAAATCTCAGATGGGGAGATGCAGCTACAGCTGCGTAATTTAATTCCTTGGGCCAGGTAGTAATATCCCCGCATTAGGGTACTGAACTGGTTTCGGTTCTGGCAGGGTTTTTAGCCTATAAGACATAGCGCTTAAATTATCAGTTATGACCACGCAAGTTAAAATCACGAGTTCTGCCAAGGACAAAATCAAACCCGGAAAATCCCTCGCAGGTAAAACGGGGTACACTCCCGCTTCCAAAAAGGTGGAAGAGTATCCGCCCAGGGAACTGATCTACGTGCGCGCAGAAAAAACAAAACACAAGAATTAGTTTTATGAAACCCAATCAGAACGAAAGTACGGAAAGCAGCGGCCAGGCCAATGCTCCGCAAAATGAAGGAGAAGCCCAGAATACGCAAGGACAGCAGGGCGGAGAAAACCGCGGTCAGCCACAAGGGCAGCAACCGGGCCGGGAAGACCGCGGGCAACCGGGAGGGCAGCAACCGGGCCGGGAAGACCGTCCGGAGCAGAACCGGGAAGGTGTTGAACCCCCGGATCCCCGGCGGAACGATCCTAACCGCCAGGATCCGGATGATCCAAAAAAAAATGATCCTACCAGGCGCGAGCCGTCCATAAACGACCCTGTCGCCGGGAAAGAAGAACAGCGTCCCGGTGATAAAGCGGGCAATGATCAGCGAGAACAATAGCAGGTTCCAACCACTGCTTATGAGAAGAATGACCTGTCAGACATGAACGCCTGGAGGTCATTCTTATGTTAAGAGGTTTGTTTCAGGATGCGAAGCAGCACTTTTTCTTCCCTGCTTAAATACCTGGAAGCCCGGCTGTTTTTTCTTCCGGGCCCGTTGATGAGGGATCGGATAAGTTTTCGTTTCTCCGTATCCAGAAGAAGCGGATAGATATAATATTTCTTACATACCGCCGCCGTATTTCCCAGCCGTTCCGCAACTTCTTTAATGATCTTCACGGTACTTTTTTCGCATTCTTCCCTGCTTTCTTGTTCAGGGCATTCCGTAATAGCCGTTAAAGCGTGTACCGAGCCAGCCCAGGTTCTGTAGTCTTTAGAAGTAAAGTTACATTGGGTGCATTCCCAGATATAGTCGTTGATGTCGCCGGAACCGAGCGTTTTCAAAACACCTTCCTGGTTATAATACTGAAAAAGCTCCTGCCCCGGGAGTTCCCTCATTTTCTTGAGTAAGCCGGCCAGTCGCTTATCCTTGTAACTTACCTCATGAAGGACACCTTTTTTTCCTTTGAATTTAAAGGAAATTGCGCTTCCATTGATCCTAACATGCTTGTTGCGTAGAGTGGTAAGGCCGTGTGACCCGTATTCCTGCTGATAATAGGTGTTTCCGACTCTGATGAGGGTCTCTTCCATCACAGTCAGCGCTATGGCAGCCACTTTTTCCTTTTCCAGCGAGCGTTTCCTGAGATCCTGGCTTATTCTTTTCCGGATAAGCGGAAGATGCTCACCGAACTTCAGCAGGTTGCTATACTTTGTTTCTTCCCGCGCTTTTTTCCAATCTGCATGATAAAGGTATTGCTTTCTTCCTTTTTTATCGATACCTGTCGCCTGTAGGTGTCCGTTCGGAAAGGGACAGATCCAAACCTCTGTCCAGGCTGGAGGAATGACCAATTTCCGGATACGGTCCAGGGTCTCCTTGTCCCTGATCCGCCGTCCCTTTTCATCGTAATAGTCGAATCCTTTTTGCTTCGCCGGCTTACGGCTGAAACCCGGCTGCGTACTTTTTACATGCCTTAACTTTGCCATGCTGTTGATTACCCTGCTTGAAGCTTACCAAAATCCTGCCGGTTTCGCAGGGCTTGCGTTCGCTCCGCCGATCTTCGGGGCCCCGGTTGCTTCGCTCCCGCCCGAAGATCAGCCGGAGCAAATTCCAACCCCGCGAAACTGGCATATGTTTTGAATTTCCCTTAAACAGCAGCACGTAAACCCCCCGTCCGACTTGAGTAAAATTGTATCGATAGGAACCGCCCTACCTCCTTACCGCCACAGGCAGGAGGACATCCTGGAATTTATGCTGGAAATGTACCAGCCGCCGGAAAAAGACATCCGGAAGATCCGCCTCTTATATGAGAACTGCGGAATTGAAAGCCGTTATTCTGCTATTGCCGATTATTCCGTTTCGCCGGAAAACTATACTTTCTATCCGAAGGTTCCCCGGGCATCGTCCTTCCCTACGCTTGAAACCCGCATGGACTGGTACCGCCGGCATGCTACCTCGCTGAGTATCCCGGCAATCCGGGACTGTCTGCGGAACCAGGTGGATGAAAAGGAACTTACCTGCCTTATCACAGTAAGTTGTACGGGCATGTCCGCTCCGGGACTGGATATCAGTATTATCCGGGAGCTGCAGCTTCCGCTTAACATACAGCATACGTCGGTCAATTATATGGGTTGTTATGCGGCTTTGCATGCCCTGAAAATGGCCGATGCAATTTGCCGGGCGGATCATGGGGCCCGCGTGCTGATCGTTTGCACGGAATTGTGTACCCTTCATTTCCAGGAAGAATACACCATGGACCATATTACTTCCAGCCTGCTGTTTGCAGACGGAGCGGCGGCGGTGCTGGTTACCGGCGATGCCTGGCCGGGTAAGGGCCTTGCCTTGTCGCGATTTTATTCCGAAATAGCGCTGAATGGTGAGTCTCACATGACCTGGGAACTGTCCGGGAAAGGCTTTCTCATGCATCTTAGTACGCTGATACCCCACCTGGTAAAGGAAAATATGCGCCCGCTGTTAAGGCGAGCGCTGCGGGCGGCCGGGGTGGAAGAAAAAAGTATAACCCGCTGGGCCATTCACCCGGGAGGGAAAAAGATATTGAGCAATGTCGGCCACTCGCTTGACTTGTCGGAAGGGCAGCTGGCGCCTTCCTATCATGTACTCAAAAACTATGGAAACATGTCATCCCCGACCATTTTGTTTGTGCTGAAAGAAATAATGGAACAGCTCAACGGCAGCCGGGAAAGAGTATTTGCTGCGGCTTTCGGGCCCGGCCTTACCATGGAAACGCTCATACTTGAATCATCATGAACCGCTTTGCCCGAAGATCCTGTTTAAGCGAGCTGATCGATGCCCCTGGTATTCCGTTTGCAGAATGGAGTGCCTGCCTGAAGGAACTGGATTTTATAAATACCTGGCTGGGAGGACACCGGATAACCGTTGAAGGATTCAAAAAGCTGTTGCCTGCGGATAACGGACGGCTGTCGGTCGCGGAAATCGGCTGCGGGGGCGGGGATAACCTGAAAGCGATCCATGCCTGGAACCGGAAAAGAAAAAAGCCGCTGAATATTCATTACACGGGCATTGATCTGAACAAAGCCTGTATCGATTTCGCACGGGAAAATTGCCGGGAACTGCCTTCGGCCAATTTTGTCCACGCGGATTATAGAACGGTTTGTTTCGGCAACCGGCCGGATATTATTTTCAGTTCGCTTTTTTGCCACCATTTGAGCGATCCTGAATTAAAGCAATTGTTTGACTGGCTGAAGGAAAATGCAGGTGGCGGGTTTTTCATGAACGATCTCCACCGCAGTCCGCTCGCTTACCATTCCATCCGGGCGCTTACCCGGCTGTTTTCAAGGTCCTACCTGGTGAAAAACGATGCCCCGGTATCGGTTTTGCGTGGTTTTAAAAGAAAGGAATGGCAGGATTTACTTGCTGAAGCGGGTATTGGCAGCTATGCTATCAACTGGCGATGGGCCTTCCGTTACCTGGTATCCGTACGGTATGAATGAAAAAATTCCATATTATGATTGCGCAATCGTTGGGGGCGGTCCGGCCGGCCTTTCCCTTGCTGCCTGGCTGGGTAAGAGGGGATTCCGGGTAGTCCTGTTTGAGAAAAATAGCTATCCTTTTCATAAAGTTTGCGGAGAATACCTGAGCCTGGAATCCATGGAGAGCCTGCTGGAATTGGGGATGCCCCTTGAGTCATGGGAGCTTCCCCGTATTAATACTCTTTTCATGTCCAGCCCTGGAGGAACGGCATTTACCCGCCCGCTGAAGCCGGGAGGAGTGGGGCTTAGCCGGTACCGCCTGGACCAGGCGCTGGCAGCACGGGCAAAAGCAAACGGAGCCCACGTGCTGGAGCAGGCAAAAGTCGGTGCAGTTTTTCAGGAAAACGAGATCTTTAAGCTGGAAAGCAGCAGGGGAGTGGTGCGGGCCGGAGTGTGCTGCGCCTCTTTTGGCAGGCATGCTAACCTGGACGTGAAATGGAAAAGAGAAGGGCTGAAAAAGCCGCCGAATTTTATTGGCGTGAAGTATCACGTGCAGCTGGAACGGCCGCAGGACACCATTGAACTACATTATTTTAAAAACGGTTATTGCGGCATTTCCCCTGTTGAAGACGGGAAGCATTGTATTTGTTACCTCACCACCGAGAAAAACCTTCGGGAACAGGGAAATGATATCCTCTGCCTGGAAGAAAGAGTACTGTCTGAAAATCCTTTTCTGCGAAAGGCGCTGAAAGAGGCGGTCCGCTTGTATAAACGGCCGCTGACCGTTTCCCATGTCGGCTTTTCCCGGAAAAGCCTGATCGAAGATCATGTATTAATGCTGGGCGATGCCGCCGGTATGATCGCTCCCTTGTGCGGTAACGGGATGAGTATGGCGCTGCACAGCAGTAAACTGGCGGCAGATCTCGTTGCTCAGCACCTGGAGGGCAGTATTTCCAGGGACTCCTTGGAAAAAGCCTATCAAGGCAGCTGGCAATCGCATTTTGCAAGCCGTATGCGGTCCGGCCGCCTGATCCAGGACCTTTTCCTGCGGCCGGCGGCTGCCAACGTACTGGTTAAGGCGCTCCGGCCCTTTCCCGCTTTGATCGACTATATGGTTAGACAAACCCACGGGCAGCAGCCTTTTTAATTTACCGTCATGATCCGGAAAAGCACTTTCTTGCTCTTGCGCGTCCCCTTCTCCTTTTTCCTGATGCCGGTTTATTTTTTTGCACTCAGCCAGGTACCGGAAATTGATTATAGCCGCGCTTTGCTGGTATTTGTGATCCTGCATTTTTTTCTTTACCCGGCCAGCAACGGCTATAACAGTTATATGGATCGCGACACAGGGAGTATTGGCTTGCTGAAGAATCCGCCCCCCGCGCATAAGGAACTTTTTTATCTCAGCTTGTTCCTGGACGGAGCGGCTGTTGTGCTGAGCCTTTTCCTGGGAACGGTATTTACCCTATGCATCTTGGCCAATATTGCCGCTTCCAGGGCCTACAGTTACCGGGGGATCCGTTTGAAAAAACTCCCTTTAACCGGTTTTTTTACGGTGATCATCTTCCAGGGGGCGGTCACTTACTTCATGGTGTTTATTGGTTCTTCCGTGAGCAGAGTGATCCTGTTTCCCTGGGAGGGAATGCTGATCAGCAGTTTGCTGTTCGGTAGCCTCTACCCCTTAACCCAGATATACCAGCATGGGCAGGATCTGGAGGACGATGTGAAAACCATCAGCTATAAGCTGGGGTACATGGGAACCTTTGTGTTCAGCGCCCTGATGTATCTGCTCGCCGAGACCCTCTTGTTCTTTTATTTCGAAAATAGGGCTCAGAGCGGGCAATTCTGGTTGCTTCAACTTTTCTTTTTGCCGGTCATGCTGTATTTCCTTTACTGGTGGCGCAAGGTGTGGCGGGAAAGAAAGAATGCCAGCTACCGTTACGCCATGCAAATGAACGCGATAGCTGCAACGTGTACCAATATAGGCTTCCTTGTGTTGTATTATCTGAACCACTGGGTGGCCTGAATATTAAGAACGATGAAAAAGCCAATTGCTTTCTTGTCGCTTGTTCAGGGGCTGTATTACGTAATAACCGGGCTTTGGCCGGTAATAGATATAGACAGTTTCATGATGCTTACCGGCCCCAAAGATGACCGCTGGCTGGTGAAAATGGTCGGGCTGCTGGCTGCTTCCGCAGGTCTCACCCTGATGTACCAGGCCAGGGAAGGTGTTGGAGCCGCTGCGCGGATCCTAGGCATATCCACCGCCTTCAGTTTTCTGGCCATTGATGTTTACTATGTAATAGCCAGGATCATCCCGGTTATTTACCTGGCGGACGCAGCCCTTCAATTAGCCCTGATCGCCTGCTGGCTGCTGTGGGCTTCAGGACGTGCAAGACCCCGTTAATACGGCTTCTTCCAGGATATGCCCGTTCATTTTTTCTTCCACAGCTTCCCGCTCCGATTCCCGCGGAAGGCCCAGCACGATATCCAGTGCATAAAGTCTGAACCAATAATGGTGTGTTCCGGAAAAATATTTTGGACAGGGGCCTTCGTAACCGAAGGTGTGATTATTGGAAAGTCCTTCGATCGCGCCGGATGGAATCTTTCCTTCGTTCACATGGCCGGTTCCCGGGGGATATTGAATACGAGCCAGTGAGTCCAGGCTTTGGGGCGGCATCAATGTCCTCAACGATCAGCACCAGGCTTTGCGTGCCGGCGGGAATGTCCTTCAACTCCAGCGGAGGGCTGATGTTGGGCCCCAGGCAGGTGTGTGCAGTGGGGATGGCTTCCCCTTCTTTAAATACACTCAGGATTTGCATACAATATTTTAACTGGAAGGAAACAAATTCCGGGCCAGGGAAGCATAGGCGCGACAACACCGGCGGCCTCCTTTTGGCATTGTTATGGCCGGGTTAATTGCCGGAGAGCAGCGAAAAAATGCGAAAATGGATAAGCTTTCAAAAAAGTGGTTTGCCCCCAGCGAAGAGCTTTCTGAAAAACAGGTGAACGCAGGCCTGAAATTACTGGTGAAAGACGGGCTGGCCGCCGAGGTAATGGCCGCTCTCACCGGCGGTACTTTCCTGGTAGCCCTGGCGTTGAGCCTGGGCGCGTCCAATTTCCAGATAGGATTGCTCGCAGCTCTCCCCACGCTGGCCAATCTTTTCCAGCTACTGGCGATTTACCTTATTCACAAATACGCAAACAGAAAAGCGATCACCGTGATCTGCTCGGTTCTCGCGCGCCTGCCGCTGCTGCTGATCAGCCTGCTGCCGCTTTTTCTTCCCCCAGCCTTGGCCTGGTCCTGCTGATCTCCCTGCTGTTCATCCATTACTTTTTCGGCGCCGTTTCGGGGACCAGCTGGTCTTCCTGGGCAAAAGACCTGGTACCCGAAGCCGTTCTGGGTACTTTTTTTTCCGGCCGGAGCCGGAAAATACAGATCTTATCCGTTTCGCTGAACCTGGTCGTTGCCTTCCTGCTGGATTATGTAAAGGCAAACAGGCCGGAATATGTTAACCTGGTTTATTCCGCGATGTTCTTTACCGGAGGTGCGGCCGGCCTTTACGGCGCCTATGTGCTGGCTCGTATCCCCGAGCCCAGGATCCATCCGGTAACACAGAACATGGTGCGGCTTTTCAGGCGACCGCTCCGGCAAAGGAATTTCAGGAACCTGTTGATATTTAATGGTTTCTGGTCGTTTTCTGTAAACCTTGCCGCCCCCTTCTTTACGGTTTATATGCTTAAAATGCTGGGGTTCCCGCTTTCTTATGTAGTGATCTTTTCCATCATCAGCCAGGTTTCCAATATACTTTTCATCCGCCTTTGGGGAACGTACTCTGACCGGTACAGCAATAAAACGGTACTGCTGATCTGCGCACCGGTTTACCTGCTGTGCATTCTGGGCTGGACCTTTACCACGTTTCCCCAACAGCACCTGCTGACCATTCCCTTGCTGGTCCTCATTCACATCGGGAGCGGCATCGCCTTGTCGGGCATTAATCTTTCACTGGGCAATATGGGTTTAAAGCTCGCCCCGGATAAACAGAACGCCGTGATCTTTCTTTCGGTGAGAAGCCTTACAAATGCCCTGTCGGCGGGTGTGGCTCCGCTGGTGGGAGGGCTCCTTGCCGACTTCTTTGCCCGGCGCGAACTGCTCTGGACTTTCGAGTGGAAAAGCCCCCGGGGAGATTATATGGTTCAGGCGCTCAGCCTCCAGTCCTGGGATTTCTTTTTCGTACTGGCCTTTATCATGGGGCTTTTTGCCCTGAACCGGTTAAGTTATGTACGGGAAGCTGGGGAAGTGGAAAAAAAGCGACTGATGAAAGAACTCAGGACCGAACTCAGGAGAGATGCCAGAGAGCTGTCAACGATATCCGGGATCCAGTCTATGCTCTTTCTTCCTTTTTCATTTTTTGTATCTGTTATGGAGAAGGTTGTCCCGAAAAAGGAGGGGGATTAAAGAATTCACGCGCCGGTTCCGGCTTGCGATGCCTGCTAAGCAAGAGGGTTGCTGCCCGGAAGATATCGCCCGGTCCCGGCATGCCAACCGGGCTGGTAAAGGACAGGGAATTGGCGAACCGGATAATGATGTTTTTGCTGCGTTTTTCCGGCGGAACATCAAAGGGAAGCAGACGATGCATGACTTTCCAGGGTGTATGCTGGGGATTGGTAAGGGCATACAGAACGATCACCGGCGTTCCCAGGGCGGCGGCGATATGTACAGGACCTGTATTATTGGCGATCAGAAGGGGAGAAAGTGCGGTCAGGCCAATAAGCTCCTCGAGATTTAGCATTCCGGCAAGTGATATGGCCTTGCCGTCAATCTGGTCCGCCATGGCCGCCGCAAGTGTTTTCTCAGGTGCGGTGCCGGTGATCAGGACCCGGTACCCCAGTTCTTTACAGATCATGGAAGCTGCTGCGGTAAGGAGGCCGGGAGGATATTGCCGTTTGTCCTCGCTTACCCCGGGATGCACCATTAACCAAGGATCCTGTATATTCACACGTAGCTTTTCCAGTTTTTCGAGTATTTTTTCTTGCGTGCCCGGGGGAATATCCAGGGAAAGATGCTCTTCCGCAGGCACGGTGCCCCCGAGGCTTTTTACCAGGTCAAGCTGCCGCGTAACCTCATGTTTAATCTGGTAGAAAGGTTCTTCATCGGGGATCCAGTCGGAAATAAGGCCGTAGGGGTTTTCCCGGCAACAAGCGGCTACCCTGGGAATGCCTGCCTGGTAACAAAGCATGGCAGTAGGAAGGGGGCTTTGGCTGTAAACGGTAAAAATAACGGCCGCGTCAAAACGATGATCTTTTAGTTGTTCGGTTAAGTCATTGATCATGGCGGCCCCGGCCCGCAGGTCATGCTTATACCAGGGAAGATCGAATTCAATCACCTGATCAATGCCGGGAATATACCGGGCAATCCCGCTGCCGGAAGAGGAGGTAAGCAAGGTGATCTTCCGGTCTTTCTTGCCATTCTTTAATGCGCGGATGGCGGGGCCTGTCATCAGCACATCCCCCAGGTTATCGGGGCGTATGCACAATATATTCGTGAAATCACCCCAGTTGCCCGGCTTTTGCATGGTGACGTCGTTTAACGGGTTTCCTTATTTTTTCAATTAGCCCGGTAGTGGAAAAGCGAAGCGCCAGCGGAAGTATTTTTACTTCCCCGCCCAGGGCATGTACCACCGAAGCTTCCGGAAGCCTATCTACTGTGTATGTCTTTCCTTTTACAAAAACGTCCGCTTTGAGGATTTCCAGGATCTCCAGCGGACTGTCTTCTTCAAAGGAAACCAGGTAATCCACACTGGACAGGCCGGCCAGGACTGCTATGCGGTCTTCGAGCGAATTAATGGGTCGTTCATTGCCCTTCAGCCTTTTTATGCTTGTGTCGCTGTTGAGGCCTACTACCAGCACATCGCCCAGTTCTTTTGCCCGGTTCAGCAGGGAAACATGGCCCCTGTGCAAGATATCGAAGCAACCATTGGTGAATACAATACGCTTGTTCGCTTTTTTTAGTTCGCCGGTTTTCTTTTCCAGGTCTGCCAGGTTCAGCAGGTATTTGGGATTCTCCCGGAAATAAGACGTCAGTTCTATCTCCGAACAACTGCCCGTATCTCCTTTCCGAAGTACGATAGCCGCGGCGGCGGAAGCAATTTCCATGGCGATCCTGGGGTCGGCTCCGGAGCAATACGCCATCGTGTAGGCCCCGATAAACGTATCGCCGGCCCCAATAGCTTTGTTGTTGTTGCGCGGGATACAGGGCACCCTGTAGGGCGGCCTGCCCTTTTCAAAGAGGAACGCGCCGCAGGCATCCATTGTGGCCGCTACGCACTCGGCATGAGTGAGGTCCAGTAATTTTTTTCCCCTGGACCGTACCTGGGCAATGCGGGAATCATCCTGCACGGCGGAAAGGTTCAAAAGGCCGACGGTTTCTTCATAATTCGGTTTTACCATAGTCGGGCGAAGCGCTTTGAACCTTCGAAGGTCTTTTGAATCCACGATCAGCGGCGTGCCTGGCCGGCGAAGCCGGCGAATAGCTTCAATCAGCAACCCGGTAATTACGCCGCCCCCGTAATCCGAGAGAATGACCGCATCCATGGAAGAGAGTACCTGGCTAAGCTTTTCATTCAATGCTGCCTGTATTCCGGGACTTACCGGGCCGGTATCGCCTTCGTCCGTTCGCAGCAAGATGCTTTCTCCGGCCATGATCCTTTTTTTGGCAACGGTGGTTCTTTCTTCTGTCCGGATTATCAGGTTGGTATGAACGCCGGTGGATTGGAGGCTTTTCTCAAGCATTTTTCCATGCTCATCATTGCCGGTGACCGTCAGGAACCAGGTTTCCGCGCCCAGTCCTGCCAGGTTAATGGCCGTGTTGGCCGCGCCCCCGCAATTATATTCCTGGTCCTGCACGTTTATTACCGGCGCCGGCGCCTCCCTGCACAGCCGGCTGCTGCTTCCCTTGATATACATGTCAAGTATGGCGTCTCCCGCTACCAGCACCCGGAACGGCCTGAACTTTTCGATTATCTTCCTGCATTGATCTTTCATATTATTCTCCTTTTACGTGCCCACCTGTTCTCCGGCAGATGTCGTCTGAGTATATCCTGGCATTATACTGGTACTGATCAGGCGGGCCGCTTCGAGCATGTCGTTTGCTATAAAAGTGGGGATGCGCTTTGCCGAACGGTAATCCCATTCGGTTTCGTTCCCGTTATTGATAAGAATGGTCCGGCAGCCTGCGCGGTTCCCGGCTTCCACATCGTTCAGGATATCCCCGATCATCCAGGAGGCGGCAAGGTCCGCGCCGTGTTTTACCGCTCCATGGATGAGCATTCCCGGCATCGGCTTCCTGCAAGTGCATTTCATCGCGTAGCGACTGACCGTCCCGTTCACGTGATGCGGACAGTAGTAAAACCCATCCAGGTGTACGCCATGTTTCCTGAGCAGCCGGTCCAGGGTTTGCTTCACCCGGAGCAGCGCTTCTTCCATGAAGAGGCCACGAGCCACCCCGACTGGTTGCTTGCCACGATCAGCTTATATTCCTGCTGCTGCAGAAGCCGGAGGGCTTCGGGAACACCCGGGCATAACTTTATCCGGCTGGGGTCGGTATTATAGGGCACATCTTCGACCAGTGTGCCGTCCTTGTCCAGGAATACTATTTTATTCATCGGAATACTATTTTATTATCGTTAAGGCCATGAAGTTTCTGTCATTGGTATAACCATAATTTCAGGGATTACCGTTTCGGCAGGCTGGGAAAGCACATACCTGATCGTGTCTGCTACGTTTTGCGGATCCTGGAGGAATTTCAGGTCGGTCTCAGGAAAGCGGTCCAGTATAAAGGGAGTTTGCATGCCTCCCGCTACCACCGCCGTTACTTTAATGTTTTCTTTGCGGGCTTCTACATGCATGGCGTGAGTAAAGCCAAGCAGTCCCCATTTGCTGGCATGATAAGCCGAAGCATTCGCCCATGTGCGCTTGCAGGCGGTGGAGACAATATTTACAATATGCCCTCTGCCACTTTTCCTGAGATGCGGAAACGCGGCTTTAGAGATGATAAAGGGTCCCCGCAGATTGACGCTCATGACACGGTCCCATTCATCCAGGCTTAGTTCTTCAATGGACTTGGTATAATCAATGCCTGCGTTATTTATTACGATATCAAGCCCGCCATATTCGGCGATCACCTTTTCCATTACTTCCTGTACGCTTTCTTCATTCCCAACGTCCATGATAAAACTCCTGGCGTTGCAGCCCTGCCCCTTGATCTCCTTCAGCGTGCTTTCCAGGCCCTGGGGTTGAATATCTGTTAGAATGGTGGTGCCGCCTTCGGCAGAAAGCGTCTTACAGATCGCCGCGCCAAGGCCGCGTCCGGCGCCGGTGACAAGAATGATTTTTCCTTCGATTGGATTCATGTGTTTTACTTTTATAAGATAAGCTCATCTGCTACATTAATAGGGTCCGCTTCCTTCTGCGGCAATTTTTGCCGGTTCGTTTCCCCGGCTATTTCCTGGTAAAAGCGGGAAACAGATTTTGTTACGATTTCCCAGGTGAACGAATTATTTACCCGCGTAATGCCGCCGTAACCCAGTTCTTTTGCCAGTTCCTCGCTGCTTAATATTTCCAGCATCCGCTGGCATAAGATCTCCGGCTCGTGCGCCGGGACCAGGAAACCTGTCCGCGTATGGGACACACTGTATTTGATGCCTCCCACATTGGCGCCTATCACAGGAACGCCGCAGGCCATCGCCTCAAGGGGCGTAATGCCAAATGGTTCATACCAGGGCGTGCTGACAAAAATGTCTGCCGCATTGTAAAAATATTTCAGGTGCTTGCGGTCCCGGCGCCCGGTAAACGTAACATTGCCCATCACATTTTCAGCTTCCGCGATTTGCTGCAGGCGGCCTATTTCGGGAGTGGTTACAGGGTCGGGCGTATAGGACTCCCCGCCGACCACCAGCAAACGGACCTTTATTTCCCTCTTCCTGAGCAGCATTCCCAGGCTCCTGATCACGTTTTCCACTCCTTTCCGGGGAACCATGCGGCCGAGCTGGAGAATGATCTTTTCATCAGGATCCAGGCCCAGCTTAAGCTTGCAGGCTTTTTTATTCATGGGATGGAACTCAGAAGGGTCGAAACCGCAGGGGATCACCTTTATTTTTTCTTCATCGGCGTAATAGAGGATCATCAGGTCTTCCTTATCCTGCGGGCATTCGGCGATAATGCCGTCCGCTTCCCTGACGATCTCCTCTTCCACGGCAAAACGCGAATCCGGAAATCCGTCCGCTGAACCCTGGAACATCCGCCTTACTTTGCCTAATGCGTGGAAAGTAATGATGAAGGGGAGGCTCAGCAATTGTTTCAAACGGAGCGCCACATAACCTGACATCCAGAAATGCACATGTGCCAGGTCATACTGCAGTCCTTCCGCTTTAATAGCGGATACCATGTTCGCGGCGAAGCCCTCCATTAATTCAAACAGGTTTTCCTTGGGAATAAATCTTCTGGGACCCGCGGGAACATGGATGACCCGTACTCCCGGAAGGTAACGGACGATCCGCTCTTTGGCGGGATCGTCCCAGCGGGTATAAATATCCACCTCGTAGCCCATCTTGCTGAGATGCCGGGCTACCCTGTCCACGTATATATTTTGACCACCGCTGTCAATACCTCCCAGCAATGCCAGGGGTGAGGCGTGTTCACTGATGAACGCTATTTTCCTTTTCATGATAAATCTTTTTTTGTAATAAACTCATCCAGTCACCGGCGAAACGTTCTATGCCGAATTTCTTCATAGCCAGCTTGCGGGCTTCCGCGCCCATGGCAGCGGCCCTCTCCCGGTCGTTCAGCAGCAGCCTCATCTTTTCGGCCAGGTACTCAATATCTGTGTGGATATATCCTGATACCTCGTTCTCAATGGTTACGGCCATTTCCGTGGTGGCAAGCCCCACAACCGGCAAGCCGGTTTGCATGGCTTCGCAGACGGCCAGGCCCAGGCTGGTATAACGAATAGGATTGAAGAAGAAGCGGTACCGGGCCAGGAAGGCCGGAAGTTCCGGGCCTGGTATTTCACCCAGGCCTCCTGCTTCTTCCGAACCCATGCCTACCAGGTCCAGCGGGATCTTTTGCCGCAGTTCCTCGAAAATATCCAGTCCAAGCCGCCTGCCGCGCCGGCTGATTTCGTTGATCACTACTATGCCCTTTTCCAGTTCGCCGGTATAATGAACCCCCGGCGGGATCATTACGCCGTGTTCAATCACGGTGGCCGGCGTGCGGTTGTTGTTCCACATCAGCTTGTTAAAATGGGTCACATGTACCAGCAGGGCGTCCGGGTCATTTATGAAATGATGCGTATCGGTAGGGGACTCCCTTGGAGGGTCATGTTCCAGGTAGATTTTCGGCAGATCGAGCTGCGAAGCATCCAGTAACTCGTATTGGTCTTCCAGGTAATTTTTCCGCGACTGGAAGAGGATGCAGTCGAATTCCATATTCCGGACATCCCCGGCGGCTACCTCATGTACATTCTCTCCCCAGGGAAAAGTTCCGCGGCGCCCCCCGTACCCTTCGGGCCGGCCAGGTTTTACCGGGAGGAAAAACTCACAGGGCGTTTGTGAAAGATAATAAAGGTAACTGCCGTGAACGTGCCAGGTTAATACCCGTACGGGCTTGTTCGAGCCGTTATAATTCATGTTGTATCCTTTCTTTCTTTATGGAAAGTACTTGTTCAGAGAGTGCTTCGTCAGCATTGAAAAGGGCGATTGCCGTATTATCGCTTTCTTCGGGAAGGACCACCCGGTGCAGGATCCTGTTCAGCGGCGCCCATCTTCCCGGTTCCGAAGTGAGGAATATTACCACGCTTGGCGTTTTCATGGCGGCCGCAATATGAGAAAGGCCGGTATCGTTACTGAACAGCAGGGCTGCATCCCTGATTAACGCGGCCAGGGCCCCAAGGCTGGTTTTCCCGGTAAGGTCAATGGCATTTGCCCGCATATTCCCGGCTACCTTGGCCGCTGTTTCCTTTTCCGGAAGCGTGCCGGTAAGGACTATTGTATATCCTTTCGCCGCCAGGACGTCCGCTACACGCGCAAATTTCTCCGGCTCCCATCGCCGTTTGGGGTGTCTCGCGCCGGCATGAATACAGATATAGTTCCCCGGCTCCAGGCCGGCGGCCCGGATCAGCTCCCCGTACTCCGATTCTTCTTCGGAACGGATAGGGAATTCCAGGTCTTCTTCCGCCGGGGAGATATTCAGGAACTCCATCAGTTTCAGGTGTCTTTTTATCTCCGGAATACCTTCGGGATAAGGCATGAACAAGCGGGCGTCGGGGCAATAGGCCCCGGGCTGAAAATAGCCGGCCACCAATCCCTTGCTCATCATTTTCATCAGCGGGTTAATGATGGAGCCATTTCCATGCAGCTGTATAAGCAGGTCAGGTTCATTCCGTTTCATTTCAGAGAGGAAACGAGTGAACCTGTTTCGGTCAAAACCTTGTTCCGGAAGGCCTGGAAATCCCGGAAAAGCCCTGAACCCGGAAAAGAGGGAGGAAAAGCGCCTTACAAAACTTTCCGCCCAGGGCAGCCCGAGTAAAGTGATTTCCGATTGCGGAAATGCATTTTTAAGGGCGCGCATGGCCGGAATTGCGCAGAGCAGATCACCTAATTGCAAAGCCCTGAAAACCGTTATCTTTTTTAACAACATACCTTTGATCCGTTAATGCTTGTTCCTCTTCAATTCTTTTCCCTGCTAAATCTTTCCCCAGCAGTTCTCCGGCTGCTTCAAGAATTTCTTTCGCGCTGATATTCCTGACAAAGGATATCCCGTGATCGCATTCAGGTAGTTTAGGTTCAAAAGGGTAAGGGTCATTCGGGACGGTACCGCAAAGGGGGCATTCCATATTCCAGGAAATTACCGCACGGTGCCTGCTGAAGGTAAGCGGCCCCCAGTTAATGAAATTAGGAGCCCAATAAATGCCGACTGTTTTCGCGCCCGCGGCCCTCGCCAGGTGAAGCGGGCCGGTGTCGTTGGAAATAACCACTTCGCTCTGCGATAATAAACCTGCAAGCCCGCCAAGCGACAATGCTCCTGATAAATTCACTGCCCTGGACGTCATGCGGAATAAAACTGCCTCTACTGCCGGATCATCTTTTTCTTTTCCTGTGAGCAATACCGTATAACCGCTTCCGGCGAGTATGTCCGCCAGCCGGGCGAACTTTGCCGGCGGCCATTTTCTCCTTATGTCCATGGCGCCGGGATGGAGTACTACGTAAGGCGCGCCTGCGCCATGCCGGGCAAGGGCAGAACGGGCTTCCGCAAGATCTTCATCCAGTACCCGTATCTGAGGTTCCGGTTTTGCCGGCCCGGCGCCGATCAGTCCGCTGATGTCCAGGTAACGGGTTATTTCGTTCTGGTAATAATAAAACGGAATGGAACAGTCCGGCAGGGCGGCTCCCGGGCTGCTGTTTCCTACCGTGAGGCGGGCGTTCAGCTTTTTGAGGAAGGGGTTGGCAGCCACTCCTTTTCCCTGGAAATGCACGGCGATATCTATTTTTTTCTGCCGCATGGCGCGAAAAAATGCTTCCAGCGCTGCCGGATCTTCTTCGCGGCCCTGACGCAAATTATGACAGAATGGAATGACAATAACCTGATCCACCGGCGTGCGTCCGCCCCGGACGAAGTCTGCCTGCCAGGGCTCTCCCAGCAGTATCAACTGCGCACCGGGAAAGGTATGCTTAATAGCGCTCAGAGCCGGCAAAATTACCATCAGATCACCAAGCCCGCCGGTCCGCAACACCGCTATTTTCTTTATATTTTTCATCGTAAGCTTCTTAGAAAAGAGATGATGTAACAAATGCCAGAACGATTTTAGCAGAAGCACTTTTCCTAAAAGTAAAATAACGCTTGCAAACTATTGCTGTTATCGAATCCTGTTTTCTCTGAAATACAAAAGCATTGCCACTCCAGGAGAACAGGAAGGTCCGGGAGCGGGAAGTCTTTCACAATGGATAAGGAGTAGTTATCTATTAGGCATCGCGCATGTGAAAATGTTTACCTGGAAGAGGCCGCGCGAACTAAGCTCCAGACCTGGGGGACTAATTCTACAACCGTGTAACCGGCGTGTTGTCAATATAGTTTCATAAATTTCTGAAAGTTCAGATATTTAAGTATTATTGTGGCATGGAATTAAAAGAAGCCAAGCAGAAGTTCATTGAAACCTGGGGGAAGCTGGGGGCTGAATGGGGGATTAACCGTACCATGGCCCGCGTGCATGCTTTGTTATTATTATCTGCTGAACCGCTCTCCACCGAGGAGATCATGCAGGACCTGAATATTTCAAGGGGTAATGCCAGCATGACCCTGAGGGACCTTATGGGCTGGGGATTGGTTGAAAAGCAATATAAGCCCGGAGAAAGGAAGGAATATTTTTATGCCGACAAGGATACCTGGAACATTGCCCGCCAGGTTGCCCGTGAACGCAGGAAGCGGGAGCTTGATCCGGTACTGAAGGTGCTGGAGGAATTGATGAAAGTAGAAGGGGATACAAAAGACCCGGCATTTAAAACTTTTAATCAATCCGTTAAAGACATCAATAAGCTGGCTAAGAACGTAGACAAAACGCTGGATATCATGATCAGAACAGAAGAGAACGGATTCTGGCGGACGATTTTCAATATATTTCGCTAGTGCTGCGGTCACGAGTGATTCACACTTAAAATAGCACGAATATTTTTTACCTGAAGCAAACCATTAAATATGAAAAAGAAGTACGAATCTGTTTCCGGAGGGCTTATTTCCGCCAATATTATTGCCCTTGCGATCATGGGGCTGAGTAAAAAGATCCCGGTACTGGAACACTGGGTGCTGATCTTTTCTGCGTTTATCCTGCTTCCTTTGTTCATGGGAATCGTCAGCGCCTGGTGCTGGAGAAACCTCGGCATGAAGACCAGGGCCCTGATCGGGTATTCGGTTTTAAATGGGGCAATCGCCATCCTGTTAAGTTTCCTGTTCCTTGGCGAGGGTGTTATTTGCCTGCTGATCGTATCCCCGCTTATTTTCGGCTTTGTTATCAGCGGAGCTTTTGCTGGAAGGCGGATGTTCAGAAAGAATGATACCACATTGAACATCTGTGTGTTTTCATTGCTGTTCCTGGTCTTTATTGCAGACCTTTTTTCGGACCATCATTATGAGAACCTGGTATCTGACGAAATAACCATTAAGGCTTCCCCGGAGGAAGTCTGGAAAAACATCGTGGCTTTTGAAAAAATAGAGAAGGAAAATGAATTCTGGCTGTTTAAATTAGGCATGCCCAGCCCCGTGGAAGCCACCGTGGAAGGCTATTATAAAGGAGCCGGAAGAAAATGCATTTTCAGCAACGGCTATGTCTTCGACGAAAAGATCGTGGTATTTGAACCGGGGCATGACCTTACGTTTGATATTACCGGTCAGCCCCGCGACCCGGAGATCATGGGGCATATCGATATTCTGCGGGGGCAGTTCCTGTTAAAGGATAACGGGGATGGCAGCACTACGCTGACCGGTAAAAGCTGGTACCGCTTATATATTTTTCCTTCCTGGTATTTTGATTTATGGGCCCGCAGCATCACCAGGAATGTGCATTTGCGGGTAATGGAACATGTCCGGCAATTAAGCGAAAAACAATGAAATTTTCTTTTGTGGTCAGGCGGCTGGGCTTCCTCAAATCCATTCCTTTATTCGCCCATTATTTTGACAGCCTGCTGAAACTTTCCACTTTTGTAGCAAAACCTCGCCTCCTGGACTGGCTGGATGAAATTGAAGCTGAGGTTTTAGCATGGGAAGGTATCAGCGCCAGCCTTCACAGGTACGGCGGGGTGCAGTTCAATTATCATGGCAGGGAAATCGGTCACCTGCACGGTAACGGCCTGCTCGACCTGCGATGCGGCAAGGAACTTAAAGCGCAGTTAATGAAGACTGGAAGAGTACAGCCTCATCATTTATTTAAAGATTCCGGCTGGCTCAGTTTTTACATTTGCACGGCGGATGATAAAATATATGCTTCGCAACTGCTAAGGATTACCCGGGACAGGTTTGCCCGTGGGAACTGTTCCTGCTGAGATGGCGGCTGAGTTCGCGCCTGAGATCCCGCCGGAGAAGGAAACTATTTCTTTTGTCTTTTTGTTCATAAAAATACCGGCGCCGCGTTGGTTTCCGGGTAATAATGTTGCATGAACATTTTTGATTTTGATAAGGATCACCGGCTGGAGAACGATGTTGCGCTGCTCCGGCCGCTGGCTGCCTCAGATGATGCCCACCTGGTGAAGTTTGCGCTGGAAGAACCGGATTTATGGAAATATTCCATGATCGCGGTGAAAGGCAAAGAAGGGCTGAAAAATTACATTCACAGGGCGCTGCAGGGCAGGAGGGCGCACCGGGATTATCCCTTTATTGTTTTTGACAAGCGTTCGGACAGTTATGCCGGCTCCACCCGTTTTTATGATATACAGTTTATCAACAGCTCGCTGCAGGTGGGGTACACCTGGTATGGAAAGCAGTTCCAGGGTACGGGGCTGAACAAACATTGCAAGTTTTTACTGCTGGAATTTGCTTTTGAGACCATGAAGATAGAACGGGTTGAATTCAGGGCCGACAGCCTGAATGCGCGGAGCATAGCAGCGATGAAAAGCATTGGTTGCACCGTGGAAGGTATTCTGAGGAGCCACGGGCCACGGCAGGACGGAAGCAGGCGGGACAGTATTATATTAAGCATTCTTAAAAGCGAATGGGAAGCAGGTCTTAAACAGCGGCTTTCCCTTAAATTGCCTGCGGCGGCTTCGTAGCGGCATAACGTTGCGGTTGTTCAATTGCTCAGTTTGCAGCGAAAAGCCGTATTTTTACAAGGAATTTTAGCGAGGGAGATAAGAAAGGTAAATGTCGCTTCAGTTGTTCCATAAAACAGTAGCTGCCTGGTTTGAAAAGGCTTTTCAAATCGCGACACCGGTGCAGCTTCAGGCCTGGCGGGCGATCGGGTCAGGGGAAAGTACGCTTATTGCGGCTCCCACCGGGTCCGGTAAAACATTGGCCGCTTTTCTTTCCGCAATTGACGACCTGGTTAGACAGGGGGCCGAGGGTAAACTGGAGCCCGGCATCCAGGTAATATATGTTTCCCCGCTCAAAGCCCTGAGTAATGACATCGAGCGAAACCTGCAGGTCCCGCTGGCCGGGATCCGGATGGAGCTGGAAAAGGCGGGCCTTCCCGCCCCGCCCATAGAGGTGGCTGTCCGGACGGGCGATACCTCCGCTGCGGAGCGGGCAGCTATGCTGAAACGTCCCCCGCATATCCTGGTAACCACTCCTGAATCACTTTACCTGTTGCTTACCAGCGTGCGGGGAAGGGAAATGCTGGGCACCGCCCACACCCTTATTATTGATGAAATTCATGCGGTGGTCGGGGATAAAAGGGGGGCGCATCTGTCGCTGTCGGTAGAACGCCTGGAGGGGCTCCTGCAGCGAAAACTCCACCGGATAGGCCTTTCTGCCACGCAAAAGCCCATTGAGGAAGTAGCGCGCTTTCTCGTCGGAACTGGTGGTGGAAGCGGGCGGCAGGCCGCGGCCGAATGCCGGATCGTAGATGCAGGTCATTCGCGGAAGCTGGATCTTTCCATTGAAGTACCCGGGTCGCCGCTCACCGCGGTGATGGCCAATGAAGTCTGGTCTGAAATTTACGATAAGCTGATCGCGCTTATCAACACTCACCAAACCACGCTTATTTTTGTAAATACCCGGCGTTTGGCAGAACGCCTGTCGCATAACCTGAATGAACGCCTTGGTCCGGGTCACGTCCTTGCCCACCACGGCAGTATGTCTAAAGAGCAGCGTTTTGATGCGGAACAAAAACTAAAGTCCGGTTCGCTGAAGGCGCTGGTGGCTACGGCTTCCATGGAACTCGGAATAGACGTAGGTTCCATTGACCTGGTATGCCAGATAGGTTCGCCCCGCTCCATTTCGGCTTTCCTGCAAAGAGTAGGGCGGTCAGGGCACAGCGTCCATAAAACCCCGAAAGGTATTCTTTTCCCGCTCACCCTGGATGAACTGGCGGATGGCATCGCCATTCTGGATGCCGTCAGAAGGGGAGAGCTGGATAAGATCATCATGCCGGAGAAACCCCTGGACGTGCTGGCTCAGCAAATTGTCGCGGAAGCAGCTTGCCGTGAATACGGGGAAGAAGAACTATTCGGCCTTTTCAAAAAGGCCTGGCCCTATCGTCATCTTTCCCGCCAGGAATTCGATGGTGTGCTGCAAATGCTCTCGGAGGGATTTTCGGGGAGAAGCGGCAGGCGCGGGGCATACCTTTTTCACGACAGGATCAACGGGCGGCTCAGCGGCCGGAAAGGCGCGCGTTTAACCGCCATGATCTGCGGAGGCGCTATACCCGACAACTTCGAGTACGATGTGGTCCTGGAGCCGGAAAATGTTTATTTAGGTACGCTGAATGAAGATTTTGCCATAGAAAGCATTCCGGGCGATATCTTTCAGCTGGGCAATAATTCCTGGAAGATCCTCCGGATCGAAAACGGCCGCGTGCGGGTGGCGGATGCGGCAGGGCAGCCGCCCAATATTCCTTTCTGGCTGGGTGAAGCCCCTGGAAGGACCAATGAACTTTCCTCTGCGGTTTCCCGGCTGCGGGAAGAAGTAGCCGCGAGGCTGGAACGTGGGGACGCAGCAGACTGGCTGGTGAAGGAAAAGGGGATCGCGCCGGAGGCAGCGGAACAGTTTGCGGATTATCTGGCGCTCGCAAAAGCAGCACTGAATACCATGCCTTCGCAGGATACGATCGTAATGGAACGCTTTTTTGACGAGGCGGGCGATATGCACCTGGTCATTCATTCACCTTTCGGCAGCCGGATGAATAAAGCCTGGGGGCTCGCCCTCAGAAAGCGGTTTTGCCGAAAGTTCAATTTCGAACTGCAGGCTGCGGCCAATGATAACGCCATTATCTTGTCACTGGGGCCTACCCACAGTTTTCCATTAGAAGAAGTATTCTCGTACCTGCATCCGGAAACCGTCAGGGAAGTACTTATTCAGGCTTTCCTTGATGCACCTCTCTTTGGAGTGCGCTGGCGTTGGAACGCATCCAGGGCGCTTGCAGTGATCCGGAGGAGGGGCAGTAAAAAAGTTCCGGCACAGCTGCAGCGTATGCAGTCGGAAGACCTCATTGCCCAGGTCTTTCCCGATCAGCTGGCCTGTCTTGAAAATATTGCCGGCGACCGGGAAGTGCCTGATCATCCGTTGGTAAAACAGACCATTCATGATTGCCTGTATGAAGCAATGGATATTGAAGGACTGGAAAGCCTGCTCCGGAAAATACAGCAAAAGGAAGTGCAGATGGTTGCAAAAGACCTGAAGGAACCGTCGGTACTGGCCCATGAAATACTGAATGCCCGGGTTTATGCGTTCCTGGATGACGCCCCCCTGGAAGAACGCCGCACCCTTGCCGTGAAAAACCGGCGCTGGCTGTCCGTTCCCGAAGCGGCTGAAACCGGTAAGCTTGATCCTGCGGCCATTGAAGCGGTACGAAAAGAAGCGTGGCCGGAGGTGATGAATGCTGATGAATTGCACGACGCCTTATTGCTTTCGGGCTTTATCACTTCCGCCGAAGGAAAGGAAAATGACTGGGAATCCTATTTCCGGGAACTTGCCGGGGCCGGGCGCGTTGCCATGCTGCCGCTGGACGAAGATTACCGCCTCTGGCTGGCGGCTGAACGCCTGCCGCAGCTGCGGAAATTATATCCGGGGAAAAGGTTCGAAGAGGAACCGGACTTGCCGGAAAAACTAAGGGAAGGAATTTCACCCGGAAAGGACCCGCTCACAGAACTTATACGGGGAAGGCTGGAGATCATGGGGCCTGTAAGTTCAGTGTGTCTCGCCGGCCTGCTCAGACTGCCTGAAAATAACATTAACCAGGCGCTGTATGCACTTGAGAACGAAGGATTTGTTTTCAGGGGCAATTTTACCGGCGGCGCCGAACAGGAATGGTGTGAACGGCGATTGCTGTCGCGGATACACCGGTATACGATCAAACGGCTGCGCAGCGAGATCCAGCCGGTTTCGGCTGCCTGCTATATGCGCTTCCTGCTTGACTGGCACCAGGTAGTGGCGGGAAGCCAGCCGGAAGGGCCCGTTTCGCTCGAACATGCTTTTCAAAAGCTGGAGGGATTTGAAGCGCCTGCTATTGCTTGGGAAAGCGATATTTTGCCTGCCCGGCTGCCTTCATACGATCATCAGTGGCTGGATATGCTTTGTATGGCAGGGAAGATTACCTGGGGCCGATTTCGTTATTCGCCGCCTGCTGTTGACAAGAAAACCAGCAGTCCGGTCAGGAACACGCCCATTGCTTTTGCCGAACGGGGTAACCTGAATGCATGGCGGCAGGCAACGGCTGCAGGAGGCGGAACCGGCGCCGTTTTAACAGCGGGGGAACGGCTTTCGGCCAAAGGAATCCAGGTACTGGAAATCCTGCAAAAGCGCGGGGCTTCCTTTTTTGAAGATATTATCAGCCAGGCTGGCCTTTTTCCTTCCCAGGGTGAAGAAGCCCTTGGCGAATTGATCTCGGCGGGCCTGGTTAGTTCCGACTCATTTACCGGGTTAAGGGCCTTGCTTGTGCCGGATAAATATAAAACGGAAAGCGGCCGGAGGCGCAAAACGGAAGTCTTTTCAATGAGTTATGCCGGCCGCTGGTCCCTGCTGCGGGATCCGGCGGCAGCGGCCGGCGACAGTAAAACGCGGGCGGAAACGATTGCCTGGGCCTTGCTCCGGCGGTACGGCGTGATCTTCCGGAAACTGGTGGAGCGGGAAAACCTTGCCCTTCCCTGGAGGGAGCTGGTGCGCGTGTTCCGCACCCTGGAAGCACGCGGCCAGATCAGGGGAGGCCGTTTCGTAGAAGGATTCTGGGGCGAGCAGTTCGCCCTCCCGGAAGCCATTGTGCTGCTCCGGAAAAGCAAAAAAACGCCTTTGAGCAATACGCTGGTGGCCGTTAGCGCAGCGGATCCCCTTAACCTGACCGGTATCCTGTTTTCGGGAAGGAGAATACCAGGCCATGCCGGCAACCGTATTCTTTATGCGGACGGCGTTCCGGTAGCTTTTAAAGAGGCGAAAGAGCTTCACTTCTTAACCGTTGCGGAAGGAGCGGGTAAATGGGAGTGGCGCGAAGCGCTTATTCGCCGGCAGGTCCCACCCATCCTGAGAAAATACCTGGCTGCCCCGCATTAGAAGGCTCGCGTCAGGGAGGGTGCCCGGGCCTGCCGGGCGGCTAAAACTTCTGCGGGACGCTAATGTTATAAATCCAGGCACAAGGCCATCCCCGCATGACGGCAAGAAAGATCACTCGTAATTTCCGGCTTTATTTTTACAGGCAAAAGGCTCTATTCCACCGGAATTACCGTCTTTTTATGGCCGGGCAGGTATTGTCGCTCACCGGAACCTGGATACAGCGACTGGCCATGATGTGGCTGGCCTACCAGCTTACTGGTTCGGAATTCCTGCTGGGCATGGTGGCATTCTGCGAACAGATCCCCATCCTGCTGCTTGCGCCCCTGGCGGGCGTGTATGCAGATCGCTGGAACAAACACAAGGCCTTGATCTATATCGAAGGCTTTGGGATGCTGCAGGCGATCTTGTTGGGCATACTTACACTTGCCGGAATGGTGAACATCTGGCATATCATGGTCCTGAGCCTCTGTCTTGGAGTGATCAATGCCTTTGAGATCCCTATCCGGCAGGCATTCGTGGTGGAAATGGTTGACCGGAACAAGAAGGCGCTGGCCAGCGCCATTGCGCTCAATTCCACTACCTTTAATCTTTCGCGCCTGGTGGGCCCTTCCGTGGCCGGTATGCTTATCAGCGCAGCCGGGGAAGGCTGGTGCTTCCTGATCAACGGCATTAGTTATGGTGCGGTAATGATATCCCTGCTGCTGATGCGCGTTTCTACCAGCGTTTACTATTCGGTTTCGAAAGAAGATGTGTTCAGCCGCTTGCGGGAAGGGGTCCGCTATATTGCTTCCCGGCAGGGCATGCGCAATTTGTTATTACTGCTGGCGGTTATCAGCTTCGCCAACGCGTCCCTGCGTACCCTGGCGCCGGTTTTTGCACAGGATATTCTGCACGGGGATGCCCAAACCCTGGGTTACCTGATGAGCGCCGCGGGAGTGGGCGCTATTACAGGCGCTCTTTACCTGACCAACAGCAGAAGCGCAGGTACGATGATCCGCATAATATCGAGTACCGGTATCCTGCTGGGGATTAGCATCGTTTGTTTTGCCTTCTCAGGAATGCTCGTGTTTTCCCTGTTGTTCATCGCCATTGCCGGCTTATCGCAGATGCTGCATACCGCGTCTACCAATACGCTTCTTCAACTTTATACAGACGACGATAAGCGCGGAAGGGTCATGAGTTTTTATACCGTCTGCCTTCAGGGTACCATGCCTCTCGGAAGCCTGCTGGCAGGGTCTCTGGCGGGGATCATTGGTGGCCCCTGGGCTATGGCGCTGATGGGGAGCATTTGCCTGGGAGCCACTTTCTTCTACCGGAAAACGCGGCGCGCACAAACGTCTCCGCAGAACCGGCATTAATTTGGTTTCACCTAAGCAATTATTGTAACCAAATTCTAAAAGTCATGAAAACGTACAAGAAAACCTGGATGCTTCCTATCCTGTCGCTGCTGCTATGCGGTAGCGCCTATGCTTTTACTGCGCCCGCAGCTGATACCTCCGGTAAAAAAGACGCCGGTTTCGCCAAAAAGGCTGCTGCGGGAGGAATGTTCGAAGTGGAGGCTGCTGAACTCGCAAAGGAGAACGGGGAAAGCCAGGCCGTGAAAGATTTTGCGGAGATGATGATAAAAGACCACACTTCGGTAAATGAAAAACTAAAGGGCATAGCTGCCGACAAGAATATCGAATTGCCTGCATCGCTGCCGGAAGACAAAGCAAGCAAGCTGGAAACATTATCCACTCTTAGCGGGGCTGCCTTTGACAAAGCTTATGCGGAAGAAATGGTGAGCAGTCACGAGAAAACCATTGCATTGTTTGAGGAAGAGGCGGAATCAGGTGAAGACCCCGACCTCAGCGGCCTGGCAGAAGAAAGCCTGCCGACCCTCAGGCATCACCTGGCCGAAGCCGAAGCGCTAAAGGGTGAAGCAGGAGAATAAGTTACCCGCTAAAGAAAGGATCAGCGATACCTACCCGTTCGGGGTTTAACTTTTTCCGCCAGGCCCCTGGTATCCGGTCAAGGATATTCTTGAGGGTTTCTTATGTTTGTCCTGATGAAGGGATACCTAATACTGCGCATCAGGCAAATCATCCGGGAAACTCCGGACGCAGCTACATTCGTTCTTGAACAGGAGGATGGCTCTCCGGTTCGTTATAGGGCCGGCCAGTTTTTAACCCTTATTTTTGAGCGGCACGGAAAGGAAGTCAGGAGATCCTACTCGTTAAGTTCCTCGCCCGGCATTGACGCCGGTTTGCGCATTACGGTGAAACAAATGGAGAACGGGGAATTTTCCCGTTACCTGCTTAGCCGGCTGAAACCAGGAGACTGCCTGAAAGCGCTTTCACCTGCAGGGCGTTTTACATTTCCGGACTCGTTCAGCGGCCCGGCGGATGTATTCCTGCTCGCTGCGGGCAGCGGCATCGTTCCCGTTTTCTCCATCCTGAAAATGCTGCTCACAAGCCGCCCTGACCTTAAAATAACCCTTGTCTACAGCAATTATAATGAAGAAAGCACCATTTTCCGAAAGGAAATTGACGCGCTTTCCCGGGACTATTCTCAGCAGTTTCATTACATTCATATCCTGAGCCAGCCGCATCGTGTGGCTGTTAACGTGATCCACGGCCATCTGAATAACCTGCTTCTTGAACGGCTGGTGGAAAAGCATCTTCATTTCGAAAGAAGCGAGGCGCTTTTTTTTATCTGCGGCCCTTTTACTTATATGCGCATGGTGCAGATCACACTGCGGGTAGCCGGCTTCCGGGATGAGCAGCTGCGCAAGGAGAATTTCGTCGTGAACGAGCCGGTGCCACCCCGCTTCACGTTCCCGGAGGGGCCCTACCCTAAAGAGGTGTTCCTGGATGTTTCCGGTGAAGCACACCGGCTGCAGCTAAGCAGGGGGCAGACAGTGCTGGAGGCCGCACTGCAGGCGGGGCTGAACCTGCCCTATAGCTGCAAAGCTGGTGTTTGTGCAACCTGCACCGCCCGATGTAGTCAGGGAGAAGTGAAAATGGCGGTGAATGAAGTTCTCACCAGCGCCGATCTGGAGCGGGGCCTTGTACTTACCTGCGTGGCCTTCCCGGTTACGCAAAAAGTGCATATTGAGATTGAGATATAATTCCTAAATTGCCTTTTCGTAACCTTATTTCCCATATGAAATTATACTTCACGGCGGCGCTTTTCTTTTGTGTCCTGACCGCTTTTTCGCAGCAGTCAGCTGCGCCTGAATTACACAGATCCGGATCACGTAGCCCGGAACCGGCTGGTCTTGAGCTTTGGTACCGGCAACCTGCATCGGAATGGGTAGAAGCGCTTCCGGTGGGCAACGGAAGATTGGGAGCAATGGTTTTCGGCGGAGTTAACACAGAACGTATCCAGATCAACGAGGAGTCCCTTTGGGCGGGAAATCGGTTCAATGATAACAATCCAAACGCGCTGGAAGTGCTGGATACCGTCAGAAAATTGCTTTTCGCGGATAAAAATGCGGAAGCCAGCGCTATTGCCCAGGAAAATATGGTAGCGGTGAGGGAGGAAGGTTCCGACAGCATTGCCAGGAGTTTTCGCTCCTATCAGTCATTGATGGACCTGCATATTGATTTCGGCCGGGAAAATGGCAGCCGGCCGCAGCATTACAAAAGGTCGCTGGACCTGGTGAAGGGAATAGCCGTTACGAGTTATGAGCTGGATGGCGTAATTTTTACCGAAGAGGTATTTGCCTCCGCTCCGGATGATGTCCTGATGATCCGGTTAACTGCTTCCGAGCCCGGAAAGCTCAATGCTACCTTCCGTTTTACACGCTGGGATGATGACCGGAAGGATTCCCTGAAAGATTGCAGGGTGACCACGAGGGGAACCAATGGTTTATTGCTCCGGGGCCAGGTGGTGGATGAGGCCGGCGAGCGCGGGCCCGGCGGGGCGCACATGAAATTCGCCGGTCTTTTGCGCGTGATGAATAAGGACGGGGAGTTGCTGGCCGGAGAAGGTGAGCTGGTGCTGCGCGGCGCAAGCGAGGCGATGTTATATATTACAGGAGCTACCAATTATGATTTTGAAAATCTCAGCCTTGATCCGGAAAAGGATCCGGTAGCAGCCTGCGATAAGGACCTGGACCGGTTGGTCAGAAAAAAATACGTGGCCATTAAAGCGGCGCATGTAAGCGATCATACCGGCTTTATGAATCGGGTGTCATTTCACCTGGGAGCGGAAAGTAAAGAAAATGAAGGTTCGGGCACGGTGAAGGCGGACATTCCTACTGACCTGCGGCTGGAGAACGTAAAAAAGGGGGCCGAAGACCAGCACCTGACGGAACTTTATTTCCAATATGGGAGATACCTGCTGCTGGGGAGTTCCCGGGCGCCCGGATTGTTGCCCTCCAACCTGCAGGGCATCTGGAACCCACACCTGAACGCTCCCTGGCAAAGCGATTTCCATACGAACATTAACCTGCAAATGAATTACTGGCCGGCCGAAGTTGGGAATCTTTCTGAAACTACCGCGCCGCTTTTTGCGTTCATGGATAAATTACGCCTGCCGGGAAGGGCGACCGCCCGGGAGATGTACGGGGCGGACGGCTGGGTAATGCATCACTGTACTGATGCGTTTGGGAAAACCGGCCTTCAGAATTCAGTATGGTGGGGGACTTTTCCTATGGCAACCGGCTGGATGTGCCTGCATTTCTGGGATCATTACCTGTATGGGAAGGATGAATCTTTTCTGCGTGAAAAGGCCTATCCGATCATGAAAGAACATGCGGCGTTCCTTGAAGATTACCTGGTGGAGGGACCGAAAGGCATGCTGGTAACCGCTCCGGCCTATTCTCCCGAAAACCGCTTTATTCACCCGATAACCGGAAAAGAGGAATACCTCACCTACGCACCTACGATGGATAACCAGATCATCCGGGAGTTTCTGCAATCCTGCATTAAGGCGGCTAACGTGCTGAAGGAGGATAAGGGCCTGGTGCAGAAGTGGAAGGGCATCCTGGCGCGTATCCCGGAAACAAAAACCGGAAGCGACGGCCGCATTCTGGAATGGATCAAAGAATATAAGGAAGCGGAGCCGGGCCACCGTCATATGTCGCATGTATTTGGCCTGCATCCCGGCACCCAGATAAGCCCCGAAACACCGGAACTTTTCGAAGGGGTACGGAAAACGCTGGAATTCCGCCTGAAGAACGGGGGAGGGCATACCGGCTGGAGCAGGGCCTGGATGATCAATATTTATGCCCGGTTGCTCGATGGCGAAGCGGCACATTTCCATCTTCAAAAATTATTCGAAAAATCCACCCTCAGCAACCTCTTCGATACGCACCCGCCTTTCCAGATAGATGGAAATTTCGGGGGAACCGCGGGGATTGCCGAAATGCTGCTGCAATCCCATCTGGGCAAGGTAGAGCTGCTGCCGGCCCTCCCAAAGGCCTGGCAGGAAGGGAGCGTCAGCGGGCTCCGTGCAAGAGGCGGCCTCACCGTTTCCATCAACTGGGAACAGAGCAGGTTGACAGGCGCAAAAGTCAGGGCGGATCAAAGCGGGGATTATATTGTTGCCAGCGGCGGACGGGAAGTCACGCTCCGGCTTAAAAAAGGAGAAGAGATAGCGCTGGACGAGAAGCTTGAAAGAAAATAGCGATCCGGCAGCGAAATGATTATAAAAAAAAGAAGAAGCTTTCTTACCTTGGCGGCGATTTTTATACTTAACAAACCATAGATCAGATGAATTTCTCTAACCTTGACCTTACTTTATTCGCTTTATACTGCCTGGCTATTATAGTCATGGGGCTATATGTTTCCCGGAAAAAAAGAGGGCACCAGACCGATTCCAGCGATTACTTCCTGGCTGGTAAGAACCTCCCCTGGTGGGCCATCGGTTCGGCCCTGATCGCAGCGAATATTTCCGCCGAGCAGTTTATCGGCATGTCTGGAAGCGGTTATTCGATTGGTCTGGCGATCGCCAGTTATGAGTGGATGGCGGCGCTTACCCTCCTGGTAGTTGCCAAATATTTCCTTCCTATTTACCTGAAGCGGGGAATTTATACGATGCCCCAGTTCCTGGAGAACCGTTTTGATAAGCGGGTGAAGACCAGCCTGGCCATTTTCTGGGTGCTGCTGTTTGTTTTCGTGAACCTGACTTCTGTACTTTACCTGGCTGGCCTGGCAATCAGTACGATTTTCCAGATCAACCTGATGACGGCGATCATCGGGCTGGCGCTGTTTGCGGCCATCTATAGCTTGTTTGGCGGCTTCCAGGCGGTAGCGTGGACGGATGTGGTGCAGGTGGTCATCCTGGTTTCAGGCGGCCTCATCACGGCCTGGATAGCGCTGGATTACGTGGGTGACGGAAATGGTTTGATCGCCGGCCTCACGAAATTGTATGATCTGGCCCCGGAAAAATTCAATATGATCCTTAATAGAGGAGAGGTAATAAAACCTGACGGAAGCGATGCTTACAATGATTTGCCGGGGCTAGCCGTGCTTATCGGGGGAATGTGGATCGCTAATTTGTATTACTGGGGCTGTAACCAATATATTATCCAAGGTTCCCTGGGCGCCAAGAGCCTGCAGCAGGCCCAGCGGGGGCTGGCGTTTGCTTCCTACCTGAAAATGCTGCTCCCGTTAATTGTGGTAATACCCGGGATCATCGTATTTGCTATGGATATCGAAATAAGCAATATGGATGAAGCCTACCCGATCCTGTTTGACAAATTTGTTCCCACCGGCTTAAAAGGAATTGCCCTGGCGGCCCTGGTAGCGGCTGCCGCTTCCTCTTTGAGCGCAATGGTGAACAGCGTCTCAACGATCTTTACCATGGATATTTACAAGGATGTTTTCAGAAAAAACGCTTCGGAGCGGCAATTAGTAAAGGTAGGCCGTATAACGGCTGCGGTTGCCTTCATTATTGGTATACTGCTTGCTCCGCAGGTAGCGCAGCTGGGATCGGGCGGGTTCCAGTTCATTCAGAAATTCACGGGATATGTGAGTCCCGGTATCCTTTCTATCTTCCTCTTCGGGCTCTTCTGGAAGAAAACCACCACCCGGGCTGCGCTTACAGTAGCTGTTGTACTGCTGCCGCTTTCTATCCTGGTGGACAAAGTACTCTTCCCGTCCATGCCCTTTATGAACCAGATGGGGTTATGCTTTTTGATCCTGTCCGCATTGACCGTCATTATTTCCCTTGTCCGCCCGGAAGATAATACCGGTAAAGTAGTTGAATTCCATAAAGGATTCTTTAAAACGGACCGGGTATTCAACGCGGCGGCCATAGGAGTGATCATCCTGTTGGCGATTCTTTACACAGTATTTTATTAAATCTGGAAATAAACTATATTTGCACCCCATTCAACGGAAAACTTCGGCCGAGGTTTTCCGTTGAAGTTTAAGGTATGCGGGCGTGGCGAAATTGGTAGACGTACCAGACTTAGGATCTGGCGCCGCAAGGCATGGGGGTTCGAGTCCCTCCGCCCGCACAACCGGCCAATGGCCGTGAGCGATGCCGCTAAAGATACTTGATAAAAAAGATGAATATTACCCAGGAAAAGACCGGAGAACTGAACGCCCTTGTAACGATCAATATTGAAGCCGAGGATTACAGGGAGCAAGTGGAAAAAGCCATAAAGTCCTATTCGAAGAAAGTGCGCATACCAGGTTTTCGCCCGGGAATGGTGCCTAAGGGCCATATTAAGAAACTTTACGGGAAAAGTATCCTGCTGGAAGAGATCAATAACCTGCTTTCGGATTCCCTGAACAACTATATTTCTGAAAATAAGCTGGAGATACTGGGACAGCCTCTCCCAAAAGCAGCAGACGATAAAGAGTTCAAGTGGGATTTCGGGGAAGCCTTCGATTTTTCCTACGAACTGGGGCTGGCGCCTGATTTTGATGCTAAATTTTCAGACAAAGATAAATTCACGCTGTACCGCGTAAAGGCCGACGAAGAAACGGTGAATAACCGCATCAAAAATCTTCGCAGGGGTTACGGTAAGGTCAGCAACCCGGAAGAAAGCGCCGAAGGAGATGTGATCAACGGAGTGTTTACCCAGCTGGCAACGGACAAGACGGTGATGGAAGAAGGGATAGAAGCGCCGGGAACGCTGCGGCTTGAGCTGGTGGAAGACAAGAAGATTCTTAAATCGCTGACAGGCTTGAAAGAAGGGGATGAAGTTGATATTGATCTCCATAAAGCCTTCAAAGAGGATGCTTCTCATAAAATTTCGCACCTGCTGAACATTGAAGAAGATATTGCTAAAGACCTAAAGTCGGAATTCCGCCTGAAAGTGAAGGGCATCAACCGCATGGAAGAGGCTGAACTGAACGAGGAGTTCTTTAAAAAGGTTTTCCCGGAAGGGGATGTCAGCACGGAAGAAGAAATGCGGGAAAAGGTGGCGAAGGAAGTGGAAGATGTGATGGGGTCCCACGCTGACAATAAGCTGCAGTCCGATATTTATGCGCATGCGCTCGAGAAGTTCAAAATCGAGCTTCCCGATGACTTCCTGCAGCGCTGGCTGAAGGCTACCAATGAAAATATTCCCGACGAACAGATTGAAAAAGAATATCCCGATTTTGCCAAGAACCTGCGGCTAACCCTGCTGGAAAATAAGATCCTGAAGGAAAGTGGAGTGGAAGTGAAATCGGAAGACATCATTGCGCTGGCAAAAGAAAAGATTGCGGCCCAGTTCAGAATGTACAGCGCAAATATGCCGCTCACCGATGAACAATTGAGCGAGTATGCCGTGAACTTTCTCCAGGATCGCGAGCGTGCCAATCAGCTTTACGAAGAGATCCGCTCAAAGACGGTGTTTGAGCAGGTTAAATCGCAGGTTAAACTCAACGAGAAGGAGATCAGTTACAAGGATTTCCTGGAATTGAAGTAATAGTTTAGATCGGGGGATAAACTTTTTTCACCCGAGCCTGTTCTACAGAGGAAAATTAACAAGGAAATTTATGATCAACAAGGACGAATTCCGGAAATATGCTGTGAAACATCGCCGCATCAGCAGCATCCATGTAGACAAGTTTATTTCAAGAGTTGAAGACAAGCTCCTCCCGGGCAACATTACACCTTATATTATCGAAGAACGCCAGCTGAACGTGGCCCAAATGGACGTGTTCTCGCGCCTTATGATGGACCGCATTATTTTTCTTGGCGACCCCATTTACGATATGACTGCAAATATCATCCAGGCCCAGCTGCTTTTCCTGCAGTCAACGGATGCAAGGCGTGATATCCAGGTTTACCTTAACAGTCCGGGTGGCTCCGTATATGCCGGCCTTGGGATCTACGACACCATGCAGTACATTCAGCCGGACGTAGCTACCATTTGCACGGGAATGGCTGCCTCTATGGCGGCCGTATTGCTTTGCGCAGGTGCTGAAGGCAAGCGCGCAGCCCTCAAGCATGCCAGGGTAATGATCCATCAGCCAATGGGCGCCGCCGAAGGGCAGGCCTCAGACATTGAGATCACGGCCCGGGAAATTGGAACATTAAAAGAAGAGCTCTACAAAATTATTGCCCAGCATTCAAAACAAACCTATGAAAAGGTTTGGGAAAGTTCGGACCGTGACTTCTGGATGAAGGCCGAGGACGCCAGGGAATTCGGAATGATAGACGAAGTACTGCTTTCCTCAAAACCTGAGTAGATTTTTTTTGTTAGCTTTATAGAATGAGTAAGACCAACAAAGATGTCCGGTGTTCTTTTTGCGATGCCCGCAAGCAGGACGTGATGATGTTGATAGCCGGGTTGAATGGACATATCTGTGATCGATGCATTACCCAGGGTTACCAGATTTTGACCGAGGAGTTTAACAACGCCCCGGGTAAAAAGAAAAAACCAAATTCCTTCGACCTCAATGGCATTAAACCCATTGACATCAAAAACCACCTGGATCAGTACGTAATTGGCCAGGACGATGCCAAACGCGTCATGTCCGTGGCCATTTACAACCATTACAAGCGCCTGAACCAGAACCAGGAAAAAGAAGAGGTGGAGATTGAGAAATCAAACATCCTCATGGTGGGCGAAACGGGCACAGGGAAAACTCTGCTGGCCCGGACGGTAGCCAGGATCCTCCAGGTGCCTTTTTGCATTTGCGATGCCACCGTATTGACTGAAGCCGGTTACGTGGGAGAGGACGTGGAAAGTATCCTTTCACGCTTGCTGCAGGCGGCTGATTACGACGTTGCTGCTGCAGAAAGAGGGATCGTCTACATCGACGAGGTTGATAAAATAGCGCGCAAGAGCGATAATCCTTCCATTACCCGTGACGTTTCCGGCGAAGGCGTGCAGCAAGCGCTGCTGAAGATCCTTGAAGGAACCACGGTTAATGTACCGCCCCAGGGAGGCCGCAAGCATCCTGACCAGAAGATGATCAGCGTGAATACGCAAAATATACTCTTTATTTGCGGCGGCGCCTTTGACGGCATAGACAGGAAGATCGCTAAGCGGTTGAATAAACATGCGATTGGTTATTCAGCGGCGAGAGAGCATTTTAAGATAGACGATGAGAACCTACTTCAGTATATTACGCCCGTAGACCTTAAAAGCTTCGGGCTTATTCCCGAGCTGATTGGTCGTATGCCGGTTCTAACGTACCTTTCCCCGCTCGATAAGGAAACCCTGCTTTGCATTCTTACCGAGCCTAAAAATTCCCTGATCAAGCAATACAAAAAGCTGTTCGAATACGAAGGTATCGACCTGGAAATTGACCGTGAAGTGCTTGAATTTGTAGTGGATAAAGCGATAGAATTCAAGCTGGGAGCAAGGGGGCTGCGTTCCATTTGCGAAGCTATTCTGATGGACGCCATGTTTGAACTTCCTTCCTTGTCGGATGTGAAGCGCCTGCACATTACCCTGGAGTATGCCCGGGAGAAATTCGAGCGATCAGCAGAGATCAGAAAGCTGAAGGCCGCGTAATTTTTGCTCATGGATTATCATGCGAACATTCTGGGTACCATTGGTAATACGCCGCTGGTCAAAATAAACCGTCTGGCGGAAGATATTCCGGCCCTGGTACTGGCTAAGATAGAAACGTTCAATCCCGGAAATTCGATCAAGGACCGCATGGCCCTGAAAATGATCGAGGATGCCGAAAAAGCGGGCAAGCTGAAACCTGGAGGAACTATTATTGAAGGTACTTCCGGCAATACCGGGATGGGGCTTGCCATTGCAGCGGCCGTAAAAGGCTATAAATGTATTTTTACGACCACCGACAAACAGTCTAAGGAAAAGATCGATGCCCTGAAGGCATTCGGCGCCGAAGTGATCGTTTGCCCCACCGATGTGGAACCCGAAGATCCCCGCTCTTATTATTCCAAATCTTTTCAGCTTGAAAAGGAGATCCCCGGCAGCTGGAAAGCAAACCAATATGACAATGTGTCCAACCTCATTGCACATTACGAGCAAACCGGCCCCGAAATATGGGAGCAAACTGGCGGCAAGGTCACCCATTTTATCGCCGGTGTAGGCACCGGGGGCACGATCAGCGGGGTAGGCCGCTTCCTGAAGGAAAAAAATCCGGCGGTGAAGATCTGGGGCATTGATACCTATGGGTCCGTTTTTAAGAAATACAAGGAAACGGGTATTTTTGATAAAGAGGAGATCTATCCTTATATCACGGAGGGAATTGGCGAAGACTTTCTTCCCAAATGCGTTGATTTCGATGTCATCGACCTTTTTGAAAAGGTCGATGACAAGGACGCCGCCCTGATGACCCGCGAAATTGCCATTAAAGAAGGGATTTTCGTCGGAAATTCTTCGGGCGCAGTCATCGCCGGCCTCCGCCGGCTAAAAGGCCTGCTCGGGCCTGAAGACGTTGTCGTAGCGCTTTTCCATGACCACGGCTCCCGTTACATGGGAAAGATGTTCAACGAGGACTGGCTGCGCGAAAAAGGCTTCCTCGAAGCCAAAGAAGGTTGATCAAGCCATTCTGTTCCAGGAATTTTCACTATTATAGGATTCGCATCTTTTCCCGGAATTTTCACCTGTTTCAGGATTTGCAGTAAGAACCAGTACCGGCAGCGCTCGCGGCTTAAACTCTTTTGATTTCCGCTCCGAGGGCCTGCAGGCGCTGTTCTATGTCCTGGTAACCCCTGTCAATCTGTGAAACGTTCCGGATAATACTTTTTCCTTCGGCTGAAAGAGCGGCAATAAGCAGGGAAACGCCCGCCCGGATATCGGGGGAAGTCATTTCAATGCCTTTCAGGGGATATTTTCGTCCCAGGCCAATGACATTGGCGCGATGCGGATCGCAAAGAATGATCCTGGCACCCATATCAATAAGCTTATCCACGAAAAACAGGCGGCTTTCAAACATCTTCTGATGGATCAGCACACTGCCGCTGGCCTGCGTGGCAACAACCAGCACAATGCTCAACAAGTCCGGGGTGAAGCCGGGCCAGGGAGCGTCCGCAATGGTAAGGATGGAACCGTCAATAAAAGTTTCTATCTCGTAGCTGTCCCGGGAGGGAATGTAGATGTCGTCTCCGCGCAATTCAAAGTGAATGCCGAGCTTCCTGAACACGCCTGGTATCTGTCCCAGTTCAGGATAATGCACGTCTTTAATGGTAATTTCCGAACGGGTCATGGCCGCCAGCCCGATAAAGCTGCCAATCTCAATCATATCCGGAAGCATGCGGTGAGAGGCGCCCCCCAGTTTATCAACGCCTTCAATACTGAGCATATTGGAACCAATTCCGTTGATAATGGCGCCCATTGAGGTCAGCATACGGCAAAGCTGCTGGATATATGGTTCGCAGGCGGCGTTATAGATAGTGGTAACTCCTTTAGCGAGTACGGCCGCCATAACGATATTGGCCGTGCCTGTTACGGAGGCTTCGTCAAGCAGCATATAAGTACCCTTCAGCTCCGTTGCCGAAAGGCTGAAAAAGCTTTCCGAAGCGTCGTAATCAAAGCGGGCCCCTAATTTTTGTAGTCCGATAAAGTGGGTGTCGAGCCTTCTTCGCCCTATTTTATCGCCCCCGGGTTTAGGTATCCAGGCTTTCCCGAAACGCGCCAGCAGCGGCCCCACGATCATGATTGAGCCGCGGAGGGCAGCGCCTTTTCTTTTGAATTCTTCTGACCGCAGGTAGTCCAGGTCAATGGTTTTCGCCTGGAAAGCAAAACTGCCTTTTCCGTGCCGCTGAACGGCTACGCCAAGGTCTTCCAGCAGATTAATGAGATTGTTGACGTCCTTTATATCCGGAACATTCTCAATAGTGATCTTTTCTTCACTCAACAAGACTGCCGATATCACCTGCAAGGCTTCGTTCTTAGCACCCTGCGGGATAATTTCCCCTTTCAACGGCTTTCCGCCAATAATCTCAAAAGAATCCATTATTCTAAAGTTCAAAGTTCAAAGTTTAAAGTTCAAAGTTTTAAAATTGACAACTTTGAACTTTAAACCGTTGCGAAGAGTTTAAAGTTCAACGTTCAAGGTTTTAGAATTGACAACTTTGAACCTTAAACCTTAAACTGTTGCGAAGCAACAATTCCAACTAAAAAAAGGCGTTGCCTTTTTTTAATATCGTTTTCCGCCGTTTTGGTTATATCGTTTTTTGCCGCCGCCGGTATTGCTTTGATGCGATTTGGCGGAGGCTTTGTCCCGGAGGTTGCCGCGGGTGGTGCGGGGGTCGACCTTGCTCAGGTTGACGCCTTCTTCCAGTTCCAGCTCGCCACCGGAGAGAATGCTCAGGTCGCTCTTAATGGTCTCGTCATTCACTGAATCCTTGTTCCAGGTGATGTAGGCGAGTTTCATGAAATTGGCAAGCTGGTTTACGTACATGCTTTTCCGCTCGGGATCGTCGATGGCTTTTGCTTTTTCGATCATCATTTCGACCGTTTTCCCGTAATGCCTGAACTTAATACGACCGGAAGGGTAAGTAAGTCTTTCCGGTTTATTGTTGATGCTTTCTCTTGATGGGACAGGGTAGGGGGAGTCCACATCCAGCTGGAAATCAGAGATAATAAAGAGATGGTCCCAAAGCTTGTGCGTGAAATCCGATACGTCGCGGAGGTGAGGGTTTAGCTGGCCCATAAGCTCGATCACGGCCTGGGCGTATAGGTTGCGTTCCTCTTTGCTGGGCAGGCTCATGACAAAATCTACCATGTTCTGCACATTTCGCCCGTATTCCGCTAGTTTCAAATGGGGCCTGGTTGAATTATATTCAAAGGGCCCGGTAAATTTTTCCATGCTTGTTATAATATGGGATCGTTATTTTTTACGATCCGGAGTTTTGCGAATTTAAGTAAAAGTTGCTTTTGTCCAGCATCTTTAAATAAAACTGTTGCCTTTGAATCGGGGAGGCGGCCTTCCAGTTTAACGATCGTCCCGAAGCCGAACTTTTCATGTTCCACTTCCATTCCTTCCCGGATAGCGGCCGGATCGTCCGCGGTGAAGTTAGCTGTGGGCACATGCTTCGTTGCAGGAACAGGTTTGGCAGGCGTATTGTTTGCTTTGGGCTTTGGCCGGGAAAATGAAAGGCGCTCACCAGCGCCCGCGCTGCCGGGGGAATTGTTCCATGCCTTCCGTTCATCGTCGAAGAAGGTATTATCCGGAGCAGCTGCCGGCGACCCTATATCCAGTTCAAGGTACTTTGGATCAACTTCATCAATGAAGCGGCTCTGCTCGCAGTGAATGAGCGATCCCCAGCGATAACGGGTAGTGGCGTAGGTGAGCGTAAGTTTTTTTTCCGCCCTTGTCGCCGCCACATAAAAAAGCCGGCGTTCCTCTTCCAGATCGGTGCGGGAATTGAGGGAAAGCTGGGATGGGAACAGGTTCTCTTCCATTCCCACCACATATACATGCGGAAATTCGAGCCCCTTGGCGGCATGGATGGTCATCAGGGAAACCGTGTCGCTGTCGCCTTCCTTTTCCTCCACCTTATCATCGCCCGTTAACAGGGCAATGTCCTGAAGGTACTGGGTAAGGCTTTTATCTTCAATATCTTCTCTTTCGCTGAATTCCTTAATACCGTTGAGGAGTTCCTGTATATTCTCATAGCGGCTCAGCCCTTCTATGGATTTATCATTGTACAGGTCTTTCAGCAGGCCCGACTGGCTGGCAATATGATGCGCTACTTCGTAAGCATGTTGATTTTTCAGCATGGCGGCGAAGCTCTTGATCATGATCGCGAAATTCTGGATAGCCTCGCCGGAACGCCCGCCGATATATTGCTTGCTGTTTTCCACCACTTCCCACAGGGATTTATCCTGTTCATCGGCAGCCAACACCAGCTTATCCATACTGGTTTTGCCAATGCCCCGGACCGGGTAATTAATAATGCGTTTCAGCGCCTGCTCGTCATTGTGATTTACCGTGAGCCGGAAATAAGAAATAAGGTCACGGATCTCTTTTCGCTGGTAAAAGGAAAGCCCGCCGTAGATCTTATAAGGTATATTGAGTTTCCTCAGTGCCTCTTCCATAGCCCTTGACTGGGCATTGGTACGGTAGAGAATAGCAAAATCATTATAGTTCATTCCCCGGGAAGCCTGTTCCGCCATAATAGATGCGGCAACCGTCTTTCCCTCTTCGTTATCGCTGTGTGTGCGGATGACCTTTATTTTCTCGCCTGCTTCATTTTCGGAAAAGATGACTTTTTCCAGCTGGTCGCGGTTATTGGCAATGATGCTATTGGCCGCGTTAACGATATTCTTGGTGGAGCGGTAATTCTGTTCGAGTTTGAAAACTTTCAGGTCGGGGTAATCCTTTTCGAAGTTCAGTATGTTCTGGATATTGGCTCCCCGGAAAGCATAGATACTTTGGGCATCGTCACCCACTACGCAGATATTCTGGTGTACGGCCGCCAGGCGCTTGACAATAAGATACTGGGAGAAATTGGTGTCCTGGTACTCGTCCACCATGATATAGCGGAACTTATGCTGGTATTTGTGCAGGGCTTCGGGGTGATCCCTGAAAAGCACATTGGTTTTGAACAGCAGGTCGTCAAAATCCATGGCCCCGGCTTTATAACAGCGCTTTACATACGTTTGATAGATCTCACCCATGCGTTCGCGGCCGGAAGAAATATCGTCGGCCTGTATCTGGCTGCTTTCCATATATTCCTTGGCGGAGATCAGATTGTTCTTGGCCGAAGAGATCCGGGAATAGACAAAATTGGGATTGTACAGCTTATCATCGAGCATCAGCTCTTTGAGAATAGCCTTGATCAGGCTTTTACTGTCGTCCGTGTCATAAATGGTGAAATTGGCCGGGTAGCCGATCAGCTCGGCTTCTGAACGGAGTATGCGCGCGAAAATGGAATGGAACGTTCCCATCCACAGGTTGCGGGCTTCATCGCCGGTAACCGAGGTCACACGTTCCCGCATTTCCTTCGCCGCTTTATTGGTAAAGGTAAGCGCGAGAATGCGAAAAGCATCGACTCCTTTTTGCAATAAATGGGCAATACGGTAGGTAATCACCCTCGTTTTGCCGGAACCGGCACCTGCCACAATCATCATTGGCCCTTCGGTACTTTCAACTGCTGACCGCTGCGAAGGATTTAGTAACTCAAGGTAGTTCAAAACCTTTCAAAATTAAGACTCTTTCCCTAATTGTTCAAATAAAGTTGGAACTTCCGGGCGGGAAGGCCATCCCGGGCCTGGAATCGCCTGAAAGCTTCCCGCGAACCCGCTTTTACGGGAATTTAACCTTATCTTTGCGCTGTTCATCAATCCCCTCGTGTAAATGGACGATCTTATTGCCGCCCGCTCACAAATGGCGCTTTCGCTTGGTTTTCACATTGTCTTTGCCTGTATTGGAATGGTCATGCCCTTTTTTATGGCGCTGTCCCATTACCGATGGCTGCGAACGGGCAATCTTGTGTATAAAAACCTTACCAAAGCCTGGAGCAAAGGGGTGGCAATTTTCTTTGCTACCGGCGCGGTTTCGGGTACCGTGCTTTCCTTTGAACTGGGGCTTCTCTGGCCTCGTTTTATGGAACATGCCGGACCTATTTTCGGAATGCCTTTTTCGCTGGAAGGCACTGCTTTCTTTATTGAAGCGATCGCCCTCGGATTTTTCCTGTACGGCTGGGATAGGTTAAACCGCTGGTTTCACTGGTTTACAGGCGTGGTGGTGGGCCTCAGCGGGCTGGCTTCCGGGATACTGGTGGTTGCTGCCAATGCCTGGATGAATAGCCCGGCGGGCTTTGACTACATTCCCCTGCGGCCCCGGGGAAGACGGACAGTACCTGAATATTGATCCCATTGCCGCAATGTTTAATGACGCCTGGTTTTCGCAGGCCCTTCATATGACGCTGGCGGCTTTTGTTGCTACGGGCTTTGCCGTTGCCGGCGTTCATGCCTTAATGATCCTCAAGAAGAGAAACGTGGAATTCCATACCCGCGCCTTCCGGATAGCAGCGGTGTTTGGCGCGGTAGCGGCTATCCTGCAGCCGATAAGCGGCGATATTTCCGCAAAAGATGTAGCCCGGCGCCAGCCCGCCAAGTTTGCGGCTATGGAGGCACACTTCGAGACCAGCCGTTCGGCGCCCCTGGTGATAGGAGGGCTTCCTGACGAAGAACGCAAAGAATTGAAGTATGCCATTGAACTGCCCGGAATGCTTAGCTGGCTGGCCCACGGAGATAGCGAGGCAGAAGTAACGGGCCTGGACCGTATTCCAGACGACGAGGAACCGCCGGTACTCATCACGCACCTGGCTTTCCAGGTCATGGTTGGGCTGGGCGTATTGCTGATGCTTACGGGTTTGCTTTATTTAATTGCCGCCTGGAGAAAGCGGGAATGGCTAAATAAAAGATGGCTGCTGAAGCTCTTTGTCATTTCCATTCCTATGGGTTTCATTGCGATTGAAGCCGGCTGGACCGTCACGGAAGTAGGCCGGCAGCCCTGGATCATTTATGAGATCATGCGTACCGCCGATGCACTCACGCCCATGCCGGGAATCGCTTATTCCTTCTATATTTTTACCGCCGTATACATTTCTTTGAGCATTGTGGTTGTGTTTCTCCTGTACCGGCAAATAAAAATGGTTCCCGAAATTTATGATAAACCCTGATCATGCTGTACGTTGTGATTACTTTCCTGGCGCTCTCCATTATTCTATACTTTTTGCTGGGAGGAGCGGATTTTGGCGCAGGGATCATTGAACTGTTTACCTCGCAAAAGAACCGGGGCCGCACCCGAAAGGCCCTGTACCGGGCTATCGGACCGGTTTGGGAGGCCAATCATATGTGGCTTATCATCGCCATCGTGATCCTTTTTGTAGGTTTCCCGGTAATGTATACTACCATGTCCGTTTATCTTCACATTCCCCTGCTGATAATGCTCTTGGGTATTATTGCCCGCGGTACGGCCTTTGTTTTCCGGCATTACGATGCCGTGAAGGATGAAATGCAATGGCTTTACAACCGCATATTCGTTTATTCCAGTTTTATCACGCCGTTGTTTTTAGGCGTTCTGGCCGGGAGCCTTATTTCCGGAAGAATAAACCCGGATGCCGATAGTTTTGCCGGAGCATATATTGCCGGATGGCTTCATCCTTTTTCTTTTGCCGTCGGTTTTTTTACGGTGGCACTTTGCGGATTCCTCGCGGCTATTTACCTTATCGGCGAAGCGAACAACGCCGAAGACCGGCGGCGTTTTATCATTAAAGCCCGGCATATGCTCATCGCCGCCTGGCTGCTGGGAGGTTTGGTTTTCCTTACCGCACGCCTGGAAGCTATTCCGCTCCAGGAGTGGGTATTCGGCAATGTTCCCGGACTGACCGCCGTCATATTGGCCAGTCTTTCGCTGATCCTGCTTTGGTATTTGCTGCTCCGGGGAAAAACGCAGGTACTGCGCGTGCTTGCCGGTTTCCAGGTTTGCATGATTCTCTTCGCAGTGAGTTACGCCCACTTTCCCGACTTTATCATTATGCAGGGAGGGCTTACCCTTTCCCTGTTTGAACATTACTCCGCTCCGGCCATTCGCGGGCTGGGCTGGGCGCTGCTTTTGGGTAGTGTGCTGATCCTTCCCTTTCTCTTTTACCTTTTTTACAGTTTTCAAAAAAAGGAGGAATAGCGCTGACACGCATAGGTCAGCCCCGGCGAAGCGGCTCTCTTTTTAGCGGCGAAGGGAGTTCAGGCAATTCTCTACTGTTTCCTCCGCACGGCGGTACAGGCGCGGGTCGCCCTGATCCATTTTCTTTAAGAGCTGCCGGCATTCCCTGAGGAAAACTTTCGCAAAATCAGCATCATTGGCCGCAATATCTCCTGCATTATCAATAATGTCGGCATATTTGACGGTTTGCGCCGCCGCCGGCGCTTTTGTGAGGCGCTCCGCTTCCCGGACTTTCCTTTTTTTCCTGTTCAGTTTCGGATAGGCGTCCTTCGTATAGATATCTGTCAGCCAGTCTACAAGCATCACCGTTTCCGCAGTTTCTGCCGGGTTAAAAAGGCCCTCAAGGAAAGCCTTTATTTCTTTTTTTCGCACCGGCGTGTCTTCCAGTACGTCATGAAGGAGCGCCGCTGCAAGGACAGGCTGGCTGGCGGTATATTCCCTGCAGATATTCATTACCCGGACAGGGTGTACGATATAAGGTTCATCCTTATATTTTCTTCGCTGCGCTCCGTGTGCTTTTCCCGCAAAGTCTTCTATTTCCTTTAATGCTGCATCCATGTTTGTATTTAAAGCATTAATTGTACCGGAGAATGTAGAAATCACGGTAAATCTTCCCGCAGGCGCCTATGCGGGAAAAAGCCTTACCATGTTGCTCCCTTAGGGTGTATTCCTAAAAGCTATAAGAACTTTCTTGGCCCGGTTCGGGCTTCTTGCTACCTTTGTGCCTGCAGGACTATTCTGCGATGACTGCCAAACCCTATTGAAAACATGTATTGAGTCAAAAATCAGGGCGAAACATATGAATCTGCACGCATGGGGCTGCATTTGGTCACCAGGCATGAATTCAGTTGGTTTTTACCTCCAACACGGCTGTCAATTGCCATGGGCAAAAAAGTACAACCGTTCGTTTGAAGAGCAGCAGAGGTTGAGCAGTCTGATGGTAATGGAATCGACAGTTGGTGAGGAATCGCGCTTCGCAGCGCGGATGTTTCCTGGACAGACACACGGGAACCATTCGGTCAGGTAAAGTGGATATTCATCCAGCTGCCGGGATTTGACAAGAAGCCAGAAGAGCTGGACAGCGACCTGGAACGATGGATCTATCTGATGAAGCAGCTCCATCTGATTCAAAAGCGCCCCGCTTTCTTTAATAACACCGCATTTCGAAAACTATTTAACGTTACTGAAATTGATAAACTAAATCCGGAGGAACAGAAAATGTATAAATTAACCATTGACGCCGATCGCAACTGGCGGAATGTAATTTCATATGCTAAATATGAAGAGAAATTAATATTTGCCGAAACGCTGATCAGGGACACCTCGTTCAACGACCAAAAAATCGCTGCATTAGTAGGTGTCGAAGAGTGCTTTGTTAGGCAAGTTCGGGCAAAAGTATCAGCCTATGACTGAACGGCCGCGGATTCGAGAGTTTCCTTTACCGTCTTTTGCAGAAGTGGAATAACTTCCTGCGCAAACCAGGGGTTTTTCTTGTGCCAGGCTTTATTTCGGGGCGAAGGGTGTACCAAGGGGAGGTAGCCGGGCAGATAGCGGTTGAAATTCTTTACGCGATCTGTAAGGGAAACACCCTTAGAAGCTACTAGGTAATAGTCCTGTGCGTATTTCCCGATAAGGATAGTGAGTTTGACATTCGGCATGCTGCGAAGGAGCCTTTCATGCCATAGTGGCGCGCATTCAGGTCTTGGGGGCAGGTCGCCCGAAGTACCTTTTCCAGGGTAGCAAAAGCCCATGGGTACCAACGCAAATAGCTGCTCGTTATAAAATTGGTCCTTGTTAACACCCAGCCAGGTTCTCAACTGATCGCCGCTGGGATCGTCCCAGGGAATGCCGCTTTTTTGCACCTTTCGACCGGGAGCCTGGCCGATTATGAGAATTTTTGAGTTTTCGCTGACCTGGACAACCGGCCGGGGAGCATTAGGTAAGTGGTCCCGGCAGACCATGCAGCTTTTTATCTCATTCAGGAGGTTTTTCATTACGGCCCAAAGTTACGTTTATGGCCCAAAGTTACAGCGAAAAACCAGGCGATGCTTGTTTTGATTCGTTTTTCTTAAGCGCGGGACATGGGTCATGCAGCAGGTCTTTCTTTCGGGGGCCGGCAGAAAAGCCAGGCGAAGCTTTACCTGGTGCTTTAGCAGGGAACCCGATTATTCAGAGGATTTCTTTTTCTTCTGGTATTTAAAAGTGCCTTTCTTTTCGCCGGGAAGACGATCCAATACTTTATTGAGCCATAACGTACGAAGCGCTCCTGAAACCGCGGAGCTATTCAGGTTTTTATCCTGGTTTCGGAAATGAGTAACAACGTCGCCGGCTTTCCGGTATTCATCGTCAAAAAAGCCTTCTTCATAGACGAGCATCCGAACCAGGCGGGTAGTTTCGTTTTCCCCGTGCTTGCTGGATGGAATTTCAGGATCCTTGTTAAGAGGAAGTTTGTGATAAAATTCGTGGAGTTCGCGCGGGAGTTTTCCAAGCGCAAGAGCTACTGCTATCACCGTAGTTAGTGTTGCCCCGTGATGGCCTTTTTCGAGGCGGTATATATGGTTCCTTTCTACGTCCGCAATATTGGCCAGCTGCAGCTGAGTAAGTTTTTTTTCCAGTCGAATTTTTTTTACGTTTTGGCCAAATGCTTTTATATAAGCCGTTATATAATCCGGATAGCGCTTTTTCACAATGTGAATCTGCCATCATTAGTTGGTTAATTTGCCGTCAAATTTGTAGATCAAATAATTTTTCCTATCTTTACTTTAACCAATGTATGAAGTACATCTAATGAATAAAGCTATGAGCTGGATTCACGCACCTTAAAATAAAATTCTAATTTTGTGAACCTTCAAAAATATTGAAGCATTCACTTTGAGTCTTGGTTTGGAAACGTAGGAATTTTCAATGACCCGGGGCAATAAGTGTGGTGCCCGCGCCGCAGGCGTGGGCTCACTTGCTCGTGGTCAGGGCTTCCTACGGCCCCCAAACCGGTAAGCTGAGTCCACACCTGCGGCTTTTTCTTTACCGGTTATCCGGCGCTTCCTCTCCGGGACGACCTGTTACCAATACCAATCTAACCAATCAATAAACCGGAATTATGGAGTCCAAAATGGCTTTCATGGGAAGATTATGTCTTCCCGGATCAATACTACATTTTTTAAAAATAATCCTAACAAGTATACTGCTGGCTATCCTTTTATGGTCATTGACAGAAGCATCTGCGCAATCTGAACAATCTGTCGCTTCTTTGCCCGAACTAAAAATCGGCGATAAAATTCCGGAGGAAATCTGGACACTTCCCTTAACGGTTGTTAACTATCCGGATGGGGAGAAAACCATTACGTTGAATGATTATAAGGGCAAATTGATTGTTTTCGAATTATGGGCAACATGGTGCGGTCCCTGCGTCACTACACTGCCACACGTATTGGACCTCCAGGAACATTTTAAGGACGAAATGGTGGTATTACCCGTGACCGCAGAGAACAGGAACCTGATTGCTTCCATTCTTAAGAACTCTCCTTCCAAAGGCATCGAAGCACTCAGAAAACGATCCTTTACGACCTTGGTTGGAGATAGCGTTTTATACGCGCTTTTCCCAACCGGTAGCCTTCCCCATACTGTCGTTCTTGGAAAGGACGGTCGAGTAAAGGCCATTACTCTTCCGGAATATCTGAACGAGGAAACAATACAGGAGTTGCTTGGAGGGGAGACCCCATACATACCACAGAAGGTAAAGAAAGTTACACAATTACCGCCGTTATTGACCTTCTCGCTTGGTGGTATTCAAACTTACAAACCCATTTACTATTCAACAATAATGGGAGAGCTGGATGGTGTGACAGGTCGGATGACCAACTATCAGGTAGATTCAGCTAATAATAGAATACGTTATATCGCCCGGAATAATCCTATTCTTTTACACTATGCTTTTAGTGGTTGGAACATGGCGGCTATGCCATCAAGACGTATTCTTGAGGTAAGCGATCCTTCTAAATATACCTATTATTATGATGAGGTGACGGGGAAGGGTATATCGTACAACCTTGAATGGAGAAGGGAAAGCCGCTATACTTATGAAGCCGTGCTGCCCCTTTCGTTCACTAAAGAATCGCTTTTCCTGAAAATGCGTGAGGATTTGAATAATTTCTTTAACGTGAAAGCGCGCATTGAGAAGCGGGAGGTAGAGTGCTGGGTGTTAAAGCGTTTCGGAGATGCAAAGCCGTCCTTTATATCCAGCGGAAAAGGGGAATCATTATCCGTCGTTAACGGAAGCTTATATCGGAGATTGAAAGGAGATACCCTGCTTGGTCCAGCAGATAGTGGAGCGCTTACCTATGTCAGGAATGAGAAAATGAACCTGTTTGTTATCAATTGTTTGCGACACATGGATGTGTTTTATGGAAAGAGAAAGCAGTTTGCTGTTCCTCCTATTATAGATGAAACAGGTTATACCGGAAAAGTCGATATAGATCTACCGGAAAAGTATACCAATTTAGAAGATTTACGTAACATACTTCGTCCACAGGGCCTGGACCTGGTTCCCGAAGTTCGGGAGATAGAAATGTTCGTAATTACCGAACCTGGTAATGAGACTTCTGATAGCAATGAATTACGTTTGACAAAATTCGGGTTCGTACCTGCCCGTAATCTCTGATAGTAGCGACTTTATACTTAATCCGATGAAGTTTAAAATTTTACTGATTTTATACCTGGCTTTGCCATGCCTTGCATTAAGCCAAAATGCTACCCGTATTATAGAAGGTCAGGTTATCGCTGAAGAGGATGGTAGGCCACTTTCTGGTGCAGCAGTACATCTTACAGGCAATTTAAAAACCGTGGGAACCGATGCCAATGGCCGGTTCCGTATGGAAATTCCTTTTGACAGTACGGTCACTATTATATGTTCCTATTTAGGTTACCTTGATACGGCAACGCGGGTGCATCCGGAAACACAGAGTCCTGTACTTATTGAATTAAGGAATGATGTCGCTCTGCTCGATGAAGTGGTTGTATCTACCGGATACCAGCAGCTGCCCCGGGAACGAGCGACCGGTTCTTTTGAATACATTGACAATGAGCTTTTTAACAGGCAGATAAGTACCGACGTTATCAGCAGGCTGGATGGAATTACCGGCGGTGTCCTGTTTGATAAACGAAGTGGAGGATCAACACGGTTTAACGTACGTGGGCTTAGCACGTTTTTAAGCGAGGAAAGGCCATTGATTGTCCTGGATAATTTCCCTTACGAAGGAGATATACAGAATATTAATCCAAATGATATTGAAAGCGTCACGATTTTGAAAGATGCTGCGGCCGCTTCGATTTGGGGAACCCGTGCGGGCAACGGAGTGGTAGTGATCACGACCAAGAAAGCCACGTACAACCAGCCCTTCAAATTGTCGGTATCCTCCAACGTGAGTGTAGTCCAGCGTCCTGACTTGTTCTATCAATCGCAAATGTCGTCGGGTGATTATATTGATGCGGAACGATTCCTGTTTGAGCGTGGAGCTTATGATGCTGATATTAATAATACGCGTTCAAGGCCTGTCCTTACTCCGGTTGTGGAGATTTTAAATAAACAGCGAAACGGCCTCATCACCGAAGCAGAAGCAACCAGGCAGATCAATGCCTTGCGTAAACACGATGTGCGAAAGGACCTGGAGGAATATTTTTACCGTAGGGCTATAAACCAGCAATATAATATGCAGTTGCAAGGGGCAGTACTAATTTAAGGTACCTATTCTCTTCAGGCTATGATAAAAATCTCCGGAATGAGGTAGGAAATCAATATGAACGGATTACGCTGCGCGCGCTTAATACTTTTCGCCCGGTAAAAAACCTCGAACTGCAGGCTGGAATTACCTGGAGTCAAAGCCGTACTGAAAATAATCATCCCGGAGAAATCAGGCTATCATCCAGCCGTCCCCTATACCCTTATGCCCGGCTTGCCGATGAGCGGGGAAACCCGGTGGTTTTGGAGCAAGCATACCGGTTGAGTTACCTGGATACCGCCGGAGCAGGCCGGCTATTGGATTGGAAGTATCGTCCGTTGGAAGAACTCGGCCTTTCAGACAATACAAATAAGCTTCAGGATCTACTTTTTAAATTTAACGCTCGCTATCAATTATTTCCCTTCCTAAATGCGCAATTAAACTATCAATTTGAAAGAGCTGTATCGGAAGACCGGGATTACCGAAGTGAAGAAACATGGTTTACGCGTAATATGATCAACCGGTTTACTCAAATTGATGGTGAGGCAACTACCTATAACGTCCCTTTAGGCGGTATTCTCGACCAGTCCCGGGATGATTTGAATTCACATGCTCTCCGCGGCCAGGTAAATGCTTATCATGTATGGAATCAACGGCATAGATTGGCTGCGCTTGTTGGAGGCGAACTGCGGGACAACCGGCGTAGATCCGACGTGAATCGTACTTATGGGTTCGATGAAGATTTGCTGACCTATCAATCTGTTGATTTTATAAACAGGTATCCTATTTACGACAATTTATCATCGTCTTCTTATATCCATGATGCGCGATCGTTTTATGGGACTGTTAACCGGTTTATCTCTGTTTTTGGCAATGCGAGCTATACCTATGATGAAAGATATACTCTTTCAGCAAGCGCTCGCCGCGATGCCTCTAATTTGTTCGGTGTAGAAACGAACGACAAATGGAAACCTTTATGGTCCGCGGGCATAGCCTGGAACGTTGGTAATGAGAGGTTTTATAACTGGAAAGCTGTTCCCGACCTGAAATTAAGATTTACGTACGGTTATGCCGGTAATGTGAACAATTCCATTGCAGCGGTGACAACCATTGAGTATAGGAGCGTCAATCAACGGCTTACTCCCCTTACTCATGCGTACGTTCGCAATCCGCCTAACCCAAGTCTTCGTTGGGAACAGGTAAGAACAATTAACGCCGGCGTTGATTTTACGGTAAAAGGCGATTGGTTAAAAGGAAGCTTTGAATACTATTCGAAGAAATCAACGGACCTAATATCTCGTGTCTCTCCAACAGACGCAACAAGTGGTTTTACGGATTTAACGGTAAACAGCGCTATCCTGCGAACGGATGGTATTGATATAAACCTCGATATTGTCCCGCTGGATAGAGCAATCAGGTGGGGAAGTCAGCTGCTGTTTTCATATAACCAGCATAAGGTACTTAAGTACCTGGTTGAAGAATCATCGGTAAGCAGGATGGTAGGGCATGGAGCGGTTATTTCTCCCATTGAAGGGCATGGCGCCTATGATATCGTAAGCCATAAGTGGGGAGGCCTTGATCCGGCCACGGGAGACCCGCGGGGGTATATTAACGGTAAACTTAGCTCAGAAGATTACAGGGATTTGATCAATGATGCTACATTGAATGATGTTGTTTTTCATGGTTCGGCCCTTCCGAAATATTTCGGCGGGTTTCGAAATACCATTTCCTGGAAGAATATCTCGGTTTCTGCCAATATTACTTATAGGTTCAGCTATTTTTTCCGCAAACCAACAATCAACTATAACGAACTATACGATCGGGGACTGGTAGGGCATGGCGATTATTATCTAAGGTGGCAGCAACCTGGAGATGAACTGCATACTACCGTGCCATCTATTGGTTATCCTGTAAACAGATATCGTGACCAGTTCTATCAAAATTCGGAAGTTACAGTAGAGAAAGGAGATCATTTACGGTTACAGGACGTTCATCTAAGCTACGACCTTAGTAATGAGGTATGGGTATCCAGCCCCTTCCGGAAACTTTCATTGACTTTTTATGCCCGCAATTTGGGTATCATATGGAGAGCCAATGATGTAAACCTGGATCCGGACTACAGAAGCGCCCTGCCCGCCCCCTCAGCCTGAGCTTTGGGCTGAAAGCAAGTTTTTGACTAATTAGCAAATTTAAGATTCAGAAAATGAGTACGATTACTATAAAGCAGTCATTATGGGCAGCATTTTCAATTGGAACGCTTTTCGTTTGTGGCTGCAGCGACTATCTTTCAGTAAAGCCTGATCAGTCATTGGCTGTTCCCAATAAGCTACAGGACTTGCAGGCAATATTGCACTATGAGAGCCATATGATAGAAAATTATCCATCTAGGGGAGCGTACGGCGCTGATTATTATTACCTGACGGATGCCAGTTGGGAGTCATTGAATGAATACGGAAGGGCTGTTTACCTATGGGATCAGGCGGCTGCGGGATTAGATCTCTATTATTACGACTGGTCGAGTAGTTATCAACGTATTTTTGATTGCAACGTTGTATTGGACAATATCGAGGACGTCGCCCTGGGCAGTTTGACAGAAGGGGACCGGGAGCGCGTAAAAGGTAGCGCCTATTTTTTCCGTGGCTGGACATTTTATCATTTAGCACAAATTTTTGCTCCGCAATATGATCCGGGTATTGGGGCAGATATGTTTGGCATTCCCTTACGGCTGACTTCCGATATCAACGACCCTACAGTAAGATCCAGTTTGAACGACACCTACGGACGTATTATACAAGATCTTAAAAGCGCCGCTAATTTACTGCCTGTCGGGACCGCTTATCCAACTCAACCAAGCAAACCCGCTGTATATGGGGCATTGGCAAAGGTCTACCTGGTGATGGGTGATTATGAATTAGCCGCCAAGTATGCTGATTCTTGCCTGGCTTTACGACCCGACCTGGTTGACTACAACACATTGGATATTGAAGCCGAGATCCCTTTTGAAGTATTCAATGAAGAAGTCCTACTGCATACTACGATCAGTAATTCCTCGGCAATCTTTTTTCCAAACTATGCTGTTGTTGATAGTAACTTATATAAGGCCTACGCTAAAGACGATCTCAGGAAAAATCTGTTCTTCCTGCAAAACGATAATGGCACTTATTCATTTAAAGGCAACTACGCGGCTAATCAATACCTCCTGTTCAACGGAATCGCAACCGATGAGATATATCTGATAAGGGCGGAAGCCAATGTTCGGGCAGGAAATGTGCCTGAAGCGAGGGATGACATAAACAAATTGCTCGTTAACCGTTGGAAGACAGGAAATTTTGAGCCTGTAACGACAAATGACGCCGAAGAACTACTGATGCGGATTCTTGAAGAACGACGGAAAGAGCTGGCGTTTCGCGGAGGAATTCGTTGGAGTGATTTGAGGCGGTTGAATACCGACCCCAAGTTTGAAACGTCTCTTACGAGAAGAATTATGGGTAAGGATTATCAGTTGCAGCCCGGTGATTCACGATATACGTTCCACATTCCTTTGGATATCATCGAATTGACCGGTATACAACAAAATGAATAAACCGGCAAACAATGCATTGCACTATTTGCCGGTTTGTGGATGAATCTTACTGAGTGCGTGGCCCAGCATAGATTTTTCCGTTGGTGTAATCAATCTGCGATTGATCCGGATCCAAATCCGCTTCGAGTTCGCTCAAGTCCGGTTGACCGCCATCATCGGGCGCGGAAATACCGCATAGAGCGAGGTCATGGTCCTGGCAGTCGCTTGGAATTCCTTCTTGAGAATAATCACCAGGATCAGTAGGGTCAGTTCCTGTGAAGGTCCAGAATACGTCTGTTTGGTTCTGAGTTTGGATCCGATCAGTAGCTGCTGTTCCAACCAGCGCTACGAGTCCAAATAATACTGCCAGCATGGGCAGTGTAAAATTGATCTTCTTCATGATCATTGGGGTATTAAGTCTAAAATGAAAGTTGTGCTGTCGTTTTGGTAGACAGCCGCACCTGAAACGACTCTCTCCTGGAGAGGGCCGTTTCGCACTTGGATTAGCTGGTGTTCATTATTTTTTTGGATTTATTATGGAGGGGGAAAATCACCGCCAGGGTCAGGATAAGCAAAAGTGAGTTAATCAGTAGATGCGCGCCCCAGCCCATGCTGCTGAAGATCCTCCCACAGGCGCAGGGCACATAGCCGAACGCTTCGGTGTATGCTAAAGCTGTGTAGACGGTAAAAGATAGCATTAGCGCCGCTGAGAGATGAAGGCCCGCCGTGCGGGTATGGGTGAAAAGGAGTAAGCCTGCCGCCGCCAATTCAGCCAGCGGCAAGATCCATGTAAGTATCGAAATTGCCCAGTCGGGGAGGGGTTGCCGGGACAGTTGGATACGGAAGACATCGAATTCTATTATTTTCTGTCCGCCGGTGTAGAGGAACAATACAATCAGTATTGCAGAGATAATTTCTATCAGCTTTGGGGTTTTCATTTGTTCATTTTTTGTTCTGCGAGCTGGCCGGTACTTTAAAGGTCGACACAGTGATTAACAAAGCGCCTACGTTTCCGGGCAAATGCATACGTTTCCGGACATATTTTAAAACATCCTTTATGGCTCTGTGGCAGTGTGAGCCGCTTTTTATCCCTCGCGACATACGTTTCCGGCTAAGAAACATACGTTTGCGGACATGCGTGGCGAAAGTGGTTTACGTAACTTGGGCGAACATCAATACCTCTAACAGAATGAACACAGCTGCCCAAATGATCCATTATCCTTTTGAAAAGGGAATCAATCCTGAGATTAATTTTCTTCGCGAATGGGCCGGATTATGTATTCAGTGGCAGTATACTTGCTTATCCGCCGCTGACAGGAAGGTCGCACTGGAAACGAATTACGGCAATGTTGCGGCTTATTATTATCCAACGGCAAGCTTTAAAAAGGTTCTTCCTATTTGCAGATGGATGATTTATGTGGGGTGTTATGACGATACGTTCGGCACCAGGAGCAGGAATGTACTGGAGCGGGTGAACGCCCGTGTCAATCAAGTATACCGGGGAGAGAGGGCTCTTTCCTCAGATACGGGTTTGGAAGGAGAATTCCTCTGGCAGGTAGAAAGGATCATGAAAGAATTCCGCCCTTTTTCCAGTACCGAATGGGAACAACGTTTTGCGGCAAATAATAAGTTATTCCTGGACGCCCTGGTGACTGCTACCGATTATAACTACCGGGAGAAAGTCCGTTATCCGAGCCTCGAAGAATACCTGGCTATCCGTCAGAATATCGTAGCGGTTTACCCTTGTACGAATATGGCCGAGATCGTGGCTGATTTTATTCTTCCGCCGGAAGTGGAACAGCACCCGGTTATTAAACGTATTAATCAGCTCACGACGCTTTTGATGGCTTTTTGCAATGATTTCTTTTCGGTGGAGCGAGAGCGGAGAGATCATGAAGCCATGAACCTGATATTGGTGATAGAACATGAGCGGAATTGCTCTTTTACAGATGCCTGTGCGGCGGCAGCAAGTATTCACGATCGTTTTGTAAGTGAGTTTCAGAAATTGCGGTCTGATCTGCCCGATTTCGGAGAGTTGAATGCTTCATTGGAGCGCTATATTTCAACGCTGGAGTTAATGATCCATGGGAATTTATTATGGCATCTGGGAACTACGAGGCACCGTGTATGAACGCTGCCTTATTGAGCGGGAGTGTCATTCCCGCGCGGCGCGGCTGGGCGGATACCCGAAATACCTGGTAAAGGCTTGTGTGAAATTTGATGAGTTTTTGTATCCGGTCTTTGCTGCCACTTCTTTCACGGAATAGTTCTTCTGCAGCAGACTGAGGGCCATTTGCATCCGCTGTTCCTGGATAAGGCCGAAAACGGTTGTGCCGAAGAGTTGTTTGAAACCCGCTTCGAGCTTGGTTTTATTCATGCCCGCCGTTTGCTTGAGTTCATTCAGGCTGTAGGCATTTTCGGGGTGCTTAATGATGGTATCTCTTATTTGGTAAATTCGTTCTATTTCCAACGGGTTGAGCAATGTGTTGGAGCCTGAAAACTTGTCTGGTGCTGTTTCGCTTTTGATCATATCCCGGAGTACCTGAAAAATCAGATCTGTGACCTTGTTTTCGTAATAATCACGTCTGTTCACAGGTGTAACCGGGCCCCTGATAAGATCCGAAACGATATGCCTCATCTCGGTTGTCAGGCGACGATGAAAAGGATTTAAGAAAGTCAGTTTGCCCTTTTGTATGTTATCCAGGAATACAGTTAAAGCGGTTGAATTATACATGTTTTTCCATTCATCCATCTCAGGGTTGGTAAATAATACATTAAAGGTTTCGTGTTCGCCAGGTTTCCGGAAGTTAATTTCCCATTCTATGTTTGGGAGGTGGCAGAGATTGTAATAATCACCGATGATCTGCTGCTCGGGTGCTTTATTAATGGAATAGCGAAGGGTGTTCTTCCATGCGACCCATAAGAAAGTACAAAGCTTGTCAGCTGTGACCCTTAGCTTTATTCTTTTTTCAATATAGAAACGGGTATGCCAAATGCTGCAGTTTGCCAGTTCGGTTACCCGAAAATGGAGTGCGCCGTATTCATCCATAGCGAGGACCATGTATTCGCTTTTTTGGTCTTCAATGATACGAGAATCGACCGGAACAGCGGTGGGGCTTCCGGCCGGAAAAATTTCCAAATTAAGGTCGCCGTAATGCATGACAAAAGTAGTTGTCTGTCCATTTTCCATAGGTTAATGAGGGCACATTATCCAAGATTGAACAGGTAGCTTAAAAATTACTTAGCTAAATTAATAAAAACTAAAGTAATTCAAAAGGAAATTGTCTGTACTGCCAGCAATCGTGTCAAAGATAGAAGGAATCAGAATTTATAGCATCTTTCGGAATAGGAGCGTTGGTTGTCAATGTAGTAGCTTACGGACAGTTCGTGGGTTCCGTAATTGTAATTTTTAAGGGCATTGAGGGAATAGTCATAGGCGTAACCCACGCGTATCTGATCAGAAATAAAAAATTCGGCAAGGCCAACTACCGCGTTTGTTTTTTTGGGGTCGTATTCAAGGTAGCTTTTATCGTACAGGACTACGCCTGTCCGGTAGGAGGCGCCCACCCATATCCGCTCGTTCAGTAGTGCAAACAGGTTCAGGTCAAGGCTGGTAGGTCCCCCGCGATCGTCTTTCAGGAGAAAGGATGGCCTTAGGGCAAATTTGTCCGAAAAAGGAAATAAGGCTCCGGCCGTGAGATAATAATGTGGTTGGGGGGTGGGGGTGAGGAGGGTGCGGTCTTTATGCCCGTCCAGATGCATGGCTAATAAGTTGTCTACGGAAAAGCCGGCATAGAAGTATTCATCTGAAAAAAGGACGCCTGCCCGCGAATCAAAGATGATGGAGGTTTGCATATTCTCGGGAATATAAACGTCTCCCTGGTCAAGCGGATCCATTTTTTTTCCATCCAGGCCCAGCTGCACAAAGCCGACACCCAGGCCGAATGCCAGCTTGGAAGTATACCCGGTCTGTATTTTGTAAGAATAATTTCCGTAAGCCGAGCGATTATGCTGTGCGCCCAGTTTGTCTTCGGCCACCTGCAGGGCCAGCCCTATGCGCTTGTTATTTAGCGTGCCGTCAAATGCAAGCGAAGCCGTTTGCGGCGCGCCGGGGACACCCGTCCACTGAGACCGGAAAAATGCGTGAATGGTAGTTTCCTCCCGGTAGCCCGCATAAGCCGGATTAATATAAATATGATTAAAAATGTACTGGCTAAACTGCGCATCCTGCTGCGCGTGAAGCCTGTTCCAGCACCCGCCCGACACAAGAAGAACAAGTATGCAAGCTCCCCTGGTAATGATTTTCCGTTTCATTGCAATCCATTTTTATCAATCAGCGTTAACGCGGCCCCTCAACAGGGTAATGTATCCTTTGAAAGCCTGCCAGCTGCCTCCGGCGGTCTTGACCTTCAGCAAGTAGTAATAGGTGCCTTCGTTGAGTCCTTCGCCCGTCCAGTTATGCTGGTAACCTTTCTGTTCGAATACATGATTTCCCCAGCGATTGAGAATAACCAATTCGTTTTCCACAAAATTTCCCAATCCCGGAATCTGAAGCCGGTCATTTTTCCCGTCCCCATTGGGGGTGACCACATTCGGCACCCACAAGCCGGCCACATTTTTCCGGTCGATAGAAATGTTATTTGAAGGATCAGGATCGTCCTGCGAACCACCTACGGTAGCAGTATTTTCTATCCATCCGGCCTGCAAGGCCTTCACCCTGATCTTCAGCGAGGCAGTAGCGCCTTCTTCCAGGGCGTCAATTTTCCAGATAACCGTATGGGTAGCCGTTTCATAATCTGCCGCTCCAAGGTCGGGCAGGTCCAGCTGCTCAAATTCCAGCTCCTGAGGAAGAATATCCGTTACAAAAACAGACGAAGCTTCCCCAGCCCCATTATTACTTACCGTCAGCCAGTAATCAAAAGTCTGGTTTACCACCACTTGCCGGTCCTCCGACTTTTTGAGTATCCGCAGATCAGCTGCAATGGTCGACTCTTCCACGATTACCTGCACCCCTTCCGACATGTCCGAAGAACATCCTTCCGCATTATAAGCAAGCACCGTATAAACTCCATCTTCACCAGCCGCATATTCCGCCTGCGAAGCTCCCGAAATTGCCTCCCCGTCCTTAAACCACATGTAAGAACTCGCCCCCTGCGAGCCGGCCCGCAAGGTAACCGATGCTCCCTTAGGGATCCGTACCTCTTGTGTGGCCGCCGCAGCCAGGCCTGCTGTAGGTGCGGAGCTTCCGCGGATTGCCGCGCTTTCAGCACGCCCGCTACTTCCGCCATTTCCGCCACCGGACACCCCCGCCTCCTGCGCGTACGCTACCCGCCCGAAGAGCAAAATGCCCTTCAGCAGCAGTAAACGGAGGTAGGGGGTGGGGGTGAACATGGGGGATAAAGGGATTGTTTTTAATTAGAAAGTGATAATTGGCGCAGTCGGTAAAGCAGTTTCTGTAATGGTTAAGCCGGCTGAAGTGCCCTCAGCACAAGTAGGCGCGATCTCATATTTTGCTTTAACTGTGTATTCACCACCGTAAGCTGCTCCAGCTGCGAATGTAAGCTGGGCGCCTGTTGCAATCGGGGCTGTCTCACCCGTTTTATACCATTCAAATGTATAAGCAAATACTTCGGTAACCGTCGGGTTTGATACGGCAGAAGCATCGAGGGTAGCCCCAGCACTGGTACCCACGCAGTATGAATCATTGCCTGTTAATGCAATTGTCGGAGTAATATTGGGAAGTACGTAAACCATGAATTCGGTAACTGCGGATTCGCAGGTTTCTGCGTTTTCTGCAGATACACGATAAATGTAATAACCTGGCGTTGTAATGGAATTGTCGACAAAGTCCTCTCCATCAGTAGTGGTGGAAAGGGTGGCTGCGGCTTGTGTATGATCATTACCATCGATCCTAAACCAATTGTAGGTTAACCCTGTGCTTGTTCCGCCATTTATACTGCCCGCCGGAATCGTAACTCCGTCATTTAGACAGTAAACCTTTTTAACATTTAGCGCATCAGCTCCGGCCATACCGTCAGCGGTTGGGAAGTCTGCTAAAGTGGAAATAGTTTGAGACGAAGCTGCAAACCCTCCCAATAAAAACAAGCCCACCAGGCTCATTTTTAGAAATGTAAATTGTCCCTTCATTTTATTTGTGTTTTGTTTTTTGAATTGTTTATAATTATTAATCTCTATTTTGCTATGGTGTCAGCGTGATAACTGGCGGCGCAGGTAGAGCATCGACAGTAACAACAACTTTTTTTAATGTGCCAGCAACATTCTCGCATTGATCCAGATTGCTTACACTAACGTAATACTCATAGGTTCCCACGGCTAATCCCGTAATAGTTAAGGTACCGTCTTGTTCGATCTGGTAATTGATAGTACCATCCGGGGCATTTGTTATGGGCTGAGTTTTATTTTGATCGTGGTACCATTTAAATACAGGATCAGTAATGGTAGGGCTGCTTGGAGTTAATACTACATCTTCTCTTAAACAGAAGGGATCATTAGTGACAACATCGATATCAGCAGCAGAAGCACCTTCTATTACGATAACTGTTATTTTTGTCCGTTCTGAAGCTTCATCGTTACAACCCTCGCGAGTAACTGAAACATAGAACTCGTGTGATCCCACAGTAAGTCCGGCCGGCGTAAATAAAGTTCCGTCTGCAGAAACGCCGCTAGTAATTTCGGTGCCATTTTCCGCTGCATCGAACCAGCGATAAATAGCGTTTGCTTCAGGATTAATGATCGTAAGAGTTACTGGCTCGCCTTCACAAATGGTAAGAATATTATCAGTAAATCCAGCTATGATTGGTTTCGGGGCTACGCGTTCAATTTGATGTACTCGGATACCGTCCAATAATCCAACTACGCTTTCCAAGCGGATTTGTATTCGGTCAAATTGTACCCCAGGAGGAGCATAGGAGGCAATTACTTTAGTACCGGGAGTACCTAATAACCCAAGCAGGTCAATATCAAGGAGGTCACTACTTCCGTCAATTAAAGGACCAACCTCTTGATTGCCTAAATAGGCTTGAATTTGGAAATTCGTTAGTAATTCCAATTCCAGTAGTCCTCCGGGATCAGAGAGTACCACTCGGATGGAATCGCCTAATTTCGAAGGATTATTATAGACAACAGTTTGATGAACATATGCTAGAGCCTGAACGCCTATAGTCATCGTAGAATAGGTGTCGAGATTTTGATCAACTGAATTCCACTCATCAGATACTGTGGCAGTCGCTCCCGCCGCATTTACTCCATAGGTACCAACGCCATATAATACATCCACTACTTCATTACAGATAACTGGTCCCGGGACCGGCTGCATAAAATAAGCATGGAAGACCTGGACTGATACTCCTAATCCGAGGGTGGGCTTTACTGATACGCGAACACCATTGTAATTTGTGCCGGGTGTAAAAGTTACCTCGGATTGGTTGGAACCTCCCAAAAGGCCTAATAAGGCACTACCGGAATAGGCGGTTCCTACTGGACTGCCATTTAATGTGGCTTGTACAGTAACGCCTCCCAACAAATCTAGGACTGAAGAACCGAAACCAATTTTTACCGTAATAGGCGTATTGGGAGCTGGTAAACTGGGGCCAGTAAATGTCAGATTCTGAGATGCACTTCCCACAAGGCCGAGAAGACCTATAATGGTATTTAATGTGGAATGGCTAGTAACGTCGTTATCTACAGATTTCTCCGGATCGACAACATAAGCTACTACTGGAGTTGCAGTAAATGTTTGATCATCCGCATACACCCGCTCCATTGGCTGCTGCGCATAACAATCCACTCCCGCTAACAAAAGCAGGCCCGTGATCACCGGCCACACTATGCGCATCATGCTAATCGTTTGGGAAGGATTGGGATGTTCGGCGCTTGTGCTAGATGAAAAGAAATTGGCTCATCCGGATGTGTCCCGGGTTGGGCATAATTACGTGTGAACGCATGAAGGTGAAAAGTAAAGTTTTCTCCATATGGATTTTAATTAAGAAGAATTGATTGGGGCTTTGGAAAAAGGATCCCCTATACTCGCAGTTCTTTCGCTACTTGCCTTTTTACTGTGTTGTTTTGGCTTGTTTGGTCTACTATCTATGACTTCGTCAAAGGTAACTGTATTTTATATTGCCATGCAATGACATATATGTCAGTTTTTTTAAAATTTTCTTGTGGCGTTTTGTGCTGGTTTTTGCCTATATTTCCCTTTGAAAAGACTAACCGGATTTTACCAATTTTTATGAAAAAACTTCATTCATCCGTATCTCGGCGCGAATTTATTTTGAAAGGGGCGGTCGCGGCCGCTACTGTGCCTTTATTATTGCGAAATTCTCCCGGTATGGCGGGACCTTTTCCGGGCCCGGGCGGGAAACTCAGACACGCTTGTATAGGAGTTGGTGGAATGGGGGCGCACGATCTGAAACAGTTCATGGCCCATGCGGGGGTGGAGATCGTGGCTTTATGTGATGTGGACGAAAATCACCTGAAAACGGCTGCAGAGATGGTTCCGGGAGCGCGTACTTATACGGACTGGCGGGAATTACTGAAGGAGGAACGGAAGAATATCGATTCGGTGAATGTGACTGTGCCGGATCATAATCATTTTGTTATTGCAAGGGAGGCGATCAGGAGGCGGAAGCATGTATATTGTCAGAAGCCGATGTGTCATGATGTAAAGGAGGTACGGGTGCTTACGGAGGCGGCGGTGAAGGCGGGTGTGATCACTCAGCTGGGAACGCAGGTGGCTTCCTCGGACGGCGACCGTACCGGAGTGCAGTGGATTAAAGAACAGCCAATAGGAAAAGTTAAGCATATTTATCTGTGTTCCAATCGGCCGGGGGCGATCAAAACTTATCGCCTGGAAGGGCCGCGGCCTGAACAGGGACAGGAACCGCCGGCGAATTTGAACTGGGATTTATGGTTGGGAACGGCTCCCGAACGGCCGTATGCTCCAACCATCTACCATCCGGCAATATGGCGGAGCTGGCAGGATTTCGGGACGGGCTGGTCGGGCGATATCGGCTGCCATATTTTTGATGCTGTTTGGAAGGGACTGGGCTTGAAGGCGCCGAAAACTGTTATTGCCGAAGTGCAGGAATCCTGGAAAAATTCACCTGAGCGAAATAGCGATACCTGGCCGCAGGGTGATCATATAACCTGGGTTTTCCCGGGAAATGAGATGACGGAATCGGATGAATTGACAATTGAATGGTTCGATGGGGAATTTTATCCGCCGGAAAAGGTCAGGGCGCTTTTTTCGGTAGAAAATTATCCGGCGGAGTCGGCCATGTTGATTGGTACGGAAGGCGCTTTGCTGATCCCTCATGGCGGAATGCCGGTGTTGCTGCCTGAAAGTAAGTTTGCGACGTATCCGCACCCTGCTTTAGCGACACGGAATCATTATCATCATTTTGTAGATGCTTGCCTGGGAGGAGAGAAGACGGAGTCGCACTTTGCCCAGAGCGGCCCGATGACAGAAGCTATCCTGCTGGGGACGGTAGCAATACGCGTTCCGGGACAGTTGCTTGAATGGGATCCAGTTAAAATGCGGTTTCCCAATCATCCCGAAGCGGAACAGCTCCTGGAACGCCAGTATCGCAAAGGCTGGAGATAGTTCGTTTCCGGAAAGGATTCACTTTTTTTCAGGAGGTACTTTGTACCCTTTTTCCCGGGCTTCGGAAAGTGCAATGGCAATGGCCTGGTCCCTGTCGGTGACTTTGTCGCCGCTGCTGCTTTTTAGCTTTCCTTCTTTCATTCTTTTCATGGTTTCTTCAACCAGTTCCTGGGTTTTTTCAGAATACTTTGCCATGATTGTATTGTTTTGTTTCAGATACTTTGGGAATTTTAAAAAACCCGGGATGGCCTGCATGTAACCGCCCCGGGGGTAAATTATCCGGGCAATTTAAATATCCCGGAGGATTTTTCTGACTTCATCTCTGGATTTGCCCAGTTTGTCCTGCAGCTTTCCAATCAATTCGTCTTCTTTTCCTTCTTCGTATTTCAGATCATCGTCTGTCAGGGAACCGTAGGATTGTTTCAGTTTTCCTTTGGCCTGGTTCCATTTGCCTTTTAATTCTAGATTATCCATGACTTTTTTTGTTGATTCCCTTTAAAGAAAACAATTACTATTCCAGCGCCGGATAATGATTAAAACAGGCTGGAGAAAGTATGGCTGGATCAGAGTCTATAGAAACGGGGCAGGGGGGCTACAGGCGGGTAAATAAATCGCTGCCGTTACATCGGGCAAACACCTGGTGACTATTGTTCTATGTACGAATTCAGATCGCAAGACTAGCTCCTGGAAACGGGAAAGCTATTCAGGATGGTAGATATGTATTTGCAGATCTCGTTAAAACGGACGGGTTTCGTAAAAAAATGGTTAGCGCCCAGTTTGCGGGTTTCTTCTTCGTTTTTGGACCAGTTACTGGTGGTATAAATGCATACAGGAATGTGATGCAGGGTTTGTGTTTTCTTTATTTCCGCCAGGCACTGGATGCCGTTGAGTACGGGCATATTCAGATCCATGAAAATATAATCAGGAAGAACTGAAGGATCCTTTTTCAAAAAATCCAATGCTTCCTCGCCGTTGTAAACACTTACGCATTCAATGGTGGGATCGACTTCTTTAACGGCGTCAATGAACAGTTCCTGGTCTTCCGTATCGTCGTCGACGATTAAAAATCTAGTACCCTTCATAATAATAGTTAAAATTACGAAAGAAATGTAGAAAACTGTAAAATAACCGGATAAAACTGGTAGATTTGTTTTTATCCTGATTTGAGATAAGTCCACTAATATTCTATGGCAGTAAGAATGGGAATCCCGGTGAATCCGGAAAAGGCGGTAGAAATTGAAAGTAGTTACCGCCAGCTTGTCCAGGGAATGCCAGGGGCTGTTTATACTTGTGACCGGGAAGGCCGCATTACATTTTATAACAAGGCTTCCGCCGCCCTCTGGGGCAGGAAGCCGGAAATAGGAAAGGACATGTGGTGCGGTTCCTGGAAAATATACGAAGCCGACGGCTTTACGCTTATGCCGCTTGAAAAATGCCCTATGGCTATGAAACTGCGGGGTCAGAAAGTCAAGCCGGGGACGGAAATAATTATTGAAAGGCCGGATGGAGTAAAGCGGAATGTGGCAGTTTATCCCGAAACAATTTATGATTCATCAGGAAATATTGCCGGCGCTTTTAATATGCTAATGGATATTACCGTGCAAAAGCGGGCGGAAAACGTCCTGAGGGTGGGAAAGGAGCAATACCGGAAATTAGCTGAAGATCTTGAAATGCGCGTTCAGAGACGAACTCAGGCGCTTAGCAAGGCAAATCAATACCTTGAGCGTTCCAACAAGGAACTGGAGCAGTTTGCTTTTGTGACTTCCCATGATCTACAGGAGCCATTACGGAAAATACAGACCTACGGCGAGATTCTTTATAATAAACACGCCGGCTCCATGGATGAAAAGGGCCGGGCTTATCTCGGGAAAATTGTAAGCTCGTCCCGCAGGCTCTCTACGCTTATTAATTCCTTGCTTACTTTTTCTTTATTGAATCAACCGGGCGGCACGCTGGAACCTGTGGACCTTAATAAGGTATTGCACGATGTGCTGGATGATTTTGAGCTGTTGATAAAAGAAAAACAGGCCGTAATAAATGCTGATCCGCTTCCCTGGATAAAAGCGGACCCCCTGCAGATAAACCAGATATTTTCCAATCTGGTGTCGAATGCGCTTAAATTTTCAAGAGAAGGAGTGGCGCCTGTCATAGAGATCAAGATCCGCAAGCTGCCCGCGAAAGAAATGGCTCTGCATGTTTCCCTGGATAAACACCTGTCTTATTTTGAATTGCTTGTCGTGGATAATGGAATCGGTTTTGAGCAGAAACATGCCGAAAAGATATTCGAAATTTTCCAGCGTTTGCATGACAAGCAAACCTACAAAGGCACGGGAATTGGCCTTACCATTTGTGCAAAAGCGGTAGCCAATCACAGGGGACATATTTATGCCCGTTCCGGCAAAAAAAAGGGAGCTTCCTTTTACGTGCTTCTGCCTTTTGAACATGAATCAACGCCCGGGAACCTCAATCAAACGGGGGAACCGGCGCCAGCGGCGGAAAGCTGAATCAACGATAGGTCCGTAGATCAGCTTTCGCTCTCCTGATCAGCTTTCGCTCCCTGAATCCACTTCCGGGAATCTGGCGATTGCGGGAAACCGATCACTTTAAGCCCAAACAAACGTCATTCACCTGCGGTATCAGCCCCGGTGGCGTCTGCTCCGGTCGTGTCGGCGGTGTCAATGGCCATGGAATCCCTAAGGGGCGTTTCAGGCATTCCATCCCTTACCTGGGGTTCGTCAAGCCTTTCTTTTTCATTGAGTTCGTTCGTTTCCGAAGGATCATTTGAGTTCTCCCCGGAAGGATTCTGGCAGGCATACATCGTCATGGAAAGGACGATAGCTAAACTGATTCCTGTGATTTTCATGATTTACTTGCTTTTAAAATATTACTTAGCGAGTTTTTGGTTTTTCCGGTTGCTTCCCAAAGGTCTCCCAGTTGCTTTACCCGATTTCCGATTGTATGGATGGTAAAGTCGCCCGGGTTTAGTTTTTCGTTGACTTCCGCCCAATTTAGGGGGGCAGATACCGTGGCCTGCGGGCGGGGCCTTGCGGAATAGGGTGCCGCCAGGGTTTGGCCGCGGGTGTTCTGCAGGTAGTCGAGATAGATCTTTTTTTGCCTCTTGGAAGGGCTGCGGACCAGGCTGGTGATAGCAGGCAGTAATTCATGCGCTTTCTGGGCAATGAACTGTGCTGCGATCCGTGTTACTTCAAAATTATAGCGCCGGGTAAGGGGAATGTAAATATGCAGGCCGGTTGCGCCGGAAGTTTTACAAAAGCCGCCCAGTTCAAGGTTATCCAATACTTCCTTTACCGCCAGTGCCGCTTCAATTACGGCTGAAAAGGAAATTTTTTCCGGGTCCAGATCAATAGCTATATAATCGGGAAAATCGATGCGGGGAGACCTCGAAAGCCAGGGATTGATTTCGATGCATCCCAGGTTGGCCATATATAGAAGGGTGGCTTCGTTATTACAAACCAGGTAGTCGATTTCCTTATTATTCGATTCCGAATGAATGGGAACGGTTTTTATCCACTCCGGCGCGTTTTTCAGATCAAAGTCCTTTTGGAAAAATCCTGCCTTGGTAATCCCGTCAGGGTGCCGGTGCAGCGACTGGGGGCGGTCCTTCAGGTAAGGCAGCAGGTAGCCGGACATCTCCTGGTAATAAGCCACCAGATCCCCCTTGCTGATCTTTTCCCGGGGCCAGTATAATTTGCCGGGATTACTTATGGTAATATTCCGGTTCCCTGCCTTTAGCTGGAGACTTTTGCCGGATTTGGCGCCGGCCGGGCTGCTTTCTTTACCGGCACTGTCGCCTTTGACTGCGTTAGCTTTCTTAGAGGCCCCTTTACGCGCTTTCCTTGCTATACCCTCATTCGCGTTTTCCGCTTTCCCTGCGCCCTTGTTTGCGCTCGCATCCTCAGGGTCAACAGGTTTTTCATGAACGATCATGTCCGCTGCTTTATCTTCTCTCAGGGCGATAAAAATAGGCTGGCGCATATGCCCTCCATTGGTCCATTCGGCAAATTTTACTTCGCAAACCAGTTCGGGCTTTAGCCAGGTAACCGGCGCGTTGGTTTTTGGCTTTTTATCAAAAGGGCTTTTGTCTTGTATGAGCGGCCGCATTTTTTCATAGACGTCATTGAGTGATTCCTGGTTAAACCCTCCGCCTGTGTGGCCGATGTACTTCAGCTTCCCGTTTTCATTAACGGCAAGTATCAGCGCGCCAAATTTTTTGCGGCTTTCCCTGGGATCCGTGAAACCTGCTATAATCGCTTCCTGCCGCTGATGGGTTTTTATTTTCAGCCATTGATCACTCCTGCGGCCGGGCTGGTAGCTGCTGCTGCCTGACTTTGCCAGCAAACCTTCGCCTTTTTCCCTGAGGATCTTCTTAAAATACTTCTCTCCTTCATTAATTACATACTCCGTATTTTGAACCCGGGCGTCTTTTGTTCCGGCAGATCTTAATTCCCCCAAAGAGTTAAATAATTCATTTAGCAACTCTTTGCGCTGGAAAAGCTCCATGCTTTTAAGATCATATCCTTTGAATTCCAGGAGGTCAAAAACATAATAAACGAGGGTGCCTTTGGCGCTTTTTTTATAGTTCTGTAATAGCTGGAATTCGGGTTTTCCCTGCTTGTTGAGGGCCACGATCTCGCCGTCAAGCACCAGGTCGTGTTCAATTTCCGACAGGATACCGGCTATAGGTTCATAATCTTTATTAAATGATTTGCCGCTCCGTGAATAGAGCCGGACGGCGCCGCTGCTAACTTCGGCGATGGCGCGGTAACCGTCCCATTTGTTTTCAAACAACCAGCCTTCCCTGCTGAAGGGTTTGCCTATGAGCGTGGCCAGCATAGGTTTGATGAAATCTGCGGCGGAAGCCCTGGCTGCGGTGCGTTTTGTCTCTTCACCTGCCGGGCGCCGGGATGCGCCGCTTTTTTTTCGGTTATTTTTTTTCTCCTTTATTGCGGCGGGAACCTGGTCTTCGCTATTGTAAGGTGTTTCTGTTGAAAATTTGTCTTTATGTTTAATGAGGAGCCAGGAATTGTCTTCCGCACCCTTCATCTTCACCAGGGCAAATTCCCCTTTTAACTTTTTCCCTTTCAATAAAAACTTGAGGCTGCCGGATCTTAATTCCTTTAGCAGTTCCTTTTCCGGGTTGGCGCTTTTGTCAAGCGGCTCATAAAAGCCTTCGTCCCATTTGTACACAACGCCTGCCCCGTAATTCCCTTCAGGGATGATCCCCTCAAAGTCCTTATAGTCATAAGGATGGTCTTCCACCATCATGGCCAGGCGTTTGTCGGAAGGGTTCAGCGAAGGGCCCTTAGGTACTGCCCAGCTTTTCAGGACACCCTCCATTTCCAGCCGGAAATCATAATGCAAGCGGGAAGCATGATGGCGCTGCACTACGAACCGGAGCTTTTTGTCCTCCTTTCGCGCATTTTTGCCTTCGCGTTTTGGTTTGGGTTCAGGACTGTCCTTAAAACTCCTTTTCTTTCTATAGGTTGTTAAACTCATGTTCAGGAAGCCTTTTTGTTCGATTTAAGACTGGCTTTCAACTGTTTCAGCAGGTCGTCGGACTTGGTTTTCGGAACTTTTAGTTTCCGGACGGTAGGCCGTTTACCCTTGGCTTTTGCCTTGATGATCTTCATCAGGTCATGTGAGTACTCGTCCTTGAATTTCCGGATATCAAATTTGGCGGTGTAGCGGTCTATCAGTTCCATGGCCATCTCCATTTCCTCCTTGCCTATCTTAATTTTTTCCGGCACATTCAGGTCTTCGCTTGAACGAAGCTCTTCTTCAAAGCGAAGCTTGTTCAGCACCAGCACATTGCCTTTAGGACGAAGCACCGCCAAGCTTTCGGAACTGCGCATCACGAAGGTCGCGATCCCTGCCTTCCCGCTCTTTTCCAGGGCCTTCAGCAGTAAGCTGTATGGTTTCTGCCCTCCTTTATCCGGCTCCACGTAGTAGGGCGCTTCAAAGTACATGCTGTCTATTTCGCTTTCCTTTACGAAATCCTGGATATTTATCAGCCTGGTTTTTTCAGGGCTTGCTTCTTCAAAGTCGTCTTCTTCGAGTATAATATATTCATCATCCAGCTCGTAACCTTTGACAATATCGTCCCAGTCTACCACTTTGCCGGTATTTTCATTGATGCGTTGGTATTTTATCCGGGAATGGTCGCGCCGGTCAAGCATATCCAGATCCAGCCTGCTGGACTGCGAGGCGCTGAACAATTTTACAGGAATATTCACCAGCCCGAAGCCAATGGAACCCGACCAGATTGCTCTCATATCATGTTTTTCTATAATCAGGCCCCATAATGATGCCATAGCGGCTCTGCGAACCCGCTGCCTGCCTCCCCGGCTATGCATTGTTCGTTTACCGTAGAAGCAAATCCCTTTTCGAGGAATGCTTTGCTCAGTAAGGAGCTGCTATTAGCGATCAGCCGTAGCAGAGTTATGTCGTTGACATGAAACGGGCGCCTCGCAGCGGTTCTGGCAGTATCTTTTCTTTGATAACGATAGTTGATAACGATAGTCAAAGGAACCTTACCCGCATGAAGCTGCATCCCCTTGTTAAGATCAATCTCATTTTACTGCTGTTTTTCCTGGTGTTCGCAGGTTTGTATTTTGCCCGGAGTTTCCTTGTGCCTATTTCCTTCGGCGCCATTTTCGCGATGGTCATGATCCCCCTTAGCAAACGCCTTGAAAACCTGGGGCTGCACAGAGCCTTGTCTGCGCTTGTCTGTTTACTGTTGCTGGTGGCGATCTTCTCGGGGTTAATTGCGCTGCTGTCATCCCAGGTAGCGAGTTTCAGCAAAGATATGGCGGTAATCGAAACCCAGGTGAACAGGCAGCTTGACGAAGCCCAGCGGTTCATTGAGCAAAAAGTAGGCATTTCCTACGAGAGCCAGGAAAAGATGATCAAGGAACAAACTTCCGGTGATAATAGTCCCAGCACCCTGGTTGCAGGGTTAATAGGTTCTCTCACGAAGGTAATTATGAACGGTTTCCTGGTTATAATCTATCTCTTTCTTTTCATCTATTACCGGACGCGGCTTAAAAAATTTGTTTTAAAGCTGGTAAGGGGCGAAAATAAAGAACGGGTACATGATGTGATCAGCCGCTCCAGCCAGGTAGCGCAGCATTACCTGCTGGGAAGGGGTATCCTGATGATCGTCCTCACCGTTTTTTATTTGGTAGGGCTGTCCGTGGTGGGAGTGAGGAACGCGCTCTTCTTTTCCGTACTGGCGGCCCTGCTCAGCATTGTCCCCTGGGTAGGTAACTTATTCGGGATGATACTGCCTATGCTAATGGTCTTTGTCCAGGGAGGCGATATCCGGATCATCCTGGGAGTGATGCTTGTATTCGGGATCACCCAGCTTATAGATACGTATATATTCGAGCCGCTCGTGCTTGGCTACCAGGTAAATATACATCCGCTCTTTATTATAATTATTGCCGTTCTGGGAGAAATAGTTTGGGGAATTCCCGGTCTTATTCTTTCAATTCCCGTGCTGGGGATGGTGAAGATCGTTTTCGATAATGTGGATGCGCTGGAACCCTACGCCTACCTGCTGGGGGCTCCCAGGCAAAGCCGGCGGGAATCAGCTGTGGTAAGAAAGATCAAGAGCTGGTTCCGTTAAAATTGGCAGAAAAAATGTAATTTTGCGGGTATCTAAAATTACAGGAATTGAAATGAGTACAATACCCGCTACGTTATTCGACAAAGTTTGGGATTCACACGTTGTCAGGAAAATTGAAGATGGACCTGATATTTTATTCATAGACCGTCATTTTATTCATGAAGTAACCAGCCCTGTGGCTTTCCTGGGGCTGGCTAACCGCGGTTTGAAGGTCATGTTCCCGCAAAAGACATTTGCCACCGCCGACCATAATACACCCACTATTAACCAGCATTTGCCGGTGGAAGACCCGCTTTCTGCTAAACAGCTGCAGGCCCTGGAAGTAAACACAGCCCTGCACGGCATTTCGCATTGGGGGCTGGGAAATCCCAAGAACGGGATCGTTCACGTGGTAGGCCCTGAAAACGGGATCACGCTTCCGGGCATGACCATTGTCTGCGGGGATTCCCATACATCCACGCACGGCGCATTTGGCGCTATTGCCTTTGGCATCGGGACTTCCGAAGTGGAAATGGTACTTTCTTCGCAATGCATCATGCAGCCTAAGCCGAAGAAGATGCGCATTAACGTGAACGGGCGGCTGGGTCGCGGCATTACGCCGAAAGACGTAGCGCTTTATATTATATCGAAGCTAACGGCTGCGGGAGCTACCGGTTATTTTGTGGAATATGCCGGTGAAGTTTTTCGCAACATGAGCATGGAAGGCCGAATGACGGTCTGCAACATGAGCATTGAAATGGGAGCCCGCGGGGGCATGGTAGCGCCGGACGAAACTACGTTTGCCTATATCAGGGACAGGGAGCAGGCGCCCTCCGGCGAAGCATGGGAGCAGGCGCTCAGTTATTGGAAGACCCTTAAATCCGACGAAGGGGCGGCTTTTGACCTGGAACACTACTTTGACGCCGCGGATATTGAGCCGATGATCACCTACGGAACCAATCCGGGGATGGGGATGGGCATTACGCAGCATATTCCTACGGCCGGAGAAGCAGGCGGAGGCAAGTCAAGTTATGAAAAGTCCCTGCAGTACATGGGCTTCCGGGAAGCGGAAGGAATGCTTGGAAAAAAAGTGGATTATGTGTTTATAGGCAGCTGTACAAACGGCCGCATTGAAGATTTCCGCTCCTTTGCTTCCATTGTGAAGGGCCGCAAAAAGGCGGATCATGTGACGGCCTGGATCGTTCCGGGATCGCATGTCGTTGAAAAGCAGATCAGGGAAGAAGGAATATACGATATCCTCATCGAAGCAGGCTTTGAATTACGCCAACCGGGTTGTTCAGCCTGCCTGGCAATGAACGACGATAAGATCCCCGCCGGAAAATATGCGGTCAGCACCAGCAACCGGAATTTTGAAGGGAGGCAGGGACCTGGTTCCAGGACCATGCTGGCAAGCCCGCTGGTAGCGGCTGCGGCTGCAGTGACGGGTGTAGTGACCGATCCGCGGGAACTGCTGGCCGAAGAGGAGCTTGTAGCGAGCTTGTAACAAGCGCTTGTAATTAAACGATCAGAATAATCAAGGATACAAAAATGGCTTACGATAAATTCACCGTGTTGAAAAGCAGGGCGGTGCCCATGCCCATCGAGAACGTGGATACCGACCAGATCATCCCTGCGCGGTTTTTGAAGGCAACGGAACGGAAGGGCTTTGGAGATAATCTATTTCGTGACTGGCGCTACGATGCCCAAGGGGCTCCCAGGAAGGATTTCGTATTAAATGACCCAACCTATTCAGGTAAAATACTGGTGGGCGGAAAGAACTTCGGCAGCGGCAGCAGCCGCGAGCATGCCGCCTGGGCGGTTTATGATTACGGCTTCCGATGCGTAGTTTCGAGCTTTTTCGCCGATATATTTAAGAATAATTCCCTGAACGTGGGCATCTTACCCGTGCAGGTAAGCCCAGAGTTTTTAGATAAATTATTTTCGGCCATTATCGCCAACCCGGAAACGGAACTGGAAGTATCCCTCCCCGAGCAGGTTATCCGCATTCCCGCAACGGGTGACAGCGAGTCATTTGACATTAACAGTTATAAGAAGCATAACCTGATGAATGGCTTTGACGATATTGACTACCTGCAGGCAATGAAAGACGATATCGGCGCTTTTGCCGAAAGGAGCCGGTATTAACAGCATTTCCACTATGCCAAAGCCAGCTGCCCGTTTCATTGAGATCATGGACACAACTCTTCGTGATGGAGAGCAAACCAATGGGGTTTCTTTTTCTCCCTCCGAAAAGCTGACCATTGCACGGCTGCTGCTGACAGAACTCAAGGTAGACCGGATTGAAATTGCCTCAGCGCGTGTGTCGGAAGGGGAGCTGGCGGCCGTAAAGGCAATCACCAAATGGGCAAAGGCAAACGATCTCCTGAACCGGGTGGAAGTACTCACTTTTGTGGACGGGGACGTGTCTGTTGACTGGATGCTGAAAGCAGGCGCGAAAGTCATGAACCTGCTTACCAAGGGTTCCCTTAATCACCTGACTCACCAGCTGAAGAAAAAGCCGGAGCAGCATTTTGCAGAAGTTGCCGCAGTCATTGCCCTTGCCGGGAAAAAGGGCCTGGAATGCAATATTTACCTGGAAGACTGGAGTAATGGTATGCGCCATTCCAGGGAATACGTTTTTCAGTACCTGGATTTCCTGCAGCATGAGCCTGTAAAAAGAGTCATGCTTCCCGATACGCTGGGAGTGCTGATCCCATCAGAGGCAGCGGCTTTTATTACCGAAACAGTTCAGCGTTATCCTGCGATTCATTTTGATTTTCATGCGCATAATGATTACGACCTGGGTACGGCCAATGTGCTGGAGGCGGTAAAGGCGGGCGTAAAGGGAATCCATCTGACCGTGAACGGCATGGGAGAAAGGGCAGGCAATGCTCCGCTTGCCAGCGCCATTGCGGTGCTGAATGATTTTGTGCCTTCGGTCAGGACATCCGTGGCCGAAAAGGCGCTCTACCGGGCCAGCAAATTGGTGGAAACCTTTTCAGGGCTTCGCATACCCGGTAATAAGCCGGTAGTGGGGGAGAACGTGTTTACGCAAACGGCCGGCATTCATGCCGACGGCGATAAGAAAAATAAACTTTATTTCAGCGACCTCATGCCCGAACGTTTCGGGCGTCAGCGTGTGTACGCGCTGGGGAAGACCAGCGGCAAAGCCAATATCGAAAACAACCTGCTGCAGCTGGGCATTCACCTTTCCGAACCCGACCTGAAAAAGGTGACAAAGCGGATCATTGAACTGGGCGACCGTAAAGAAGCGGTGACCCAGGCCGATCTTCCCTTTATTATTTCCGATATTCTTGACAGTAAAACCATCGGGGAAAAAGTAAAGATAGAGAACTATGTACTTACCCATTCCCGGGACCTGAAGCCTTCCGTTACGCTGAAGATACGGGTAGAAGGCGAGCTGTATGAAGAAAGCGCACAGGGAGACGGCCAGTACGACGCCTTTATGAACGCCCTGAAAAAGGTGTACCGGAAAAGGAAACAGGAATTACCGGCCCTTACCGATTACAGCGTGCATATTCCGCCTGGCGGAAAAAGCGATGCGCTTTGTGAAACGATCATTACCTGGAAGTACAATAAGAAAGAATTTAAGACCAGGGGGCTTGACAGCGACCAGACGGTTTCCGCCATCAAGGCAACCCAGAAAATGTTGAATCTATAATAAATCATGGCAAGCAAACAGATTTTAGTTGTTCCAGGTGATGGAATAGGACAGGAAGTAACTGCAGTAGGCAAAAAAGTATTGGATAAGATAGCCGGTAAATTCGGGCATACGTTTACTTATGATGAAGCGCTGGTGGGCCATGCGGCTATCGAAGCTACCGGCAATCCGCTGCCGGATGAAACGCTGGCAAAGATGAAGAACTCAGACGCTGTCCTTTTCGGCGCGGTAGGGCACCCGAAATACGATAATGACCCTTCGGCAAAAGTGCGTCCGGAACAGGGATTGCTAAAAATGCGCAAGGAACTGGGTTTGTATGCCAATCTTCGGCCTATTAAATTGTTTGACGAGCTGCTGGGCGCGTCCAGCATTAAGGAAGACATACTTCGCGGAGCCGATATTTTATTTTTCCGGGAACTCACCGGCGATATTTATTTCGGGGAAAAGGGAAGGAAGAACAATGGCGACACCGCCTATGACCTGGCCGAATACAGCCGCTTTGAAGTGGAACGCATTGCCCGCAAGGCATTTGACTCCGCCCGGACGAGAAGGAAAAAACTATGCTCAGTAGACAAGGCAAATGTGTTGGAAACTTCCAGGCTGTGGAGGGAAGTGGTGCAGAAAATAGCCCCGGAATACCCGGATGTAGAAGTGGAATACCAGTTTGTTGATGCAACGGCGATGCTGCTGATAAAGGATCCTAAGCGTTTTGACGTGGTGGTGACCGCCAATCTTTTCGGCGATATCCTTACGGACGAAGCTTCGCAAATTGCCGGTTCTATGGGCATGCTGGCTTCGGCCTCCATCGGCGACGGTACTGGCGTTTACGAACCTATTCACGGCTCGGCACATGATATTACAGGGAAAGGAATTGCTAATCCCCTGGCCTCGGTACTTTCCGCCGCCTTATTGCTGGACATTTCTTTCGGAATGAAAGAAGAATCCGAACTGGTTATCAGCGCAGTTGATAAGCTGCTGAAGGCTGGCTTCCGTTCATCGGATATTGCAGATGCCGGCACTCCCGCCGAAAAGATCCTTGGAACAGAAGCAATGGGCGAGCAGGTCCTGAATTTTATTTAAAGATTGCCGCAAGACAAAGCAGCGCCTGCTAATTTTCAGGTGCGGATTTTCCGTTTCCGCGCCAGGATCTCCCATTCTTCTGTGAGCCGCCGGTCTTTAACCACATGTGCGGTTTCGTAGAGCGCCACGGTGGGGCAAATATGGTAGGGAATGCCGTACCAAAGGTCTCCGATACGGTGTGGTTCTCCCCGGGGAACCCGGACTACGAGGTGTTCCTCGCTTTGACTGAGCATTTCCGCTTCAGGCGCGTTAAGAAAACGCACTCGCTGCTGCAAAGGATTTTCGGCGGCAACCGATTTATGGCCCAGGTCGAGGCAAAGGGTCTGCTCATCAATTATTGAAACGACCCGTGAAAGCAACACAGCTGCGCAGGTAAAAGGCATATCGGGAAGTGCCTTGCCGTACCCTTCATCCCAAAAAACAAATGTTCCCGGGCTTGTTTCCACGTTTTTCCGCCGGGCATGAATCGGGAAGGTCGGGCTGCCGCCCATAATGACTTTCAGCGGGCCTCCGTCCATGGACTGAAGAGCTTCCTGCGTAATACGAAACGTTTCATCGGCTCTTTGGGTACGTTTGCCGGGATCTGTGTCACGAATATGGCCGTCATAGGCATGAAGGCCGGCAACCAGGATGTTTTCCAGCTTCCGGCATTCCTGGAACAGGGCGGCCGCTTTTTCCGGGGCAATACCCGTCCGGTTCATGCCGGTATTCAGGTCAATAAACACTTCAAGGACTTGCCCTTTAAATACCCCGGATAGCATGCCTGCGGTTTCGATGTTATCAATCAGGCAGGAAAACCGTACTTCGGGATATGCGGCGGTAAGTTCCAGTAGCCGCAGGGCTTTCACTTTTGTCGGCTGATAAGCCAGCAGCACATCTGCGCAGCCGCTCATTGCCAGCATTTCCGCTTCGGCAATAGTGGCGCATTTGAACTTCCGGATCCCGGCCTCCAGCATCATTTTTGCAATCTCCCGCATCTTATGCGTTTTCACATGGGGCCGTAACAAGGAACTATCCTTGCTTATTTCCCTCGCAAGGCGAATATTATCCGATATCCTGTCATGATAAACCAGGAGGGCAGGGGAGTCCAGCTCTTCCGCATTGTTGATTTTATACCATTCAGCCATTTTCCGATGAGTTTCTTTCTAGTGCAACACCAGGTAAACTTACATCAAAATGCTTATATTTCAGCTTTTCATAATGTAAACAAACCCTGATGAATAGGCTATTTAATATTCTTACCACGCTGTTCCTGATTGCTCTTTTTGCCTCCTGTTCCGCAAAAAAATCCGAACCCTGGAATCAGGAACAGTTAATGCCGCCGGAGGAACTAGCCGGGATCATTAAGGATTCTGCGGCGGCCAAACCGCTAGTCGTTTGTATTGGCCCCGGCGCCTTGATAAAAGGTTCCGTAGATGTAGGCCAGACCGGTGAAGAACCGAACCTCGAAAAACTAAGGGGCCTGCTTGCGGAGGAAGATCGTGATAAAGCGATTGTTCTTTACTGCGGCTGCTGCCCCTTTGAAAAATGCCCCAATATACGGCCGGCGTTCACCCTTTTGAATGATATGAAATTCACGAATCACCGCCTGCTGAATCTTTCCAACAACCTGAAGACGGATTGGATTGAGAAGGGTTATCCGGTGGAGGATCTTACTGCTTTAGACTGATTGACAGGGCAGAGTGCTGCATCCCCAACATGGACGAATAGCCGGGCCTCACATCCGGACTTGATTTATGAGTTGAGTTTCCCGGCTGCCCAGCCCCAACTTTGAAGGGATAGCCTGTCCTTATATCCGGATTGCAATGCCCGGAACCCGGGCGGTTAATTTTTCGTAATATATTTTTTAGATATATCTAAATTTGTATTTTTGTATATCAAAAAATATTTTGTGATGATTAGAAATATTTTACTTAGCACGGGGCTGGCGCTATGCGGGTACGGAGCCGCGGCGCAGGCTGAAAAAGGCGAACAGGAAGCGGGCGAAGAAGAACCTGCTTCTCTTGAACAAGTGGTGGTATCCGGTACCATGAAAGAGGTACTAAAACTTGAAAGCCCCGTGCCGGTGGAAGTTTATACTTCGAGCTTCTTTAAAGCTAACCCTACGCCGTCAATTTTCGATGCCCTGCAGCATGTTAACGGAGTGCGGCCGCAGCTTAACTGTAATATCTGCAATACCGGCGATATCCACATCAACGGCCTGGAAGGTGCTTATACGATGGTACTCATTAATGGAATGCCCATTGTCAGTGGTCTTTCTACCGTTTACGGACTTAGCGGCATTCCGCAGGCGCTTATTGAAAGAGTAGAGATTGTGAAAGGCCCGGCTTCGACTTTATACGGAAGCGAAGCGGTTGCGGGACTGATAAATATCATCACCAAAAAGCCGGAAGACGCGCCGGTATGGTCTGCGGATGTATTTACCACCAGCTGGGCGGAGGTCAGTGCGGACATCGCTGCAAAATTTGAAGCAGGCAGGAAAGCGCATTCGCTTGCGGGAATAAATTACTTCAATTACCGGCACCCTGTTGACGGCAACGATGATGGTTTTACGGACGTAACGCTTCAAAACCGGTTTTCTGTTTTCAATAAGTGGGATTTTGAAAGGGAAAACGGACGCCTGTTTTCCCTTGCCGGCCGCTATATCTACGAGGACCGCTGGGGAGGGGAAATGGACTGGAACAGGAAGTACCGGGGAGGGGATGATCTATACGGGGAAAGCATTTATACCAGCCGTTGGGAAGTATTCGGAAATTACCAATTGCCGGTGGAAGATAATATCCTGTTCCGTTTCAGTGCAAACGGACACGACCAGAACAGCATGTACGGAACTTCTCCCTATTTGGCGGACCAGTATATTGCCTTCGGGCAGTTAACCTGGAATAAACCTCTTCAGCATCATGATCTGCTGGCAGGGCTTACCTACCGGTACACCTGGTACAATGATAATACCCCTGCTACCGCTGATTTCGATGACCCGGCCGCAGACCGCCCTGTACAAACCCGCTTGCCGGGGATTTTTCTGCAGGATGAGATCACGATCGATTTCCGGAACAAGCTGCTGCTGGGTTTCCGTTATGATTACCATTCTGTTCACGGAAGTATTTTAACGCCGCGCCTTAATTATAAATGGAGTTCGGGAGACAAGAACAACGTGCTGCGTCTGAGCCTTGGAAGCGGCTACCGGGTAGCCAACGTTTTTACAGAAGACCATGCTGCTCTTACGGGAGCAAGGGAGGTCGTTTTCGAAGAGAACCTGGATCCGGAAAGATCCTGGAACGGTAATCTCAATTTCGTAAAGAAAATATTCGCCGGGAATTATACCTTCATAGGGCTTGACGCGACCTTGTTCTATACCCATTTTAACAATAAGATAATCGCTGATTATGATACGGATCCCAATAAGATCATGTATCGTAACCTGGAGGGTTACGCCATCTCAAAGGGGATTTCCCTGAATGCGGATATCGATTTTTCCAGCGGTCTGAAAATACTGGTAGGAGGAACCTTAATGGACGTTTATAGTAAAGAGAACGGGGAAAAGCGTAGACAACAACTAACGGAAAAATTTGCCGGTGTATGGAACATTAGTTACACCCTTAAAGGAACGGGTTTGAAGATCGATTATACGGGGAATTTGTACGGGCCAATGCGCCTGCCCCTTTTGAGCGAACAGGACCCCAGGAGCGCCTACTCGCCCTGGTGGAGTATTCAGAATATTCAGGTGAGTACCTCCCTGGGAGAAAGAATAGAAATTTACGGCGGATTAAAGAACCTGCTGAACTGGCGGCCGGGAAGGGAAGATCCTTTTATTATTGCAAGGGCGCACGATCCCTTTGATAAACAAGTTGTATTTGATAATGCGGGCCAGGCAATTGCCACAGATTCCAATCCCTACGGCCTTACTTTTGACCCGGCCTACGTATATGGCCCCAACCAGGGTATCAGGGGATTCTTTGGTGTCCGCTTTACTCATGGTTCTGTTTCAAAAAGGTAAAAAGGCGGAGAAAACCCTTCTTTTAACAGGAGGGCCTGAGATACATTATAGACAGGGATGCCGCCCGCTGTTGCGCCCTCCAGGGTTCCCAGGTGGGCGTGACCATGGAAGACAGCCGTTACCTGCCGGTGTTCGAGCGGTTCGGCAAGGTGGGAGGATCCCAGGAAGGGAAATATTTGCTCAGGCTCTCCTTTTACTGTTTCCGGGATCGGGGAGTAATGCAGGAGGACAATTTTTTTAAGACCGGAGCTTTTGCTTTCCAGTCGTACCAGAGCGCGGTCCAGCCGCATGGCCTCATTTACGGAAACCTGTATGTAATCTTTGTTCATTTGTTCACCCCACATGGGGAGCATATGCTGCCCGAAACCTCCGCCGAACCCTTTTACTCCGGCAAATCCTATGTCATGGATAATTACCGACTCCCCGTCCAAGATATGGACCTGTTCCTTGTTCAGAATATCTATGACCTCATCCTGAATGCCTGATTCGCAATCATGGTTCCCCAGCACGCCTATCACCGGAATACTGCAGGCTTCCAGTTCATCCGCAAGCACCCGGGCTTCATCGGCCCGGCCGGTATCGGTGAGATCACCGCAAATCAATAATACATCCGCCTGTGTCGAAAGCATTTCAAAATGGGCCTTCCACAGGCCCTGGTCTGTATGTCGGACGTGAATGTCTGCCATTGCCGCAATTCGTACCTTATTTTTCCTAGCCATTTCAGAGATTTGTTACAGAGAATATTTTGTATCCCCATTCAATAATATCTGCATTGTATTCATTATTCTCCAGCAGGGGGCCGCGGCAAATTTTGTCTACCGGGGCAGGAAGATCGTATTGTTCGCCGGCGCGTTTTAGCAATTCGTTAAAAAGCCACCGCGGGATATTGTCCCGTTCGCCGGGGTAAACGAATTGAAAATTAAGTAACTGTGCCAGAAGAAGCTGCCAGTGCTGCTCCATGTGCATCATTAGCCTTCTCCAATCCATTTCCCTTCCTTTCTTCAGGATCAGGTGATTGACGTCAGCGCCGTCGTAACGCTCCCTGTTCTGCACATATATTTTGCTCCAGATCAGTTCTTCCGGGGCGGTAAAGCTGACAGGAACACCATACAGGCTGCCTGGTACTTTGTGAGCGAACCAGGTGTCGTCCACCGGCGAAAGATTATTAGCGCTGCTGAAAATGAAGTCGATATAGTGTTCATTCTTAAAGGCCTTTGCCAGCCAGCGAGCATCTGTTGTTTCCGTTAAAATTCCCTTTCCGGATAAGAATTTCAATATGCGGGGACATTCGCCCGCTGAACATAAAATATCGAGATCCTTCGTGTCCCGGAATACGCCCGTGTGTTCTTTCAAGGCATAAGCGCCTCCAATAAGAAAGGGAAAACCCTTCTCTTCCAAGAGTTTAAGGGTTTCCTGATAAAAACGATGTGCAGTGCCTGTTGCCACTATTTTAATAATTTAATTAAGAGATTTAAAAAAGTGCAATTATTTTACCATTTTTTTTTATTTTTATGTGGAATTTTAATCCCCAAAAGAACGTATGCAGGATATCCGTGCGATAAACATCCTTATAGCGGATGATGATGAAGAGGATCTTGAACTAATCGAAGAAGCCATTTTGAATTTTGAGCCTAATGCCGTCTTACATAAGGTGAACGATGGTAAAGCAGTCCTGGAATACCTTGATGAGCTGCAGGACGATAAACTTCCTGCACTGATCATTCTGGACTACAATATGCCCCAGATGAAAGGATCGGAGGTATTAATGTTACTGGGAGGTAAGCCTCGTTACCAGGATGTGCCTAAAATTATCCTGAGTACTTCCGGCACCCCCCTTTATGTGCATGAATGTAAAAGCAAGGGCGCCCTGGAATATTTTGTGAAACCCAATACTCAGCGGGAGTTGGATATGCTTGCTGAAAAAATGCTTGCGCTGGCCGCCATTATCTGAGCGGTATTACCGGGAAATAAAGGTTGAAGCATGCGCCTTCGCCGGGCCTGCCGCTGGCTGTGATAAATCCCTGGTGGTTCTGCATGATCTTTTTACAGATCGCCAGGCCTATCCCCGAGCCTTTTGCCTCGGAAAAATTATTGAGGCGCTGAAACACCTCAAAAACTTTTTCATTGTAAGCAGGTTCGAAGCCAATTCCGTTATCGCTGACGGAAATCATGTAATAAGGCTTTTTTCCCTCCGCTTTCCTGTTTTTTATTTCTTGGCCTTTCACAACCTGGTGGGTGATGGTGATGACACTTTGCCTGTCAGGATTCCGGTATTTTTGCGAATTGCTGATCAGATTATTAAACAGTTGCTTGCATTGAAAGGGAATTGCCTCTATCACCGGCAGTTTACTTGTATCAAAGCTGATATTTCCGCCTTGCTGCTCATCTTTCGTAGAACATATTACTTCCTTTACTATTTCATTTAAATCTACCTTGCTTAGGTTTTCTATTCGGGAGGTGGCCTTGGAGTAAGCCAGTATATTATCGATCAGCATCATCATGCGCTTCACCGCATCTATAGAACGGTCCAGGAACTCCCTTGACTTTTTGTCTAGTGTGTTTGATTGGTTTTCCAGTATATAGGTGTTGTACAGATGGACTTTTCGCAAAGGCTCTTTCATATCGTGAGAAGTTGCGTATGCGAACTCTTCCAGCTCGGAATTTTGGAATTCCAGCATTTTGCTGTATTCCTTCAGCTTATCATCGGCCAATTTTTTTTCGGTGAGATCACGCGTAACTTTGGAAAAACCAATCACATTGCCTTGCCGGTCATGGAGGGCGGTAATGACGATGCTTCCCCAAAATCTTTCTCCGGGGTTTCTTAGCCTCCAGCCCTCGGTAACGGCTTTTCCTTCTTTTTCGGCCTGTTTCATTAACTTCTGAGGTAATCCTTTTTTCCGGTCCTCGGGCGGGTAAAAATTTTCAAAGCTTTTCCCGATGATCTCTTCCTTCGTAAAGCCTTTTATCCGTTGCGCTCCTTTATTCCAATTGAGGACTATGCCGTTCTTGTCAAGCATGATAATGGCATAATCTTCTATCTCCTCGATCATTTGAAAATAATGAGCTTCGAGCTGCCGGATGTTTTTATTAACCTCGTTAACGGCAAAGTTTTCCAGGGAATCTCCCGGTTCCCCTTCGCCGTTTTTGTTGTTATTACCTGTTTTGTAATATGCAGCCATATGCTGGAATGCACTCAAACCTTATGCCGTTCTTGTCAAAACCTCTGAGTAATTTCCTACTCAGCTGGTAATTAAAATAAACAGAATCAGATTTTTAGTTTGCCGGCTTGCTTTACAGCAAGGGGAGAATGGGATTTCAGGGGGATGGAATAATAATTGGACATTCTCATTTATTGTTTAACTAAATTATAAAGTTATGAATGAGGTACAAGACAGGGTGGACCAGCTGAATAAACTGGTAGTAGTAAATAATGACAGGATTCATGGTTATCAGAAAGCGGCTGAGGAAACTAAAGATCCGGACCTGAAAATGCTGTTTGATCAGTACGCTCAGCAAAGCTCCCGCTTTAAAATGGAACTTGCCGAAGAAATAGCTTCCCTCGGCGGGCAGGTTAACGAAGAAACCTCGACATCCGGCGATATGTACAGAACCTGGATGGATGTGCGCCAGGCCCTTAGCAGCAATGATAAAAAAGCGGTGCTGAAAAGCTGCGAATTTGGCGAGGATGTAGCGCTGCAGTCATACGAAAAAGTACTGAATAACGGCGAAACATTTTCTCCCGGCTGCATGGTCCGGGTGGAAAGCCAGCGTTCGGAACTAAGGGATGCCCACGATTCCATTAAGTCCCTGCGGGACGCCGTTTCTTAAATCCGTCCACGACGATTGCTGCGTGCAAAGGTCGCTGCTGGCAACGATCGTTGCGGCAAATAATCGCTGCTGAACCTTTTCCGAGATAATTCTCCTCTGCGGACGGTAAAATCGTTTTCGGTTATACCCTCCGCGGAAGGGGATTATTTTGGCTTTATTCTTGCTCGTACCCGCCTAAAACCTATTGACATGAAATTGAAGATGTTTTTCCTGGTTTCCATTGCGACAGTTCTTTTCACGGCCTGTCAGATCAGTTCCCGGCAAGAAGGTAATGCTTCCGGAGATACTACGGAAACTTCCGCGGGAGCAGTTGCTCTGGGAAACAGTTCTGGCGGTGAGGCAAATAATTCGGCCGGAGCGGAGCCCGCTGGCATTGAATCGCCTGCTGGAGTGGACAGGGAAGCAGTACTCCTTGAAAATACAGCCACAAAACAGTTTGACGGGCAGCGCGGCGAAGAAGTTTTCCGGGTTGCTCTGCTGGGCGATAGTGTATTGAGCGGCACGGTCGCCTTTACGATCACGAACAGCGAGGGGCAGTTAATCTATAGCGACGAATTTCCCGCTGTCATGCTGGCTGCGACCTATGATGAATCTATCAATACGCCTGCGAAGCAGGAAGCACTTGTTAAAAAACGCATCGAGGAGTTTTTTGAGGAAAAGAGATTTAAAGAACAGGCCATTGAGGGCGACCAGCCTCCTTATGACAGCTTCTTTATCACGAAGGCTACCTATGATAACCTGAAGGAAACGAGTGCGCCGGGCTTTTTGTACCTGATAGGAAAGGAAAATACAAAGCACATCGCCTGGTCTCCCCTGGAGGAAAAGGTTGTAATGTATTTTAATTGTTGCTAGTTTTGCCCCATTCATGGAGGCAACATTTCCTTTTAACGTACGCGTTTACGGTATCCTGATAAACGAGCAGAAGGAATTGCTGGTGAGCGACGAATTCGAACACGGCATTAACTTCTCTAAGCTTCCCGGCGGTGGACTTGAATACGGCGAAGGCTTGAGGGACGGTTTAAAAAGGGAGTTTCTGGAAGAATGCCAGGCCGAAGTTACCGTAGGAGAGCATTTCTACACCACGGATTTCTTTGTTCAGTCAGCCTTTAGCAAAAACCAGGTCATCAGCGTCTATTACCGTGTCAGTTTAGTGCAGCCGCTGAACCTGGAATTCAGGGAAAAGCCTTTTGATTTCGAGGGTCAAACCGGTGAGGTGAAGCAGAGCTTCCGCTGGATACCTTTATCCCGCCTCCAACCGGAAGACATGACTTTTCCCATTGACCGCCATGTGATAAAACTGATCGTTGAAAATCCTGGCAGACTACTATGAAAAACGCGCTTTCCTACTTGCAGCCTTTATTAAAGGTGCTGGCTTTTTTTGGTTGTTATATTTTCCTGATGGCATTTTCGGCGGCCTTCCTGGTCCCCTTGCTGGGCCGGATCGATCCCTCAGTATTGACTCCTGCCGAACTTGATGCGATGCAGTCCAGCCCGGCTTTACTATTGTTGATGCAGCTGGCGTCCATGATCGGGCTGATGCTTACCTTGTTCTTTTTCTCTAAGCTACCCCCTAAGAAGGATTACATCAGCCTGGGACTGACCGGGGAACATGTGTTGAAGGATATCGGCCTGGGGGCGCTGGCAGGAACAATCATTATTCTCCTTGCTTTCCTGGTATTGTGGATTACCGGCACCGTGAGCAGCCTGGAACTGAACGAAGCTTTTTCCGCCAGGGAGCTGCTGCTGTGGTTTGGAATTTACCTGATCGTAGCTTTCGTGGAAGAGGTGATGTTCCGGGGCTATTTCCTGAATGTGTTTATGGAGCGCTATACGCCGTTCGCCGCTGTGCTGATGTCCTCCCTGTTTTTTGCCTTCATGCACCTTTTAAACCCTTCTTTCGGATGGCTCGGTTTCCTGAACATAGCCCTGGCAGGCGTGCTGATGGGCCTGCTTTTCTTTTACAGGGGGAATATATGGCTTCCCGTGGGGCTGCATTTCGGATGGAATTTCGTACAGGGAACGGTACTCGGCTTTAACGTAAGCGGCATAGACGCGGAAAATATTCTCAGCCTGCAATTAAAGGGCAGTGAACTGATAAGCGGAGGCGAATTCGGCCTGGAAGGCTCCCTGGTGACAACGCTGGTTTGCCTTTGCGCTATTATACTTCTTTACTTTTCGGGAAAGCTGGTTTTTCAGCCTTTAGAATTTGATGAACATGAACCTGATTGAGCGGGACAGCCGTTATGTATGGCATCCATATACGCAAATGCAAACTACGCCGGCGCCCATTGGCATTGTCCGGGGCGAAGGCGCCTACCTCTATGCCGGGGACGGCCGAAAATACTTTGACGCAGTAGCCTCCTGGTGGGTGAACCTGCATGGCCATTCGCATTCCTATATCGCGGAAAAGGTAAGCGAACAGCTCCGCACACTGGAACATGCTATGTTTGCGGGCTTTACTCATCCGCCGGCGGTGGACCTGGCTGAGCGGCTCCTTGAGGTGCTGCCATCGGATCAGGCAAAAGTGTTTTATTCGGATGACGGATCTACTGCCGTGGAAGTGGCTGTAAAAATGGCGATGCAATACTGGTCTAATAAGGGCACACCGCGAAACAGGCTGATTGCCTTAAAAGACGCCTACCACGGAGATACCTTCGGGGCCATGTCCGTAAGCAGCCGCAGCACCTTTACCGCTCCTTTCAGCCCCCTGCTTTTCGAGGTTGATTTTATTGACGTTCCGGTGAAAGGCAGCGAAGAGGAAGCGCTGGAACAGCTTCGCCGGATCATGCTTGAACGGGAAGACGAAATAGCTGCTTTTATTTTTGAGCCCCTTGTGCAGGGAACAGCCGGTATGGTCATGTATGAGCCAGGCCCCCTGGATCAACTGCTGAAAATCTGCCGGGAACATGGCATTCTTACCATTGCCGATGAAGTAATGACCGGCTTTGGCCGCACAGGAAAGCTGTTTGCGTGCAATTACCTGGAACAGCAGCCGGATATATTTTGCTTTTCCAAGGGCATTACCGGCGGAACTATGGCCTTCGGGGCCACCACCTGTACACAACAGGTATTCGATGCCTTTCTTTCCGGCGACAAATTGAAAACCTTTTTTCACGGTCATTCCTTTACCGCCAATCCTTTGGCTTGTGCAGCCTCGCTGGCAAGCCTGGATATCCTCGTGGAGCCCGAAACCATGGAAAGTATCGCCCGCATCAGCCGGCAGCATGAGGCTTTTGCGGGTAAAATAGCGGGACACCGGTCGGTCCGGCAGGTACGCTGCCGGGGAACTATTTTCGCTCTTGAATGGGAAACCGGCGACAGCACTTCTTATTTTAGCGGACTGCGGGATAAACTGTACAATTTTTTCCTCGAAAATGGAATTATTATGCGTCCGCTGGGAAATATCATTTATATCATGCCGCCGTATTGCAGTACCGAAGAAGAGTTGGATTTTGTTTACCAAACGATAGAACTCGCGCTGGAAAAATTTTCTGCCTGATTAGTTTTTTTTGCCGGGTGTACCGGAAGGGTCTTCGCCGGGTGCGTCGGAAGGGCCTTTCGATGTGCCGGAAGGAGCGTTCCCGGAGGCGTCGCTCCCGCGTGCGTCGTTCCCGGACGGGTCGGTTTTTTCTTCAATAATGGCCTCCTTTGATACAACCGGCTGCAGCAGCGTTTGTGTCGGGTAGGCAAAACGGATATCGTTTTTGGTGAATTCCTCAAAAATTTCCAGGTTGATCGCCTGCTGGATATCCATGTACTTATTATAATCGCCTCCCATTACATAATAGCATACTTCGAAATCGAGGCTGAAATTGCTGTAGGAGAAGAAATGCGCCCTGTCAAAGATGACATCTTTTTGTTTCTTCACGATAGCGGCAAGCGTTTCGGATATAAATGCCAGCTGTTCCCTCGAGGTTTCATAGACTACACCCACCTTGAATACCACACGGCGCCTGGCCATTTTCCGGTAATTATGGAGCCGGGAATTGGTGAGGTCGGTATTGGAAAATACCAGTTCTTCTCCTCCCAGGCTGTTCAGCCGGGTTGTTTTGATGCCGATCTCGTTGACCGTTCCCATTTTATCGTCAACGATAATAAAATCGCCTATTTCAAAGGGACGATCGAAGAATATAACAAAGTAGCTGAAAAGGTCGGTAAGGATGGTTTGCGCCGCCAGGGCGATGGCAATCCCGCCGATCCCCAGGCCGGCAATAATAGTGGTCACATCATAGCCCAGGTTAGCCAGGAGGAATACCAGCCCGAAAATCCAGATAGTGACCGTGATGATAAGCATGATCCCCTTGGTTTGACGAAGTTTTTCTTCGCCTCGTTCCTGTTTCCGGATATAGGAAGCGATCAGGAAGGAAATAGTGGTGACAATCACCCGGACGATCAAATAGGTGACCACGATCTTGGTGATCACCTCTATTGCCCGCTCCATTCCCGCGGGGAAGGAAAGGTGGGAAATGCCCGCATACAAACCAATGACGTAAAACAACGGTATGAGGGTCCGGTTGAGGCTATTGACCAGGAAGTTGTCAATGCTGGTCTCCGATTTTGCAGCCCATTTCTTCAGCTGTTGCAGCAGAATGCTTTTAATGAGATGGCCGGCCAGGGCTACGCCCGCAAGAATGGCAAATCCCGTCAGGTAAGCCCTTACAGTATTTCCCCAATAAATACTGTCCAGGTGTATTTGTTGTAATTCAAACATATCTTTTATAGTCCCATCAGCGCCTGACGGACCGCATCCTGCTCTATCATCTTATAGCCTTCAGGAATTTCAAATAAACTTTCCTCCAAAGGGCCCTGGTCTATGGATTGTACAGTAATGGTTGTGTTTACGCCATTCTGTTTGCTGTGAACCTGCATGGGAAACCAATCTCCTTTAGGAAGAAATTGGTTCCCGGGTACATAAACCGGGAGCAGCTCTTTGGTGTACCACAGCTCCGAAGTGTCGGAAGAAGCTTCCCGGATAATCAGGGCTTTCCGGCAATCATAGCCCAGGATCTCTTTTTTTTCATCTATATATCGAATCTCATATGCGCCCAATTGCTCCAGGGCTTCGTTTACCTGGGCGGAATCGGTCTTTACCGCCATCTTGTTGCCCAGGATACTCATGAGGGTAACGGCGCTATTCTTTTCATTATCGCCAAGTACGATGATTTCCGACATCGCCGTTTGGATCTCCAGTCTTGTGTGGGGGTCTTTCAGGTAAATCGTAAATTCCCTGGGCATCATACTCTGCATCTCCGGCGAAAGGTCTTTCGCTTCTACCTGCACACCGTATTCAACGGTTCCTTCAAAATTTGTTTGGGCAGTAGCATTCAAACAACACAGCAGCATCGCGGCCAGGGCAATTGCCTTGAAAGATAAATTGTTCCTCATGAAAGCAAATATATAATTATTAAGATTATTGGTTACCATTGCGGTTTTTCCTTTGAAAGGAAGGCCCGAATCCCTTTTTTGAAATCTTCGCCCATGCGCGCCTTTGCATTGAGTTCCGCGGCAAGTTCAAGGCCCTGCGGCAGGGACAATCCGCTTAATGCAGCAAGCAATTCTTTGGTGTACGCAATAGAAGCTCCCGAAGTTTCCGAGGCCAGCTTCCGGGCTAATGCCCCTGCCTCGTCTTCCAGCTTTCCCTCACCGCAGATGTAATTAACCAGCCCGCAGGCCTTTGCCTGTTCCGCCGTGATGAGTTCCCCTGACAGCAGTAATTCCCTTGCCTTGCCTTCTCCCGTCTTTTGAAGCAAAAAACCTGCCACCAGGGCCGGAACAAAGCCAATCCTGCATTCAGTATAACCATAGCAGGCTTGCGGATCGCTGTATACCAGGTCGCATGCCGTTACCAGGCCGCAGCCCCCGGCAATGGCGTGCCCCTGCACCTGGGCGATCACTATCTTAGGGCAGCTGCGGATTTGCAGGAAGAGGTCTTTCAGCCGCTGGCTGTCGGCAAGGTTTTCCGCGTAGGAATTTTGCTGCAGTTCCAGCAGGTATTCCAGGTCAGCGCCTGCACTAAAAACTTCTCCCGAAGCTTTCAGTATGACTACTTTTACCTGTTCGTCATTGGCGGCCTTACCGAAAGCTTCCCGAAGTTCTTCCATCATCCCTGCATTCAGGGCGTTCTTTTTCTGCGTGCGGTTAAGCGTAATAAATGCGATCCTGTCCTGGCTATCGTATTGAATAAATTTGAAGTTCATTTTTGTTTCCGGGTTTCCCGCCTGCGTTCGGGCTTCCTGGCAGACGGACGATGAATGCTCCTGATCTTCTGACGGAATAAAACGGTATGTCCCACTTACGGCAATACGTTTCAAGGTAGCTATCCAGGGCGTTCGATACACTCGCCCCGCTCACCAGCATCTTTACATCGAAAGATTGCCTTATCTTTTCCATGTGAAGGTAGCTATTTCCCGTGATAAGTAAAAGATCGCAGGGGAGGGCCTTTGCGCCGGTGCCCGCCTTCCCGCCGGTGCGGGGATATGTGAAGTTTTTGTCTACCAGGAGTACCCGTAGATTGAAAAATTGCAGATAGTGCCCTCGTTTTAGCAGGTAGTTGCTGCCGGGATTGTCGGCGGGTTCGCTGGTTTGCAGATGCCTGATCCCCGACTTGTCCAGGAATGGCTGAACTGAATATGCATAGTCCCGTTTGCTAAAGGGTTTTTCCAGCAGCAGTACCGCGGTCTTCCCAGAAAGAAAGCCGATCGCCTGGTTTTCCCGCAAATGGAAGTAAATAAGCAGCCGTTGCCTTGCTTGCCGGTAATGTTCAAGGGTAAAGGAAAAAGCAAGGGCCAGGGAAACACATAGGGCGCCCGTTAAAAATGCCGCTTTCCGCGATAACAGGAAAAATGCAATGGCAGGTATGAGCAGGTACAGGCCGGCACACTCGGCCGGAGTGATCCAGAGGCCGTCCAGCACGGCTCCCGGTAGCTGGCTGAAAAAATACATTCCGCTTTTCATCATATCTATCAGAAAAGAAAGCTGCTCCGCAAGAAACAAGGCAGGAGCGTCTGTTCCCGAGAGCAGCAACAGCAGGATCCCGCCGTACAGGATCAGACTGGCCAGGGGAATCAGTACAAGATTGGCCGGAAGAAAGTACACCGGGAACTGGTGGAAATAAAAAACCGCCAGGGGGAAGGTAGTCAGCTGGGCTGCCAGCGAAACCGCGGCCATGGACCATATATATTTCAAAAAGCGCTGCAGTAGCCGGGGAGTCCGGCGCCGGTGCATCCCGGGGGCATAATCGCTTGGTGAATAAAGTGCCGCCAGGCGCGAATAGAAACAGATCAGTCCCAGAACAGCCAGGAAAGAAAGCTGGAAGCCTACATCGGCCAGCACCAGGGGATCACTGGCAAGGAGCAAAAAAGCCGTTAAAGCCAGCACATTCCCTGCGCTATGTTGCTTGCCAAGGAACCGTGCGATAGCATAAAGTACGATCATCCAGGCCGCCCGGCAAACAGGAGGCGAAAGTCCCGTGATACAGGCGTACAGCGAAACCCCCGAAATAATAAGGAGCAATTGCGGAACTTTTCCACCCGGAAAAAAGCTGAGCGGTTTCAGGATGAAGCTGATCAGCCAGTAAAGAATGGCCACGTGCAGCCCTGAAACGGAAAGAATATGGATAGTACCGGTAGCAGCAAAGGCGCTCACCGTGTCACGGTCAATCCCGCTGCGGTAACCCAGCACGAAGGCCGAAAGCAGAGCCGCATTATCTCTGTCGCTGAGCAAACGCTCAAAAACGTCTACGCAGCGTTTCTGCCATCCTGCCGCCCGTTTTATCAGCGGATTCCCGGAGTTGCTCCCCGAAGGCGTCCACTCTGCAGAAGAAACAAAAACCTGGTGGTAAATATCCCTGGCGGAAAGGTAGGCCCGGTAATCAAAGGCTGCCGGGTTGCGGGGAGAGGGAATATCCTGCCAGGCAGCCGTGATCCATAATCCGTCCCCGTACGCCGGAATAAGCCCGTTCTCCGGCGAAAGCTCGTTCTCCGGCGAAAGTCCGCCCTCCGGCGAAAGCCCGTTCTCCGGCGAAAGTCCGCCCTCGGGCGAAAGCTTGCCCTTTCCGGACGTTTCGTTCTTTGCAGCAGATTGATTCTCCTGGGGAAGCCGGTTCTTCTGGGGGAGCCGGTTCTTCTGACGAATATAGACCAGCAGGCGGCCTTTCGTTTTTTTGATCGCCTGGCTCTTGCGCAGCGGAGCGGGCCGAAATGGTGTTTCCGGTACCGCCGGGAACTGTGCTTCCGGAGCCCCCGGAGATCGTGCTTCCGGAGCCCCCGGCAATCGCGTTTCCGGTACTCCCAATAATACGCGCGCCTCAAAGCGGGTGAACTTTCCCCTCTTTTCGGGAATGGAGCTTACCTGTACGTACAGCGCTTGCCAGGACTGCCGGCTGAAATGCTCCCGGAAATGCAGGCTGGTTTTGGCCCGCGCCAGCTGGAATCCCGCGCAGAACAGGAATATAAGGCCGATGCTTCCCGGGATCCACTTCTTCAGGCCCAGGCCTTTTTTACTATATAGCGTCAGCAGGTAGGCAAGCAACAGGAATGCCAGCAGCCCGTACATTTCCCGGTAATAGAAAGCGCTCTCCGGCGACACGTGCAAAGCCAGCGCGATACCTCCGCCAAACGGCAGCAGCAGGCGCAGCCAGGGATTTCCTGAAAGATAAAACCGGAATGTTTCCAGCGAAAACAGCTGTTCCATTTTCAGAAGCTTAGCCGAATCTGCATGCGGACGTCCGGCTTTTGTTTCCCCTTGATCTCATCAGGCCCCGAACCGATGCGTTGGCGGTGAAAATAACGAAGCAAGCCGCCTCGCAGGCGGATGTCCAGCGTTTTCCAGGGCTTCCATCGAATACCCAGGTAGGTTTTGAACCCTTCATCATAGTAAAAGGCCAGGCTGGCCCCCGAAAGCAGGCTGCTTTCATAGGAATAGATCCGTGAATCATAGTCGTCCGTGTTGAAATAGCTAATCCGGGCGTTGAAGCTTAGCTTCCCCGGCGCCCAGCGAATATCCTGGAAAATGCTGAAACCCGATTTTCCCGCGTCGGCATTTTCCGAACCGACGCCGGAATGTTCAACCGGCCCGGAGTCGTTCCCGGATTGTTTCGTGCCGGTCCATCCCGGCCTGGAAGCAGAACCTGCATGAAAGAAGGAATAATCTACCCGTGTCCTGAGGCGCAGCCGGCGACTAATATGATATTCCGCATGGATCCTGGCGGCCTCCTGCCTGGTTTCAGTAGCTTCCCACAGGTGATTTCCATCTATTTCCCGGTTACGTGGCTTGCTGGTCTTTCGATAGCGGCCATAGAGCAGGAACTTTTTGTCAGGGCGGAAACTTAGCTGGGCCAGCAGCTCGTACCCGCTTGAAGGAGCGTCCACCCGGTAACGCAGCCAGGACCAGGAAAAAGCATCTGCATAAGCTGTGAGTGTCCATGCAGGGGAGAAACGGCTTTCAAGACCCAGGTAAATGCCTCTTTCTCCCCAGGCGTTGGAAGATTCGCCGAAGGGAGCAGCATACAGGGCCTGATAATCCTTGCCATAGTTACGCCAGGCCGCAGCCAGTACCAGCCCGGCGGCCGGGCTGAATAAAATGCCGTTGATAAAGGCCCAGCCCTCGCCTCCGGGAGCGCCTTTCCAATTCGCGAACCGGCTGTGCGCGATTTCCCCGAACAAAAAATAATTTGCCCGTCCAAACGTATAGTCAAGAGAAACGACGTTCAGGCTTTCCCCGCTGAATTCGTAACGCTCGTAAAGGTCGTCTCCCGGCAGCAACGGTTTGTCAAAAGACAGGCGATGGCCCGTAAAGCCTATTGAAAACTGCCTGGAAACCTGATATTCCATGTTCAATCCAAGTAACTTTTCGCCAAGTGTCTTGCGGGCGGCAAGTTCGCCAGGACTCCGGTGGATCCCCGAACGGCGGATGGCGCTCACGGCGGAGGCGCCGTCGAATTCGCTCAGGGTGGCGTCCAGTTTCCGCGAAGAGAAAAAAGGGGTAAAGACCAGTTTTCCCCATGCAAGGCTTCCGGCGGCGCCGCGAAAAAAATAGCCTTCGCCGGAAGAGTTATGAGGTTTTATCCCCTGGGATTGCCTTGCAATATTCAGGGCCGCCGGGCCTTTACCCAGGCTGAAGCCGTTCCAAAGGGCCAGCCCCTGCCCGAACTGCAGCAGGTAATCGCCAATCAGCAGGTTTTTCAGGCTACCCCGGGCAGGCTGGACAGAAACATTCCCTGAGTAAAAATCAAAGCCCTTTACACCATTTTTGCCGGTTAATGCTTCTCCAGGATCCTTTTCGGCGAGCAGGTGCAGCCTGAAATGCTTACCCTGCCGAAACCGGTAACGGAAATTAAGCCTTTCCGGGCCTCCGGGCAAACGCGATCCATCCTGGCCGGCATATCCTTTTTGCCTGGCCAGCACCCTGGAATAATAAGCAAGTATCTCCTGTTGGGGATGCCGGAAAATGTCCCGCGGAGAGAAGGACGTAACAGGCCCTTCCGCCTTCACGGTTACGAAGGGAAGCAACTGACGCACCAGGGGAAGGTCAAAATTTTTTACCGATTGCAGTTCCAGGATATCCGCCAGCGGGCCGGCAATACGGATATGATCCAGGAGCGAGCTTATTTGGAGATCATTTAATATAAATAAGGCATCCAGCTCTTCTGCGCTTGCGTTATTCAGGTCCAGCGGGTGCCTGAGGTGCCAGGCAAGGCGGTCTGTAATTTCGCTCAGATCGTACTCGCCGGCTTCGCTTTCGCTTAGCCTGGCGGCTTGGCTTTCCGCAAGCTGTTCCGCCAGGGAATCAATTGCCGGTTGGGCCTGCAGGCCCGCTGCAGAAAGAATCAGGAATAGCCCTGCGGGAAGATGTTTAAAATACATAGCTCAGGGTGATTTGAGGAGTGAAACCAAGCTGGCGGTGGCTGGAAGCTGACAGATCAAGCGCTAGTCCTTTATAGCGGATTCCCAGTCCGCCGTACTGCCGGAAGGGGCTGGAAGATATCCCGCACCTGAGGGCCAGGTGCGGATGTGGAAAGTATTCAAGACCGGTATTGACAGTTACCGGGAACCCGGAAATGCTTTCCAGCTCGAAGGCGGCCAGCACTTTCTCAGAGAATGAATAGGCGGCTCCCAGGGAGGCGATCAAAGGGATTTCCGCATAAAGCTCATCGTTAAAGGCCGCCCTGCCGGGGTTCGAAATTGCTGCTCCCAGCCGCAAACCTGACCTAAGAGCGGCCTGGACACCTGCGGTGACCGACCATGCCTGCTGACTCGTATAGCCCGGAAGCTTTATTCCATGATAATTAATACGGAACCCGGCGCTGAATTCCGGCGACAGGGCGCGGGCATAACAAAGGGAAACAAGATGCTCATTATACAGGCCGGAGCCGAAAAAATTGATATTCAGGCCGAAAACCTGTTTTTTGAAAGGAATCACAGTGGTCAGCGCCCTGGTATCCAGCTCCTTCATTAAAAACCGCCGCTCAAGGGCAAAGGAGATCGCGGGCGAGCGGCAGCCGGCTATACCGGCGGGGTTTCCGATGGTATTCCAGGGGCCCTGCAAAGCAGCATCAGCGTTGGCCAGCGCCGCGGTTCTGGCGCCGTGAATCCAGGTAATGGGTTGGGAAAATGCCTGACAGGCGAAGCCACCGCATAGCAGCAGCAGGAATGCTTTGGCAAACATAATGGTAGATGTTGGTAAATGATAGAATAAAAATAGGGAAAATCAGGGGGAATACAAAACAGCAAAGCCACCTTTTTCGAACGGGCATTCCAGGGCCAGTATATCGCCGCCTTTTACCTTGGTTTTTTTACCCCACTCCGCGGTTTCCAGCCCGATCCATTTCAGCCTGAATGTTTTCTGCTGCTCCTGAAGATCCAGTTCGACAGCTCCCCGGCCTGTGAAATATAAGACGTAAAATTTTCCTTCTTGCGCCGAAAGGAAGGCTTCGTTTTCTTTATTCTCTTTCAGCAGGTCCATGCGGGGATCGATTTCCCACATTTTTACGATCGATTCAATTTCCCGGATCGTCCGGATACAATTGAGGGAAAGAGAGCTTAGCCCCAGGCCGGAAGGTGGGCGGTGAAACCTGCTGGCGGCAAATCCGCCGGTAATATTACGGCAAAATGTCGATCAAAACGGTCACAAACTTCTTTTTGTACAATGATTTTTCGTTTGCTTGTTTCTTCCAGCAGCTTCTCAAACCGTTCCCAGTAAACCGGGTTCCACTTTTCCAGGTCGTATTTTCCGTCGGGATTCTGGTAGAATGCCCGCTCATTTCCCGCATCCCTGTCGCTCATGGTATTCCGGATATAATTCCCTCCGGCTTTCACAAGGCTGTCAAGATGTGAAGCAATATGCGGATGCTGGAAAAGATTGTCATTATCAGTAGCGCCCAGCAGCAGCAGGGGTTTGCCCTTGTATTGCCAGTAGGACGGATAATGAACAGAGGGCTGAATACCATTCCCCGCTTTGGAGCGGGATTTTGCGGTTTGCTGTGCCAGGCCGGCTTCAGGCCAGATAACAGGAAACACTATGAGCAGGAGGAGGACCGCTCTTAGCAAATTTTTGAACATCTCCGGGCGGTTTAGGTTGCCGCCGGCCTGTTCCGGCCTGCGGAATAAGCAAGTTAACAAATTTCAAGGGAAAAACGACCCTTGGGCTATGCTAAAGTAAAACGCGGCGCAGCTTGCAGTTAAGATACTGCACAGCATTATTATTACACAGACCGGATTTAGAATTGAACAGTATCTGCAGCCAGGAGGGGAAGGCGGTAGTTGCCCGTGTCCACCCTTAGTTCCGGCCGGTTATCTCTTAACTGCTGCAGGCCGGCGGCGCTGACCCCGGTTTGATAAAGATGCACTTCCTGCAGGGCAGTCAGGTTCTTCAGATGCTGCAGTCCCTGGTCGGTTACCTGCGTGTCATACAGGTTCAGAAATCCGAGGTTTTTGCTGGCGGCCAAAAAAGACAGTCCCTGGTCGCCCACATTGGTATGGGCCAGGTGAAGACGGGTTAGATTTTCCAGGCTTGCCAGGTTTTTCAGACCTTCATTGCCAATTTCGGTATTACCCAGGTCAAGCCATACGAGTTGCTCCTTCAAAGGCAGCAGGAGCGCTGTTTCGGCATCTCCGAAAGTCGTGTCATTAATGCAGCTTACCTGCAGGTAGGTGCTTTCCTGCGCAACGGGCAGCACTTTGATACCTCTTGCCCTGAGCGCTTCCAGGCTGCTTGCAGGGGCCGGCTCCGGGGCTTCGCCTTCCGGAAGAAAAGCATGGGCTTTCCCTGCTGCGCCGGACTCCAGGGCCAGCAATAGCGGCTTGATGGAATCGGGCTGGCTTATTTCCTTTACTTTTTTGTCGAAAGGCGCTCCTGAGGCAATCCACCAGTGAAGGAGGCTGATCTGCTCTTCGGTAAGCGGTGTCTTTCCCTTCGGCGGCATATGATCGTCGTGATCTTCCGGAAGCAGCAAGCGGCTGATCAGTTCGCTTTCCGCCGGTCTACCCGGAGAAAGGATAGGGCCTCCTTCACCGCCTTTCAGGATCATTTCCCTGGAATCCAGGCGCAGCTCGCCTTTCATCTTATCTTCATTGTGGCAGCTTACGCAGCGCTGGGATAATACCGGGAGGACCACCTCGTTAAAAACAGCGGCTTCCTGCACATCGGGGATTACCGGCAATTCTGCTGCCTGCAGCGAAGAAAGTCCGAATATGCCGCGCACCGGGCCAGGCAGGTTTTTGCTCAGGTAATCCGAACCATGCGTAAGCGAACCGCCGTAGTGCCCTGCGGCGGTAAGAAGGAGCATCAGGAATACGAGCAAGGGGAAATGAAGCGTGTTCATACGCGGAAGCAGCGTCGGAAAACGCTTCAGCAACCAGGCAAAGGTGGCGGCTGCGGCCACCAGGATACCCAGCCATTTATGCCAGGCAAGCGTAGTTTCATTATATCCGCCGCCAAGGGACAGGAAATAACCTGCAACGCAGGACAAAATAGCTGCGATGCTTCCTGCCAGCAGAATAGCTGGAACAGCAGGCCGGAAGGCCGCGTATTTTTCTTTCCTGGCGACCCACTCCAGCAGGAAGGCCATAATAAGCATACCGATGGGTAAATGCACCAGCAAAGGATGCCAGCTTCCAATGAACGAGATGATTTCTTCCATTACTATTTCTTGCCGTATCTTGCTTTCAGCAGGTTCATCATATATACGTTAATATCCCATTGACTGCTTACCGGCTGCCGGGTGTATGGCAGGGTGGGCATATAGTCCGGCGGGCCGAATTCAGGAGTAATGGTAAGCAGGCTGCCACCTTGTTTTATTTTAGCGCCCACTACGCCGTCCCACCATTCCAGGTGCTGTTCCAGCACGTCTTTCCATTCCGGGGCGCGGGGATCGTTCACCTGGGGGCCTTCCGGGAAGCCCACGCGGGTATGAATATGGTCCGTGCGGCTCAAGGCCAGCGAAACCGCCGCTTCCTGATCGCCGAGCATGGATTCGTGAACGTTGCACCAGTGAGAAATATCCAGGGTCAGGCGCAGGTCCGGTATTTTTTCCAAATATTCTTTGGTAATATGAGCGGCAAAACTGAAACGCCCCCGGTGGGTTTCATGCACGACGGGAATACCGCTTTCCCTGCTGATCGCTGCCGCCGCGGCGATCAGCGCCTGGTTTTGTCCAAAGCTAAAATGATCCTTCCCTGTATGACAGTTCACCAACACCGGCTTATAACTCACCACGCGCTGCAGGTTCTGCGTAAAATTATCCAGGTAGCTTTCAAAATCTTTCCCATTTCCGCTGTTCAGGAAAATGAACTCCAGGCCGTATTTTTCAAAAGCGCTGAACATGGCGGCCCGTTCTTCTTCGTTTCCCGGCAGCCAGGTTTCTACCCCGTCGTATCCGGCGGCCTTCGCCTTTGCGCAAAAGCTGTCCCAGGATTCCTGCATCCCCCAATTGGTACAGAAAAATTTGATTTTCAGATCATTAAGCTCCGAACCTGCGGGCAGTTGCTGACTGTTCGTCATGGTAGAAAGAGTAAGCATGGAAAGCATTAAAATAACAAGGATTCTGGTCATTGATCTCAGGCTATAATGGGGCGGACAACTTCCCCCGCCACATCGGTCAGGCGGAAAGGTCTTCCCTGGAATTCATAAGTTAGTCGTTCATGATCGAAACCAAGCAGATGCAGCATGGTGGCATGTACATCATGCACGGAAGTTTTACCACTCAGCGCTTCAAAGCCAATCTCGTCGGTTTCCCCGTAGCTGCCTCCCCGCTTAACGCCGCCGCCGGCCATCCAGATCGTATAGGCATCGGTATGATGGTCTCTTCCCAAAAAGGGCATTTCCTGGTTCCCCCGGTTTTCCTGCATGGGCGTGCGGCCAAACTCTCCACCCCAGACTACGAGGGTCTCGTCAAGCAACCCTCGCTGTTTCAGGTCCATCAGGAGGGCTGTCATGGCCCGGTCTATTTGCTGGCATTTGCTGCGGAAACCTACATTTATGGCCGTGCTTTTATCCGTGCCGTGACTGTCCCATCCCCAGTCAAATAACTGAACAAAGCGCACGCCTTTTTCTACCAGTTTACGGGCAAGCAGGCAATTGTTGGCAAAGGATTCCTGGCCGGGTTCCGTGCCGTATAACTCGTGGATATATTCCGGTTCGTCATTGATATTCATGACATCCGGAACGGCGACCTGCATTTTATAGGCCATTTCATATTGGCTGATACGGGTGATGATCTCCGGGTCGTGAAAAGCCTCGTACTCCTGCCGGTTAACTTCGTTAATGGCATTGATCGTTTGCTTCTTCAGATCGCGGTCAATGCCTTCCGGGTCGCTGATGTACAGCACGGGATCGCCTTTGGAGCGGCATTGTACTCCCTGGTAAACCGAAGGGAGAAAGCCGCTTCCCCATACGCTTTTGCCTGCGTCGGGAGTTTTTCCGCCGGACGTAAGGACTACGAAGCCGGGCAGGTTGCTGTTTTCCGAACCCAGCCCGTAGGTGACCCAAGAGCCAATGCTCGGTCTTCCCAGCCGCGGACTGCCGGTATGCATGAACAGCTGGGCGGGGCCGTGGTTGAACTGATCGGTATGTACGGCTTTAAGAAAGCTGACCTCGTCTACCACCTGTGAAAAATGAGGCAGGTGATCCGATACCCAGGCGCGGCTTTCGCCGTATTGCCTGAATTCGGCCTGAGGCCCCAGCATCTGAGGTACACCGCGGATAAAAGCGAACTTTTTCCCTTCCAGCAGGGAGGGGGGCAGGGTTTATTATGGAGTTTATGCAGTTCGGGTTTATAGTCGAATAATTCCAGCTGGGAAGGGGCGCCGGCCATGTGCAGGTAGATCACACTCTTTGCGCGGGGAGCAAAGTGCGGTATCTTGGGCGCCATGGGATTCGCCGGGTCTATGAGTGATGGAGCCGCTCCCGTACCTGCGATACTACTGCCGCATCCTGCCAGCAGCGAACCGAGGGCAATGCTGCCCATGCCGGCTACGCAGTCAAGCAGGAAATGCCGCCGGGTGATATAACTAAGCGCTTTCTGGTTGGCTTCTTTAAGTAATTTCTCGTTCATGACGATCTCATGATTTTGTTAAAAATTCGTCCAGGTTCATTATGGCATTCGCCACAATGGTGAGTGCTGCCCGCTGGGGAGTGGCCCCCGTGAGGTCCGCTTCGGCGGGAAGCATTAATAATTTCCGGGCTTCTTCCGGTTCTTCCTTGTATTTTTGATAGGCCTGCCGGTACAGCTTTTCCAGTACTTCCAGCTTTTCTTCGGGAATCGGCTTCAGCATGGCTCGCTGGTATCCTTCCCGGATGGCCGCTTTTATATCTTTATCGCCTGCCTGCTCCATTTTCAACGCCAGGCTTCGTGAGGCTTCCTGGTAAACCGGGTCATTCAGGGTCACCAGCGCCTGCAGGGGCGTATTGGTAGTGATCCGCTGTACCAGGCAAACTTCCCGGCTGGTGGCATCAAAGCTGATAAAGGAAGGGTAGGGGCTGGTGCGTTTATGGAAGGTGTAGACCGCCCGCCGGTACTGGTCTTCTCCTTCGCTGAGTTTCCAGTATTCCCCGCTGTAAACGGTTTGCCATACGCCTTCCGGCTGCCAGGGCATGACGCTGGGGCCGAACATTTTATCGCTTAGCAGGCCGCTCACCGCTAATGCCTGGTCACGCACCTGTTCGGCGCTCAGGCGGAAGCGGGGCCCCCTGGCATACCATTTATTATCAGGGTCTTTCCGGATCAGTTCCGGGCTGGCTTTGGAAGATTGCCGGTACGTGGCTGACATCACCATTTCCTTCAGCAGTTTCTTCATACTCCAGTCCATTTCGTTCACAAAGCGCAGGGCGAGCCAGTCCAGCAAGGCCGGATGCGTGGGCAAGCTTCCCTGGGAGCCCATGTCTTCGAGCGTTTCCACGAGCCCGCGGCCGAAAAGCTGTTCCCAAAAACGATTGACCATCGTTCTGGCTGTGAGCGGGTTTTCCGGGCTTACCAGCCATTGCGCCAGGCCCAGCCGGTTCCGCGGCGCTCCTTCAGGAAAATCGTTCAGTTCGTCCGGCACGTCCGGCTGCACGACTTCTCCCTTCACCATCCAGTTTCCCCGTTCAAATACCTGGGTAGTCCTGCTCATGTGCGGCGGGTTCTCCACCATGACCGGAACGGTAGACGGGTTCGCGTTAACTAGCTGGAAAAAGCTTTCCTTTATTTCCCCGTAGCCTGCTTCTCCTTCGCCGGGAAGGGGATCCCGGAAAGCCATCCACTCTACATAACATACTGATTGACGGGAGTCTATCGTCGGATTAATGAATACAAGGTACAAGTCATGCCTTCCTTCAACAGGTGTTACGGGAGCGGAAATAATTTGTCGTCCCTGGGTGGCGGGCAGGTCGATACTGGCGATGGAAGGGCCGGAAACGCTGTCCAGCCGGATCTCCATTTTCCCGCCGGAGGATCCTGTCCAGTAGTTAATATAGAAGCGTGAAGCTCCCCGGGTATCTACAGAAGGCATCCGGCAGCTGCCCTGGTGGCGGATACTCAGCCATTTGGTATCCGCCAGGGTTCCGTTTACAAATTCGTCGCACGTATGCGCATTTATTTTTGGTTCAAGTACCTTCAGGAACTGACCGACCGCATCCTGATCGGTCTTATCTCCATAGCGTGCCACCCAGCTTTTTATTTCTTCTACTTCTTTCTGCTCCTCTTCACTGTAGAAGCGAAGCTTGGGAAAATCGCCCTCTGTGTCTTCATCGCGCGTATTGTTGAAAAAGGCCATGAACTCATAATATTCTTCGAAATGAAAAGGATCATAGGTATGGCTGTGGCATTGAACGCAGGCGAAGGTTGTGCTTTGCCAAACCTCCCAGGTGGTATTGACCCTGTCAATGACGGAGGCGATCCGGTATTCCTCGCTGTCGGTCCCCCCTTCATCATTATTCATCGTATTCCTGTGGAAAGCAGTGGCAACCAGTTGCTCCCTGGTGGGAGTTGGAAGCAGGTCACCCGCCAGCTGTTCAATGGTGAATTCGTCAAAAGGCTTGTCTTCATTGAAGGCCTGGATTACCCAGTCACGAAACCGCCAGATTTCACGGGACCTGTCCTTTTCATAACCCTTGGTATCGGAATATCGCGCCATATCCAGCCACCAGGCAGTCCAGCGTTCCCCAAAATGAGGAGAAGCCAGTAGCGTGTCGACTATTTTTTCGTAAGCGTCTGCAGAATTATCGGCAAGGAAAGCCTCAACAAGATCCTCATCCGGAGGTAGCCCGGTAAGGTCAAGGGAAAGGCGGCGCAGCAACGTGGCTTTTTCGGCCTCAGGTGAGGGTTCCAGGTCCTTTTCCTCCAGTTTTTTAAGAATGAAGCGGTCAATAGGCGTTGATGCATTATCTTCCGTGCTACTGCTGAAGAAAGAAGCCAGCAGGCTGTTGTTTTCGGGTAGGCTCACCTTTTCAGGCAGTGTGTAAGCCCAATGTTTACCCCATTTGGCGCCCTGATCAATCCAGCGGGTAAGAATATCGATCTCTTCCTTACTCAGAGGCGGGTTCTTATATGGCATGCGTTCTTCAGGGTCTTCCGCTGTAAGACGGCGGATAAATTCGCTATGCTTTGCATCTCCCGGAATAATCGCCGGCTTTCCGGACTCCGTTGTATCCATTGCCTGCTCCCTGAAAAGCACGCTGAAACCTCCGTTCTGCTTTACCCCTCCATGACAGCTGATGCAATGTTTGTTCAGGATGGGCTTCACCTGTGTGCTGAAATCTACTTGTTCTTCCGGCCGGAATACAATTGCCAGGATGATCAGCAAAATAGCCAACGTGCCGCCTGCCAGTAATTTATTTTTTAAAGAGTGCCTCATCAAGCTCAAGAATATCGGACCTTGCTAAATTTACGTATTAATCTCAAAAGTAAACAGGGCGCTTGTTGAAAGCAATGGAGAATCCTGAGAGAATCATGGATTATTTTCCTGTTTTTCGGCTTCGGGGGTGCCGCTGCGCGGGGGTTTGGGGAGTTCGTACTCGTTCAGGCTGGATTCCGGTTTTGAAGGCGGTGGGTGGGCAGTATGCAAGGCTTCGATTGCCCGCAGCGAGCGATGTCAATTCGTGCGGCTCCGCTGCACAAATTGCCTGAACGAGTCCGGGCAATCAAACCGCACGCAGCGCGCACGCAGGACTTCTTGCCATTGCCCCCCGGAGCCGCCACTATAGCTCTTCCTTCAATTCCACTAAGAAACTGCGGAGTTTTTGAAGGGAGTCGAGAACTTTCTGGCGTTCAGATTCAGTGCCTTTGTTGCTTTTCAGGTATTCCTTGGCGCCCTGGAGCGTGTATCCTTTTTCTTTTACGAGGTGGTAGATGATCTTCAGGTTTTCGAGGTCTTCCTGGGTGAACAGGCGGTTGCCTTTTTTGTTCTTCCGGGGCTGCAGGATCTCAAATTCCTTTTCCCAGAAGCGGATCAGAGAGGCGTTGACGTCAAACATCCGGGCAACTTCCCCGATACTGTAATAAAGTTTGTTTATTTCGCGCTCTTTGTAAGGCATACTTCTTGTTTTTTCCGATTTCTCCGGCCAGGCTCCTCTAGTCAAAGGACTGATTGGCCTGCGAGGAGATTTTCAGCATGTGCTGATACTCCGCCGGCGTGAGATCATTGAAGTAAAAATGAACCGGGTTTACCGGCTTTCCGTTCTTATGTACTTCGTAATGAACATGGGGGGCCGTGGAAGTTCCGGAGTTGCCGACCAGCCCGATGACTTCTCCGCGTTTTACCTTCTCGCCAGGCTTTACGAGGATTTTACTCATATGCCCGTATAAGGATTCATAGCCGTATCCGTGCTGAATCACCACATGGTTCCCAAAGCCCCTGTCGGTTTCGGCCTTTTTTATTGTGCCGTCGCCGGTGGCATAAATCTCTGTGCCGCGCGGGGCGGTGAAATCCATCCCGTAATGCATCTTTGCCGTTTTATAAATAGGATGGATGCGCATACCGTAACCGGAAGCCATATGTTTCAGCTTTTTGTTGGAAATAGGCTGGATGGCAGGCACGGAAGCAAGCATTTTGTGTTTGTTCTTTACCGAGTTGATCAGGAAGTCGTAAGACTTTGACTGGACGTACAACTGCCTGGAAAGTTGTTCGAGTTTTTCCGTCGTACTGACCATGAGCTTTCCGTAATCGAAATTTTCAAGGTGTTTGTAACGGTTGGTACCGCCAAAACCGGCCTGCCTCACTTCCAGCGGAATGGGCTCCGCTTCGAAAACCACGCGATAAATATTGTTATCGCGATCCTGGAGGTCGTTCAGTACCACTTCCATTTGCTGCATACGGTTCTGCAATATATCATACTGGAGTTCCAGCTGGCTGATTTCCCGTTTCAGGCGTTTTTCTTTGGGCGAATCCAGGTAGGAATAAGCGATCGAAATGATGATGGCAGAAAAAACCGCAACTGCAGCAAAAAAACCGAAGATGCGGTAAGCCTTCCTGGATATACTAACTTCTACCTTTTCGTATTTTAACGTATGGGTATTGTAATAGTACTTTACCTTATTCATTGAAGGTCCGGTTCGTTTAAGGTCCTAAAGATAGACAAACTTTTTGAGATGCAAAGCCTTGAGCCGGTTGGATTTCAATGCTAAATCCAAAATAAAAGGCTAATTTTGCCGGCAAATTTTCTGTAAAAAATGACTTCTAACGAGATAAGGAGCGCTTTCCTGGATTTTTTTGCGGCCAAAGGGCATGAGATCGTCCCATCCGCCCCCCTGGTGATCAAAAATGATCCTACCCTAATGTTCACCAATGCGGGAATGAACCAGTTCAAGGATATTTTCCTGGGCGTAAGATCGCCCGAGTGGCCTCGTGTAGCGGACACGCAAAAATGCCTGCGGGTTTCGGGCAAGCATAATGACCTGGAAGAAGTAGGTTATGATACCTATCATCATACCATGTTTGAAATGCTCGGGAACTGGAGTTTCGGAGATTATTTTAAGAAGGAGGCCGTTTCCTGGAGCTGGGAGCTGCTTACCAGGGTGTACGGCCTGCCGGAAGACCGGCTGTATGTCACCATCTTTGAAGGAGATGCAGGGGAATCCCTTGTAAAGGACGAAGAGGCGCTTGAGTGCTGGAAACAGCATATTGCCCCGGGCCGCATACTCGAAGGAAGTAAAAAAGATAATTTCTGGGAAATGGGTGATACCGGCCCCTGCGGCCCCTGTTCGGAAATTCATATTGATCTTCGTCCTGATGCGGAAAGAGCGTTGCTGGAGGGGAAGGAACTGGTGAACAGGGATCATCCCCTGGTGGTGGAGATATGGAATAATGTTTTTATCCAGTACAACCGGAAAGCGGACGGAAACCTTGAAGCGCTTCCAACAAAGCATGTAGATACGGGCATGGGCTTTGAGCGGCTTTGCATGGCGCTGCAGGGCAAGACTTCCAGCTATGATACGGATGTTTTTCAGCCACTGATCCGTTACATTGCCGACCGAAGCGGGAAAGAATATGGGAAAGACAAGATGGAGAGCGTGGCCATGCGGGTAATGGCCGATCATATCCGCGCTATTGCCTTTGCCATTACGGACGGGCAGCTGCCGGCTAATACCGGGGCCGGTTACGTGATACGGCGGATCTTGCGCCGCGCACTGCGTTACGGGTTTACTTTCCTGGGCTTTAAAGAACCTTTCCTTTACCAGCTGACAGACGTGCTGGCCGGACAGTTCAACGGCGTGTTCAGTGAGTTAACGGAGCAGAAGGAATTCGTGAAGAAAGTAATCCAGGAAGAAGAGGCGGCATTCCTGCGAACGCTCGCCGGCGGAATACAACGCTTTGAAAAGTACGCGGAAGAGCTGCAGGCTACGTCCGCTGAAGCCGGGCAAACCGCGGGCGAACAAGCTGCCGGAGGAAAGGTAGAAGGCGCATTCGCCTTCGAATTGTACGATACGTATGGTTTTCCTGTGGATCTTACCCAATTGCTGGCCAGGGAGAAGGGCCTTGAAGTGGATATGGAAGCTTACCGGGAGGCGCTTGAAAAGCAAAAGGCGCGGTCCAGAACAGCTACTGCCGTGGATACCGGGGACTGGGTAGAATTATTGCCCGGCATAGAAACAGCATTTGTAGGATATGATAAACTGGAATGCGAAGCCCGCATTGTTAAATACCGGAAAATAACCACCAAAGGAAAAGAGCAATACCAGCTCGTACTTGACCAGACACCTTTCTATGGCGAAAGCGGCGGTCAGGTAGGCGATACGGGTGTGCTTTCAAATGAAAGCGGATCGGTCCCGATCATCGATACTAAAAAAGAAAATAACCTGATCGTTCATTTTTCCGAAACGCTTCCGGCTCAGCCTGAAGCTGGTTTCCGGGCAATTGTCGATCAGGCTAAGCGTCGGGATACGGCAGCGAATCATACGGCCACGCACCTCCTGCACGCCGTCCTGAAAGAGGTACTGGGCGCTCACGTACAACAGAAGGGCTCCCTCGTAAATCCGGAATACCTGCGTTTTGATTTTTCTCATTTCTCCCGCCTTACCGAGGAGGAACTGGCAGCGGTGGAGCGCCTGGTCAATGAAAGGATCCGCGAAAACATTCCCCTGGAAGAACGCCGCTTTGTTCCTTACCAGGATGCGCTGGAAGAAGGCGTTACCGCATTGTTCGGCGAGAAATACGGGGACCTGGTCCGGGTGATCACCTTTGACCCGGATTTTTCCCGGGAACTTTGCGGAGGCACGCATGTGGCGGCGACCGGGCAGATTGGATTTCTAAAGATCACCTCCGAAAGCGCGGTGGCAGCGGGAGTTCGCCGCATTGAAGCCATCACGGCGGAGAAGGCCGAAACCTACGTGAATACGCAGCTGGCTGTTTTAAAACAGGGCCGCGACTTATTGAAGAACCCCTCCGACCTGTTGAAAAGCCTGCAGGCCTTACTGCAGGAAAACCAGCAGCTGAAAAAGGAAAAGGAGCAGGCGGTGCTGCAGCAGGCGGCCGGGATAAAAGACGAGCTGCTTGCGGGTATGGAAGAACTTAACGGAGCCCGGCTGATTGCCCGCCAGGTACAAATACCCTCTGCCGAGGCAATCAAAAGCCTGGCTTTCGAGCTTCGCAGCGCCGTAGATAACTTATTCCTGGTACTGGGCGCCGAACTGGACGGGAAAGCGCATCTGACGGTAATGATCTCCGACGCACTTGTGAAAGAAAAGGGCCTGAATGCCGGGGCCATTGTGCGGGAACTTGGCAAAGAGATCCGCGGCGGCGGCGGCGGGCAGGCTTTTTACGCCACCGCCGGCGGCAAGGACCCGGGCGGCCTGCAGAAGGCCCTGGACAAGGCCAGGCAGTTCATTTTACCTTAGAAAGCCAATCCGTTTGGGTGGGTGTCAATTATGAACTTCAGGTGAGCGGCGAGCCGCTTTGTTTTCTGATTCAGAAATTACCGGTTTTTATGTAAGTTTGGCCGGCAACACTTTATAAAATGACTATTTCAAGACGACAGGCGCTGGGAAAAATGGCTGCGGGAACCGCTGCATTAATGATTTCCGACACGCTTTCCGGCCGTTTGTCGGCTGCTGATAAAAAACTGGACCCCAAAATGAAAGGACGTATTAATCATTCTGTATGTAAATGGTGTTTTCCTGATACCAGCCTGGAAGACCTGTGTAAGGCCGGCAAGGAGTTAGGGCTGCAGTCTATTGAACTTTTGACGGTAATTGATTTTCCTTTACTGCAGAAATACGGGCTCGAATGCGGGATGGTTAGCGGCGTTCCGGGAGGAATTCCCCAGGGCCTTAACCGGATGGAGAACCATGATAAGATCGTTGAATTTTTTGAGGAGCATATTCCCCTGGTGGCCGCATCCGGCTTTCGCATAAAGAACATCATTTGTTTTTCAGGGAACAGGGACGGCATGGACGAAGAAGAAGGGTTGGAAAATTGTAAAAAGGGGCTGCAGCGCATTATGCCGCTGGCCGAAAAACATAAGGTGACCGTTTGCATGGAACTGCTCAATAGTAAGGTGGACCACCCCGACTACATGTGCGACCATACTGCCTGGGGGGCGGAGCTGGCAAAGAGCGTGGGATCGGAGAGTTTTAAATTGCTATACGATATTTACCATATGCAGATCATGGAGGGGGATATGATCCGGACCATACGGGATAATCACCAGTACATCGGGCATTACCATACGGCTGGTGTGCCGGGCCGGAACGAAATTGACGAATCGCAGGAAATTTATTACCCGGCCGTGATGCGCGCCATCGCGGAAACGGGATTCAATGGATATGTGGCCCAGGAATTCATTCCGAAAGGAGAGGATAAACTGGGCGCCCTGGCGGCAGGGATCAAATTATGTGATGTATAGTTTATGACGGGAAAGGTGTACAGCAGGTACGAGGCCGTGATCGGTCTCGAAGTACATGCGCAATTGTCTACCCAAAGCAAAGCGTTTTCTACTGATCCGGCGGCGTTCGGCGGTTTGCCGAATACTCATGTAAGCCCCGTATCGCTGGGCCATCCGGGCACGCTTCCGGTCGTGAATGAAAAGTTGCTCGAATATGCGGTGAAAATGGGCCTGGCCACACATTGCAGCATCAGGAAGGAAAGTTTTTTCGCACGCAAGAATTATTTTTATGCTGATCTGCCTAAAGGGTATCAGATCACCCAGGATACGATGCCTGTCTGTTATGATGGTTTTATCAGGATAAGCCTGAAAGACGGCAGCCACAAGCAGCTTCGCATTCATCGTATCCATATGGAAGAGGATGCGGGAAAGAGCATGCACGATCAGGACCAGCATAATTCACTGATTGACCTGAACAGGGCAGGTGTTCCCCTGATTGAGATTGTTTCCGAGCCGGATATCCGCAGTGGCGAGGAAGCCGGCTTATACCTTGCGGAAGTACGGAGGATACTCCGTTACCTGGAGATATGCGACGGGAATATGGAAGAGGGAAGCATGCGCTGTGATGCCAATATTTCCGTGCGCCTGAAAGGGGAGGCCCGGCTGGGCACCCGCTGCGAGGTTAAGAACCTGAATTCCATCCGGAACGTGCAGCGGGCCATTGATTTTGAAGCCCGCCGCCAGATCGATATCCTGGAATCAGGCGGAAGTATTGAACAGCACACTCTCAACTTCGATCCTGATTCGGGGGAAACTACGCCGCTTCGGGCGAAGGAAACAGCTAACGATTATCGTTATTTTCCGGAGCCGGATATGCCGCCCCTGCTGCTGACCGAAGAGTACATCCAGGAGATACGGGCGACACTGCCTATGCTGCCGGAAGAATGGCAGCAAAAGCTGATAAATGAGTACAGCCTTCCCGAATATGATGCACAGGTGCTGACCGAAAGCAAACGAATGGTATTGTATTTCGAGTCCATGACAGCAGAAACGCGAAACTATAAGGCCGCCGCGAATTGGCTGATGGGGCCGGTGAAATCCTTTCTGAATGAAGAAGGGCTGGGCATGGCTGGCTTTCCTGTTCCTGCGGCCAGCCTGGCGGGGCTTATCAACTTAATAGACGAAGGAAAATTAAACTATTCCGTTGCCGCTCAGACGGTATTTCCGGCCATGTTGAAAGATACTTCAGCCGGTCCGGCGAGCTTAATCGAAAAACTCGGCGTCGGAATAGATAACAGCGCTGACCAGCTTACCGGCTTTATCGAAGAAGTGATTGCCCGTTATCCCGATAAGGTGAAGCAATACCAGTCGGGAAAGAAGGGGTTGATCGGGATGTTCATGGGCGAGGTGATGAAACTGAGCAAGGGAAAGATCGATCCCAAAGCCGCAAACCGGCTGATGGCGGAGAAACTCGAAAAAGCCTGACTAATATGTTAAAGCCTTATGTCTGGATACTGATCCTGGTATGCTTCTCCTGCGGAGGAGCCGGAACCCGTGAAGCAGAACAGGCAGGGAAAGAAATTCCTGTGGGCACTGAAGTGGGCCAGCGTGCGCCTGAGATACTTCTTCCTGATCCTGATGGAAAGGAAATAGCGCTCAGCAGCCTTCGCGGGAAAGTAGTGCTGGTGGATTTCTGGGCCTCCTGGTGTGCCCCCTGCCGGCGGGAAAACCCAAATATTGTAGCCCAGTACCAAAAATATAAAGACAAGGGGTTTACCATTTACTCCGTTTCCCTGGATTTGAAAAAGGAAGACTGGGTCAAGGCGATTGAAAAGGACCATCTCGGGTGGCCTTATCATGTCAGCGATCTGAAATTCTGGTATTCCGAGCCGGCTGCCGTTTACGGTATCGATGCCATCCCCGCAAACTTTTTGTTGGATGAAGAAGGACTGATTCTGGCGCGGAACCTACGCGGGGATCAATTGTCGGCTTTTTTAAACAAAATGTTCTCTAATTAGGTTATTCTCATTAATTTAAGATTAGGATTTAACAATAAATTAATGCGTCGTTAACAGTATGTTGCATTTGGCGCCTTACTTTTACCAAAAAATGCAATATGACAACAGGGAAGCAGAGAATACTGATTGTTGATGATGAGCCGGATATTCTGGAACTGATCGAGTACAACCTCAGGAAAGAAGGTTACCAGGTTTTTTCGGCCGGAAACGGACAGGAGGCGATCAGTATGGCGAAAAAGGTTCTGCCGGAAATGATCATCCTGGATATCATGATGCCCAAGATGGACGGTATTGAAACCTGCCGCACGTTGCGCGCGCTTCCGGAATTTAAAAACACCTTTATGGTATTCCTGACGGCACGCAGCGAGGAATACTCCGAAATAGCCGGATTTAATGTCGGGGCCGATGATTATATTGCCAAACCTATCAAGCCCCGCGCCCTGCTTAGCAGGATCAACGCGATATTAAGACGGAATTCTAATGCGGACGAATCCCCTGCTGATAAGCTGGAAATAGACGACCTTGTAATTGACAGGGAAGCCTATCTGGTGTTCCAGGCCGGGAGAAAGACGGTCCTTGCCAAAAAAGAATTTGAACTGCTGTACCTTCTTGCTTCCAAGCCCGGGAAAGTGTTCAGCCGGGAGGTGATCCTGAAGAATATATGGGAAGATTCGGTGGTGGTCACCAATCGTACCATTGACGTGCATATACGGAAGATCCGGGAAAAGCTCGGCGACCATTACGTGACCACCATAAAGGGGGTCGGCTATAAATTCGAAGTGTAATCGGTATATTCGAAGTATAATTTATGATCAAGAATCCTACTCCGCGGATGCTGGCATTGTTCACCGCATTGCTGATTGCCCTGGTGGTAGGTGTACTTAGTATTGTCTACAGGCTTACTTTTATTCAAGGCCTCCTGGTCATGGCCGTTGTTACCCTGGTGGCGTATATACTGATCTATTATTCCCTTGAATATTTTATTTACCGAAAAATCAAGCTGATCTATAAAAGCATTCATCAGCTCAAGACACAGCGGACGGATTCCGCTTCCGTTCCTTATTTCGGGGATTCCAGCGACGATCCTATTGCGGCGGTTGCCTCTGACGTGCAGGAATGGGCGGAAGCCCGGAAAGGAGAGATCGAAACGCTGAAAAAGACCGAAGAATACCGCAAGGAGTTCCTGGGAAACGTAGCGCATGAGCTGAAAACGCCTATTTTTAATATCCAGGGATACATTAATACGCTGCTGGACGGGGCGATGGATGACCCGGAAGTGTTGCGGCATTTTCTCAATAAAGCCGCCAAAAGCGCCGACCGCATAGCCGACATGGTGGATGACCTGGAAGCTATTTCTAATCTTGAATCCGGCCGGGAGTCCATGGAGTTTGAAATATTCGACATTAATGACCTGATAAAGGATGTCTTTGATTCGCTGGAATACATGGCCAGCCACAAAAAGATCATTCTTGACTTCAAGGAAGGCTGCAATTACACCATGATCGTGGAAGCAGATAAATACCGCATCAGGCAGGTGCTGGTGAACCTGATCACCAATTCAATCAAATATGGCCGGCAAAACGGCAAAACACTCGCCGGTATGTATGATATGGATGAAAACGTGCTGATCGAGATCACCGACAACGGCCTGGGTATCGGCCCCGAACATCTTCCCAGGGTATTCGAGCGTTTTTACCGCGTGGATAAAAGCCGTTCCCGGATTGAAGGCGGTACCGGCCTGGGGCTTTCCATCGTGAAGCATATTATCGAATCGCACGAGCAAACCATTAATGTGCGAAGTACGCCCGGGATTGGCACCACCTTCGGGTTCACTCTGAAAAAGGCTTAATGGTCGCAATATGGACATTTCTTATTGCTTTTTCTGAGGGCCGATCTTATCGAAAGGAATGGGCTGCAGGCCGTAGCTTTTCAGAAAACGGGGCGAAAGATAATCGCTTAACTCCTTTTTTTCTTCACGGGAAATTAAATGATTGCCCGCGGCCACCTGATCCTGACCGTTTTTAAACAGGGACTTTGCCCCAATGGCCAGGTTGTTCCTGAGAATATTGACATCCGCGTTTTCCTTTAAGCGGGCAAGTTCCGGGTACTTCTGCATGTATGCGGGGGAAGTGATATCCACTTCTTCATACAGCTTTTTCTTCATTTGCGGTTTGTCCAGTTCCCTGAGCCAGCGATCCTTTCCCCATAGGGTGAAGCTGACCGCATACTGGCAATCCAGGAACAGGTTATTGTCTATTATATTATCCTTGCCGCCATGTATCTGAACACCCCCGAAGTTTTTGGATCCGCACCTTTCGAAAATATTGCCGTACACGGTGTAACCGGAAATCATGTCATCCAGCCGGACACCAGCCGCCCCGGCATGTGAGCCTCCGGTAATGTCATGCCAGTAATTATATCGAATTATGTTTCCCCGGTAAGTGGGATTGTACCAGGCATCCAGGCCGCCCTGGTCATCCGATTCATTTACCACATGCCCGATCTCATTGAATTCGACAAGAAAATCATTTCCCTCCAGGCGCATGGCGGATGAGGAGGAATATTGGAAACGATTATGCCTTATGCTATTGCCGCACCCCTGCATATACACCGCCGGTTCGTAGGTCCGCTTGAAGAGAGAGAAATGCTCGACAATGCAATGTTCCACATAATGCCCGCCCGGCTCCAGCGTGGCCCGGTCGCCGCCGATGACCCGGAGCCCCGAGTATCCCAGGTGCCCGAGGTATGTTCCGCTGACGCCGTGGTGCGATCCGCCTTCAATATGGATCCCGTCGGTTCCCAGCCGTTCCACGCTGCAGTTTTTGACCAGGTTACGGGACCCGCCTTTTATCAGGATGCCGCTTCCCCGGCTTTCCTGGAAGTAAAGGCCTTCTATTTGAAGATAAGACGCATCGTTCATCTCCACCATATAAGGCTGGTCATATATGGTCAGGCTTACCGTGGGGCTTGATGCCATGTCTACGGGCGGATACCAGTATAATTTGCCTTTCCGGCGGTCCAGGTACCATTCTCCAGGCTGATCAAGTTCGGAAAGAATATTCATGCCGAAAAAATTGAGCTGATCTTTGTAACCGTATCCGTGGTAAGGTTGCCTGATATAAATGGTATTGGCGCCGGCGTCAATCCTTTCTACCTCGTGATACTGCTCGCTCCAGTCCCAGAACCAATATCCTCCCAGGCGAATATCGGGGGAAGTTGCCCATTTATCTATCCTTTCGTCCAGGTATTCAAAAATGCCCTCTTTGGTTCCTTTTTCCCCGGTCCATACCTCCGGAAGAGGTGTTTTTCCCTTTGCCTTCCCTGAACGGGTAAAGCCTTTGTTCGGCCATCTGGCCAGCGTTTGTAATTGCTGGTTGCAATATAACGCCGGCCGCCGGCCCTTTTCGGCAGGATCGCCGTAATTGGTAATTCCTGCTGCTGCCAGGTCGCGCACATAAAGTTTTCGCCGGATTTCGGGATTAACATGCTGAAGAACCTCCTGATCTTTTACCGGCTCCCAGTTATCCAGCGCGACGCTTCCGGTAAAGACCGGCGTTTCGCCTTTTACAGCCTTATAGATGACAGGCGCGCTTTCAGTGCCGGCATCTTCTTTATTAAAAATAACAGGATGCTGCAGATAATAGGTGCCTCCCTGTATAAGCACCGTAACCGAAGGGCGGTTGTCAGCCGGGAGCTGCCTGATGACGTCCCGGGCTTTCTGAATGGTTTTGAAAGGCAATTTCTTTGTTCCCTGACCGGAATCGTTTCCTCGGGCAGAAACGTAATAGGTGATTTCTTTTTCTAAGGGTACCGGATTTGTCCGTACATTGAAGCCGGCAAGAAGGTAAATGAAAAAACAACCTGCAAAAAGGGGTAGTATTTTATTCATGTTATTAAAGGTAGCTATTTTGCATTATTTTTGCCGTTCTTAAAAATGTCCATGAAAATTCCGCCGTTTAAAGAGCTGATCCTTTTTGAGAACGATGATCTTATCACCGTAAACAAACCTCCCTTTCTTTCCACGCTGGACGAGAGAAGCGGGGAAGGTCAAAGTATGCTGCGCCTGGTAAAGAGTTACCACGAAGATGCCCAGATATGTCATCGCCTGGACAAGGAAACTTCCGGGGTGCTTCTGATAGCCAAGCATTCTGCGGCATACCGCCATTTTTCCATGCAGTTTGAACACCGGGAAATGGATAAAGTATATCATGCCGTCCTGGAAGGAATTCATGATTTCAAGGATCTGCGGGTGAACCTTCCTATTCAGAACCTTGGAAAAGGTCACGTTAAAATAGACCGGCGCGAGGGCAAGAAAGCGGAAACCATCTTCAATACCGTCCGTTTATTCAGGCATTATACCCTGGCGGAATGCCGCCCGCTTACCGGCAGAATGCACCAGATACGCATACATCTGGCTACGCAGCGGGCCGTGATCTGCAATGATGAGCAATACGGTGGAAAACCTGTTTACCTTTCTTCCCTGAAACGGAATTACCACCTGGGAAGGGGGGAAGAAGAGCAGTCAATCATCATGCGCTTTGCCTTACATGCCTTCAGCCTTTCATTCAGACTCATGGATGATGAGAAAAAAACGGTAACCGCGCCTTATCCCAAAGATTTCGCGACCCTTCTGAAAGTACTTGACAAATTCGACGGAATTTCCTGAAAGGGTATTCCGGCCGTGGACTTGCGGAGAACCGCCTGTTTCCTTTTCGCAGGGAGAAAACGCCTGCGGCCCCATTTTCCGGGGCCGCAGGCGTTTTTTTGTTTAAATATATTTTTTATGCACTACGTTTACAGCGCGCTTTTGATCAGGACTAAAAGCTTCTTGGTCTGGGGCGGCTGTTATTGTCGCCGGAGCCGCTGCTGCCCTGATTTTCGCGCGGAGCGGGTGTCTGACGGGGCCGGGATTCGGGCCTTGATTCAGGACGCGGCTGAGGCCTTGCTTCGGGCCGAGAATTATCGTTATCCCTTGGCCGGGGCCGGTTTTCCGGCCTTGGACGGGGGCGTGCATCGTTGCCGTCCTCTCTTGGACGCGGCCTTGCGTTCCCGCGGGGATCATGTTCCCTGATATGGTAATAAGGATACCCGTCCGGCACGTACACCCTTACATAACGCCCCAGCCGGTCGTAATAGTAAGGCGGCAGGGTGCTTGAATATAACCAGCTTCCATCAACCAGGTAGAAATACCTGCCTGTGGTAAGGTCATAGTACACATCGGTGCCGGGATAATAATAATAATACCCGGGGCGGTTTTCATAATAACTTCCGGGGTCACGCGGCGGGCCATAACCTTCTTTTCGGACTGCGCACCCGGCCAGCAGGGCCAGGGCCAATACGCCTAATAAATATTTTTTCACTGTAAGTTCTCCTTTATGTCATTTGTTACTGATATAACGCAACCAGAATGCCATTGTGCTACTTAACATGTAACAATTAGTTTGTAATTACTGGTTTTTCGGTATTTCGGGAATTCGCCGGCTTGCTTACTTTTGCCTGCAAACAATCATTATGAAAAAGTTATTCTTAACCTTAACAGCTATTGCAGGCATGCTTCTGAGCCTGCAAAACACGTCTTTTGCGCAAGATGCTGGTACTGAGTACAATACCGCTATCGGCCTGCGTGTAGGAGACATTGATTTCCGCGGCGTTGGCATTACAGGAAAACATTTCTTTTCTCCCAATAATGCGGGGGAAGCGATCCTGACATTCTATGACACCGCATTCTTTATCAGTGCGCTTTATGAGTTTCATAAAGAGATTCCAAATGCGGAAGGTCTGAAATGGCTGGCCGGCATTGGTCCGTTCCTCGGCATCCCTGACGGTGGAGGCGATGCAGGTTTCGGCGTTTCTCCCATAGTGGGGCTGGATTACAAGATCAATGACGTTCCGCTAAATTTCGGACTGGACTGGAGGCCGCACTTCCTGTTTACTCCTTCAACTGAATTTGAAGCAAGCAGCCTGGGACTCTCCATTCGCTATGCTTTTTAATTGATGTCATGCCGCCTGCCGAAGAACATGCCGCTGGCGAAAGGGAAGGAATGACCGGATGATCAAAAATGATCGCCGGTCATTCCTGTTTTTGCCCGAAAAACCGGAAGAAAGAAGTATTTTTGACACAAATACCGCGGGCGCGGCGCTTAATTAATAACAATGCATATCGAAGACCAAAAAGCAGCTATTTTCAGGAAAACTGAAAAGGAATTACAGGAGAAAGGATTTTCTATCCGTCAGCAAGACATGACAAGGCCCTGGGGCGGATTTTTTGTGATTGAGGAAAGCCAGGCACAGGCATTTGCCGATGCGTATTTTGATGGAATAAAGGCAGACGACCTGAAAATATCCGGGAAGCTAAGCCCCAAAATATTGCTGGTAGAACCGCAGAAGCGGCTTTCCTGGCAGTATCACCATCGCCGTGCTGAAATATGGAAAGTGCTGAACGGAACTGTGGGAGTGGTAACCAGTGATACGGACGAAGAAGGGGAATTAAAGACGCTTCATCCCGGTGACCTGATCACGTTAAAACAAGGTGAGCGCCACCGGCTGGTAGGACTGGATGGCTGGGGTGTGCTGGCCGAAATATGGCAGCATACTGATGCTTTGTATGCTTCGGATGAACACGACATAATCCGCCTCCAAGACGACTACAACCGGTGACGGGGCTGTTATTTCATCCCTGGACTGCTTTGAAAAATGGTCACGTGGCGCTGCCACGCTCACATTTTTCGCATTGCCAGGAATAAAATAACAGCCCCGTCAGGGGGTATGGTGCTTGTTTTATGGGCGCATGGTCGCTTTGCTCCATGCGAGCGGGGGCGCGTTTCGCTTCGCTTACGCTACGAAGAGCGTAGGGGCGCGTTTCGCTTCGCTCACGCGTTTGGAATGCGGGGGGCGTTTCGCTTCGCTTACGCTTTTGCATGCGGGGGTGCGTTTCGCATGGTCGCTTTGCTCCATGCGTGGGCGCGTTTCGCTTCGCTTACGCTACGAAGAGCGTAGGGGCGCGTTTCGCTTCGCTCACGCGTTTGGCATGCGGGGCGCGTTTCGCTTCGCTTACGCTTTTGCATGCGGGGGTGCGTTTCGCATGGTCGCTTTGCTCCATGCGAGCGGGGGCGCGTTTCGCTTCGCTCACGCGTTTGGCATGCGGGGGGCGTTTCGCTTCGCTTACGCTTTTGCATGCGGGGGTGCGTTTCGCATGGTCGCTTTGCTCCATGCGAGCGGGGGTGCGTTTCGCTTCGCTTACGTGGGGGGTTATATGTAGCCTAGGATTTTTAGGACTTGTTTGCTGTTTTGTTCTTCGCCGAAGACTTCGTAGTTGAAGGTTTCGTCGCGGTTGCGGCGGATGAGGATGTGTTTGGGGGTGGGGAGGAGGCAGTGATGAATGCCTCCGTAGCCGCCAAGGGTTTCCTGGTAGGCGCCGGTGTGGAAAAAGCCGATGTATTGTACTTTGCGTGTTTTGGGCATAAATACGTTGTTCATATGGGCTTCCTGGTTATAGTAATCCTGTCCGTCGCAGGTAATGCCGCCCATGTTTACCCGTTCGTATTCTGAATCCCAGTTATTGATGGGCAGCAGGATGTAGCGCTGGTTCAGGGCCCATACGTCAGGCAGGTTGGTGATAAAGCTTCCGTCCAGCATCAGCCATTTTTCCCGGTCATTCTGCAGTTTCCGGCCCAGCACCTTGTACAGGATGCCGGAGGCTTCGGCGACAGTATATTTTCCGAATTCAGTAATGATATCCGGTTCCATTACTTCGTGTTCGGCGCAAATCTCCTTAATGCGTTTGATGATTTCGTTTACCATGTATTCGTAATCAAAATCGAAGATAAGGGAGTCTTTGAACGGCATTCCGCCGCCTATATCCAGCATCGAAAGATGAGGGTTCACCTTTTTGAACTTGCAATAGAGGGTAACGCATTTTTCCAGCTCGTTCCAGTAGTATTGGGTATCGCTGATGCCTGAATTGATAAAGAAATGCAGCATGGTCACCTTGAAGTTCGAGTGGCTGGCAATCTTGTTCTGGTACAGGTCAACGATATCTTCGGCGCGGATGCCCAGGCGGCTGGTATAAAACTGGGAATCGGGCTGCTCTTCCGTGGCAATGCGGATGCCCAGGTTGCATTCCATGTCCAGCTCATCATCGTAGAAATTGAACTCTTCCTTGTTGTCCAGGATAGGAATGATGTTTTTAAACCCGTCGTGGATCATATCTACGATATATTGTTTGTATTGCTGGGTTTTAAATCCGTTACAAACAACATATACCTCTTTATTAAGGACGCCTTTTTTCTCCAGCGCATCGATCATGGACATATCGAAGGCCGCAGAGGTTTCCAGGTGAATATCATTTTTGAAGGCTTCTTCTACGATATGACGAAAATGGGAACTCTTTGTACAATAACAATATCTGTATTTACCCCGGTAATTATTATTTACGATGGCACGCTGAAACCAAAGTCGGGCCTGCTGGATCTTCTTGGTGATAATGGGCAGGTAGGTGAATTTCAAGGGGGTGCCGTACGTTTCGATCAGCTCCATGAGGTTGATATCATGGAAATACAACTCGTCTTCATACACTTCAAAGCCTTCCTGGGGGAAACCTACGCTCAAATCAAGAAATTCTTGGTAGCTTTGCATCTCTTTTTAAATTTGGTTTGCAAAGATATAATTCTATCTAAACAATAACCGAACCGGGTCTTAATTTGTATGCATAAACTAAAGTTAATAGAAGTGCGGTCCGAAATAGGAGCCGGGACCCGGGGAGCAAGCCTGGGGCCGGATGCCATCAGGATTGCCTCGCTTGACTTTAGCAGCCGGTTCTTTAAAAGATATCCCTGTGTTTCAATTCCAGATGAGAATCATTTGCTGTTTGAGTCTTCCGGCGACCGGTATGCAAAACGTATATCGGGTATTCTTACCATGACCGAACGTATTGGGGAAGAAGTATGCCGTACCCTGGAAAAGGGGGAATTTCCTATTATCGTTGGCGGAGACCATAGCATTGCCGCCGGAACTGTTGCCGGCATTCGCATGGCCTTTCCTAAAATTCGCCTGGGTGTGATCTGGATTGACGCCCATGCCGATATTCATTCGCCCTATACGACTCCTTCAGGAAATATGCATGGTATGCCCAACGCCATTTCCCTGGATGAGGATAACCTGGAATCAACACTGAACGCGCCGGACCAGGAAACGCTGAATTTCTGGTACCAGCTGAAGAATGTGGGAGGTATATGCCCCAAAATAACGTACGAGAATATCGTGATGATCGGTGTGCGGGATACGGAGCCTGCGGAAGACCACCTTCTTGAAAAAAGAGGGATCCGGAATTTCAGCGCCAAGGAGATCCGCCGGGCTGGTGTGGAAAAAGTGGCTGTTGAAACACTGAAGTACCTGGACGACTGCGATTTGATACACGTATCTTTTGATGTGGATGTATTGGATCCTTCTGTTTCCAGGGGGACGGGAACACCGGTTCCCAACGGAATCACCATAAAAGAAGCGCGTACCTTGGTCATCAGGCTGATGCAAAGCAAAAAAATCGGTACATTCGAGCTTGTAGAAGTAAATCCTACTCTTGACAGGGAGAACCTGATGGCCGAACAGGCTTTTGATATTCTTTTACGAGCAAGCAACCAGCTAACGCATAATATATAATGACGATTACAGAATTTGTGGCCGGAATTACGGCCGAAACCATAGCAAAGTTATACCAGGAAACAATCCCGGCCTCATCGGTCACCCTTAACGAAACCAGGAAGGAATTCGAGGGTGACCTTACCGTCGTGACGTTTCCATTTACCCGTTTTTCGAAAAAATCCCCGGAGGAAACCGCCCGCGAACTGGGAAACTACCTGCAGGAAAACTACGAAGAGGTTGCCCGTTTCAATGTGGTCAAAGGCTTTTTGAACCTGGTAATCAGTGACCGTTACTGGCTGGAGCGGGTAAAGGAGATGGCTCTTTCAGAAAATTATGGCGCCCATTCCAGGAATGGCCAAAAAGTAATGGTTGAGTATTCTTCGCCCAATACGAATAAACCTCTTCATCTCGGACATGTGAGAAATAACCTCCTTGGTTATTCTGTGTCACGAATTCTGGATGCGGCAGGTTATGATGTGATCAAATCCAATCTTATCAACGATCGCGGAATTCATATATGTAAGTCCATGCTTGCCTGGCTCAGGTTTGGGGATGGGGAAAGCCCGGCGACTGCCGGAATGAAAGGCGATCATTTTGTTGGAAAGTTCTACGTTCTTTTTGAAAAGAAATTTAAAGAGCAGGTAAAAGGGTTGATGGAGGTAGGAATGACCGAAGAAGAGGCGAAGTATGCGTCTCCCCTGATGCGTGAAGCGCAGGAAATGCTCCGCCAGTGGGAAGAAGGTGAAAAGGAGGTTGTCGACTTCTGGAAAATAATGAACGGCTGGGTGTATGAAGGATTTGATGTGACCTACAAGAAGCTGGGAGTGGATTTCGATAAGATCTATTATGAATCGGACACTTACCTGCTTGGAAAAGACATTGTAAATGAAGGCCTTGAAAAAGGAGTGTTTTTCCGGAAGCCCGACGGCTCCGTCTGGATCGATTTAAGCGGAGACGGCCTGGATGAAAAGCTCCTGCTCAGGGCGGACGGCACATCCGTGTATATAACTCAGGATTTGGGGACCGCCCAGCTGAAATACGATGATTACGGTATGGAAAAGTCCATTTATGTTGTCGGAAATGAGCAGGATTATCATTTTAAAGTGCTTTTTCTGATCCTGGAAAAGCTTGGCAAGCCCTGGGCGGGCGGGCTGCATCATCTTTCCTATGGAATGGTTGACCTTCCTTCGGGCAAAATGAAGTCGCGCGAAGGAACCGTGGTGGACGCCGATGACCTGATGGTCGAAATGATCGATAAGGCCCGCCAGAATACGCTGGAGCTGGGAAAAGCGAACGAATTGCCGGAAGCGGAAAAAGAAGAACTGTTCCGCAAGGTAGGCATGGGCGCCCTGAAATATTTTCTCCTGCGGGTAGACCCCAAAAAGCGGCTTCTATTCGATCCGAATGAGTCCATTGATATGCAGGGCCACACGGGGCCATTTATTCAATATACATATGCCCGCATTCGTTCGGTCCTTGAAAAAGCGGGAAAACGCGAGGCGGCATTCAACCTGGAAGGACTGTCCCTGAACGCGGATGAAAAAAACCTGGTTATCCTGCTGAATAAGTTCGGTGAGATAATCGCCGAGGCTGCCGCAGAATACAATCCGGCCATAGTAGCCAACTATTTGTATGACCTGGGTAAAACCTTCAATAAGTTTTATCACGATAATTCCATTCTGAAGGCGGAAGACCCGCAGCTGCAGCAATTCCGCTTAGGGCTTTCGGTGATAACAGCCGGGATCATCAGCAGAGGCATGGCATTACTGGGGATTGACGTACCGGATCAGATGTAGGTTTTAAAGTTTTTTTTCGATGAATTTTGTTTTTTTGTAGTTTTGTATTAACAAATACAGATCACTATGAATACCTTAACATCTACTGCCAAAATGTATGATCTTCTATCAGTTAAAATAGGTAAGCAAACTGCTGAAACCCTACTCGTCTTTATCAGAGAAAACATTAAGGAGGAAATGATGCACCGTATAAACGCTCTGGCCACGAACGAAAACCTCTTTAAAGTCAACGGCATGCTGAAAGACAAAATTAACTTGGTGCATACTGAACTGAAAGAGAATATTGCAACTGTCCGTGCTGAATTGAAAGAAGATATTGCAGCTGTCCGTACTGAATTGAAAGAAGATATTTCAGCTGTCCGTACTGCATTGAAAGAAGATATCGCAGCTGTCCGTACTGAATTGAAAGAAGATATCGCAGCTGTCCGTACTGAACTAAAGCAAGATATCGCTGCTGTCCGCAGCGAGTTGAAGGAAGATATTAGTGGCGTGAACACGGCGCTCACGAAAGAAATGGGCACGCTTCAAGTGAATGTTGAAAAGGGCTTTAAGCAACAGTTTTGGCTGATCCTTGTCTTGTTCCTGCCCTTTTACTTTACTCTTATACTGTTGGTTTTTAGAATGTTATAGTTCATGGTTAACGCAGCCCAGTGTGGCAATCACTAATTTCGGAAACGGCCGGCAACCGGGGCATCTTTTGTTCCATTCTCATAGGAATAAAAGCCTGCGCCCGATTTTACACCCAATACTCCGGCAGTGACCATGTTTACGAGTAAGGGGCAGGGGGCGTATTTAGGATTACCGAAACCGTCAAAAAGTACGCGGAGAATTGAAAGACAAACATCCAGCCCTATAAAGTCGGCCAGCTGCAAGGGGCCCATAGGGTGGGACATTCCCAGCTTCATTACCGTATCAATTTCTTTTACGCCCGCTACTCCTTCATGCACGGCATAAATTGCTTCATTGATCATAGGCATTAATATCCGGTTAGCTACGAAGCCAGGGTAATCATTGACGGCAACAGGTATTTTTTCAAGGTTTTGTGCCAATTCCATGACCGCGGCGCAGGTTTCTCCCGATGTGGCATACCCTTTAATTACCTCCACGAGCTTCATTACCGGCACGGGGTTCATAAAATGCATTCCCACCACTTTTTCGGGCCTTTTCGTGGCTGCTGCAATCCGGGAAATGGAAATAGATGAAGTATTGCTGGCCAGGATCGTATCCGGCGGACACAGGTCATCAAGCTGCCTGAAGAGGGAAAGTTTGAGTTCAGGGTCTTCAGAAACCGCTTCTACCACCAGGCCGGCGTCTTCAGTCGCGCGGTCAATAGTTGTAAAGGTGCGGATAGCGGAAAGCGCCCGCTCCTTTTTCTCAGGAGTAATAAGCTCCTTTTTTATCATGCGGTCCAGGTTGCCGGCAATGGTTTGCATCGCCTTCTCCAACGCTCCGGCGGAGACGTCCACGAGTGAAACAGGATAACCGTGCAATGCAAACACATGAGCGATCCCGTTGCCCATAGTACCCGAACCGATGATAGTTATTTTTTTCATAATTCGCTTTTTTGGCAAGAAACGCTAAATTAGTATTATATTTTCACCTAATTAAACTTCATCATGACAAGAATATTTACCTGCTTGTTTCTATTGTCAATCGCCGGGATACCCGTCAGCTGTAAAAAAACGAACCCGCCCGAGGAACTTCAAATAGAAAACGTAACTACAATACATCCTGTTCAAGACCTCTATTATTGGTCCAGCGGAGGAAAGATTCCTATAGCCGTTGATTCTTCTACGGTAATTATCAACTCTGACCTGGATCTTACCAGTTTATCGAACTTGCTGAGTTCACAGCTTAGTAATGGCTTAGTACTTTCCGAATTAAGCGAAAATCTTTTTATTCTGAAATCGGAAGAAAACCTTTTGCAGTTAATAATTGAGAAGGGTAACCTGTCCGCTGTTAAGGAGGTTTTTTCATCTTATGAATTTGATGGTTCCTTTGAAATGATTCCCACCGGGGAGATTTTATTGGAACTGAAGAATGACGTTTCTATTGACAATGTACTGTCGAACTTCGGTAAACAGGTAGAATTAGTAAAAACTAAAGAGCGCAATACCTTTACTATCCGGGCGACAGACCTTTCTGATGTAATTAGTATCGCCAATCAGATTTATGAAGGAGGGGCTGTGGAATGGTGCCACCCGGATTTTATAGCGCCGATGGAATTGAATTAGACGTGCTGCAACGGCCTCGACGTTGTTTAATTCACGCGATCAATATAATCGATCATGTTTCCTGACCAAATGTAATAGTTTTGTTACAAATTGGGCATGATATTAATATTCTATCAAGTTAAACGCAAAGTGACTCGGGAAATTAGGGCTCATGGGAATGCTATGTAATATTTTTGGTAGATGTCTTCTTAAAAACCGTAATTTTGCACACGGAGATATAAATCGATTATGAAGAAATCATTACTTTATGCATTCTTATTAGTTTGTTCAACCCTGACCGCCTGGTCACAGGAACAAACTATTTCCGGTAAAGTAACCGGAGAGGATGGGGCCCCGCTCCCAGGGGCATCAGTGTTGGTTAAAGGGACTTCCGTAGGAACAAGCACCGACCTGGAGGGAGAATTCACCTTAGATGTGCCGGAAGGCGCAATTATCGAGGTTTCTTTTATTGGGTTTCTCTCAGAGGAGATTAATACGGCGGGGCAAAGCCAATTCCAGGTAACGCTGGCGCCGGATATTCATTCTCTTGAAGAGGTGATCGTAGTTGGATATGGGACAGCAACGCGGCAATCCTTTACTGGTACAGCAACCCAAATTGATGCCGAGGCTTTGGAGGGCAAGAGCTATTCGGACGTTTCAAAGGCTCTGGCCGGCGAAGCCGCAGGCGTACGCATCATTAATGATTCTGGTCAGCCCGGCGAATCAGCCACCATTCGTATTCGCGGAGCCGGTTCAGTGAACGGCAACCGGGATCCGCTTTATGTGGTAGACGGCGTACCCTATACCGGCAATGTGAACGCAATCAATCCTGCCGATATTGAATCACTTACCGTCTTGAAAGATGCTTCGGCCACGGCAATTTACGGAGCCAGGGGGGCAAACGGCGTAATTGTGATCAATACCAAAAAAGGACAAATAGGAAAATCAGGTATTGAGATAGATGTCAAAACAGGGACAAATATGAGCCTTCTTCCCCGATACAACACACTTTCCTCTCCCGAACAATATATCGGGTTAAGTTGGGAAGCGTTGTATAACAGAGGGACGTTTGGAACATTTGAAGAGCCTGTCGATCCTATCGCGTTTGCCAATTCGAGATTATTCTCGGAAGATGGAATTTCTCCAAAATATAATCTTTGGGATGTTTCAGACGCCTCGGACCTTATAGATCCTGCTACGGGGGAGGTTAGGCCGGATGTTACCAGGGAATATGATCCGGAAAATTGGGAAGATCATGCATTCAATGCATCTAATAGAACGGAAGCCAATTTAAGAATTAGCGGAGGAAGCGAGAAAACGTCCTATTTTACGTCCTTTGGTTACCTTACAGACAAGGGATATGCGATTAATACCGATTTTGAACGTATATCTACACGGATCAACATCAATCATCAGGTAAAGGATTGGCTGAGCGGCTCCCTAAACCTCGGGTATGCCGCTACTGATATGAACAATGGCGGACAGACTGAAGACTCAGGAAGTTTGTTCTGGTTTGTCGATAATATGCCGCCGATCTATCCTTTGTTTCTTAGGGATGAAGAGGGTAATCGCATTCCGGATGAAATTTACGGTGGTGATCAATATGATTATGGCGATGGCCGTGGTTTTGCAGGCCTTACCAATTCTATTGCTGATACCTATTATAATATTCGGAACACAAAGCGGCATGAATTAAATACAAACGCCTTCCTGAAGGCCGACATTACTCCTAATCTGTCAGCTGAGGTGAGATTTGGGAATCAGTATTTCAACAGCGATAACAATCAGCAGGATAACCCGTTTTACGGCTCTGCTGCTTCCCAGGGCGGATCTATCTTTAAGCTGAAAACAGAGCGGCTGAGTTACAATTTCCAGCAGATGCTTCGTTACCGGACTGATATCGGAGAACACCATATTGATGCACTTGCCGCCCACGAAAGCAATTTGTGGGAAACTAAATCACTTTCTGCAAGCAAATTCAATATGGTTGACCCAGGGGGCATTGAATTTGATAATGCTGTGGGCAGTAACCCTCCCGAATCTTTTACTGATAAGTTTACGCTGGAAAGCTATTTCGGTCAGGTAAATTACGATTTTAAGGATACTTATTTTCTTTCCGCAACTGTACGACGGGATGGTTCATCACGCTTTCTAAAGGATAAGTGGGGAACGTTTGGTTCTGTAGGCGCAGCCTGGCTTATTAGTAACGAGGCTTTTATGTCAAATCAAACGATTTTTGAAAATCTTAAACTAAAAGCTAGTTATGGGCTTATCGGAGAGCAAGGCGGGGTTGGATATTATCCGGGATACGACTTGTTTACGGTAAGTAACCTGGACGGAGGCATTTCCCTTGCGTTTGATACAAAAGGAAACCCCGATCTTACCTGGGAAACCTCGAAGATGTTCCAGGCCGGCGTTGAATTCAGCCTCGGCAAATATCTCGACGGTGCAATTGATTATTACGTTAAAAATACGGATGACTTGATATTTGATCGCCGTGTGGGTCCCTCTATTGGTTATGCACTGATCAAAGTGAATGACGGAGCTTTGAGAAATCAGGGCCTGGAGTTTAATTTGCTCGCTCATCTGGTTCAGAACGAGGATTTTTATCTTGACTTTGGCATCAATGGAGAAATGGTCAAAAATAAAATGACGAGGATGCCAATAGATCCGGCCACGAACGAGGAAAAGCATATAAATATTGACGGTTATTATGGTCAGGCTAAGGGTCATTCCATATACGATTTCTACCTGCGCGAATGGGCGGGAGTCGATGCGGAAGACGGAAGAGCCATGTGGAACCAATACTTTTATGATACGGATGGAGATGGAGCGTTAGGGGAAGATGAAGAGATCATCCTTTCGCTATACGATTCACGGCTGGAAAACGCAGACCGCGCTGACCAGATTGCGATGACAACCACAAAGAATTACACTCAGGCAACTGAAAAATTCATTGATAAGTCTGCGTTTCCTACTGTGCGGGGAGCGTTTAGCTTACATACCGGTTACAAGGGCTTTGAGCTAAGCGCACAATTTCTTTATGCCGTTGGCGGTTATGCCTACGACTTTGTTTATGCAAGGCTAATGGCAAATGAGCAGATAGGAAACAACAACTGGCACGAGGATATTCTTAACAGATGGCAAGAGCCGGGAGACATAACAGATGTACCGCGATTGTCAGATGATCTGGATCCGAACGTAGGGTCTTCATCGAGCAAATACGTAACCAAGGCCAGTTTCCTTAACCTGAATAATATAATGCTGCGTTACACTATCCCTTCACAAATAGTTGAAAGGTGGGGCGTGGCAAATCTGAATATTTGGGTGTCAGGAGACAATTTGTGGTTACTTAGCGAACGGAAGGGTTTTAATCCGTCGACGAACGAAGCTGGTGAATCTGACTGGTATCGGTATTCTCCTTTGTCAACTTTTACTGCAGGCCTCGGCGTCAGATTTTAATTACTAATGAATACGACAATGAAAGCATATATAAAACATTTTATTCCGGTAATTGCGTCTGCGATGCTGGTGGCTGGATGTGGCAAAGACTTTCTTGAAACCGAGCCCACAGAGTTTATTTCAGCTCAGCAGATAAAAGATGCAACAGAAAAGAATCCGGATATCCAGGCTGGCAGTATCGCGGGGCTTTATTCTACGATGTATACGCCCGGTACAGGCGGTACCGATCTGAATCACGATGACTTTGGTCAGAAAGGATGGGATATTTACATGGATCTCATTTCTTCGGACATGGTTTTGGGGGGTACTGTTTATGGCTGGTATTCCAGTCTTGCCCGCCTGCAGGCTACAACTGATTATACCCGTGACGAATGTTACATGCCCTGGCGTTATTATTACCGGATCATTTTTGGCGCCAATATCGTCATTGATGGCTTAGGTGGAAATGATGCTGCGTTGGAAAGTGATGAAGCGCGCTATTACATGGGACAGGCTAAAGCAATGAGGGCATATGGCTACTTTTACCTCGCAAATCTCTATGCGCGTTCTTATGATCCAAGTGAGCCTATCCTTCCGATTTACACGGATTTGGAAGCTCCAAATCAGCCAAAGAGTACCACGCAGGAGGTATATGATCTGATTATAAGCGACCTGACGGAAGCCATTGAATTGCTCGACGGTTTTTCCCGTCAAAGCAAAAGTCAGATCAACCAGTCCGTAGCGAAAGGATTACTTGCCTATGCTTACGCGACGACCGGGCAATATGATCTGGCGATGCAAGAGGCCCAGGACATTGTTCAAAGCGGGAATTTTCCACTTATGGATGAAGCAGCGGTGACTGGCGGTTTTAATGATATTAATACAGCCGGCTGGATGTGGGGCGTGGATATCACGCTGGATA